>JALCOL010000005.1 GCA_022649665.1 Enterococcaceae bacterium
GATCGAGCGCGATCCGGTGCTTCAAGGCGGTCGAAAGAAAACAGTGTTCTCGAACGAGCGGGGTCTGTGCATTGAACGTCGCGCCGCATTCTTTGCACAAAAAGCGGGAACGCTTCAACTCCAAGATTGTTTTCTGAGACTGGATCGGCAGGATCTGGACCGTCGTCAGGTGGGTGCCGTGCTTGATGATCTGCCCTTCGTTTTTGATCCCGCATTTGCGGCAAGCAGTTGGGCGATAGCTGAGCGTTGCGCGAATCACATGGACCGTCAGCCGGTCTTCTTTTCGTTCGGTCAGCCAATTTTCGCTTAAAGAGAGATTTTTATCTGTTAAACCTAAAAGTTTTCTAGTATGATGATCCATGGAGATATCCTTTCCTGATGACTGTTGGTTTTCGTCGACTACATTTTATCAGTTTGGATATCTCTATTTCTATCCTCAAGAATAAAAAAGAGTGCTGGAAGAAAAACCCGAAGGATTTTCCACCAACACTAAATATTATAGAACCTCTTTTTTTCGGCTTTTTTGAAAATCCAGTAATTCTTGAGAAGACAAATTCGATACTATGTGTTATTTTAAGTGATTTTTCAAGCGGAATGGCCATTTTCGGCCGCTGCAGGAGTTTGTGAAAGACCGCACTTCAGTTCAAAATCAAAAAAAGATTTTTTTTGTAAAAAATATGATTATTTAATTATAATCTGCTGTTTTTTGAGAGATAGAAAAAGTCTGGTACTGAACGAAAATTAGTTTGTGATTTCACGAATTAGAGTTTTTGCCAATAAACATAAAGTTATTTTATAAATTTTAAGCAAAAATAAGCACAAAAGACACAAAAAATTCATATTTATCTTTTATATTATAAGCATACCAACCAACAACCCTAGCTCTCGTGAGCCACCCACTCATGAGACAACACTTTTTCATTTTTTAACTCCTTTTGCCCGCCAGCTACCCACTGGCGGGTATTTTTTTCGATCTTAATTGATTGACAAAAAATCGCGAAACCGCTAGATTGAAAGTAGCAGAAAAATGGTATGGACCGGTTTGAAAGAGGGAGGAAAACTCATGAGCAGTTACTATATTTACGCAGATCATTTCTTTTTCCCAAGTTTTACCGAAGGCCCGGGATATTTAGAGATCACGGATGGGAAGTTCGGCAACTTTCAAAAAGAGAAGCCAGCTGGAGAAATCAAAGATTATTCAGGCCGCTGGATCGCTCCGGGGCTCGTTGATACACATATCCACGGACTTTTAGGGCATGATGTGATGGATGCCGATCTGGACGGACTGAAAAAAATCGCGGAGGGATTGTTAGCGTGCGGCGTCACTTCTTGGCTGCCGACGACGTTGACCGCGAGTGTCGAAAGTTTGAATAAAGTCAGCCGCTTGATCGGGGAACATGCCGCTGAAGTAGACGGAGCCAAGATCCAAGGGATCTTTTTTGAAGGACCGTTCTTTACTGAAAAACACAAAGGCGCGCAAAACCCGGAATACTTTATGGATCCGGATGTCGAGATCTTCGACCATTGGCAAAAATTAGCGCACGGTTTGATCAAAAAGATCGCGATCGCGCCTGAGCGCGACAATGTGATCCCATTTATCCGCGCTCTTGATAAAGAAGGGGTGACCGTTGCTTTAGGGCATAGTGATGCATCCTTTGAACAGGCGAAAGCTGCTGTTGAAGCGGGAGCGGATGTTTTCGTGCATACGTATAACGGGATGAGCGGCTTGAACCACCGGAAGCCCGGGATGGCCGGTGCGGCGATGAGCTTGAAAGAAGTTTATGCCGAGCTGATCTGTGATGGACACCATGTCCATCCGCAAGCGGCAGAGATCTTGATCGAGCTGAAGGGTGAAGATCATTTGGTGCTGATCACGGATTGTATGCGGGCCGGTCATATGCCTGACGGCGAATATACATTGGGAGACTTTCCGGTGATCGTCAAAGACGGCGCTGCTCGCCTCAAAGAGGACGAAAGCGCTCTGGCAGGTTCGATCTTGGAACTCAAAGACGCGGTGAAAAATCTCGTGGCGTGGGATCTCGTACGTCCTGACGAAGCGATCCGGATGGCCAGTCTGACACCGGCACGCTCGGTGGGGATCGATGACAAATGCGGTTCGCTTTTACCGGATCATGCGGCAGACTTTTTAGTTTTGACGCCGGCCTTGGAACTTGAAGAAACTTACTTGGACGGCATCAGCCGCTTCCAAAAATAAAGCGAAAAGAATATTGCGGCAGGGATGCTTTCGAGTATTCCCTGCTTTTTTTTCGTTTTGAATAAAGGTGAAATGGACAGAAAAATGGGTTATACTGTTTAGAGCGAACCTTTCCCAGTAGATTTGACCGGAAATTTTGAATGAGGTGAATAACAGGATGAAAAAAATCTTGATCGTAGACGACGAAAAGCCGATCTCCGATATAGTAAAATTCAATCTTGAAAAAGAAGGATATGAAGTCTTCACCGCCTATGACGGCGAAGAGGCTTTGGAAAAAGTAAAAGAAGTCGAGCCCGATTTGATTCTTTTAGATTTGATGCTGCCGAAAGTCGACGGCTTGGAAGTGGCACGCGAAGTGCGGAAAAACTACGACATGCCGATCATTATGGTGACGGCGAAAGATTCTGAGATCGACAAAGTACTGGGACTGGAACTCGGGGCCGACGATTATGTCACCAAACCATTTTCCAACCGTGAATTGATCGCGCGTGTCAAAGCGAATTTGCGGCGCGGCACGAACACAGCCCAAAAAGAAGAGGCGGAAGAGGAACCGAGCGAACTGGCGATCGGCGACTTGGTGATCCATCCGGATGCTTATATGGTTTCGAAATTCGGCGAAAATGTGGAATTGACGCATCGCGAATTCGAACTTTTATATTATTTGGCGAAACATTTAGGGCAAGTCATGACACGCGAGCACTTGCTTCAGACTGTTTGGGGCTATGATTATTTCGGCGATGTTCGGACTGTTGATGTGACCGTCAGAAGATTGCGGGAAAAAATCGAGGACAACCCGAGCCATCCGACTTATCTCGTTACCCGCCGCGGGGTCGGCTATTACTTGCGCAATCCCGAACAGGAGTAATCAATGAAAAACAAGATCCACTTTTTCCGTTCGGTCAGCTTCAAGATCGCTCTTTCATTTATTTTGCTTCTTTTAGTTTCTATTGAAATCGTCGGTGCGTATTTTATCCAAAAGCTCGAACAAAATACGATCGACAATTTTGTTGCGCAATCCAAACCGCAAGTCGAGTCGTGGGCGGTGTCGATCGGCTCGGAACTAGAGCGGACCGATTCCAACCGCACGAATATCGACAGCGAGATCAAACGGATCTTGATGGAACGTGCGACGCCGGAAACGTTGGAAGCGCGCGTGATCGATGAGCGCGGGATCGTCCGCGCCACGAGTGATTTGAATCGGCAGAGCGATGTCGGAAAAAAGAATAATTATCAGGAAATGAATGAATATACGCTGATGCAGCGGGAAACGCTGGATGGCGACCGGCGGGTATTGATCAATGTCCAGCCGATCTATTCGGCGACCAGCGGGACGGTCATCGGCGCGCTGTATGTCAAAAGCGATCTAGAGAGCAAATATCAAGAAGTCAGCGATGTCGTTTTGATCTTTCTGACAGCGGCTTTGATCGCCAGTGCGATCGCGATGATCGTCGCTGTCCTCGTGGCGCGCTCGATCACTCAGCCGATCGACGAGATGCGCGAACAGGCGCTCCGGATCGCGCGCGGCGACTATTCCGGAAAAGTCGCGGTCCACGGCAAAGATGAATTGTCGCAGCTTGCGCTGACGTTCAATGCTTTGTCGGACCGGATCGAAGAAACCCAAGATACGCTTGAGGCCGAACGGAACCGGCTGGATTCCGTTTTAACGCATATGTCTGATGGGGTCATCGCGACGAACCGCCGCGGCAAAGTCACGATCATCAATGAGATGGCGCTCAATCTTTTGGATACGACATATGAAGAAGCGATCGGCAGCTCGATCTTGAAACTGCTCGATATCGAAGAAGACTATACGTTCCGCAAATTGCTGGAAAATCCTGAAGAACTGCTGCTTCACAATGACAATAAAGACGAAGCCGGCACGCAGACGGTCGTCCGGGTAAACTTTTCGATGATCCGCCGCGAATCGGGCTTTATCAGCGGACTTGTTGCAGTACTGCACGACATTACCGAGCAGGCGAAAGACGACCGCGAACGCCGCGAATTCGTTTCGAATGTTTCGCATGAGCTGCGGACGCCGCTCACCAGCATGTACAGCTATTTAGAGGCGCTGAGCGAAGGGGCTTGGAAAAATCCGAAAGTCGCGCCTGAATTTTTAAGCGTGACGCTCGACGAAACCGACCGGATGATCCGCATGATCAATGATCTGCTGAATCTTTCGCGGATGGACTCCGGCCGCAGCCAACTGCAGCTTGAATATGCCAATTTCAATGAATTGGTGAATTTTGTCTTGAATCGTTTCGATATGATCTTGAAAAAGAAAAATGAAAACCATACGATCAAACGTGAATTTACCAAACGCGATCTGTGGGTCGAAGTCGATACCGATAAAATGATCCAAGTTTTGGACAATATTTTGAACAATGCCCTGAAGTATTCACCGGATGGCGGGGTGATCACCTGCCGTTTGATCGAAACGCATAATAATGTCCTTTTGAGCATCAGCGATCAAGGTCTCGGGATCCCTAAAAAAGATCTGGGGAAAGTTTTCGACCGTTTCTACCGTGTCGACAAAGCCCGCTCGCGTGCTCAAGGAGGAACGGGACTGGGGCTTGCGATCTCTAAAGAAGTGATCGAAGCGCATGGCGGGAAAATATGGGTGAAAAGCCGTGAAGGCAAAGGCTCGACGTTCTATATCTCCCTTCCTTATCAGCCGTTTGAGGAGGATTGGTGGTCATGATCAAAAAAAGCAGCGGATATCTGGTGAGGATCGGTTTGGTGCTCTTGATCTTGCTCAGCCTTTTCCTCTCTTACAAGATCTGGCTGAGCCCAGCCACAAAAGATGCAACTGTCCAAACGGCCAATAGTGACACGACGAACACGAACAAAGCGGCAGCTGATGTCTTCTTAGCTTCGAAAATGGTCTACCATCATAAAGAGAAAACATATTTTACGAATACCGATGTCGATTTGAATGCGATGAAGACCGCTCTTTTGAAGATGGACAGCGACCGCTTGAAAAAAATCAGTTTTTCCAAAGAAAAGTTTATCGAGCTTTCTGAGCGCAAAGAAGCGGTCGAACTGCTCTATATCGATGCTTTTTCACTGAAAGAATTTGCCGATATCTATCATTTGAAGACCGATGGATTAAGCGAAGAAAGCTATTCGTTTGAGCGGATCTTGCTGGATTTAGAGAAAAAGAAGCTCTATTTCTACAGCTACGGTGCTTCCAGCGCCTACGTCACGGATGTCAAGCTGCGGACGGCTGATCTGGAAAAAGTGATGAGCGAAGACATCAGCGGCTATTTGGAAGTGACGCTTGACCCGAACGATCCTAAATACTATCTGCTCACAAATGACATCCAGCTCAAAAAATACAGCTATATTTTGGCGACGCAGCCCTTTACAGCATTCACGCAAGTTTTCTTTAACAAAAACAGCGATCTTTTTATCAATGAAGCGGAAAACCACGTGACTGCTTATACGGATAAAGGCGGCAACAATCTGAAAATCAATGACCAGACGGGCCAAGTCACTTATCAAGGGGCGATGCTCGATAATATCAGCAGCAAAAATATTTACGACAGCAGTTTTGAATATTTGAAACGGATGCCAAGCTCCACCGGCAATCTGAACTTTTTCAGCCATCACGGCAAAGTGATCAAATATGTCCATTATATTGAAGCTTATCCGATCTTCAGCGACTTGAACAAAGGGGCGTTTACCTTTAATTCGGAACACAGCGGCCAAGTCAAGATCGATACAAATGTCGATAGTGTCTATATCCCGATCCCCTCCGATGAAAAAGTGACGCTTGTCAACACGCAAAAATTGAAAGATCAGCTGGCGGAGGTCGGGATCAAAACCGATGCGATCCAGCAGATCCAGATCGGCTATACGTGGCAAAGTCTGGAAGAAACTTCGCAAGTCGTCGATTTAGTACCGGAATGGTACGTGCTGTATCAAAATCACTGGACCCGTGTCGCTGAGCTCCTTGAACAGCAAAGCAAAGGAGCTGATGCGTAATGGATATGAAGCGGATCGAGCGCATCTTTTTTCTGGTTTTTCTGCTTTTGGACCTTTTTCTGTTAAGTGTATACAGCGAGGGAATGGCGGAGACGGTGAAATTGAACAGCAGCTCTTCACAGGCTCAAAATATCAAAGCGCGCCTTGAAAAAGATCATATTTCGTACAAAGGAAAATTTTCTGATGAAAAATCGACTGGATATTATCTGTCGGGCGTGCAAGATGATTTTTCTGAAAGTTTAGCCAAAGAGCTGCCGAAATTAAATGCGGCGGTTATCCCGTCGCTGGTCGCTGATCAAAATCATATGCTGAGCGGCAAACTGAGCCGCGAAACGTTTTTTGATCAGAAAAAAGCCGCAAAAGAAGCTGCGGCGCTCCTGAAAGGCAAAGATATCCCGTTTGCCAGAAATTACCGCTATTTGGCGGCGCGTTCCAGTTTCGGCAAAACGAACCCGGTGATCACGTGCGCGCAAAGTTACGAGGGGATTCCGTTTTTTGATGATACTGCCTCATTGACGCTGCAGCTGAAAGAGAATGACGGGCGCTTGAGTGCCAGCAGCTATCAAATGCAGCGTTTGAGCGATGTTCAGCCGCTGCGCGAAAAACAGGCGCTGATCTCAGAAGAGCAGGCGATCACGACGCTGTATTTAAATAATCGGCTGCCGCTCAATGCAAAGATCACGCAGCGAAATCTCGGATATTCCAGGATCTTGAAAGTTCGCGAACGCAATGTCTACGTGCCGGTCTGGAGCGTCGAAGTCGAAGCGAGCGGCGTCAATACGACGGAAATGGTCAATGCGATCAGCAACTCCGTGATCACCCAAAGTACCGTGCCGAAAATCGAAGATTGAGACATTTTCAAAAATTTGTTTATAATAGAGTTTGTAAAGTGTTTGACGAAGCACTGCCGGTTTTTCGGCCGGCTTCTTACATAGAAAGGACGATCGAATGTTGCAAGATGCACTTAAAATCAGCGTACTCGCCAGCGGAAGTACCGGAAACGCGCTGTATATCGAATCAGAAAAAGAGCGTTTGCTGATCGATGCCGGCTTGAGCGGAAAGAAAATCAAATCCCTCATGGAAAAAATCGGCCGCGCGCCGGAAGACTTGGATGGGGTCTTGATCACACATGAACACCGTGATCATACGAAAGGCGTCGGCGTTTTGGCGCGCAAATATCATTTGCCGGTTTATGCGAATCGTGCGACTTGGGAAAATATGCAGTCGATCGTCGGCAAGATCCCGCTTGATCAATGTTTCGATTTTGAAATGGGCAAAACGAAGACATTCGGCGATTTGGATGTCGAAAGTTTCGGGGTCTCACATGACGCAGCCGCAGCACAATTTTACCGGATCAATCATCACGATCATTCGTTCGTTGTGATGACCGATACCGGCTACTGTTCAGATAAAACGAAAGGGATCATTCAAGGGGCGGACGGTTATTTGATCGAAAGCAACCATGATCTCGGCATGCTGCGCATGGGAAAATACCCGTGGAGCTTGAAACAAAGGATCTTGGGCGACCGCGGACATCTTTCGAATGAAGACAGCGCGATCGTGATGAGCGAAGTGATGGACCGCCATACGAAAAAGATCTTTCTCGGCCATTTGAGCCAAGAAAATAATTTGAAAGAATTGGCGCGGATGACGATGACCGATACATTGAATGCGCTCGACATCCACGTTGGTGAAGATGTCTTTATCTACGACACGGACCCGAATGAAGCGACACCGCTCGTTGAGATTTAAAAATAAAAAAGCTCTGCAAAAAATCCAAGCGATTTTTTGCAGAGCTTTTTTGATCGGAAAATCAATTTTCAACTGGATCGAAGCGCAGCAGCGCCCCAGACTTGGCATCGGCGACAAAACGGAACTGAAGCGGCTTGCCGTTTTCATAGCGGGTCAAGCCGCCCTTGTAGAGCATCATCGGCACGGAATCGATGCTGTGCGGCAAAGGCTTGTCCATGATCCAGCCGTCTTGGGTTTGGCCCTCTTCGCGCGAACGCTTCATGATGCGCGCCAAAACTTCTTTGGGCGGGACATATTGCGACTGCTCTAAATAGCGGATCCCCGCTGCAGCCGCGGCTGCGCCGAGCAATACCCCGAAAGCAAAGGGAACAATAGATGAATTTGATTTCATAACGACACCTCGCTCGTTTTTCTTTATTTTACCATACTTGCAAAAAAACAAGCAGTTTCCCCAATCTTGCCGGATTACGCTATAATAAAAAGAGAAGAGTGAAGAGAGGCAGGTCATTATGGAAGAAAAAACATTTCAACAGATCAAAAAATTGACGGAGCTCGCGGGCACCAGCGGCGCAGAAAATGAAGTCGCGAATTATTTTGCTTCGCAGATCGCGCCGTCCGTCGATGAAGTCATCCGCGGGCGTCTTGGCGGGGTATTCGGCGTGCGGAAAAATCCGGAGCCCGCTGCACCGCGGATCATGGTCGCTGCACATCTCGATGAAGTCGGTTTTATGGTCGTGCGGATCAATGCCAACGGACTTTTAGCGGTCGAACCGCTAGGCGGTTGGAACCCGCTGGTCGTTTCCGCGCAGCGCTTTATTTTAAAAACCAAAGCTGGCGATTATCCAGCCGTCTCGTCATCGATCCCGCCGCATCTTTTGACCGGCGCGCCGACGCTCAAAGCCGTCAATGAAGTGTTGTTCGATGCGGGCTTTTCAACTCGTACTGAAGCTGAGCAGTACGGTGTCCGCCCAGGCGACACACTTGTTCCGGATGTGGCGACAGTCAAGACCGCCAACGGCAAAAACATCATCAGCAAAGCTTGGGATGACCGCTTCGGCTGCACCGCGATCATCGAAGCGCTCGCTGAGCTGAAAGAGAGCAAACTGCCGAATACGCTGATCGCCGGTGCGAATGTCCAAGAAGAAGTCGGACTGCGCGGCAGCCGCACCTCCGCCCATGAATTTCAGCCGGACTTGTTCTTTGCCGTCGACTGTTCAGCCGCAGATGATCTTTACGGAACAGCGAAGACGTTTGGTCATTTGGGCGAAGGTTTTCTGCTGCGGATCATGGATCCGGGGATGCTCCTGTCCAAAAGCATGCGCGAGTTTTTGCTGGATACTGCCGAGACGCATCATATTCCTTATCAATACTTTGTTTCGAAAGGGAATACCGATGCTTCAGCTGTCCATACGATGCTTTCCGGGATCCCATCAGCCGTGATCGGTGTCGCCGGGCGCTATATCCATACTCATCAAACGATGTTCAGCATCCGCGACTATGAAGCTGCGCGCGAGATGCTGGTCCAAGTGATCCGCGCTTTGGATCGTTCGACTGTCGATACGATCCTTGAACAAAAATAAGAAAGCAGGCGAATCATGATTGTTCCAAAAAATAACGAAGAAGCAGAAGAATCGATCAGACACGGCAAGAAGATCCTTTTTTTCACGGCGGACTGGTGCGGCGACTGCCGTTATATCAAACCAGCCATGCCGGCGATCGAGGCGCAATTTCCCGCGTGGCAATTTGTCGAGCTGGACCGCGACAAGTTTATCGATCTGGCAGGAAAGTGGCAGATCATGGGGATCCCAAGCTTTGTTGCCTGTATTGGCGGGAAAGAAGTCGCGCGTTTCGTCAATAAAGATCGCAAAACAAAAGAAGAAGTGGTAAGCTTTATTCAATCGATCGGAAATTAAAGGAGGACGATTTCATGGACAATTCACAAGAGTATGCAAAAATCCTGGTAGGGATCGACGGCAGCGAACAAGCAAACGATGCCTTTAAAAAAGCAATCGAAGTCGCAAGACGAAACAATGCACGCGTGATCGTTGCCCACGTGATTGAAAATCAAGTATACGGGTTATGGGGATATTCACCGGTCAACGACAACCTGCTTGAAAACGAATCGGATAACGGCAAGTCGCTTTTGAAGCAGTGCAAAGAATATGCGGAAAGCGTGAATTACGACAATATCGAAGCAGTTCTCACTTACGGCTCAGCTAAAGAAGTGATGTGTCATGAACTGCCGGAAAAATATCGGATCGATCTGATCATGGTCGGCCAATCCGGCTTGAATGCAGTCGAACGCTTCATGATGGGGTCCGTTGCCAGCTATATCATCCGCAACGCACCGTGCGACGTATTGATCTGCTATCCTGACGAAAAAAAGAAATAAAGGCGAAGCGGCGGCTGTGACAAAAGGATGCAGTTTTTGAAGAAGCAGCTGTTAGAACACCGTTGATTGAAAAAGAGGTTGGGACAAAAGTGTCCAGCTTCGAGAAATAAGAAGAAAAATCCGAAAATAGTTTCTTATATTTTTGAGATTTTTCAGCTTATTTCCGAAGAAGCTGCTTTTGAAACACCGTTTATTCGGAAAAGAGGCTGGGACATGACTTTTGTCCCAGCCTCTTTTATCCAAAAAAATCATTTGTCACAGACGGTAAAACGTTCTTGGTGATGCTGCGGGTCCTCGATCTCATTTAAAATGACTTGTGCCATCGTGCCGGAAGTTGTTTCAGATTTCCCTTCCGCATTTTTCAGCAGTTCATCGCTTCCTAAAAGATAAGCCGTTGCCGGACCGGCATGAAAATCAGCTGAAGGGGAGATCCCGACCCAATTGACATCGTCGACATTTTCCAAAAATTTCAATTCTTTCAACTGGTTTTCAGGCACTTGAACGACGGGGGATGTGCCGAGCATTTTGCGCAAGTCCTCAACGAACAAGTGCAAGTCGCGGCCGGTCTGCAAACTGCCGGCGCCTAAGATAAAGATGAGCCGCGGTTTTTCCGTTTCGCGGTACATCGCGACGAGCTTTGCGGCTAAATCGACATGCAGATAGGCTTTTTCAGGAGCTGTCGCAAAACAATCCACGATCACGTCCGGCGTTCCAAAATCATCTTTTGTCAGTTGGAAAACATCCTTTGCCAGCAGTGTCAGCTGCTTTTGCGGCGGAAAGAGTGCTTTCAGCTTCTCTGCTGAGCGGGCGATCGCCACAACAGTGTGTCCGCGTTTCAGCGCCTCTTTTGCGACTTGCGAGCCGGCCATTCCGGTCGCACCGATCACGATAATTTTCATTCGATCCTCTCCTCTAGCTTTTGCTAGTTCCACTATGGAACGAATAGGCATTTCCGTCAACGAAACTGCCTTTTCTGGGAATTTTCACTGCAAAGCCATCAATAACAGCAGATTTTCCATTAGGCGCGTCCGCAAAAATTTGTTACAATAGACAAGCAAGCTTTTGAAGGAGGAGACTTATTTAATGATATTCAGCTATAATCGGCCGGCGATCGGCGATACTCTTTTGATCGTTTTAGCACCGATGCAGGAAAAAAAAGCGATCCACGCAGAGCGGCGCGGAAATATCGTCCGGATCACCGAAGGGAAACAAGTGCTCGGCTGGAATATTTTCCATATTTCGCAAGTGCTGCCGATCACAGGGCGTGGGCAGATCCACTTCGACCTCCAAGAGATCGCACAATTGAATGATCTGATCACAGATGCCGGTTTTGACGATCGACTGCCGAAAGAAGAAGAGGCTCATTTTGTGGTCGGGGATGTCAAAACGTGTGTCGATCATCCCGATTCGGACCATTTGAAAGTGACCGAGACGGAAGTCGATCATGAGGAATTGCTGCAGATCGTCTGCGGAGCCCCGAATATCGCTGCCGGTCAAAAAGTCGTTGTCGCCAAACCGGGCGCGATGATGCCGGACGGCACGATGATCTGGCCGGGAAAACTGCGCGGTGTCGAAAGCAGCGGGATGATCTGTTCAGCGCGTGAGCTGCAGATGCCGAACGCGCCGCAAAAGCGCGGGATCTTGGTTTTGCCGGCAGGCGCAACAGTCGGCTCGCTTGTTGAAGTACCGCCAAAAAAGGAGTAGCTGCAGCTACTCCTTTTTTGGCGGATTTTTTATGCTCGGCCGCGAATACGCCCAGCTGCAGATCAGCGCAGTCACCGGCAAGATCACGATCGCCCCGATCCCGGTCGTTGCCGCTGTAAGCATTTCTTCTGCAAAAATTTTCGAATTGACGATCGCACTGGCCGAATACGCCAAATCGCCGAACCAGATGATCAGCCCCAAATAGCTGCCGACGAAAGCGAAAAAAAGCGTATTGACGGTCGTGCCTAAAATGTCGCGTGCCATCCGCATCCCGGAAAGAAACAGTCCTTGCTGGGACATTGCCGGATCATGGAGATGGACTTCCGCTAAAGTCGAAGCGATCGCCATTGCCGAGTCAGTGATCGCGCCCATCATGCTCAAAATCAAGCTGGCGCGGATGATCTTCTGAAAAGAGATCCCGATATTCATCTGAAAAGCTCCGAGCTCTTCAGTTTCTTCAGCGCCGAAGCCTTGGATATGGGCATGGGCACTTAAAAGATAGATCAAGCCGATCACCAAGACGAGCGTGGCGATCGTCGAAACAAAAGCTGTCTTGGTTTTCAAATTGTATTCATTGACGAAAAACAAGTTGATCGCGGCGATCAAGAGGCAGCCGGGAAAGACTGCCAACCATAATGGAAAGTTTTTATTGAGCAGAACTAAGATCACTAAGAAGAGAAAAATATTGAAGAAAAAAGCCGCAAATGAAGTGATCCCTTTGCGCCCGCCGATCAAAGCCATCGCAGCCAAAAGAATCAAGCTCAAAGCCAGAAAAGTACTCATGCGCTCCCTCTTTTCATCAAGAGCCGAATGCTCAAAAACAACGTGATCGGAATCGCAAGAACGATCCCCAGACTGCCGCAAAGTGCGCGGATCAGCTCGAGCGAGAGATTGACGTCGAGCGTTTCACCGAAGGCCCAGCCGTTTTGCATATATAAGATGAGCGAAGTCAAAGAGCCGCTCAAGTAAGTAAAGAGGAGGACATTGCTCATCGTGCCCATGATATCGGTGCCAATATTTTTGCCTGAACGCCACAATTTGCGGCGCTCGATTTCGGGATGCTGCTCGAGCAGTTCACCGACACCAGTCACGATCGTGATCGCAACATCCATTACCGCACCGAGCGCACCGATCAGAAGGGAAGACAAGAAGATCTGGCGGTACGGACGCGTGATGAAGTTCATCTCTTCATAACGCATTCCGCGTTCATTGGTCAGCTTCATCGCTAAATAGCCGATCACAAGAGCGCAAAAGGTGCTGGCGACCGTACTGATGATCGCGACCCACGTTTTTTTTCGATTGCCGAACATGATCAAAAGCGTTCCAGCAGCGAAAAAGAGACAGCCGAGACTGATGAAAAACAAGAGCGGAAAATGTTTGGAGAGCCGGTACCCCTGCAAAAGAAGCAGCAAGAGCGCGATATTGAAGACGAGACTCGCAAGCGACAGGACACCGACTTTTTGACCGATCAACAAAGTGAAAAACAAAAACAGTGCGAGAGCGAAGAAAACATAGCTGTCACGTTTGATGCCGGAAAATTCCGCCGTCAAGCGTCCTTTTTCTTTTTTGATATTTTTAACAAAGATTTTCTCATGCAGCCGCAGTTCTTCGCTCATCGCGGCCGAAGGATAATAATCATTTGAAAAAGAGACTTTTTCCCCTTTTTGACGGCCGTTCAGCAGGATTGCCGTGATCGTTTGCCGGTACTGCGGATCAGCAGCAGACTGTGCATCGATCTTTTTGACGGAAAGGTCCGTGATTCGTACGACCGGTTCAGAATACAGCGAGTAGACGCGCGGCAACAGCAAGGCGGCCATAAGAAGCAGGCCGCCGATCAGTATGAACAGGAATGATTTATTTTTCAAAGAGATTCCTTCTTTTTAGTCTTTGCTGGTTTTCGTTTTGTCCCACAACTCTTTGACGACCGGGATATTGCCCAATTCGGTCAGATTGCTGGGCAGGATCACGGTGTTCGCCGGGCTTTTCACAACGTCTTTAAAAGCTTGGATCCCAAGATAGCGCAAGACTTCTTCGTTCAAACCGCTGTCTTTGATCGCGGCGTTGAGTGCCAAGATCCGTTTCTTTTCAGCTTCGGTCAAAGTCGCGATTTTTTCAGCTTCGGCTTGCGCATCGATCTGCGTTCTTTTTGCCCGTGCATCGGCATCGATCTGTGTTTGCTGCGCGCGCGCTTTGGCATCGATCTCCATTTCAGAGGCCTTTGCTTCAGATTCCAAGATCACCGACTGCTTTTTCCCTTCGGAGATCGTGATCTGCGACTCTTTATCGCGGCTGGCAGTGATCAGTTTATTCATCGAGTTGACGATCTCATCAGAAACCGAGATCTCGCCGATATTGATCCGGTCGATCGAAAGACCATAGCCGGCGGTGATGTCTTTGACACTTTCATACAAGAAAGTATTGATTTCTTCTGTCCCGTTCAAAACTTCGTTCAGATCCATTTTGCCGATGATCCCGCGCAGATTGCTTTGGCAGTCTTGGATCATTGAGGTCACGCTGTCTTCATTATCGTAAACGAAGGCGCGCGCATCAGTGACATGATATTTGATCGCTTCGTCGATCTTGACGATCACATTATCGCGGGTGATCACGCTTTGCGGCGGGATCTCAAGCGGGATCTGTTTCAGCGAAACTTTCGCCCGGACTGTATACAGGATCGGGATCAAAAAGTGAAGGCCAGGATCAAGCGTGCGGACGTAGCGCCCAAAACTTTCAACCACTTTGACATCCCCCTGCTGGACGATGATGATGCATTGTGTCAGCAAAAAGATCACTAAAATGAGCAAAAGAATAAGCAAAACAATACTAATGATTGACAATATAATCTCCTCCATTTTCAAAAAGTTCATTATTGACACGGACGTGCAAAAATTGCGAGTCATACGAAACTACTTCGAGCATCGTGCCGACTTCTGGAATGCCTTCGATCACTTTATAAGTAAACGGCATGCCAAAAATACGGATCGAATCGACATAGCGGTCGGATTTTGCCCGAAAATATTTGCCGATCGCCCGCTCCATTTGATAATCAGCCAATTGTTCACCTGCTTTTCTCGTAGTTTGTTTAATTATAGTGAAGATATCAAGCAAAGTAAATGTTTTTTCTTTTCCGCTCGTTCAGGTAGAATAGAAGCAAGGAGGGATTTATGATGGAAACAATCGTACCAACGTATGTGCTCTCAAATGGTGTCGAGATCCCCAAAGTCGGTTTCGGGACTTGGCAGACGCCCGATGGCAAAGTCGCAGTCCAAGCGGTGAAAGATGCACTTGAGGCCGGTTACCGCCATATCGATACCGCGCAGATCTACGGCAATGAAGAAAGCGTCGGGCAAGCGATCCAGGAAAGCGAAGTCGAGCGCAGCGAGATCTTTTTGACGACGAAACTCTGGAATGACCACCACAGCTACAAAGGTGTGATGGACAGCTTTGACGAGTCGCTGGATAAACTGAAAACTGATTATGTCGATTTGTTTTTGATCCACTGGCCGAATCCGAAGGCGCTGCGCGACCGCTGGGAAGAAACGAACGCCGAAACGTGGCGCGCGATGGAAGAGCTGTATCGTGCGAAAAAAGTGCGGGCGATCGGCGTCAGCAATTTCCGGCCGCATCATTTGGAAGCATTGGCGAAAACCGCGGACATCAATCCGATGGTCGATCAGCTTTTCATCAATCCCAGCGACATGGAGCCTGATACAGTTGACTACTGCAATTCGCTCGACATTTTAGTTGAAGCCTACAGTCCGCTTGGCACCGGCAAGATCTTCCAAGTGCCGGAATTGAAAGAATTGGCGGAAAAATATCAGCGGAGCGTCGCCCAGCTCGTCTTGCGCTGGTCGCTCCAGCACGGTTTTTTGCCGCTGCCGAAATCAGTTCACCGCGACCGGATCCGCGAAAATATCCAGTTGTTCGACTTTGCGATCGAGCCGGATGATATGAAAACGATCGACGGCTTGAAAGGCTGCGCAGGCAGCGCGAAAGATCCTGATCAGCGGGACTTTTAACACCGTTTATTCAAAAAAATGGAGTGCAGCGAAATGCTGCGCTCCATTTTTGATCATTTAAAGAAAAACTGAAAACAGCTGAACAAGAAATACGTCATGCCGGCGGCGATCACCGGACCGGCAGCGACACCTTTCAAGACCACGACACCGATGATCGTGCCCAAGACAAGTGCGACGGTCACTTCAGGGCTTTGCGCGATCAAATTGACTCCGCGCGCCGAAAGCACCGCAACAAAAATCCCGCAGATGATCGCGATCCAGCCGATCGGCGAACGGAAGGCATTGACCAAATCCTTAAGTCCGATCCGGCCGGTGGCGATCGGGACAAGGATCGTGATCGAGATCAAAGTGACGCCCCAATTGATCCCTTTAGCCGAAAGCAGTTCAAAGAATTTCTCGATTTGCGGCAGAAAATGCCAGAGTAATTTCAAAGCCATGATCACGCCGGACGCGATCAACAGGCTCTCATTTTTTCCCAAGGCAGCGATCAAAAGGATCACTGCTAAAAAGATCCAACTTTCCAAAAGTTTCATCTCCTAATCTGTTTGATGCATGCTTATCATAACATGTTTCAAGCGGCAGAAGAAAGAGAAAAAAGCAAGGCTCCGTGACTTACGTTTTGTCACGGAGCCTTTTGCCGAATCAATGGTGTTCTTAAAGCAGCTTCTTCGGATCATGTCTTGAAGCTGAGCACTTTTTACCGTTTCAGTGATCAGTTTTGCGAGTTGTAATTACCGGTTGTATTATTGTTTCCATTGGTATTGTTGCCGTTATTCGTGTTATAGCCATAATTGTTATTGTAGCCGTAATTGTTGTTGTAATTTCCATAATTATTGTAGTTTCCGGAGTTGTTATTATAGGTTCCGTTGGTGTTCCCGCTAGTCGAATCATTATTGTTCGTATTCGAGTTGCTGTTATTGCTGTTGCTGCGGTTCGAATTGCTGGAGGAGCTGCTGGTATTATATTGGTTCTTCCAAGCAGTCTCGTAATTTTTGTCGCTCCCGCCGATCCCAAAGTCATATTTGAGGTCGGGTGCGCCGCCGGTTGCGTAATAGGAAGTGACTTCGTTTCCAGAAGCACTGTATTTCTTACCATCATGCGTGATGCTGCCGGTCTTCGTGCCGGTGAAAGAAGAAACTTGATCTTTGATCACGCTGCTGTCGAGTTTGAATTTGCTCGAAAGATCGAACAGATCGGGCGAAGAAAGATAGACGGTATTCAAAATATTTGCCCAGTAAGATTGATTCGAATAGGAGCCTTGATCGCTCATTTGAGTATTGTCGTCATAGCCGATCCAGGAACTGAAGGTCAGCTCGGGCGTCGAGGCGATGAACCAGAAGTCGCGATTGTCTTCTGAAGTCCCGGTCTTGCCGACCCAATCGGCTTGGCTCAGCCCGTAGCCCAAGCTGTTCAAGGCGGTCGTCCCGGTTCCTTCGGTCAATACTTTGCGCATCATTTCCTGCATGATCGAAGCGGTCGCTTTCGAATAAACTGAGACGGGCGTGGATTTGTGCTGGTAGATCACATCGCCGTCGGAGTCTTTGATCGATTCGATCGAATAGCCTTTTACATACTGGCCGTTATTAGCGAGTGTTGCAAAACCATTCGTTTGTTCATAGACGGTGACGTTGAACTGGCCGAACGGTGCTGCTTCTGTGCGGTATTCGGAATCTTTGACGTCGTACCCCATTTTATCCATATATTTTGCCGGATCAACTTTATTCAAGACGGCTTGATGAAGGTGGTATGCGCAAGTATTCAAGGACTGCTCCAGCGCGCTCGTGGCCGAAACGAATTTGTCCGATGGATTTTGGCCGGCATTTTTGATCTCAGTGCCGGTCTCTTTGTATTTCGTTTCAAAGTCAGCGATCATGCTTTGTGAGCCGATGATCCCGTTTTCGATCGCCGGTGCATAAGTCAAGACCGGTTTCATTGTTGAGCCAGCCGGCCGGCCGGTGTAAAAGGCGTGGTTGTTTTGCGATTTTGCGAAGTCGCGGCCAGCGATAAAGCCGTAGATCTGGCCAGTCTTATTATTCATCAAAACATTCCCGCTTTGGATCTCAGAACCATTTCCTTCATCGAGCGAGCTGCCGTATTGTTCAACGGCCGTCTGCATCGAGTTGAAAACTGTCTCATCGATCGTTGAGGTCACGGTGTAGCCTTTAGTACTCAAGTCGCGTTCAGCCATATTATAGTAGCGGTTGTAAAGATCAGTGCTTTTGGAGAGCTCTTGCGGATCGACTTTGTCGTTGGTCGCAAGCTGTTCCATCAAGACGTTGATCGCTTCTTGGCGGATATAATAGTACAAATAGCCTTTTTCTTCGACGATCTTCTTCTCTTGCGATTTAAATTGCGCTTTCAGGTCGACTTTTTTCGCCTCGTCATATTCGGCTTTGGAGATCGCGTTATTGCGGTACATGCTGAAAAGCACATAGTCTTTGCGCTTAAGACCGGGCTCCAAATCCGATTTCAAGCTGCCGCTGTTGGTGTATGGTGAGTAGGTGATCGGACTTTGCGGCAAGCCGGCGATATACGCCGCTTGGGCCAGCGACAAGTCGCTCGCAGAAACCCCAAACAGTCCTTGAGCCGCTTCTTCGACGCCGGCGATATTTTCGCCTTTGTTGTTGCGGCCGAACGGTGAGATATTCAAATACGCGGTGATGATCTCATCTTTGGAAAAATATTTGTCGACACGCATCGCGAGCAGGATCTCATTGGCTTTTCGCTTGTAAGTCGTTTCATTAGAGAGGATCTGCTGCTTGACGAGCTGCTGGGTCAAAGTCGAACCGCCGGAACTTGAACCGACATTGGCAACATCGGACAAAACACCGCGGAACAAGGCTTTTGGTACGATCCCGTTGTGCTGTGCGAAGTTTTCATCTTCGGTACTGATGACTGCACTTTTCAAATAGGGTGAGATCTTCGCACTTTTGACCGCCGTGCGGACAAGGTCGGACTGGATCGAAGCGATCGTCTGGCCGTTCGAATACCGCAAAGTCGAAACTTGCGTCAAGTTGTTGATTTCCTTTGCAAGTTCTGTTTTGGAAGGGACCGGTGTGTCTTTGATCAGCGAAGCAAAGTAGCCGACGCCGATCCCGAGGCCCAGCGAGCCTAAGAGCAGCAAAAGAGCGATCCCCAGCAGGATCAATCCCTTTGCAACGGAAAAGAAAAGATCGAAGCGCAGCAATTGTTTCAGACCGCTGCCCGTGCCGGATCCGCCTGACTTTTTTTTGCGGTTTTTATTTTTTCTTGTATTATTTATTGGTGCACGAGAATTCTGCTCGCTCACACAACTCACCTCAGATTTGTTTTTAAATTTCAAGATCTTATGTATTATATCAAAAAAAAGTTTGAAAGACACCCGTTGATAAGATCGAAAGCGATTTGTAATCGAAAATTCACAAATAAAACCCGGAAAACATTAGTGCTTTCCATTTTGGTAAAAGTTTAGTAAAATGAAAAGATGAGAGCATATGAAGGGAGTGGACAAGATGAGCGTAGGAATGATCGTTCTATTCATTTTAATCGGATTGCTGATCGGGGCTGTCGGCGGCTTCTTTCTGGCACGTAAATATATGCAAGATTATTTGAAAAAGAATCCTCCAGTCAATGAGGATATGCTGCGGATGATGATGCTTTCGATGGGGCAGAAGCCTTCTGAGAAAAAGATCCGTCAAATGATGCAGCAAATCAAATATCAAAGCAAGTAACCGCAAATCTTTACGAGCTGACCTCAGCTCGTTCTTTTTTTTGCAAAAATCGAAAGGGGGAGCTTATGCAGATTTTTAAACAACTGGGCTGGTTCTTCGCTCAGGAGAAAAAACGTTATCTGGTCGGGATCGCCGCTCTTTTTGCGGTGGCGCTCTTGCAAGTCATTCCGCCCAAAGTGATCGGGATCGTGATCGATGAGATCCATCAAAAAGAAATGAATTTTTCAGTCGTTTTGCGGTGGGGCGCACTTTTGATCGCAACGGCCCTCTTGCAATATGCCTTCCGCTATATTTGGCGTCGGCGTATTTGGGGCGGCGCCGCTAAACTTGAAAAAATCCTGCGGCAGCGCTTGTTCCATCATTTCATGAAGATGGATACGATCTTTTATCAAAAGCACCGGACGGGTGATTTGATGGCACATGCAACGAATGACTTGACGGCGATCCAAAACGTCGCAGGTGCCGGGATTCTGACCTTTGCCGATTCGCTGCTGACCGGCGGAACGACACTGGTTGCGATGATCTTCGCGGTCAATTGGCGCCTGACGCTTTTAGCGCTTTTGCCGCTGCCGCTTTTGGCGCTGTTTTCGAAACTGCTGGGGGCGAAACTGCATGATGCATTCAGTAACGCGCAAGCGGCGTTTTCGATGATCAATGACAAAACACAGGAGAGCATCACCGGCATCAAAGTCATCAAAGCATTCGGTCAGGAAAAAGAAGATATCGCAGACTTTGAACAAAAAATCGAACAGACGATCAAAAAAAATCAAAAAGTCAATTTTCTGGACGCTTTATTTGATCCAGTTATTACCGTTGTGATCGGCTTGGCGTATGTGTTGACGATCATTTACGGCGGGCGGCTGGTGATCAACCAAACGATCACGATCGGTCAGCTTGTGACGTTCATTTCATATATCGGGATGCTCGTTTGGCCGATGTTTGCGATCGGCCGTTTGTTCAATGTACTGGAGCGCGGCAGCGCAAGTTATGAGCGGGTTCATTTTCTGTTAGGGGAAAAGAGCGAACGCTTCCAGCCGCAAGAAGCCGTCCGCGATTTGGTGCCGGGAAAAATGAAGTATCACGTCAAAGAATTCACTTATCCGGCAGAAGACGGCAGCGCGTTTCAGCTTCAAGCAGTCGATTTTTCACTTGCTCCGGGAGAGACGCTGGGGATCGTGGGCCGGACTGGTTCTGGCAAAACGACGATCTTGAAACTGCTGATGCGCGAATACGATCAATATGAAGGCGAGATCGACTATGCGGGCCATGATATCCGCGACTATACGCTTGATTCGTATTTTTCGCATGTCGGCTATGTGCCGCAGGATTATTTTTTGTTTTCGATGAGTGTGGCGGATAATATCCGTTTTTCGAATCCGCAGCTTCCTTTTGAAAAAGTTAAAGAAGCGGCGGCGATCGCCGATGTCGCTGAAGACATCGAGCGTTTCCCGGAACAATATGAAACGATGGTCGGCGAACGCGGGGTCTCGCTTTCGGGCGGCCAGAAACAGCGGCTGTCGATCGCCCGCGCTTTAGCGGTCCATCCGGATCTGTTGATCTTGGATGATGCGCTTTCGGCGGTCGATGCCGAAACGGAAGAAGAGATTTTGCAAAATTTGAAGGCGCTCCACCAAAATCAAGCAATGATCATCTGCGCCCACCGGTTGTCCAGTGTGATGCATGCCAAAGAAATTCTGGTCATGGAGCAGGGACGCGTGGCTGAACGCGGGACACATGCAGAGCTTTTGGCGAAAAACGGCTGGTATGCGCAGATGTTCCGCAAACAGCAGCTGGAGCGAAAACTTGGAGAGGAGCTGGATGATGGAAAAGAATGAGTCGATTTGGCATAAGGCGATCCCGATCAAAGAACAGGCACGGATCATCCAGCGGATCTTTCAGTTCGCCAAACCTTTTCGCAAGTATTTCACTGGAGCGATCGTTTTTGCGCTCGCACTGGCGACGATCAATGTTTTTCTGCCGAAGATCATCCAGCTGTTCATGGACCGCTATTTGACGAAAGGATTAGCGAACTGGGATATTTTATTTGGTTTCGGGGCGTTGTATTTTGCTGGGGTCTTATTCAAAAGCGTGGTCTGGTTTTTACAGGCATACTGGTATTCGAATGCATCGCTCTTAACGCTGCAGTCGGTCCGCGTCCATTTGTTCAAATATCTTCATACGCTCGGAATGCGCTATTTCGATCAGACCCCGGCTGGCTCGATCGTTTCGCGGGTCACGAATGATACGGAGACGCTGTTTGAATTTTGGTATGTATTTCTGACGGTTTTGACGGGAATGCTCGCCGTGATCTCTTCTTTTATTGCGATGTTCATGATCGATTGGAAGATCGCAGTCTGCCTGCTGCTTTTTCTGCCGATCTTGGTTTTTGTGATCTGGTATTATCAAAAATACAGCTCGCGGATCTACCGGCAGATGCGCGAACGCTTGAGCCAGATGAATACGAAGCTCAATGAGTCGATCAGCGGGATCCAGATCATCCAGCAGTTCCGGCAAGAACAGCGGATGAATGCCGAGTTTGAGCATACGAATGAAGAATATTACCAGACTCGGACTGCGATGATCCGGGTGAACTCGCTTTTGCTGAGTCCGATCATCAACCTTCTTTATACGCTCGCTTTGGCACTTTCACTGAGTTTGTTCGGGGTCGAAGCATTGAAGAATCCAGTAGCTGTCGGGATGATCTATGCATTCGTCTCTTATGTGCAGGCCTTTTTCAATCCGATGACCCAAATGATGGATTATTTGAGCGTCTTTACTGATGGGATCGTCGCGAGCAGCCGGATCTTGCGGATCTTGGACGATCCGGAAAAGGCACCGGCGCAATTGGAAGACCCGGCAGCGCACATTACGCAAGGAAAAATCGAATTTCAGCACGTTTCATTTTCGTATGACGGCAAACACCCGGTCTTGAACGATATCACGTTTACCGCGGAACCCGGCCAGACGATCGCATTCGTCGGCCATACCGGCAGCGGAAAGAGCTCGATCATCAATGTGCTGATGCGCTTCTATGAGTTCCAAAAGGGAAAAGTCCTGATCGACGGTCAAGATCTGAAAACGATCCCGCTCAAAGAGCTGCGCCGAAAACTCGGCTTAGTGCTGCAGGATCCATTCATGTTTTATGGCGATATCGCGCAAAATATCCGGCTGCTGGATCCTTCGATCAGCGATCAAGAAGTTCGCGAAGCCGCTGAATTCGTTCAAGCGGACAGTTTTATCCGCCATTTGCCGGGCGGCTATCACGCCAAAGTGATCGAGCGCGGTGCCGAATACTCAAGCGGCGAGCGCCAACTGATCTCGTTTGCTCGGACGATCGTCACAAATCCGAAGATCTTGATCTTGGATGAAGCGACGGCCAACATCGATACCGAGACCGAAGCGCTGATCCAGAAGAGTTTGGAAAAAATGCGCAAAGGACGAACGACGATCGCGATCGCCCACCGGTTGTCAACGATTCGCGACGCTGATCAGATTCTCGTTTTGGATCAAGGGGAGATCGTTGAACGCGGAACACACGCGGAACTTTTAGCACAAAAAGGCCGGTATTTTGATATGTACGAACTCCAGCAAATGCAGGCCGAAGAAGTCCGATGAACAAGCAAAATACTCGACTTTCAATGCTGGGGGGAGTATCTTGAAATTAAAGATTTTACGAAAGAAAAGAGGGACTTGAATGGTTTATGATGTAATCGTGATCGGCGCAGGACCCGCCGGGATGACGGCGGCGCTTTACGCCTCCAGAAGCAATTTGAAAGTACTGCTCTTAGAACGCGGGATCCCCGGCGGTCAAATGAACAATACGTCGGAGATCGAAAATTATCCGGGCTTTCCAGCGATTTTGGGACCGGAGTTGGCGATGAAAATGGATGAAGGCGTCATGAAATTCGGCACAGAAAAAGCGTACGGCACCGTCCAATCACTTGAAGACAAAGGGGCGACCAAGCTGGTACACTGCGAAACGGAAAGTTATGAGACGCATGCGATCGTGATCGCGACTGGCTGCGACCATGCCAAGCTCGGCGTGGCGGGAGAAAGCGAATATGCCGGCAAAGGCGTGTCTTATTGTGCAGTCTGCGACGGACCGTTTTTCCGCGAGAAAAAGCTGGTCGTAGCGGGCGGCGGCGACTCGGCGATCGAAGAAGGGATCTTTTTGACGCGATTCGCCGACCAAGTGACAGTCGTTCATCGGCGCGATACGCTGCGGGCACAGCCGCTGATCCAAAAGCGCGCGTTTGAGAATCCAAAAATGAATTTCGAGCTTGAAAACAATATCGTGAAGATCAACGGCAATGGTCAAGTCGTGACCGGAGTAGTCTTGGAGTCGACGAAAGACGGCAGCAAACGGGAAGTCGCTTGCGACGGCGTATTCATTTATGTCGGCTTGATTCCTTTGACTGAACCATTCAAGTCGCTCGGGATCACTGATGAACGCGGCTGGATCATGACTGATGACAAAATGCGTACGAAAGTCCCGGGGATCTATGCGATCGGTGATGCCCGTGCAAAAGGTCTGCGGCAAGTGGCGACGGCTGTCGGCGACGGAGCGGTGGCCGGACAGCAAGTGTATCAATATTTGACGGAGCTGGCGAAAGCCTGAATCGTATATGTAATGAAGAGGTTGGGACAAAAGTGTCCAGCTTCGAGAAATAAGAAGAAAAATCCGAAAATAGTTTCTTATATTTTTGAGATTTTTCGGCTTATTTCCGAAGAAGCTGCTTTTGAAACACCGTTTATTCGGAAAAGAGGCTGGGACATGACTTTTGTCCCAGCCTCTTTTTTTAAATGCTGAAACTATCTTAAGATTACAGAAAATGCTATGATATAGATAACGAACAAACGAAAGGTGGAATTGGCGTGAGTTGGGAAAAAATCTATCATAATTGGGCAAATTTTCAAAATTTGGATAAAGATATGAAAAGCAATCTCCATGAGATCGAAAAGGATCCGGAAACATTGAAAGATGCATTTTACATGCCGCTCGAATTTGGGACGGCCGGAATGCGCGGGCTCCTCGGAGCCGGGATCAACCGGATGAACATTTATACCGTCCGCCAAGCTACAGAAGGATTGGCAAACTTTATCGATGAGCAAGGCGAAGAAACGCGCCAGCGCGGCGTCGCGATCGCTTACGACTCCCGTCATATGTCGCCGGACTTCGCGATGGAAGCGGCACGCGTCTTGGCGATCCATGACATCCCAAGTTATGTTTTCGAATCTTTGCGGCCGACCCCTGAACTATCTTTTGCGGTGCGCTATTTGAAGACGTTTGCCGGGATCATGATCACGGCCAGCCATAATCCGGCTGAATACAATGGTTATAAGATCTACGGCCAAGACGGCGGCCAGATGCCGCCGGAAGATGCCGACCGCTTGACGCGCTACGTCCGCAAGGTGGAAAATCCGCTGGTCGTTCCGGTGCTTTCAAAAGAAGAAGCGAAAAACAGCGGTTTGATCCATATCATCGGCGATGATGTCGATGTTCCTTATTTGAAGGAAGTCAAGACAGTTACGATCAATCAAGAACTGGTCCATGAAGTCGGGAAAGACTTGAAGCTTGTTTATACCCCGCTGCACGGAACTGGCCGCATGCTGGGCGAACGGGCATTGAAACAAGCCGGATTTGAAAAATTTGTGATCGAGCCGACGCAAGGCAAGCCCGATCCAGACTTCTCAACGGTCAAATACCCGAATCCAGAATATCCGGAAGCATTCACGTTGGCGATCAAACTGGGGAAAAAGGAAGGTGCGGATCTATTGATCGCGACCGACCCTGATGGCGACCGGATGGGCGCAGCCGTCCGCAAACCAGACGGCGACTATCGGCTCCTGACCGGCAATCAGATCGCGTCTTTGATGGTGCACTATATTTTGGCGGCGCATCAAGAGCTTGGCACGATGCCGGACAATGGCGTGATCATCAAGTCGATCGTCTCGAGTGAAATGCCGGCAAAAATCGCCGCAAGTTTTAATATTCCGACGGTCAACACGCTGACCGGCTTTAAATTTATCGCTGAAAAGATCCATCAATATGAAGTCGATCATTCGCATACGTTCCTGTTTGGTTTTGAAGAAAGTTACGGCTTCTTGATCAAACCGTTCGTCCGTGATAAAGATGCGATCCAAGCGCTCGTTATGCTGGCAGAAGTCGCCTGCTTTTATAAAAAGCAAGGCAAGACGCTTTATGACGGCTTGGAAGAACTCTTCCAAAAATACGGTTATTACCAAGAAAAGACAACTGCGATCACGATGAGCGGGATCGCAGGACTGGATAAAATCAAAGCACTGATGCAGCAATTTCGTGCGGAAGCACCGACTGCGTTCGGCAAGATCAAAGTCCAGGCAGTGGAAGACTTTTCAAGCGGACTCAAGACGAAGCTGGCAGACGGCAAAAGCGAAAAAATGGATTATCCAACATCTAATGTGCTGAAATATCTCTTAGAAGACGGCTCATGGGTTGCGATCCGGCCTTCAGGTACCGAGCCGAAGATCAAATTTTATGTCGGGACGCAAGGCGAAACCGAGCAGGCAGCATTGGAGAAAGTCAAAGGATTTGAAGATGCGATCCAAGATTTATTAAAATAAATTCATTTAATTTTTCACTGAAAAAAGCAGCTGGCAGCTGCTTTTTTCTTTGCAATAATGAAAAAAATCTCATTTTCACTAAAATTCTACTAGGCACATTCGACTCAGATAGGCTACAATGTGTTTATGTTGTTTTAAAGGAGCACTTAAAAATGAACACTTCAGAAGACAGTATTCAAAAAGTAAGTCGATTATTCAAAGTTTTGAGCGATCCAACACGCATCAGGATCCTGGCTTTGCTTGAAGAGCAGGAAGAAAACGTCACCGCGATCGCCAATCGTCTGGATATGGAGCAGTCGGCCGTTTCTCACCAGTTGAAACTTTTGCGCGATGCCCAGGTCGTCAAAAGCCGTCGCGTCGGCAAAGAAATTTTTTATAGTCTGGATGACCAGCACGTGGTCGATATTTTGAGCGAGACCTTCGATCATATCGCGCATAGCCATTCGACGGATTAAGGAGGAATCACATGAAAAAACAATTGAATGTCGGGATGTTGGGGTTTGGGGTCGTCGGCAGCGGGGTGCCGCAGATTCTGGCGGAAAGTGCTGAGAAGATCCGCCAGATCGCGGGAGTAGAGTTTGTGATCAAAAAGGCGCTCGTGCGTTCAGCGGATGAAACTAGCGAACTTATGAAGCGGGCGGGCCGCTACGGGATCGAATTGACGACAAAAGCCGAAGATGTGCTGGAAGATGGCGAGATCGATGTCGTAATCGAAGTCATGGGCAAGATCGAGCCGGCGAAATCATTCATTAAACGTGCGATGAATGCCGGCAAGCATGTCATCACGGCGAATAAAGATCTGCTTGCCCAGCACGGACCGGAACTTGTTGCGCTTGCGAAAAAGCAGCAGACGGCTTTTTATTATGAAGCGAGTGTTGCCGGCGGGATCCCGATCTTGCGGACGCTGGTCAACAGTTTGGCAGCGGACCGCATCGAATCAGTCATGGGGATCGTCAACGGAACGACGAATTATATGCTGACACAAATGACCCAGCTCGGCGCGTCTTACGATACGGCTTTGGCGGAAGCGCAGCGGCTTGGTTTTGCTGAAAGCGACCCGACCAATGACGTCAGCGGGCTTGATGCGCTGTATAAAATGGTGATCCTAAGCGATTTTGCATACGGTATGGAAGTCAGTGTCGATGAAGTCGCGCGCCGCGGGATCGAAGGGCTTTCGACGGATGTCGTCAAAGCTTCCGAAGAACTTGGATTTATCGTGAAACTGATCGGGATCACTGAAGACACTGGGCACGGGATCCATGTGGAAGTGGCGCCGATGCTTGTTCCGGCGGATCATCCGCTGGCGAGCGTCGCTAACGAAAACAACAGTGTCTTTGTGAAAAGCTTCGGGATCAACGGTTCAATGTATTACGGACCGGGTGCCGGCACTTTGCCGACCGCGACCAGTATCGTGAGTGATTTGATCGCGATCGCTGAAGATATGAAGGCGGACCGTTTGGGAACGCCATTCAATGTCTACCATATGCCGAAAAAAATCGCGGATGATGCGAGCATTACGAGCCGTTTCTTCTTGGCGATCGGTGTGCCGAACAATAAAGGACAATTGAGCGCTTTGACCGGCATGCTGAGCGGCATGGGAGTCGAATTCGACCAATTGCTGCAGAAAAACCAAGGGGAGCAAGCGGTATTGAACATTGTCACTTATCCGCTTGATCTCAAAACTTTGCGGAACATCTTGAACGTTTTGTCAGACGATGAAGCTTATATTCTGCTTGATTGTCTGCGTGTTATTGAATAATAAAAGGAGTGGTATCATGCGCATTCGAGTCCCAGCGAGCAGTGCGAATTTAGGACCGGGGTTTGATTCATGCGGAATCGCGGTTTCCTACTATCTTCAGCTGGAAATCGGCGAAGAACAAGCAAATTGGGAAATCATTCACCAATTGGGTGACGAGATCCCCGCTGATGAAGAAAATATGCTGGTCAAGACCGCTTTGCGCCTTGCCCCGTCACTTGTCCCGCGGAAAATCAAAATGACGACCGAGATCCCGGTCGCCCGCGGCTTAGGCAGCAGCTCCAGTGTGATCGTTGCCGGGATCGAACTGGCCAATCGGCTCGGATCATTGGGGTTGACGCTGGAAGATAAGCTCAAGATCGCAACCGAGATCGAAGGGCATCCGGACAATGTCGCGCCCGCGATGTGCGGCGGATTCGTCACCGCGAGCTTCTATCAAAATGAACTGCATTATGAAAAGCACTATTTTCCAGAGTGTGATCTTGTCGCGGTGATCCCGCATGAAGAATTTTTAACGAGCGAGAGCCGCGGACTTTTGCCGCAGGAAATCCCGTTTTCAAAAGCGGTCGCGCAAAGTGCCATCGCCAACGTGATGGTGGCGGCGATCGTGAAAGGCGACTTGGATGTTGCGGGAAAAATGATGGAAAAGGATCTTTTCCATGAGCCCTACCGTGCAGGGAAAGTTCCTTGCCTGCGGGAAGTCCGCGAAATCGCGCACGGTGCGCAAGCGTACGGGACTTTTTTGAGCGGCGCCGGGCCGACCGTTTTGACGTTGATCGCACCCGAGCGTACTGAAAAGTTTCTCAAAGCTTTAGGCGCATTGGGCGATGGATATACGATCGATTCGCTCCATGTCGATACCGACGGCGTCCAATTTTTTTAACAAAGCATATCCATTGAAAAAGCCGCTTCCTTATGCAAGAATGACTTATCTTGAGAAAGGAAGCGGGAAATTATGGATTTGAAAAATGAAACGCTGCAGCAAGTATTGAAGCATGAGGGAGTTGTCAGCATCATCACTCTTTCCGCAGAACCGACGGCGATCGGCAACACTTGGATTTCTTATCTCCATTACGGCAAAAGCGGGGAGATCTATATTCCGGTGGCCGGGATGCATACGCTGGAAGCGGGAATGAAAAAAGACAACCATATCGCACTGACGCTCGGCAGCAAAGAAGTCCAAGGAACGCAAGGGCCCGGTGCCGGCTTTCACATTACCGGAACTGGCGAATTCATCACTTCCGGACCGATTTTTGACAAAATGAAAGCAGACTTTCCGTGGATCACGCGTGTTCTCGTTGTGAACGTGACGGATGTTTCGCAAAAAATCTAGTACGAAAGAAGACCGATCTTTGCTGGCGCAAAGAGCTCTCAATTGAATTTTTTTCAAAATGATCAACGAGAGAATCTAAAAAACCACGAATTCAAGTCCTGTTCAAGACTTGAAACCGTGGTTTTTTTTGGACCAGAAGGACGGAGCGTTTTAACTCATTCCGAGTGCTGATCTGCGCCGGAATAGCTGTGGTCTTCCAAGTGGAGTTTTTCCATGATCAAAGCCGCTGTTTCCTCGATCGAAAGTTTTGCGACATTGATCACAACGCAGCCGAGCTTGCGGTAAAGGTCATCGGCAAACGCCAGCTCTTCACGGATCTTGTCCATGTCCGAATAGGCGGTATCAGGATCCAAACCATAGGAGCGCAAGCGTTCACGGCGAATATTCAGCAGGACTGCCGGATCGTTCGTCAGCCCGACGATCTTGCTCGGATCGACTTGGTAGATCTGTTCAGGGATATGTGCGTTCGGAACGATCGGCAAGTTCGCAACACGCAGATTTTTATTTGCTAAAAACAAACTGACAGGTGTTTTTGAAGTTCGCGAGACGCCGAGGATCACCAAGTCGGCTTTCAAGAAGCCGCGCGGATCTTTGCCGTCGTCATATTTGACTGCAAACTCCATTGCTTTGATCCGTTTGAAATAGTTTTCGTTCAAATGATGAAGAGCACCGCGTTCACCACTTGGGGCGACTTTAGTGCGCCGCTGGATCTCGCTGACGAGCGGATTTAAAATATTCATATAGAATAAATTATTTTCCATGCAAAACTCCGTACAATAATCGCGCAGCGGGTCTTTGACCAATGAAAAGATAACGATTCCGTTTTGCACTTTGACATCATTCATGACTTTTTTCAAATGATCGATGTCAGAAATAAATGTGCGGCGGAAAATCGTAAATTCCAGACCGGGATACTGCGCCATCGCGGCTTGCGCCAGCTTGGTTCCGGTTTCGCCGGCCGAGTCAGACAGAATAAAAATATTGATTTCTTCCGGGTTGGAAGTTGAAGCGGGGATATGGGCATCGCTCATTACGACACCTCCTCTCGATATAGATTCATTATAACAAATAGAAAAGAAAAAGGGCATGAATCTAGGCGAATTTGATTTTTCCATAAAAAAATAAACAACAGAAAACTGATTTGAATCAAACGTTTCATGTTGACGCGTTTCCCACACTTCGTTATAATACTTAAAGGACAGTTGGCATGGAATCATTCCATTCAAACGGTTACTTTTTGAGCTCGGAGGGAGGGAATTTATATGTCAAAAACAGTTGTTCGCAAAAACGAATCTCTTGATGATGCTCTTCGTCGCTTTAAGCGTTCCGTTTCAAAAGCTGGTACTTTGCAAGAATCTCGCAAACGTGAATTTTATGAAAAACCTAGCGTTAGACGTAAAAAGAAATCAGAAGCGGCACGGAAACGTAAAAAATTCTAATTGATCTGATAGGAGTTGGGATTTAATGTCCCTGAAAGACACCTTGAATGCAGACATGAAGCAAGCGATGAAGGCGAAGGACAAAGAGACACTTTCGGTGATCCGCATGTTGAAAGCTGCCGTTCAAAATGAAGAGATCAAGACCGGCCACCCGCTTACCGAAGAGGAAGAATTAACTCTTCTGGCGCGCGAGATGAAACAGCGGAAAGACTCCCGCAAAGAGTTTGAAGCTGCCGGACGCAGTGATTTAGCGGAAAAAGCGCAAGAAGAAATCAAAGTGCTTTCTCAATATATGCCGCAACCCCTCAGCGATGCTGAACTGGAAGCGATCGTTCAACAAGCGATCCAAAAAACCGGTGCGAAATCACCGAAAGAGTTCGGCAAAGTGATGGGCGTCGTGATGCCGCAAGTCAAAGGCAAAGCGGACGGGACCCAAGTCCAGGCACTCGTTAAAAAACTGCTCAATGCATAAAAAACAAACAGGCGGTTCCAAAAGCCCTTCATTTTGAAGAAGCTGCTTTTGGAACACCGTTTATTCGTAAAAAGGGATCGTGACAATTTTGTCACGATCCCTTTTTGGGACTGATAGTGGATTTTCACAAGGAGAATCTGATGACACTTGCCGGCGTCATTGGTCTTTTGTTTTTTTCAATATTTTATTGCTCGTAATTCCACCGCACGAGCCGGATGTTTTATAAGAAGTGAGCGCATACAGGGGAAGTTGGATATTCAAAGGAGGAGAAAAAGGTGATTCATTATGAAAACAAATTGGATCTGCCGCAAGAAGAGGTCTTGGCACTTTATGAAAGCATCGGCTGGAAGTTTTATACGAAAGACCCCGCGGCGCTTTTAGCTGGCATCAAAAACTCGCTTGCAGTGGTGACCGCTTGGGAAGGTGACCGGCTGGTCGGGCTGATCCGGGCGGTCGGCGACGGCCATACAGTGCTCTTGATCCAAGATCTATTAGTCGATCCGGCATTTCAAAGCCGCGGGATCGCTTTTCGGCTGATGACGAAAGTCTTGGCACTTTATGCCGAAGTGCCGCAGATCTTTTTAGCGACACCGAGCGACCGGGGAGCAGTCAAATTTTACGAGAGCTGCGGATTCCGCGAAACAAACCCGACGGATGAATTTCAAGTCGTGAAACTGATCCATCACCGCTGAGAAGATGCAGCGGTTTTTTTCTGATATTAAAAATTTTTTTCAGAAAATTCCAAGGAACCGTTTATTAACCGCTCATTTTTTGGTATGCTAAGAGCTGACTATCTTTGAAGGAAGGTGAGCGTGCTGCGGATTTTCAGCGAAGGATTTATTATTTTGCAATTTTTGTCCCGGACAGCGGTTTTTCTGCTGATCTTGGAGCAATTTCATTTATTCGATTATTGGCCGCGGCTGCGAAAAAACCTCTGCCGCTCATTGCGGACGCTCCATAAATACGCCAGTCAGCTGCCGCTCATCGAAATCTGCTGTGCTGCATGTCTTTTGACGAAACACTTTTTCTTTGTCCGGCGAAATCGGCACAGTTACGCGCTGATCAAACATCAATACCGTTTCTTGATCGGCAGCCCTTAACTTTTGTCTGCTTTTTCAGACAAAAATAAAAAATTAGGGTGAATTCAAAAAAATGGAAGAAACGAAGTTATTCAACAAAGGCTTTTTAAGCATCACGGTCATTAATTTTATCGTTTATTTGATCTACTATTTGCTGATGGTGATCATTGCGGTCATTGCCAAAGATAATCTGGGAGCGACGACCGGCCAAGCTGGTTTTGCCTCGGGGATCTATATCATCGGCACGCTGCTTGCGCGTTTGTTTTTCGGCAAGAAATTGGAACTATACGGCCGTAAGCAAGTACTGCGTTACGGTATTTTGTTTTATCTAGTGACCACTGCCGCCTATTTTTATATTCCGACGATCGGCGTGATGTTTGCGATTCGTTTCTTGAATGGATTCGCTTATGGGGTCGTTTCGACTGCCTGCAATACGATCGTGACCGCTTATATCCCGAAAAATAAATACGGGCAAGGGATCAACTATTATGGGCTCAGCACCAGCTTAGCTGCGGCGATCGGACCATTTATCGGGATGCTGCTTTTGAACTTTTCGAATTTTTATGCCATCATTGTATTTTCAACGGTCATGATCGCTTTGACCACTATTGCCTGCTTTGCCATGAAGATCCAAAACATCGCACTCAATGCGGATGCGATCCGGTTGGCAAAGAAATATACGCTTGATAGTTTTATCGAATACCGTGTATTGTTCATTTCCTTTATCGGCTTTTTGATCGGCCTGTCTTATTCCAGCGTCTTATCTTTCTTGGCTGCTTATGCTAAAGAAATCAATCTGGCAGAGATCAGCACGTTCTTCTTTGTCGTTTATGCGCTGGTCGTGACATTCACGCGTCCCGCATCCGGCAAGATCTTTGATAAGAAAGGCGAAAATTATGTTTTGTATCCAAGTTTCGCCTTTTTAGCGCTCGGGTTGTTCGTTTTGAGCTTTACAACAAGCGGCGCAATGCTATTGATCTCAGGCGGATTGATCGGCCTCGGCTACGGAACGTTTATGTCGAACGGTCAAGCGGTCTGCTTGAAGTTGGCACCGATCGCTCGCGTTGGGGTGGCGCTTTCGACGTACTTTATCGGTCTTGACTTGGGACTCGGCGTTGGACCGTATCTCATGGGGATGCTGCAAAATATGCTGTCCTTTTCAGGATTGTATCAAGTCGCCGGGGTGATCCCGCTTGTCTGCATCGTGCTGTATGGGATCTTTTACCATCCGCAGCCTGCAGCAGAGCTGGAGATGGAAGCGGAATCCGAATAATCAGATTTCAGTAGTTGCTGAAAACAGCCGCGGCAAAATCTGCCGCGGCTGTTTTTTGGATAATAAAGTTATTTAGTCTTCTAAACGGGTGAAGCCCATCGTTTGTTTGAACTGGGTCACGAGATAACTTTGCATGACCGGCGGGATCGCGAGCTCTTCGAAGTCGCATGGGCTGATCGTTGTGCGCAAACTGTCCTCATCGCCGTAAGCGATCTTTTGGACCCACTGCGGCTCGCGGATCAATTCTTTCCCGAGACTGGCGAAGTCGGCTCCCAAAGCGAGTGCTTCTTGCGCTTGCGCCGGAGTTTTGATGCCGCCGACCGCAATCAGCGGCGTTTCACCTTTGACTGCTGCCAGCGCTGAAAGCGTCAGCTGATCTTCATGCGAAGTTTCGCTTTGTGCTTTGAAATCACTCATTGAAAGATGAAGATAATCGACCTTTTCGCGCAACAGTTCGACCAGCTGCAAGGTATCCGCCAAGGTAAAGCCGCCGTCTGTTTCTTCCGGGGCAAAGCGAAAGCCCAACAAAAACGGCCGCCGCATTTCGGCATTATCGATCACTTCGCGCACACGCTCCACGATCATCAGCGCCAGACGAGCGCGATTTTCGATGCTGCCGCCCCATTGATCCGGCCGCTGATTCGTTTTTGGCGAGAAAAACTGCTGGAGCAGGAAGCCGCCGTCTCCGTGGATCTCGACCCCGTTGAAGCCTGACGCGATCGCGCGTTTGGCAGCTGCTGCAAAGTCAGCGACGATCGTTTCGATTTGTGCATCATCCAGCACTTCGACTGAATGATCAGCTAATTTGCTGGGAGCAAGCGGCAATTTGCCGTCTAAAAGAGCGGGCACGGTTTTCGCACCGGCATGGAACAGCTGGACCACGAGTTTTGAGCCGCGTGCTTTCACCGCAGTCGACAACCGCAAAAGTTCAGGGATCATGCCGTCGGCGGCGATCGACAACGCCCCCGGGAAACCTTTTCCGCGAGCACTGACATTGGCTGCTCCGGTCACGATGATCCCCGGTCCGCCGGCGCGGGCCGCGTAATAAGCATGTTCATCGGTCGTGATCATTCCATTATAAAAACTGCTTTTCGTCGTCATCGGCGGCATGACGATCCGGTTATTGATGCGCAATCCATTTTTGAATACGTAAGGATATAAAAAATGATATTCTGACATTGTATCCCTCCTTCACAAGCATTATAGCAAAAGCCGGCATTTTCACAATCCGCGACACTTCGAGTTTTCCAAAAATGCCGATTTTCATTCTGCCGCAGAACAAGGTATAATCAAACAAGAAGCAAATGAAAAGGAGCGTCAAGCATGCAAGGAATGCTTTTGATTTTTGAAAAAACTACTTCAGCTGAAGAAGCAGCGGCGCAAGAGAAATTTGTGCGCTGGATGGAACAAGCCTTGAAGCGGCCGATTTTTGCCGCCGCAGCGGATCTTTCAGCTGGCGGGTGTGAGAAATTGGCTATGCGCATCAATGAAAGCGGGATCGCGGAGCTTTTCATCCAGCCGGTCGTAATGTTTCCCACATTTGCGTTTTCTGAAGACGTAAAGCGTCTGACGCAGATCCTTGCGGAACAGACTGCCGTCGCACTTCGGCAGGGAGAGGCGTTCGGCTCAGCAGCGGGGATCGCCAGCTACGTGCGCCAGAAAATATTTACGTTGATGAACATCCATACTGCGACTAAGATCATTTTAGCGGTCGGCGGCGACGAGACCGCGGCCGCAGCGGTCCGAAAAATGTTCGCACAGCTCAGCGCCGGACTTCCGGCGGAGCGGCTGCGTTTGGGGCGCATCAATGAATCTCAAGCGCATGATTCGCTCGCACAGGCGCTGGATGACTGGAAAGACGCTGGGGTTGCGGTTATCCCGTATTTCCTGCTGCCGGATGAAGATTTCCGCCGGTTGGAAACGGTGATCAAAGAGCGCACGGCAAGCGGGCAGGAGATCGCTTTTCCTGCGCGGATCCCGTTTGAACCAGCTGAAGATCTGCTGGGCGGGATGTTCGATGAATAATTTGCAGATCGGCGGAAAAATGGGGAATTCGCCTCCTCTTGAATAAAGAAGCGCAAGATCGATCAAAAATAGAAGAGGAGCAATTGAAATGATACCAGCAATTGATTTAAAAGCAGGAATGACTTTTGTCCAAGATGGAAAGCTGATTCGGGTGCTTTCAGCCGATCACCACAAACCCGGCAAGGGAAATACAGTGATGCGGATGAAACTGAAAGACGTTCGCAGCGGCGCCACATATGAAACGACGTTCCGCCCGGAAGAAAAATTCGAACAAGCGATCATCGAGACCAAGCCAGTCCAATATCTCTACAGCCAAGACGACTTGGCGGTCTTTATGGATACTGAAACATATGAACAATACGAGATCCCGGTGTCGCTGATCGAAAACGAACTGAAATATCTGCTTGAAAACAATGAAGCAAAAATCGACTTTTACGGCAACGAAGTGATCGGGATCGAATTGCCGACGACGGTCGTTTTGAAAGTCATTGAAACGCAGCCATCGATCAAAGGTGCCACCGTGACTGGCTCCGGCAAACCGGCCACGATGGAAACTGGGCTCGTGGTCAACGTGCCGGACTTCATCAATGTCGGTGATGATCTGGAGATCAATACCCAAGAAGGCACTTACTCCAAACGCGCGAAATAATCGCGCGGACTGCTTTTGGAACACTGTTTATCCAGAAAGAGGGACCCTGACAAAACTTATGTCACGGTTCCTCTTTATTTTGATTTAAGATGATTCGGCTAAAATAAGCTCATCAGTTTCATCTGGTAGAATGGAGTAGATCGGGGGAGATCGAAATGAAAAAAATCCTGGGGGCTGGCGGAGCACTCCTCTTGAGTGCGGCTGCTGCTTACTTGTTGATTTCGGGAGTCGTCGTGCCGCTGCTCGAAAATTATCCGCGGCTTGAAAATATGATGGCGCGCTTTCAATACAGTGAAGAGACATTGATCATCTTCGTGACGCTTGCAGTCTGGCTTTTTCTGCTGCAGTGGCATTACCGGACGTTTTCGATGATCTATATTTATTTGTTTTATACGGTGTATCTTTTCTTTCTTTTTGTGATGCTTTTTACGAAAGCCCAAACTTATCACTCATTCAGCTTGAATCCGTTTGATTTTTTGAGGCCGAATATCCTGATTTTGAAAGAAGCGTTCTTAAACGTCGTTTACTTTGTCCCGCTCGGTGCACTGTATGGCCTGCGCGCGCGGCCGCTCGAATTTATCACGATCGCACTGTTGACGATCTTCGGCATTGAAACGATCCAATATGTGTTCTTCATCGGGACGTTCGACATGAGTGATGTTTTGCTGAACTTTATCGGCTGCACTTGCGGCTACTTGTTCTGCGGACTCTTTAAACAGCGCATGAAGCTCAAATAGTTGCCGTTTTGCCCGGGAAAGCTTTTTTCCGTGCTATAATAGATAAAAGAAATTTGAGGAGGGCATTATCATGGGAAAAGTGTTGACGATCGGCGAACCGCTGGGCCTTTTCAGTGCGCAGACGCCGGGAAAACTAAAAAATGTAGAAATGTTCAAGCGTTCGATCGCCGGAGAAGTCAGTGTCGCAGTCGGCTTGGCACGGATGGGGCATGGATCAGCATTTGTTTCAGCAGTCGGCAACGATCCTTTGGGCGAGCATATCGTGGACTTTTTTCAGCATGAAGGGGTCGATACGTCGATGATCCGGCGCGACAAGCGGCATGCGACCGGGTTTCAAATGAAGGGTCTTTCTGAGGAACGCGATCCGGAAGTCGTCTATTTTCGGCAAGATTCTGCGGCGGCTTCGTTAGGACCGGATTTTGCCGAAAATATCGATTTCTCTGGGATCGATATTTTTCATTTGACGGGGATCTTTATGGCACTGACGGAGGATACATTTGAACTGACGGAAAGATTAGTGCAAAAAGCCAAAGAACAGGGAACTTTGATCGTGTTCGATCCAAATCTCAGACCTGTCCTCTGGCAAGATGAGACGTTGATGATCGAGCGCATCAACCGGATCGCCCGCCAAGCGGATTTTGTCTTGCCTGGTGTTTCGGAAGGCCGGATCTTGACCGGTTCGCAAGACATCGAAGTGATCGCTGATTTTTATTTGGCACATGATCCGCGCGGTGTCGTGATCAAAACCGGACCAAAAGGCGCTTTTATGAAATATGTCGATGATGATACCGTTCGTTTGATCCGCGGCGACGGCTTCCCGCTTGATACGGTCGTTGATACGACTGGCGCGGGTGATGGTTTTACCGTTGGTTTTCTTTCAGCACTTTTGGAAGACTTGACGTATGAAAAAATGCTCGAGCGCGGCAATGCGATCGGTGCGATGCAAGTCAGCCATCCAAGTGCGATCGATGACTTGCCGACACCGGAAGAGCTGGCAGAATTTTTAGCGGCATACCAGTCATAAACGATTCGAATTTGTAATAGCCGCTTGCTGAATTTGTAATAGAAACAGCAGTATGAACTGTCCCTGTATGAATGCAGAACTTTGCGTTTATACGGGGATTTTTTGTAGATTTGCTGGGAATTACGACCGTTTTTTGTCAATTGTAAAATGGATTCGCACGTGTTATATTCGAAAAGTAAGAAAAGTTTGGCAAATGCAATTGGTTGTAAGGAAAAAATTTTCCTCAATATAGAAGAATAGGAGTTCAAGAGCATGAAACAAAACTATCTTGAAGAAGCAGAACCGAGCTACACGATGACGACAGTCATGGAAGAGGCGGCACGCTGTCTTTTGTGCCATGACGCTCCCTGTTCCGCCCATTGTCCGGCGGATACCGATCCGGCAAAATTTATCCGCAGTGTCCGCTTCCGGAATTTCAAAGGAGCAGCTGAGACGATCCGCGAGAACAATGCACTCGGGGCAGTTTGTGCACGCGTGTGTCCAACGGAGAAATACTGTCAGCTCGGCTGTTCGCGGACGCAGATCGATCGCCCGATCGACATCGGCGGCATCCAAAAATTTGTGACGGATTTTGAAAATGATGCGCAAATGACGATTTTAGAAAAAGGAGCGGCGAACGGCAAAAAAGTTGCGATCGTCGGCAGCGGTCCGGCAGGGCTGCAAGCGGCAGCGACGCTTCTGCAAAAAGGTTTCGCAGTCGATCTTTATGAGCAAAACCAAAAGGCCGGCGGATATCTGCGCTACGGCATTCCGGAGTATCGTTTGCCGAACGCGATCGTTGATCTGGAAGTCAAACGGATCGAAGCGCTGGGCGCAGAATTTCATTACGGGATCACGATCGGCAAAGATCTGGCGCTTGCGGAATTGAAAAAACTATATGATGCAGTGCTTCTTGATATCGGCATGAGCGAAGCGAAAACATTACCGATGTTCGAGAACAATCCAAATGTCGAAACGGCGGTTTCATTTTTAGCGCGTGCCAAGGAGAGCGGCGGGAACATCGACGTTCCAGAAAACGTGGTAGTCGTCGGCGGCGGCGATGTCGCGATGGATGTCGATACGACGCTCAAACTGTTAGGAGCCAAAAATGTCACGGATGTCGTTTATGAAGAGTTCAGCGAATTCAAAGCGTCGGAAAAAGAACTGGCTGGGGCACGTGCTGCGGGGATCACGATCATCGACGGCTATATCCCAGCTAAAGTTTCTGGGAACCAAGTGACATTCACGCACCGCCATATCGCAAGCGAGCTGACGATCACGGCGGATAAGATCATTTTGGCGATCGGCCAAAAACCCGTTGCGGAAAATCTTGATCTGCCGCTCGCGCATGACGAAGCTGCATTCGCCGGCTATCAAAGTCCGGACAAACAGCTTTTTGTGGCCGGCGACATCGCACAAGGCGACAAAACGGTCGTCTGGGCGGTCAAAAAAGGAAAAGAAGCTGCTGAAGAAATCGCTGAAATGTTGGGAGGAAGCAGCAATGATTAAAAAAGACTTATCGATCGATTTTTTAGGCGTTCATTTTGAAAATCCGTTTTGTCTGTCTTCTTCACCGGTCGACAACTGTTATGAAATGTGCAAAAAAGCCTATGATACCGGCTGGGCGGCGGTCGTTTTCAAAACGATCGGTCCGAAGCATTATTTGATCGACGAAGTGTCGCCACGTTTTGATAAATTGGACAAAGAAGCCACGCCTTTCGTTGGTTTTAAAAATATGGAGCAGATCGCTGAGCATCCATTAGAAGAAAATTTGGCGGATCTGCGCCGTTTGAAAGCTGAATATCCGGAGAAAGTCCTGATTGCTTCGATCATGGGGACGAATGAGGAAGATTGGACCGAACTGGCCGGACTCGTCGAAGAAGCCGGCGCGGATATGATCGAAATGAATCTTTCTTGTCCGCAGATGACGACCCACGCGATGGGCTCAGACGTCGGTGCCAATCCGGAACTGTGTCAAAAATACTGCGAAGCGGTCAAACGCGGCTCGAAACTGCCGCTCTTGGCGAAAATGACGCCAAACATCAAAGATATGGTGCCGGCTGCACAAGCAAGTCTCACAGGCGGCGCGGACGGGATCGCTGCGATCAACACCGTCAAATCGATCACGCATGTCGATCTTGAGAAAAAAATCGGTCTGCCGATCATCAACGGCAAATCATCGATCTCGGGCTACTCCGGGAAAGCGGTCAAACCGATCGCACTGCGCTTTATCCAGCAGCTGCGCGACGGGATCCCGAATGTCCCGATTTCGGGGATCGGCGGGATCGAAACTTGGGAAGACGCGGCTGAATTCATTTTGCTCGGCGCTTCAACTCTTCAAGTGACGACAGCGGTCATGCAATACGGCTACCGGATCGTTGAAGATTTGAAAAATGGTTTGATGCATTATATGGACGAGCAGGGAGTCGATCATTTGTCCGAACTGGTCGGGTTGGCAAATAAAAACATGATCCCGGCTGAAGATTTGGATCGTGATTACCAAGTCCGCCTCAAACTCGATAAAGAAAAATGTATCGGCTGCGGCCGCTGCTATATTTCATGCTTTGACGGTGCGCATCAAGCGATCGAATGGCATGAAGAAGACCGCTTGCCATCCTTTATCAAAGAGAAATGTGTCGGCTGCCACTTGTGCGTGTTAGTTTGCCCGGTCGGTGCGATCGCCCCCGGCAAAATCGAAATGAAACCGGGACGCATCGGCGATCCGGAAAAAATCGAGATCTGAAGATAAAAAGCACCTTGCTGCGGTGAACTGCTCCGGCAAGGTGCTTTTTGCTGTACTATATAGTTATGGTTTGAAGATCTTCGGATAATTGACGAAAATAATTTCTAAAACGACGATCGTCACGATCGCGGTAGCGAGCATCGAAAGACCGTTCAAAACAAGCGAGAAGACAACTGGCCCGAGGCCCCACAGCGCATACGCGCCCCAAAAAATGAAGCCGGCAATAAAGTGCCAGAAGTAGCGGGCCACACAACCGATCAATGTGCCGACGATGATGTTTTGTTCGGCAGGATGGCGATCACCATGCATCAAGTTTGTCTGGAAACGCGGGGCGATCAGCCCGGCAAAACCGGCAAACGTGAAGGCCAGCGGATACTCGATGATCACTTGGATCGGGGTCAAATATTCAACTTGGCCCAAGGCGAAATGCAGCAGCCCCCAGATAAAGCCGGCAAAGACAGCCGGCTTCCAGCCGCGGCGCAAAGCGAACAGCGTCAGCGGGATCTCGCCCAGTGAGATGGAAAAGCTGCTGCCGAGTTTTACCGGGATCAAGGATAAGGCCATTGCCAGTGCAGCGAAAATCGCTGCTTCGATCAATACTTTGGTTCTTTCGTTCAAAAAAAGTCCTCCTCTGGAACTTGGGTTCACAAAGGAGGACACAATAAAATAAGCCGATTCTCACAATTCCTACGCTTGAATTATCGAAACAGGTACAAGGGTTTAGAAATTAATCAGTCTCAGCCGGACAGGCTCCCCTTTGTGAAGAAGTTCTATTTGATTTTATGTTTTTAAGGGTAACATATTCATTAAAAAATACAAGTGGTAATCGCAAATTGTTGACTTTTCACTTTTCTGCGGTATACTTTGCGGCTTTTTTTTGGTAACTTAGAAGGAGACGAAAAGGGGAGTGGGAAGGGAAAATGATCAAGAAAATTATTGGCGCAGTCGCAATGCTGGCGATCATTTCGATCGGCGTCTACAGCGGCGTAGGAATCTATCATCATTTGAAGCAAAATCAAAAGACCGCCCAAAGAGTGAGTAAAGTAGAAGCGACAAAAAAAGATGATGAAAAAAAAGCAGAAAAAAGCATCATCACCCAAGCTGAATTTTTAGGCAAACAATATAATTACGAAGCGGCGCTGAAGCTTCTGCAAGACAAAGATGCTGCCAAAGATAAAAAGGCCAAGGCGCTCAGCGAACAGCTGAAAAAAGAAGAGGAGCAGCTGATCGTTTGGCCGGACAACGGCAAGATCTCGCATTTGTTCTTCCATTCGCTGATCGCAGATCCTGCCCGTGCTTTTGATGGGGATTCGAAGGACCAAGGATATCGCGACTATATGGTGACCGTCGATGAATTCAAAAAGATCCTCGATCAATTATATAAAAATCAATTTGTGCTGGTAGCGATGAAAGATATCGTGGCCGATCAAAACGGCAAAATGACGTATCAAGAGATCAAACTGCCAGAAGGGAAAAAACCGCTTGTGATCTCGCAGGATGATGTCAATTATTACGAATACATGGATGGCGACGGATTTGCCAAAAATCTGACGATCAAAGACGGCAAAGTCGTCAATACGTACATCGATGCTGCAGGCAAAACACAATACGGTGCATATGATATGGCGCCGATCATCGATGAATTTGTGAATGAACATCCCGACTTTTCCTATCACGGCGCTAAGGGGATCTTAGCTTTAACAGGCTATAACGGCACGCTCGGCTACCGCTCATCCGTCAGCGAATACGGTGATAATGAGAAAACAAAGGCAGAAGGCGAAAAAGCAAAAAAAGTCGCGGAAGCGCTGCGCACCGATGGTTGGGAATTTGCTTCACATTCGTGGGGCCATTTGAATTTCACGAAAACGCCGCTGCCGAATCTTGAAGAAGATACTTCAAAATGGAAGAATGAAGTCGCACCGCTGATCGGCGATAGTGATATTTTGATCTATCCATTCGGTGCAGATATTTCAGACATCAAGCCGTACGACGGCAATCCGAAGTATGATTATTTGAAAGGCCAAGGATTCAAGGTTTACTGCAACGTTGATGCTTCAGTTCCGGCTTGGGCACAACTGGAGGACGGCTATTTGCGGCAAGCGCGCATCAATGTCGACGGGATCCGCTTTAAATCGGAACTCGACGGCAAAAATACTGTATTGAATGAATTCTTTGATACGAAATCCGTGATCGATCCGATCCGCACAAAATAATTTCTCCAGATAAAGAGATTCCGACGGGAGTCTCTTTTTTTGTGCAAAGGGCTGATAGCACATGAATCTAACAACTTGTGCTATCCTTTGAACAAAGACTAGCTGAAGGAGCGAAGAACATTGGAAAATAAATCGAGAGAAATCAAGCGTCCAAAAGCGATCGAAGTTCGCGGCGGCGCTGTCAATAATTTAAAAAAAATCAACGTCGATATTCCGCTGGACCGTTTTGTCGCGATCTCGGGCTTATCTGGCTCAGGGAAAACTTCGCTTGCGATGGGCATTCTTTACGCGGAAGGATCGCGCCGCTATTTGGAAGCCTTGTCGACCTATACGCGGAACCGCTTAGCAAAGAGCGCCCTAGCAAAAGTGCGCACAGTCCGGCATATTCCTTCCGCACTGGCGCTGAAGCAGCGTCCAAGCATCCCAAATGAGCGCTCAACGGTCGGAACGATGAGCGAGATCTTCAACGTCGTTCGTCTGATCTTCTCCCGGCTCGGCTCACCTGTTTGTCCGAACGGCCACCGAGTGCCGCCGACGATCGAGATCGCCAAGGCGATGGACCGGCCGATGAACGATCCGTTGATGGGAACGATCAAGTGTCCAACTTGCGGCGAGCGTTTCCACGTTTTTGCTGCGGAGGATTTTTCTTTCAATTCCGTCGGCGCTTGTCCTGAATGTCACGGAACCGGAAAAGTTCGGACGCTTGACGAGTCGAAACTGATCGCTGATCCGAATTTGAGCTTGGCAGATGGGGCGGTCGCTTCTTGGCGTTTGCCGGGGCGTAATTTTATGCATGTGATCGCAGAAAAGATCGGGGTGCGGACCAATATTCCTTACAAAGAATTGAGTAAAAAAGAAAAAGAAATCGTGCTCCACGGGAAAAAAGCGCATTATCCGATCGATTTGAAGAGTGCGAACGGCCGCGTTTTCCATATGAACAATGCCTTATATGAAAATGCATATGATGCGGTGCTCGATTCACTTGCTACCTCAAAAAGCGAGCGCTCGATCGCCCGCATCAATCGTTTTTTTCATTTTTCGACGTGTCCGAAATGCCACGGTTCACGGCTTGATCCAAAGCTTTTGACTCAGTTGGCCGGCGCAAGCAACATCGCGGAAGTCCAAAATATGACACTGGGGGCTTTGCCGGCTTGGCAGAAAGCGGTGATCGCGACACTTCCGGCTAATATGCACGCGATGGCGGCCGCTCTTTTTAAAGATCTGCATGAAGATCTGGACCCGCTGCTCAATTTGGGACTCGATTATTTGGTGCTGCTGCGCAGCGGGAACACACTTTCTACCGGAGAATTACAGCGGATCCAGCTTTCGCGGACGCTCAGAAGCGAGACGACCGGCGTCTTATATGTTTTAGATGAGCCGTCGATCGGACTTCATCCCGACAACGTGCGCGGGCTTTTGCAAGTATTCAATGAACTTCTTGCTCAAGGAAATTCACTGGTCGTGGTGGATCATGAAATCGATATTATCGGCAGTGCAGATGAGATCATCGAGATCGGACCGGGCTCAGGAGCTGCGGGCGGGCGCGTGATCGCCCAAGGAACACCGGCCGCACTCGAAAAAAATAAAAATTCGCTGATCGCGCCCTTCTTAACAGGAGAAGCGCAAGTTCTCGTGCACACGGCAGCGCAGCAAGAAAAAACACCGCCGATCCGTTTTTCGATCAGCGATTATTACAATCTGCATGATATCGAAGCCACGATCCCGACACATGCGATCACAGCGGTGACCGGCTTTTCAGGGGCTGGGAAAACCAGTTTGATTTTGAACAGCTTGGTGCCGGCGATCCGGCAAAGAGCGCGCGGCGAAGCATTGCCGCCGCAAGTATCGTCGCTCGAATCACCGATCAGTCAGGTGATCAGTGTCGACGCCAGTCCGGTCGGCAAAAATGAACGCTCAACGGTCGCAACGTATACGAATATCATGGATAATTTACGAAAATTGTTTGCTGCTCAGCCAGCTGCAAAAGAGCGCGGGTATGATCTTTCGTATTTTTCATACAATAATAAAGAGGGCGCCTGCCCAACTTGCGGCGGGACCGGATCGATCACCCTCGATATCCAATTTTTGCCTGATATGGAAGAGATTTGTCCAACTTGCCACGGGACGCGTTTCAAACCAGCGATCCAGCAGATCAAGTGGCATGGATATTCGATCGTTGACATATTAGATCTTTCGATCCGAGAAGCGATCCCGGTCATGAAAAGTGTTCCGCAGATCGCCCGACAGCTGAATCTTTTGAATGACTTGGGTCTGGGATACTTGCATGTCGGTGAAAGCACGCCGAAATTGTCCGGCGGCGAGGCGCAGCGCCTGAAGCTCGTGAAACATTTGTATAAAAAGGATTTGGACCAGCTCTTTGTTTTTGATGAACCTTCTGTCGGATTGCATCCGTTAGATGTCCAAGTCTTGATCAAAGTGTTGGAACAGCTGCTGGACCGCGGGGCGACGATCATCTTGATCACACATGACTTGGATCTGATGCTCAATGCCGATCATCTGCTCGATCTTGGCCCGCGCGGCGGTGAAGAAGGCGGGAAAATCATGGCACAAGGCGCACCGCTTCAATTGCTCAAGCAGCCGAATAGTCTGACATTGAAATATTTAGCGGCTTATTACGCGAAATTTTCTAAAAAAAAATAAAGACAAAAAAAGCAACCAGATTTCTCTGATTGCTTTTTGGATTTGTATGGGACTGTTTAGTACCAGCCGTTAGCTTGCCAGAAAGATTGAGCAGCTTCCCAAGAGCCGTAGCGGCTAGATACATAGTTGTCAGCAACGCGTTCTTGGTTGGCAGCCGAGTAGTCGCCATTCAAGTAAGAAGAATCTAATTGGTAGCGGCCGATGTAGCGGCCGTTCGTTGCGCTGTAAGAACCGCCAGATTCTTTGCCTGCGATCCATTCTTTAGCTGAAGAAGAAGTACCAGTGTAAGAAGTGCTTGCAGTTTGTGTAGTTGCTGCAGCAGTTGTTTGAGCTGGTTCAACATAAGTTTGTTCTTGTTGTACTGGAGCAGCTTGTGCTGCAGGTTCAACATAAGTTTGTTCTTGTTGTACTGGAGCAGTGGTCGTTGCGCCATCAGGAACAGTGATCGTTTCGCCAGCAAAAATCATGTTGACGTCGCTGATGCCGTTAGCGCTGGCGATCGAGCTTACCAAGCTGTTGTCTCCTGCAAATTGTTGAGAAATCGTAGACAAAGTGTCGCCTGATTTAATAGTATATGAGCTATCTGCGAAAGCATTTGCTGCGCCGCCAAAGATTCCAACTCCAAGTGCAAGTGTCGTTCCTAAGATAATAGATTTGATTGATTTCATGTTGTGCTCCTTCATGTGTTTTTTTTGTTTGTTTATCTAACAACAAAATGAAGTTTAGCATGAATAAGTATTGCGTAGGTGAAAGTAAAGTTACACTTGTTTACAATAAAGTTTCAAAAAAACAGGGTATATGACAGAATTGTAATCTGAGAAAAATTTTAATCTTTGTCATCAAAAACTGGAAATAACGCGGAAAAAGACTGATATAATGAACCTTGCAAGTGATAAATGGTTAGAATATATTTTTGTGTTTAATTATTTTTAATAATTGTAACAGGGTTCAAGTGCCGGTCTAACAGGCACTTGCCGTGTTTGTTACAAACGTTGCAGGAAAGAGGTAATATTACTTGAATTTCGCAAACACTTCACAAAATCTCGTTATTTAGAAAGGAAAAGCGATGGAAAAAAGGATCCTTAAAGAATTTTGTGCAGAAAATTTCACTAATATTCCGCTAGCGATCGCCCGCGGTGCCGGCCGCATCGAACTCTGCGATAATCTGGCTGTTGGCGGTACGACCCCTTCGGCGGGGGTGATCGCTGAGACCGTCCGTTACGCGCAGCGAAGAAATGTACCGGTCATGGTGATGATCCGTCCGCGCGGCGGTGATTTCTCTTATAATATAGTAGAAAACTGCATCATGGAAGAAGATATCCGGATGGCGCGCCGGCTGCAAGCGGATGGGGTCGTTTTCGGCTGCTTGAAAAAAGATTGGCTTGATGAAGAGCTGCTCCTTCGTTTGATCAAGGAAGCCGCGCCGTTAGCGATCACGTTTCATATGGCTTTTGATGCCCTTTCGCATTCTCAGCAGCTGAAGGCGATCGACTGGCTGGCGGATCACGGGGTCAGTCGTATCCTGACGCATGGCGGGGCGCTCAATGAGCCGCTGGAAGAACATATCGATTGGCTGAAACAATTGATTGCTCATGCCAAAGGACGCTTGGTGATTTTGCCAGGCGGCGGGATCACGCCTGAAAATCGAGCGAAGATCATCCGCGCTCTCGACGCCGCAGAGGTCCACGGAACGAAAGTCGTTGATCTGCATATCTAAAAAAGACATCGCCGCTATTTGCGGTGATGTCTTTTGACGCGTGAACCGATTTCAGGAGTTTCTTCCCAATCGGCCGGATGTTTTTCTTCGACCATCAAATGCAGCTGATAAGGTTCTTTGTAGATTTTGCCGTTTTGTTTGAATTTGCCGCCGGTCAAAAACAAGCCGACCGGCACGAATGGCGGATGGACTTCATCGAGCACCGTCTTGCCCAGCGGTTTTAGATCATCATAGCTGGTGCCGGCAGTGATCAAAAGCTCATTGTCGTTCAGCTCCTCGATATGGTAATAAGGCAGGAGACAGTACTGATCGATATAATATCCTTCTTCTTTATTCAAGTCATGGATCGGCAGCTTCTCTTTATCGACGAGTTTGCTGATCAAATGCAGCAGATCAAGATCTTGCCGAGTCGTGGTCTGGACCGGGAGCTCTTTGCCGCGGATCGCTTCGGGCCGGACATGGGGTTGTCCGGCAGCCTCTTCTTTCAGCAAGACGCCCTCCGGCACGAAGCGGTCGATCAAGCGCGTCAAATCCCACGAAACATTTTTATTTTTAAAATAGTATAAGTAATTCAAAACGATAAAATAAGCAAAAAAGAGAAACAACAACGCGAAAAGCACTGCACGCACATAATTTTCGTTTTGATAATAGCCGTAGACGAAGCGCAAAAGGTAAAGCGTGGGCAGTGAGGCTAAAATAGTGACGATTCGATTTTTGAATTTCAAATTGACGTTTAAATAGGAGAAAAAATTATTGATCTCATTGATGATCGTAAACATTTAATTTCCTCCTCCTGTCTGGTCATTTGCCGTATTGTTATTTTGGACATTGCTTTCGACATCGGCAGAAGAGTTTTGCGTTTTATTGGCGTCAGATGATGGCGTCGTTGAGGCCGGAGTCGCGGAAGAAGAGTTTTGCGAGTAGCTGTCATTATTTGTGTAATCATTATCAGTGGACGTATTATTGGCTTGCGAGCTGTTCGTCTTGCGGTAGCTGGAGCCGGTCGACGCAACGGACTGTTCGCGGCTTGCTTCAGTCGAAGATCCGCTGGAGTTTCTTTGCTCTTTTTCAGCTGTGGAACCTGCGCTGGAGCTCGTTCGGCGATCGTCTTTCTTTTGATCCGAGACGCTCGTTGTCGTTGTTTGCGGAGTTGCATAGCTCTTATGATCAGCGATGATCGTGGTTGTTGCTAAGCTGAGTGAAATCGTAAAAATGGCGACTGGAGATAAAATTGGAGCCATTTTCCGCATAAAATCATTCCTTTCTAATTGTATTCAAAGCTTATCTTGGCCTTTTTTTTGATTGCGGTCAAGCAGAATCATCTAACCTTTACTAAGATTTTGAACTTGCAGCGCTCAGCGATCTGTCAAAAAGAAATTCTGTTATACTTATAGATGAGGTGAAAAAAGTGGATAGTCAAAAGCTGCTCGCTAGCATAAAAATGCTGGAAGCGTTGAAAGTCGAGCTGCGGACCGCTTGGGAAAGTTCAGGTCGGCAGGAAAGTGTCGCAGATCATTCATGGCGGCTGGCGATGCTCGCATGGATCGTGGCAAGCGAGCATGAATACGACTTGCTGAAAGTATTGAAAATGGCTCTGGTCCATGATGCCGGTGAAGCATACAGCGGGGATGTCGCCGCACCGCTGGCGGAGGACCCTGAAGAAAAGCATCGGCATGAGCGCGAAAATGCTGAAAAATTGTTCAGCATGCTTTCGGCAGAACGCCGCAGCGAAATGCTGTCTTTAATGAAGGAATATAATGAAGGAAAAACTTCGGAGGCGCGCCTGATCAAAGCGCTCGATAAGCTGGAAACGATCATTCAGCATAATCAGGGGAGCACGCCGGCCGATTTTGATTATGATTTTAATTTAACTTATGGGCGTGCGCTGGCAGCCGATGTGCCTGAGCTGAAAGAGTTTCGCGCGCTGATCGATGAAAAGACGCAGCGAAAAATCGAGGAAGCAGGAGAAAAAGATGAAAGCTGAACAATGGAACAAATGCTTGGCAGCTCTGCCTGAAGCGGCTTGGCTCTATGAGGACGAGTGCGTTGTCAGTGCTAATTCCGCAAGCCGGCGCCTTCAAAAAGCAGCGACCGTGCCGCTTGCAAAGATCATGGAGATCGCGCTTGGTGAAGGATGTTCATTACATAGCATTAAAGATGAATGTCTCCACTGTCCGCTGGAGATCAAACAGGATCCGACGAATTTTCCATTGGTCCTCGAGAGCAAACGCGGCAAATTGTTGCGTTTTCGCGGCAGCTTGACCCGTCTTGACGAATCACACCGCTTGTTGCGGCTTTTTCCGAGCGAATGGGCCGAAAAAAACGAAGAGCTTGTCATGAATCAGCTTTTGATCGAGTATGTGAATCAAGCGCATGAAAAAGAACGCCGCTCGTTGGCGCGCGAACTGCACGACGGACTGGCACAAAGTATTTACAGTCTGATGCTCGAAGTCCGCGGCTTGAAGTGGGTGGCGGCCGAGGAATTGCCGGCTGGGTTGGAGAAGACCGATCAGCATTTCGTGGAAGTTTTGAAAGAAGTCAAAGAACTAGTCACTGAACTTCGACCGCGTGTTTTAGATGACGGCGGCCTTTTGCCGGCTGTCGCAGTATTGCTCAAACAACTCAAGGAACGGACGATGCTCACGGTCACGCAAACGATCACCGGAACGCCGTTTAAACTCAGTGCAGCCGCAGAAACGGCCATTTATCGGGTGATCCAAGAAGCACTGAACAATATTTTGCGCCATGCGGCCGTTCAGACAGCGACCCTTGCGTTTCATTTTGAAAAGAATCGTCTTGAAGTCTTGATCCAAGACCACGGAAAAGGCTTCGATTCTGAACGTGAACCGAGCGGTTTCGGTCTGAAAAATATGGAAGAACGCATCCAAAGCGTTCACGGGATCCTCTCAGTCCAAAGTGCCCGCGGGAAAGGGACGCGTATTTTGCTAGAGGTCCCGCGGCAGAAAGGAGAAAGCCATGCGATTGATGCTCAGTGATGATCATGAACTGATCCGCAATGCACTCAGCTTTTTGCTGAATGCGCAGCCTGATATGGAAGTCGTTGCCCAAGCAGAAGACGGCACGCAAACGGTCATGCAGCTCGAACAGCAGGCAGTTGATGTGCTGCTGCTCGACATCAGCATGCCGCCTGGTGAAAACGGCCTGAAGACGGCCCGCCGCATCAAAGAAGAGTTTCCAAAAGTCAAAGTCATTATTTTGACGATGCACGACGAGGAAAGCTATGTCAAAGAAGCGCTTGATGCCGGCGCGGACGGTTTTATTTTGAAACAAGAAAAAGAGGAGCTGCTCTTGGACGCGATCCGCCGCGTATATCAAGGGGAGCAGGTCTATCCCGGCTACACTGCTGAGCAGCTGGCGGAACTGCGCACAGAGGTGGTCCGTTCGCTGTATGAGACGCTTTCCAAACGCGAAAAAGAGATCCTGCCTTTGATCGCACTCGGTTATCAAAACAAAGAGATCGCCGAACGACTTTTTATTTCAGTCAAGACGGTCGAAGTCCATAAGACGAATATCCGCAAAAAACTGAAAGTTGAAAATTATGCCGACCTTTTGCAGTTCAGCGTTAAAAATCACATCATCGATCTTTCATAGTCTTTTTTCCATCATCCGGTGGCGGATCCCGGCATCCAGAAATTCCGGTCCATACGCGCGGTAGCCCAGCCGTACGTAAAAGGGCAGTGCAGAAAGCTGCGCGCCCAAACGGATCATCTGAAAGCGGTTCGCGGCAGCCCAGCTTTCGCAAGCCTTGATCAGCTCGCGGCCATAGCCGTGTTTGCGCGCTTCTTTTGCGACTGCCATCCGCTGCAGCTTGCCGACACTTTCCGGCATCGGTAAAAGGCGGCAAGTGGCGACTGGCTTGTTTTCGGTATATAGGACGAAATGTTCGCAAGCAGCTTCATTTTGATCGACCTCTTCGGCAAGCGGGACCCCTTGCTCGCCAACGAAAATCGTTTTTCGCAATTGGAGCGCATCGCGGTAGATCGGACTCGCTAAATCACGCGTATGGAAGATTTCTTTTTTCATAATTTTCCTCTTTTCTTTCTATTTCAGCTTCCTTTTTAGTATACTGGAAGTAATAGAATTATAAAGCAAACGATGGAGGAATGAGTATGGAACGTCTCAAACAGTCAAAACTGATGTTTTGGTCCGTTTGGGCCTTGGTCATCGCAACGTTTATTTTTATGTGCAGCAAGATCAGCTTTTTATTTTCCCCGCTCGGGACTTTTTTTTCGACTTTGTTCGCACCGGTCTTGATCGCCGGCTTCTTATATTATGTGCTGAATCCGCTAGTGAAGCTGCTTGAGAAGTTCAAAGTCAAACGGATCATCGCCATTATTTTAGTACTGCTGCTTTTAGTCGGGCTTTTAGCAGTCGCCGTGATGGCGATCTTCCCGAATCTCTTCCAGCAGCTTTCTTCGCTGGCCAGCAATGTGCCGACGATCTATGAAGATTTGGAAAAATGGCTGCGCAGTCTGGCAAATGAACCGTTCTTCAAAAAAATCAATCTGACAAGCTATTTGAATAGTATCAATATCGATTACGGCGGTTTAGTGCAGAAGTTCTTCAACCAGCTGAGCACTTCGATGGGCTCGCTGATCACGGTGATCGGCAAAGTCGGGATGGTGTTGATCACGGTGCCGTTCATGCTGTTTTACATGCTGAAAGACGGCGATAAATTTTTACCGGCGATCCGCAAAATGATGCCGAAAAGCTTGCAGGACGAAGCGGTCGAACTGCTGAAGAAAATGAACGAAACGATTTCAACGTATATCAGCGGGCAAGCGATCGAGTGTTTGTTCGTCGGGACGTTCACATTCATCGGCTATCTGCTGGTAGGCGTTGATTATGCGTTTCTGTTCGGGATCACTGCCGGTTTGACGAATCTGATCCCTTATCTCGGGCCTTACTTGGGTCTCTTGCCGGCCGTGATCGTGACGCTTTTTACCGATCCGATCAAAGCGATCTGGTGCTGTGTCGTTGTTTTGATCGTCCAGCAGCTGGACGGGAACATCATTTATCCGAATGTCATCGGCAAAACGCTTGAGATCCATCCGCTGACGATCATCGTGATCCTGCTCGTTGCCGGCAACCTGTCCGGTCTTTTGGGAGTGTTCCTCGGAGTGCCGGTCTATGCGATCCTGCGCACGGTGGTCCGTTATGTCTATAATATCTTTCAGCTGTCCAAACATAATAAGGAAGCAGCACTCGCAGGCCCCGCAGATCCGGCGGAAGCGGGCAGTGAAACGGCGGAGCCGAAAGAGTAGTCTTCCGAAGGGTATAATATTGAAAAAGAACTATGGTTGTGGTACGATTTTTTTATATTTATCAGATGATTGTTTTTTTAGAATAGGAGAGAATGCTTTATGCAAGCTGATCCGGATAGTGGATCGTTATTAGCGCAGATATTATTGCTGATTTTTTTGACTGTGCTCAATGCTTTTTTCTCAGGCTCGGAAATGGCGCTCGTTTCTTTGAACAAAACGCGGGTGGAGCAGCGCGCAGACAGCGGAGATAAAAAAAGTCAGCGGCTTTCCAAGATTTTGCATGATCCGAATAATTTTTTATCGACGATCCAAGTCGGGATCACGCTGATCAATATCTTGTCAGGGGCTTCCTTGGCAGAGACGCTTTCTGCACGATTAGCGCTCGCACTGGGGAATGCTTCGTGGGCAAAAAGTCTTTCAAGCGTTTTGATCTTAGCGCTTTTGACGTATGTCTCGATCGTATTCGGTGAATTGTATCCGAAGCGGATCGCGCTGAACAAATCCGAAGAGATCTCAAACGTCAGTGTGCCGATCATCCATGTCGTCGGGACGATCATGCGGCCTTTCGTATGGCTGTTGACAGCGTCGACTTCTCTTTTGGCACGGCTGACACCGATGACTTTCGATGATGAAGAGTCGAAGATCACACGTGAAGAAATGCGTTATATGTTAGAGACGGACGGCGTGTTGGAAAAAGAAGAAGTCGAAATGCTCCAAGGGATCTTCTCGCTCGACACGAAAGTCGCGCGCGAAGTGATGGTTCCCCGGACAGATGCGTTTATGGTCGATATCGATGACGACGTGATGGAAAACATCGATGAGATCCTTTCGCAAAATTATTCGCGGATCCCAGTGTATCATGAAGATAAAGATAAAGTGATCGGGATCCTGCATATCAAGAATCTTTTGAAGTCAGTCCGTCATAAAAGTTTTGAAGAGATCAACTTGCATGACTTGATCCATGAACCGCTGTTTGTCCCGGAAACGATCTATATCGATGACTTGTTGTACGAGTTGAAAAAGACCCGCAATCAAATGGCGATCTTATTAGATGAATACGGCGGGATGAGCGGACTGGTGACGCTTGAAGATCTGCTGGAAGAGATCGTCGGCGAGATCGATGACGAGTCCGATGAAGTCGAAACGCTTTATACCCAGCTGACGGAACACGTTTACATGATCCAAGGGAAGATGCTGATCGATGAATTCAATGAAGCGTTCGACACCAAGCTCGAGATGGACGACGTCGATACGATGGCCGGATATTTGATCACTGCCCTTGGGATGATCCCGGATGAAAACGAACATTTATCGTTTGAAGTCGACGGCATCAAGCTGACCTCGGAGCAAATGGAAGGTTCGCGTCTATTGACGTTGAAAGTCGACTTTACCGAACGCGACAACCGGCCGACCGAAGAGGAAAAAGAAGAAGAGGAGCCGGAACGGCACCTTTTTCGCCACGATAATAATGATCATGAGGACCAAGAGAAAAAAGAATAACTGCAAAATCCGAACAGCGCAGCTAAAAGCGTGAAAATCATCCGATTTTCACGCTTTTTCTGCTTTCGTGCTAGGCATTTGAAAAGAAAATGCTATAATTAGTAAGAACATCAAAGTAGAGGTGATAGTTCCTTGATTAGAGGAATCGGGATCGACCTGGTCGATTTAAAGCGGATCAATAAAATCATTGAAAGAAAGCCGCTTTTTATTAAACGAACCTTGACGCCGCGCGAATTCAGCGAATTTTCCAAGCTGGAGCGGCGCCGCCAGATCGAATATTTAGGCGGACGCTTCGCCTGTAAAGAAGCGTTCAGCAAAGCTTGGGGGACCGGGATCGGCAAAGTCGGTCTGCAGGAGATCGAGACACTGACGAACGACGCGGGAGCGCCGATCATGACAATGAGTCCTTTCGAGGGGATCCATCATGTCTCGATCACCCATACAAAAGATTATGCGATGGCAGAAGTCATCTTAGAGGAAAGAGGCTAGTGATTTTCAATGGTTATCGGCAGACATCGGGCGACACGGATCACAGTTGATCTGGGAGCGATCCGCGAAAATATCAAAAATGAGAAAAAAAGACTGGTTGGCAAAGAAATGTTTGCCGTCGTCAAAGCAGATGCGTATGGACACGGGGCAGTCCCGGTCGCAAAAGCGTGCGAAGAAGCAGGAGTCGACGGTTTTTGTGTCGCTGTGATGGATGAAGGGATCCAGTTGCGCGAAGCGGGCTTTACTGAACCGATCTTGATCTTGAGCATGATCGATCCGCAATATTTGAGTTTTTTGATGCAGTATGATCTTGCGGTGACCGCCGGGAGTCTCGAATGGCTCGAAGCGTGCGGCGGAGTTTGGAAAACGCTGCCGAACCGCCAGCCGCTCAAGATCCACTTGAAAGTTGATTCCGGGATGGGGCGGATCGGGTTCCGCACGCCGGAAGAAGTGCACGAAGCGGCACGCTTTTTACTAGATGAAGCGGCGTTCGATTTTGAAGGGATCTTCACGCATTTTGCGACCGCTGATGAAGCAGATGAGAAGTATTACCAAAAACAAGCCAAACGTTTTTCGCAAGCGGTAGCGGCGCTGCCGGTACGTCCGCCTTACATCCACGTCAGCAATTCAGCGACCGCCTTGTGGCATGACGCCGGCGAGATCGGCAACATGGTGCGCTACGGTGTCGCTTTATATGGACTGAATCCATCCGGGGCAGCGCTGGCACTTCCTTATCCGCTGAAACCCGCGCTTAGTATGACGAGCGAGCTGACGCAAGTCAAAGAAGTCGCGGCTGGTGAAGGGATCAGTTACGGTAAAACATATGTGACCGAAACGGCCGAGTGGATCGGGACGATTCCGATCGGCTACGCGGATGGCTGGCTGCGGCGCATGCAAGGCTTTAAACTGCTCGTTGAAGGTGTGCGCTGTGAGATCATTGGGCGGATTTGCATGGATCAGCTGATGATCCGTTTGCCAAAGCGTTTTCCGGAAGGGACGACGGTTACGTTAGTCGGTGCCAGCGGGAACGATGCGATCACTTTGGAAGAGATCGCTGAATATGCCGATACGATCCATTATGAAGTGGCATGCTGCTTCTCGCCGCGGATCCCGCGGGTATATCGCGATTCTGCGGATTGATCTTAAAAGAAAGGAGTGAGAAAATGGTCAAGCGAGGAGATATCTTTTTTGCCGATTTGTCGCCGGTCATCGGCTCTGAGCAGGGGGGGACGCGGCCGGTTCTGATTATTCAAAATAATCTTGGCAATCATTTTTCGCCGACAGTGATCGTTGCGGCGATCACGGCCAAAATCGCAAAACCCAAGCTGCCGACTCATATCGCGATCCGTGCGGTGGAAACCGGCATCGAACGCGATTCGGTGATTTTGCTGGAGCAGATCCGCACGATCGATAAATCGCGCCTCAAAGAGCGGGTGTGCCACTTGACTCCCTGCATCATGGAGGCCGTCGATTTGGCACTTTTAGTCAGCGTCGGCGTCAAAGAGCCGGTCCAAACCCAAATCAATACATAGCACAATAAAAACACGATCGCAGCCGGCCGAATATTTATGTGACGGCGCGCCGCGCTCTGATTCGAAAGCCGCTTTCGATCGTGTACCGGGCCGAAAGTTCCTGGTCAAACCCCTGCAGTTCGGGTTTCGGCCGGGTTTTCTTTTTTCTTTCGGTGCATAAAGGAGAATGGATAAATGATACGCATATTGATGAAAAGCATTCGAGAATACAAAAAAGCTTCTTGGCTGACTCCGGCATTTGTGACCGGCGAAGTCTTGATGGATATCGTGATGCCGCTTTTAGTTGCAGCCTTGATCGATCAAGGGGTCAGCGCCGGCGATCAGGATAAAATATTTTATTACGGAATGTGGCTGACGGTGGCCGCGATCACCGCGCTGATCTTAGGGGTTTTGAGCGGCCGCTTTGCTGCGATCGCCTCGACGGGGTTTGCCAAAAATCTGCGCCGCGATATGTTCGTCAATATCCAAAGTTTTTCTTTTTCGAACATCGACCGCTTTTCGCCGTCGAGTTTGCTGACGCGTTTGACGACCGATGTGACGAATGTTCAAAACGCTTATCAGATGATCATTCGGCTCTTGATCAGAAGCCCGCTGATGTTTGTTTTTTCGATCGCGATGGCCTTCAAAGTCAACGCAGAACTCGCTGGAACGATCCTCTGGGTCGTACCGGGCCTGTTCGTCGGCTTGTTTCTGATCATTCGTTTCGCGCATCCTCTATTCGACAAAGTTTTCAAGATCTATGATCAAATGAACAATGTCGTTCAAGAAAATCTGCAAGGGATCCGCGTGGTGAAAAGCTACGTGCGCGAAGATTACGAAAACAAAAAATTTCAAGGGGTTTCGGAAAAGATCTATCGCAACTTTATGAAAGCTGAAAAGATCGTTGCCCTCAACTCGCCCTTGATGCAGTTTTCGAATTATTTGAGCATGCTTTTGGTTTCGTGGGTCGGCGCACATTTGATCGCCGCGCAGACGATGACGACTGGCGAACTCGTCAGTATGTTCACATACGTCGGTCAGATCTTGATGAGTTTGATGATGCTTTCAAACGTCTTCGTGATGGTCTTGATCGCGCGCACCAGTACCGAACGGATCGTCGCGGTCCTGCAAGAGAAAAGCGACTTGACGAATCCGGCGGAGCCGCTTGAAACGCTGGCGAACAGCGAGGTCGAATTCGACCATGTTTCATTCAGCTATTGCGATGATGTCCATAAACTCGCTTTGAAAGATATTTCGTTCCACGCCAAAAGCGGCGAAGTGATCGGGATCGTCGGCGGCACCGGCAGTTCCAAATCGACGCTTGTCCAACTGATCCCGCGCCTTTATGATGTCACAAGCGGCAAACTTCTGGTCGGCGGGGCAGATGTCCGCAAATATGATCTTTCGCGGCTGCGCGATCAAGTCGCGATGGTCCTCCAAAATAATGTCCTTTTCAGCGGTACGATCGCTGAGAATCTGCGCTGGGGAAATCCGGAAGCGACACAGGCAGAACTGGAACGCGCTTGCCAGATCGCCCAAGCTGAAGAGTTTATTGCGACCCTTCCGGAAGGGTACGAAACGATGCTTTCTCAAGGCGGCACGAATCTGTCCGGCGGTCAAAAGCAGCGGCTCACGATCGCGCGCGCACTTCTCAAGCAGCCGAAGATCTTGATCTTAGATGACTCGACGTCTGCGGTCGATACGCGGACCGACCGCTTGATCCGCGAAGGTTTGAAAAAAGCGATCCCCGGGATGACGACGTTTATCATTGCTCAGCGGATCGCCTCGGTCCAAGATGCTGACCGCACGATCGTCTTGGAAAATGGCCAGATCCACGGCATCGGTACGCATGCTGAGCTGATGGCGCACGATCAGATCTATCAGGAAATGTACAATACGCAGCAGGAGGGATTCAAATAAGATGGAAAATAAAAAAGGAAATCCGAATCATCCTCTGAAAACACTGAAACGCCTCTGGCTGGTGATGTGGGACAATTTTCATACACAACTTTTGATCGTCCTGTTCTTGATCTTGATCTCTTCGGTCGCCAATGTTTCCGGCTCGCTGTTTTTAAAAGTCGTGATCGATCAATATATTCTGCCGATCTTAAAAAGCGGCAGCCGCGATTTTTCAGGATTGCTGCTGGCGATCGGCAAGATGGGCGGCCTCTATTTAGCCGGCGTCTTTGCGACACTGGCCTTCAACTGGATGATGGTCCGGATCAGCCAAGGGACCCAAAAGAAGATCCGCGATGACATGTTTTCGCACATGGAGTCGCTGCCGATCGGCTACTTCGATTCGCGCACGCAAGGAGACATCATGAGCCATTATACGAACGATATCGATACTTTGCGGCAAATGATCTCGGTCAGCGTGCCGAACCTTTTAGCAGCACTTTTTACTTTTTTGGCGATCTTTGTCGCGATGTTCTCCGTCAATATCCCGCTGACACTGTTCGTGGCAATTGCTGTTACGCTGATGCTTTTGGCGATTCGCTGGATCTCCAACCGTTCGGGAAAATATTTTGGGTTGCAGCAAAAGTCACTAGGAGAGTTGAACGGCTTTATCGAAGAACGGCTGCACGGCTTGAAAGTCGTCAAGATCTTCAACCACGAAAAAGAAACGATCGCGGGCTTCGATACGCTCAATGAACAATTGAAAAGTGCCGCTAATACAGCCAACAGCTATGCGAACACTTTGATGCCGCTGATGATGAATTTGCTGAACTTGCAGTACGTATTGATCGCGGTGCTGGGCGGAATGCTGATTTTGCATCATCATGCGATGGCTGCAATGACGCTCGGCGGTTTGGCAAGCTTCCTGCAGCTGAGCCGCTCGCTCAATATGCCGATCAGCATCGTTTCCCAGCAGATCAACTTTGTCATCATGGCACTGGCCGGCGCAGGCCGGATCTTCAATCTGCTGGATGAAGCACCGGAAGACGACCGCGGAAATACGACCTTGATCAATGTGACGCTCGCAGGGGGCGAGATCAAAGAGTCGCGGGAACGGACGGGCCACTGGGCGTGGAAACAGCCGCAAAAACAGGGACCGGCACGCCTGACGCGGCTTATCGGCGATGTCCGTTTTGAAGATGTCGATTTCGGCTATCAGCCCGATCACTTGGTGCTCCACGATATCTCGCTTTATGCTGAACCGGGTCAGAAAGTCGCGTTCGTCGGTTCGACCGGGGCGGGGAAAACGACGATCACTAATTTGATCAACCGTTTTTATGAAATCAAAACCGGCAAGATCCTTTATGACGGCATCAACATTTCGGACATCAAAAAAGATTCACTGCGCCGCTCGCTGGGGATGGTTCTGCAGGACACGCATTTGTTTACCGGCACGATCCGCGAAAATATCCGCTACGGCAAGCTGGACGCGACCGACGAAGACGTTATGAAAGCGGCTGAACTTGCCAACGCAGTTCACTTTATCGAGATCCTTCCGCAAGGCTTTGATACGATGATCACGGAAGACGGCGAGGGACTCTCGCAAGGACAGCGTCAGCTGATCGCGATCGCCCGGGCGGCAATCGCTGATCCACCGGTGATGATCTTGGATGAAGCGACATCAAGCATCGATACACGGACGGAAAGCCTCGTGCAGGCGGGGATGGACCGCTTGATGGAAGGACGGACAGTCTTTGTGATCGCTCACCGGCTTTCAACGATCCAAAACGCCGATGTGATCATGGTGATGGAGCATGGGCGGATCATCGAACGCGGCACGCATGACCAGTTGATCAAAGAACACGGAATGTACTATCAGCTGTATACCGGGAAAACAGAACTGTCGTAAAAATACTGTTTATCCAGGCTGTGCCAGCCTTCCGCTTCGAGAAATAAGAAGAAAAATCCAAAAATAGTTTCTTATATTTTGAGATTTTTCGGCTCCTGATCCGAAGAAGCTGCTTTTGAAACGCCATTTATTCGGAAAAAGAGGCTGGGACATGACTTTTGTCCCAGCCTCTTTACTATATTCTATTCTTTTATTTATTTTTTTCTTTTTCAATTTTGATCGGTTTGCTTTCCAAGTCAGTCCGGACGATCAAGACGTCGCATGCGGCGTTGCGGATGACATATTCCGAAACAGAACCGATAAAGAGCCGTTCGACGGCATTCAAGCCAGTCGCTCCCATCATGAGGAGATCGACATGATGCTCTTCGGGCAGCTGTTTGGCGAGGATCGATTTCGGCGAGCCGAATTCCAAGACATAGCTGACTTCGTTGACACCCAGTTTCTTTGCATATTCCGTGTATTCACCCAACGTTTTTTTCGCGGTTTCAGTTGCTTGATCTGCCAAAATATTGTCAAAAGACGAGACCGTTTGGAAAGCACGGGTATCAATGATGTGCGCTAAAATCAATTTGGCATGGTTCCTGAAGGCAACGTTTGCCGCTTTCTTGAACGCCAGCTCCGCTTCTTTCGACCCGTCAACGGCAACCATGATCGTGCGATATTGTTGTAGCATAAGCAACTCTCCTCCATTTGTTGATCCTTTTATTACGTTTATTTTAGCTCAAAAACCCCAAAAAAGGAAACGTTTCCTGCTAACGGATCCGCCGATTGATGACCATCGCAAAGTAGCTCGAGATCAAAAGTGTCGTAAAAACCAGCGCCAACGCGGCATAAATCGAGCCAAAGTAGGCGGCGATGAGACTCAAAACACCGATCGCGAGGTAAGCGAGCCAATAGGGACGCACGAAGCGTTCGGGCTGCGGAATCTTGAGCTGCTGCAGAAACTCCGGCGCAAACTGCCGGATCCCAAAACTAGTCAAGATCAATAAAAATCCGAAAATAAGCAAAATGATCGTTGTCACGCTATCCGCTCCTTACAAATAATCGATGATACAAAGAAAGCGGCTTGTCCGAAGACGAGCCGCCAAGGTCAAACTAAATGGGTAGATCCGTAGATGCCGTTTCTTATCCCATAGTATTGATCCCGCAAACAAGCAGGTGGGTCTTAAGGTTCATGGATTAGAACTACCAAGAGAAAAGGCATGTTCACACCAATCGCACAACAAAGTCCCGTATCAATGATAATATGTTCGGTCAACACAGCGAAGGATAACTCGTACATCACAGATTTCCCACCTTCATAATAGCACAGCCGGCAAAGAGACGCAATTCAAAAAGCTTATTTTTTGGAAACGTTTTTCTCGGAATCGTGTTTCCATTTTTGGAGCTGCTGGTAGCGCGCTTTAAGGGCCGCTTCATATTTTCCCGTCGTTTTTGCTTGATAGTAATGCTTGCCGCGCAAGCCTTTCGGCAAATATTCCTGGGCGACCCAGCCGCGCGGGTCATCATGCGGGTAACGATATTCTTGACCGCGGCCGAGTGCTTTTGCCCCGGAATAATGTGCATCTTGGAGAAAGCGCGGAATTTCGCCGGCGGACCCCGCTGCGAGATCTTTTTCAGCCGCTGCAAATGAAGCGATCCCCGAATTTGATTTCGGCGAAAGCGCCAGATCGATCACCGCATCAGCCAGCGGGATCCGGCCTTCCGGCAAGCCTAAACGCTCAGCTGCGGTGACCGCTTGGACAGTGCGTGCACAAGCATTTGGATTGCCTAAGCCGATGTCTTCATATGCGATCACTAAGAGACGCCGGGTGACGCTTTTCAGATCGCCGCCGGCTAAAAGCCGTGCTAAATAATGAAGCGCGGCATCGACATCGCTGCCGCGGATCGATTTTTGAAAGGCGGAGATCAAGTCATAATGTGCGTCCCCGTCTTTATCGAACGCAAATGTTTTCTGCTGCAGGCTTTCTTCCAAATCAGTGATAGTGACATGCCGCGTACCGTCAGCTGCCGGTGCAGTCGATTTGATTGCGAGCTCCAGCGCATTCAGTGCACTGCGCAAGTCGCCGCCTGAGCGTTCTGCCAAAAAGGCGAGGCCTGCGGGCGGCAGTTCAGCATGCTCTTTTCCTAAACCGCGTTCAGGATCTTTCAGTGCTCGTTTAAGGGCTGGAAGGATCTCGGCAGCCGTCAAAGGCTTCACCTCAAAAATCTGCAGCCGGCTGCGGATCGCCGGATTGATCGAAAAATATGGATTTTCTGTCGTTGCACCGATCAAAATGATTTTGCCATTTTCCAAAAAAGGCAGCAGAAAATCTTGTTTGGTTTTATCGAGTCGGTGGACTTCATCTAGTAATAAAACGACCCCGCCTGACATCTTTCCTTCTTCAGCAACGACCTGCAAGTCTTTTTTGGAATCGGTCGCAGCATTCAAAGACCGGAATGCGTAGTGCGTTGAGCCGGCGATCGCACTGGCGATGCTGGTTTTTCCGGTGCCGGGCGGTCCGTATAGAATCATTGACGACAACAGCTTTGCCTCGACCATCCGCCGAATGATCTTACCGGGACCCAGCAGATGTGTCTGGCCGACGACTTCAGAAAGTTCGCGCGGCCGCATGCGGTATGCCAAGGGTTTTTCCATGGCGATTCAGCTCCTTTTTCTTGTCTACATTATAGCAGAGAATGCGGGCGAGGAAATCTAGGTGAAATCATGCGGATTTTCGAGTATCATGGGTGAGAGGTGACACTATGTCGATCAAAGAAATCATTGAAACCAAACCGACGACTTATGTCGCGCAAGCACTCTTGGGGCAGTATTTATCTTATTCAGGACCAGCTGGCGCGACCGGCGGCTGGATCGTCGATGCCGAAGCATATTTAGGGCCGCTCGACCGCGCAGCACACAGCTACGGCGGGCGTCAGACGCCGAGTCTTGCGGCAATGTATGCGGCGGCCGGAACGATCTATTTATACACGATGCATACCCATTTGATCTTGAATATCGTGACAAAAAGTGCCGGAACACCAGAAGGGGTCATGATCCGTGCGATCGAACCCGGCGCGGGGATCCCTTTGATGAAAGAACGCCGCCCAAAAGCAAAAAATATGGCGCAGCTGACGAACGGTCCCGGAAAACTGGTGGAAGCGCTTGGCCTGCCGCGCGCTTTATATGGGACGTCGATCTTTGACGGGCCGCTTGAACTGGTGCCGGAAAAAGCGCGCCAGCCGCGCGAGATCTTGATGATGCCGCGCGTCGGGATCCCGAACAAGGGACATTGGACCGTCTGGCCGCTGCGTTTTGCGGTCGCCGGCAATCCGTATCTTACCGGGATCAAAAAAAGCGAAATCGATGCCGCACACCACGGCTGGATCGGAGAAAAACAATGAAAAAAACTAATCTTATCAAATTTTTGGAACAGGAACTGCCGAAGTTTTTTCCGGAAACTGAGATCGAGCTGGCTTGGGATCCGCAGACCGGCGTGATCGAGCTTAGCGGGACGATCTACATCCATAATCCGAAACATGTCCTGACCGGAGACGCGTATAAAGTCGAAAGCGCGGAGGAAGTACTTGCGTTTGAAGACCGGATCGCTTTTTATCTGCAAAGCAAAGAGCAGCCGGATCCAGAGGAATATCTTCAGATGTATGCGCTCGATAAAAAAGGGATGGATGAAACACGGCTGCTCGCGATCCTAGCGACATTCCGCGATGTACTGGCAGGAGCCGAGGAGCAGGTGCTCGACTTTTTGGCGGATCCCGCGGCTGAAGAATTCGAATTATCATGGGATGAAGAAGCGTTTGCGCGCTATTTGAAAAAATACAGCCGCAAAGCCGCGATACTCCATCCCTATCCGCATTACTAGGAGGATGAGCAATGAATTGGTTTAAAATCAGCGTGGAAACGACTCATGAAGCAGTCGAAGCGGTCAGTAATCTCTTGATCGAGCAAGGCGCCCAAGGTGTCGAGATCGAAGACGCGTTCGAGCTCGATCACTATGACCCGGACGCGTTCGGCGAAGTGACCGGCGGCAAAAAATATACGGAGCTGACGGGGACACAAGCGCTTGTGAACGCCTATTTTCCGGAAACTGCACTGCTCCCGGAGATCACCAGCCAGCTGAAACTGCATTTGGCGCAGTTTTCTTCATACGGCTTTTCCGGAATGCATCAATTGCTGGAAACGACCGCGATCAACGAGGAAGATTGGAATACTTCGTGGAAAAAATATTATCATCCGGTCCGTTTGACGCGCTTTGTAACGGTCGTGCCCGATTGGGAAGACTATGCGCCGGAAACCCGCGACGAACTGGTGATCCGGCTTGATCCGGGGATGGCATTCGGGACCGGAACGCACCCGACAACGCGCTTGATGATCCAAGCGCTCGAACTGGTCTTGCGCGGCGGCGAAACCGTTTTTGATATCGGGACCGGCTCAGGGATCTTGGCGATCGCCGCGCGGCTTTTGGGCGCGGCAAACGTTGCGGCCTTTGATATCGATGAAGTCGCAGTTCGCCAAGCGAAAGAAAATCTGGCGCGCAATCCCGCAGTCGATGAAGTCGTGATCGCGCAAGGAGCCGGCTTTGAAACAGCCAGCGGAACAGCCGATGTGATCGTCGCGAATATTTTAGCGGAGATCATCGTGCCGCTTCTGCCGGAAATGCGGGAGCATTTGAATCCTGACGGGCGGATCCTGCTCTCAGGGATCATCGACAGCAAAGTCCCGGCACTTGAAGAAGCGATTTCCTCAGCCGGCTTGGCGGTCGAAGAGCACCTGTCTTGGCTCGATTGGAACGGATTTCTATTAAAAGAGAAAGAGGCGTAGGGGATGCAGCGCTATTTTGTCGATGAAATGCCGCTTGACGGCAAAGTGATCGTAACAGGTGAAAATTTCCACCATATCGCGCACGTGATGCGCAGCCGCGTCGGCGACAAGCATTTTTTGGTTTTTCCCGATCACACAAGTGTTGTGGGCGAGCTTTTGGAGTTGACCGCAGACGAAGCAGTCTATGGTCATTTTGTCAAAGAAGACTTTACGCGCGAGCTGCCGGTCGCCCTTACGATCGCCTGCGGGCTGCCGAAAGGTGACAAGCTCGATTGGATCGTTCAAAAAGGGACCGAACTCGGAGCCGCGGCGTTCACCGCTTTTCCCAGCCAGACATCGGTCGTCCGCTGGGATGAGAAAAAACGCCGCAAGCGCCTGACTCGCTTGGAAAAAATCGCGAAAGAAGCCGCTGAGCAGTCGCACCGGACACAAACACCGCTCGTAGAATTTGCTTCGTTTGCCGAACTATTGCAAGACTTCCCGCGCTTCACGCACGTGTTGATCGCCTATGAAGAGTCGGCCAAAGAAGGCGAACGCGCCCAGCTCGTGCAAACTTTTGAGAAGATGCAGCCCGGCGATTCACTATTAGCGGTCTTTGGTCCGGAAGGCGGTTTTGCGCCGGAAGAGATCGCGCAGTTTGAAGCCGCCGGCGCAAAGTGCTGCGGTTTGGGTCCGCGGATCTTGCGGGCCGAGACCGCGCCGCTCTACCTTCTCGCCAGTGCGAGCTTCTATTTTGAGTTGAGCCGTGGTGATTGAAAATTTCAGCAAAGACGAGTATAATAATCTTGATAAATACCTGAAAGTTGACATCACTCAGCATCAGGCGCTGCGCGTTCGCGCGCTGCCCTATGCTGTTTTTTTTGAATAAGACTGTGCTCAGCAAAGGAGTGGATCTGATGCCCAAACAAAAAACATTGACCGGCGAAGAAGTCATTGAGCTTTGCCGCGGATATATGAGTAAAGAACATGCCGCTTTTGTGGAAAAAGCGTATCAATATGCCAAAGAAGCGCACAAAGACCAAAAGCGTGCTTCCGGCGAAGGCTACATTGTTCATCCGATCCAAGTGGCGGGGATCTTGGCGGGGTTCCATATGGATCCGCATACTGTTGCGACAGGTTTTTTGCATGATGTTGTCGAAGATACGCCGACGACGCTTGAAGATCTGCGTGCGCTTTTCGGCAGCGATGTTGCGATGCTGGTCGACGGCGTCACAAAACTCGGGAAGATCCACTATAAGAGCCATGAAGAGCAGCTTGCTGAAAATCACCGCAAAATGCTGCTCGCGATGGCTCAAGATCTGCGGGTCATCATGGTCAAACTGGCGGACCGCCTGCATAATATCCGGACGCTCAAATATCTGCGTCCCGACAAACAGCGGCGGATCGCGCAAGAAACGCTTGAGATCTATGCGCCGCTGGCTGATCGGTTAGGGATCAGCCGCATCAAATGGGAGCTGGAAGACACGGCGCTGCGCTATTTGAATCCGCAGCAGTATTACCGGATCGTGCATTTAATGCAGTCCAAGCGCTCTGAGCGCGAAGCCTACATCAAAGAGACGGTGGAACAGATCCAAGACGCCTGCAACGATCTCGGGATCAAAGCGGAGATCTACGGGCGGCCGAAACATATTTATTCGATCTACCGCAAAATGCGCGACAAGAAAAAAGAATTCAACGAGATCTATGATCTGTCCGCGGTGCGTGTGATCGTGGATTCGATCAAAGACTGCTATGCGGTCCTCGGCGTGATCCACACGCAGTGGAAGCCGATGCCGGGCCGCTTCAAAGATTACATCGCGATGCCCAAAGCCAATATGTATCAGTCGCTCCATACGACTGTGATCGGTCCGAAAGGCCGGCCGGTCGAAGTGCAGATCCGCACCGAAGAAATGCATGAGATCGCCGAATTCGGGGTCGCAGCACATTGGGCCTATAAGGAAGGCGTCAATGCGGAAGATGCTTCTGACAACATGACCAAGCAGCTCTCCTGGTTCCATGAGATCTTAGAGCTCCAAGATGAAAGCTATGACGCGGCTGACTTTATGGAATCAGTCAAAGGCGATATTTTCGCGGATAAAGTATATGTCTTTACCCCGAAAGGCGACGTGACCGAGCTGCCGAAGGGGTCCAGTCCGCTTGACTTTGCTTACAGCATCCATACCGAGATCGGCAATAAAACGACCGGCGCGAAAGTCAACGGCAAGATCGTGCCGCTCGACTACAAACTGAAAAACGGCGACATCGTTGAAGTTTTGACCGCGCCGAACTCTTTTGGTCCGAGCCGCGACTGGATCAAAATGGTCGCAACGAGCAAAGCACGCAATAAGATCAAAAAGTTCTTCAAAACGCAGGACCGCGAGCTGAATATCACGCGCGGCCGCGAAATGCTGATCCATCAGCTGCAGGAAATGGAATTCTCGCCGAAAGCAGTCATGACGAAAGAAAATATCCATGAAGCAGCCAAACGTTTCAACTTCCAATCGACCGATGACTTTCTGGCTACGATCGGCTTTGGCGAACTTTCACCAATCACGGTCGCCAACCGCTTGACGGAAAAAGAGCGCCATGAAAAAGAAAAACAAAAACAGCAGGAAAAAGTCGAAGAGCTGATCAATCAGCCGCCGAAAAAAGAACCGGAAAAAATGAAGATCAAGCACGAAGGCGGCGTGGTGATCCAAGGGGTCGACAATCTTTTGATCCGTTTATCGCACTGCTGCAATCCGGTACCGGGTGATGACATCGTCGGCTACATCACGAAAGGCCGCGGGATCTCGATCCACCGCACCGACTGCCCCAATATCCAGCACGCCAAAGAGAAAAAAGAACGTTTGATCGAAGTCGAATGGGAAGATACCCACAGTGCCAACAAGACATACAACACCGACCTTGAGATTTACGGATATAATCGTTCCGGGCTTTTGAACGATGTGCTGCAAGTGGTCAGTACGATGAGCAAAAATTTGGTCAAAGTCGAAGCACGGCCGACGAAAAACAAAATGGCGAGCATTTTGCTGACGCTCGGGATCGATAATTTGAGCCATCTGGAGCAGATCGTTGACAAAATCAAGACCGTGCCGGATGTGTATACAGTCCGCCGCACGAACGGCTAAAAGGAGTGGAAGGAATGCGGGTATTGCTGCAGCGCGTGCAAAACGCAGCGGTCACAGTCGACAGCCGCGAGATCGGCAAGATCGGCCGCGGATTTTTGCTGCTGGTCGGCTTTACGACTGGCGATACGCTGACGGAAGTCGAATATTTAGCAAAAAAAATTGCAAAACTGCGCGTTTTTGAAGACGAAACCGGCAAATTGAATCTTGATCTGAAACAAATCGAAGGCGCGATCCTGTCGGTTTCGCAATTTACGCTTTACGCGGATACGAAAAAAGGCAATCGCCCGAGCTTTACGAAAGCTCTGGCTCCGGCAGAGGCGGAAAATTTATATGAAGCTTTCAATGAAAAGCTGCGCCAAGCAGGCTTTGCAGTCGCGACCGGCAAGTTCGGAGCAGAGATGCAGGTTTCGCTTGTGAACGACGGACCGGTCACGATCTGTTTGGAAAAAGAAGCATCATGAGAAATTTCCGTTATCCTGCTGTGAATCAGATGAAAAAACTTGACATTTTCACGTAATTCTAGTAGGTTAAGGGATAGTTGAAAACGAAGCAATCAATGAAAGAGTCAGTAGTTGTTGAAACTGCCGCAGAGAAAAGACCCTTGGCTGGAAGGTCTTGCACGGAGACAAACGAAAGACGCTCTGGAGATAGAAAGTGCAAAGCTTTCTCGTGGCAAACGTTACTTGCAAAGCGGAAAGTCCAAGACTTTCAAATCAGGTGGTACCGCGAGCACAAACTCGTCCTTTTACTAAGAAAGGACGAGTTTTTTTTGTTTTCAAATCGAACGGAGGGAAATTATGAAATATCAGCGCCCTAAAGGAACGGCAGACATCCTGCCGGGTATTTCGGAAAAATGGCAGTTTATCGAAGAGACCGCGCGGATGCTTTTCAGCGACTATCGCTACCGCGAGATCCGCACGCCGCTTTTTGAACATTACGAAGTGATCTCCCGCAGTGTCGGGGATACGACCGATATCGTTTCGAAAGAGATGTACGACTTTTACGACAAAGGCGACCGCCACATCACGCTGCGCCCGGAAGGCACAGCCCCGATCGTCCGCGCCTATGTCGAGAACAAATTGTACGGTCCGGAACATGCCAAGCCGTATAAAACGTATTATATGGGACCGATGTTCCGCTATGAACGTCCGCAAGCTGGGCGCTACCGTGAATTTCACCAGATCGGGATCGAAGCGTTCGGGGTTGAAAATCCGGCAGTCGATGTCGAAGCGATGGCGATGGCAATGGAATATTTCAAACAGCTGGGGATCACCCATATCGAACTGGTGATCAACACACTGGGCGACGCCGAAAGCCGCAGTGCTTACCGCGCGGCCTTGATCGCGTATCTGGAGCGGCACGAAGACGAGCTCAGCCGCGACTCCAAAGAGCGGCTCGCGCACAATCCGTTGCGCGTCCTTGACAGCAAAGCTCCGGAAGATCAGGCGATCGTCGCTGACGCGCCTTCGATCTTGGACTATTTGAGCGAAGCGGCTTCGAAACATTTTGAAGAAGTCAAAATGATGCTTCGTGCGCTCGATATCCCTTATGTGATCGATCCGACGATGGTCCGCGGGTTGGATTATTACACCCATACGATCTTTGAGATCATGAGCAATGCGCCGGGCTTCCATGGGGTGAAAACGACGATCTGCGGCGGCGGCCGCTATGACAGTCTCGTCGAAGATCTGGGCGGTCCGCATACACCGGGCTTCGGCTTCGCGATCGGGGTGGAACGCCTTTTGATCACGCTCGATGCGGAAGATGTGACACTGCCGGAAGAGAATCCGCTGGATGTCTATGTGGTCGGAATCGGGGAAATGACGAATGTCGAATCACTCAAGCTTGTCCAAGCGGTGCGCAAATTCGGCTATTCAGCTGACCGCGACTTTTTGGAACGCAAGCCGAAAGCCCAGTTCAAATCCGCCAACAAAGAGCATGCGACGCTTGTCGTCACAGTCGGGGAAAGTGAACTGGAAAACGGCACGGTGAAAGTCAAAGCGATGAAGACCGGTCATGAAAAGAACTATCCGCTTGCCGAGATCTACCGCGACTTCAGCGAAATCTATGATGAAATGACAACGATCGAATTTAAATAAGCAGGAATAAGGAGAAAAACAAAGATGGCGAAACGAACGAATTACTGCGGCGATATCCGCAAAGAAAATGTAGGAGAAACAGTCACGATCAAAGGCTGGCTGCAAAAGCGCCGCGACTTGGGAGGCGTGATCTTTATCGATCTGCGCGACCGCGAAGGGATCGTCCAAGCGGTCTTCAATCCTGAAGAAAATAAAGAAGCCTGGGCGAAAGCCGACAAATGCCGCAGCGAATATGTGCTCGAGATCAGCGGCGTCGTGCGTGCGCGGAGCAGCGAAACGATCAATCCGAAAATGAAGACCGGCGAAGTCGAAGTATTGGCGAATGCGATCACTGTGCTGAGCAAATCCAAAACCCCGCCGTTCTTGATCGAAGATGATGACAAAGTGTCTGATGAGATTCGTTTGAAATATCGTTATTTGGATCTGCGCCGGCCGAAAATGACGCACAACATCATGCTGCGTGCCAAAGCGATGACGGCTGTCCGCAACTTTTTGGACGCCCAAGGCTTCATCGATATCGAAACGCCTTACTTGGATAAATCGACACCGGAAGGCGCGCGCGATTATCTCGTACCTTCCCGCGTTCATCCCGGGCACTTTTATGCCTTGCCGCAATCGCCGCAGATCAGAAAACAGCTTTTGATGAGCGCCGGCTTTGACCGCTACTATCAAATCGCCCGCTGTTTCCGTGATGAAGACCTGCGCGGCGACCGCCAGCCTGAATTTACGCAAGTCGATTTGGAAACGACCTTCTTGACGCCTGAAGAGATCCAAGAATATACCGAAGGCCTGCTCAAACAAGTCATGAAGGATACACTGGGGAAAGAGATCACGACGCCGTTTTCGCGTATCAGCTGGGATGACGCGATGGACCGCTTCGGCAGCGACAAGCCTGATACGCGTTTCGGGATGGAATTGATCGATATCGCCGATGTTGTGAAAGATGTCGACTTTAAAGTATTCCAAGGCGCACTTGAAAAAGGCGGACAGGTCAAAGCCCTCAATGCGAAAGGTGCGGCGAAAAAATATTCGCGCAAAGATTTGGATCATTTGGCGCATTATGTTTCGCAATTCGGCGCAAAAGGGTTGGCGTGGATCAAAGTCGAAGAAGACGGCATGAAAGGCCCAATCGTCAAATTCTTCAAAGATGTCGAACCGGCACTGCGCGAACGCCTGGATGCTGAAGTTGGCGACTTGATCTTGTTCGCTGCCGATACGCGCTTGATCGTTGCCGCAACGCTCGGCGCTTTGCGGACTCGTTTTGGTCATGAACTTGGTCTGATCGATGAAAGCAAATTCAATTTTCTGTGGGTGGTCGACTGGCCGCTCTTTGAATACGATGAAGAAGAAAAACGCTATGTTTCTGCGCATCACCCGTTCACGCTGCCGAAAGCGGAAGATGTCGATAAATTATTGACAGATCCCGGCAGTGTCTACGCTGAAGCCTATGATATCGTCTTAAATGGGTACGAGATCGGCGGCGGCAGCTTGCGGATCCATACGCGTGAATTGCAGGAAAAAATGTTTGAGGCGCTCGGTTTCACCAAAGAGCGTGCCGAAGAACAATTCGGTTTCCTTTTGACCGCGTTAGAATACGGTTTCCCGCCGCATGGTGGATTGGCGATCGGTTTGGACCGCCTAGTGATGCTTTTGGCCGGTGAAAACAATATCCGCGAAGTCATGGCATTTCCGAAGAACGGCAAAGCGGTCGATCCGATGAACGATGCCCCGAGCAAAGTTTCAGAAAAACAGCTCGATGAATTATATCTCGCGGTCACTAAAATCGAAATCGACTGATTTGTCAACTGAAATAACTCAAAAAGCCGCAAAAAGGAAGATTCTTATTCCTTTTTGCGGCTTTTTTCTATAGAATGAATATGAATTGATAATGCTGCTAAACTATAGGAGGAAAAAAGCGATGAATTTGGGGGAAAAACTGCTTTTCGCAGCGGGGATCTTGTCGCTGGGATTGTGCGGGGCCGCGGGCGTTGCGCGTGCGGCGGATGATCCGTATACACCGACCAATCCGACAGCAGAAGACAAAAAGGCATTTGACTTGGCACCGGGGCAGACACATTATACCGATAATGAAGAAGAACAAGAGGCTGATCTTTTGCCGCGGCTGCGTTCAGCACCGAGCATGAGCTGGCGGAATCAGACGATCATCGGCTATGGACATGCGGAGATCGAAAGCCGTCATTTGCCGCAGCTGCCGAAATTCGGCTACGCGGATGGTGTTGGCAAGCCGCTCGGGATCGAGATCCATGAAACGGCGAACGATTCTTCAACGATCGAAGGCGAGATCGCTTATATGGGAAGAAGCTGGGACAGTGCCTTTGTCCATGCATTCGCTGATCAAAGCAAGATCATCGAGACCCATCCGAGCGATTATGCAGCGTGGGGGAGCGGACCGAAAGCGAACCGGTATTTCGTTCATATCGAACTTTGCGAGCATCCCGGAAACGCGACCGCCTTTTATCGTTCGGTCGGCAACCAAGCATATTATGCGGCTTCGATCTTGCAAAAGTACGGGTTGACGCCATCGCGCGCCAGCGGAACAGATGGCGCGGGGCGCCCTTACGGCACGGTGTGGGGACACTTTGAAGTCTCGAATATGATGGGCGGAACAGATCACAGCGATCCGATCGGGTATTTCCGCCAGTTCGGCTATACATTTGCAGAATTTTATCAATTAGTCGAATATTATTGGAACGTCCTTGAAGAAGAAAAAGCACCGGCCGTGAAAAATGTCTTGTATTCGGCAAACATTACGCGCGCGGGTGAAGCCTACCACGATGTCAAAGAGATCGGCACAACATCCGGCACGAGTACTGCCGCTTATGTGGGGAAAAACGTTCGGATTGAACAAACGGCGACCCTCAAAAACGGCGAGACATGGTATTACGCGAAGACGGCTGAGCACGTTGTCGGCTGGGTCAAAGCGGATACGCTCACTTGGAATGCGGGCTGGCAAGCATTCGGCGCTCAAAAATATTATGCTGAAAACGGTGTTATCCAGACTGGCTGGCAAGTGATCGACGGGGCATGGCGCTATTTAGATCCGACAAACGGCGCGATGAAAACCGGCTGGCAGTATATCAGCGGAGCGTGGTACTATCTGGATCCGGCAAACGGCGCGATGAAGACCGGCTGGCTAGAACAGGCGGGGAACCGCTATTATTTGCAAGGCTCAGGCGCGATGGCGACCGGCGGCGTAATGATCGCTGGTGTTTGGTACTTGTTTGATCAAAGCGGCATCGAGCAGAAAACGGCAGACATTGGCGCGGGCTGGCACTTTTTGAACAAGACTTGGTATTACTTGGATGAAACCGGCCATCCGAAAACCGGCTGGCAATGGATCGGCGGCCGCTGGTATTATCTGGATCCGGCGAGCGGCATCATGGAAACGCGCTGGGTCAAAGTCGGCAATGCTTGGTATTATCTGGAGCAGAGCGGGGCAATGAAGACCGGTTGGCTGAAAGACGGCAATACTTGGTATCTTTTGAATGCATCAGGAGCAATGGCGACCGGCTGGCAGCTTCTCGGGAGTGACTGGTACTATTTCGGCACGTCCGGAAACATGTATGACGGGGCATGGCTGGCAAGCGGCAGCGAATGGTACTATTTGTTAGGCGGCGGCCGCGGCACGATGGCGAAAAGCAGCTGGCAGTGGATCGGCGGCAGCTGCTACTACTTCTATGAATCAGGACTGATGGCACGCAACACTTGGATCGGCAGCTACCGCGTGAATGCTGGAGGACAATGGCAATGAAAAAGTCGCGACTCTTTTTGAAAATCGGGGTATGTTTTGCGCTGGCAGCGGCGCTCTGGCTCTTCCAGCCGCAAAACGCCGCGGCTTCCGGCTGGCATGCTGAAAACGGCAATTGGTACTATCTGTCGGCACAGGAGGCAAAAGCAACCGGCTGGCAGAAAATCGGCGGGATTTGGTACTTTTTCGATAACGCAGGAATCATGTACAAAGATCGCTGGCTGCCGGGGGGCGGCGGCAATTGGTACTACTTCGACGGCTCCGGTGCGATGGCGGAAAACCGCTGGGTCAAAAGCGGTGCCGATTGGTATTATATGGCTTCCGGCGGTCTGGCGGCGCGCAGCGGCTGGCAAAAAATCGGGGCTGCCTGGTACTGTTTTGAAAACAGCGGCGTGATGTACAAAGACCGCTGGCTTTCGGCCGGCAGCGGCAACTGGTACTACTTTGGAGCGGGCGGCGCAATGGCAGACAACACTTGGGTAAATTCGGGCGGGACTTGGTACTTCATGGCTTCTGGCGGCTTGATGAGGCGCAGCGGCTGGCAAAAAACCGGAACAGCCTGGTACTTTCTGGGCGACAGCGGCCGGATGTTCCAAGCACAGTGGCTCGCCGCAGCAGACGGGCGCTGGTATTACTTGGACAAAAACGGTGTGATGAGTGAAAACTGCTGGTTGAACGTGGACGGGCACTGGTACTTTTTGACGGACGGCGGCCTGAGTGCGCGTGGTCTGCAGCAGGTCGGACGCGACTATTACTATTTCCAAGAGGACGCAATCATGGCTGCTTCGACAGCTGTAACGCTGGGAAGCCGGACATATGCGTTCGGCGCGTCCGGCAAGCTGGCGAGCTGGACAGAAAATGGAAAAACAACAACATTTCAGCCGGTTTTAGCGGAGGAGGAGCCGGATCCTTATTTTGTGAAACTGAAAGCAGGCTATCCGCTTTCCAGCCGGCCTGCCGGCAGCGATCCGTTGATCGAAATTTGGGGCAGTTCCGAGCGGTTCTCCGGGACGGTTTGTGTGGTCAAAGAGGCCAAAACTGCGGCGGGCACTGCGATCGGGATCCAAGACGGTCCATGGATCTATTGGGTGGAAAAAGAGGCGATCGCAACGATTTTAGATGAGAATCGGGCTTTTATCGAATTGGTCGGCACTTCCGCGCAAAAATCGGCGGCCAGCCATGATCAATTTGCTTCAGTGGTCGTCGCTCAAGCGATCTTAGAGTCCGGCTGGGGAAAAAGCACGCTTGCCAAAGCGCCGAATTATAATTTGTTCGGGATCAAAGGCAGTTATAATGGCCAAAGTGTGACGCTGCCGACTAAAGAATATTTGAATGGCAAATGGGTCACGGTCCAGCAGACTTTCAAAAAATATCCTTCTTACGATGCTTCTTGCGCGGACCGGATCGCATTCATCGAAGGCGGCGGCAATACCGGCAACAAAGATTTTTATCGCGGCGCGTTTCGTTCAGTCGCCGGCACATACCAGCAGGCGACGAAATATTTGACCGGCCGCTACGCAACGGCACCGGACTATGATCAGCATTTGAACCGTTTGATCGAAAAGTGGGAGCTGACCCGCTTTGATTAAGCGGTCGCGCCGAGAGTGCGGCTTTTGAAGCCGCGTTTCTTTGAATGAGGAGACTGGGACAAGAATATTGTCGCGGTCTCCTCATTTTCGCTTCTTGCCGAAAAAGCTTTTCAAAGCAGCAGAAGTTTGCGTATAATTGAAGGAGGAAATCAATTCAGAAAGGGAGGAACGCCATGGACCGCTGGCTGGATAAATATTTAGAAAAGCTGCCGTTTGCGCAATATACTACGAAGCTTTCGGCATCGATCATCTATTCGATCATCGCCAGCATCGCGATGAATTTCTTCTATCAGCCCGGACACATCTATTCAAGCGGGATCGGCGGGATCGCCCAAATTTTGACGACGCTCTCCAAGCATTTGTTTGGAATGTATCTGCCCGTCTCCTATACATTTTATCTGGTAAATCTGCCGCTTTTCTTCTTGGCTTGGTTTGCATTGGGGCACCGCTTCACGATCTTTACCGTCATCACGGTTTCTTTGACATCGCTCATGATGCTGGTCATTCCGGAGACGACGCTGATCAAAGACCCGATCATCTGCGCGATCTTTGGGGGCGCGATCATGGGGGCCGGGATCGGTTTCGCGCTCAGAAACGGGATCTCGTCTGGCGGACTCGATATCATCAGTTTGACGATCCGCCGCAGGACCGGCAAAACGGTCGGCTCGATCTCGATGGTCTTCAATGTTTTTATCATGTTCGCTGCCGGGCTGCTTTTCGGCTGGCCGTACATGTTTTATTCTGCGATCGCGATTTTTGTCAGCGGAAAAGTGACTGATGTGATCTATATCAAGCAAAAAAAAATCCAAGTGATGATCGTGACCAAACAGCCGCGCCGCGTGATCCAAGGGATCCAAGAGCGTTTGCAGCGCGGGATCACGATCATCCACAATGCGGAAGGCGCGCATGATCACGATCCGCAAGCGATCTTGCTGACGGTCGTGACGCGCGATGAGCTGCCGATGCTCGTTCAGGCGATGCATTTGACGGATCCGAAAGCCTTTGTCAGTATTTCCGAAAACGTCCAGATCTTGGGACATTTTTACGAACACGAGATCGAATAAAGAAGAGAGCATACCAAAAATCCCCTGCCGCATTTGGCAGGGGATTTTTGGTGGTGATGAGAAAAGAGACAAGCTTATTCAGCTGGTTCTTCTTTATCTTCTTCTGTTTCGCCGATAACTTCAGGAGCCGCTTCTTCAGCCGCTTCTTCGCCGACTTCTTCCGTTGGCAAGTCTTGTTTTTCTTGAACGCTCAAGATATGTTCTTCAGGATCGTTCATGACACGGAAATCAGCAAAGTCAGGGAGATCCTTGACAAGGACGCTGTCGCCGATCGCAAGCGGAGCCACGTCGATTTCAACGAATTCAGGCAATTTGTCTGGAGTAGCCGAAACGCGCAAGCTGTAAAGGGATTGTGCGATTTCGCCGCCCGCTTTGACGCCGGCTGCTTCGCCCTTCAAGACGATTTCTGCTTCCACTTCAGTTTCTTCGGACATATCAACAGAGATCAATTCGATATGTTTCAAATGACGGCTGAAAGTATCGAATTGCGCTTCGCCGATCAATGCATTGATTTTTTGGCCGTTCAATTCAAAGGTCAATACGACGTTTTGGCCGTTTTCGCGGACGATCTTGCTGAGTTCAGCATCATCGACATAGATCGGGGTTGCTTCGACTTCATAACCATATAAAATAGCTGGAACTTTTCCTTCGAGACGAAGTTTTTTGCGCAGAGAACGCGGACGCGTTGCTCTTTCTTTGACAACTAAGTTTTGAGACATTGGGTAAATCCTCCTCGTATTTTGGTACCAAGGAAAAATCCAAGAAATCACTGTCTACCTTATAGCAGGCCAATAAAAAAAGACAATAGCCGAAACCATTGTCCCTAAGAGCAAGCAAAAGCGCTTTTCCGTATTGGTGCTAGAAGATGCTTCATTACAGTCAACTTCTAGAGACATTCATTGGATAGTACTAAGTTACTCTACTTTTTTTTCGTTGTCAAATCCGTTTTTATTCCGCTTCGTTCGGCAACAGGATCGTCTGACGCGTGCCGTCATCGTACACGAGAATATTTTTAGGGAAATTTTCATTGTAAGGAAACGGCAGATCGACCCGCACATCGATCGCTTGACCGTCTTGCGAGTAGCTGATCGTCAGTTTCCCGTGATTATTTTCCAAACCGAAATAAAGCAGATTTTCCAGCGGATAAACACCCTGCAGGTCGGCATCGATGATCACCCAGATACTGTCGATGACTTCCTTGGGCAAACTTCTAACGGTTCCTTCTGTAGCAAAACGCGCGTGGTTGGCCTCAAACATAAAGGTCACTCCTTTCAAAGAAGATGTATATCTTAAGTATACCCCATTCGCTAAAATGTGCGAACCATTTCACTCCGGCGAAGAAAGATCAGAAAAAAATGCGAAAAGCGGCGGGATTCGCTATAATAGAGAAAGAATTCACAGAAAAGAGGAATCGGCATGGCAAACGGCGGAAATCGCCCAGTGGTAATCGGTGTAACAGGAGGTTCGGGGAGCGGCAAGACGAGTGTGAGCCGCGGGATCTTCAATCATTTTCCGGATCATTCGCTCATGATGCTGGAACAAGATGCTTATTACAAAGATCAAAGCGAAATGTCTTTTGCGGAACGCTTGAAGGTGAATTATGATCACCCGTTCGCATTCGATACTGAGCTGCTCTACCAGCAGCTGGAAGAGCTGATCCATTATCACGCGGTCGATGTGCCGGTCTATGACTACGCGGCGCACACCCGCAGCTCTAAAGTGATCCATCAAGAGCCGAAAGAAGTCATCATTTTGGAAGGGATCTTGATTTTGGATGACCAGCGGCTGCGCGATTTGATGGATATCAAAGTATATGTCGATACCGATGACGATATCCGGATCATCCGCCGCATCAAGCGCGACATCGAGGAACGCGGGCGGACGCTTGACTCCGTGATCGAACAGTATTTGAATGTTGTCAAACCGATGCACCATCAATTTGTCGAACCGACTAAACGCTACGCGGACATTATCGTCCCGGAAGGCGGCGAAAATTCCGTGGCGATCGATTTATTAGCGACGAAGATCTCAGCGATCCTCGGCGCAAAAGAGCAGCAAAGGCAAAATGGGTAAAACCGAGGCAATCAAAAAGGAGAATCCGAGATGTACGAGGAGAAGTATTATGAACTGCTGAGCAGACGCTTTAAAAATAAAGAAGCGGTACTGACAGAGATCATCAATTTGGAAGCGATCTTGAACCTGCCCAAGGGGACAGAACACTTTTTGAGCGATGTCCACGGGGAATATGATGCTTTCCAGCATGTCTTGCGAAACGGCTCCGGCATGATCAAAGATAAGATCCAGACGTATTTCGGAACCGAGATCTCGCCCTTGGAAACGACGGAGCTGGCGACACTTGTCTATTATCCCGAAGCGAAGGGCAATCTGGTCAAAGAAAGCTTCTTGCAGTGGGGCGTTGCGTGCGAACGCGCGCGCACCCAAAAAAAATATACACCGGAAGAGCGCGGCGAGCGCTTGGAGGCGTGGTATGCCAAAACGATCCGGCGTCTCCTCCACTTGACGCAGTTCGTTTCGAAAAAATATTCGCGTTCAAAAGTACGCAAAGCGCTCCCGCCGCAATTCGCCTATATTCTAGAAGAGCTGTTGTACGAAGTCGACAACTCGCAAGACAAAGTCGACTACTACCAAGCGATCGTTTCAAAGATCATCGAGATGGATCAGGCGCTGCCGCTCATCACCGGGCTCGGTTATACGATCCAGCGGCTGGTCGTTGATCATTTGCATATCGTTGGCGATATCTTTGACCGCGGGCCGGCACCGGATAAGATCATCGATAAGCTGATGACGATCCCGTCGGTCGATATCCAGTGGGGAAATCACGATATCGTCTGGCTGGGCGCGATGGCAGGCTCGCCTTTGTGTGTGATGAATGTCCTTAGGATCAGCGCGCGTTACGATAATTTGGATATCGTTGAGGACAGCTACGGGATCAACTTGCGTCCGCTCGTGATCTTGGCCGAAAAGTATTACAAAGACAACCCGATCTTCCGGCCGAAAGAAGACCCGGATGATCCGCTTTTGACAAAAGAAGAACGGCTCCAGATCACCAAGATCCACCAAGCTGCCGCGATCCTGCAATTCAAATTGGAAGATCAGTGGATCGCGCGGCGTCCCGAGTTCCGCTTAGGACATCGGCGCCTTTTGCGGCAGATCGATTACAAAAACAAAACGATCACTTTGAACGGCAAAGTCTATCCGCTTGATAATACTTGCTTTTCGACGATCGATCCCCATGATCCGAGCCGTCTGACAGAAGAAGAAGAACAAGTATTAGAGCGGCTCGTGCTTTCTTTTCAATCCTCGGAACGCTTGAAGCGCCATGCTGATTTTTTGATGTCAAGAGGCGCGATGTATTTGACGTATAACGGCAATCTGCTCCTCCACGGCTGCGTGCCGATGCATCACAACGGCGACTTTAAATCGCTCCGGATCGATGGCAAGGGCTATTCGGGCCGCGAGCTGATGGACTTCTTCGAGCGCAATCTGCGCAAGAGCTATCGCCATCCGAGCCGCCACGAAGACTTCGCGACCGACTTGATCTGGTATTTGTGGGAAGGCGAAAGCTCTTCGCTTTTCGGCAAAAAAGATATGACAACGTTTGAACGCTATTTCATCAAAGACGAAGCGACGCACTATGAAGAAAAAAATGCCTATTATCAGCTCAGAAACCGCAAAGATATTTGCGAAGAGATCCTGCTGGCGTTCGGGCTCGACAAAGGCGGGCACATCATCAATGGCCACACGCCGGTCGCAGAGATCGACGGCGAGAATCCAGTCAAAGCCGAAGGAAAAATGATCGTGATCGACGGCGGTTTTTCCAAACCTTATCATAAAAAGACCGGGATCGCCGGCTACACGCTGCTCTACAATTCGTACGGGATGCAGCTGGTCGCCCATCAGCCGTTCAAGTCGATCGAAGACGCGATTCAAAACGGTTCAGACATCGTTTCGGTCAAGCGGCTGGTCGATCGCGAGTTGGAACGCAAAAAAGTTTATGAAACAAATACGGGCGCGCGCCTTTTGCGTGAAAAAGCCGACTTGGAAGAATTATACGACCGCTGGCCGACGCTCGGCGTCGAAAAGAAATAAAAGCGGATCCGGAAAGGGTGAGGACCAATGGAACAAGTGGAACTAGCGACGTATTTGGCGCAGCTTGGCAACCGTGTCGATACACGAACCGGCGCGATCAATCTGCCGCTTTACTTTTCAACGACCTATCAGCATCCCGGGCTCGGCGAGTCGACGGGCTATGATTATACGCGCACTAAAAATCCGACTCGTGCGGTGCTTGAAGAAGCGCTCGCAGTCATGGAAGAAGGGACCTGCGGGTTTGCGACTTCTTCCGGGATGAGCGCGATCCAGATCGCACTGCAGATCTTTCCGCAAGGGAGTGCGATCTTGGCCGGCCGCGACCTTTACGGCGGCAGCTACCGCTATTTTGCCGACTTGGAAAAGCGCGGCTTTTATCAGTTCACCTATGCTTATCAAGAAGCAGACTTTTTAGCGGCACTGAATAGCCCTGCAAAATATACGGCCGTGTATTTGGAAACGCCGACGAACCCGATGATGCAGGAGTTCGATATCGAAAAGATCGCGCGTGCGGCACATCAGAAGGGTGCGGTCGTGATCGTCGATAATACGTTTTTCACCCCGTATCTCCAGCGCCCGCTGACGCTCGGTGCGGATATCGTCGTTCACAGTGCGACCAAATATCTAGCTGGACACAACGATATTTTAGCAGGAGCGCTCGTGACCGATCGCGCCGACTTGGCTGAAAAGATCGCCTACCAGCTCAATACGACAGGGGCAGTTTTGGCGCCGTTTGATTCTTGGCTGTTGATCCGCAGCTTGAAGACATTTCTTTTGCGGATGCGCCAGCATGAAGCGAATGCGCAGAAGATCAATGCTTATTTGCGCAGCGAGCCGCGCGTCCAGGAAGTCTTTTATCCCGGGCACGGCGGCATGCTGACTTTTAAAGTGGCCGAAGAAGTGCGGATCGCTGAATTTTTGCGCCAATTGAAATTGATCTCATTTGCAGAAAGCTTGGGAAGCGTTGAAACGTTGATCACGTATCCCGAAACGCAGACGCACGCCGATATTCCAGAGAAACTGCGGCGTTCCTATGGACTTACGCCAGACGTTTTGCGGCTTTCGGTCGGTTTGGAAGCGGCGGACGATTTGATCAAGGATTTGAAGCACGCTTTTTTGGCGGAGTGATTTCACAGCTGAAAAGCGCATTCAATGGTATAATTGCCTTGAAACTAGAATAAGGATAGGAGTGCGGGTTATGCGGAATATTTATTTAGATTCGATCGAGACGCCGGAAGAGATTTCTGCGCTTCATGAGATGATCGCCACAGTATGGCGCGGTTTTTACAAACGTTTTATGGATAAAAATTTGCTGGATTATCAATTGCGCCATTATCAGTCGATTGAAAAGATCCGCGAAGATATCCAAATCAAAGATACAGAATACTTTTTCATCGTGGCGAATTCCGGTGAACGGATTGGCTATTTAGCGTATCGTTTTGATCATGATTATTTGTATATCAAGAAGTTTTATCTGATTCCTGAGGTGCGCGGGCGCGGCTACGGGCGCGAAGTCATGAGCTATCTCGAAGATCTGACGGTCAAAAATGGTTTTGAGAAGATCGCTGTCCACATCGCGCAAGCGAATGCGTGGGTCGTTCGGATCTTGGAGCATTTCGGCTTTGTCATCACCGAGAAGCTGGAAACGAATCTCGGACACGGGCATATCATGCCGGAGTATGTCATGGAACTGACGATCTAGGCTTGAAAAGCAGCTGACGATATGATATTATATCTGTTATGCGACGAGTTGACGCAGCGGACTGGTTTCGTCATGAAGGAGATCCGCTGTCAGCAGAGCACACGGCTCAAACGCCACTACCGGATTTGTAGGTGCTGCGGGAGACAACGTGGAATTGGCTCCCCGGTTTACGATAAGTAGATTCTGCGTCAAAAAGGACCGGTAAATATCGATTGCGATATTTGCCGGTCTTTTTTATACGATTAATAATAGAAAAGAGGTAGACCAAGTGAAGATTTTGATCGACGGCGATGGCTCGCCCGTCAAAGATACAACGATTGAGATCGCGCAAAAATTTCAAGTGCCCGTCCTTTTGGTGACGAGTTTTGATCACTATACCCGCAAACAATTTCCTGAAAATGTCGAAGTCGTCTATGTCGATCAAGGAAATGACGCGGCAGACTTTAAGATCGTTTCGCTCATGGTGCCGGGAGACATCGTGATCACGCAAGATTACGGGCTGGCCTCATTGGTGCTCGGCAAGCGGGGGATCGCGCTCCATCAAAACGGCTATGAATTTACGGTCAATAATATCGACAGTCTGCTCGCAAGCCGTTACGAAAGCGCGCAGCTGCGCCGCAGCGACCGGCATTACCATAGCAAAGGGCCCAAAGCGTATACGAAAAATCTGCGGCAGGCTTTCGGCCAGCGCTTGACCGATGTCATTGAAAGAGAAAAACAAAAAGAAAGCTGAGCGGTGAAGCTGCTCAGCTTTCTCTGTTTCGGAAGGAATCCGAAGAACGAGTGGTTTTACTTAAGCAATGTGCAAAGTAAAGTCAATTTCCTGGTGTGAAAAAATTTTGCTACTACAATATTCTCGACACTTTTACACGTAAACATTTAAGCTTTTTGATGCTTCTTTGTTGCTTTGATCGAAGTCAAGCTTTAAACGATGGTTTGTAAAGATTACTCCGCACATCTAGAGCTTCATTCCTGGAAAGGATTGTAGTGATGCATGGATTTGCAATTCTCTTGCCAAGCGATCCCCGCAGCTTTTACGGTTCGAATGAATTTTTCACGGTTCTCAAAACAGTGATTCTCGTGCTTTCATCACTCGTCTCTCGACGGGCTTTTTTCATTCATAGATGTTTGTTTTGTTTCCAATTTCAGAAACAGTGGCTTTTAGAACGAATCTTTTCATCTTTGGATAAAAGGTGATTTTTTTGCAAGTGAACAAATTTGTAACACAATCTTGTCTGCAAAAAACTTTGATATAGAAATCTCACACTCGGTTCTTTGGATGCTATCCTCCTTCCTTACACTCATAATATAGCATGATAAGTAAGCGTTTTCAACAAATAACCTCCGGAGATTTAGAAAATCTTAAACTTTCTAGTTTTGGCGCTTCTTGAAAAAAAGCGAAAATGCTTGTATGATAGGCCGAGTGACTTTAGTCTGACAGAAATGAGTGAAAAACTATTGACTACGATGCCGATCCATTATCGATTGATCAAAAAAGAAAAGCATACCGGTGCCCGTTTAGGCGAGATCACGACGCCGCACGGCACTTTTGAAACGCCGATGTTCATGCCGGTCGGAACGCTTGCGACCGTCAAGACCCAATCGCCGGAAGAGTTGAAAGCGATGGGGGCCGGGATCATCTTGAGCAATACATATCATCTATGGCTGCGGCCGGGGGAAGACCTGGTCGACAAAGCCGGCGGGCTCCATAAATTCATGAATTGGGACCAAGGGATCTTGACGGATTCCGGCGGTTTCCAAGTGTTCTCCTTAAGTGAGAACCGCGATCTCAGCGAAGAAGGTGTTCATTTCCGCAACCATTTGAATGGTTCGAAAATGTTCCTCTCGCCGGAGAAAGCGATGGATATCCAAAATAAATTGGGTTCTGACATTATGATGAGTCTTGACGAATGCCCGCCGTATTACGAATCATACGACTACGTCAAGCATTCAGTCGCGCGTACGAGCCGCTGGGCAGAACGCGGCTTGAAGGCACATGCCAGAAAGGGCGATCAAGGACTTTTCGGGATCATCCAAGGCGCCGGCTTTGAAGATCTGCGCCGCCAAAGCGCAAAAGATCTCGTCAGCTTGGACTTTCCCGGCTACTCGATCGGCGGCTTGTCTGTTGGCGAGTCAAAAGAAGAAATGAATCAAGTGCTTGAATATACGACACCACTCATTCCGGAAAACAAACCGCGCTATTTGATGGGCGTCGGGGCAGCCGATTCATTGATCGACGGGGTGATCCGCGGAGTCGATATGTTTGACTGTGTTCTGCCGACCCGCATCGCGCGCAACGGGACCTGCATGACAAGTACCGGCCGCCTCGTGGTGAAAAACGCGAAGTACGCCGAAGACTTCCGGCCGCTCGATGAACACTGCGACTGCTATACGTGCCGCAACTATTCACGGGCATATATCCGCCACTTGATCAAGTGCGACGAAACATTCGGGATCCGTTTGACGTCGACACATAATTTGTATTTTCTTTTGAATTTGATGTGCCAAGTCCGCCAAGCGATCCGCGATGATAATCTGCTGGAATTCCGGCAAGCGTTCTTCGAATCATACGGCTTCAATAAGATCGGGGCAAAAAATTTCTAAAATCAGCGAAAAGTGTAGCGTCTAAAGCCCTTTTCTGATAGAGTTAAACATGAGACTGAATAAAAGAGGTGAAACAACTATGGCATCAAGCCTTCCAATGATTATTTTGCTCGTCGTGATGGTCGGGATGTGGATCTTTATGGGACGCAATCAAAAGAAACAGCAGCAAAAACGCCAAGAACTTTTGAATGCGATCAAGCCGGGCGACGAAGTAGTGACGATCGGCGGCCTTCACGGAATCGTCTCCGAAGTCAACGACAGCAAAAATACAGTTCTTTTGGACTGCGAAGGAATTTTCTTAGAATATGATCGGGCAGCGATCAAGGGAATCACACCAGCCAGCGAAACGGCGCAAAAAGTGCAGCAGCACACGTCAAATGCGGCAGTGACTCCAGAAGAACCTGCTCATTCAGAGACCTCAGAAGAATCAAAAGACGAAACCAAATAAGCTGTATTTGGTACACCATTCAAGCAGCCTGAAGCTGCGGCGATTTTTGCCGCAGCTTTTTTGCTGTCTGCGGAAAATAACGCTTCACAAAATTTTTTGAAGAAGGTCCATTCATTTGCTGTCCAGACAAGGGGAAAAAGTGCACGGAGAAGAGTGATCAAAAATGAAAGCGCTTCGCTCAACACTGCCATTCAAAAAAACTGTGAAACTTATCACAAAAACATTGACAATCAAAATCGCGGGAAGTATGATATGTATGTGAAATAATTAACAAACAAAATATGAAACCTAATTTGGGAGGTCCGATTATGGCCGAAGCGAAAACGAAAACAAGAAAAGTAGAAGAAACAAAGCTTCCCAGCGTTCAAGAAACGATCGACGATCTAGTTGCCAAAGGAAACCAAGCCCTAAAAGACATGAAAAATTTCACGCAGGAACAAGTGGACCACATCGTTCATCAAATGGCGATGGCTGCCCTTGATAAACACATGTACTTAGCTGAATTTGCCGTAAAAGAAACTGGTCGCGGAGTCGTTGAAGACAAAGCGATTAAAAATATGTTTGCTTCCGAATACATTTGGAACAATATCAAATATGATAAAACAGTCGGTGTGATCCATGAAGATGACGAAAAACAACTTGTTGAGATCGCTGAACCGATCGGCGTTGTCTGCGGCGTGACGCCCACGACGAACCCGACATCTACCGCAGTCTTCAAATCGATGATCTGCATGAAGACCCGCAATCCGATCGTTTTCGCTTTCCATCCAAGTGCACAGCAAAGCTCTGTTGCCGCTGCGAAGATCGTTTATAAAGCCGCTCTTGAAGCGGGCGCGCCGGAAAATTGCATCCAATGGATCGAAGAACCTTCTTTGGAAGCAACGACGGCCTTGATGAACCATCCGGGGATCGCAAGTGTGCTGGCGACCGGCGGCGCTGCAATGGTCAAAGCCGCTTATTCGACAGGGAAACCGGCGCTTGGCGTTGGTCCTGGGAACACCCCTGCTTATATCGAAAAAACAGCGAAAATCAAACGTGCCGTGAATGATCTGATCGTTTCGAAGACGTTTGACAACGGGATGATCTGCGCCTCTGAACAAGGCGTCATCGTCGATGAAGAAGTCTACGACCAAGTCAAAAAAGAATTTCAAGCGCATCAAGTATATTTCGTAAAAGCGAATGAACTCGATAAATTGGAAGCAACAGTCATGAATCCGGATAAAAAAGCGGTCAATCCAAAAGTTGCCGGGATGTCTGCAGAAACGATCGCTTCTTGGGCTGGGATCGATGTCCCGGAAGGCACGAAGATCCTCGTTGCTGAATTGGCAGATGCGGGAAATGATTATCCGCTTTCAAAAGAAAAACTTTCGCCGGTATTGGCAATGATCCCTGCGAAAAACCATAAAGACGGCTTCCGCAAATGCATGAAGATGCTCGAAATCGGCGGGCTCGGACATACAGCGGTCATTCATACCGAAGATGAAGATCTTCAGCTGCAATTCGGTTTGCAGATGAATGCTTGCCGCGTTCTCGTCAACTCGCCAGCTGCGGAAGGCGGGATCGGCGGGATCTACAACAACATGATCCCTTCGCTTACGCTTGGCTGCGGCTCGTACGGGAAGAACTCGGTTTCCCATAACGTGTCCGCGATGGATTTGATCAATATCAAAACACTTGCGAAACGGAGAAATAATATGCAATGGATCAAACTTCCTGGCAAGATCTACTTTGAAAAGAACTCGCTGTTGTATCTTGAAAAAATGAAGCATGTCGAACGTGTCGTTGTCGTCTGCGACCCGGGAATGGTCCAATTGGGCTACACGGAACGCGTCCTTGAAGTGCTGCGTCACCGCAAGAACAATGTCGTGATCAAAGTCTTCTCAAATGTGGAACCGAACCCTTCAACCGATACGGTCTATCAAGGGGTCGCGCTGATGAACGAATTCCAGCCGGATACGATCATCGGTCTCGGCGGCGGATCTGCAATGGATGCAGCTAAAGGGATGTGGATGTTTTATGAACATCCGGACACTGATTTCTTCGGTGCCAAACAAAAATTCCTCGACATCCGCAAACGGACTTACACGATCCCCGAAGCGGAAAAGAGCCAGCTTGTATGTATCCCGACAACTTCCGGGACTGGTTCGGAAGTAACGCCGTTCGCCGTCATCACCGACAGCGAAACACACGTGAAATATCCGCTGACCGACTATGCATTGACGCCAGACGTTGCGATCGTCGATCCGCAATTCGTCTTGACTTTCCCAGGCAGTGTTGCTGCGGATACCGGGATGGATGTTTTGACCCACGCGATGGAGTCTTACGTTTCCGTCATGGCCTCTGATTATACGCGCGGCTTGAGTCTGCAAGCGATCAAGATCGTCTTCGAATACTTGGAACGCTCGGTAAAAGTCGGCGACGAAGAAGCCCGTGAAAAAATGCATAACGCTTCAACGATGGCCGGGATGGCCTTCGCTAATGCTTTCCTAGGGATCGGCCACTCGATCGCCCACAAGATCGGCGGCGAGTACAATATTCCGCACGGCCGGGCCAATGCGATCCTCTTGCCGCATGTCATCCGCTACAATGCGAAAGACCCAAGCAAGCATGCGATGTTCCCGAAATACGAATACTTCAGAGCAGATGAAGATTACGCGACGATCGCGCGCTATATCGGCATCGAAGGGAAAACGACGGCCGAACTTGTTGCCAAACTCGCGAAAAACGTCCATGATTTGGGCGAACGCGTCGGCATCAAGATGAACTTGAAAGATCAAGGCGTCACACAAGAAGTGCTCGACAAGACCGTTGATAAGATGGCGGAATTGGCGTATGAAGATCAATGTACGACTGCCAATCCGAAAGAACCATTGATCAGCGAATTGAAACAGCTGATCTTGGACGCTTACGTTGACAAAAAATAATTTGCTTCGCTGAATAAAGGCTGGGCACGGGATACTGCGATCAGGTATCCTGCGCCCGGCTTTTTTGATTGACGGAAGTAGTTGAAAAGCGTATAGTAAAAAAAGAAACACAAGATATAGTGGCTATAAAAATCGACACACACAATATAAAGCATAGAAAAGCGAGTTGGAGGGTAATGAGCGTGATTGTATTAGCAGGAACGATCGGGGCCGGCAAGTCCTCGTTGACGGAGATCATCTCCAATCATTTGGGCAGCAAAGCGTTTTACGAATCGGTGGATGACAATGAGGTGCTGCCGAAATTTTATGCCGATCCGGAAAAATATGCCTTTTTGCTGCAGATTTATTTTTTGAACAAACGATTTGCTTCTATTAAACAAGCGATGCAGGAAGACGACAATGTCCTGGACCGCTCGATCTATGAAGATTCGCTGCTGTTCCATTTGAATGCCGACTTGGGGCGGGCGAGCGATGTCGAAGTCCGCGTCTATGACAATCTGCTTCAAAATATGATGGAAGAGCTGCCGCTTGCGGCCAACAAGAAGCATCCGGATCTGCTGGTGCATATCAAAGTCTCGTTTGCGACGATGCTCGATCGTATCCAAAAGCGCGGCCGCGAATTCGAACAGATCGAGTATGACCCGACGCTGTATGATTATTATCAAGAGTTGAACAAACGCTACGACAAATGGTTCGAAGACTATCATGAAAGCCCAAAGATCCAAGTCGACGGCGATATCGATAATTTCGTCGAAGATCCTGCGGCCCGCCAGCGCGTGATCCGGATGATCGACAACAAGCTGCTCGATATCCGCGGGCAGGAATTCCCGCAAAGCAAAGCCCAATAAAAAAACCTTGACAAGCTGGGCAAAGAACAGGTATAATGTACAGGTTGAGAAAATAAAGCAGAAGCACCCGCTTCTCGCCTTAGAGAATGTCTCTCTGGGCTGGATAGAAAATGTATAGGTGCAAAAGCCTATTTGAGCGGGTCTCTGTCAAATCAGAGATCCGCTTTTCGTATGTCCGCGAAAATGCGGCACGGGAAGCTCGCCAATTTTCTCTCAATAATTTTGGAGGTGAATGACCATAGCAAAAGATATGATGGTAAATGACGGCATTCGCGCACGAGAATTGCGTTTGATCGGCCAAGACGGCGAACAGCTCGGCGTTAAAAGCAAAGTAGAAGCTTTGAGAATCGCTGAAACTGCAAATCTTGATCTGGTACTCGTTGCTCCGGGAGCAAAACCACCCGTTGCGCGGATCATGGATTACGGCAAATACCGCTTCGAACAGCAGAAAAAAGCTCGCGAAGTGCGTAAAAAACAAAAAATCGTCAGCGTCAAAGAAGTTCGCTTGAGCCCATCGATCGACGTCAACGACTTCAATACGAAGCTGCGCAATGCAGAAAAGTTTTTGAACAAGGGAGACAAGGTGAAAGCCTCGATCCGTTTCAAAGGCCGCGCCATTACTCATAAAGAAATTGGTCAAAAAGTCTTGGATCGTCTTGCAACCGAACTGGCAGACATCGCCACGATCGAGCAACGGCCGAAAATGGACGGACGCAGCATGTTCTTAGTGCTGGCACCGAAAACTGAGAAGAAGTAAAAAGCTGCCCGTGCAGCCAAAGATTTTGAGGAGGAAATAAGTCATGCCAAAACAAAAAACACACCGTGGTTCAGCAAAACGCTTCAAACGGACCGGAGGCGGCGGATTGAAACGTTTCCGCGCGTTCACGAGTCACCGTTTCCATGGGAAGACGAAAAAACAAAGACGTCATCTGCGCAAACCAGCAATGGTCTCTCATTCTGATATGAAGCGCATCAGCCAACAATTATCTCAATGGCGTTAATTTTTCCCGCAGTGGAAAGCAAGTACCAGCAAATTCAAGGATTGATTTAGGAGGAATTTTATCATGGCACGTGTAAAAGGTGGAGTCGTGAGCCGTAAACGTCGCAAGAAAGTCTTGAAACTCGCGAAAGGGTATTACGGTTCTAAACATACATTATTCAAAACAGCAAAAGAACAAGTAATGAATTCGTACAACTATGCATATCGGGATCGTCGGCAAAAGAAACGCGACTTCCGCAAATTGTGGATCGCGCGGATCAACGCCGCTGCTCGGATGAATGGTTTGAGCTACAGCAAACTGATGCACGGTTTGAAATTGGCAGAGATCGAAATCAACCGCAAAATGTTGGCTGATCTGGCGATCGCTGACGAAAAAGCCTTCACAGCACTCGCTGAACAAGCGAAAACGGCTTTGGCTAAATAAGATTTGACCAAGAACAGTCCTTTTGAACTTTCGATAGTTCAAAAGGACTGTTCTATTTTTTTTGGCATTTATCTAATGGGGCAGAAAACGGCTTTCGCGCGCGATACTTTTTTCTGTTTCAGCGATGATAGCTTGGAAAATTTAGCCGCGATCAAAGAAAAACTTTTATTCAAAAAAACAGCAGCACTGCGTGAAGATAGCTGCGGAACATTTGTCAGACGATTTGAATAACACTATTTTAGTAAAAAAATCCAATGAGATTTTTTCGAGTGATGATCGATCGCGTTTAGAGAACGATTTATCGCGAGCTTTTCTATTTATTAAGAAAAGATTAAGAGGTTATTTTTGTTTTAAATAATTATTATGGAATGCCCATGTATAGGGTTTAATATCTTAATACATATTTTGACATTATTATTTAATCCGCGGTATTATGGCAATGAACAGCTTAACTGAAGCTTAATTTTTTAACGATTGCGGAAGGGAGGATTTACATTGGAGAAGATAAAAAAAGTATTTATAGTGCTCTTTGTGTTCGTATTGATGCTGGCGAATCTTCCCGCGCTTGTTTCTGCGCTGGAAGAGACGCAAGACATCAGCGATGCGCTCAGCGCGGAAGCGGAACTGCAAACGCAGAAAGACGGCAATTGGACGGCACTGAAAGATCAAGCGCAGGTAGAGCCGGAAGCTGCCTTGAAACTGAAAATCGATTATACGATCCCGGCCGAGCAATTAAAAAAGGCGCTGGATCAAGCCAGCCAGCTCGAGGCAACGATCGCACTTCCCGGCGGAGCCGATTTTGTCACGAAGCAAACGGCTAATCACGGAAATGTAACCGCTTCAGATAAAAAAGCCGTGATCGGCACTTACAAAGTCGCGACAGAAAGCAGCGGTGCGCAAGTTCTCAAGCTTGCGCTGCAAGGCGAAGCGCTCCAAAAAGCGGCGATCAAAGAGTTGAGTGCTTCGATCACGCTCAACGCGACCTTGAAGGATCCGCAAGAAAAACAAACGCTCAAGTTTGCCTCGAAAAAAATGTTGTTCACTAATACGAAACGCCCGGATATCGAATTGAAGGTCCTGAGTGCCAAAGAAAAAACAGACGAAGTCCGTGATCCGGTAATTCTTGGTGATCAGGACGAAACAGATCCAAATACGCAAAAGGCTGCTGACAGCCGTATCGATGAAAATATTGCAAAAGGAACGGTCTTGATCCAGATCAAAACACTGGGTGATTCTATCAAGGATGCCAGTGCCGTCAATGGGATCAATGTGAATATTACTGGAGACGACGGGATCATGAAAACGGCAGCGACAAAAGACTTCACGAACGCAGCCGGACAAGTCATTCAGGGAGTCGCGGAGTTTCAAGATCTTCCCAGCGGCAAGTATACGATTTTGGGAGAAACCGGCACAGCAGACGATCTTTATATCGGGGATGCCGCGCAGAATACGTACCGCAAAGCGGCCGGGGAGGAGCTTACATGGACGATCGACCGCGAGCGGGATGCGGGCGGATTTTCTTTCGTATTGTTCAAGCCCTTTGACTCTGTATCCGTCGAAAAAACCGATCCAAATCAGCTGCAAAACATAGATGTCCAACTAATGGGTCACTATCAGGACGGGCCAGCCGCGGGAACGGCGATCGGCGAAAAACAGACGATTGAAGATAAGTATACGTGGAGCGCACTCCCGGCAACAGTTCCTGAAGCTGAGGCGGAAAACGGCGATTTGACCAGTTATTCCGTCAAAGAAGATCCTATAGATGGCTATACAACTTCTATCGCAGATCCGGTCATCACGCCGACCTATGAGCATGATGAAAGCGGCAAAGCTACAGATCAGGTGATTTCTAATCACTATCAGTACACGATCACCAATGAAGCAAGTCAGGAAACCACTTCGGTCAGCCTCGTCATCAAGTGGGAAGACAATAATGACATGGACAAATACCGACCGAACTCTACTACCGTCCAGCTACTCGCTGACGGCGAGATCGCCAAAGACAAGGAGGGCAAGCCGATATCTGCTGTAACGATAGGTTCTCGTCGGTATACATTTACGGAGCTGCCGAAGTACCAAGAAGATGGAAAAACGGAAATCAAGTATAGTGCCAAAGCAAACAAAATGATCAATCGTGCTTCAGAATCTGGAGATATTTCTGAAGATGGAGTCATCACGATCACGAATTGGATCAGCCCCGATTCGATCTATATCTACGGATATGTGTATTGGGAAAATAGCAGCGAGTCGGTGATCCCCAACGATATCACGATCGGCCTTTATGCAAATGGAGAACAGGTTAAACAAAGAAAGGTGTTTAAAGATAAAGATCCATTTTGGCTGGCAAAGTGGTTTTATAATTTTGATTTTCCTGCCCCTTATTATGATGCTCCAAAATATGATGCAGCGGGGAAAGAAATCGAATATCAGGTGAAGAAAATTGGCGGGGAGGGTTTTGTCACAAAGTATACACGGTCATTATATTATACTTATAATCACTATGAACGCGACTTTACTGATTGTAAGATCCGATTTTATGATGGGGAGGGGAAAGTAGCAGCGGATATTCCGATGAGACTTACTCCAGATGGAACATGGGATGCCTACTTAGAAATCGGCGAGGACATAGATTATCGGGGATACACGGCGAGATTGATCGACAAAGATGGCATTGTACGGGATTATGTACCGATAGATTTAAACATCAATATTATCAACACCTACAAAATGCCGCTGCCGATGACTGGTGGGAGCGGGAGTCGCGAAATCGCTTTGATCGGACTGGGCGCGTTGAGTGTGGGTCTTTTATCTATCTACTGGCGAAAACGCAATCAAAAGGGGGCGGCGTAAGATGCGAAGACGTAAATTTCTGATTACGCTGCTTGGAGTGCTCCTCATAGTCCCGCTGTTTCTCGGACTTATGCAAACCGCGCAAGCCGCTGAGAGCGACAACGTGACGATCGAACTTCATAAGCTGGCATTTACCGATGACGAAGATCACGTGATCAAAAATACCGGTGAGCAGCTGAACGATCTTCAAGGCGGCACGCCGCTCAGCGGGATCACTTTTAGCGTTTATGATGTCACGGAGGCCTTTTATAAAGAATATGCGGCTGGTGAAACAGCCGAAACGATCCAATCCAATATTTCTGAAAATGCCAAAATATATGAAACAGCTGAAGCACTAAAAGGGACGGTTGCCACGAGTGACACTGGAGTCGCCAGCTTCTCGCTTCCTAAAAAAAGCGGGAGCCGCGATGCGGTTTATCTTTTCGTGGAGGAACAACCAGCGGATACCGCAACGGCTCATATCGAAGCGGGCGATCCGTTTGTGATCGCGCTGCCGATTTATGTTAATAATGCGGAACTCAGCACGATCATGGTTTATCCGAAAAATAAAATCAAGCAAGTTGCGCCGGCAGTCGATGGGAAACGTTTCGTGAAAATCGACAAAGACAATGAAAAACAAACGCTTGCCGGTGCACAATTCATTTTCATAAATGATGCAGGAGAATATCTCGTCAAGGCGGCGGATGAAGACTACGGCTGGGACAACGATCCCGACCCAAGCAGTTTAGTGATCAAAACGTCGGACAAAAACGGTGCGTTCAGCATTGAAAATTTAGCATACGGGAAATATTCGGCGAAAGAGATCAAAGCGCCAGACGGATATGTGCAGAGTGACCAGCTGATTCCGTTTACGGTCGAAGAAGGATCTGGCAGTGCGACCGCTCCGGTGGTAAAAGTCAAAAATGTGAAAAAGACGACCCCATCGACGACCCCGTCAACGACGCCTCACGGATCAACGACTCCGGGCGGCAAAAACTTGCCGAAGACCGGTGAAGTCCGGACAAGCACTTTGTCATTGATCGGACTCTTGATCGTTGCGGCAGCAGTTTTGATCTATTTCTGGCGTAAAAGAGCGCTTGATAAAAAATAATTAACCAGCTGCGGTGCTTTCATCGCGCTGCAGCTTTTTAAAAAAAATAAAAAGATAGGGAGAGAAAACGATGAAATCAAAGAGGAGAAACAGGCTATGGGCAATTATCGGTACGCTTGTAATGGTACTGCCGCTGTTCACGACACTTGGAAATGCGAAAGAGGTATTCGCCGCAGATCCACCTGCAGAGCAAAATGTAATCATTAATAAGAAACAATTTGATACAATTCCTGCTAACAAAGATAATACCGGCGATGAGATGAATGATTTTGGCGGAACAGCTTTGGGCGGTGCAGTGTTCACGGCGTATGATGTTACTACGGCTTACTGGACAGCTTACAAGGCCAGCACAGCAACCACGGATGCTGGTAAACAAACAGATGCGATCGCGGCAATTGTTGACGGAAATAAAATTAAAATAGACGTGTCTGGTGCAAAAAGCTTTGTATTTGGTGCCACTGATGCAACCAATGGACAAGCAGCCTTGAAGCTTCCAACTACGTCAGGTGACGGTACTGATAAGCAAAATGCGGTCTATGTTTTTAAAGAAACGACTTCCCCAGCAGGCGTCAACCAATCAAAATCGATTCCATTTGTTTTAGGCTTGCCATCTGTAGAAGATAACGGTACTTACCGGACAGACGTGTATGTTTATCCGAAAAATGAAGTAAAAACAAATAATCTGCAATTTACGAAATATGGCGTTGATGAAAATGGAAATATTGATAAGGGACTAACTGGCGCAAAATTTGTCTTGAAACAAAAAGGCGGTAACTATTTTAATACAACGACCAATCAATTTAGTGAAACTGCTATTGCCGGTGCAACTGAATTTACCTCAGCTGCAGACGGAAAAGTTGCGGTTCCTGGATTAACTTTAGCTGAAGGCGATTATGAATTTTATGAAGTAGATTCAGACATTGCTAAAGCCACTACACCTTCACCTAGTGCTGATGTCTATCACTACAAAACTAATCCTGTAGTGACCGCACATGTCGATGCGAACATGGCGATTACTTACACGTACTATGACAAAAATCAAAAACAGCAAACTACCGGAGATCCAGCGGCATATAACTACAAGGTTCCCGCTCCGAAGAAGACAACTCCTGACCACGATCTTGATAAGAACAAAACCTATACGTATACGATCACTCAGCAGATCCCATTGGATGTTGCGAACTATACTACTTTCAGCTTGATCGATACCTATAATAAAAATTTGGGATTGGCCGAAACAAATGAAGTTGATAATATTAAAGTAACCATTGATGGTAAAACAATTGGAACAGGTACTGATGATATCAAAGATGTTGCAGTTACAAAGACATCTGACGAAGCGAACCACCAATTTACTCTCAAATTTACTCCATCAGAGCTAGCGAATTATGCTGGACAAACAATTAGTTTCACTGTTGATATGAAAATTACAAATGATGCAGATCTAGATGCTAATTTGGATAATACGATTAATTTTGATAACAATTTCTATCCAAAACACGACACTGTAAATGTAAAAACTTATGGTAAGATTTTTGAAAAATATGATGCAGCTACTGGAAATCCTTTAAAGGGCGCAGAGTTTGTCATCAAAAACGGAAACAAATATCTTAAAGCTGTAAATGCGGATGGGTCAGTAATTCCCGAGAATACAACAGTCAGTGCTGGCTGGGTTGGAACTTGGGTTGATGACTCAAAAGACGCAACTACTTTTATCTCCGATGAAAATGGTAGTTTTAAAGTCAATGGTCTGCAAAGAACTGATGCAGATAATACAGACCCTATTAACTATGAATTAGTTGAAACGAAAGCGGTCGATGGCTACAGATTGCCTGCTGACTCATTTAAATTCATTGCAGATGGAAAAACTGATGTAGTTCAAGCTGATGGGAAGATTGCCAATAAAATAAAAGGCGTCCTTCCTTCCACAGGTGGTATCGGGATCGTGGCGTTCATCGCGATCGGGGCAGCTCTCATTGCTGGCGGAGTATACTACTTCAAGAAACGCCGTCACAATTTTGAAGCATAAGGGTTGAATCAGATTTAAGCAAAGGGGGAGCTTCTCTCCCTTTGTTTTTTTTACATAGTTCGCGGTATACTTATTTCAAATAAAGAGACGTGTTTGTCTGAGGAGCTTGAAAGATGGCGAAAACAAATCGAAAACAAAAAAAGCATAAATTCCGCATTATGGATCTGGTGATGGGGCTCCTGCTATTGATCGGGTTGGGAGTACTCAGTTATCCATTCGTACAAGACCGCCTGAATGACTTCTTGGATCAGCAAGTGATCCAGCATTATCAAAATCAGGCGAATACAGAGAACGAAAAGACGATCCGAAAACAGCAGGAAAAGATGGAAAAAGCGAACAAGAAGCTCGCAAAAGAAAAAACAGAGCCAGGTGTCAGCAATTTCAACAATGCTGTCAACGAACAGAAGACGCCGAAAAAACCGCAAAAAACTTATTATCAGCAGCATACGATCGGGGTCATCAATATTCCAAAAATCAAAGCGCGCATGCCGATCTTCGACCATACGAATGATGTATTGCTGGCAAAAGGCGCGTGCCTTTTAGACGGGACCTCTTACCCGACCGGCGGTGAAAGCACGCATGCGGTCATCTCAGCGCATCGCGGCTTGCCGGAAGCGAAGCTCTTTACCGACCTGCCTGATTTAAAGATCGGCGACAAGTTCTATATCGAGATCAACAAAAAAACGCTGGCTTATCAAGTCGATTCGAAAAAAGTCATCGAGCCGACGGACACGTCGGACTTGAAGATCGTTCCGGGGAAAGACTTAGTGACGCTGATGACATGTACTCCGTATATGATAAACTCTGAGCGCCTGCTGGTAACGGGACACCGTGTGCCGTATCATCCGAAAGATAAAAAAGCGATCGACCAGACGAGCTTTTACAAGAAGCTGCTGATGATCGCGACGATCCTGGCGATCCTGCTTGTTTTGGCAGCGATCATCGCCTGGCTGCATCACCGTTTCTGGCTGGCAGCAGTCCGCAAGAAACGTTTGCCGCTGAAATTTTACTTGCTGGATGCAGCGGGAAATCCCATCAAAAACTTCACTTTCCGCTTGTTCCTGCCGTTCAGCAAACATCCGGTCACACGCGACGGTGAGCCGCTCGAGGCGGTGAGTGATGAAAGCGGCTTAGTCGCTTTAGACAAGGTCCGCGGCGGGGCTTACCGCTTGCGCGCTCAAAACGTGCCGAAGAACTGGCGGCTCAAAGCGAAAGTCAAACGCCGCAAAGATGATTTCTTCACGATCCAAGTGAAAAAACCGCTGACGATGAAAAAAGAAGGAGACACGATCACCGCGATCCTCCCAAAGAAATAGCATTAGTTTAAAGAAGCTGCTTTTGGAACACTGTTTATTCAAATATCGGAGCTGTGACAAGACTTATGTCGCAGCTCTTTTTTTTGCGTATTTTTTTAAAAATCGATCAATAAAAAAATATTATAGAAGTATTTAAAATACGAATAATTAGTTATTTTGATAATCAGGATCCTAAATGTTTGTTCTACATATTTAATCAAAATAATATTCATTTATTTATAATTGATGTTTATTGGATGTTGAATCATCTGAGATTCAGCAGTTTTTCTGCAGATAAAAATTACTTAGATGTTCTCTTAACCGCAAAAAACAATACAAAATCAATACATTTACACTAATGCAATCATGAAAAACGCTTAATGATTATTTATACGACACTCGCACGTAAATGTATAAAAATCATTTGAGAAAATGGATGTTTTATTATACTATGGAATATGCTTGTTATTTTTAAAAGAATCGAAATCGCTGGAGGATTGGGTGGAAAATGAAAAAGAAATTGTTGAGAACAGGATTATTCGGCGGATTGGTCGTGCTGCTTCTGTTTCCATATCTATTGGATTTGGGTAGGCTGCCTTGGAAAAGTGTTTACGCGGCAGAGGAGCCACAAACTGCAACGCTGCTTGACAATAAATGGCTGAAAATCACGGCTTCGGCAGCGCTTGACGGCGAAGAAGTGCAGTGGACGATCGCTTATCAGAAGAAAAAAGACATTCCGGCGCGGGTTTGTTTTGCACTTGAAATCGACGGTCAGAAACGAAATGCCGGCGAGCTTGCCGCGGACGAAGTATGGGAGACTGGCGAAAACGGCTGGATCAACGAAAAAGCGTTTCAGCGAGAATTAACGGAAAACACACTCGAATTCACCTCGAGGCGTGAAAAGACGGACGCAAATGAACTCAAACTCGCCGTTCGGTACGAAGAACAGCTGGAAAAAGAGCCTGCAGCCGTTACGCGCTTTGAAACGAAAACGCCGCTTGTCTTTACGGCTGACTTCGCGGAAAAAGAAAGTAGTGAAGCGGCTTCCGCACCGGAAAACGCACCTCTCGCCAGCGAGACGGCGGACCAAGGTTCGATCATCATCAGCGATAAGGTGATCAACAAAGCGCGCGAGTTAAAGGTCGAAGTGTCTGGCGCTGAAAATGATATTTATCGGGTCGAAGACGGGGCGGCGCGCAAAGATTACGATTCTTTTGCAGATTCGGTGTCTTCGATCTATCATCTCTATGTTCCTGATTCGGGAAAAGTATTTATTCATTTTTCCGGCATTCCTGAGGAGCACGATACCGCCAGTCTGGAAGGAGCACAAGTCAATGTCAAATATCCGCAGGTCGGCTATCTGCGCCAAGATGACGGCAATTTGCAGCCGATCGGCGCGAAAGTAGCGATCACGGATATCAAGACGAACGATACGATCAAAAGTACGTGGTTCGGCTACCCGATCAGCATTGCGACGATCGATCTTTCATCCAACCTTTTTTCTGGGGCTGTCACAACGGGGATCGCTTCGGCGAAATGGGATTTTGAGTTTTTTGAAACGAATGAAGACGGCTCGCTGGAGGGAAAAACAGTCGACTTTGACGAAAAAGTCAATCCGTATATCACCTTCAATTCATTGAACGGCTACGGCGAAAAAATGACCCAAGGCGAGTTTGTTCAAAAAGAAACCGGGACGCAAAAAGAGGGCGCAGTCGTTGCTGAGTCCGCTGTCGCTGTCGGAACGATCGTCGATAACAAAAACAAACAGCAGCAATACAAAAATGTCTACAGCTGTTTTAAAGCATATGATCAAGGCTGGGACACGCTCGGCAATCCGAATTTCAATAAAATGTCTGTCACTTTTCCGCTCGAAGGCCAGCACAATGAGTTTATGATCGGGACGGGCGGCGGTGCGGGCTACCGCGAGTGGGTCACTTTTGCCAGTTCGGCGATCACACCGACGAAACAATCGCTGCCGAGCAAAACGATCCAGCCACTCACCAGTCCGCTGGCGGATCACGCGGCGACCGGCTGGGAGCACCGCTATTGGAATGACCTTGACCGCACGAATGATCATGAAGACGGGACATTCGGCGAGTGGGACTTTTTGGCGCATCACCGCGCAGCTGGTCATGATGCAGATGAGGAAACGTCGCTTGCCGCCGGTCTGCAAAAAAAGACGGATCGCTACGTCACGCCCGGGAGCGAGTTTTATTACTTTATCAATCAGGAAACGATCAACCTCGCTTCTGAGGGGCTGATCCAGCCGAATCAATACGAGATCATCGATTCGCTGCCGGCAGGCGTTGAGTTGGCAAATGAAAATGCCTTGACACTTTACGATCTGAATGGCGCGGAGATGGGGACCGTCGCTTATCAAGTAGAAGGAAAGCAGATTCACGTCACTTTGACGCCGCAGCAAGCCGCAACGATCAACGAGCAGTCACGCGAAAGTGCGCATTTCGGCAAAGATTTCAGTCTGCGCGTTCAAGTCAAAGTCACGAATCAAATGGATGATGCGATACCGGACTTGATGGAAAGTCAGGCAACAACCGTTTTCAGCTATCAGAACGGTGCGAGTTTTGAAGCAGCGACAAATATCGTTCAAACGAAGATCAAGCCGCTCGCTTTTGATTTGACACTTGCCAAGACTGATGAAGCCGGTGCGCCGCTTGCAGGTGCAAAATTCAGCTTACGCGGGAGCGGAAAAGCACTCGCGACTGAAAGTGACGATCAGGGCGCGATCTGCTTTGCGGGCGGCCTGCTGGAAGCCGGCCAAGAGTATACATTGGAAGAAACCGCGGCACCCGCGGGCTATATAGTCAGCGGCGGGCCGTGGCTGATCAAAATCGCAAAAGACGGCAGCGCCGCGACGATGACGGAGCAAAACGCAGCGGATAAAACGATTCAGCTGGAGGTGACGAAGCCGGCGGATCCGCGGGCGCCGCTTCTTTTGACAGCGCCCAACGCCGCGATCGTCAATACGGCGTTGACGGAAGACGAGCCGAGCGTCATCCACATCTGCAAACAAGATGCCACGACGAAGGAAGTGCTGGCGGGCGTCGGTTTTACTTTGACCGATCATGAGGGAAATATGGTTCATGCCGGCAAGACCGATGAACAGGGGATTCTGGAATTTGCCGATTTGGATCGCGGGACGCGTTATATGATAGAAGAAACCACGCCGCTTGCGGGTTACGCCGGCTTGAGCGAGAAGCTGATCTTAATGTTTGACGAAACAGGTGGAAAGTGGAAATTAACGGGTGAAACGACTGGAAAAGAATATCAGACGCTCGACGATAGCGACGATAGTCAATTTGCGATGACGTTTGAAGTTCCAAATCAGAAAAAGATGCCGCTGCCGGCGACAGGCGGCAAAGGAACTCGGAAGCTGACCGCACTATCGAGTTCGCTGCTTTTGCTTGGCGGTGCCTATTTTGCGGCCCGCGCACGCCACCGGAAAGAAGATTAATTGAACTTGAACGTGAAAAAAATCATATTCCCGCTCTTGGCACTTCTGCTCCTCCTTTCGATCTTCAGTTTCAACCAGATCGCGTTTTCAAAAGAATCGGAGATCTCCACGATCCAATCGAAATAAATAAGGACACTGCTTTGCGATAAGGCGCGTTCTGATTGCTCGAAACCGCCTTCTTCGATATGCTTGAAGTAGGAAAACGATCGACAGGAGGAACTGCCGATGCACGAAGTAGCGCATTATTTATTGCAAAATCCGATTTTCGCGATTTTTTTGAGTCTTGGATTGGGGAATTTAGTCGGGCGGCTCAAAATCAAAAATTTTTCACTCGGTTTGACAGTCGGGGTCCTCTTGATGGCGCTCATCATCGGACAAGCCGGCAATTTCAAGATCGATCCGCTCATCAAAACCCTCTTCTTTGAAATGTTCATTTTCACGATCGGCTATGAAGTCGGTCCGTCCTTTTTCCGCAGTTTGAAAAAGACCGGCTTGAAATTGATGCTTCAAGCAGCAGTTTTTGCCGGGGTCGCCTTGGCGCTGGCCCTATTGATGTTCAAAGTGTTCCGGGTCAATCCGGGCGAAGGCGCCGGGATCATTGCGGGAGCGTTGACGAACTCCGCAACGGTCGGCACATCCGCGGCAGCGCTCAACAGTCTGCCGGTCGCTGATGCCCTGAAAGAGACGTATTTGTCAGAACTCACGATCGCGTACGCTTTGACATATGTTTTCGGTGCTGCCGGGGTCTTGATCTTTTTGCAGCATGCCGCACCGCGGATCTTGCACGCGGATATGAAAAAAGAAACGAAGAAGCTGCTGCAAAAGCTGCAGCTGAAAGAAGACCACTCGGAGACTTTTTTGACCGGGCGCATCAATCTGCGGGTGTTGGCGGTCGAAAAAGATTCGCTTTTGATCGGCCGCAAAGTCGAGGAAGTCGAAACGGAAAACGAGCACGCCTTTGTGATCGAAGCGATCTTCCGCAATGGCGCTGCGATCGAGTCTTTGACGGATGAAAAGATTTTGCTGGGAGATTATCTGGTTGTCGTCGGGAAAGTCGATGAACTGATCGGTCTCGTGCAAAGAGATCCGAGCCTGCGCGAGATCGCGAGCCCGAATTACCGCAAGATCCCGCTTCACAATGTCACCGTCATGCTGACGAAAAAATTCTCTTATGCGGCTTTGAAACGAATGTTCAACTACGGTATCTTGATCTCGGGCGCTGAGCGCGAGGGCAAGACTGTCAGCAACTGGGAGTCGCTCCGGCCGGAAGATCGGGTGCGTTTGATCGGGATGCCGCGCGCGATCGATAAAGTACTGCCGGAGATCGGCTACGAGATCGAAGACGGTCCGAAAGCAGATCTTTCGTATTTATCATTCGGGATCATTTTCGGGATGCTTTTAGGCAGCATCGTGCTCCATTTGTCGCAAGTCCCGCTGACACTTGGGACCGGCGGCGGGACGCTTTTGGTCGGGCTGCTGTTCGGCTGGTATCAAGAACGCCATGCGAATATGGGTGCGATTCCTGGACCGACCCGCTGGTTTTTGAAAACCGTCGGACTGAATTTATTTATCGCGATCGTCGGCTTGGAGTCCGGTGCGCAGTTTTTGCCGGCGCTCAAAGAAATGGGAGCGGGGGTCTTGTTGATGGGCGCAGTTCTTTCGATCGCCCCGCACTTTGTGACGCTTTTGTTCGGGCATTATGTATTGAAGCTGAATCCAGTCGAAAATATCGGCGCCTTGGCGGGGGCCGGAACGCATAACCCGGCGATGTGTGCGATCAGCGATGAGATCGGCAGCTCGGTGATCGCCCTCAGCTTTACCCCGGCTTTTGCGGTGGCAAACATTTTGCTGACGATCATGGGGCCGCTTGTGATCACGATCTTGAACTGAAAAAATGAAAAATACGCCAAAAAGAAAATGTTCGTTTTTTCTTTTCGGCGTATTTTTTTGTGCTATGATAATGAAAGCGTTCAAAAATGAAGAAGGGGTGAAGAAATGGACACAGGACTCTTGATCGCGCTGATCCCGATGCTCACGTGGGGAAGCGTCGGACTCGTCAGCAATCTTTTAGGCGGCAATGCCAACCAGCAGACGCTCGGGATGACGCTCGGCGGATTTGTATTTGCCTGCGGGACAGTGCTTCTGGTCCATCCGGTGATCACCTTTCGCACGTTTGTGATCGGGCTGGTGACCGGCGTATTCTGGACGATCGGGCAAAATGGGCAGTTCCACGGGATGCAGGCGCTTGGTCTGTCGCTCGCTCTGCCGCTTTCGACCGGGTCCCAGTTGATGGTCAATACATTAGCTGGTGTTTTTTTATTCCATGAATGGAAAACAACGCGCGATATTTATTTGGGTGTTGCCGCACTCGTCTGCCTGATTTTGGGGATCATCTTTACCGCTCGTCAAGACCAAGCGAGCGAACACAAAGAAGAAATCGATTTCCCGGTCGGTTTGCGAACGATTTTCCTATCGACAATCGGCTTTGCATGTTATACAATTGCGGTAAACTGGAGTAAAGTCGATCCGTTTGCTGTCATTTTACCACAAAGTATCGGGATGGTCGCCGGTGCAGCCTATTTGAATGGCAAACGGTTGGCGCTCGACCATTATGTACGCGCCAATATTTTGACCGGTCTGTTGTGGGGCGTCGGGAATATCGCGATGCTTTACGCGATGCGCACGATCGGTCTTGCCGTCAGCTTCTCGCTTTCCCAAATGGGGATCGTGATTTCAACGCTCGGCGGGATCTTTCTTCTGGGGGAGAAGAAAACAAAAAAAGAATTGCGCAATATTATTTTTGGCTCGCTTTTAGTGATCGCCGGCGGAATACTGCTGGGCATCTTAAAAGTCGGAGCGTAGGGGGTAGCTATGTCTTATTTTAGAAAGAAAAAAATCGATGAACCAAAAAGCCGCCATATGATGGAGCGGCACTTGACTGCCAAAGACTTGATCGTTCTAGGGCTTGGCGCGATCGTCGGGACTGGGATCTTCGTGATCACCGGCACGGCGGCCGCTAATACAGCTGGTCCAGCGCTCAGCCTGTCGTTTGTTTTGGCGGCAGTTGTAATTATTTTATCAGGGCTTTGTTTTGCCGAGTTTGCGGCGCGGATCCCGGTGATCGGCGGACCATACGCCTATATGTCAGTTGTGTTCGGTGAATTTATCGGCTGGATGACCGGCTGGCTCGTCCTTTGCGAATTTTTCCTCGCGGTCTCTTCAGTCGCGAGCGGCTGGTCAGGCTATGTCCACGGATTTTTGGACGGCTTGGATCTTCCTTTTCCGCAGGCGCTGAGTGCAGCATATTATCCAGCACAAGGAACTTATGTCGATATCATCGCCGTCCTCGTTCTCTTGCTCGTGACGTGGCTTGTTTCGCTGGAAGCCAAACAAGCACTCCGGTTGAACGGGATCATGCTGTTCGTCAAGTTCGGTCTGATCGCGATTTTTGTAGTTCTCGGGATGTTTTACATGAAGACCGATAACTGGCAGCCGTTTCTGCCGAAAGGTTTCGGCGGAGTGCTCCAAGGAGCGGGGCTTGTCTACTTTGCTTTTCTGGGTTTTGATTCGGTCAGCATGGCTGCCGAAGAGGTCATCGAGCCGCAAAAAAATGTCCCGCGCGGAATCATCGGGTCGATCATCATTTCGACGATTTTGTATATTATCGTGACGCTCGTTTTGACCGGGATGGTGCCCTACACCAGCTTGAATGTCAAAGATCCGGTCGCTTTTGCGATGCGCTTTGTCGGCCACAAAAACATCGGCGCGTTGATCTCGATCGGCGCGATCATGACGCTTTTAACGGTCTGCATCTCGATGATGTACTCGCTCTCGCGAATGGTCTATGCACTCGCTAAAGACGGCTTATTGCCGCAAAGCTTGGCGCGTCTTGACCCAAAACGCCACAATCCGAAACGCGCGACATGGATCTTAGGTGTATTGACGATGATCTTCGCCGGGATCTTCCCGCTGCAAGTTTTAGCGGAGATCACGAACCTTTCGGCGCTGGTGTATCTGTTCATGATGGCAGTCGGGATCTTGAAGATCCGCAAAGATATGGGCAAACCGGCGCATGGTGAGTTCCAAGTGCCGCTGGTGCCGATCGTCCCGATTCTTTCGATGCTCATGTGTGTCCTTTTGATGACGCAGCTTTCCAAAGCAACTTGGATCGTTTTTGTGATCTGGACGATCATCGGCTGGCTGATCTATGTATTTTATGGGCATGCTCATAGTATAATGAATGAAGAAATAAAGGAGGAGATCAGATGATCATAACAACAACGAACAACGTCGATGGCCAAACAATCAAAGAATACCGCGGCGTGGTATTTGGGGAAGTCGTGACTGGGATCAATATGTTCAAAGACTTGGGCGCCGGGATCCGCAACGTCTTCGGCGGACGCTCCAAAGGTTATGAAAACGAACTCTTAGAAGCGCGGGCGGAATGTTTGGAAGAAATGGCTTCGCGTGCTGAAGAAATGGGCTGTGATGCGGTCGTTGCCGTCAAGATGGATTATGAAGTCTTAGGCTCCGATAACGGCATGCTGCTCGTGACCTGCAGCGGCACGGCCGTAACATTTGCATAAATGGAATGGTTAAGAGAAACAGAGCCTGTGACATCACTGATGTCGCAGGCTCTGTTTCTGAATAAACGGCATTTCAAAAGCAGCTTCTCGAAGCTGAGCACTTTTGTCCCAGCCTCTTTTTTTTTCAAAAAAAAAGAGCTCTGCAGCTCATGATCTGTTGTTGTTAGATAGAGTAAACAAAAAAATTGCTTTTGTATACACCGCAGAGCATCCCGGGAATGAAGTTGGTGGGTTCCCTTATGTCTTTAATATTACATAATATAATGAATATTCACAACCGAAAACCCTTAAATCGGCGAATTAAATTTTAAAGATTATGAAAGCCTTGCCATTCTCGTTAAAAGTGGTCATTTTGCTAGGCGAGTTTCCGCACGAACGGATCAGAACTGATGCCTTCCGCCAAGATCTGTTTTGCATATTCTTGTGCGGTGAAAAGCGAATGATCTTTGTAGTTGCCGCAAGACGCGGCGGTCGTTCCCTGCACGTCGCTCCATTCGGCTTTTGTGATGCGTTCCAGCGTATTTGCGAGCGCGTCGCGGATCGCACTGGGCGAATGTTCGCCCCAGAGGATCAGATAAAAACCGGTCCGGCAGCCCATCGGTGAAATATCGATGATCTGATCGATTTCGTCGCGCAGCCACGCCGCTAAAAGATGTTCCAAAGTATGGAGACCCGCCGTCGGGATCGAATCGACATTCGGCTGGATAAAACGCAGATCGAATTTTTCGATTTTTTCGTTTCCTTGTGTTTCTTCGCCAGCCAGGCGGACATAGGGTGCTTTGACTTTTGTATGATCAAGTTCGAAACTTGCTACTTTTGCCATGAAGAGTTCCTCTTTTCGTATTTTGTCGCCATAACTATAGCAAAGCTCCGTTCGACATGCAACTGCGGGAAATCGCTAAAGATTAGAAATTAATGATAGAATTCTTTTATTTTTTATAATTTGTGTTAAAATGACAGAACAATAATGAGTTAAGGAGTGGTTGGATGGAAACTGGATATAATGTTGCGGTCGTCGGGGCTACAGGTGCTGTAGGGACACGCATGATCGAAATGCTGGAAGGCAGCACGCTGCCGGTCAAATCCGTTAAATTTTTATCATCAAAACGTTCTGCTGGAAAAGTTCTCTCATTTAAGGGAGAAAAGGTAACCGTTGAAGAGCTTGTGCCGGATAGTTTCACCGGCGTTGATCTGGCGCTGTTTTCTGCCGGCGGAAGTGTTTCCGCCAAATTCGCTCCGGAAGCTGTCAAACGCGGAGCAGTCGTTGTCGATAATACAAGCCATTTCCGAATGGATCCGGAAGTACCTTTGATCGTGCCGGAAGTCAATGAAGATGACCTCAAAAAACATAAAGGGATCATCGCCAATCCGAACTGTTCGACGATCCAAATGATGGTCGCTTTGGAACCGATCCGCCGCGCATTCGGCTTGGAACGCATCATCGTTTCGACGTATCAAGCGGTCAGCGGTGCGGGCGCGCGGGCGATCGAAGAGCTGAAAGACGAAAGCCGCGAACTTTTGGACGGCAAAACCGTCGGCGAACTTGATCCGAAGATCTTGCCGGCAGGTGCAGACAAAAAACATTATCCAATCGCGTTCAATGCCTTGCCGCAGATCGATGTGTTCGATAAGGGCGGCTATACCAAAGAAGAGTGGAAAATGGTCAACGAAACTCACAAGATCATGCATGACGACGGCTTGAAAGTGACTGCGACCTGTGTCCGCGTGCCTGTCGTGACGAGCCATTCCGAATCAGTCTATATCGAAGTCATCGATCAAGCAGCAACCGTCAAAGGGATCCAAGAGATCCTGAAAACGGCGCCCGGCGTTGTTTTGGAAGACGATGTTGCTACTCAGCTTTATCCGCAGGCGCTCAATGCGACGGGCAAGAAAGAAACGTTCGTCGGCCGGGTCCGTCAAGACATCGATGTCGAAAACGGCTTCCACTTGTGGGTCGTTGCCGATAATCTTTTGAAAGGTGCGGCATGGAACTCTGTTGAGATCGCTGAGAGTCTCCATAAACTTCATCTATTGCGTGTTCCGGAATAATCAAGTAAACTAGAAGAGATGAGGATCTCTTTCGAGGAGAGAATATTTCATGGATTTAAAAGAAGCGAAGATAATCACCGCGATGGTCACGCCTTTTGATGAAAAGGGTGCGATCGCATTCGAACAATTGCCGAAATTGGTCGAACATCTTTTAGCTCATCATACGCAAGGCTTGATCCTGGCCGGGACGACCGGAGAATCACCGACCTTGACCCATGATGAGGAATTCGAATTATTTCAAGAAGTCATCAAGCTCGTCGATGGGCGCGTTCCGCTCATCTGCGGCGTCGGAACGAACGACACGCGCGACTCAGTCAACTTTGTCCGCGAAGTCGCAAAAGTTCCGGGGATCGCTGCCGGTCTGGCAGTCGTTCCGTATTACAATCGTCCCAATCAGGAAGGTCTTTATCAACACTTTAAAACAATCAGCGAAGCGAGCGATCTGCCGATCATTTTGTACAATGTGCCCGGTCGGACCGCCGACAATTTGACGGTCGAAACGACTCTGCGTCTAGCGGAGCTGCCGAACATCATTGGGATCAAAGAGTGTCAAGGCTTGGATGCATTGACAGAGATCGTCGCCGGCGCACCGGAAGATTTTCTGGTATTCACCGGTGAGGACTCCTTAGCGTTTCCGGCCTATGCGGTCGGCGCAAATGGTGTCATCTCGGTGGCCAGCCATCTTTTGGGCAATGAGATCCACTCGATGTATGCGGCGCTCGATCGCGGCGATGTCAAAGAAGCAGCGCGTCTGCAGCGTTTTTTGCTGCCGAGAATAAACGCGCTTTTCAGCGTCTCATCGCCGGCTCCGGTCAAAGCTTTGTTGAATCGCCAAGGGATCAATGTCGGGCCGCTGCGCCTGCCGCTGGTACCTTGTTCCGAGGAGGAAGCCGCTGGTATTTTTAAAGTGTTCGATCAGAAAAAATAGAATACTTTAAAATGAGGTGGAATCCTTGAGCAAGATCAAGATCATTCCGCTTGGCGGCGTCCGTGAAAACGGTAAAAATCTATACGTCGTCAAAGTGGAAAAAGAGTTTTTTGTACTGGACTGCGGACTGCGCTATCCAGAAGATGAATTATTGGGGATCGATGTCGTGATCCCGGACTTCAGTTATTTGACGGAGCACGCTGAACAAGTGGCCGGCGTCTTTTTGACGCACGGACATGCGGATGCAATCGGCGCTCTGCCGTACTTTTTGGAAGAGATCAAAGTGCCGGTCTTCGGCTCGGAATTAACGATCGCTTTAGCGAAGCTGAGCGTCGAAAATTATGCGCCGACGAAAGGCTTCAATGACTTTCACATCGTCGATGAATTTACTGAGATCGACTTTCCGGATGCAACGGCGACCTTCTTCAAGACGACGCATACGATCCCCGATTCTTTAGGGATCGCTTTGCGCACGAAAGATGGCAATGTCGTTTATACTGGTGATTTCAAATTCGACCAGACGGCTGAACCAATGTATCAAAGCGATTTTGCGCGGCTTGCGCAAATCGGCAAAGAAGGCGTCTTGGCGCTATTAAGCAACTCGTCGAATGCTGAAAATCCGCAATTTGTCGCAAACGAGCGGCAAATCGCCGATGAAGTGTTCGATACGATCAACTTCTGGGACGGCCGGATCATCGTCGCAAGTGTCGCGAGCAATCTGCAGCGGATCCAGCAAGTGCTGAACGCTGCTCATCGCGCGGGGCGGAAAGTCGTTTTGACCGGCTTTGACTTGGAACGCATTTTGCGGACCGCGATGAAGCTGGAAAAAATCATTCTGCCGGCTGACGATATCTTCGTCGCCCCGAAAGATATGGAGAAGTTTGCTCCGGAACAGCTTTTGATTTTGGAGACTGGCCGGATGGGCGAGCCGATCAAGTCACTGCAGAAGATGGCAAACGGCCGCCACAAATTAATCAATATCCAAGAGGGCGACTTGGTCTACATCACGACGACCCCGACGACCGCGATGGAAACGGCCGTCGCCAAAACCGAAGACATCGTTTTTCGGGCAGGCGGCCAAGTGAAGATGATCTTCCAAAACTTGCGCGTGTCAGGTCACGGCAATCCCAATGATTTGCAGCTGATGATGAATCTGATGCAGCCGAAATACTTCTTCCCGGTCCAAGGCGAGTACCGCCTGATCGATGCACACGCTAAATTGGCGCGCGAAGTCGGGATCCCGAAAGAAAATATCTTTTTGCCGGCTAAAGGCGATATTTTTGAATATACGCCGCAGCACGGCATGACGCTCGTCGGCAGTGTCGAAGCGGAAAATGTGATGATCGACGGCTTGGGGGTTGGCGACATCGGCAATATCGTTTTGCGCGACCGCCGCGTCTTGTCAGAGGAAGGGATCTTCGTTGCGGTTTTGACGATCAATCGGCGTGAGAAAAAAATCGTCTCGAAGCCGCAGATCACCTCGCGCGGATTCATCTATGTCAGAGACAACAAAGAGCTGCTTGAATCGGCTTCGAAGATCGTCGAAGAAGTGACCGAGAAAAATCTCGGCTACGACGAGTTCGAATGGAGCCGCCTGAAACAAGAGATCCGCGATAAATTATCGCGCTACTTGTTCGATCAGACGCGTCGCCGTCCGGTGATCTTGCCGATCATCATGGAGTCGAGCAGCATGAAGAGAAAAAAGAAAACCGTAAAAAAATAAACATGAAGTTTAGACTTCTGTACTGTTTCGGCAGCGCAGGGGTCTTTTTTCATTGCAACGAAAGATACCTGTACTGATTTTATTGTAAAACTGTTATAATAGAGGTAACACAGTTTAAGAAAGGGGATCCACATGAAATTTACATTTCACGGGCATGCCTGCTTCAGCTTTGCGCTGGATGACGGGACGAAATTATTGATCGACCCGTTTATCACGGAGAATCCTTTGAGCGATTTGAAAGTAGCAGATGTCCAAGCTGATTATATCTTGCTGACGCACGGACATTCTGATCATTTGGGCGATACGATCGCGATCGCCAAGCGGACCGGCGCCAAAGTGATCGCGATGTTCGAATTGATCGAGTATTTGATGGAACAGGGCATTACGAATGTCCACGGAATGAATGTCGGCGGCAGCTTCCGTTTTCCGTTCGGGACGGTCAAAATGACGCAAGCACTCCACAGCTCTTCGCTGCAAGATGAAGCTGGGAACATCATTTACTTGGGCGCGCCAGTCGGTTTGATGCTGGCGATCGACGGACACGTGATCTATCATGCCGGCGACACTTCGTTTTTCGAAGATATGGAAACGCTAGGCCGCACATATCCGATCGAGTATGCTTTTTTGCCGATCGGCGACAATTTCACGATGGGTCCGCTCGAAGCCGCGCGGGCTGCTGAAAAGCTCCAGGCGAAATACATCGTGCCGATCCACTACGATACCTTCCCGGTGATCCGCCAAGATCCGTATGCCTTCGTTGAGCTTTTGCCGGCGAACAGCGGTCGTGTGCTGAAACCGGGCGAAAGCATCGTGCTCAAATAAAGGAGGGGCCGATTTGGCTACCAAACATGATCAAATATTAAAACATATCGAAGGATTGACGGTCGGCGACCGCATCTCGGTGCGTTCGATCGCAAAAAACCTTGGAGTCAGCGAAGGGACCGCCTATCGGGCGATCAAAGATGCTGAAAATATGGGACTCGTTTCGACGATCCAGCGTGTCGGGACGATCCGGATCGAGCGCAAGCTCAAAAAAAATATCGAACGCTTGACGTTTGACGAAGTGGTGAAGATCGTTGAAGGGGAAGTGCTGGGCGGTGAAGCGGGACTAGAGAAGTCGCTCCACAAATTCGTGATCGGCGCGATGACTAAAGAAGCGATGATCCGCTATATCACACCGGATTCACTGATGATCGTCGGCAACCGCAGCGATGTACAGGCGCTGGCGCTCAAAGAAGGCGCAGCGGTCCTCGTGACCGGCGGATTTGCGATCGAACACACGATCACGGCGCTCGCTGATGAATTGGCACTGCCGGTGATCGGGACGACCTACGATACGTTTACTGTCGCGACTTTGATCAACCGCGCCCTGAGTGATCAGCTGATCAAAAAAGACATCATGCTCGTTGAAGATATTTATACACCGATCAAAAAAACGAATTATCTTTTGACGACCGATACGATCGCCGACTACCAGCGGCTGGGCGAAGAGACGGGGCATTCGCGTTTTCCGATCGTCAACCGCAACAAACGGCTCGTCGGGATCGTTGCCGCCAAAGATGTTTTAGGCAAAAATCTGGAACAGACGATCGATAAGGCGATGACGAAAGAGCCGATCGCCGTGAAGCGAACGATGAGCGTCGCGAGTGTTTCGCATCAAATGATCTGGGACGGCTTTGAAGTAATGCCGGTCGTCGCCGATGATGAAACGCTGGTCGGGATCGTTTCGCGGCAAGACGTGATGAAAGCGATGCAGGTCCTCCAGCGGCAAACGCAGATCGAGGACACGATCCCAGATCAGATAGCAAGCGAGATCACTGATCTGTCCGACCCGGAAGACAAAGAGCATACGCTGAAATACGGCTTTACCGTGACGCCGCAGACGATCAACAGCGTCGGCACCTTGGCGTTCGGTATATTGAGCGAAGTCGTAAGCTCGGTCGCGCAGCTGACGATGTATGCCTATGAAAAACGCAATATTTTGATCGAACAGATCAATCTGCACTATTTCCATTTGATCCAGATCGACAACAAACTTGAAATCAGGCCGAAAGTGTTGGATATTGGGCGGCGAAATGCTAAACTGGATATCGAAGTTTATTTGGATCACCGGATCGTTGCGAAAGCGATCGTGATCTGTCAATTGATCGAGAAACCTTAGTAAGGAGTTTTTCATGAGCATTCAATCAGAAATTTTGGAAGAAATCAAAGCCCACCCGGTGATCATCATCCACCGCCATAAGCGTCCGGATCCGGATGCGATCGGTTCGCAAGTCGGCTTGGCGGAAATGCTGCGCGCCAGCTTTCCTGAAAAAGAGATCTATCAAGTCGGCGGGCCGGTCGAAGGTTTGGAATTCATGGCGGCGATGCAGGAGATCCCGGACGAGAAATATCAAGGAGCACTGGTGATCGCGACGGACACCGCCAATGCGCCGCGGATCAGCGATGACCGCTACCAATTGGGCGAGATGCTGATCAAGATCGATCATCATCCGGACAATGAACCGTACGGCGACTTGAGCTGGGTCCAAGCCGGCGCCAGCAGTACGAGCGAGCTGATCGCTACATTTCAGCGAATGTTCCCAGAGACATTGAAGCTGAACCGGGCGAGCGCCCGTCTTTTGTACGGCGGGATCGTCGGCGATACCGGGCGTTTTCTGTATCCGGCGACGGCACCTTCCACGCATGAGATCGCGGCTTATTTGATGTATCAAGGGTTTGACGCTGCACAGCTGAACCGCGAGCTCGAACAGATCCCGCTCGGCGTTGCCAAACTTTACGGCTATATTTTTGAACATTTGGAAGTCGATGACAATGGCGCGGCGAAAGTGATCTTGCCGTTGACGGTCTTGAAGGCGAACCATGTCGTCGATAGCGAGATCTCGCCAGTCGTTCCGCTGCCGGGGATCGTTGATTCAGTCGTCAGCTGGGCGATCTTTGTCGAACAGCCGGAAGGGTATTACCGGGTGCGCTTGCGCTCCAAAGGCCCGCACGTCAATGTGATCGCGCAAAAGTATCACGGCGGCGGCCATGATTTGGCGAGCGGTGCGAATGTGTACAACGAGACCGAGATCAATACGCTGTATCAAGAGCTGCAGGAAACCGTTGCGCGCTACAAAGCGAAATAAACCAGCCAAAAGATGGATCTTTCTGCAGATTCATCTTTTTTGATTGCATTTTGAGGAGAATATGCTAATCTTTCTTTAAGTTAAAGGAGGATTTTTATGAAAATCAGTGAGCTGTACCAAGAGAAGCGGCCGGTATTCTCTTTTGAAATATTTCCGCCGAAAAAAGAACAGGGGATCGGTGTTTTATACCAGACGCTTGACGAGCTGCGCCACTATGCCCCGGACTTTATCAGCGTGACGTACGGAGCGGGCGGAGCAGGGGTCCACAGCAAGACACGTGAGATCGCGGAAAAGATCCAGAATGATTTCCATGTGCCGGCGCTCCACCACTTGACAGGGATCAACAGCACGAAAGCGGAAATGACAGAGCGCTTGGCGGTGCTCAAAGCAGCGGGGATCGAAAATATCTTAGCGCTGCGCGGCGACCGTGTGCCCGGGATGGCGCCTTCGCAAGATTTTCTGCATGCGACTGAATTGATCGCGGCGATCCACCAAGATCCGGCATTTTCGATCGGAGCAGCCTGTTATCCGGAAGGGCATATCGAAGAGCTCGCGACTTGTGAAAACGGCCGCCATTTAAAGGCGAAAGCCGATGCCGGGGCGGATTTCTTCATCAGTCAGCTCTTTTTTCAAAACGATTCGTTTTACCGGCTGCAGGAAGTTGCTGAACAGGCGCAAGTTGCCCGCCCGATCAGTGCAGGAATCATGCCGCTCACCAATAAAGACCAGCTCCAGCGCATGATTTTCATGTGCGGCGCTTCGCTTCCGGCAGAGCTGATCAAACTGATCTACCGCTATGAAGATGACCCGGCATCGCTCAAAGCAGCCGGGATCGAATATGCGATCAAGCAGATCGAAGACTTGCTGAAGCATGGAGTGGACGGGATCCATTTGTATGCGATGAATCAAAGCGAATTTGTCAAAGCGGTGTTCGAAGCCGTGAAAAAGTAAGGAGAAACGATGGAATATTTGCCCTTGAATAAAAAAGAAGTGCTGCGCTATTTGGGCTACCGCAAAGAAATGCCGCCCCTGACGCCGGCGATCGATCGCTTGATCGACCACGTGCTGCGCGAGATCCAAGAAGTTTCGACGCCGCGCTTTACTTACCGGATCCTGCCGGTCAAACCAGGACCGGACGGGATCTTGGTCGGTGACAGCGGTCTTGTCTTTCCGGGGAAGAATGCTAAAAAGATCCTGCAAAAAGCCGATCGGATCATTTTGATGGCGGCGACGCTGGGTCTTTCGGTCGAAACTGCGATCCGCAAATACGAACTGACTGATTTGACGCACGGGATGATCTTGGACGCCGCGGCGGCGGAGATGATCGAAAAATATCTTGACGCCGAAGAAGAAAAAGTGCTCGCTGATCCGGCGCTGGCCGGTTTGACGATGAATCGGCGCTTCAGCCCAGGCTACGGGGATCTGCCGCTCAGCGTCCAAAAAGGATTTTTAGCGGCGCTGGATGCGGAGCGGACGGTCGGGATCCATTTGACGGCGACCAATTTGATGGTCCCGCGCAAATCAGTGACGGCGTTTATGGCAGCATACCGCGATCCGCAAGATGTTAAATTCAAACGAAGACCAGCGAAAGGGAGCGAGTAATTGATGGATATTTTGGAAAAGGTAGCAGCCGGACATGTGCTAGTCGATGGCGCGATGGGCACGATGCTGCAAAAATACGGGCTGCCGACGGGGGTCGAACCTGAATACTTCAATTTGACCCATCCGGAGATCGTCGAAAAGATCCACCGCGAATATTTGGCGGCGGGTGCCGATGTCATCACGGCCAACACTTTCCAAGCGAACCGCACAAAACTCCCGCAGGAAAAATTACCCGAGATCATCACACGCGCTGTGCAAATCGCCAAGGCGGCCGGGGCACCCTTTACGGCATATGATATGGGACCGGTCGGCCAGCTTTTAGCCCCGATGGGAACACTCTCGTTCGAAGACGCATATGATATTTTTAAAGAGCAGGCGCTTTTGGCAGAAGCCGCTGGTGCGGATTTGGTGATCATCGAAACGATGAGCGACCTTTTGGAAACAAAAGCTGCGATCTTAGCGATCAAAGAGCATACGAAATTGCCGATCTTCTGCACGATGACCTACCAAGAAGACGGGCGGACGTTCGTCGGGACGGACCCGGTCGCCGCCACTTTGACGCTTCAGGCGCTGGGCGTTGATGCAGTCGGTGTCAACTGTTCGCTTGGACCGGTCGAACTTTTGCCGATCGTTCAAAAGATCCTGAAATATGCTTTGATCCCTGTGATCGTTCAGGCGAATGCCGGCTTGCCGCAAATGGAAAATGGCGAGACCGTCTACCGCATCGAGCCTGCTGAATATACGAAAGCGGCGCGCGCGATGATCCGCGCCGGGGTCCGGATCATCGGCGGCTGCTGCGGCACGACGCCTGAATTCATTCAAGAATTGCGTGCGATGCTGGGGCAGGAACCGGTCGCTGCGCCAGTGCCGGTGGTCTGTACCGCGCCGACTTCCGCCAGTCAAGCGGTGATTTTAGATGACCGGTTGAGCGTGATCGGCGAACGGATCAATCCGACCGGCAAGCCGCGGCTTAAAGCGGCGCTGCGCGAGCAGGATCTGAGCTATTTATTAAAAGAAGCATTGGCGCAAGTCAAAGCCGGCGCAGATATTTTAGATGTCAACGTCGGTTTGCCTGAGATCGATGAGGCAAAAACGATGACAACTGTCGTGCAAGAAATGCAGGGGATCGTCAATGTCCCGCTTCAGATCGACAGCTCGCAAGTCGCTGCGATCGAAAGCGGTGCCCGCCATTATAACGGCCGGCCGCTGATCAATTCGGTCAACGGCAAACCGGAAAGTCTCGAAGCGATCCTGCCGATCGTCAAAAAATACGGGGCACTGATCTTGGGCTTGTGTCTTGACGAGTCGGGGATCCCCGACACTGCGGAAGGGCGCGTCGCGATCGCAATAAAAATCGTCGAAACAGCCGAATCGTACGGGATCCGCCGCGAAGATGTCTTGATCGATCCGCTCGTGTTGACCGCCTCGGCCCAGCAGGAACAAGTTGCGGTCACGCTGGAGACGATCCGCCTTTTGAAGACTGAACTCGGCGTTAAAACAGTGATCGGTTTGAGCAATGTTTCGTTCGGTCTGCCGGAACGGACGCTCTTAAATGCCAGTTTTCTTGCGGCCGCGTTCGGTGCCGGGGTCGATGCGCCCATCATGAATCCGCTGAGCGATTGGATGATGGCGACTGTTTCTGCGCTGCGGGTATTCAATCAGCAAGATGAAAATGCGGCCGGATATATCGAGCGCATGCAGACGAGCGGGATCCAGTTCGGCGGCAAACCAGCGGCTGCAGGAGTGCAAAAGGCGACCGGCGACAGCGAAGATCTGAAACAAATGATCATTGAAGGACGCAAAGACGAGACGGCTGCCAAAGCCAGAGAACTGCTGAAAACCTTGACGCCGCTCGAGATCGTCGACCGCTACTTCATCCCGGCATTAAATGTCGTCGGCGATGCTTTTGAAAAGAAGACACTCTTTTTGCCGCAGCTCATGCAGTCGGCCGAGGCCGTTACGCAAGCTCAAAATGTGCTGAAAGACTATTTGGCGAAACAAGAAGCGCCGCAAGAGTCGAATGGCCGGATCCTTTTAGCGACCGTCGAAGGCGATATCCATGATATCGGCAAGAATATCGTCAAAATGATCTTGGAAAATTACGGTTTTGACATCATCGACCTTGGGCGTGATGTGCCGATCGAAAAAGTAGTCGAGACACTGAAAAAAGATAAGATCCATTTGGCAGGACTTTCCGCTTTGATGACGACGACCGTCGCCAATATGAAGAAGACGATCGCGGCGGTCAAAGCAGCTGGGCTCGATGTCACGTTCATGGTCGGCGGAGCAGTCTTGAATCCTGAATATAAAGAATTCGTTGGTGCGGACTATTACGCGAAAGACGCGATGGAATCGGTCGCGATCGCGCAGAAATTCTTTAAAGAGCATCCTAAGAAAAAATAAACCTCGCACGGAAAAGTCGCCGTGAGAAAGCAAACATGCTAAAATAGGATGAATACTATAGAAAGAGGTGATCATGTGTACGGAGGATATTCAATGATCGGATTTTTCGATCCAACGTATCTTTTAGTCATTCTGGGCTTGATTATTTGCGGTGCAGCATCGGCGTATGTCAATCGCACCTTCAGCAAATATAATCAAGTGAGGTCAGAAAAAGGGGTGACGGGTACACAAGCGGCACAATTTATTTTGCAGCAGGCCGGGATCCGCGATGTAAGTGTTCAGCCGATTTCAGGAGACTTGACAGATAATTACAATGCGCAGACGAAAGTGCTGAGTCTTTCGAGCAGTACGGCTGAATCGACTTCGGTCGCTGCGATCGGAGTCGCGGCACATGAATGCGGCCACGCGATCCAAGACGCCCGCCACTATGTTCCGCTCAAATTGCGGGCAGCACTCGTTCCGGCAGCAAATATCGGCTCAACGCTGTCGTTTCCGCTGATTTTGATCGGGGTGTTCATGGGAATGAACCAGACGCTGATCAATGTCGGGATCGTTTTGTTTTCGCTCGCGCTGCTTTTTCAGATCGTGACGCTGCCGGTCGAATTCAATGCTTCTTTGCGCGCGATCAAGATCCTCTCAGACGGGCAGCTTCTGAATACTGAGGAAGTCCCGCTGGTGAAAAAAGTACTCTTTGCAGCGGCAATGACATACGTTGCCGGCGCATTGGCAACTTTTTTGCAGCTGTTGCGGCTGTTGATCTTGTTTGGCGGCAATCGCCGCGGCGACTGAGCAGAAGCTGCTTTTGGAACGCCGTTTATTTGGAAGAGGTCGTGACAAAAGTGTTCAGCTTCGAGAAATAAGAAGAAAAATTCGGAAATAGTTTTTCATATTTTTGAGATTTTTCGGATTATTTCCGAAGAGGCTGCTTTTGGAACGCCGTTTATTTGAAGATCGGGCCTGTGATATCACTTATGTCACAGGCCCGCTTCTTTCTTTAAAAAAATTTGAAAGGGGCTGCTTGATGGAACTGCCAGGAGGATTTACACAAAAATATGAAAAATTATTAGGGACGGAGGCGGCGGATTTTTTTGCGGCGCTCACGACAGGAGAAATCTATAAGGGCTTTCGGATCAATCCGGCGAAAGCGGGCGACACGCCTGAGTTCCAAAAGCTTCTCACCCAGCCGGTGCCGAATACCGAAACCGGCTATTACGGAACCGTAAAAGGCCGCGATCCGTTTTATACGAGCGGCTGGCTCTATTCGCAGGAGCCGAGCGCGATGCTGGTTGCGGAAGTGTGTGCAGTCGCGCCGGGTGAAAAAGTGCTCGACCTTTGTGCAGCGCCGGGCGGAAAAAGCACGCGGCTTTTGGATCAGCTGGAAGGGCAAGGACTCTTGGTCGCAAACGAGATCTATCCAAAGCGCGCGAAGGCGTTGAGCGAGAACATCGAGCGCTGGGGCGGCCGCAACGCGCTGGTCACGAATCACGCGCCGCGTGAACTGGCAAAAATATTTGAAGCGGATTTTGATCATATTTTGGTCGATGCCCCGTGCTCCGGCGAAGGAATGTTCCGCAAAGAACCCGCGGCGCTCGCACAATGGACACCAACACTCCCGGTCGAGTGCGCGTTCCGCCAGCGCGAGATTTTGAGCGAAGCACTCAAAATGCTCAAGCCGGGCGGCCGATTGACGTATTCGACGTGTACGTTCGCACCGGAAGAAGATGAAGAGATCGTCGCTTGGCTTTTAGAAAACTATCCTTTGGAGCTGGTCGATCTTCAACAAAAACTGACGGGGGTTTCCAGCGGGCGCACAGCCTGGGGCACAGGGGCAGACCTTTCCGGCACGGTGCGGATCTGGCCGCACTTGTTCAAAGGCGAAGGACATTTTATCGCGCAATTTGTTTACCAACCAGCAATCGAAGCAGTACATAAGAAAAAGAAGAAAAAAGCGGTGGCACTTGGCAAGCCGCTGAATGCCGAGCAGCAAAAGCTCTTTGCTAAATTTGTTGAAGGATTCCCTTGGCCGTTCGCGCAAGAGGCGGCGCAGATCCGCTGCTTGGGACAAAAAGCCTGGCTGATTCCGGAAAGCGACCGCCCGCTGACGCACCTTCATCTTTTGCGGGAAGGATTGGAGCTTGGCGAGTTCAAAAAGAATCGTTTTGAGCCTGATTTCGCGTTTGCGCTGGCGATCAGCGAAGCGCAAGTCGCCAAGTTCGGGCTCCCGTACTATGCCCTTTCATTTGCCGAGTGGCAGCAGTATGTCGCTGGTGAAATGCTGCATTCCGGCGCGAGCCGCGGCTGGCTGCTCCTGATATATAAAGGAGCGGTCGCAGGCTTCGGCAAAGAGGTGCAGGGGCAGATCAAAAACGCTTATCCGAAAGGGCTGCGCTTTCAAAATAGATGACAATGCCGCTTTCATTGTGGTACGATGAAGAAAATAGCAAAGGGGCCGATCATATGAAAAAATCGACGAAAGTTTTACTTGGAATCGGAACGGTGACGATCGTGGGCTTTGGCGTGGGGATGGCGATCTCGGGCCAGCTGACAGAAAAGATCCGTTATAAGAAAAACCGCACGGCAGTCAAACGATTTGTTAACGAAAAATTCGATGGCAATCAAAAACTCCTGCAGCTGGTCGATCATCTTTCAGATGAAGACTTGACGTCGCTGATGACTTTATTTGATCGGGTCAAAAACAGCAAAGATAAAATTTCGGTTTATGGGGAAAATTTAAAAGATACGACACAAGACTTGAAAAATAAATTCATGTCGTTAGTCGAAGAGTGGCTGTAAACCGGCGAAAGTTTTGAATATGAGAAAATTGTTTTCAGATATCTGGGACCATGACGAAATTTTGTCACGGTCCCGTATTTATTGAGGCGGCGGTCAAAGCGATGATGGAATTATCGCTTAAATAGAGGGAGGCGCGCGCGATGTATGAAATCAGAGGGATCCATCATGTGACTGGGATGGTCCGCGATGCAAATGAATGTTTGCGCTTCTTCCGTGAGATCCTTGGGATGCGTTTTGTCAAAAAGACGGTCAACCACGACGAGTGGACGGCTTATCATCTTTATTTCTCGGATGATAACGGCTCAGCCGGAAGTATTTTAGACTTTTTTGCTTTTCCCGATCAAGAACGCGGAATCGGCTGGGCAGACGGCGTCAGCTTGGTGACGCTGCGAGTCAGAAATGATGAAGCACTCGGCTGGTGGCAGGAGCGTTTTAAACGTTTGGAAGTTGTGACCGGTGAAATCGCTGATTTATTCGGTGAAAAGATCCTGCCATTTGAAGACGCTGACGGGATGCATTATGCACTGATTTCAGATGAATGGGATGCCGGCGAGCTGGGCGGGACTCCGTGGAAAAAAAGCGATGTCCCGGCAAATTACGGCATTATCGGACTCGGCCCGCTCGTCTTTGAAATGAGAGATATCCGCCCACTGGACATGATCTTGCGCGATGTTCTGGCGTATGAGCTGACTGGTGAGTCGGAAGAGTTTCTTTTTTATGAAGTGGACGGCGGCGGAAATGCGGCGAGCATTTTGGTCAAGCGCAGCGATGACGAAGTGCAAAATCCCGGATTCGGCCGGATCCATCATACAGCGCTGCGGGTCAGCGATACCGAGTCGCTTATCTTTTGGCATGACCGGCTGAAAAGTTTTGGGCTCCAAGTTTCAGAGATCGTTGACCGGAAGTATTTTCAGTCGATCTATTTCGGGGCGGCGCCCGGTGTGCTCTTGGAACTCTCAACGGAAGGGCCCGGTTTTTTTGTTGACGAGACTTATGACAAGAGCGGTACTGCGCTCATGCTGCCGCCTGAATTAGAAGCGCGGCGTTTAGAGATCGAATCGCTCTTGCCGCCGCTTTTCGGCGAATAAGTGCAAAATTTCACGATTAAAAAACATCAGGCCGTCTTATTATCTATTAAAAGATAACGAAAAAAAGAATTGCTGCACATTGAAAATGAGAAAGATCGACGGATGTGCAAGTTTTTTTATTTTTGCCTGCAAAGCATCTTATCCTTGTGAAAAAAATTTTCGTTTGAGTAAACTGTACCTAATAGAAATACTGAGACTTTGTTAAAAAACTCACAATACCTATCTCTATCGCGATCTTAGTGTATCATAGCAGATCGCGATAATTTTTTTATGTTATATTATATGAGGTCATATCTTCACAAAGTTAGGTAATACCTATTTCGATAAAAGATCTGAAATTGAATAAGTTATTAAAAGAATTTCATGGTTGACTAACGATGGTAACGCTTTATAATAAACTTGTGCTAGCGGAAAAAATAATTTTTTATTATCTTTCCAACAGTTTTTTGCCTAGGCTAAAATCTATGATCAAGGGGGTTGAATGGTTTGCAGCTGAGTGAAGCGACAGGAGTGATCCTCGGTGGCGGAAAAAGTTTGCGAATGGGATTTGATAAGGCATTATTACATGTAAATGGTCATTATGTTGTTCCGCAGACTGCCGCAAAACTGAAGAAAATTTTTCCTGAAGTCGTGCTCGTTGCAGATACCACAAAGAAGTTTTCCAAGATCGAAGCGTTTCAGTCGCTTCCGATCTGGACTGACCGCTATCAAGCGGCGGGACCGCTTGGCGGACTAGCAACAGGGTTGAAAAGTGCAAAAACTCCTTATGTGTTTTTGACAGCCTGCGATATGCCGCATCTTTCGCTTGAGGGGATCAAGCGTTTAGCAGAAGCGGCACAGGCGGATGCGCAAGTGATTTTGTATCGCTATCAAGATCGGTTAGAGACATTATTTGCTTTTTATCATCAGAGTTGTCTCGCGACGTTCGAAAGTCAGCTGGCTGCCGGAGAAGGACAGATCCGCAGACATTTCGATGCGTTGAACGTTCAAGTCGTGACCGTCCCGCAAGATCTGTCATTAGATTTTAGCAATGTGAACACGCCGGCGGACCTATACCGCTGGGAGGAGCAAAGAATGGAGGAAAATAAAAATGGATAGTTTTTCTACGGTAGAAACAATTGATTTGTTAAGCAATAAGGCAGTTGTTAAGAGTAAATTGAATCTTGCCAAATTGACGCTTCTAGGAATTATGGCCGGCGTGTGTATCGCGCTTGGGTATCTGGCATTTGTTCGTGTTTCCGGCACTGCACCAAAAGAATGGGGCAGCTTCAATTCATTCTTGGGCGCCTGTCTTTTCCCGATCGGCCTGATCGCGCTGACATTTTTGGGCGGCGAGCTGGTAACTGGGAATATGATGGTCATGACATTCGGCTGGCTGGAAAAGAAAACCGGTCTTGGCGACTTGGCCAGCAACTGGATCTTGGTTTTGATCACGAACTGTATCGGCGGTCTGCTCGTGGCACTGTTCTTCGGCCACATCGTTGGACTTACTGAAGGCGACTTCGCCGCGAAAACGATCGCGGTGGCGGCTGCAAAAGTCGGCGATTCACCGCTTCAAGCAATCGTTTCAGGAGTCGGCTGCAATATCTTCGTATGTATGGCAGTTTTCCTGGGTGCGATGAGCAAGAGCTTTGTCGGCAAACTGATCGGCATTTGGTTCCCGATCATGATCTTTGTTGTCAGCGGCTTCCAGCACGTGGTGGCTAATGCTTTCATCCTGCCTGCAGCAATCTTTGCTGGCGGCGCGATCACTTGGGGACAAGCATTAGCAAACATCGTTTATGTATTTATCGGCAACGCGATCAGCGGAGCACTATTCTTGGCAGTCCCGGTTTACTTCGCAAATCGCCCGGCAAAAGTTCCGGCAGAAGAATCTGTGAAAAACGTGGAACAGGTGATTTAATTGAAAACAATGTTAAACAATGTTCCGCAAATGATCCAAATCGGCTCAACTGGACGCAACAGTGGCAAAACCACTGTTGCGCGTCAGCTGATCAAACGGTTCAAAGCGGAGTATCCGATTTACGCGGTCAAGATCATTACGATCACCGGTGCACGCGGCAAGTGCCAGCGCGGCGGTGAAGGCTGCGGGATCTGCACCAGCATCTCGGATGGTTTCGATTTGACGGAAGAAACAAAGCGCGGCACGAAAGATACAATGGAACTCTTGAAAGCCGGCGCGGAAAAAGTTTACCTATTAAAAGCGTTCGAAGACCATCTCCTGGACGGTTTTTTGGCGTTTATGAAGCAAGTTCCCAAAAATGCCTTGATCATCTGCGAGTCAAATTCGCTGCGCGAGCTGATTGCGCCGGGAGTATTCGTGATGATGAATAATCAGAAGAAACGAATCAAACCAACGGCTGCCAAAGTATTCGATATGGCAGATGTATATTTGGAAGACGCGGCTGATCCGCTTCTGGATCAAGTTTCGATCTGCCGCGATCAGCAGCAGCGCTTGATGTGGTTTGCCCCGCACACTGCTTGCCAATGTGCGATAAGCTGAAAGAAAAAGGAGAAAAAAAGATGCCTACTTTGATCATTGACGAAAAAGAGAAAATTATCGATCGCCACGGTGCGAACCCTGAAAAGATCCTCAATATTTTGATTGATTTGCAATTCGCCTCTCCTGAAGGCTACATTGATCAGGAAACTGCCCAGTTGGTCGCTGATCGACTACATATGAAAGAAACGCGGGTTTACGAGATCATCAGCTTTTACGCGATTTTGAAGGATACGCCGCAAGCACGCTACACGATCAAAGTGTGCAGCAGCTCCCCTTGCCATTTTTCCGGCGGAACGATGGTCATGCAAAGTCTTGAAAAAGCTCTTGGAGTCAAAGAAAACGAAGCGACAGATGACAACCTGTTCATGTACCACGGCATTCCGTGTGTCGGGGCTTGCGGACAAGGTCCAGTCATCAAGATCAAAGATACGGTATTTGGCAATTTGAATCCTGCCAAGATCGAACAATTGGTCAAAGATCTGCGCGACGGGCGCTACCCTGAGTTATAAGTAGGAGGAAAAATGATGGAGAGAAATCAAGCAGTTTTAACAGCACGTTTCGGCAAAATGGACGACTGTACAGACGTCTTGGAATATCGGGCACTCGGCGGATATCGCGGACTAGAAAAAGCCGCAGCGATGGATAAAGAAAAAATCCTCGACGAACTCGATACAGCGAACCTACGCGGACGCGGCGGTGCGGCTTATCCGCTCGGCAAAAAATGGCGCCATTTGTATTTTGCAAAAGGCGACACGAAATACGTCGTTTGTAACGGCGACGAAGGGGAACCAGGAACATTCAAGGACAAAGCATTGCTTGAATTCGATCCGCTGTCAGTCATTGAAGGGATGACGATCGCGGGCTACCTGTTCAAAGCGAAGAAAGGCTACATCTATATTCGCGGCGAATACCGCAATGTCCATCAAATTTTCCAGCAAGCACTTGAAAATGCCCGCGAAAACAACATGCTTGGCGAAAATATTTTAGGGATCGACGGTTTCAATTATGACATCGAAGTCGTCTCCGGCGCCGGCGCTTATATTTGCGGCGAAAACTCAGCACTATTGAACTCGATCGAAGGCAAGACTGGCCGTCCGCGCGTGAAACCGCCGCACTTGGCTGATGTTGGTCTATACGGAAAACCGACGCTTGTCAACAACGTCGAATCATTTGCCAGCGTGCCCGTTATTTTGAGTCTTGGCGGCCAAGGGTTCTTGGATCTCGGAACTCCGCAAAGCGGCGGCACGAAGTTGATCTGCCTTTCGGGGCACGTCAAAAACCGCGGAATGTACGAAATCAACTTGGGCACACCGTTGACTGATATCATTTATTCAGAAGAATTCGGCGGCGGCTCTTCAACGGGGCGTCCGCTCAAATTCATCCACTTCGGCGGCCAATCGGGCCCGCTCGGTACGATGGGACAGATCCAAGATTGCAACTATTCCTATGAAAGCATGTGGGAACATGAGCTGTCGATCGGTTCCGGCGCACTCGTTGTCATGGACAACAGTGTCAATGTCGTTGATTATTTGGCAAATGTCGCAGCGTTCTTTGTTCATGAATCTTGCGGAAAATGTACCCCGTGCCGCTTGGGCACGCAGCGCATTCTTGAATTGCTGCAAAAATTCCAAAAAGGCGAAGGCAAACCGGGCGATATGGAAGTCTTCGAAAGCATGCTGACGCATGTGACGCAAATGTCGGCTTGCGGTTTGGGACAATCGGTTGCCAACTCGATGGTCAGTGCGATGAAACTGTTCCCGGATGACTTCAAACATGCGATCAACTGGGAAGCCAAAGAAGTCCAGGAGGTAATTTGGTAATGATGGAAATGAATGCGAAAACTGAAATCAAAATTCCTACAGTTACGCTGACGATCGATGGAAGCGAAGTAACTGTTCCGAAAGAAACAACGATCCTCCAAGCTGCTGAAGCAGCGGGAATCGAAATTCCAACATTGTGCCATCTGAAAGAATTGTCGCCTGACGGTTCTTGCCGGATGTGTGTCGTTGAAGTCGAAGGCGGCCGCAAAGGCGGGTTAGTCACCGCTTGTACCGCACACGCCCAAGAAGGCATGAACATTTTCACCCAAAACGAAAAAGTCCGCAATTCGCGCCGTTTTGTTTTGGACCTGTTGCTCAGCAACCACACGCTTGACTGCTTCAACTGCTCGTCTAACGGCGAATGCAAACTGCAAGACTACAGCTTGGAATATGATATGCCGCGCTCAAGCTTCTTCGGCAAACGCCAGCCGGCGAATACGCAAGATACGACAAATCCATTCTTCAACTATGATCCGGAAAAATGCATCATGTGCCGCAAATGTTCGCGGGTCTGCCAATTGCGCCAAGGGCGTGACGTGGTAGCGATCGCCCGCCGCGGGTTCGACACGAAAATGATGCCAAGCTACGGTGAAGATTGGGATCAATCGATCTGCGAATCTTGCGGCAACTGCGTTTCAGTCTGCCCGACCGGCGCATTGACCGAAAAAGATCATCAACATTACCGCGTATGGCAAACGAAACGCGTTCGGACGACTTGTCCGCATTGCGGAACTGGCTGCCAAATGGACTTGGTCGTTAAAAACAATAAAGTAGTTGGCGTTGAACCAGCCAACGGTGCTGCAAACAAAAATCTTTTGTGCGTCAAAGGCAAATTTGGTTCTTACAAATTTGTCAGCTCCGGCGATCGTTTGACGACTCCGCTGATCAAACGCAACGGCGAATTCGTTCCGGCAACTTGGGACGAGGCGCTGGAACTCGTTACGAAAAAATTCTCTGAATTAAAAGAAGAATACGGTGCCGACAGTCTGGCCGGCTTCTCCTGCTCGCGTTCGACCAATGAAGACAACTTTGTTTTTGAAAAAATGGTGCGCACTGCATTTGAAACGAACAACGTTGATAACTGCGCGCGGGTCTGCCACTCTGCCAGTGTCCATGGCTTAGCCAACACCCTCGGGAGCGGGGCAATGACGAATACGATCGAAGACATCACGACGGATGTCGACACGATCCTCTTGGTCGGCTCCAATACGACCGAAGCGCATCCAGTCATCGGAACGCAAATTCGCGAAGCCGTCGCTAATGGCGCAAAATTGATCGTCGTTGACCCGCGCCGGATCGACTTGGTGAATGAAGCTACGATGCATTTGCAAGTCAAAGCAGGGACGAACGTTGCCTTTGCCAACGGCTTGATGAATGTCATCATCAATGAAGGTCTGGTCGATGAAAAATTCGTCGCTGAACGGACTGAAGGCTATGAAGAAATGAAAGAACTCGTCAAAGATTATACGCCGGAAAAAGTGGCGGAAATCTGCGAGATCAATGCGGATGACTTGATCAAAGCCGCTGAAATGTACGCCAAAGCGGACAAAGCGCCGATCATCTACTGCCTCGGTGTTACGGAACATACGACGGGTACTGAAGGCGTTATGAGCATGTCGAACATTGCGATGCTTGTCGGCAAGATCGGCCGCGCCGGCTGCGGCGTCAATCCGCTTCGTGGACAAAACAACGTCCAAGGCGCTTGCGACATGGGCTGTTCGCCATTTGACTTCCCAGGCTACCAAAAAGTAGCAAATCCGGAAGTTCTTGCGAAATTCGAAAAAGCTTGGGATACTAAGCTGAATCCGAAAATCGGGAAAACATCGACACAAGTCTTCCCGGCTGCGATCGAAGGCGATATCAAAGGCTTGTACATTTTCGGGGAAGATCCGATCGTGACTGATCCAGACACGAATCATGTCCGACGCGCACTCGAAAGTCTTGATTTCTTCGTATTGCAAGAACTCTTCATGACGGAAACTGCTGAATATGCAGACGTGATCCTGCCAGGGATCAGTTATGCTGAAAAAGACGGGACGTTCACGAATACAGAACGCCGGATCCAACGCGTCAGAAAAGCGATCGAACCGCGCGGCGAAGCGCGCGAAGACTTCAAAGTCTTCTGTGAGATCGCGACCCGCATGGGCTACCCGATGGATTATGATTCCGCAAGCGACATCATGGATGAAATGGCAAGTGTGATGCCGACATTCGGCGGGGTCAACTACCGTCGTTTGGAAGAAACGGGCGGTCTGCAATGGCCATGTCGTACTTTGGACGATCCGGGTACCCCGATCATGCACGTCGGCAAATTCGCCCGCGGCAAAGGCTTGTTCATGGCGATCCCATACAAACCATCCCGCGAATTGCCGGATGCCGAATATCCATTCCTGCTTTCGACAGGCCGCATGCTTTACCATTACAATGCGCGTGCGATGACTGGCCGGACGGAAGGGATCAATCAAATCTCGAACGAATCTTATATCGAGATCAACTTTGAAGATGCGAATCGTTTGGGCATCCAAGATGGCGATAAAGTCCGGGTTGCTTCCCGCCGCGGCGTTATCGAAACGAATGCTGCAGTTGGCGACCGCGTGATGGCAGATTCTGTCTTCATGACGTTCCACTTCCCAGACGGCAATGCCAACGAATTGACGAACTCTGCAACTGACGACATCGCCTTCATTCCAGAATTCAAAGTCTGCGCAGTGAAGATCGAACCTGTTGCCGGCGAAGATGAAGTCGATGATGAAAATATGTTTTCGAAAGAAGAAACACTGAACGTATAGACAGCAAAAGGAAGGAACAGCAATGATCGAATTAGAAGATGCGATCGAACTCGCAAAACACGCGCTTTCTTCTCAGCAAGAAACGGAACACCTCCCGATCGAAGAGGCTTTCGGTCGGGTCACGGGAGCAGCGGTCTTCTCACCAGTCGCTGTTCCTTCTTTTCCGCGTTCCGGGATGGACGGCTATGCGATTTTCGCCGAGGATGCACAGGGCGCTTCGAAAGAAGAGCCGGTGACGCTCACAGTCGTCGGCACGCTTTTTGCCGGCGATGATCCAGAGCGGCTTTCTCCCTCACCCGGTGAAGCAGTGCGGATCATGACTGGTGCCGGAGTGCCGGGAGCGATGGACGCGGTGATCAAGCAGGAGTGGACGGATCTTGGCGACAAGACCGTTCAGCTTTTTCGCGAAGTCGCGCGCGGCACGAATTACTCGCCGATCGGTGAAGACATCGCTGCCGGTCAGGAAATTTTCCCGGCGCATCATTATTTGAACAGCACCAGCATCGGCATTCTTGCCAGCATGGGACTTGAGACAGTCGAAGTCCTGAAGCCGCTGCGCGTCGGGATCATTTCGACCGGCAGCGAGCTGGTTTTCCCGGGAGAGCGGCTGGCGCGCGGCAAGATCTATAACAGCAATCTGTATACATTGGCGTCGTTTATCCGCGCCTCGCAGGCAGAACTGGTTTTTACCGCGATCTCAAGCGATGATCCGGCTGAATTTGCGCACATCTATAATGTGTATGCCGACGATATCGATCTTTTGATCACGACCGGCGGTGTTTCAGTCGGTGAAAAAGATTTTATGCCGCAAGCGATCAAAGAGATCAATGGGCATGAGCTGTTCCACTATGTCAATATGAAGCCCGGTACGCCGATGATGGCGTCAAAAGAAGGCGAGCGTTTGATTTTGTCGCTTTCCGGCAATCCATTTGCCTCGCTGGTCAACTTCCATTTGTTTTACTGGGAGACATTGGCGCACTTTTATCAAAACCCGCATTTCGGTTTGAAGCGCGAAGAAGGCGTGATCCGCGCGGGGGAGATGAAGCCCGGCAAACTGCGGCGCTTCGTTCGTGCGAACGTCAAAGCCGGACAAGTCGATATCACCGCCAAAAATCATCATTCTTCTGTTTTCCACAATTTAGCGGAAAGCAATTGCCTGATCGAGCAGCAAGCGGGACAAACACTGAAAGCCGGCGACAAAGTGCAGCTTTGCTACTGGAAAGAAGCATAAGAAAAGCGAGCAGCTTTTTGGACCCTGTTTATTAAGAAAATAAGAGGCATGACAAGACTTTTGTCATTGCCTCTTTTTTTAAGAAAACATAGGGAAACCACCATATTAATTTTGTTATACGCAAATTGTTTTTTTGTTTGAATGGTGGTAGAATTGCCTTAGCTTGCTATCACGTGTAAGCGATTTATCTGTGGATGATGGGGGGAGAAAATTGGTAGAAACGAATGGGTTAACGCACATTTCCCCAGAAGGAAACGCGTGGATGGTCGATGTTTCAGGGAAAGATACCACACACCGGACGGCACGAGCCTACGGAGAGATCTATGTCAATCAAGAAGTAATGAAAGCGATCACCCAACATACATCAAAAAAAGGCGACGTTTTGCAAGTCGCGCGGATCGCCGGGATCATGGCAACGAAGCGGACTTCGGAGCTGATTCCATTGTGTCATCCGCTGTTTTTGACAAAAGCACAAGTCGATTTTGAAATCGATGAAAAAGCACTTTGCATCAAAGCGATTTGTTTAACGAAGACGACCGGTCAGACCGGTGTCGAAATGGAAGCGTTGACGGGTGTTTCAACAGCGCTTTTAACGATCTACGACATGTGCAAAGCTTTGGATCGCGGGATGCAGATCACAAACATCCATCTGCTCGAGAAAATGGGCGGAAAAAGCGGTCATTATGTCGCGCGTGAAAACGAGCGGCGCGGAAAGGAGTAAAATTGCATGCGTGATGGAATGAATCGCGATATCGATTATGTCAGACTCTCAGTCACTGATCGCTGCGACTTTCGCTGTACATATTGCATGCCGCTGGATATTCAGTTTCTTCCTGAAGAGCTGGTTCTTTCAAAAGAAGAGATTTTGTTTCTGATGAATCAATTAGCGCAAGATGGGATCAAAAAAGTCAAGATCACCGGTGGCGAGCCGCTGGTGCGGCGCGACATCATCGAGATCATCCGGGAGATCAAACAGATCCCGGGGATCGAAAATGTCACGATCACGACGAACGGTATGCTGCTCGAAAAATATGCTGAAGAACTGAAAGAAGCCGGACTTGATGGGCTGAATCTCAGTTTGGATACGCTCGACCCGGTGGAGTTTCATCAGATCACCCGTGTCGGGAAATTGGAGCAAGTCTGGGCAGGCCTTGAAAAAGCGCTTGCGATCGGCTTGCCGAATATCAAACTGAATACAGTCGCTAGAAAGGCTGAATCAGCTGAAAATCTCGTCAAAGTAGCCGCACTGGCGAAAAAGTATCCAGTGCATGTCCGCTTCATCGAAATGATGCCGATCGGTCTCGGCGAAGAAAGTCAAGGCCGCTCGCAAGAAGAAGTCCAAAAGCTTTTGGCGGATGCATTCGGGCCGCTGAAGCCGTTTGACGAGCGTTTAGGCAATGGTCCTGCGGTTTATTATGCACTCGCCGGATTCAAGGGAAAGATCGGCTTTATCAGTGCGGTCGGTCATTGTTTCTGCGAGACGTGCAACCGGATCCGGATCACGGCCGGCGGGAATTTGAAAACTTGTTTACATATGGACGCAGGGACGAATCTGCGGCCGGCACTTCTGGCCGAGGATTCTGACGCGCTTCAAGCCCAGTTGCGCACTGCATTGCTTCATAAGCCGGAGAAACATCATTTCGCAGATGCAAATGCCCATGGAGATACACGGTTTATGTCACAAATCGGCGGATAAGAGAGGAAGAAATCGTTATGGAAACAAAAATCAATGGTAAAGTGATGGCGATCAATATCAGCAAAAAGCGCGGAACTCAAAAGCAAGAGATCCCCGCAGTCGATCTCGTTAAGGGTTTTGGTTTGAAAGAAGATGCACACGGCGGCAATTGGCATCGCCAAGTCAGCCTGCTCTCGTTTGAAAAAGTAGAAGACTTCAATAAAAAAGGCGCCCAAGTCGGCAACGGGGCGTTTGGTGAAAATATCGTCGTTTCCGGGTTTAATTTGCGGGAAATGCCAGTCGGCACGGAACTATTGATTGGAGAGGCGAAACTGGTCGTGACGCAGATCGGCAAAGAATGCCATCATCACTGTCAGATCTATGCACGTGTGGGGGATTGCATCATGCCGCGTGAGGGGATCTTCGCCGTAGTCATGGAAGGCGGACACATCGAAAAGGGCGATGAGATCATCGCGATCGTGCCGGACGAAATGGCTGATGAACTCTCCGTCCATGTGCATGCAGGCGTATAAAACGCATGTTTAAAAAAATTTAAAAAATGTACCAATAATCAACCGAACTTCGTCACATTTTATTCATAAATGTGAGCTACTATATAGTCAAGCCAATCAATAACCAAAAAATCTTTTTCATTACTCCTCCATGTGTAAAGAAAAAGCCCGCCCTTTAGCCCAAGCTGAAGGGCGGTTTCTTTTTATAGCGATTAAGGAGATCAGACGATGAAACAAACAAAAGAAATCAATTTCGGCGGGATCCAAAAACTGACCCTGCTGGATTTTCCCGGTCATACCGCGTGCACTTTATTCACCCAAGGCTGCAACTACCGCTGTCCATTCTGCCACAATGCCGGCTTAGTCGAAGGAAAAGAGCGCGTGATCCCGGCCGGCGAGATCTTGGAATTTTTAGCAAAAAGAAAAGGCTTATTAGACGGCGTCTGCCTGACCGGCGGGGAACCGCTGATCCATCCCGAACTGCATGACTTTATCCGGGAAGTCAAAGCGCAGGGATTTCTCGTCAAGCTGGACACCAACGGCAGTTTTCCAGATGTTTTGGAACGGCTGGTGCATGAAAACTTGCTGGATTACGTCGCAATGGATCTGAAAAATACGCCGGCGAAATATCCGCAGACGACCGGCATGAAAAAAGAAGATCTGGAGCCGATCGAAGAAAGCATCCATTTTCTGCTGCGCGGCGAAGTACCGTATGAATTTCGGACGACCGTCGTGCGCGAATTTCATACAAAAGAAGATTTGGTGAAAATGGCGCACTGGATCGCAGACGCAGATAAATACTTCCTGCAGGCGTTTGTCGACTCCGGCAATCTGATCCAGCCGGGACTCAGCGGCTACGCGGAAAACGAGCTAAAAGAGCTTTTAGCGGCTGTTCAAACGGTTCTGCCGCAAACGCAGCTGCGCGGCGTTTGACACAATATGTTGTATATATGCAATTGATAACCACTATATATTGTGCTTCTTTGCTTGCTTTCTTTTCTCGGCAATGCTAGGATAATTAGTAACAAGAATTATTTTTTTGAAAGCGGGGCGGAGAATATGTATCAAGTAATCAAGCGCGACGGGGCGACTGTCGCATTCGATCTGAATAAAATCGTCAACGTCATTACAAAAGCTTTTGAGTCGCAAGACCGGCAATACAATGACTCGATCATCAATTTTTTGGCGATCCAAGCGACGGCAGATTTTGAACCGAAAGTTTCCGAGGGGAAAATTTCCGTAGAAGAGATCCAAGACAGCGTGGAAACCGTTTTGACCAAAGGCGGCTATGCGGACGTGGCCAAAGCGTATATTTTGTACCGCAAACAGCATGAAAAAATGCGCAATATGAAGTCGACGATCCTCGATTTTAAACAGACCGTCGATAATTATTTGAAGATCAATGATTGGCGCGTCAAAGAAAATTCGACCGTCACGTACTCTGTCGGCGGTTTGATCTTGAGCAATTCAGGCGCGATCACGGCCAACTATTGGTTGAGCGAGATCTATGACGAAGAGATCGCGAACGCTCACCGCAATGCGGAGATGCATATCCATGACTTGTCGATGCTGACCGGCTATTGTGCCGGCTGGAGTTTGAAACAGCTGATCCAGGAAGGGCTGGGCGGGATCCCCGGCAAGATCACTTCTTCACCGGCTTCGCACTTGGCAACGATCTGCAATCAAATGGTCAACTTTTTAGGGATCATGCAAAATGAATGGGCGGGTGCACAAGCATTTTCTTCATTTGATACGTATCTTGCCCCGTTCGTCAAAACTGACCATTTGAATCAAGATCAAGTCCAGAAATGTATCGAAAGTTTCATTTACGGCGTCAATACACCGTCCCGCTGGGGGACACAGGCACCATTTTCCAACATCACCCTCGATTGGGTCGTGCCGAATGATTTGGCGAAGCTTCCGGCGATCGTCGGCGGCAAAGAAATGGATTTTACGTATGGCGATTGCCAAAAAGAAATGGACATGGTCAATAAAGCTTTTATCGATATCATGATCGGCGGCGACGCAAATGGCCGCGGTTTCCAATATCCGATCCCGACTTACTCGATCACGAAAGATTTTGATTGGGGCGCAACGGAAAACAACCGTTTGCTCTTTGAAATGACGGCCAAATACGGCACTCCGTATTTTTCCAATTATGTCAACAGCGACATGGAACCAAGCGATGTCCGCAGCATGTGCTGCCGCTTGCGTCTTGATCTGCGCGAACTGCGCAAAAAATCAGGCGGCTTTTTCGGCAGCGGCGAAAGTACCGGGTCGATCGGTGTGGTCACGATCAATTTGCCGCATATCGCTTATTTATCAAAAGACCCGCAAGAATTTTATGCGCGCCTGGATAAAATGATGGATATCGCTGCTCGCAGCTTGAAGATCAAACGCAATGTGATCACGCGTCTTTTGGAAGAAGGACTTTATCCTTATACGAAAGCCTATTTAGGAACGCTCGACAATCACTTCTCGACGATCGGCTTGATCGGGATGAACGAAGCCGCCTTGAACGCGCCGTGGCTCCAAACAGATCTGGGCGATCCGCAAGCCCAAGCATTCGCAAAAGAAGTTTTGAACCATATGCGCGAACGTTTGGCAGATTATCAAGAAAAATACGGCGATCTGTACAATTTGGAAGCGACACCGGCGGAAAGCACGGCTTACCGCCTTGCCAAACATGACGTCGCTCAATTTCCTGATATCATCACGGCGGCAAAAACGAAAGACGAAGCACCTTATTACACGAATTCGACGCATCTACCAGTCGGCTTCACGGATGATATCTTTGAAGCCCTCGATATCCAAGATGAACTGCAGACACTCTATACCTCCGGAACAGTTTTCCATGCGTTCCTTGGTGAGAAGCTGCCGAATTGGGAAGCCGCTGCAATGCTCGTGCGCAAGATCGCTGAGAATTATAAACTGCCTTACTATACACTTTCACCGACATACTCTGTCTGCAAAGACCACGGGTACTTGAGCGGCGAACAATTTGAATGTCCGTATTGCGGCAAAAAGACGGAAGTCTACAGCCGGATCACCGGCTACTACCGGCCGGTCCAAAATTGGAATGACGGCAAAGCGCAAGAGTTCAAAGACCGCAAGACTTATCAGCTCGGCGGAACGACTTTAAAGGAAGAACTTCCAAGCATGACAGAAGCAGTGCCGGAAAGTCCTGCGGCTGAAACGCCGAAAACGCCAAGCCAAGTTTCGCTGATCGTAACGGAAAGCTGTCCAAACTGTGCGATGGCAAAACGCTTCCTTGATGAAGCGCAGGTCGACTATCAAGTGCTGAAGGCAGCAGATGTGCCCGAAATGATCCAGCAATATGGGATCAAAAGCGCACCCGCATTGATCGTCCAAGAAGGGACAAAAATTGAAACATTCGTCAACGCTTCAAATATCCGCCAGTACGCGCTAAGCGGCTGCGGCGTCGGATGATTCGGCTCATCATTGGTCAGGATCCGTATCCTGATTCGCAAAAACGCCTTGATCCCGCTGGCTATCCGTTTCATCCGGCGGCTTTTTGGCAGAAAACTCCGCCGGTGCACGACGTGACATTCCAGCGCTTTATGCATCTCGTCAACGCGCAGAAAAAGCCGCTGCCGCAAGCGGCTGCGGGAATGACCGCCCTTGTCGAACATTTGGCGGCGCAGAACTACTATTTTTTCAATCTTTACGGGAAATACCCGGAAAAAGACGAACAAGCTCAACCGATCGTGGATTTCCTCAGCGAAAAGATGAAAGAAACCGGAAAACAAGCAGCAGTTCTTTTGATCGGCCGCGCGGCACAGACTCATCTGCGCAAACTGCTGACGGCGATCCCGGGTGTAAAAATTTTTGCGCTGCCGCATCCGTCTCCCAGAAATTTGACATCCGGCAAGACCTGGGAACATTTGGATCCCGCACTGCAGAAGCTGTTTCAAATTGAATAGCGAAACGCTGTTTTTCGAGCGACAATCAAAAAAGCAGGGGCTGTGACGACGTCACGACCCCTGCTTTTTGCGTAGCAGAATTATTTTGCAAGATGCGATATTTATCACGATTATCCGATCAAAACCCGCCGCTGCCGCCGCCAAAGTTCCCGCCGCCGCTTGAAGTGTGGGTCGTTGATCCGCCGCCTCCCGGGCCTTTGCCTTGCGGGCGGATGATGCGGCGCGTCGTGATGAATGAATTGACCAAGCGATCTTCTTTTTCCGTCAGCTGCAGCTGGCCGTTTTGCCGGTAGGGATAGCGGTAGCCGGTGTCTTTCAGCGAATAGCGCCGTTTGACGAAAAAGAGAAAGGCGCCGGTGCACAAGGCAGCGATCAAAAACGCCAGCGCGCCCTCAAGCACCGTGATCTTTTTGTAGCGGGTGATCTTGCCGGTCGCCTCATCGACCTGAAAGTTTTTTTCACTTAACCCTTCGTCGTAATATGTTTTTGCATGGCTGACGAAAGCTTCCATCCCAGCCGCGTAATGTCCGTCTGTCAACTGGCTGGAAACAGCTTTGATCGTGTCGTCGACGTGCTTGTCGGTGAAGTAGTAGATCACATCGCCCGATGTCGATAAATAGATCTTGCGCTGGGTCATGTCGATCCACAGCATCGCACCATTTTGGTTATAGCCGATTTTATCAGCAAGCGCTTCATCGACGTGGTCGCGCGCCTCATCGCTGTCACTGGGCAGCTCACCGCTTGAGGTAACGATAAAAAGCGGCATTTTTGTCTTCGTTTGGAAAGCTTTCAGCTGCTGGGTAACTGTCTGCTGCTCGCTTGACGTCAAGAGTGCCGCATTATCTGTTAAGGAACTTTCCGCGCCGCGGGCAAGCGTCGGGAAAAGGCAGAGCAAAAAGAGCAGAAGCGGGAAAAAGAGGATGATTTTTCGCTTCATAGGAAATACCCCCCGAGAAGACCGAAGATCAAAATTCCGAAGAAGATCCCGGCTGCCGCAAAGAACAGTTTAGGATAGCTGATCGGCAGTACGCCGCTTGCTTTGCCAGTCTGACCGTTCATCGCGTAATAATAGACTTGATCACTGCCCTTTTCACGATATGTCAAAACCCAGACCGGCAGCAGCATATAATTCTTTTTCAGCTCATCGATTTTAGTGGTGCTTTTTTGGTTCACGATCGCGACATAGCCCGGCGCCGCGTCATGCAGCATTTCTTTCGTATAGTCGCCGAGTTCTTGCGTCACATCTTCATCGATCTTTTCAAACTCGATGTCGCGTTTTTCGGCTTGAAAACCTGAAAGGTATTGATCTTTGAAAGGGATCGTTTTGTCCAGCGGAAATGGCTGGATACGCGCGACCATCTTCTGTTTGATATTTTTGCTGAGAGCATTTTTCGTCAATTGGCGGAAATGGATCTTGCCGCTGCGCAAGACGTCATACTGTTTGGTTTCGGTATATTCAAGGTCGCCGACTACCCAAACCCTTAAGACATTCCCGAGGCCTTGGAACGTTCCTTCAGTATCAGCATCAACGACCCAATAAGGGAAATAGACACCGGTCAGTTTTTCGATCTGTTCCTTTTGGAAAAAAGCTTTCGGAATGAATTTTTTTCGGCGGATCCATTTTAAAAAGCGCGCGGTCGCGTCTTTTTTATCGATCGCAAACGGCAAAACTTTGTCCGGCAGGAATTTGCCGCTCAAACGCCCGAGCAGGACGACCGGATTGTGGCAATAGTAGCAGTAGGTCGCGGCCGTTGTTGCATCGGTCACGATCTCCGCACCGCAGCTGGGGCACTGATAAAGTGCCATTTCGCCGGCCGCTGCGGTCTCGTTTCCAGCTTCAGATTTCTCTTTGGATGATTCTTCAGGAGCGGCCATTTGAGCGGCTTTTTGTTTTTCTTCAAAAGCGCTCACTTCATCGGCGGTGAAGACACTCAAACAGTACGGACAATGGAATTTTTGATCTTTTGGCTCAAAAGTCAGTGGTCCGCTGCAATTCGGACATTTATGGATGATGACCTCCAAAAAAATCAGCTCCTTTGTTGTTTGTCAGCTGTCGAGCGGGACCGCCTTGAATGGTTTTCCGCATTCCGGACAGAATTTCGGGACACCGTGGCTGAGATCGACGACTGCGCCGCATTCAGCACATTTCATCTTCACATCAGCAGTTTCTTGCGGTTTCGGCGCACCGCAATTCGAACAGAATTTACCGGTATTGCCCGTTTGCCCGCATTTTGGACAAGTCCAGCCATTTGTTTCGGCTTCTTTTTTCTTTTCTGCTGCCTCTTCCATTTGTTTTTGGTTGGCGGCCGAAGTGGACTGCGTAAAGTTGCCAGCTGCACCCATTCCCATGCCCATCCCGACAAAACTGTTTGTCGCACCGCCCGGATTTTTTCCGGCTTCTTCCATCCCGCGTGCGACTGAGCCTTGCACATAGCCTTCGCGGATCGACGGATCTTGGAGCATCGCACCTTCATTGCGCATGTTGATCAGCTTTTGCGAATCGTCCGTATACGAAATGCTGGCGACGGCGGCTGAAACGATCTCCATTCCGCGCAGTTTGACCCAATCAGGATCAAGCACGTCTTGCAGATATTTGCTGAGCTCCATACTTTTCGACGGGACATACGAGATCCGGACGCCGTCCGCCGACATTTGATTGACAGCAGTTTGCAGCGCCGTTAAAAATTCAGCGAGATATTGTTCATTGATGTCCGTGATCGTGACTGTCCGAGCATCGCGCGGGATCGCTTGCGCATAGAAGAGCAGCGGATCTGTGATGCGGATCGAATAGGTTCCGTGCGCCCGCAGAAAAAGCTCGGCGTTATAAAAATTATCGAAATAATTCAAAGGCGAAGGCGTCCCGAATTTGATCCCTTTGATCTCTTGCAGATTGATATAGAAAACTTGCTGCTTTTGCGGAGTAACACCGCCGAATTTGAACCGTTTGAACGTTTCATCGACGGCAGCTTTCAAACTGCCGCTGAACATGCTCGGTGCGGCATCGTTTTTGACAGCATAGTAGCCGGGCTCAGCTGAATAGTCGATGATCTTGCCGCCGTCGACGAGGAGCATCATCATGTTTTGACCGACTTGGATCACCGAACCGTCCGTGATCACGTCTGCTGTTCCTTTGCGATTGCTGCCGCGTTTATCGTTTTTGCGGACTTTGACGCCGCTCGTCATCACGGTCGTCTGCCCCATTTCATCAGGCTCGATGACTTCGAGCCACTGGTCGGCTAAGCCGCCTCCAAGTGCGCTTGCTGCTGCTTTGATCAGACCCATAGGAATTGTGCCTCCCTTTTCTTTTTCTTTATTATATCATTGAAAAGGAAGGGAAAGAAATTGTTATACATCGGAGCGGTATCTTTAAATCTGTACGGATTTTCGGTATAATAGAAGAGATAGTAAAAGACTGATCTCACATGCAGGATGCGCGCGTTCTGCATGTGAATTGCTGTTAAAGAGAGGAAAGGGAAATCGATGGCTTATCAAGCATTGTACCGCGTCTGGCGCTCACAGCGTTTTGACGATATTTTGGGACAGGAAGCAGTCACGCAGACGCTGAAAAATGCGATTCGCGAGCATCAAACTTCCCATGCCTATTTGTTCACCGGACCAAGAGGCACCGGCAAAACCAGCGCGGCGAAAGTGTTCGCAAAAGCGATCAACTGCCACCACAGCGTCGACGGCGAGCCGTGCAATGAATGCGAAAATTGCAAGAGCATCACGGAAGGCCGCCTCTTAGACGATGTGATCGAGATCGATGCCGCCAGCAACAACGGGGTCGAAGAGATCCGCGAGATCCGCGACAAAGTGAAATATCCGCCGACCAAAGCGGACTATAAAGTATATATCATTGATGAAGTACATATGTTGTCGACCGGTGCGTTCAATGCATTGCTGAAAACACTCGAAGAGCCGCCCGAACACGTCATTTTTATTTTAGCGACGACCGAGCCGCACAAGATCCCGGCAACGATCATCTCGCGTACTCAGCGGTTTGATTTCAAGCGGATCCCGACCCCGGTCATCGTGAAGCATTTGAGCGATGTCCTGGAAAAAATGGAGATCCCGTTTGAAAAAGAAGCACTCTCGCTCATTGCCCGCAGTGCGGATGGCGGGATGCGCGATGCGCTGAGTATTTTGGACCAGGCGATCGCGTTCGGCGATGAGCATGTGACGCTTCAAGCGGCAGCGGAAGTGAGCGGCAATCTTTCCACCGAAATGATGAATGAATATATCCAGCACACAGCCAACCATGAAGTCGAAGGCGCGCTGGAATGTCTCCATAAAATATTGGCGGAAGGCAAAGAAGCGCAGCGTTTTATTGAGAATGTGCTGCATTATTTGCGCGACTTGCTGATGTATCAGGAAGCGCCGCAATTTTTGGCGCAGGAATACGGTACAGCGGCTGAGGCGCTGGCAGCGCCGGCTGCTCTTCTTGCGCCGGCTGATATTTACCGCGATATCCGCATTTTGAACGAAGCGCAGCAGGAGCTGCGTTTTTCGACGAATGAAGCGGTTTATTTGGAAGTCGCGACAGTTCGCATGGCGGCCGAAAACGCAGCTGCGCCGCAGCGAGTGCTCGCTGAAGCGCCGCCAGCTGCCAATGTGCCGGAAGTCGCGGAGCTGGAAGAAAAAATCAGACAACTTGAAGAGAAAGTCGCGGCACTGAGTGAAAGCCGCCCGGAAAAAGCCGCGCCGCCGCACAAACCGGTTGAAAAGCGGCCGCTTTACCGCGTCAAACGCGAACAAGTCTATCACATTTTGCAAGGCGCAACACATGAAGATCTGGCGAAAGTCACGCACCACTGGACAGACCTTTTGCAATTTTTGTCGATCACGAATCGGGCGCTCTTAAAGGCGAGCGAACCGGTCGCGGCGTCGCCAGAAGGTTTGATCTTAGCTTTTGACTACGAGATCCTCTGTTCGCGTGCTGCAACGGATGAAAGCCTGGCGCGCGAAGTGGCGGCGGCTCTTAAAAAGCTGGTCGACTACACACCGCGCCTCCTTCCGGTCCCTCGAGAAGAGTGGCTCAAGATGCGCAAAGGCTACGTCGAACAGCTGAAGCAGCAGAACAGCGAGCACGCGGAAAACGGCGAAGAAGCCGTGCCGCTGCCGGAAGAGCCGGAAGAAGCGGCTGACCCCGGCGAAGGATTGGTCGATCAAGCCGTCGAAATGTTCGGCAAAGACTTGATCGAAGTGAAAGAGGATTAGAGAAAGGTAGATAACTATGCAATACCCTGAACCGATCGCCAAACTGATCGAAAGCTATATGCGTCTGCCGGGGATCGGCATGAAAACGGCGACTCGTTTGGCTTTTACGACGATCGATATGCGCGAAGAAGACGTCAATGCCTTTGCGCGTGCGTTGATCAGCGTGAAACGCGACCTGCATTTCTGCAGCGTCTGCGGCAACATCACCGAAGAAGATCCGTGCGAGATCTGTCAAGACAAAACGCGCGACCGTTCAACGATCTTAGTGGTCGAAGAACCCAAAGATGTGATGGCGATGGAAAAAATGAAAGAATACCACGGACTGTATCACGTGCTGAACGGCGTACTTTCGCCGATGGAAGGGACCGGTCCGGAAGATATCAATATCGAAAGTCTGCTGAAACGGCTGCATGATCCGGCTGTCAAAGAGGTCATCATCGCGACCAATGCGACCGCAGAGGGCGAAGCGACCGCGATGTACTTGTCGCGCTTGATCAAACCGGCTGGGATCAAAGTCACGCGGCTGGCCCACGGACTTTCAGTCGGCAGCGATATCGAGTATGCCGATGAAGTAACGCTATTAAAAGCTGTCGAAGGGCGGCGCGAGATCTAACGATCAATCAATTGGGAAGATGGAGAGTGTGTATGAAGGGATTGTTCATATCGTTTGAAGGACCGGACGGCGCCGGGAAAACGAGTGTGCTGGCAGAGCTGGTGCCCCGTTTAGAAGTGCGCGCGAAAACCACAGTCGAGGCGACCCGCGAACCAGGCGGCTCGAAGATCGCCGAAAAGATCCGCCAGATCATTTTGGATCCCGCGAACACTGCGATGGATCCAAGGACCGAAGCGCTGCTTTACGCAGCCGCCCGCCGCCAGCATTTGGTGGAAAAGGTCCAGCCGGCGCTGAGAGACGGCAAGATCTTGATCAGCGACCGCTTTGTCGACAGCTCGATCGCCTACCAAGGCGCGGGGCGGGCGATCGGCATGGAAGAGATCGCGCAGATCAACCGCTTCGCAACTGAAGGGCTGACACCGGATTTGACGATTTTTTTGGCGATCGATCCTTTGGAAGGATTGCGGCGGATCAAACAGCACCGCTTCAAAGAAGATCAAGATCGTTTGGATCTGGAGCTGCCGGCTTTTCATGAACGTGTCGCTAAAGGGTACGAGATCCTTTGCCGCAAGTATCCCGAACGGATCCGGCCGGTCGATGCGTCCCGTCCGCTTGCCGCCGTCGTTTCGGCGTGCGAAGAAGTGATCACGCAAAAGTTTCCGCAATACTTTTATGAAGGCGGAGAAAGAGGTGCAAAGTGAAATTAATCATTGCAGTTGTTCAAGACAAAGACAGCAATCGTTTAGCCAATGAATTGATCAATGCCAATATTCGTGCGACCAAACTTTCAACGACTGGCGGTTTTTTGAAGTCGGGCAACTCGACGTTTATGATCGGGATCGAAGAAGAGCGGATCCATGAAACGCTGGAGTTGATCAAAGAAACGTGCCAATCGCGCAAACAATACATCTCGACGCCGGTCACGCTCGATATCTCGCTGGACGGCCAAGTGCCTTATCCGGTCGAAGTGGAGGTCGGGGGAGCGACGGTCTTCGTTTTGCCGATCGACAGCTTCCACCAATATTAAGATGAACGAAGAATTTGCTGCTCTTCAGCCGGCCGTGTTCCGCCAGCTGAAAAATACATTAAAACATCAACGCTTGAGTCATGCTTATTTATTCGAAGGCGATGCTGGGACCGGCAAGCGCGCCGCGGCGCAGTGGCTCGCGCAAGCCTTTTTATGTTTGGACCCGCAGCCGGACGGCTCGCCGTGCGGAGTTTGTGCGAATTGCCGGCGGATCGCGGCTGGCGAGCATCCGGATGTCCAGACGGTCGCGCCGAGCGGACTGTCGATCAAAGTCGAACAGATCCGCCAAGTCAAACGCGAACTCAGCAAAGCCGGCATGGAGTCCGCTAAAAAAGTGATCGTGATCGAGTCTTGCGACAAAATGTCCGCGTCCGCGGCGAACTCGCTATTGAAATTTATCGAAGAACCGCTTTTTGAAGTGCTGATCGTTTTTGAAACGGATCATTTGGCGCAGGTGCTGCCGACGATCCGCTCGCGCTGCCAGATCCTGCATTTTTTGCCGCTCGCACCCGCTAAATTGGAAGCGCGGCTCGTGAAAGAAGACGTTTCACCGGAAGCGGCGCGAGTCTTGGCGCATCTCGGTGTGAGTTTTGCAGCAGCGGTTGAATTATCGAAACAAGAATGGTTTAATGAAGCGAGAAACGTCGTGCCGCATTGGGTCAAACTGCTCGAAAAGAATGATCCGCAAGCCTTTGTTTATGTACAGGAAAAGCTTGTGAAGCTCTTCAGCGACCGCCCGTCGCAGGAGATCGCGCTTGATCTTGTGCTGTACGCGCTTGGACAGGTGTTCTCCGCCAGTTTGACCGGCGGAAAAGCACAGATCGCAAAAGCACAGATCGCAAAAGCAAACGAACAAAGGCTCTGCATTTTGAACGCAAAAAACAAATTAGCTGCCAATGTGAATTTCCAAGGGATCTTGGAACAGGCAGCGATCGAGATCCTGACAGATCATAAGTGAGGAGGAAGAGAATGGTAGAGGTCGTTGGAGTCCGTTTTCATCCTGCTGGACATATTTACTATTATGCTCCAGGGACCAATGAATATCAGCGGACAGATCACGTGCTGGTCGAAAGCCAGCAGTGTTTGCAGCTGGCCGAGGTTGCATTAGGCAACCGCGAGCTGCCGAAAAACAAAGTACCTGATAAATTGAGTACGATCAAGCGGAAAGCGAATGAAGCGGATTTTGCGACAGCTGAGCGCAATCAGGCCGACGCGCAAAAGGCGTTTCAGATCGCGAAGAAAAAAATCGAAAGTCATCATTTGGAAATGAAGCTGGTCAAAGCCGAATATACATTTGACCGCAACCGCGTCATTTTTTACTTTACTGCCGATGGCCGGATCGATTTTCGTGAATTAGTGAAAGATCTGGCTGGTGTCTTTCGGACACGGATCGAATTGCGTCAGATCGGGGTGCGCGACGAAGCGAAGCTCTTAGGCGGCTTAGGTCCATGCGGCCGGCCGATCTGCTGCGCCTCTTTTTTAGACGATTTCACGCCGGTGTCGATCAAAATGGCGAAAGATCAGGGTTTGTCGCTCAATCCGACGAAGATTTCAGGGATCTGCGGGCGGCTCTTGTGCTGTCTTCAATATGAGAATAATCTGTATGAAGAAGCAAAACACTTGATGCCCCGCTACGGCAAAGAGGTCACGACCCCGGACGGATCCGGCAAAGTGATCGGTTTGAACCTGCTGAATCAAGAAGTGAAAGTCCGTCTTTACAGCCGTGAGACGCCCGTCACCTATCCAGCAGAAAGTGTTCAACAGAAAAAACGCCATCCGGATCCGAAACACTCCAAACACAAGGAGGAGAAGAAGGACTGATGGACAAACGGGAAATGTACGACCACTTTGATCAAATGGAAAATGACCTTTTGGCGCTGCAGCAAAATCTGCATGATGTGCATGATTGTCTGGAAACGCTCCGCAAACGCAATATGTCACTGGAAATCGAGAATCAAAACTTGCGGGAACGTCTGGACGAGCTGACAAAAACGGCTTCGGACGGGGGGGATGAAAAAACACGTTTATCCAAGCCGCGTTTGAATCTGGAGAAGCTCTATGAAGAAGGATTCCATGTCTGCAATTATTTATATGGCAAGCGCCGTGAAAATGATGAAGAATGTGCATTTTGCCTAGAAGTGATCTACGGAACGAAAAAATAATGAAGAATTGTGAACAGACGGATCGAAAGAGCAGCGGCGGGAATCTTTTGCAGATTTTGCCGGCGCTCTTTTTTTCCAAGTAGGAGGATTCTATGCAAAAACAGCAAAGCTATCAGGGGACCGGCGGCAAGCTTTATCTTGTGCCGACGCCGATCGGGAATTTGGCGGATATGACGTTTCGCGCGGTCGAGGCCTTAAAAGAAGCGGCACTGATCGCAGCGGAAGACACGCGCAATACGCAAAAGCTGCTGAATCATTTTGCGATCGAAACGCCGCAGATCAGCTTTCATGAACATAATTACGCCGAGCGCATCCCGCAGCTGATCGAAAAACTCGCGAACGGCACCGTGATCGCCCAAGTCAGCGACGCCGGCATGCCGTCGATCTCAGACCCCGGCAAAGAATTGGTCGCCGCTTGCGTCAAGGAAGGGATCCCGGTCATTTCGCTTCCCGGGGCGACCGCCGGGATGACGGCCTTGATCGCTTCAGGACTTCCGCCGCAGCCCTTTACGTTCGTGGGGTTTCTGCCGCGGAAAAAAGCCGCTCAAAAAGCGGCGCTTGAAGCGTGGCAGGCGCATCCCGAAACACTGATCTTTTACGAATCGCCTTACCGGATGGCGCCGACAGTCAAGCTCTTTGCCAACGTCTTCGGTGAAGAGCGCCGCGCGGTGATCTGCCGCGAGTTGACGAAGATCCATGAAGAATATCTGCGCGGCACTTTGGCGGAGCTGGCGGAATACACAGCAGCGACCCCTTTGCGCGGTGAGTGCATTTTATTAGTCGAAGGACATGCACCGGCGCAAAGCACCCCGGTATGGGAACAGTGGACGATCGAAGAACATTTGGAACACGCGCTCGCCAGCGGGCTCACCAGCAAAGAGGCGATCAAAGAAGTCGCCCATCTGCGCGGGCTCAAAAAACAAGTCGTTTATCAAGTCTACCACCGGGATTAGAGATGAGGGGTATGCATGAGCGAGTTAGAATTTCCGTTAAAAAATGATCTGTCGCGTAAAATCATCCATATCGATATGGACGCGTTTTTTGCTGCGATCGAAGAGCGCGACCATCCTGAGCTGCGCGGCAAGCCGCTCGTGATCGCGCGCCATCCGCACGACACGGGCGGACGCGGCGTTGTGACGACTGCCAATTATGAAGCGCGCAAATACGGGATCCACTCGGCGATGAGCGCCCAAAAAGCATTTGAACTGTGTCCGGGCGCGACGTTCCAGCCGGGAAATCTGCCGTATTACCGTGAAGTGTCGGCCGAGATCCGTGCGATTTTCCATGAATATACGGATCTAGTAGAGCCGGTCTCAGTCGATGAAGCCTATCTTGATGTGACGCACAATAAAGTCCATTCGACCTCGGCGATCAAAGTCGCGCGGCTGATCCAGCACGAGATCTGGGAAAAGCTGCAGCTGACCTGTTCAGCCGGTGTGAGTTATAATAAGTTTTTGGCAAAGCTCGCATCTGATTACCAAAAGCCCCGCGGAATGACGGTGATCACGCCGGAAAACGCGCAAGAATTTTTAAAGAAGCTGCCGATCGAAAAATTCCACGGCATCGGCAAAAAGACCCTCCCAAAGATGCATGAGCTGGGGATCTATACAGGGGCCGACCTGCTTGAAAAAAATGAATTCGATCTGATCCGCCATTTCGGCAAAATGGGCTATGAGTTTTACCGAAAAGTCCGCGGAGTACATAATGCACCGGTCGAGCCGACCCGCGAACGCAAGTCGATCGGGCGCGAGCACACCTTTGCCCGGCCGCTGATGAATGAGAGCGAGATCATTGCGCAATTGCGCGAGCTCGCCCAGCAAGTCGCATTTTCGCTCAAAAAACATGAGAAGCACGGAAAAACGATTGTTTTAAAGGTCCGCTACACCGACTATACGACATATACGAAACGCAAAACGCTCCCGCAAGACGTTGCCAGGGCGGATGATCTCTTTTTTTATGCGCGCCAGCTTTTGACTGAAGTTTTGCAGGAAGAGCGCGGGATCCGGCTGCTGGGGATCACGCTCACCAATTTGAATCCAGTGACGTTTGAAAATATCACGCTGCCGCTTTGGCAGGAAAAAGAAGAGTAAAGCGAGGAAAAATTATGCCAGAAAATCATCAAGACTTAGAGCTGAAGGCGGTCGATGAAAAATATTTGGATCAATTCAATGACCTTTTGACCTATGTCTTTCAGATCACCGAGTCCGATATCGAAGAAAGCGGATTTGAGAACAAGCGCGAAATGATCCGTTCAAAAAAACCGATCTTGGAACTTTCGAAAGTTTTCGGTTTTTTCGACGGGGATCAGCTGATCTCGCAGATCGCGATCTATCCTTGCGAAGTCAACATCCACGGGCGTCTTTATAAAATGGGCGGCGTGACCGGCGTCGGCACGTATCCTGAATATATGAATCACGGGCTGATGCGCCGTTTGATCCACAAAGCGCTCGTCACGATGCGCGAAGACGGTCAGTGGATCTCGTATTTGTATCCGTATAATATCCCGTTTTACCGCCGCAAGGGCTGGGAGATCATGTCGGACAAATTGACATTCAAACTGCGCGATACGCAGCTGCCGAAAAATGTCGCAGTGCCGGGGGTCGTCGAACGCTTGGCGGTCGATCATCCGGATGTTTATACCGTGTACGATGAGTTCGCCCGCAAAAACCACGGGGCGATGATCCGAAACGCTTTTCACTGGGAAGAGTATTGGCGTTTTGAAAATAAAGAAGAGCGGACGGCCGCGGTTTATTACGATAAATCCGGGAATCCGACCGGGGTCTTGTTTTATTGGGTCGCCGAAGAAGTCTTTCACATCAAAGAAATGTTTTACTTGGATCAGGAAGCGCGCAACGGCTTGTGGAATTTCGTGGCTGCCCATTTTTCGATGGTCTACTGGGTCAAAGGCGACATTTATAAAAACGAACCGCTGGCTTTTCTCTTGGACGACGCGCAGATCACCGAAGAGATCACGCCGTATTATATGGCGCGGATCGTTGATGTCCGCAAATTTTTGCAGCGTTTTCCATTTGAATATACGCCGGCGCCATTCCATTTTGAAGTAACAGACGCCGCGGCGCCTTGGAATAACGGGATCTTTGGGATCCGGATCGATGAGGATCAAACGGTCGAAGTAAGCGATGCACCGATCGGCGGGAAGATCCAGCTGGATATCCAGACGTTGACCTGCATGATGATGAATTACCGCCGGCCGAGTTATTTGGCGCGGATCGAACGCTTGGAAGCGGACGCAAAGACTTTGCAAACGCTGGAAACGGCTTTGCCGAAAATGGAAGCTTATTTCAGCGATTACTTCTAGCAAATGTTTTTTGAAAAGCATTCGCTTTTTTCGAAAGCAACCGTTATACTTTTTAAAGGATATCGAAAACGTTTTATAAATGGAGGAGTAAAAGTGAAAGTTTCTAAAGGGGTATTCACATTGGTCGCACTCGCAAGTATTGGGATCTTGGCAGCATGCGGCAACAGCAAGAAAGAGAATGCAGCATCCAGTTCGGCAAAAGCGTCTTCTTCGCAAGTCGTGAAGTCTTCGACGACGTCTTCCAGCTCAGCTGCTAAAAAAGTCAGCGAAAAAGATCCGTTTTATATCGACAAAGAGAAAAAAGAGATCCATTTTTTGGCGCGCGTCAACGGGACGTATTTGACGGAAAAAACGATCCACGGCATCTCTTACAAAGATGCGAACAACGGCACGAAATCGATCTTGGCGAGCTATATGCCGGTCAAAGATTACTATAATGCCCTGGAAAGCTTCTCTTTGAAACCAGGCAATAATTTGACGAAAGACTCGGAAAAAGGCTCGCTCATCGAAGGCGACAAATTGAAAGTCAATGTGATCATCGACGGCAAAGAGTATCCGATCGAAAAAACGGTCAAGATCAATGGGGAAAATCCAGCGCCGCTCGACTTCCGTTTTGGCGGCAATCTGGAAACGAATGAAAAATCAAATGCCGGCTGTCTGCTCTGCTACAACAGCTGCCCGACTGGTGTCTCTTCTGCCAGAGATTATGGTTATAAAGAAGGTCCGATCGCAAACGGCGACAGCTCGGTCCTTCCTGCTGACGGAAAATTCGTAGAAGTCGTTGTTTCTCCGGCTGAGGGATAGTCAGATGAAAAATCGAATCGTTTTGGGAATGATCGCTGGTCTGCTGCTGATTCTCGGCGCTTGCAGCTCGCATGCGAAAGCTGATGAAGAAGTATCGCATGAATCGACGGTCTGCACTACCACACCGTCTGCGGCGACATCATCAAGTTCTGCGGCTGACTGCTGCGGCGAATAAATCGATGAGGACTAAGTAGGGGTCAGCTGACAAGGCGCTCTATTTAGTCCTTTTTTGAAGGAGGAAATATTTTGGCAGAAAAAATATGGCTTGCCGTCCGCTTGGCATTCAATGGGTTCGTCATCGGGATTACGCTTGCCCTGCTTTTGCGGCTTGTGCCGATCATTGAGCTTTTAGTCCGAACCGGCTGGTTTATCCCGCTCGGCTGGCTGCTGGTTTTAGCAGTGTTTCTGTTTTTACGGCGGAAAAAGCCGGGGATCGCCGGGTTCGGCCGCAAGACGACGCTTTTTTGTACGGTCGTTTGTGCGATTATTTTATTGATCAGCTACGGCTGGACGCGCCTTGCCGTCGTGCCGGCTTCGATCATTCGTGAAGTGTTCAACCAAATGACGTGGACCCTTCCGGCGATCAATTTTGGACTGCTGCTGTTCACGGTCGGCGGCTTTGCAGCGATCATGCTGAAAGAGACTTTCGCCCCTTCTGCGGCGACATTGGCTGAAAAAAAAGATTCTGCACCGATGAGTGCTGTTGAAAGACGGAAGGCGTTCGCGGCGCTGGGAATGATCGCGGCTTTTATGCTGCTTTATTTGTTTGTCCCCGCTGTCAAACATTTTTTTGACACGGTCGTAAGCTTGCTGTCGCGGATGGATATCGCCGGTTTGCGCGACTATATCCAAAGCTTCGGTTTTTGGGGTCCGGCGATCTCGATCGTTTTGATGATGTTCCAATCGATCGCCGCTCCGCTGCCGGCGGTCGCGATCACATTTGCCAATGCGTACGTCTTCGGTTGGGCATTCGGCGCTCTTATTTCTTGGAGCGGTGCGATGTTTGGGGCGATTTTGTGCTTTTATATTTCAAAATTTTTGGGACGGCCAGTCGTCGAAAAGATCGTTTCAAAAAAAGCATTGGAGAAAATGGACGATTTTTTTGCCGATTACGGCAATTACACGATCGTCATTTTGCGGCTGATCCCGTTCGTTTCGTTTGATGTCGTCAGCTACGCGGCGGGTTTAACGGCAATGCGCCTCCTGCCGTTTCTGGCAGCGACTGGGATCGGCCAGCTGCCGGCCACGATCATTTATTCATTTGTCGGCGGGAACCTCGGCGGCAGCTCGCGGATGCTCTTATACGGCTTGATCGCTTTCGGCGTTTTGATCGCTTTTTCTTTGATCATGAAAAAGATCCTGCTGAACAAAAAAGAACGGAGACAAGAAACAAATGGAACCAAATTATAGAGCGGAAACACGCCAATTGGCAGCTGTGATCGCTGATAAATGTATTTCATGCGGCCGCTGCGTCAAGGTCTGCCGCTTTTTAGCGGAGCGTGTCCACGATCCAAAAAAGTACTTTGGGCAGTTGGAGAACGAAACCGATCCTTTGACCCCGTATTCCTGCACATTTTGCCGGCAGTGTGTCCGCGTTTGTCCGGATGATCTTGATCAGCCGCGTGCATATCTTTTGATGCGGCAGGATTGGATCAAAAGCCGCCGTAAAAATCCGCTGAAAGCGCTGCGGGCGGTCGACTTTCATCAGAGGCTTTCTTTTTCACCGCTGTTTTGTGCGATCCGAAGGGGGAAAACCAAATGAAATATGGCTTTATGGCCGGCTGCTCGCTGAGTTCGGCTGCTCCTTTGCGCGTCAAGCAGACGATCGCTTTTTTAGAAGAATATTATCCGGATCTGGTCACGATCCAGACTTGCTGCGGCAAACCAACGAAATATATCGGGAAACAAGAGTTGTATGAAAAGCGCAGGGCGCATTTCAAACAAACAATCGCGGACAGCGGTGTCGATGAAATGATCGTTGCCTGTCCCGGATGTATGAGCATTCTCTTGAGCGATACGCAAATTCCGGTCGTCTCTTTATGGGAAAAGATGCAGGAGCTCGGACTGCCGGAAACATTGTGGGGCAAAGGGAAAAGGTGCGGATTGACATTTGCTGTTCAGCATCCTTGCCCGACGAAAGATTTGCCGGTAGTTGCTCGAAGCGTTGATTTCCTGCTGGATCAACTGGGCTATTCATACGATGACAGTGCCGCGGCAGCGCGGAAAACCCTTTGCTGCGGGATGGGCGGGATGTGCGGCGTGACAAATCCGCCGTTCGCCAAAGAATTGGCAGCAAACAAGGTGGCGTCTTTCAGCGCGCAGGCGATCGTAACGTACTGTGCTTCTTGCCGTGCTGCGATGCAGTTGGGCGGCGGAGCAAGCTGGCATTTATTAGATCTGATATTCGGACCGGTACCGCAAAAAACCAGTGAAGTACCGCAAAATGCACTGGCATCGCCGCTCAAAGCGTGGAAAAACCGCTTCTTGCTGGCGCGCTGGCTGAGCGGGCGAAAGGAAGAAAAATGAAAAAAATCGGGTTGATGGTGGGACTGCTCGCAATTGGGATCTTGATCGCGTATCAAACCGGCTGGATCACACGCCTCCAAAACGTCGGCGAGATGCAGCAATGGTTTCAGTCTTTAGGCTTTGCCGGCTATTTCGCTTTTATCTTGCTGTCAGTCGCAGTTGCAGTTTTTATGCTGCCGGGACAGCTTTTGGCGATCATCGCCGGGATCAGCTATGGCGGTTTTATTGGCGGCTGGCTGACTGTGATCGGCGCGACGCTCGGCTCAACGCTCTCATTTGTGATCGCGAAGTATTTCGCACGCGACTATGTCGTGGAACGCTTTGGAAAAAGCAATACTTTCCAAAAAATCGAAGCGGGAGTCAAAGAAAACGGAGTAGAATTTTTGATTTTGACCCGCCTTGTTCCGGTCTTTCCGTATGCGATCCAAAGCTATGCGTATGCACTGACCCCGATGACAACCGGGAAATTCACGATCGTTTCATTTTTCACGATGCTGCCGGCGAGCTTTATTTATGCCTATTTAGCATCGGATATTGCTGTCTACGGCTTTTCGAAGGCGCTGCTCGTTAAATTCGCGATCTTCGGGGTTCTGCTCTTTTTATTGACCTATCTGCCGAAACGCTATGCAAAAAAGCACAAAATCACGTTGAAAAAGGAGAAGTCTTAATGAAAAAAGGGTTAAAATATTTGGCTGTTTTGGGGATGCTCTTGGGCGGGCTCGCCGGCTGTAAAACAGGAACAACCGGCTCTTCAGCTGATCCGCAAACGAAAACGACAAAAAAAGCGGCCGCACTGCCGTCTTTCAGCCAAGCGGAAAAAGAGGCCAAAGGAAAGACCGTCACGTTTTACGGTTACGGCGGTTCAGACACTCAAAATGCTTGGGTCGACGGTGTCATCACCCCGCAAATGAAGGAAAAATACAATATCACGGTGAAGCGGGTCCCAATGAATATCGAGGACATCATGAACAAGCTGGTGACGGAAAAAGAAGCGCAGAAGACCAAGGGCGACATCGATACTGTCTGGATCAACGGCGAGAATTTTTATACGGCGAAACAAGGAAAGCTCTTAGCGGGGCCGCTCCTGGGCAAGATCCCGAATGTCAAAAAATTGATGAATGAAAAAGATCCGAATGTCGTCCGCGATTTTCAAATCAAAACAGACGGCTATGAAGTGCCTTTTGGAACTGCTCAGCTGACTTTTATCGGCAGCAAAAAAGCGTTCGCCGGTGAATATCCGACAAGTGCTGAAAAACTGTTGGCCTATGCAAAGGCACATCCGGGACGCATCACCTATCCGGCGCCGCCTGAGTTTACCGGCTCCGCATTCGTCCGCAATTTATTTTGCGACATCGTCGGGTTCGATGCGCTGAATAAAGCGGGAGATTCATATGACGAACTTTTGAAAGTTTCGCAGCCGGCGATCGCCTGGTTTAATGAGATCAAACCTTTCCTTTGGCAAGAAGGGAAAACGTATCCGACGACAGCCAGCGAGATGGATGAATTGTTTGCCGACGGTCAACTCGATCTGACGTTTAATTATGCACAGATGCATAACGCTGCTCAGCAGGAACAAGGCAAGTTCACGAGCGATGCGCAAAGCTTCCTGCTCGATAAGGGAACGCTCACGAATTACAACTATCTCGCGGTGCCGGAAACAGCCAGCGAAAAAGGGGCAGCACTGCTCCTGATCAATGAAATGATCGCCGAAGAGGCCATGAAGAAAAAAGCGGAATTGCAATACGGCGGTGCGATCCCGCCATATGACTTTACGAAAGTCGACAGCGGCTTCAAGCGCGATGTCGAAGCGCTTTATGCCGATAAAGGCGAGGTCAGTTTGGATGAGCTGCAATCCAAACAGATCCCGGAACTTTCTGCGAAAAAGATCCCGGTGATCGAAAAAATTTGGCAGGAGAAAGTGCTGAATGCCGAGTAAAGTACGAACCTGGCTGCGGCTTGCGCCTTTTTTGGCGCTGGTCGGCGGCCTTTTTTTGCTGGCAGCCGGCAAAATGCTGAGTCTCAGTTTAAACCATTTCCCTTTGCTGGGCCGTTCGGGGTATGATCTGAGCGCTTACCGGACGATTTTGCGCGATCCCGCCTTTTGGCGCAGTGCGCGCTTTACGATCAGCCAAGCTTGGATCTCTTCAGCGCTTGTGATGGCTTGTGGTTTGCTTTTTGCAGCGCATGCTGCCCAAAAGCCAAACAACAATTGGCTGAGAAGAGCTGTCGCGTTGCCGATCAATCTGCCGTATTTGATCGTCAGCGTGATGATTTTGCAGTTTTTCAATCAAGGCGGCTGGCTGGCACGTGTAGCGAATCTTCTTTTTGCTTTGCCGCCGCAGGCTTTCCCGCTTTTGGTCCATGACCGCTTCGGCTGGGGGATCGGCTTCGTCTATTTGTGGAAGCAGATCCCGTATATTTTATTCGTCATGCTGACGATCTTCGCGCGCTTTGACCGCCGGCTGCTCTTGGTCGGCAAAACGCTGGGAGGAAATCCGCGGCAGAATTTTTGGCGGATCACATTTCCGATGATCCAAGCGGCTTTTTTCCGAAATTGGCTGATCATTTTGACATTCAGCTTAGGAAATTACGAGGTTCCTTTTCTTCTTGGGAATCAGCGGAACCGCACGCTCAGTGTCTACCTTTCACAACTTTATCAAGAAGCGGACCTTTCGACGCGTCCGGTTGCACTTGCCGCCGCGGTGCTGTTTATCTTGCTGATCATTTTGAATATTGCCGCGCTGCAGCTGCTCCAAGTTGTTTGTGGAAAAAGGAGGGGAAACCATGGTGCGCGTTAAAAAAAGTTTGCTGATCACCGCTCTTTTGCTTTATTTTTTGCCGCTCCTTCTTTTTCTTTTGCGCATGTTTGCCGCTGTTTGGCATTATCCGGCGCTTTTTCCGCAAAAGTGGTCGCTGCCGTTTGCCCGTCTCCAAGACCCCTTGATTTTCCCGGCTTTTTTTAATACGCTGTTTATCGCAAGTACCGCTTCTTTGCTCGGTCTTTTCATCGCGCTTCCGGCTGCCAAGTCGCTGGCTTTTGACCGCTTTCGCGGAAAACGGTTCGTTGCTTCGCTGATCTATCTGCCTTTGATCTTGCCGCCGGTCGCAGTTTTAAGCGGACTCCATTACTATTTTATCCAGCTTGCGCTGGACGGGAAAATCAGCGGACTGCTCTTGGTCCATGTTCTATACTTATTGCCGTACCAAGTTCAGCTTCTTTGGAACGGCTATCGGCAAATAGGATCCGAACTTCTAAACGCCGGCCGAAATTTGGGTGCAAATGATTTTCAAATCTTTTGGCGCATCGAGTATCCGCTTCTTTGGCCGAGTATTTTCAGCAGTTTTGCCATGGGACTGGCGGTTTCGGTTTCTCAATATTTGACGACATTCATGATCGGCGGCGGAAATTATTTGACTTTGCCGCTCCTATTGATGCCGTATGCCCAAAACGGCAAAGATCAATTGGCAGCATTTCTCTCATTTCTTTTAGTTCTCTGCGGCATCGGACCAATGCTCTTGGCAGAAAGATGGACCGTTCATTACAAAGATCGAATGAAAGGAGAACGCCGAAAATGATCGAACTCGAAAAAGTTTCGAAAACCTACGACGGCCGCACGGCGCTGAAAGAAGTCACCCTTCAGATCATTGAAGGCGAATGGCTGACGATCCTCGGGCCTTCAGGGAGCGGAAAAAGCACACTGCTCAAGCTGTTAGCCCAATTAGAAAAGCCGTCTGCCGGAAAAATCACTTCGGCAGACGGTCACGTGCCGCGCGGTGTGCTGGTCTTTCAAGACGGCCTGCTTTTTCCGCATTTGAATGTCTTCGAAAATATCGCATTCGGATTGGAAGTAAAGCATTTGAAAAAAACAAAGATTCGTGAGAAGGTTGAAGAGATCTTGCGTGTGATCGGAATGAGCGGATTTGCTGAACGCTATCCAGCAGAGCTCTCGGGCGGTCAAGCCCAGCGCGTCGCACTGGCGCGGGCGCTTGTTTTATCGCCCGCACTGCTGCTGCTGGACGAGCCTTTTTCCAGTTTAGATCCGCTGCTTCGCAGTGAGCTGCGGCAATTCGTCAAAAAAATCCAGCAGCAGCTCGCTTTGACAGTCGTCTTTGTGACGCACGATCAAGCGGAAAGCTATCTGTTATCAGATCGCATCGCGCTGCTGCTGGACGGTGTGATCCAACAAGTCGCTGCGCCGTTCAAACTTTCGCAAGCGCCGCGGAATTTGGCAGTTGCGCGTTTTTTAGGAAACTATAATTTTATCCCAGTGGAACTGCAAGCGGGAACGCTGAAGGCACCGTTTGGCCGTTTTGCTTGGACCGCCCAAAATGAATCAGGCCGCTATTGGTGGGCATTGCCTTATACAGCAGATGTATCGCTGGCAGCTGACTTTTCCGAAAAGACAAATTTTCGCGTGGTGCGTTCCGCGTGGGACGGCGAACATTGGCAAACAGAGATAGATGCGGCCGGGATCACTTGCCTTTTTTATCAAAACCAACCGCACACAGCTGGTGAACACGTGCAGTTGCGGCTTGGCGCGGAAAGGGGACTTTTATATGAAAATCTCGATTCTGATCCCCGTCTATCGTTTTGAACCGAATTTAGCACAATTATTGGTGCAGCTGGAGACGTTTGCGGGAGAAAAAGAAATCATCTGTGCAGTTGCTGCGCCAAATTGGGAAATGGAAAAGGTGATGAGCGAGTTTCCAGCGGTCCGCTGGCTGCGAGTTTCAAAAGCCAACCGCGGTTTGCAGCTGGCAGCTGCACTGGCCGCAGCGTCCGGCACCAGCTGCTGGATCTTGCATGCGGACAGTCGTTTGGTTTGTGAGCGCGACTATTTAGCAGAAATCAGGCAGCATTCATCGCAAGTTGGTTTTTTCTCCTTGCGCTTTTCTGTACCGTCGCTGTTTTTTCGCCTTTTAGCCCAAACCTCTAATTTTCGCGCCCGCCGCCTGCATTTGATTTTCGGCGATCAGGGACTTTTTGCTCCGCGCGCCTGGCTAGAAGCAAGCGGCGGGATCCCGCCGCTTGCTTTGATGGAGGATTGGGAGCTCAGCCGCAAACTGCGAAAATATCCATTTTATCAAAGCCCGCTCGTTCTGGAAACTTCTGCTCGACGTTTTCTTGCAGGCGGGAAGTGGCGGGTATTCTGGAAGATGCAGCAGATCAAATGTTTATTTCTGCTGGGAGTTCCGCCGGAAAAATTGGCCGCGATCTACCGAAAGGGGCAGGAATGATGAATGTATCACCAAAAGAAGTCGATGCGTATCTGCGCGAAGCAAAACCGAATGTTCATGGGTTGAAAGAGCCTTTTTACGTGAAGTTTTTGGCGCAAGGCGAATACAATATGAACTTTCTGATCCAAACATTGGAAAAGAAATTTGTTTTTCGCGTGAATGTCGGCGGCAGCCAGCTTCAGTTGAAAAATCAAATTACATATGAGTATCAAGCGCTGTTGGCGCTGCTTCCTTCTAAACGCACTCCGCGGCCGTATTTTGTCGACGATTCGAAAAGCATCCTTCCTTACGGCCTGTTGATCATGGAATACTTGCCGGGAAGACCGCTCGATTATCAGCGCGATCTTTTGAAGGCTGCCGATATTTTTGCGGCGATCCACCAAACGGATATTTCAGCTGATCGCCATTTTCTATGGGAAAAAAAGCTGTTCAGTGCGCGCGTCGAAGAAAGCGCGCGGCTGTTGGCGCCTTTTTTGCAAAATGAGGAAATGCCGCTGGAAACCAAAGAGCTGCTGCAGTTTTTCTTCAATTGGTGTGTCAAGCATCAAAATGGTGAAAGCTATTTTGAAAAGCAGCAGTGGTGGGTCATCAACAATACAGAAGTCAATTCGCATAATTTCATTATCGGCCCGGAGAAAAGCTGGCTGGTCGATTGGGAAAAGCCGGTGATCTCCCACCCTTGTCAGGATTTGACGCAGTTCATGGTCAAAACGACCACTTCTTGGCGCAGCGAGATCGTATTATCAGCTGCCGAAAAAAATACGTTTTTAACGGCCTATTGTACAAAAATCGGTCGCGATGCGGCGGAAGTTGCGGAAAGCATCCGCCTGTATGAGCCGTATATGTATTTGCGTGCGCTCAGCTGGTGCGCGATGGCGCTTGCGGCCTATCAGGCGAAGCCGCTGAAAAATGAAGCAATCTATCAAAAGATCCGGCAATTTCTGGCGCCGCAATATATCCAAGAAATCATGAAGGAGTGCGGTGTTGAAAAATGAGCGAAGTCTATATTCTATTTAGCAAGCTGCCGAAAGCGGGTTACGTGAAAACGCGTCTTTCACCAGCTTATTCGGCTGCGGATGCGGCCGCGATCCAAGCAAAGCTTCTCCAAATGATTGCCGCGCGTGCTTCCAAGCTGCCGCATGCCATTACCCTCTGGTGCTGTTACGAAGCTTTTGGCGATGAAGCGCTCGTCTCTCGCTGGAAAAAGCGCTTGCCGGCACGCTTTCAGTGGGTGCCGCAAATCGCCGGTTCTTTAGGTCAGCGAATGAATGCGGCATTTGAAGAGGCCCAAGCTTCGGGTTTTCAAAAGATCATTTTGAGCGGCAGTGATTTAGTCGGACTCACGCCGGAATACCTGCATCGGGCTTTTGCGGCATTAAACAAAAAAACAGCCGTGATCGCGCCGACACTTGACGGCGGATACGGACTGATCGGATTTGCAGGACCAATCGATACTGGAACGATTTTTCTTTCTGACATTTCATGGAGCACTGCGAGTGTTTTTCAGACGACACTGATGCTGCTTCAAAAGATGGCGGCTTCAACGCAAATTTTGCCGCAGCTGATCGATATCGACTTGCCGAAAGATGTCCTGCAGCTGCAAAGAGAGCCGTAACAAGACCTATGTCGCGGCCCGGATGTCCGAATAAATGGTGTTCCAAAAGCAGTTTCTGCGGATTATCTCTCGAAACCGTGCACTTTGGACAATCTCGCTTACCCATGTTTCAAGAAGCGGTGGATCTTGCGCAGATATTTGTGCTGCGTATAGACATCATAAAGCAGGAAATCATGCGTTTGTCCGGCAACGATCTCAGCTTTGAGCGTTGCCTTTTCGCTTGCTCTGATTTTTTCCTTTACTTTCAAAGTATCCGGATAGAGCAGGTCATCAGTTCCAGTGATTACAAACAGCTCATTCACTGTTTCCCAGTTTTTATCGAGCAATTCGAATTGCGGATCAGTCGGCTGGAAAGGAGCGGTGTAAAATTCTACCAAGCGCTTCAGTTCGAAGCGATTTTGATCGCCCGCCAGCTCTTGAAGCGCTTCCATTCGCGGATCTGACAAAGAAAGATCGATCCACGGCGAGAGCAGGATCAGTTTTTGCGGCGCGGGAATACTTTTTTGCCGTGCAAGAGACGAGAAGCATTTGACTGTTGGTGAAGCAGCCAGTGAATGAGCAAAAAAGCTGAACTGGTCTTCTTCGTAGCGTTCACGCAAATCTTCATAAGCTTTTTTTAAAATCAGGGTGATCTGCATCAAATTTTCATCTTGAAAAAGCGACTCATCAAAGCAGCTTACTTTCATATCGCATTCTTCCAAAAAGTAGCGCATTAAAAGCTGCTGCCCATTTTGGGTGGCATGATTCAGCTCTTCGCCCTGTACGAAAAAAAGATGGAGTTTTGCCGGCCGCTGCGGCAGATAAGTCGTTAACTGATGATTGAAGATCATCGCGGTTTCAGTCTCATAGCGGTACTTTAAGCCGACTGCCAAGGAATCATTTTCGACTTTTGCTGGCGGGGCTTGTTTGGGCGCGCCGCCGAACTTTTCATTCAGGAAAGCTGTCAAAGAGAACTTTGAAGAAGGCATTGACCATTCAGCTCCTTTAAAAAACTAAGGGATTATCAATAAAATAGAACTGTCATGACTATATATGTAAGGATATTTTCTTTTGTTAGGGATATAGTAGCACAAAAACCGAACGATTCATATATAAAATAACCCTCATATCGAAATAAAATTACAATATAGATATCAAGTAAGAGGTAACACCATGCTGAAAAAATCCATAAAGTCCCTGGCGGAGCAGATAATTGTTTTGCGGCAGTATTTGCAATACAATGGGGATAATCAAATAAATGAGGTGTAAAAATGAAAATTCTCGTTTTGGGCGGTGCTGGGTATATTGGTTCTCATGCCGTCGATAAGTTAATGCAACAGGGTTTTGATGTGGCAGTTGTCGATAATTTGGCAACGGGCCACCGCAAGGCGCTTCCGGCAGCTGCTAAATTTTATCAAGGCGATCTGCGCGATCGTGTTTTTTTGCATGATGTATTTGAAAAAGAAAAAATCGACGCGGTGATGCATTTCGCTGCTTTTTCGCTGGTCGGCGAATCAATGGAAAAGCCGCTGAAGTATTTTAACAATAATACATGCGGAATGGAGACGCTTTTGGAAGTGATGCACGAGTTTGGGATCGATAAGATCATTTTTTCATCGACGGCTGCCACATTCGGCGAACCGGCACCTGATCAGATCCCGATCACTGAAACAACGCCGACAAATCCCAAGAATCCTTATGGCGAAAGCAAACTGATGATGGAAAAAATGATGTACTGGTGCGACGAAGCTTACGGCATGCGTTATGTAGCATTGCGCTACTTCAATGTCGCCGGGGCCAAAGCGGACGGCTCGATCGGCGAAGATCATTCACCGGAGACACATTTGGTACCGATCATTTTGCAAGTTGCGCTAGGGAAGCGTGCTAAGCTCAGTATTTACGGAGACGATTATCCGACACCGGATGGGACTTGTATCCGTGATTATGTCCAAGTCGAAGATTTGATCGATGCACATATCCTTGCGCTGAAATATCTGGCAGAAGGCGGCAAAAGCAATATCTTCAACCTTGGCTCTAAGACCGGCTATTCAGTGAAAGAAATGCTGGAAGCAGCGCGCGAAGTAACGCATAAAGCGATCCCAGCGGAAATCGCCCCGCGCCGTGCAGGCGATCCCAGTATTTTGATCGCTTCCAGTGACAAAGCTGAAAGGATCCTAGGCTGGAAACCCAAATATACGAATATCAAAGACATTATCGCTACCGCATGGACATGGCACAAAAAACATCCAAACGGGTACGAAGATAAATAAGAAAAAAAGCTGTGCGGACGATTTTCGTCTGCACAGCTTTTTGGCTCGTGGTGCGGTCAAAGGATTATTTGAGCAGTTGTTGCAACTCTTGGGCGGTGATATGTTCATCAAAGATCTGGTCGCCGACGAGGACGGTCGGCACGAATTGGATATTCGCTTCCCGCGCTTCATCAATGATCGCTTGCGCCATCCCGTCATTGGGCTGTTTTTCCAAATGAAGCTGATCCATCGCAAAAGCTTCGATCTCTTCATCACTGAGGTCGCCCCACTCATTTTGAGTTTCGAAGATCTGTTTGATGATGAACAAAGTCTCTAAATCATTTTTGCGGGGAATAAATTGATGCATGATATTGCCGCGTTTCAAAGCATGTTTATCCTTATTGAAGAATTTGAAAAGACGTTTGAGCTGGCCATCATGGACATACACGTGCAAATATTCAAAGTGCTCCAAAAACCATTTCTTGCAGTAAGGACAACGAACATTCAAAAACTCGATCATCGTGATCGGCGCGGTTTCTTTGCCGACCAAGATCCCGTGATCGGTATTGACGTTTTCTTTTTTGATTACGGAGATATCCATCGATTTTTCCTCCTGATTTAGTATTTATTTTGCAAGTTTATTGCTGACCATTACTTCATCGATCAAACCATAATCTTTGGCTTGCTGCGGCGTCATGTAATTGTCGCGGTCGGTATCAGTTTCGATCACTTCAAGCGGCTGGCCAGTTCTTTCGGCCAAAATCTTGTTCAAGCGTTCGCGCGTTTCCAAAATATGTTTGGCTGCGATTTCGATCTCGACTGCTTGGCCTTGCGCACCGCCGAGCGGTTGATGGATCATTACTTCAGCATTCGGCAAAGCAAAGCGTTTGCCCTTTGTACCGGCTGCCAAAAGGAAAGCCCCCATTGAGGCCGCCATCCCCAAAACGATCGTTTGGACATCGGCACGCACAAAGTTCATCGTGTCATAAATTGCCAATCCGGCTGAAACACTCCCGCCAGGCGAGTTGATATAGATGTAAATATCTTTTTCCGAATCCTGTGCGTCGAGAAAGAGCAATTGAGCGATCACGCTGTTGGCGACATTATCGTCGATTGGGCCGCTCAGCATGATGATCCGGTCTTTCAAAAGGCGGGAGTAAATATCATAAGCCCGTTCTCCACGAGAGGATTGTTCGATTACTGTTGGTATTAAGTTCATAGTTTTTCCTCCTTAGTCATGTTGAAGAATCAACAATGATTTGCCCTTATTGTAGCATAAGCGCTGCTCAGAGCATATTTGAAACTATTAGAAGTATACCTCTTTTGGTCAGTAATGGTCAAATGCTTTGCATTTCTGGTGGTCAAATAATTCGAGAATTGTTATACTGAAAATGAATAAGGGGGAGACCAAGTGAACGCATTTATTTTAAATCTGCTGATCGGCTTGTTCGGCATGCTCTGCGGCGGTGTATTGATGGTTTTGCTGTTCCGCGCACAAAGAGCGCTGCGCCGCAAAGAATTGGCAAAAGAAAAAGAGCTGCTGCATAAACGTGGCGAAGTTCAAGTTTATCTGCTGCTCAATAAAAAGATCAATGAAATTTTGATGAAGCGCGAGATCAATGTAAACGATTATATCCAGCTCGATGCTTTCGACGACTGTTTTATCAGCATCGATGACTTGGTGTATCTGCGTTCATTCGCGGCGCAAAACTTTTTTTACTTGCCGACTTACATGATGGAAGAATTTTTCAAGAATATCCAAGTCCGTCAAATGGTCGTGCCGGATGCAGCGATTCATCAAATGGGCGGCTATGCTTATAAAGGCGGACGCGTCGTGATGGAAAGTTTTTCCGAACGGCTGGTCAATTTGATCGAAGATCGCCGCAATGAAATCAGCGAATTAGAAGAAGCGCTCGACGAGCCGGTCGTTTAAAGCCAAGTGGAGAGCGCAGAAGCAAAAATAATGACCGCGACGCCCAAAAGAAAGAGACGCATTTCTTTGGGTGTCTTTTTTTCATGCAGCAGAAAAATACCGCCCAAGCCGCCGACCAGAATATTCAATTGCGAAAAGTTATAGGCCATATCAAGACCGAGACTGCTCATCGAAGCTTTCAATAGAAAGTAATTGCCGACCGCCCATGAAAAGCCAGCCAGCATGCTTTTCCATACTGGGATCGCCAAAAAATCGGGCAGCGGATCACAATGATCACGCCAGCGGAAAAAGAAATAGACAAAAAGCAGGCCGCCGATCCCTTGCGGCAGCATCAATGTTTGAACGAGCAGCGTGTGGTCGGTGAAGTGATAAAGGTTTTCATAAGCATTCGGCAAGATCGTATAAAGACCGCCGCCGATGATCGCCGCTAAGACGCCTAAAAGCCCTTTTCTTGTATAAGGCGAGTGCGTATTTCCTTGATGTTCATGGACACTTGTTAGCTCCGCTCCAGTGATGATCAAGATCATCGCTAAAAGGCCGCCGAACCAATCGAGCGGCTGCTGCCATTCGCCGAAAAAGATCCCGCCGGCCAAGGTATTGAGGACCAATTGTCCGGAAGCGATCAGCGGAACGACACGCGAGACGTTGATTTCGCGCATCGCAGTGAACTGACCGACCGTTGTGACACCGATCAGTGCACCGTTCACCAAGCCGATCAACAAAAGCGGCACGGAAAAGTCCAGCGAGTGGTCGATCAAAAATAAGAAGAAGGAAGTCAGCGCAAAACCCAATAGACAGCCTTCAGTCTGCTGTTTAACGCTTCCTTTTGATTTTTTAGCGATGATCCCGATCATGCCCCAAGCGACCGGCGGAATCAATGCAAGCAGATAGTTCATATTTTCAGCATCCTTCATTTGTCATTTTCACAACTGTTTAAAATTATAGCACAGCCGCGGCAAGCTGAACGGAAAAGAGGATCGTGACGAGTCTCGTCACGATCCTCTTTTCCGAATAAATGGTGTTCCAAAAGCAGCTTCTTTGCTGATCACTTTTGTCACACCTGGATAAAGTGTAATTTTTTACGCGCCCTGAGGGAATCGAACCCCCGTCTCAAGAACCTGAATTTCGTATAAAATTTTCAATAGGTTTCAAAATAGATTAATACCGGTATTTATCGATGGTGATTATATTCAAAGCTTGCATAAATTTGAATAGATTTCAAGGGGGATGTCTCAATTATGTCTCAATTTTACTCCACGTAAAAAATGAAATAACAAATAAACCATACAAGAGAATCGTACACACTACAAAAATTAAAATAACGAAGCTGAGTATACCGTCAAGCCTTTCAAGAAATTGAGAGGCTTTTTGTTTTTACTTGAAAGGAGTAGTTTATGAAAAGCAATGTCAAAAAGAAGTTTGGGGTCTGTGCCGTAGGTATTCTACTAGCGCAGGTCCTTTTTTCTGCTATTAGCCCTTTAATTGCGATGGCTGATATTAACCACCGAGAACAAGTCTCAGTCGAATATAGCGATCAAGCTTATTGCGGCTTTGAAGGTAAGCATGCTGACGGTTCAAGCTTTAGTCATATCAACGCTCCGCTTTATGCTGTATCAGGAGGTAATCGGACCGAGGTGCTTTGTATTGAACCGGGAATTCTGATTTATGGGCCAAGTAATCCCGGCTATACCAAGAACCCGCTACCAGCGATGTCTGAAAGAGCAAAACTCATTTCAGCTCTGGATTGTTACCAAAGCTGGGATTCCTTTAGATTATTTGGAAGATAGTAAAAGAATGCAAGAGAAGAATAAAATGATTATTTCGATATGTTGGGCTAATAACGATAATATTATTGAACCATTTGTTTCTGATAGATTTGCAAATATTGATTTGTTAAAGGACTGTAAAAATATATCACTCAATTGGTATCTGCGTCCATTAGTTAGAGAATGGAGTAATAACTTTGATTATCTTGATGAAATGTTCAGAAAAACATCCTCAAAATATGCTGATCAGATAAATAGTATTATTCCTGGAGGTTTAAGGTGGACCCAAGGAATGAGTATGGAATGACTGAAGTAAGAGACTTATCGTTACCTAGTAATGTCTCGAATGCTTCCCGCCACTTTAAGACTTTAACAGATTCGGATTTTGTCTACATTTGTAAGCTGGCAGAAAAATACTTTCCTGAAACGCCTGTATATAAGCATTCATCGTGTGCGTTATCCCAAGTTCCAAATACTAATAATATTTGCTTAACAAACTTTTTAAAAGTTAAAGATTGTAAAATGTCAATTTGTACAGAACGACAGAGAGAGCTTTGTCAGATGAGTAGAGATTATTCCTTAGCAGAAATTAACCAAGAGCTGAATTGGGATCTCAATCAAGGAATTACATTTAGATAGGCCGGAAAAGATTGTTGATTCATCTCCATGTTTTGAGTCTTTCTCTCTATCCATAAAACAACAGATCACAACTATTATTGCAAGACTACTAGAGAATGAAACTTCAGTTGTTGCTAATGAGTAGAGGATATTTGGTTGCTTTCGAAGGTATTGATGGTTGTGGTAAAACAACTATAGTTAGACTTATTCGTGATTCTTTACTCAGTGCTGGGAGGCTAGTAGAATGTATACTAGTCCGTCACTCTCAGCTTTAGGACAATGTATAAATGAAAGACTAAATGTTTCAGAAGATGAGGATCAACTCGTAAATTTTATATTGTTATTAGCTGATAGAATGACACAGATTCTCGGAAGTAAAGGAATCATAAAAAATCTAGAGCAAGGAAAAGTGGTATTGTGTGATAGATTTTATCACTCTCTTATTGTTTATCAAGGTGATTTTACATCTGATTATTTCTTAAATAGTTCGAACTATCTTGTAAAAGATCTAGTTGATTTTGATCTTTTATTTTATCTAGATGTTAGTCCAGAAATTACATATAGTTGGATATGTAAAAGGGGGGAGGTTATTGAGCGAGAAGAAAAGATAGAGAAACTTATCGAAAAGAGACAAAAATACTTAAGGGTCCTATCAGAGGAATCGGATAAGGAAAAAATTTGGGTAATTTGGTGGAAAAGTTGAAAAGGGTAAAGACAGAGAGCTCAGTAGGAGGTTGTGGTTAAAATAATTTTGAGAGGTATATGTTATGTTTGTTCAAACGATTATTGGAGTTAATGATAAAGAAGCAGTATCAAAGTTAACTGATATTTTACAAGAGTTGGGGATCAAAAAAATAAGGATTAACTTGTGTAAGCTTCTAGAAACTGATGTTGGAGACTATACAGATAAAGTTCTAAATCCCCTACCATTAAATTCAAAAGATATGACATTTTTTTTGATATACCATTTCCGAAAAATAAAAAAAGAGTAATTGGATTTGGTTTTGATGGGATAGTTGTAAAGAATGAAAAGTATATAATATCAAAACAGGATGAAGTATCTCGTTTCGATAATGGTATATATGTAGACGGCAGTGAGGTTTTCGCACATCTAGAAGATGGCACTTTATACTATGGAGATGGTGAAGGCGCATTTGAGCTAATCGGAAAGAATGAAAAGCGGATAGAGGTCAGAGCTTTAAATAATTTCTATATAAAATGTGGTAAATCGCTATCTCTCCCTTTGAATGAGACGTTGGTAACTGATTGGATACCGTTCTTTAAGAGAACCTCATTAGAAAAAATAACACTATCTCAATACTCTCATCTTTTGTTGAAAATAAAAATGATATTGAGGAGATACGAAACTATATTTCAAATGAGGTTTCTATTTTAGCCAAAATAGAAACAGAAGAAGGTATTCGTAATATTTCCGAAATTGCGGAGGCGTCAGACGGTGTAGTAATTGCACGTGGTGATTTAGCAATACAGACAGATCCATCAAAGTTTCTTGACAATTTGATTACTATCAGTAAAGCGGTGAAAGCAATAGACAAAGAGCTATGCTGCGCAACAGACATATTAAACCACATTAATGAGCGAATGATTCCTGAGAGGGCAGAATTAGTAGATATCTTGGTCATGAAAGAGCTCGGGGTTCAGACATTTATCTTGCCAGATACAAAGACAGACGAGTTATTTTCTGGAGTGAAAGATTCTGAATCAAAAATTTTTTCAGAAATTGAAAATCGAAAGCTATTTTTAGAAAATATCTTAGATAATGGAGGAATCTATGATTTGTTTAGACCCTAGTATCTCGTTTATTCTTATAAAACCAGATGCCTTAAATAATAAAGAAATATATACTGATCTCTTTAAGGAAATTTCGAATAAGAAATTAAATATTCTGGAAGAAAAAAATGTCCATATTAATGAGAAGCAGATTGAGTGTCTTTGGCCATACACTAAGACTGATAGTATCTGTAAACACCTAATTAGAAGATATCTGTGTAAGGATACGTCTAGATTATTGTTAGTATCTAGTGATGGTGACTCCATCTTGAAAACGACTAGCATAAAAACAAAAATTAGAGATCTTTATGCAAAGTCACCATTTATGAACTGCATCCATACGCCCAGTAGTATGGAAGAACTAAAGAAAGATTATGACGTTCTCTTTGGCGACAAAAAGTCGTTGGCAAGTAGTGAGAACAAAACAATAGTTATACCGTCCGCAAGACTTGATAATTTAACATGTGAGCAAGAAGAAAGATGTGCCATTTGTCTGGAAAAAATGATGATGCTGACCAGTTTCAAGGAATATTACTCAGCTCTTAATGTGATGGGCGAAAGATATATATTAAATCTTGTTGATGATGATGTTCACGATGCCAAATACACGGCAAGTATTATTCTAGAATGTTTTGAAGATATTTCGATTGAACATGCGTACTATATTGCATTCGGCACAAATTATTTAAGTGAATTTGTATTACACGCTACAAATAATTCAAAGAAAGCTACGAAGGTAATCTCAATGTTTGCTAACCATGGTATGAAGGTGAGAGACCGAAATGATTTATAGCTCTGAAGATGAATTTAAAGTTATGTTATCTAAGGAACAGTATGGTATGTTGAACAGTTCCTTATGTGCGCGCACCCTCCAGACTGCAGAACGTGTTGACTCAACAGTTCACGATGGCTTTATGCGAACACTTAGTGAAGCACAGAGGGAGGCGTGAGATGTCTCAATTCAAAAAAAAAGCACTTCTCAGTGGAGTGAGAAGTGCCCAAAACATTGGGTTCTATAATATTTAGTGTTGGTGGAAAATCCTTCGGGTTTTTCTTCCAGCACTCTTTTTTATTCTTGAGGATAGAAATAGAGATATCCAAACTGATAGAATGTAGTCGTCAAAAACAAACAG
>JALCOL010000006.1 GCA_022649665.1 Enterococcaceae bacterium
GGCTGATCCAAAATGGCTACAAGCTGATCGCATCGGATCAAGAGTGGAGCATGCAACGCGGCGACATTGTGATTTTCGGCTACAAGGGTCAAAGTGCGGGCGCGGGTGGTCATGTGGTCATGGCGATTGACGGCACGAACGTCATTCATTGTAATTATGACAACGACGGAGTCACCGTGAACAACGAAAATACGTTACCTTACAGCATGGGCTGGTATGTGTATCGGTACCAAGGCGCAGCACCAGAAGGCGAGAAATTTACAGGCTGGAAAAATGAAAACAATCATTGGCAATACTACATTGACGGCAAGAAAACGATTGAAGCTTGGCAGAAAGTCGGCGAAAAGTGGTATCACTTTAACGGTGTCGGCGACATGTCCACAGGTTGGCTTAAAAAGGATAATAAATGGTATTATCTCAGCTCTAGTGGCGACATGAAAGTCGGTTGGCAGCTGATCAATGGCCGCTGGTATCACTTGGACGGATCCGGCGCAATGGTGGAAGGCTGGTTACCGTCTGGCTCGACCTGGTATTATCTAAATGCCGACGGGGCGATGGCCCAAGGCTGGTTCAAGGACAAAGGCGGCACTTGGTACTACTTGAGCCAACCCGGCGGCTATATGGTTACCGGTCGGCAAAGCATCGACGGAAAAGAATATGATTTTGACAAGTCGGGCAAATGCCTGAATCCATAAAAATAACCCTCGCTCTTAGTTGAGCGGGGGATTTTTTTATTTTGAAGAGATTTGGATCAATCAAATACAAATCATAAAAATCGTGAAAATAGAAATAGATGGAGGCGGAGATTTCTCTCTCCTTCGTTCTAGTCGTCGTCTCTATCTTTTAGTAATTCTTTCAATGTTTTTACGTTTTTGCGGACATAAGAATTCCTAAAATGATAGTGACGATTTTCTATTTCCTAGCCCTTTTTAACAGGATATCAGAAACTGAAAAGTGATACCAAATGGGCGCAAAAGAAGTGGTCTAGGATTATGGATATCTTCCCCCATTCTTCCCCCTTTACAAGGGAAAACGATATGAAACTAGGAAATTCCAAATGAAAAAGAATGAAACTAGACGTCTGCATAAATGCTACAATACCATAGGATGAAATGAAGCCAAATACCTCAATATGAAGGTAGAAGAAAGTCTTTGAATTTGCTATAACTCAAGAAGCCTTCATGGCCGTTTTGAAGATGGACGAAGACGAAAAGTAGTTGTATCAAGGGGTCTGGCTTTCGAGCCAGTCCTCTTTTTTTCGTTTTTCCCACATTCTTCCCACATTTTTTTCATTGTGGGAAGAATTATTTATATTTGATTGTTTTTTAACATGCGTTCAAAGATCTCGACAGACTCTTCTCTCATCTTTTTAGTAACATGCGCATAGGTATCCATGGTTGTAGATAATCGAGAATGACCGAGTCTAGTTTGGATCTCTTTTGGCTTTGCACCATTTTCCAGCAACATGGTTGCATAGGTATGGCGAAAAGATGGAACATGTTTAGCATAATGAACTTTCGGAAGATTTTAAAAAGGAAAAAGTTGCGCTTTTTGTTAAAAGCGGCTATTCCAATGATTTCGCTTCTTTCAGATGATCGCAAAAAAATGAACAGCATGAGTATTCAGATACTTCTGCTGTTCATAATCGCTATATTTATTATAGATATATCTGGACGAGATAGTCTCACCTATGCAGCTAGATCGCTAGCAATAGATTTTCTTGCAAAGTTGCATACCATTTATAAATAAAGAACGAGGTTAGGGCCTGCTTATAAAATTGTTTAGCACTTTCCCTATTTGATCGCATGTCTGTATCAGCCGATTATAAGTTCCAAGGTGTTTTTTGTATCTTGTACAACATCGATTCAGTGATAAAAATTTTGCACAAAATTTCGGCTAATTTGCCGTTAGAGTCAGAAAAACCTCTAAAACGATTCGCGAAGCTAATTCAGCTGCTTTTTCTTATAAATACTAAACGCTGAAAGCAACCCAAATACAGCGCCGAGCAGAACGAGCAGCAAATAAAAAGTATAGATGTCTGGCAAGTGATTGCTGGCGGATACGCTGGAGAACAATAGACTGCTGATGATCGAAACGATTTTTAGTAATAATGCACTGCTCCCTGAAATCGTTGATAAGATCTCACGCGGAAAGGCGGTCAGTGTCATATGACTAAATTTAGGGCTGATCACGCCAACCAATAGGCCAATGGCAAGAAAGGCAACCCCAATGACCAGTGCATTTTGAGTCAAGAAGAAAAGATATAGGGCGAACAAGAACAAGTAAATAATAGGGATCAATGTGAATAATTTAATTTTTTTGAAGTAATTTAATAACCAAAGTCCACCCATAATGATCCCTAAGCTGATGATTCCCTGAAACAAGGCAACACTAAATGAGTAGCTAGCGACGATCATTTTTTTGTGTACGACAAACGTTATGGAAATGATTGGGATCAATAAGTTGAGGATGCCGTTGATAAAACTAAATTGAACTGCCAAAAAGAAAAACTTTTTTTCAGCGTAGAGCAATTTTACTGAATTAAATAAATGTGAAAGGATCACTGAAAGTTTAATTGAATCAGTTTTCTTATCAAAGGATCGTTCAAATTCTTTGAGAGAATCTTTCATCGACAAAACCAGCAGCAATGTGATGACAAAAATGCCAACATTGATCAAAGAAACGCCGGAATATGAAAGAAAAGAAATAAGAAGGGCACCAAAGAAGTTTGCAAGAATTGAAATAAGCTGAAAATTCGCTCCTAGCAGCCCTTGGGCTTCTTCGATTTGGCCATCTGTCAGAATATAGGGGATGTAGGGGACTAGCAGTGCTCTAAAAAATTTCCCGCAAATATCGGAAAAGAAATTCAGCAAACAAATACAATAGAGAAGGATCATCGAGTGATTTAACACCAGAAACGAGATAATCAGGTAAAATAGGATTCTTACTGCGGCAAGTATTTTTAGCGACTGGTACTTATTTTTGATATTATCCGCTAAAGAGCCGGTGATCGGCGAGAAGATTTCTGGCAAGGTCTCTGATAAAGTAACGATACTTATGGCCAGTGCAGGATTCGTCAATGTACTTGCGTACGTCATCAAAACAATGAAATAAATCGAGTCTGCGATGTTTGAAGAGGTAAGCACTAAAAAATATCCGCGAAATCTTTTATTATTTAATAATAATCTCATGAGTTCCTCCAGTGATTTGAAATAACAAGATATTTGAATTATGTTAGAATCATTCTAACATAATTAGAAAACGCTAACAATCTAATTCTCAAATATTTATTATGGAGATAAAATCGCATTTTGAAGAATCAGCTTGCTGAGATTTTTTAAATGCTTCAAGATCCTTTTAAAAAGAAGACCCCATGAGGTACTGCTATGTTAAAGTGCAAAAAACGCAGAATAGGGATCGATCCCAAATTTGATTGATCCCAGTTGAATTTCGCCAGATGACTTCATATGTGAAGGAGTTGCGCGCAGTGCTTCCTCTTCGGTCATCCCTTCAACTTGGATTTTACATAGTGTGGGCGACATGCCGTATTTATTCACAAAATCAGTTAAAGTATTCGGCTCACGGTCAGCTTTTTGAGTGGTTTTGTCAGTGCCGTCAGGATTCAAGCCGGTTGCTTCATAAAATGTACCCAAGATGGTTTGATAATTTAATCTTTTGTCATGAGCAATATAGAATAGTAACGTACCAGGATCGTCTCCGCGCTGAGCCTCGAGATAATAAGTATCCAGCTGTTTGTCAGAAAAAGCAGAATTATCCAAACCTGCTTGTGAAATTACTGTTCGGTAGGTGGAAAGAGTCGCTTGATCAATTTTATTGAAGAGGTGGGTTTCACCAAATTGGACAGATTTTTTTCTGAAAGAAGAATGACTTTCTATACGACAAGTTTCTTTAGCGGGATTTCATTTATTTTTTCCAAAAAAAATGAAGAAATGAAAATAAAAAAGTATCAAACAATCATTTTGAAATGACGGTTTGATACTTTTTATTTATCGTTCTTGTGCAAGATGATGCTGGTAAGCTTTTCCCCAATCACAAAGCGATCGGAGTACGGGAATCAGTGTAGTGCCAACGGTGGTAAAGGAATATTCGACATGCGGAGGATTTTCAGGATACACGATCCGCTGAATGATCTGCAGGTCAGCCAATTCTTTCAGCTGGGCGGTCAAGGTCTTTGTGGTAATATCGCCGACTTGCCGCTGCAGCTCATTGAAACGGATTCCTTTGTTTTGATAGATCCGCCAGAGGATCGATAATTTCCATTTTCCAGCGAGAATATTGATTCCAAGATCCATGGGGCAAGTTTCGCTTGCGGTGATCGACCTAGCCATTTGCCTCTTCCTTTCCATAAATATCCATATCAAAAAAGATACTTTGTATGAAAAAAGTGCGTACTTGTTTCTTTCGTATTATAGAACTATCCTTTCAACATCACAAACGATATTGCTTTTAGCATAGTCAGATGAAAGGAAGTCTTGCGACATGATTATTGACAGCCACGAACACGTCATGCTCCCAGCAGCAGATCAAGTGAGAGAACTTGAAGCGGCGGGAGTCGATCAAGCGATCTTATTTTCCACTGCACCGCATCCGGAAAAAGCACAAAATTATGCGGAATTGAAAGCAGAAATGGCAAAATTATACAAAATACTTGCAGGGGCGAATAATAAAGAAGCAAATATTGCTCGGATGAAAAAAGGGAATCAGGAGCTTCTTCAATCGATCAGGGCATTTCCTGATAAATTTTATGGTTTCGGGTCAATGCCGCTGGGACTCACAGCTGAAGAAATGAATGGCTGGATCAGCGAGGATATCGTTGCCCATGGTTTGAAAGGCATCGGCGAATTTACGCCGGGAAATGATCAGCAAATCAAAGAGTTGGAGCCGGTATTTCAGGCGTTGACGAACTTTGATCGTTTGCCGATCTGGGTGCACACGTTTAATCCAGTGACTTTGGCCGGATTAAACGATTTAATAGCATTGGCTAAAAAATATCCAACCGTTCCGGTCATTTTTGGTCACAGCGGCGGCTACAATTGGCAGACACTCTTGGATTTTGCCGAAACGGTCGACAACGCCTATATCGATACTTCAGCAACTTTTTCAACATTAGCAGCGCGGATGTTGATTTCGGAATTGCCGGAAAAATGCCTATTCAGCTCAGACGCACCATACGGCGAACCGCTCTTGAATAAAGAATTGATCGAATTTGTCAGTCCTTCAAAAGAAATTGCTGATCGCGTGCTTGGAGAAAATATTGCTGAGCTGCTGGGTCTTTAAAAAATGAAAATACATGAGGAGGCTGGGACAAAAGTGCCCAGCTTATTTCCAAAGAAGCTTCTTTTGAAGCGCCGTTTTTTCGGAAACAGGAGCTGTGACATCACTAAGGTCGCAGCTTTTTTGGTGTGGGAAAATCTGCTGAATACATCGTAGATATGTTATGTCATTTTTATCGCTGGTTTTTAGATACTTAAAAATATTTTAAAAATATTTTAAAAATATATTTAATATATGTTATTTATATTTATTTTAAAATAAAAAGAAACAAATTATCATCTCTTTAATCAAACATTGTCACGATTTACGGTCATTATAAATAAAAAAACGAATTAAAATTATAAATTAATATTTAGCGCATAATTTAATCGATAAAAAACATAATTTAATAAAAAATCCTTTCAATATTTCATCAGAGTATTGAACTCTTCGGTAGATAAAAAGGGCATTTTTATCTTTAATTTATTTAATAATAAAAAAAATCACTCAAATATGTGCTTAAAATTTTGAGAATTATATTATTTATATTACGATTAATATATAGGACATGGGAGGTGATTCAGTTAACCACAAATATCGATCTGGATAATATGGTTATATTATTGGGGGGATTCTGTAAAAGTTTTCCAAAATTGCAAAGGAGGTGAAATATGAATCGCGGAATAAAAGCAATTGGGATCATTCTGTCGCTTGTGTTGTTGTCTGTTTTGCTGCTCGTAGCAGCCGTCAACTCACCCTATTGGAATTTTTCATTCATGCTCGCTCCAGGAAGCTTTTGGCAAAATGTCCTGACGAGTGCCTATCTTCAGGTATATCTGTTCTGGGCGGCCGCCGCATTTTCGGTCCTGCTCATCATTGGTATCTTGTTTTTCATTTTTTATCCAAGAGTCAAACGCAAATTTGTGCTGAAAGAAGGTGCAGGAAAACTTTCACTGGATAAAAAAGCAGTCGAAGGATTCGTTCGATCGAAATTGGATGAAAATGAATTTGTGGATGCACCAAAAATAAACGTCCACGCAACCAAAAACAAAATCAAAGTCAAAGTCAAAGGCGAGCTGACACGAACCTCATCGATTTTAGGCAAAACAAGAAATCTGATGGAAGAAATCCGCCAAGAATTGCAGTATATCTTGGGAAATAATGAAAAGGTCAAAGTAGATATTGCCTATTCGAACTATGACAAGAAAAACAAAGAAGCATCTGAAAGTTCACGTGTTGTATAGGAGGGAATTTGATGAAAGAACTATTTACCCAATTTAAACTTCCGATTCTTTTTGGGATCATCGGGATGATCTTGGCGATTTTGTTCGTCTCGGTCGGTTTTTTCAAAACACTTCTCGTCCTTCTCTTAATGATCGCAGGTGTTGTGATCGGACTGTATCTGGAAAAGACGGGAATGCTGGAAAATTTTACGAAAAATGAGAAAAATTCATAGGAGGATCAATTTATGAGTAATAATAATTATAAAAACATGAATGGAACGGGGACTGTGTCGACAAAAAAACCGGTTTCTGTTGAAACAGCAAAGAAAGAAAATCATCTGAATGATCTAAAGAAAAAAGATCATACCGCACAAGTACCGGAAAAAAGTTCAACTATTAAGGGCGAGCTGACATTCGAAGATAAAGTGATTCAAAAGATCATCGGCATCGCGGTGGAAAAAATCGATGGCCTGTTGACAGTTGACGGCGGATTTTTCTCCAATTTTGCCGGGAAATTGATCAATACGGACGATCCGACTACCGGCATCGAAACCGAAGTCGGCAAGAAACAAGTTGCTGTCGATATGGATGTTGTAGTTGAATATGGCCGCGATATTCCTAAAATCGCTGATACGATCCGTCAAGTGATCCATGAACAAGTCGCTAAATTGACCCATTTGGATGTGATCGAAGTCAATATCAATGTTGCCGATGTCAAATCTCAGGCGGATTATGAAAAAGAAAGCGAAACGGTACAAGATAAAGTAACGAACGCCGCCAAGACGACCGGTGAGTTTGCCTCGGAGAAAACGAGTCAAGCGAAAAATAAAATCAGATGCGAAGCGGACAAAATCCAAGAGAAGGTGCAGGAACAAAAAGAAGTGCGTGTAGACTAAACAGAGGAGGAGAATTACAATGGGATTTATCTGGTCATTAATCGTCGGGGCGATCATCGGCTGTATTGCTGGGGCGATCGCGGGTAAAGGCAGCAGCATGGGCTGGATCGCAAATATCGTCGCCGGACTGGTCGGCTCTGCTTTAGGGCAATGGCTTTTGGGTTCGTGGGGACCAAAACTGGCTGGGATGGCGCTGATCCCATCGATCGTCGGCGCAGTCATTTTAGTACTGATCGTATCTTTCGTATTGGGGAGAAGTAAAAGCTGAAAAATGAAAACAAAAAGTGAAATGAAAGAAGCGATGTTCAGCCAAATGAGTTGAACATCGTTTTTTTGTTTGGATGAAATAATCAGGCAGCCGGTCTTGATTTAGTAAAAATTAATTTATTTTTTTGATGTTATTTTGAATTATAGAACAAAAAAATCTCTCTATGAGAGTGCATCTTGAATAGAACATTGTCTGATTTTTTTTATGTTACATATTTAATAATGAAAAAATATGTTATTGAAAAAATACAATTAGCGATTATAGTTAATGTGATGATCGAGAAGCAGTCAAAATGGCCGCCGCTCGATCAAGCAACCGCAAGGAGGTTTTTTGTATGGCAAATGCGACAAGCAGCGCAAAACCGAAATATTATACGATCGGCGAAGTTGCAAAAATTTGTAAAGTCACTAAAAAAGCGCTCCGTCTGTATGAACAATTGAATCTGATCGTCCCTGATGTCATTCGTCCTGATAACAAATACCGGTATTACAGCGAAGAAACGATGCGGCTGGTTCCGGTCATCAAATACTACAAGCAAATGGGATTTAAATTGCAAGAAATGAACGGGATCAGCAGCCAGGAAAATTATTTCTATCACCAAACAGAGTTTTTGTCGAAGATCGAAGAGCTTTCCGAAGAAGAAATCAAGATCCACAGCCGCCATCAAGCTGTCAGCGATTGGCTGAATATGATTCGTGAAGGGATGGCCGTCCTGAACATGAAAGCGCCGCAAGTTTGTTTGAAATACTTGAAAGAGGATTCTTATTATTGTGCTGAGCAATCGTTTGCAGGAAACTATGCCGACGCAGTGATCAATATTCCGTGGGTCAATTATTTGGAAGAGCATGACAGCGAAATCACCGGTCCGGTCATTTTGGAATTTCCGTCATTCAAAGAAAAGATGGAAAACGCCAGTCAAAAGATGACGATTTTGCAAGAGCCGGTCGGGAAGATCAATCATGAGATCCCGCGCTTTTCATATGGCGGAAAAATGTTTGCGTCCACCTATCATGTCGGTGATCCAGCGAAGATCGACGAAGCGTATCAGCGGATCATCAAGTGGGCAGCGCAGGAAAATATCGTGCTTGCTTCAGAGAGTTTCGAACGATTTTTGATCGATTACTGGGCGAGCACGGAAAAACAGCAATATGTGATCGAGGTATTGATCCCTGTTCAAAATAAAAAAAGAATACCGGTGAACGGCTGAGCATTTTGATTTTACAGATTCTTGCCCTTGAGCGGACTGCGACTAAAAAAGAGGTCGCGGTCTTTTTTTGTTTCAGCAACTGTTCCCCTAGGGGAAGGTTTATTAAATTTGTTTGAAGAAATAGATATCATCTGTTCGAATCAAATCAAAAACGACCGATTAATAAAAAAAACAAAAAGAAATCCACTTTAAGGTATTATGTTTGCTGTCAAGTCTGAAAGTCTTGCAGTTGTGCATCTCGGTGTTTGAAAAGCTGATGAGGTCTGTTTTCTTTAGTTAAAAAGGATCTTCATTCTCAACAGAATTGGCGAAGCTCTCTTTTTATTAAAATCATCGTTATTAAATTCAACGTTTATTTTTTATTAAAAGAATATATCGATAAAAAACACATTTGGATGATCAAAAATAAAAAAACAAAAAAGAAACAAACAAATTATAATGAATATCATTTAATCATTCTTAATCTTTAAAAGAATCGATGCAGGGCGATTGTTCCGTTTTTTGGTGGATATCCGCAAGATAATTCTCAATTAGTTTTCCTAATTGAGAATTTTATTTGCGAATTTTTAAAAAGTTTCGTCAAATCGGAAAAAAAGTAAAAAAAACCATTGACACTCTCCATAGGGGGATACCCTAAAGTGAATGCGTAGAAATGAAAACGCTTAAAAAACTTGGAGGGATAACAAATGAAATACGATGCACTCGGAATGGTAGAAACACGCGGACTTGTCGGTTCGATCGAAGCAGCGGATGCAATGGTCAAAGCAGCGAATGTCACTTTAGTTGGAAAAGAACTGGTCGGCGGCGGGATCGTGACCGTGATGGTCCGCGGAGATGTTGGTGCTGTGAAAGCAGCAACCGATGCTGGGGCTGCGGCAGCGCAGCGCGTTAGTGAACTATTATCGGTCCATGTCATCCCACGTCCAGCTGGCGAGGTTGAAAAAATTTTACCTGGAAAAGCAGAATGAATTAAGTAGGCGAAGAGGGGAATCGTAAAGAGATGAACAGTGAAAAGACGTTGGTCCAAGGGCATCCATGCCCAGCAGATCTCAAAATGAATGCAGTCAATAAGAAATTTCGGGTTTCCGGAATCAGTAATGGACTGGTGTCCGGCTTAACGTATGGGATTTATTCCACTTTAGTGGTTGTCGCCAGCGGATATAACCCATTGGCGAGTGCCGCCGGGTTTTTAGCAGCGCCGTTTGTTTGTTCAGGCTTGAATGACTTATTTGCTGGAATCTGGCTATTGTTTTACAACGCGAAAGAAGGACGCATGAAAGAGCTGCGCCGCACGTTGAAGACTAAACCGGGGAAAATGCTGGTCGTCGGATTTTTATTGGGCGGACCGATCGCAAACGGTCTGTATTTAGTTGGTTTGGCACTGGCAGGTGCGTATGCGATCCCGATCTCAGCAACTTGCAGCCTGTTCGGCGCGCTTTTCGCTTGGATCTTTTTGAAGCAGCGGCCGACGAAACGAGTTGTTGCCGGCATGCTTTTCTGTGTGTTGGGAGCCGTCGTGATCAACTGGGTCAAACCGGCCGGAGCACCTAACTTCACACTTGGCATTATTTGTGCATTGATCGCCGCAATGGCGTGGGGACTTGAAGGAGTCTTCTCAAGTTTCGGCGGGGCGATGATCGATACCGATGTCGCTGTCAACTTGCGTGAATTGATTTCGGGGCTCGTCGTTTTGATTTTGATCGTCCCAATGGTCGGCGCTTTCAAACTATTGGGCGGAACGCTGGCAGCTGGAACACCAGTCTTTTGGCTGATCGCCTCTGGCTTGACAGCCGCAGTTTCTTATCTGACATGGTATAAATCCAATGCAATGGTCGGCTGCGCCGTCGGGATGTCGTTGAACGTCACCTATGCTTTCTGGGGAGTGCTTTTTTCCGTGATCTTCCTTGGCCAAGGATTGACGGCGACGATCGTTTTAGGATCGGTCATCATTGTGATGGGGGCGGTTCTTGTAACGATGAATCCGCTCGAGTTCTTTAAAAAAGGAGCTGCGTAAGATGTTGCTACCGTGCAGAATGGCTGTTTTAAACAATTTATTTTTAAAAAAAGAAGAAGAAACCGTCAGCGAAGTAATGGCAGCGCTTGAAGATCAATACGGGACCGAAAAACAATTCAGCGAAAAAATGTTTCTCGATCATTTGATGGCGCTTGAAGCTAATGGATTAGTTGAATTAACGAATTATGATTTGGATGACAAAGCAGAACTGGTCCGCTATTACAAAATTACGGCTGATGGCCAAAATACCGTGGAAAAATATGTCGATCAAAAGTATTGGCGATTGGAGGAAGTGTAAATGAGGTATCGAGGTGAAGAAGCGCTCGGATTGGTCGAAACGATCGGGCTCGTACCGGCACTTTATGCATGTGATGTGATGCTGAAAGCAGCTGATGTTGAATTGATTTCTTATGAAAATATCGGCTCGACACTTGTGACCGTGATAGTCAAAGGCGATGTCGCGGCCGTCGAAGCATCCGTTGCGGCTGGGCGGCAAGCAGCCAGCGAGATCGGAAAATTGACCGCGGCGAATGTCATGCCCCGACCGATCCATGCAGTCGGCGACATTGTTTCTGTTCATGATATTGACCTTTAAGGCAAGGAGAGAAAGTTATGGGAACCTATGAAGCAATCGGGGCGATCGAGACCTTTGGATTGGTTTTTGTTTTAGAAGCCGCCGACGCAATGTGCAAAGCCGCCGATGTGGAAGTCGTCGGATATGAAAATGTGGCTTCCGGCTATATTTCGGTGATCGTGCGCGGTGATGTGGCGGCATGCAAGTCGGCCGTTGAAGCAGGAGTTGCAGCAGTTGGCGCGATGGGAGCTGAAGTATACAGTTCGGTCGTGATCCCGAGTCCGCATCCTGACCTTGGGAAAGTGATCGACCGCTATCAATTAGAAATTTTATTAGGTGAGCTGGAGGGAGATGCAGATTAAATGACGTTTGTTGATAAAGATCTGCAATCGATCCAAGAGGCGCGCGTGTTGGCAGAAGCTGCCCGCGATGCGCAAAAAATACTGAATGAGTATCCGCAAAAAGCGTTAGATAAAATCGTCGCAAAACTTGGTCATGATGCACAGATCCTTTTGCCGACGCTGCTTGTCCAAGAGGCCGATTTTTCCGGTCATGGAAACGCAGAAGACAAAATCACTTTCGCACAAGCCTTTTTTGCGAAATGCACGCAAGAGCTGCTCGCAGAAAAAATCGTCGGGATCATAAGCGAACATCAGGTCGGCGTACCGCTGGGGACGATCGTTTGCATCCTGCCGCGTGAAAATGTGGTCATCAATCTGCTTTATGCTTGCTTGATCGCGATCAAATCCGGCAATGCACTGATTTTGGTGCCCGACCCGGCTACGCTTGAAGTCGCAAGTTCCGCTTTTGAAGCAGTCAAAGAAATCACAGAAAGTCCTGAAAATGCGCTCTCACTGATGGAGACGGTCAGTCAAGAAGGGTTGCGGGAATTGACAAACCACTCAGCCGTCAATGTCGTGATCGCGATCGATCAAGCAGCGATCGTCGACTCGATCGCGATCGCAAATCCGCTGATTTTTGGCGGCGGGGGCGCGACGCCGGTCTTTATCGAAAAGAGTGCAGACTTAGCTAAAACCGCCGAGGCGATCGTGAAAAGCCGTTCTTTTGACAATGGACTGCTGCCGGCTTCTGAACAGTATATTATTTCAGAAAATTCGGTCGCCGACGCGGCAAAGAAAGCGTTGATCGCAGCTGGTGCTTACTTTATGAGTCCTGAGGAAGAAAAACGATTAGTGGCGAAATTAGATGAAAGCGGTTCAAAACAGCGCAAACTCGATGGCAAAAAAGCCGTCGAGATCGCGGAAATGGCTGGGTTTGCCGTTCCAGCCGGAACGAAAGTGCTGGTCTCAGAACAAAATTATATTTATGAAAAAAATCCGTTTTCCGCGGAACAGAAATATCCGCTGCTTACCTTTTATCTGGAACCGGACTGGCTCCATGCATGTGAGAAGTGCATCGACTTATTGAACACGTACCGGATCGGGCAGACATTGGCGATCCATTCGCATGACGAAAAGATCATCCGCGAATTTGCACTGAAAAAACCAGTCGGCCGGATGGTCGTCAATTGTGCGGCCAGTGCCGCCGCAGTAGGGCTGGCTTCCGAATTCGAAACATCGCTGATTTTAGGCGGTTTGACGACCGGCCGCGGATACAAAGCCAACAATATTTCTGCGAAAGACCTGACGTATGTTCGCGAAATCGGCAGCAGCAAAGCGCTCGATCTTTTAACGATCAGCGAGAGGAAAAACGTAGATGGAAAAGCCGTTTTAGAAAAATTACTTCAAAAATTGGCAGAAGAATGAGATAAAGCGAGGGAGAAAAATGGATCTGAAAGATTTCTCGACAAAATTAGCAGAAGCAACGCAAGAGCTTAGTTCGGAAGAACGAAATGCCTTGATGAAGATGTTCTCGAGCGTTTCAAAAGACATTACCAGCGAACCAAAACAAACACAAACGAGCGAAGTTTGTACCGAGCATGCTGCCGGCGTTCCTGAAGGGATCACGCCGCGGCTGAAAGCATTAAAAGACAATTATTTGGATCAAAAACCATCGATCACGACTTACCGGGCCCGTGCGATCACCAAGATCGCCAAAGAAAATCCCGGGATGCCGAAAATCGTTTTGCGGGCGAAGTGCTTCCGCTATTGCTGTGAAACTGCGCCGTTAGTGATCCAAGATAATGAATTGATCGTCGGCGCTCCGAATGGTGCTCCGCGTGCCGGTGCTTTTTCACCGGATATCGCTTGGCGCTGGATGGAAGACGAGATCGATACGATCGGCTCGCGCCCGCAGGACCCGTTCTATATTTCTGATGAAGACAAACACGTGATGCGCGAAGAACTCTTCCCATTTTGGCAAGGAAAATCGGTCGATGAGTATTGTGAAGACCAATATCGCGAAGCTGGCGTATGGGAATTGTCTGGCGAATCGTTCGTTTCCGATTGCTCTTATCACCAATTGAACGGCGGGGGCGATTCGAATCCGGGGTATGACGTGATCTTGATGAAAAAAGGGATGCTCGATATCCAGCAAGAAGCACGCGAACACTTGAAAGAATTGGATTATGAAAATCCGGATGATATCGAAAAGATCTATTTCTATAAATCGATCATCGATACAACTGAAGGCGTCATGATCTATGCAAAGCGGATGTCTGAGTATGCTGCACAACTCGCCGCGAAAGAAGCGGATCCTAAGCGGAAAAAAGAACTGCTCAAAATCGCTGAAGTCAATGCACGGGTCCCCGCTCACAAACCAGAATCTTTCTGGGAAGCAGTCCAAGCCGTTTGGACGATCGAATCGCTTTTGGTCGTTGAAGAAAACCAGACCGGGATGTCGATCGGACGTGTCGATCAATATATGTATCCTTTCTTCAAAGCGGATCTTGATGCGGGCAAAATGGATGAGTTCCAAGCCTTTGAATTAGCGGGCTGCATGCTCATTAAAATGTCCGAAATGATGTGGATCACGAGTGAAGGTGGTTCGAAATTTTTTGCCGGCTACCAACCGTTCGTCAATATGTGTGTCGGCGGTGTTACTCGCCAAGGACGCGATGCAACGAATGACCTGACGTATCTTTTGATGGACGCGGTCCGTCACGTGAAAGTATATCAACCTTCGCTTGCTTGCCGGATCCATAATAAATCGCCGCGAAAATATTTGAAAAAAATCGTCGACGTCGTGCGGGCTGGAATGGGATTCCCGGCTTGCCATTTTGACGATACGCATATCAAAATGATGCTGGCTAAAGGGGTTTCGATCGAAGACGCCCGCGATTACTGCTTGATGGGCTGCGTTGAACCGCAAAAATCCGGCCGTCTTTACCAGTGGACGTCGACCGCCTACACGCAATGGCCGATTTGTATCGAACTCGTATTGAATCACGGGGTGCCGCTGTGGTACGGCAAGAAAGTTTGTCCAGATATGGGTGATTTGAGCCGCTTCAAGACATTTGAAGAATTCGATCAAGCAGTCAAAGAAGAAATCAAATATATTACCAAATGGACTGATGTTGCGACCGTCATCTCCCAGCGGATCCACCGCGATCTGGCACCGAAACCGCTGATGTCGATCATGTATGAAGGTTGTATGGAACACGGCAAAGATGTTTCAGCCGGCGGGGCAATGTACAACTTCGGCCCCGGGGTCGTCTGGTCCGGCTTGGCAACGTATACCGATTCGATGGCAGCAATCAAAAAGCTCGTCTTTGACGACAAAAAATATACGCTCCAGCAATTGAATGACGCATTGAAATCAGACTTTGAAGGTGCTGAACAAGTGCGGACTGATTGCCTGAATGCGCCGAAATACGGGAATGATGACGATTATGCGGATTTGATCGCTTGCGATTTGGTCAACTATACCGAAGAGGAACACCGCAAATACAAAACACTGTATTCGATTTTGAGCCACGGGACGCTTTCAATCTCAAACAATACGCCGTTTGGTCAAATGACCGGTGCTTCTGCTAATGGACGCAAAGCTTGGACACCGCTTTCTGATGGGATCAGTCCAACGCAAGGTGCTGATTACAAAGGGCCAACCGCGACGATCAAATCGGTTTCGAAAATGTCAAACGACAGCATGAATATCGGGATGGTGCATAATTTCAAGATCATGAGCGGTCTCCTCGATACACCAGAAGGAGAAGAAAGTTTGATCACACTCTTGCGGACTGCCTGCAACTTAGGAAACGGCGAGATGCAGTTCAACTATTTGGATAATCAAACGCTGCTCGATGCCCAGAAGCATCCGGAACAATATCGCGACTTGATCGTACGGGTCGCAGGCTACAGTGCTTTCTTCGTTGAGCTTTGCAAGGATGTTCAAGATGAGATCATCAGCCGGACGATGTTGACGAAATTCTAATGGCGAAACAAAGAAGAGGAATGAAAGCGGATGGGGAATCAGAAGACTGAAAAAATCGAGCGCCAAGCGATGACCTTCAATGTTCAAAAATACAATCTTTATGACGGACCCGGCATCCGCACGATCGTGTTCTTTAAAGGTTGTCCGCTTCGGTGCCAGTGGTGTGCCAATCCAGAGGGACTCTCGCGAAAATATCAAGTAATGTTTAAAGAATCGCTTTGTACCAACTGTCATGCCTGCGTCGATGTTTGTCCGATGGGGATCCATGTGGTGAATGAAGCCGGGGATCACGAGGTGCGGCGCGATATCGTTTGTTCGGGATGCCGCGCCTGCATGAATGTATGCCCGGCAAAAGCCTTGAATATCACGGGCGAGCTTCACTCGATTTCTGAACTGATGAAGGTGATCCATGAAGACGATGCTTTTTATGACATGTCGGGCGGCGGGGTCACGCTTTCCGGCGGCGAATGCACGGCACAGCCGGAAGCGGCGCTCGCGCTTTTGCAAGCTTGCAAAGAAGATGGGCTCAATACTGCGATCGAAACGTGCGGACATGCCGGAACGAAACAGCTGCTGAAAATGGCAGAGTATATCGACCTGTTCTTATTTGATCTGAAACATATGGACCCGGTCAGACATAATGAGCTGACTGGGATCAGCAATGAACGGATTTTGGAAAATCTCAGAAATCTGATCGATAAAGGGTATCACGTCAAGATCCGGATGCCGATGCTCAAGGGAATCAATTCCAGTCATGAAGAGATCCAGGCGATCGTCGATTTTCTCCTGCCATATAAGGAGAATACGAATTTCGAAGGAATCGACCTGCTTCCATACCATAAATTGGGAGTCAATAAATACGGCCAGCTGGGAATGGATTATCCGGTCGCTGGCGACCCCAGTTTGGATGATGAAGAATTGACAAAGATCGAAGGCTGGATCAAAGAATACGATTTTCCAGTCAAGATCATTCGCCACTAGAAAGGAGGGATCCGGTTGCCGGAAATCAATACCGAGCGGATCATCGAAGAGTCCGTACCGGGAAAACAAGTCACACTCGCACATGTCATCGCTGCGCCGATCAAAGAAGTCTATCAGGCGCTCGGCATCGACGAGGTTGGGGCGATCGGGATCCTGACGTTGTCACCGTTTGAGACTTCGATCATCGCCGCTGATCTGGCAGTAAAGGCGGCCGATGTAAGCATCGGATTTTTAGACCGTTTTACCGGCTCAGTCGTTATCAGCGGCGACGTGCAAAGCGTCGAAGTTGCACTGACACAAGTGACGGATGTTCTGGAAAATGTTTTGGGCTTTGAAGTGGTGGATGTGACGAAAACATGAAGAAGCGGATCTTGCTGATCGGACCGGTCGACAGCGGCAAATCGACTTTTTGCAGTGCTTGTGAAAATGAAGCGGGACCCATCAGAAAAGTCGCGAACATCGTTTATTCAAAGCGTTTTATCGATACGCCGGGTGTTTACCTTGAGAGCCCGTGGATGCACAAACACTTGATTTCGCTGCAGCAGACGGCGAGTTTCGCACTATTCTTTTTCCCGCTGGGCCGGGTGCGAAAGATCTATCCGCCGGGATTTGCCAAAGTTTTCAGAGTGCCGAAAATCGGGATCCTGACCTATAAAGATCACCCAGCGGCCTGTGATCTGGAAAAAGGAAAAAAAGTATTACAAGAAACCGGTGTAATGGATATGTTTTCATTGGATATCAATAACAGAAAAGACTTGGAAATGATCAAAAAACAATTGAATGAAAGGGGGGAGAAATAATGGGAAATTTTCAAATGGCAACAAAGATCTTCGAGGGAAAAGGTGCGATCGATGAATTGAAGACGATCCCGATGCACCGCGTCCTTGTGATCTGCGACCCATTCATGGAGAAGTCGCATAAAGTCGAGCTGGTGACGGATCGTTTAGCTGAAAATGATGAAAAATATCTCGTCTTTGCGGAAGTCGTTCCCGATCCGACGATCGATGTCGTCGCCAAAGGGATCATCGAAGCCTTGCGGATCAAACCGGATATGCTGATTGCTCTGGGCGGCGGTTCGGCAATGGATACCGCTAAGGCAGTCCGCCATATCTATTCTGCAATCAGCGGTGCCGAAAATATCGGCATGATCTGTATTCCGACTACCAGCGGTACTGGCAGTGAAGTGACTTCTTTCGTTGTGATCACAGATCCAAAAGCACAAACCAAGTATGCATTGGTCGATCCAAGCTTGATCCCGGATTATGCGATTTTGGATTCGACATTCACGGTCAGTGTCCCGGCGGGGATCACTGCCGATACGGGGATGGATGTGCTGACCCATACACTAGAAGCCTACGTCTCGACGGCCGCATCGGACTTTACCGACGCTTGTGCCGAAAAGGCAATGAAGATCGTGTGGGAAAACCTGGAGAATGTCGTGAAAGATGGTCAAAACGAAGAGTTGCGCGGGAAGGTCCACAATGCCTCTTGTTTAGCGGGGATCGCGTTCAACGAAGCTTCGCTCGGGATTTGCCATAGTTTAGCGCATGCTTTAGGCGGTAAATTCCATATCCCCCACGGGAAAGCCAACGCTTTGCTCTTGCCGCATGTGATCCTTTATAATGCCGGGCTTGATGTGAGCGAAGACTTGCCGGCGCTGGAAAAATATGAAAAAGCGGCGCGAATGCTTGGGATCCAAGCGGGGACGAAGCGCGTCACTGTTCACGGACTGATCGCCAACATCCACCGGAAAATGCAGCGGATGAATATTCCAAAATACATTACTGACTGCGGTGTCAATGAAGAAGAATACTTGGCAGCGATCCCGGAGATGGCGCAAAAAGCTTTAGCAGACCGCTGCACAGCGACGAATCCGCGGCCAGTGGATGAAAAAGCGTTGGAAGAGCTGTATAAATCGTTGTGCAGGGGGGGATCATGATGCTCTTTATTACGGAAAGCGAATTGACCGACCGTTATCGCAAAACCCCGTTTGCAACATATACAGTTGCTGCTGAAACCAAGCTCACGCCGGCCGCGCGTCAATATCTGCTGGATCATCAAGTGGAGATCACGACCAGCGAACAAGCGGCGGAACAAGCCGCTGAAAAAACAGTTGCCAGTATCGAAGCACCAACAGCTACAGCTGTGTGCGAATTTTATTTCGACGAAATGATCCTCGTGATTTTAGACGCCGGCCGGATCGCTGCGAAGCAGAACTTGGCGATCAGCGTGGAATTGTTTCAATTGGCAGAGGCGGCGGAAAAAATCAAAGAGGCTCCTGCGGCAGACGGCCTGCCTGAAGCCGTGCAAGCGAAGCCGCTTTGCCACTTGACTTCGGTTTGTGTCACCAGCAAATCCGGCGAGCTGCTGCTCGCGCTCAAACGCATTCAGAATTATTTGCGCTTATTGAAACGGGAAACTGATCCGGCAAAAGCGGCAAATTTGGAATTGATCGATCAACAAATTATGAAGTTGGAGAATAAATTGATAGGAGCGGATTGAAATGTCAGAACTTGATCTCAAAAAATGCGACGAATTAGTGTCTCGTTTTGAAAAGGTGATCAAGCGGCCGATCAAAGACAACTCACCGGTTTACTACACCGGCGTTGACTTAGGGACAGCATGTGTCGTATTGGCTGTTTTCGATGAAAATTACCAACCGGTTGCTGGTGCCTATGAATATGCTGATGTTGTAAGAGATGGGATGGTTGTTGATTATATCGGTGCCATTTCGCTCGTCAAAAAGCTGAAAAGCCAAATCGAAGAAAAATTGGAAACAGAATTGATTTATGCAGCGGCTGCGATCCCGCCGGGGACCGCTGAACTCGATTCAGGCGCGATCAAAAATGTCGTTCAAGGAGCCGGCTTTGAACTTACGGCTCTTTTGGATGAACCGACTGCTGCGAATAATGTTTTAGAGATCAAAAATGGTGCAGTCGTCGATATCGGCGGAGGCACGACCGGGATCTCGATCTTGGAAAACGGTAAAGTCGTTAAAGTTGCAGATGAAGCAACGGGCGGGACCCACTTTTCGCTGGTAGTCGCCGGTGCCTATAAAGTCCCTTTTTCTGAAGCGGAGCTCTATAAGCGCGATGAAAAAAATCACCAAGAACTGCTGCCAGTGCTGAAACCGGTCATCGAAAAAATCGCTTCGATCATTTTGCGGCAAACTCAAGGATACGATATCAACGGGATTTATTTAGTCGGCGGAACGGCTTGTTTGGCGGGAATCGAAAAAATCGTGCAGCAAGCTACTCAGATCCCGACATTTAAGCCTGTTGATCCGATGTTCGTCACGCCGCTTGGAATCGGCCTCAGCTGTACAGATCAAGTGATCGATTAGGAGGAATCAAGATGGAATGCCGTATTATCAAATCTCCTGGGAATGGGACACTCGCGATTTTAAATCGCCGCAAAGGTTCAGGCCCGAAAAGTATTATTGATAATCACGATGCAGTCGGTCTGGTTCAAGGAAAACTGATCGAGATGGTCTGCGCCGCTGATGTCGCGGAAAAAGCGGTCGGCGTGACGGTCGAAGACATTCGCGGGAGCTGTCCGCAGAATATGATCATGCTGGCGATTTTCGGCGACACGGCTTCGGTCGTTGCCGCCATTGAAGAAATCAAAAGGAAGGAAAAGGATCACGAATGGTAACCGCAAAGTTGATCGACCATATTTGGGCCACCAGAAAATCTGAAAAATTGAATGGTTTGAAATTGATGCTGGCCGAAGTCACCGGCGGGACCCAGGAAGGGGAAAGAATGGTTGTCTGCGACGTGATCGGCGCCGGCATCGGCGATCGTGTGATCGTCGCGACCGGTTCAGCGGCACGCCGAATGCTGGATGACGATTCGATCCCGGTCGATGCAGCAGTGATCGGGATCATCGACGAAAGCTGCGAACCGGTCTGATCCAATCTTAAAACAGAAAGAAAGTGCATCCATGAAGAAATTGATTTGTATCCAAGATGTTGATCATCTTCACGAACTTGGAGAAAACAAGATTTGTGTGGACCAGCAAACGATCATTACCCCGGCGGCTCGCGATCTGGCGGAAAAATATGAAATGGCTTTTTCAGCGGAAGCCTGCCCGCCACCCTGTGCGAGCGCACCGGATTTATTCGCCGGCAATCAAATGATCACCAAAGAACAGCTGCTGATGCTTTTGAAAAGTCTGCTTTCCGGCGAAGATCTATCAGCGAGTGCGGCAAAATTTCAAACCGAATGCCATCCGAATGGACTGAAAGTCGTCAAAGGCAGTACTGTGCAGATGGATGTCTTTGAAACTGGCAATCCGGACGCAAATGTCCACTATCAAGAATTGATCAGCAAAGACGATTCGAAAATCAGCGCCGGTTTTTTAGAGATCGATCATTCTTCGTTTGCTTGGGAGCTGACCTATGAAGAAATCGACTATGTGATTTCGGGAACGCTGACAGTCACGATCGATGGTGTGACGTATACTGCTAAAGCGGGCGATGTGCTCTTTGTGCCAAAAGGCAGCAAAGTGATTTGGGGTTCCCCGGATTGCGCTCATATTTTTTATGCGACTTATCCGGCGAACTGGGCCGATGCCGTATAAAGGAGTAGCTTATGAATGAATCATTAGGTTTTATCGAAACGAAAGGACTGATCGCAGCGATCGAGGCGAGTGACGTCATGCTGAAGTCTTCCGAAGTCGATCTCGTCTCAAAAGAGCGGGTCCGCGGCGGCTTGGTCATGGTCACCGTCACTGGGGATGTTGCCGCGGTAAAAACCGCGGTCGATGCTGCAGCAAGTGCGATCGCACGTTTAGGAGAGGATCTTTTGGTTTCTTCCCATGTGATCGCGCGTCCAGACAGCGTGATTCCGACACTTTTAAAGCCGCTCGAAACGAAACCTGAACCGGCGGCCGAAGAAGTCGCGATCGTTATTGAAGAGGAACCGGAATCAGAACAAGTCATTGAAGAGCTTGAAGAACCGAAACAAAATTTGAGAGACCTCGCGATCTCTGAATGGAGCGCGAATGGTCAAAGAGACCGGGCGATCGAATTACTAAATACTTACACGGTTGCTGAGCTTAGGGATTTTGCGAAAGAAAATGCTGATTTTCCGATCATCAGAAAAGAGCTGTACAAAACAAGCAAGCAAAAACTTATTGAAGCCGTAATCGACTACTTTAATAAGGAATAATTCTATTAATGTAGAGGAGCGTCAGAAATGAATACTATTGATAAGGATCTGTTTTCGATCCAAGAGGCCCGGGACCTTGCGCGAAAGGGGCATGAAGCCGCACAGAAAATCGCGACATTCACACCGGACAAGATCGATGCGATCTTGCGCAGCATGCGCGATGCCGGTGAAAAAAATGCCGTGAATCTCGCCAAGCGGGCCGTAGAAGAAACCGGCTTCGGGAAAGTTTATGACAAGGCATACAAAAATCATGTAGCGTCAACTTTATTATATGAACAAATCAAAGATGAAAAAACCATCGGGATCATCCATGAAGATCCGCAAAAGGGCACTTTTGAAGTCGCTGAACCAATGGGTTTGATCATGGGGATCGTTCCATCAACGAACCCGACATCGACGGTCTTCTTTAAATCAATGATCGCGATCAAATCGCGAAATGCGATCGTATTCGCGCCGCATCCGGCTGCAAAAGAATGCACGAAATGGGCGGCGGACATTATGGACCGCGCGGCAGTAGCGGCCGGCGCCCCGGAAGGCACGATCACGTGTGTTTCAACGCCGACGATGCCCTCGACCAATGAACTGATGCACTTGAAAGAGATCGCCCTGATCATTGCGACGGGCGGCCCCGGCATGGTGAAGGCGGCCTACAGTTCCGGCAAACCGGCGATCGGCGTCGGTGCGGGCAATTCACCGGCATACATCGAACGAACGGCGGATGTCGAGAGTGCCGCAGAAAAGATCATTGCCAGCAAAATTTTTGATTATGGTACGATCTGCGCTTCGGAGCAATCGATCGTTTGTGAAGAATGCAATAAAGAGCAGGTGATCGCTGCCTTTGAGAAAAACGGCGGCTACTTCATGACACCGGAAGAGACCCAAAAAGTGTGCGATCTGCTCTTTAAAAATGGCGGACATGCGATGAATGCCAAATTTGTTGGTCGTTCGCCGCAAGTCATTGCTGAAGGCGCCGGGATCGATATTCCTGATGGAACGAAAGTTTTGATCGGGGCCCAAGCTGGCGTCGGTGACGGTTATCCGCTTTCTTATGAAAAATTGACGACGGTTCTTGGATTTTATGTTGTCAATGATTGGGAGGAAGCTTGCCAGTTAAGTATCAAACTTTTGCAAAACGGGATCGGCCACACGATGAGCATCCATACCCGCAATCCGGAAATGGTGCTGAAATTCGCTGCTAAGCCGGCTTCGCGGATCTTGGTCAATACCGGCGGCAGCCAAGGCGGTACCGGGATCAGCACAGGCTTGCCGATCGCTTTTACTTTGGGCTGCGGAACGCTTGGCGGAAGTTCAGTCTCAGAGAATGTCGGGCCGAAGCATCTCTTGAACGTCAAGACGGTGGCGAGCGAATTGAAAGATGTTCGCACGCTGGTTGCCGAAGATAAAACATTCAATCATCCCGAGCTCGAAGAATGCCAAGAAACATGTATCCATACGGCGCAAACAGTCGGTGCTTCCTGCACAGAAAACAAATTGGGCGATCTCAATTTGAGCCCATCGGAATTGCAGAATTCTTCTGAAAACCAGCCGCAAGCCGCCAAGAATAATGAAAAAACAGCTGCGGACAATTTATCACAAGGCGATATGGAAAAGCTGGAGGAAGTCGTTCGGAAATTTTTAGCCGAAATGAATTGATCGAAAGACGAGGATGATCATGGAAAATTACGAAGAAATCATGGGGAAACTGCTGGAGAAGCTGGCCGGCAGTGCAAATGAGACAATGACCAAACCCGCACCGGCAAGTCAGATCACCGTCGGCATCTCCAATCGGCACATCCATCTCAGCCAAACGGATCTGGAGAAATTGTTTGGTGCCGGGTACCAGCTGCATTGCAAAAAAGAACTTTCGCAACCGGGTCAGTTTGCTTGTGAAGAATGCGTCACGATCGGCGGACCAAAAGGTGTTCTTGAAAAGATCCGTATTTTAGGACCGGCGAGAAAGCAAACGCAAGTCGAGATCCTGATGAGCGATTCGTTTAAATTGGGAGTCAAAGGGATCGTCCGGCTTTCCGGCAATTTAGCGGGGACGCCGGGAGTGACTGTGATCGGGCCGAAAGGATCAGTTCAGCTGAACGAAGGCGTGATCGTGGCCCAAAGACATATTCATATGCTCCCGGAAGAGGCGGAGCACTTCGGTGTCCATGACGGCGAACAAGTCGATTTGGCGTTTAGCGGTGAGCGGGGCGGGACTCTCAACAATGTTGTGATTCGGGCAACGACGACTTCGGCGCTCGAGTGCCATATCGATATGGAAGAAGCAAATGCTTTAGGCGTCAAACCTGGCACACAAGTGTCAATTAAAAAATAAAAAAAACATTTATTAGGAGGAAAACAAAATGAGTTCAGATGCATTAGGAATGGTAGAAACAAAAGGATTGGTCGGATCGATCGAGGCAGCAGATGCGATGGTCAAAGCGGCAAACGTTACTCTAGTCGGCAAAGAACTGGTCGGCGGCGGGATCGTCACGGTGATGGTGCGCGGGGATGTCGGGGCTGTCAAAGCAGCGACTGATGCCGGGGCTGCCGCAGCACAACGCGTCGGCGAATTGCTTTCGGTCCACGTGATCCCTCGTCCGCATGCAGAAGTAGAACAAATTTTGCCAAGTATCAAAGAATAATCATCGTCAGCTGCTAAAGCAGGAAATATTTAGGAAGATCTCGACTGAATATTTCCTGCTTTTATGATTTGAGACATCAATGATTCAGTACAGAGCTTGGAGGTTATCAATGATGAAAGAAAAAAAATAAGAGGCAGCGGCACCGGTCTCTTAGGGGGGATCTTGTGGGGGCTGGATACAGTTCTCGTGGGCGTGATTTTAGGAACAACGATCATGAATACCCCGCAAGCGATCGCGATCGCACCGCTTGTTTCAACATTTTTGCATGATGCGTGTTCAAGTGTTTGGATGCTGCTTTTTACCGCGGTCAATCGCGGTTTCGGCGAATTCAAAAAGGCCCTCAAAACCCGCAGCGGGAAATACGTCATGATCGCAGCACTGTTCGGCGGACCGATCGGGATGACCGGCTATATGCTGGCAATCAACTATATCGGTGCTTCATATACCGCCGTCATTTCTGCGATGTATCCTGCGGTCGGCGCTTTGTTCAGCATGATTTTTTTGAAAGAAAAGATGACAAAAATGGGCGGTGTCGGCTTATCGATGGCGATCGGCGCCACGATGGTCTTGGGATTCACAACTACCGATACGCCGAAAAATATCTGGCTCGGGATCCTCTTCGCGCTTCTCTGTGTGTTCGGCTGGGGGATTGAAGTCGTGATCTGTGCTTACGGGATGAAAAATGATGTTTTGCCGGAAACCGCTTTGCAGATCCGCCAATTGACTTCGGCGCTGGTTTACGGGATCATGATCATGCCGTTCATCAAGGGTTATCCATTGGCATTCGCGACCCTTCCTTCGCCGGTGATCTTGCTGATCGCTGTCACTGCATTAGCCGGGACGTCTTCTTATTTATGCTATTATCGTTCGATCGACGGCATCGGACCGATTCGGGCGATGGGGCTCAACATCAGCTATTCAGCATGGGCGATCTTTATCGGGATCTTCTTTGGAAACGGGATCAGTTTGAAAGCGCTTATATTGGCACTTGTTATTATCAGCGGCTCGATCTTGACGACCGATAATCCAAAAGAATTTTTGACGCTATTTCGTTTTGGGAAAAAAGCCGAAAAAAAACAGCCGATCGAATAGTTTGCAGCATCTAAAAGTAATTCGTTTAAATTCAAAAGAATAAAAGCTGCCAGCTCGTCTATCCTATCCAGGCGGCTTGCAGCTTTTTTCTTTAAAGGATGAGGAAAATGGAAACCAAAAATAAACTGCCGAAACGCTTGCAGGAATTGAAAAAAAGTTATTTGGCAGTCAAACCCAGTATTACGATCCAGCGGGCTTTGGCCTACACGGAAATTTTTGAAAAATATCCGGACCTTCCGCGAAATGTTCAGCGGGCAAAAGGGTTTCGCCGGGCGTGCGAAACAGCACCGATGCTGATCCAAGCACGCGAGCTGATCATCGGTCATCCATGCGGCAAACCGCGTGCGGGGGCCTTCTCACCGGATACTGCTTGGGAATGGCTTGCGGATGAATTGGAAGAGATCAGCACACGGCCGCAAGATCCGTATTTTATCAGTGAAGCTGATAAAAAAATCATGCGGGAGAAGCTTTTTCCGTTTTGGAAAAACAAATCACTCGCAGAAGCATGCGAACAAGCGATCCGCACGGAAGATCCTGAACTGTGGGAGTTCGGTGCACAAGCATGTATCAGTGATTTGACTTATCATGTGGCAAGCGGCGGCGGGGACACGAGTCCGGGATATGACGTGATCTTGTTTCAAAAAGGGATCAACGGCATCAAAGCTGAAGCAGAAGAACATCTAGCGAAGCTCTCGCCCGCGAATGAAGAAGATGCGGAGAAAATTTCTTTTTATCAAGCGGCGCTCGAAGTGTGCGCAGGGATCTTGACTTATGCCGGCCGCCTTTCTGCATATGCACATGAACTTGCCGTGAAAGAAAAAGATCCGCTTCGCCAAGCAGAATTAGAAAAGATCGCTTTTGTAAATGCACGTGTTCCCGCCAATCCGCCCGAAACATTTCAAGAAGCGCTGCAAGCGATCTGGACGATCCAATCACTCTTTTTAATAGAAGAAAACCAATGCAGTACCTCGCTCGGCCGAATCGATCAGTATGTTTATCCGGCTTTTCTGGCAGATAAACAGGCCGGCCGGCTGACAGATGAAGAAGCGCTGGAGCTGCTGAGCTGCTTTATGATCAAATGCTCTGAAATGATTTGGTATACACCAGGCGCGACCGCAAAATATTTTGCCGGCTATATGCCGTTTATCAATATGACTGTCGGCGGAATGAAGAGCGATGGCACTGATGGAACGAATGATTTGACCTACTTGATCATGGACGCAGTGAAAATGATCAAAATGTATCAGCCGTCGCTGGCCTGCCGCATCCACCGCGGGTCGCCGAACCGGTATCTTGAAAAGATCGTTGACGTGATCCAGGCAGGGATCGGCATGCCGGCTTGTCATTTTGACGAACCGCATATCGAAATGATGCTTAAAAAAGGTTTAACGCTTGAAAATGCCCGCGATTACTGTTTGATGGGATGTGTAGAACCCCATCGGTCCGGAAAAATGCATCAATGGACGGCTGGCGGATTTACCCAATGGCCGATCACGATCGATATGGCGCTGCATCAAGGGAGACTTTTGTCATACAGCGATAAGAAATGGCTGGATACTGGGCAATTGGAGGAATGGGATACTTATGAAAAATTCGAAGCAGCGGTCAAACGGCAGCTCGATTATTTGATCGATCAAAATGCCAAAGGAAGCAATCTCATTCAAGAAGTCTTTCGCAAAGTCACCCCAACACCTTACATGTCGTTGTTTGTCGAAGGCTGCATGGAAAGCGGGAACGATGTTACGAACGGCGGAGCGGCTTTATACAGCGGACCAGGAACGATTTTTGCTGGTTTGGGGACATATGCCGATAGCATGGCGGCAATCAAACAGCTGGTGTATGAAGAGCAAAAATATACCCTCAATGAGATCAAAGAAGCACTTGACGCCGACTGGAAGGGATACCAGCAAATGCATCTCGATTGCCAGCATGCCCCGAAGTATGGCAATGATGAGGACTATGCCGATCTGATCGCTGCCGAGATCGTTGATTACACAGAAAAAAAGATGAATGAACATCCTTCGCTTTATGCCAAACATATCCACGGGACCCTTTCACAATCATTCAATACCCCGCTTGGTGAAATGATCGGTGCGACGCCGAACGGCCGAAATGCTTTTGCGCCTTTGTCGGATGCGATGAGTCCTTCACAAGGAGCCGACTATAGGGGAGCGACAGCCGTGATCAAGTCCGTATCGAAAATCAATGTCGCCGCAATGAGTTTGGGGATGGCGCATAATTTTAAAATCACTGCTAACTCGCTGGATACCGCGGAAGGAAAGCAAGGGATCATCACGCTGCTGAGAACAGCCGAACGGCTCGGCAATGGCCAGATGCAATTCAATTGTGTCGATAATGCGACACTGATCAAGGCCCAGCAGCATCCCGAAGATTATCGCGACTTGATCGTGCGGGTCGCCGGCTACAGCGCTTATTTCAGTGAATTATGTAAAGAAGTTCAAGATGAGATCATCAGCCGAACCGTGATCGAATAAAGAATTTTTAGTAAAAGAGGTTGGGACAAAAGTGTCCAGCTTCAAGAAATAAGAAGAAAAATCCGAAAATAGTTTCTCATATTTTTGAGATTTTTCGGCTTATTTCCGAAGAAGCTGCTTTTGAAACACCGTTTATTCGGAAAAAGAGGCTGGGACATGACTTTTGTCCCAGCCTCTTTTTGCACGTAAAGTACGTTTTCTGCAACTAAGGATTTTCCCTGATAGCAATAAAAAAAGAATATGGTAACATTAGTTCTTTAGTGCTCGCTTGTCTGATCGCAAAAAAAACTCAATCACCACAATCACTAATCAGCAATTATTTTTGAATCGTTCATATCTTTGGATCTTGAAGTTTATCCATGCAATGCAATAGTATCATTTGAGATCAAAGCCGCAAAAAAGGCTTGCTAAAAAATGGGGGAACAAAAAAATGAAGAAACAAACAATTGCAAAAATCGCGATCGCCGCTGGGCTTTTGTTGGGTGGCGGAGCAATCGGTTATGCCGCATCGGACGGTTTTCAAAATTTGAGCGCGATCCGCAATAATTTTGACACCGTTTTTGCGACTGCAAAATCACAGAAAGAATCATTGGACCGGCTTAACGATCAGTTAGCGCAAAATGATCAGGCGCAGCAGCAGTTGAAAGATCAAATCGCCGAGCTGCAAAAACAAGTTGATGGCAAAAATGATGATGTGGAAAATAAACAAAATGAACTTGATCAGAAGCAGCAAGAGCTCGATCAAAAACAGCAGGAAGCGGATCAGTTGCAGCAGCAGCTGGATCAAAGCAAATCAGCTAATGAACAGCTGGAGCAGCGAGTGGAAGAATTGAAACACTATACAGACGAAAAAGTAGCTGAACTGCAGTAAAGACTGTGGGCAATGAATGATTATTGAGAGTATGATCAAGAGAGCGATGAACACCAAGGGCCTGTGACATGATTTATGTCACAGGCCCTGTTTCTGAATAAACGGTGTTTCAAAAGCAGCTTCTTCTTTCTCGAAGTCGAGCTTTTTTGCATCTGCTTGGTTTGTACAAATATCAATAACAAATACTGCACGCACTCAGTCCTCTTTGTTTTGCTTCACCGAGCGTCGAAGGGGTAAAGTTCCCGCGGCCGTGCGCATGGGAATGATATTTTTCGCCGGTCGGCGTAACAAAAACAGTTTGTGAATCAGCGGCTTGACTGGCTGTTTGATTTTCCTCAGCTGGCTGAGCGGGAACGGATTGTACTGTCGAAGCTGCAGACGCTGGAGGAGCGGAAGAAGTTGCTGTGGTTGGATCGATCTGGCTCGTGCCGTCTGCATAATTGATCGTTGCACCGTCTTGGATATTAAAGATGTAGACATTAAATTTGACCGCATCGCTGTTGACGGATTGCGCCATCAAGTGGACGCCGCGCGCGACCAGCTCCTGATTGCGGAAGATCGGGGTGACTGAATAGCGGACATAGTTGTCGGGACTTTGCTCCAAATAATATTTGATATCCATTTCAAAACGCAGCATTTCAGGATTATTCATCTGCTGCGTGCCGGTGATCAGGTTTTTCCAGTTGTCATTTTCTGCTGAGAGCGCCCAGCCGATCAAATGCGAACGATTATACAAATAGCCGCCTTTGATCTTTTTGTTTTTCCAGCCGGTCGGTTTGACTTTCGCGATACTGCCGCGTTTTTCACCGGTCTTCGGCATCGTACTTTGATTGAGCAAAGCTTCTGCGGAAGTAGCGCGGTTCAGCTGATCCAAATCGCCATATTTTTCCCAGCCGCCGCTGGTAATCGTCAGATCCTCAGCTGAGAAGGTCGGCAGATTGCCGTTTACTTCGATCGTTTGGGTCCCCGAATAATCTAATTTGGCTAGCGCGGCATCTTGGATGTTCAGCTGTTTTGCGGTTTTCTGCTGTTCAGCTTTTTTCTTTTTTGTTTTTTTCTTCGTTTTCTTTTTCTTTTTCGCTTTCGACTTTACTTTTTTCTCTTTTGCATTTTTAGAATTAAGAGCGATAAAAGAGGTTGACGAATGCGTGTTTAGAGCCACTTTAGACTTACATTCCGTGGGAAAAGCGAATCCTGCACCTAAAAAAAAGAGTAAGAAAAGGATGACTGAACGGGTAAAAATTTTTTTCCTATGACGAGTCGATCGTATCCTGTGGCTATCAAAAATAATGAAACTAATTAAAAAGATCAGAAAGATCAGTATAAATAGCATAAGCATTTTCTTTCCCCTTGCTTTATTTGAAATTTGTTCAACTTAAAAGGTGAAGGACCGTTAAAATGAAAATAATAAGTGAAACATCTAATTTTCCTTCAAGTGTCATATTTTTTTTTGCCCAGTTTGTCCAAGTAAGAATGACCCAGAATAGGGTGACAAGCAGAAATAATAAATCCGCGATCATGGAATCCCTCCCTTTTTTCAGTAATCAGTGCAGTTGCATGCACATTAAAAATGGCCGAGACAATGTTAATTCTCAGCAGAGGCAAGAAAAGCTTTTTTGATTAACTGCTTTTTTCCTTTGCTTTTTAGAAAAGGTAGCAATAAATAATAACAGGGATACTTTTATCATCATACCGTGAAGGTTGCAAAAAGACAATTGGAAAATGAAAACGATTTTATTAAAAAGGAGCCGTGACAAATTCTTGTCACAGCTCCTTTTAAAAATTTAGGTTTAAACAAACTCTAAAAAATTTCGCGGGATATATTGGCCGCTTTTGGTATCTTGATACCAATCGGCATAAAGGCCGCTGAATTCGCTGCGGTCGCCGACTTTTGACGGCCCGGTCCAGGTGACTTCCAAAATGTCATCAGGCTTGATTTGGCTGTCGATATTTTTTCCTTTGAGCATTTCTGCAGTAGCGGTCACTTTTGCTTTATAGATATTCTGTGTCATTTTGTTTTCTCCCTTGCGATGATCCCAAAAAATAAAAAGCCCTTCCCGCGGGGTCTGAAGCCATTAAAATGAGGGAAGGGAGAAGTGATTATTTCTTTTCTTTTTTTTCTTTGGCTTTTTTCTCCATTTTTCCTTCTAAATCTTCCAGTTGTTCGGCTTCTTGGTCTTCCTTTTTTTCTAGTTTTTCGGATTCTTTGAATTCTTCTTGTTCCTCTTTCAGATCTTTTGGAGTAATTTTTTCATCCATCGACTTTCACCCCTTTGCTACTCTCAATATAGCAAGAAAGCCGAAGAAAGAAAAATATTTGCACTGCGGCCGGGCTTCACTTCTCTTCAGCCGTGTCTTCGCGATAAGATTGTGTTTGAACATAGTCGTAAGCTTCCTGATAAAGACGATATTTCTCTTCGATACTCAGCTGCGAATCCGATGAGGTCACGACGGCGATCGCAAATTGTTCCGGATCGATCTCCATAATTCATGCTCCTTTCTATACATTTCTTTATCGGCAAGACGGCTCACTTCAAAGGAAAAGGCTGCGACGAAATTGTCACAGCCTCCGTTGCCCCTGCCAAGGTAATTCGATTATATCACGAATGTGATTTTCATTGGAACTTTTCTTTCAATTGCTTCAGCGCCTCGCGTTCGACGCGTTTGCCATCATAAATGATCTGTTCAGGTTCATTGACCAGATATTGCCAGTCATCCGAGGTATGGCCGTCAAGCCAAGAACGGTCAGTCAGACCGAGCTCCGCCATGATCGGACCGAAATCATCGAGTTTTTCGATCGTTGTATACCAATTTTTCATGTTTTCGAAATCGGGGGTACTCTCGATTTCGTTTTGGACCGTTTCAGTGATCAGCTTTTGATATTCTTCTTCCGTTGCCGGGCGGCAGTCTGCCAAAAAGTCGTTCAGATATTCTTGCAGCATTTCTTCATTCTTTTCATTTTTATCAGCCATGGGATCTGTTTCTCCTTCATATTCGATTTCGACGCTTCTATCCTATCATGATTTAAAAGGATCAACAAATGATCAAAACTTAAAGTGGACGGCAGGAGTTGAACCTGCATCTCTGTTTGGAAACGAACTCTATTCAACGTCTCTGGTGAGAAGTCCCAGTTCGTCCACATATCAAGGATAGCAGTTTTTTTCGCTAAAAAAAGAATAAGGGATCGAACTTAACGGTTGCTTAAGAGGTGAAACAGTTTTCTTTCCATCAGTCAGCGGCGCGATTATAATTACGAGCGGGAGGTGCTTTATGTGAAGCGGCCAGCTTTCAAAGACATCAAAAGTTTTGCAGAATTTCAAAAGTATTATTGGTATCGGGCGGAATTAAAAGCGATCTGCCAAAAGCTGCAGCTCAGCCATACCGGAAATAAGACGGAACTGCTGCAAGTGATCGAACAATATTATGCAGGTCACATGACCCCGCCGCAAAAGCAAATCAAGGTGAAACAGCCGCTAACGCAAAAAAGGCTGACACTCACTTCTCCCTTGCTGGCCTGCGGATTTTCCATGAATGAGCGCTTTCGGCGTTTTTTTGCCGAACAGACTGGGCAGCAGCGATTCCGCTATACGGCGGACATGGCTGCTGCTTGGAAAAAAGTCAAACGCTCGCATGATCATGAATTTACTTTAGGAGATTTGCTCCAAGTGTACCGCGGGAAAAGCGATTATGCGCATTATGATGCTGCCGCTTGCCAGTGGAATGCTTTCGTGAGGGATTTTTGCCGTGACACGAACAATGCAGCCTGCAAAAACAAAATCAAAGCAGCGAGCATCCTTTGGCAGATCGTCAAAGAAGGCGATCAGCCGAAAGTCTACTCGCCGCAGCTTGCTGAGAAGAATTGGGAAAAAATCAAAAATTTCTAGTGAGATCGCTCAGGCGCCAGCATAAGGGTTGTTGCTATTTGTGAGCGAAGTGATGATCGCTGCAAAGAAAAGAAAATAAAAAATGACCAGGGCGATGAAGAGAATAAAGGAAAACAAGCCGGCGCGATTCCAAGTTTTTTGGACTTTTAAAAAGCTTTCAACATCTTTGTAATCGCCTTTTTGCCATGCCCATTCGTTTCCTTTGAAGCCGCAGACGAAGACCCAAACAAGATTGAATACGGGGATCAGGCATAGAAGCGGGAGATAGGTCTTGTTGCCGATGCCCCAAGTGATATTGTACATAAATGCACCCCAGTTCCAGCCTTTGATCTCCTGCGGTGTTTCATGAAATGATTGCTCTTCCATAATGATTTCCTCCTAAGAATAATGATTGCCGATCATGGCATGGTTTGATTATACCCGTTTTTTGGTAAATCACTATCAAGAACCCTTGAAAAAAGACAAAAAAGCATCCGCTTCAAAGATGAGCAGATGCTTTCAGACTAAATAGAAAATGGACATGAGAGAGTTTCACTCCTATGCAGTTTTTTTCAATTCAGAAACAGCTTGTTCGATCGTGTCACCAGTAGCATAGCGATTTTCATTTTTCTTATCATAAACGAAGAAAACGTTCAAATCAGTATTCAAAGTGACGCGATATTCCAATTCATGGTTATAGAATGTCATAATCATTCTCCTTTCTTTGTTGCTTTGTGAAAGGCAACGAAACGTTGATAACGAAATTCCATTGCTTAATATATCATGGCCAAAAGCAGAAAGCGAATCATCTGCTCGAATTATCTATGAAAATTCATGATATTTACAGAAAATTAATTTTTTCATTACTGAGCGGATCCAGAGAGCCATGATTTTTTAAAGTTATAATAAATGGTACAGTAGGAATTGCGCAGCGCGCCAAAGCCTTGTAAGATAGAAGAATGAAATTTTTGGAATGTTAGGTGGACATATGGGAAGACTGATCAGATTTATATTCCGGCTGGCTGGTGTGCTCCTCTTGCTTTCGGCAGTCGTTTTGACACTCGCATTTTGCTTCCGGACGTATCAAACGGTCAAGCGTGTTGAAAAATATCGGCCGCAAGTTGCGGAAATTTGTCAAAAATACGGGATCCCGCAAGAAACGGAAACGATCTTAGGGATCATCATGACCGAATCCAAAGGGAAAACGGATGATTTGATGCAGAGCAGCGAAAGCATTTACGGCGAGCAAGCGGCGATCGACTCAACAAACGAGAGTTTGGAAGTTGGGGTCAGCCATTTTGCAGAAATGCTTGCGCAGGCGAACAAACTTGGACTTTCAGAAAGCGTCGCAGTCCAAGCGTATAACTTTGGGGCGGATTATATTCCGTATGTGGCGGCAAATGGCGGAAAGCAGACGAAAGGGGTCGCCAAAAAGTATTCAAGGGAAGTGCTCGCACCAAAACTAGGCAATGCGACACAAGCAACCTATCCATACTATCATTTGTTTTCGTTGCTTGATGAACGTTCGCTTTATTTGAACGGCGGAAATTATTTTTATGCTTCGATCGTTCAAATGAATAAGAAATTGATCCGCTTCTACGAATCATTGCCGTGGGTGGCGTAAAGAAAAGTGCAAAAGACTGGTTTTCTTAAAGATATATGCTATAATGATATTTGTAAAAGTTTGTTTTTAACAAATCCGCACTGATGCAAATTAGTGCGTTTTTTGTGCTTATGGGCGGAGGGAGAAGCGTATGCAGAGAATTCCTCAAAGCGTGATCGAGGAAGTACGACAAAAGGCAGACATCGTCGACGTCATTGGTCAATATGTACAATTGAAAAAAGCCGGGAAAAATTATTCCGGTTTATGTCCGTTTCACCAGGAAAAGACTCCGTCATTTACGGTCACCAAGGATAAACAGATTTTCAAATGTTTCGGCTGCGGAAAAGGCGGCAATGTATTTACTTTTTTGCAGGAACTCGAAGGGATCACTTTCCCGGAAGCCGTCGTCAAAGTTGCTGAGTTCGCGCATGTGCCGCTGGAAGGGATCGATCTGACCCCCGCTGCACCAGTCGATACGGCAGAAGCTCATTTGATCGAGCTTCATGAAGAGACTGCTAAGCTGTACCAGCATATTCTGCTGAATACGGAAGCAGGAGCGGGAGCGTTAGAATATTTAACGAAACGCGGCTTAGATACCGAAACGATCAAGCATTTTCAGCTGGGATATGCCCCGGCGTCGCGAACTTTTTTGACCCGCCACTGGCAAAAAAATCAAAAAGACGATGAACTGATGCGCAAGAGCGGATTATTCAATGAAAATCAAACGGGTGAATTATCTGATCGTTTCAGCGACCGGATCATGTTTCCGCTGACGAATCCGCAAGGGAAAATCGTCGGCTTTTCAGGCCGGAGGCTCGCGGATGATCCAGAGCAGCCGAAATATTTGAACAGTCCTGAGTCATTGATTTTTAATAAAGGTCGCACGCTTTATCATTTTCATGAAGCGCGCGGTGCGATCCGCAAAGCAGGATACGCGCTTTTACTAGAAGGATATATGGATGTGATCGCGGCTTGGCAGGCAGGTCTTGGAAACGGCTTCGCTTCCATGGGAACGAGTTTGACGGATGGGCAGATCCATTTGATCGAAGGGCTAACGAGTGAAGTGCGTTTCTGCTATGACGGTGATGCGGCCGGGTTGCATGCGATCGACCGCGGGATCGGACTTCTGAAAACGCACAGCAGCTTGAAAGCTACGGTTGTTTTAGTGCCGGACAAAATGGATCCTGATGAATATTTCCGCAAATACGGGAGCGAAGCGCTTGTTCATTTGATCGACAAGCAGCTGATGTCGCCTTATGAATTCAAGCTTGCTTATTTGCGGACGCAATTTGATCTGGACCGCCCGCAAGAAAAGCTGGCATTTTTGGATCAAGCGATCGCGGCGCTGGCAGCAGTTGATTCGCTGATCGAACAAGACATGTATATCCGGCAGCTCGCCGATGAATTTTCAGTCGATGCACAGCATATTTTGAGCCGGCTGAAAGATCTGCAGCAGCAGTCTGCAGCAGTCCGGCGTCCGGCAGTTTCCCCGCCGCACAAAACTGCCGCCGCCCCGCGCCGCATCTCGCAGATCGAACGAGCCGAACAATGGCTTTTGTACTATGCGATCAAAGAAGCCCATGTCCGCGACTATTTGCGGCAGTTGTCTGAAGTTCATTTTCTCCACGAACCATACGAACGGCTCTATTTATTGATCGATAGTTTTACCGCGCAAGGCGGTGTGATCGAACCGAGTCGTTTCGTCGATCTTTTAAACAATGATGCCGCACTGCTCCAGATCTTCACGGATCTAATGGAAATGGAATTCGCAGAAAGTACGCCGCAAGTGATCGATGAATTATTGTTCGTGATCCAGCAAGGCGAGATCCAGACAAAGATCGAAGAAAAACAGATCCAGCAAAAAGAAGCGAAGCAGATGGGCAACGCTGATTTGGAATTTCAATTGACAATTGATATAATCAATCTCAGGAAACAATTGAGCCACGGGCTTAATTGAGTATAGGGGGCAATCAATAATGGCAGAGAAAACGAAAAAGCTATCATATGATGCAGCAGTCAAAGCCTTTATTAAAGAATTTAAACCGAAACACCAAGTGAAATACGATGATTTGTCCAACCAATTGGCAACACCCTATTCATTGGACGCTGACGGGATGGATAAATTGATCCAAAAAGTAGAAGATGCAGGGATCGGCGTTGTTGATGAAAACGGCGACCCAAGCGCCCGCAGCCTGAAAGCTACCAAAGTGAAGAAAAAAGATCTGCAAAACCTTTCCGCCCCAACCGGTGTCAAAATCAACGATCCGGTCAGAATGTATTTGAAAGAGATCGGCCGTGTTTCTCTTCTGACAGCCCAAGAAGAAGTCGATTTGGCGCTCAAGATCGAGCAAGGCGACCAAGAAGCCAAACAACGCCTCGCTGAAGCCAATTTGCGTTTGGTCGTCAGTATCGCTAAACGTTATGTCGGGCGCGGCATGCAGTTTTTAGATTTGATCCAAGAAGGCAATATGGGTCTGATGAAAGCTGTTGAGAAATTTGATTACCGCAAAGGATTCAAATTCTCGACATATGCAACGTGGTGGATCCGCCAAGCGATCACGCGCGCGATCGCCGACCAAGCACGGACGATCCGGATTCCTGTCCATATGGTCGAAACGATCAATAAGCTTATCCGGATCCAGCGCCAGCTCCTTCAAGACTTGGGCCGCGAACCGACGCCGGAAGAGATCGCTGCTGAAATGGATCTGCCGGTTGAAAAAGTCCGCGAGATCTTGAAGATCGCTCAAGAGCCGGTTTCGCTCGAAACACCGATCGGCGAAGAGGACGATTCCCATTTGGGCGACTTTATCGAAGATCAGGAAGCAACGAGCCCGGCTGATCATGCCGCTTATGAGCTGCTGAAAGAGCAGCTGGAAGATGTTTTGGATACGCTGACGGACCGTGAAGAAAACGTGTTGCGTTTACGTTTTGGTCTCGATGACGGGCGGACGCGTACGCTTGAAGAAGTCGGCAAAGTGTTTGGCGTGACGCGCGAGCGGATCCGCCAGATCGAGGCGAAGGCTTTGCGCAAATTACGCCACCCGAGCCGTTCGAAACAATTGAAAGACTTTTTGGAATAGGATCTAATCAGTTTGATCCTTTTAACGAGCAGCGGTCGAAACGAAGCCGCTGCTCTTTTTTGTGGTAAAATCAGAAAAAAGGGGGCAGCAAGATGCTGGCACGGGTGCTTACGATACTTATTGGATACATTTTCGGCTGTTTTTTGACGGGAGAGGTTGTTTCCAAATTTTTATCTGGCAAATCAGCTGAAACGATCGGCTCCGGCAATCCGGGAGCGGCAAATGTCGGTGCGCAATTCGGGAAAAAATGGGGCGTCGTGGTTTTTCTGGGCGATGCGGTAAAAACGATCATTCCCGCTCTTTTATGCCGCTTCATTTTCTTTCCGGAGATCGGACAAATTGCCCTGCTGCTGGCAGGTGTCGGGGTAGTCATTGGGCACGACTTTCCATTTTGGAAGAAATTCCAAGGCGGCAAAGGAGTAGCGGCAACTTGTGTAGCGATCGTCTTATTTTCGCCTTTTTGGGGACTTTTGGCTTGTGCTCTCGGGGGGATCGTTTTGCTGCTGCGGCATTCGCTTCATGAGGCGGGGATCGCGATCCCCGCTTTTTTCACAGTTTTCGCCCTGCTGCGTTTTGGAGCAGAGCCGGCTTTCTTAGGCGTTTTTTTAACGTATCTGATGATCGTGCGAAGCCGCAAAGAACCTGCAAATGCTGAAAAAACAACATCGATCAAAAATCCATGAAGATTCTGTCTTGCATCGCGCGTGATCTTTCGTTAAAATGAGCACTAAATGAAAAAATGATGAGAGTGAAAGGCGTGAGCAAATGGAACAAGCACGATTGAATACATTCAGAGGCGGTGTCGAAGCTTGTTTGCCGACCGTTCTGGGATATCTTGGCATCGGGATCGCACTGGGAGTCGTCGGCGCCAACGCCGGTTTTTCCGCTTTGGAGCTTCTTTTGATGTCGCTGATCGTCTATGCCGGCAGTGCGCAGTTCGTCCTGGTCAGCCTGTTAGTGATGGGAACACCGGTATCGGCGATCATATTTACGATTTTTTTGATCAATTTCCGGCACTTGCTGATGAGCATGAGCGTCGTCCCGCATTACCGCGATCTTTCACTGATCAAGGGGATCATGTTCGGCTCGCTCTTAACAGATGAATCATATGGTGTATTGACGGTCGAGCTGCACGAAAAAACGAAGCCGGGCTTTGCTTGGGTCCAAGGGCTCAACCTTACTGCTTACGCGACATGGGTCTTCGCAACTTTTTTAGGGGCGCTCTTGGGGGACATGATTCCGAATCCCGAGCGCTTTGGGCTGGATTACGCGCTGATCGCGATGTTTGCGGGGCTTTTTGCTGTCTCGGCGATCGATCAATATCAGCGGATCAAGCGCAAAACTTGGATCTTGATTTTTGCAACGGTGGCTTCTTTGTTTATCAGTATGCGCTTTTTATCTGCGGAGATCAGTGTGATCTTGGCAACACTTTTGGGCGCGGGACTTGGGGTGATCTTGGATGATCGGTGATGCATATTTCTGGCTGGCAGTGATCGGCTGCGGATTTGTGACTTGGCTGCCGCGCGTTTTGCCGTTCATGCTGGTAAAAAAGCTTACATTTTCGCCGAAACTGCTGCAGTTTCTTTCGTTTGTTCCGCTAACGATCTTGACAGCGCTGTTGTTTCAGAGCATTCTGGTCCCGCAGGAACATGGTTTCCCGCATTTGGATGCATTGAAGAGCCTTGCGCTTGTGCCGACACTGATCGTCGGTTTTCGGACACGCGACTTAATGAAAACTGTTTTATGTGGTATTCTGATGATGGCTTTATTGCGCCTCATTACTTAAGAAAGAAGGAGATAAAGTGAATGTGACTGGTTCTGAATTCACAGGCATGATTATCGATGAAAATAAAGACAATTATTTTGTACAAAAAGAAGGACAGACATTTCGCTTGCCGAAAGCGGAACTCGAAGAAGAGGCGGCATTGGGAACGGCACTTCATGGTTTTGGTTATGAAGACCAAGAGCATCATCTGCGTTTTACGACGCGGCTGCCTGAGGCGCGTCCTGGACATTTCGCTTTCGGGACCGTGACTGCGTCTCGCCGCGACTTGGGCGTTTTTGTTGATGTCGGTCTACCGGAAAAAGATATCGTCGTTTCGCTGGATGAGCTGCCGACGATGCATGAACTGTGGCCCAAAAAAGGCGATCGTTTGATGGTCACGATGAGAACTGATGATAAAAACCGCTTGTGGGGCGAGCTCGCGGATGAGAAAATTTTTTCGTCGCTTGGCAAAAAAGCGCCGGAATCGATGAAAAATCATGATATCACCGGCACGGTCTACCGTTTGAAGCTCGCCGGCAGCTACGTTTTGACTGATGATTATTATTTGGGCTACATTCATCCCAGTGAACGTTACCAAGAGCCGCGACTCGGGGAAGTCGTCAAGGGGCGCGTGATCGGAGTCAATCCGTATGGAGTCTTGAATTTGTCGCTCAAACCGCGGGCATATGAAACGATCAATCAAGATGCTGAGATGCTCAAAGTAATGCTCGAACAGGCAAATGATCATTTTCTACCGTTCAATGATCATTCAGCACCGGAAGATATCCAAAAACATTTTGCGATGAGCAAAGGCCAGTTCAAAAGGGCCCTCGGACACTTGCTGAAAAATAAAGAGATCACTCAAAACGAAAACGGGATCCAATTAGCCGACAAAACTATTAAATGAGAATAATTACAATAAAATGGCGAAGTCAGCGGCTTTTAACGTTTCTTAATTGAGAATCGCTTGATTTTTATGATCAATAAAACTATAATGAGAATAGTTATCAAACGATTGAGGTGGCAAAATTGAAAAACGCGGAAGTTTTGAAAAAGATCAAAGATCAACTCCACAATGGCGGGTACAAATTGACCCCTCAACGTGAAGCAACTGTCTTGGTGCTGCTGCAAGATCAAAAAACACATATGTCAGCAGAAGAAGTCTATATGAAAGTCAAAGAGAAGAGTTCTGATATCGGTTTGGCGACGGTCTACCGGACTCTTGAGATCTTGACGGATCTGAAGATCGTCGATAAAGTGACATTTACCGATGGCTTGGCACGCTACGATCTGCGCAAAGAAGGGGCAAAGCATTTCCATCATCATCTTTTATGCATCGAGTGCGGCAAGATCGAAGAAGTCGAAGATGATCTGCTTTCGGGCGTGGAAAAGATCGTTGAAGAAAAATATCACTTTTTGGTGAAAGATCACCGGCTGACGTTTCACGGGATCTGCAGCTCTTGCCAAAAAAAGCATAGCCAAGAAGACAGCGAAAAATTATCGAAACTGCATGACGTCATTGAATAGCACTAGAAGTTGAACCCGGGGTGGTGACTGTTTGTCACGATCCCTTTTTTTTTGCGAAAAGATTCGCTTTTTGAACAAAATTTTATTATGATGGAAAGATGGATAAAGGAGGGGAGCCGATTGAACGATTGGATCAATGATTATCTGCATACACTCAAGATCGAACGCGGCTTGTCGGAAAATTCCCTCGCGAGTTACGGCCGCGACTTGCGCTATTTCGCGGCATTTTTACAGGAAAATGAATTGACGCTGCTAGATGCCGCACAGGAAAATGTGCGCGCCTATTTAGAATCACTGAAGAAAAACGGCCGCTCCACTCGTTCAGTTGCGCGTTTGATTTCTTCGCTGCGCGGTTTTTATCAGTATCTGCATCAGCTGAAAGTGATCGATCAAAACCCAATGGCGACGATCGATTCGCCGAAGCCGGCGCGGCATTTGCCGGAAGTTCTTTCATTAAAAGAAACAGAAAGGCTTTTGGAAGCGCCGGATACGACAAAAACGCTTGGGATCCGCGACCGGGCGATCCTGGAAGTGATGTATGCGACGGGCTTGCGCGTTTCCGAATTGATCCATATCCAGTTGGCGGACCTGCATTTGGCAGAAGGATTGATCGTGACGATCGGCAAAGGCGACAAAGAACGGCTGGTCCCGCTCGGGACGCAAGCGATCCGCTGGGTCGAAAAATATTTGGCAGACTCCCGGCCGCTGCTCTTAAAAGGACGGCGAGATCCTTTTCTTTTTTTGAATTTTCACGGGCGGCCGCTGACGCGCCAGGGGATCTGGAAGAATCTTCAGCAGACCGTTCGGAATGCCGGGATCAATAAACGCGTCACCCCGCATACACTCAGACATTCTTTCGCAACGCATTTGCTGGAAAATGGTGCTGATCTGCGGACGGTCCAAGATCTTTTAGGGCACGCCGATATTTCGACGACTCAGATTTATACACATGTTTCCAAAAAAAGGCTCAGCGATGTCTACCATGCACATTTTCCGCGCGCATAATTACAAATACTGAAAAAGAGGGATTCTGCAATGGCTTTGGAATTGAAACTGGAAATTTTTGAAGGGCCGCTCGATCTCCTGCTTCATTTGATCCGCACGATGGAGGTTGATATTTACGATATCCCGATTTCTGAGATCACGAAGCAGTATATGAAATACTTGGAAACGATGCAGACCCTTCAGCTGGAAGTTGCCGGCGAGTATGCAGTAATGGCGGCAACGTTAATGGCTCTTAAGTCGCGGATGCTCTTGCCGGCAGTGCAGGCGGAGATCGAAGACGATGCATTTGCGGGAGAGGATCCGCGGGAAGACTTGATCCAGCAGCTGCTGGCGTATCGAAAATTTAAATATGCGGCCGGCGAGCTGCAAAAAAAAGAAACTCAGCGGGCGGCGCATTATCTGCGGGCCCCAAAAATTTTCGAGATCCAGGAAAAAACTTTGCCGCTTTCACCCAATGCGGTCACGACGATCGATTTGTTTTTAGCGTTTCAAGAGGTCCTTGCCAAGCAATATCCGCATGACAACGCACAAGTGCACATCGATGAAATTCACATCGAAACACAAAAAGAAAAGATCCTTGCCCGCTTAGCGAAAGTCGAAATATTGGATTTTGGAACACTTTTCACTGGCCGTACGAAAGAAGAGCTTGTGATGACGTTTCTCGCTGTCTTGGAGCTGATGAAAGAGCAAATGATCGATGCCGTGCAGCCGGAGCCGTTTGAGGAGATCCGGCTGATCAAAAAAGAAATCGAAGGAAGAGCGAATGAATAAAATTGCCGAACTGGAGGCTTTGCTTTTCATTGCCGGAGAAGACGGCATCGAAGCGCGCAGGATCTGCGAACTGCTTGAAATTTCTTCACTGCAATTACAAGAACTATTGAGCACACTCCAAAAAAAATATCAAACGGATGAAACAAGCTGCTTTTGCCTGTTGGAAGTTGAGGACCGCTCTTATTTAGCGACGAAAGAAAACTTTGCGGAGCTCTTGGAGCGCTACGGACATTCACCGCTGAAGCAGAAATTGTCACAGGCCGCAGTTGAAACATTGGCGATCATCGCCTATCGCCAGCCGATCTCGCGAATCGAGATCGAACAGATCCGCGGCGTGCAGGCGGCGAGCGCGCTGAATACGCTCTTGAACCGCAGTCTGATCACAGAACGCGGACGAATGGAGGGACCGGGGCGCGCGATCCTTTACGGCACCACCCAATATTTTCTTGATTATTTCGGATTGAAAGATTTAACCGAACTGCCCGATATTTCGGGAATGGAAGAAGAATACGCTGCCGCTTTGCCCGAAGAGCTGTTTAATGATCGCTCAGGCGAGCCGGAAGACAATATAACGACAGAGGATGAATAAACGAATGGAAAGATTGCAAAAAGTAATCGCTCATGCGGGAGTCGCTTCCCGCCGCAAATCAGAAGAGCTGATCGAAGCAGGCCGTGTGAAAGTCAACGGCAAAACTGTCACAGCATTGGGTACAAAAGTAGCAGTCGATGATGTGATCGAAGTCGACGGGGTGCCGCTCGACAAAGAGCCGCTGGTCTATTACTTATTTTACAAGCCGCGCGGCGTGATCTCGGCAGCGAGTGACAATAAAGGCCGAAAAGTAGTTACCGATTTTTTTCCGGAAGTCGATGAACGCATTTATCCGGTCGGACGTTTGGACTATGACGCTTCCGGCCTGATCTTACTGACTAACGACGGCGCGTTTGCGCAAGCTTTGGCGCATCCTTCGAAAAAAATCGATAAAGTCTATGTGGCAAAAGTCAAAGGGCTCCCCACGCGTGAAAAGCTCGCACCGCTCAAAAAAGGAATCTATCTTGATGGGCGAAAAACCGCTCCGGCGAAAATCAGCATTCTTTCGGCTGACCGCCAAAAGGAGAACGGGATCGTGCAGCTGACGATCCATGAAGGCCGCAATCATCAAGTAAAAAACATGCTGAAAGCAGTCGGCTATCCGGTGGAGAAGCTGAAACGCGAAAAATTCGGGCCGTTTACGCTGGAAGGAATGCAGTCCGGCGACAAACGTGCACTTTCCCGCCGTGAAGTCGAGCGGCTGTTTCCTTTTTAAAAAACAAACAAGCTGCTTGCATCTTGAAACCGTTTCAGCTATACTAAAGTCACAATAAAGGTACATCTTCGGGGCAGGGTGAAATTCCCGACCGGTGGTTAAAGTCCACGAACCGGCATTGGCCGGCTGACTTGGTGAAATTCCGAGACCGACAGTAAAGTCTGGATAAAGAAGATCAGCTTATTTGAATTGAATTCAAATAAGACATTGATTTTATGCCCTGTTCATAAAATCAATGTCTTTTTTTGTTTTTCGAGTTCGATCAATTGAGCAGAGCGCAACGAGATGACCGTATCTTAGGAGGAATTGTTTTATGCAAAGAAACAAGGTTACCAGAATGACGACGATTGCCGTTTGCGCTGCAATGGGGATGGTATTGCAATTTATTGCGATCCCGTTTCCGGTATTTTCTTTTTTGAAGATCGACTTTTCTGATCTGCCGGTCTTGATCTCGATGTTTTTATTTGGACCGGCTGCCGGGATCTTTACGGCATTTATCCGTTCATTTCTGCATTTGCTTTTGACCGGGATGGATCCGGCAAATATCGTCGGGGATATTGCTAGTTTCATTGCAACGAGCGCGTTCACGCTGCCGATCTATTATTTCTTTAGAAAAGGCTTGACCCGCAAAAACAAAGCACTTGGCGTCGTGAGCGGGACGCTGTTGATGACAGCGATCATGAGTATCGCCAATTATCTGGTGATCACGCCGCTTTATCTGACATTTTTCGGTCTGACGGCCCAAAAAATGCTGGGGATGAATCTTGCTTCTTACGTTGCTGTCGGCGTTTTACCGTTCAATTTGATCAAAGGGCTGATCGTAAGCGTCGTGTTTTTAGTTTTTCATGCGAAACTGCTGCCGTGGCTCAGCCAAAAGCAGCATGTCCATTCAGTGGTGATCAATCATAAGTAAAAAATCACTTTGAAGCCATAAAGTGTGCTGCTTGTTGAATAAAAAGAATAATTGGAGAACAGGACCGCGGCAAAATTTTTGCCGCGGTCCTGTTCTCCAATTATTCTAATAATAGTGCACCAGCTGGACAGCGCCGGACGGCTTGGCCAACTTTCTCAAGCAGTGCCGGGCAGATGTTTTCGCGCTCAGCAGCCGTATCCAGCCGGAAACAAACGATCCCGTCCGCATCGCAGTCAAAAGTTTCAGGGGCGATGATTTGGCAGCGCCCGCAGGCGATACAGTTTTCTGGTATAATTTTACAATACATTCGATTCGCTCCTTGGAGGGAAAAACATTGTCTGATTCTTTTATTTTATTGCTATTTCGCTCAGGTTTCAAGATGCGCCGCAGCACGCCTTATCATTTGCTGCGCGGCAAGCGGACCAGCTCGATTCTGTGTTTCGGTTTTTTTTACGAGCTGCTTCCGCTTTTTGGCCTGCTTCCGCGTCTTTCCAAAACAGAATATGAAGCGGCGATCGCTCGAAGTATCAAAAAAGGCTTGCTGATTGCAAGCGGTGAGACGATCCAGCTGGCACCAGCGGTCACTGATCAGCTCAGCATCCCGCACGGACTGGACGCTTACCGCTGGGGAAGAGACGACGAAAAAAAGCGTCAGCTTTTATGGTTTGCTTTACAGGTATCTTCAAATTTAGCTCATCAAATGACCGACTATTTCCCGCTGGAAGGACAGTGGGCTAATCGGCAGATCGTCAAAGATTGGTTGAAAAAGCAGCCGCTGGATCAAATCTCTTTTCTCAAAAAATTCCAAGCGGAGTGGCAGCAGCTCTTCAGTGCTTTGCCGGCGGATGCTGGCGAACGGCTCAGCCGGACTTGGAGCGGATATGGGCAAGTCGGCGAAAGCATGCAGGCGGTTTATCCAAAAGCGCCGGAGTATCCTGAGGCAGTGCTGCTTCAAGCCAAGGCAGATCTACACATGCTGCTTGCCGCGCTTGAAAAATTGCCGCTGCCGCTTCTCCGCGCGCTGGTTGCCGGCTTTCCGCCTCTTCCGCCAACGCTTTCTGCCACGAAAGAACTATTAAAAGAAGAGATTGATTTTGATACGCTGGTCCGCCGGCGCCGATTAAAGGCCAGTACATTGCGCGATCATTTGCTTGATCTGGCGATCTATGACGCCCAATTTCCGTTTGCCTATTTTGTCAGTCCGGCCGCACTCCGCGATTTTTCAAAGCGTCCGTTAGAAGAGCTGCGCGACTGGGAATATAATGAGCAAGATTCTGCCTATGATTTTTTCATTTTTCGTTTGGCACAAATTTATTTGTTGAAGGAGGCGCAGAAAAATGGTGAATGAACTACTGCAGCAGAAGTTCGGGATCACTGACCTGCGGCCTGCTCAGAAAAAAGTACTCAAAGAAATATTAGCAGGACGCGATTGTTTAGCGATTTTGCCGACTGGCAGCGGGAAATCGCTCTGCTATCAGCTGCCAGCCTATCTTCGAAGCGGCAGCGTGATCGTGATCTCGCCTCTATTGTCTTTAATGGAAGATCAAGTCGATCAATTGGAAAGAATTGGCGAACGTCGGGCGGTCGCGCTGAATAGTTTGCTGAGCTTCAGCGAGCAAAAAGCTGTTTTGCAGCGGCTCCCGAGTTTTCGCTTTCTTTTTATGAGCCCGGAGATGCTGCTGAAAAAAGAAGTCCAAGCAGCGCTCAAACAAAGTACGATCCAGCTGATGGTCGTTGATGAAGCGCACTGCGTTTCGCAGTGGGGGCTGGATTTTCGCCCGGAATATCTGCAGCTGGGTGTACTCAGGCAAAAGCTCAAGATCCCGCAGCTTTTGGCATTGACAGCGACCGCGCCGCCGAACGTCGCGCGGGATATTGTTGCCAAGTTGTTTACAAACACCACACCTAAAGTCATTTCGTTGCCGGTCGATCGGCCGAATATCGGTTTGAAAGTAGTCAAAACGGCGGATAAACTGGCGGTCCTGCTTGACTATTTGAAGCGTGCCTCCGGCGATCAACTGATCTATTGTGCGACCCGCCGGGCATGCGAAGCACTTTCGTTCACGCTGCGGGAGGCGGGATATGATAACCGCTTTTACCACGGCGGTTTGAGTGGAAACGAACGGCGCATGATCCAGCAGGAATTTTTGCAAGGGAAGGTGTCGAGGATCATTGCGACCAGTGCTTTCGGGATGGGGATCAACAAGCCGAACGTCCGCTGGGTCTTTCACTATACGCTTTCGCCGTCGCTTGAAGACTATGTTCAGGAGATCGGTCGCGCCGGGCGCGATGGTAAAAAGAGCTTGGCAGTCCTACTCTATACTCCCGGCGATGAAAAAACGTTCCGTTTTATTTATGACGACCGCCAGCAGAAGCATCAACTGTTGAAAAGCTATCAGGAATCGGCTGGGCAATTTGCCGCGACCCTTGCTTCTCAGCCGGAAAGCGTACAAGCATGGTGGGAAAAGATCCCAAAAAGCGACCCGGTGCGTTTCGAGGAGGAGCTGTCGAAGCGGGAAGGGGTGCAAGTGCAGCAATTAGCCGGGATGCTTCATTTTATCGAAACATCCTACTGCCGCCGCGAGGTCATCCGCGAATATTTCGCCGATCCGCCTTTTCCTAAAAGCGCTTTTTGCTGCGATTTGGATTCCAAGGATATGGAAGCGCAAGTTCCCCAGCAGCCAGAAACGAAAAAGGTCTCCGTGCCGCAAAACTGGCAGGAACGCTTGGCAGAACTTTTTAACATAAACCCGAAATTCTAAAGACAGTTTTCACCTCGTATGGTATAATATCATTCGATAACTATTAAGGAGGGATCAAAGGTGAATAACGATACAAATCCGGAACACCAAGATCAAAATAATCAGGAGGAAGAACAACCGACTGGGGGCAATAATAATAAATTATTTATCACCCTGCTGGCAGTCATCATCACGATGATCTGTTTGATCCTTTTAGGAGCGTACTTGTGGATCGCCAAAGGCAGCGACCGTTCAAGCGGTTTGGTAGCCGAATCATCCACTACGACCGAAGTTTCCAAAAAAGCAAAGAAATCTTCTTCCAGCAGTGCTAAAAAATCTTCAACCAGCGCCTCCAGCTCGACCGCTTCTTCAGCTAGCGAAACCGCGGCTAGTTCTGAAGCACAAGCTGCGGCAGGAAGCTCCAGCGCAGAGCAGGCGGCCAACGGTCAAACGGGCCAAAGTGCTGCTGAACAAGCGGGCAATGCTGCTGGAAATGCTGCAAACGGTGCAAATGCTGGAGCCAATGGTTCAGCTAACGGCAATGCCGCGCAAGGAACTGGCTCATATACAGTCCAAGCAGGCGACAGCTTCTTCTCGATCGCCAGCAAAGTCGGCATGGATCCTTATGAACTTGCCAGCTTGAACGGCATGACGATCCACTCGACGATTCTGCCGGGCGAAACGCTGCAAACTAAATAATCGAAAAAAGACTGAGACCTCGTTCAACGGGTGTGTCCCAGTCTTTTTCCTAAAAGAACAAAGGAAGAAGCGAATTGAAAAATTTACGAGTAGCGATCGACGGACCAGCTTCAGCTGGGAAAAGTACGATCGCCAAGATTTTGGCGAAAAAACTGCATTTGATCTATTGCGATACCGGGGCGATGTACCGCAGTGCGACATACGGGATCCAGGAGGCAGGGATCGCGGCTGCGGATGAAGAAAAAGTCATGGATTTTTTGAAGAGCCATCCGATCACTTTTCAGCTGATCGACGGCGTGCAGCACGTTTTCCTCGGTGAAAAAGACGTGACGGCAAAAATCCGCTCGCAAGCTGTCTCGGCGGAAGTCTCCGCGGTTTCGGCGCTGCCGCGTGTTCGCGAGCTGCTGGTCGCTTGGCAGCAGAGAATCGCGCAGCACGGAAACATCGTCATGGACGGCCGCGATATCGGAACCGTTGTCCTGCCGGATGCCGAAGTCAAGATCTACCTGGTCGCCAGCGTGGAAGAACGCGCAGAGCGCCGCTACAAAGAAATGATCGACCAAGGACATTCGGTCGATTTCACCGCGATCAAAAAGGGGATCGAAGACCGCGATCACTATGATTCTACGCGCAAAACATCTCCCTTGAAACAGGCGCATGACGCGGTCCTGGTCGATACGACCGGGCTTTCGATCGAATGCGTCGTCAATGAAATTATTAAAATCATCCAACAAAAAGCTGGTTTTTTTGAATAAAAAAGGAAGCGCTAGCGTTTATTGCTTTCTTTTTTCATTCATTTAGCATAAACTATAGTGGAGTACAAAATAGTGTGCTTTTATTGTTGGTATAGGAGGAAAGGTCATGACAGAAGAAAATCAAAATGGTGCCAATCAAACGATGGAGGATGCGCTCAACAGTGTCCACGAAGTAAAAGTGGGCGATACCGTCAAAGGGGAAGTTTTGGCTGTTGAGGACAAACAATTGATCGTCGGGATCGAAGGAACTGGGGTTGAAGGCGTCGTACCTGCCAAAGAACTTTCAGCTTCACCGATCGAAAACCTTGAAGATGAATTCAAAGTCGGCGACGTATTGGACTTGGTCGTTATCACGTCGATCGGCAAAGATAAAGAAAACGGAAGCTACCTGCTCAGCAAGCGCCGTTTAGATGCGAAAAAAGTTTGGGCAGAGATCGAAGAAGAATACAAGGAAGGCAAAATCATCGAAGCCCCGGTCACTGGTGTGGTCAAAGGCGGATTGGTCGTTGATCTTGGGGTACGCGGATTTGTTCCAGCCTCGATGGTCGAAGATCATTATGTTGCTGATTTTTCTGATTATAAAGGGAAAACCCTTGCATTCAAGATCATCGAAATCGAACCTTCTGAAGGGCGCTTGATCCTTTCACATAAAGCTGTCGTTGAAGCAGAAAAAGAAGAGAAGAAGCAAGAAGTTTTGGAACATATCCACGCAGGCGATGTCATCGAAGGCAAAGTAGCGCGGTTGACTGACTTCGGGGCATTTATCGACTTGGGCGGAATCGACGGCTTAGTCCATGTCTCAGAGATCGCACATTATCATGTCGATAAACCAAGCGATGTTTTGAAAGTCGGCGAAGAGGTCAAAGTCAAAGTATTGGCGGTTGATCCGGAAAAAGAACGTGTATCGCTTTCGATCAAAGCACTCTTGCCTGGACCTTGGGAAGGAATCGAAGAAAAAGCACCGGTTGGTGCAGTATTGGACGGGATTGTCAAACGCTTGACAAGCTTCGGTGCGTTCGTTGAAGTATTCCCAGGCGTTGAAGGACTCGTTCATATTTCGCAAATCTCGCACAAACACATCGCGACACCACATGAAGTTCTTCATGAAGGAGACGAAGTGAAAGTCAAAGTTTTGGAAGTCAATCCGGAAGGTCATCGGATCGCGCTTTCGATCAAAGCTTTGGAACCTGCTCCTGAAGGCGAAAGAAAATCAGAGGGTCGCCGTCCTTCTGAAAGCCGTCAAGAACAAAAAGCAGAACTTCCGGAAGAAAACACCGGATTCTCAATGAAAGATCTTTTGGGCGACCAATTGAAGAATGTAAATTCCGACTCTGATGAGGATGACGAAAAATAAGATAGGTTCATGATCAAGTTGAAGGGGGCCGAACATTGTCCAGACAATGTCTCAGCTCCTTTTTTCATGGTGAAAACCAGCAAGGATGTGAAAAATATGTCAAATCCAGTGATAGCGATCGTCGGCCGGCCGAATGTCGGCAAATCGACGCTTTTTAACCGGATCGCCGGCGAACGCATTTCGATCGTTGAAGATACTCCGGGCGTGACGCGCGACCGGATCTATGCGACCGGCGAATGGCTGGACAAAGAGTTCAGCCTGATCGACACCGGCGGGATCGAATTCACCGATCAGCCGTTTATGGAGCAGATCAAGCAGCAAGCAGAGATCGCGATCGATGAAGCGGACGTGATCATTTTCGTTGTCAGCGTCAAGGAAGGGTTGACCGATACCGATGAGGCCGTTGCCCGCATCTTGCAGCGGAGCGGCAAGCCGGTCCTGGTCGCGGTCAATAAGGCCGACAATCCCGAGCTGCGCAACGATGTTTATCAATTTTACAATTTGGGCTTAGGCGATCCTTATCCTGTTTCCGGCAGCCACGGCTTAGGGCTCGGGGATCTTTTGGACGCTGCGATCAAACATTTCCCCGAAGAGCATGAAGTACCAGAAGAGGATCTGATCCGTTTTAGTTTTATCGGCCGGCCGAATGTCGGCAAGTCTTCGCTGATCAATGCGATTTTGGGCGAAGAGCGGGTGATCGTCTCCAACGTTCCCGGAACGACGCGTGACGCGATCGATACCCGCTTTCAGACGGCGGATGGTCAGAAGTTCATGATGGTCGATACCGCCGGGATAAGAAAACGCGGAAAAGTCTATGAGTCGACAGAAAAATATGCGGTGATGCGCGCGATGTCGGCGATCGAAAAATCAGACGTCGTTTTAATGGTCCTGAATGCCGAAGAAGGCATCATCGAACAGGACAAACGTGTTGCCGGCTATGCACATGATGCTGGTAAAGGAATCGTGATCGTCGTCAATAAATGGGATGCACTGAAAAAAGAAACCAACACGATGCGCGATTTCGAACGCAAGGTGCGCGATCAGTTTTTGTACTTGGATTATGCACCGATCATCTTTGTTTCCGCTAAAACCGGTCAGCGGCTCGATAAACTGCCGGCGGTGATCGAGAAGGTAGCGCACAACCAAAGCCAGCGGATCACCTCTTCAGTGCTGAATGAAGTGATCATGGATGCGGTCGCGATCAATCCGACCCCGACGGACAAAGGCAAGCGCCTCAAGATCTTTTACGGGACGCAAGTCGGGATCAAGCCGCCGACATTTGTGATTTTTGTGAATGAAGAGGAACTAATGCATTTTTCGTATGCGCGCTTTTTAGAAAATCAGATCCGGCAAGCGTTCGATTTTGAGGGGACACCGATCCGGATCATTCCGCGCAGCCGAAAATAAATCAGGGGTGCCGCTAAAGAACTCAAAAAATCGCAAAAAAGCGCCAAAAACCTTGATATTATGGGGATGCTGTGCTATCTTGAAAACAGAATATTGAAGCATTCAATATTTGATGGTTGTTTTTGGACCACTCAAAAACAATCTTTGATGTTCGCACATCAAACACTAATTCGGAGGTGAACAAAAGAACATGGCAAATAAAGCTGAATTGATCGAAAACGTTGCATCAAAAACTGGTTTGACCAAAAAAGATGCAACTGCTGCAGTCGATGCTGTATTCTCAACGATCCAAAGCACGCTTGCAAAAGGCGAAAAGGTTCAATTGATCGGTTTTGGTAACTTTGAAGTCCGTCAACGGGCTGCCCGCAAAGGCCGCAATCCGCAAACGAACGAAGTTATCGAAATCCCTGCAAGCAAAGTTCCTGCATTCAAACCAGGAAAAGCGCTTAAAGACGCGGTTAAATAGTTTTAACAGGCAGCCGCCGGCATTTGTGCCAGCGGCTGTCTCCTACATATATCGCTCCAAATCGGCGGAAAAGGCAGATGGCTGCTTTTTCCGCCGTTTTTTTGGTTACTTGATGCTTTTTCAGACAGGCTTTTCAAGCCCCTGAGAATTATATATATGGTACAATTGCAAGTGAATAACAGTTGATGGAGAAAAGAAAATCCACGGGTGAACGGAGAATAGCACGAATGGAAATCTATAGTGAAAAAATGCTGGCTGCTTTGGACCAGCAAGATCTCGAAGAGGCAAACCGCAATTTGAAAAAAGCGATCCAGAACGATCCGCCGGAATATTTGGCGAATTTGGGGGAAGAACTTTTTCATCTCGGTTTTTTGGAAGAAGCGCAGACGGTTTTTGAGCATTTGGAAAAAGTGGTTCCGGATGAGGATGGCTGGCAGATCGATCTGGCAGAGATCGCGATCGAAAACGGCGATGCGGATCAAGCGATCGCCCATTTGGACCGGATTTCAAAAGACTCGGATAATTATCCGACGGCTCTTTTAACGGCTGCCGACTTGTATCAGACATTGGGGATGCCAGAAGTAAGCGAGCAAAAACTGAAAGAAGCTGCGGAACTTTTGCCGCAAGAAGCGGTGATCACTTTTTCGTTGGGCGAGCTTTTTTATTCGCAGGGCAAATACTTATCGGCGATCGTTTACTATGAGCAGCTTTTGGCGGCGGGCGTCAATGAAATGGCAGGGGTCTCGGTCGAAGAGCGTCTAGGTTTTTCATTGAGCAGTCTGGGCGATTCTGAAGAAGCACTGCCGCATTTGGAACGGGCGTTAGCGGAAAAAGAAACAGAAGATCGTTTGTTTTACCTGGCATTTACGAATGAACAGCTTCATGAACATGAGCGGGCGATCAACGAATATGAGAAATTGCGCGCTCTGAATCCCCGCTATACATCGCTTTATCCGCATTTGGGAAAGCTTCTGCAAGAAGAAGACCGCTTGGAGGAGGCGCAGACGGTGCTTTTGGAAGGGATCCGCGAAGATCCTTATCAAGCAGAGCTTTTCCGGCTGGCTGCCGACAACAGCTATCGGCTGCACGATGCGAAAAAGAGCGAGGAGCTGCTGCGGCAGGGACTGGCACTTGGCGAAAAGAATGATGAGCTGAATCTGGCGCTTGGGAATCTGCTGCTTGAACAAGAGCGTTTTGATGAGGCGATCACGACGCTTTTAGCGGTCGAAGGCGAAGATCCCTACGCAAAGTGGGAACTTGCTCAAGCCTATCAGGCGCAGGAAGATTATGAAAATGCCGGCAGTTATTATGCACAAGCGGCCAAAGAGCTCGTCAATGAACCAGACTTTTTAAAAGATTACGGCTTGTTTCTGCGCGACGAAGGAGCTGTCAAGCAGGCACAAGAATTATTCAAGAAATATTTGCCACTCGTTCCGGGCGACTTGGAGATCGAAAGTCTGCTCGATGATTCAGACCGGGAGGGATAATAAATGGCAGAAGTCGGCAATCCTGAAAAAAAGGCGTTTTTGCACTGGCTGGTGACACAAGTGGCCTTTCAAAAGCGGGAAATCTATTGGATCTTGAATTATTTAAAGGGACATGACAGTATTTTAGCGAATGTCCATTTCGTCGAAGGCGCAGAAAAAACACCGCGCGGCTTGAAGATTTATCCGCACGATGGCCAGGAAACGATCGAACTGTCGATCCAAAATAAAAAATTTACCGATCCCGAACAGATTTTTCATGAGATCCGTTTCCACTGGAAAGAACCGCTCTTTGTCGAGATCGTGACCCCTAACGCTTGGAAAAATCGTTATTTTGTCCAAGCGGTCGAAGATAATCCATATGCGCCCTGGAACCAAAATGTTGATGAAACGCTGAAGTCAGCAGTATTTGCGGAACTCGATGAATTGACGAAAGAAGCGGAGATCACGCAGCTCTATCAAGAAATCGATTCTGCGCTCGATGCCGGTGATCGGGAAAAATTTCAAGAACTGAGCCGCAAATTGGAAGAAAATCAAAAAGCCTAAAACTTCTTGACCCAGGGCACATGTTTGCGCGGCGGCTTCTTAAAGGTGAAGCCTTCGCCGATCACATCATGGACATTGATCACCGAAAGAAAGGCTGTTTCATCGATATCTTCGACGATCCTGCGCACTTCTTGGAGTTCTTTGGGGCTGACGACGATATAGATGATTTTTTGTTCTGCTTGCGAATAGCCGCCCTGTCCGTTGAGATAGCTGATCCCGCGCTCAAGCGAGCTCATCAAATGATTTCCGATCTCTTCAGAAAAGCGGGAGACGATCAAGACCCCTTTCGCTTTGTAAGAACCGTCTTGGACGAAGTCGACGATGTTCGAAAATACGAAGGAAACGATCAACGTATACATCATGTGCTGAAGATCGATATAGGTCAGCGAGGCAACCAAAACAACCACATCCAGCGCCAAGAGCGAACGTCCCATGCTGACTCCGCTCTTTTTTTCGAGGATCCGCGCGATGATATCCGCGCCGCCGGTCGTTCCGCCAGCCCGATAGACGATCCCGCTGCCGAGCCCGCCGAAAAAGCCGGCTAAAAGGGCGGCGATCAAAAGATCGTGCTCGACGCTGATATTCAGCGGAACGCGCTGCCAGACCCACAGAGCAGCGGACAAAGTCACGGTCCCCCAAATGGTATATACGAAAGCCTTTTTTCCCAAGATCCGGCTGCCGAAAAGGATCAGCGGAATGTTGATCAGAAAGGTCGTGTAAGCCGGGTTAATCCCGAAAAGGTTCAGAAAGATCAGCGAGATCCCGGTGACGCCGCCTTCCGCGAGACGATTGGCCATATTGAAGGCGACCAAGCCGAACGCATACATATTCGTGCCGAAAAGGATCAAAAAAAGATTGATCCCGAATTGAAGCCATTTTTTATTCATTACGTTATCCCCCTGTCATTTTCATAATAAGCTATATTCAAAGAAACGGCTAGTCCTGAAAAAACGCATTCGGCATGTCTTTTCTCAGCTGGCGAGTTTTGTTAAGATAGGTGGAGAAAGGTGGGATTTTGTTGGACGATTCATTGCAGCAAATGCAGCGTGCAGTCGATGAGTATATCGGCCAGTTCAAAACCGGTTATTTCTCGCCGCTGGCTCAAATGGCGCGCATGACCGAAGAAGTCGGGGAATTGGCGCGCGAGATCAATCATTATTACGGCGAAAAGCCGAAGAAAGCCGATGAAAAGGTCCGTTCCGTCGAAGAAGAGCTCGGCGATGTCTTTTTTGTAACGCTGATCATGGCGAACTCGCTTGGGATCGACCTGACCGAAGCTTTTCAGCAGAATATGAAAAAATTTTATGCACGCGATAAATATCGTTTTGCGCGGAAGGATGGAAAGACACATGATTGAATTACTGATTGCCGGTTTTGACGGCCGGATGGGAAGCGCTGCGATCGACATGGTACGCCATCACCCGAATTTTCACTTAGCGGGGGTATACAGCCCGTATTCAGATTATGCTTTTTTAAACGAAGATCCGCAATATGCCGACTTGGAAGTACCGGTCTATCATGAACTTGCAGCAACCAAAAATGCCGGTGCGCAGGTTTGGATCGATTTTACGGTCCCTGCCGCAGCGAAGGAAAATACTCTTTTTGCTTTGACGAACGGGATCGTTCCGATCGTCGGTACGACCGGCTTTACGCCGGAAGACATTGAAGAAATCAAAGAAGTTTCGAAAGAAAAGCATGTCGGCGGGTTGATCGCGCCGAATTTTGCGATCGGCGCGATTTTGATGATGGAATTTGCCCAGAAAGCGGCAAAATATTTTCCGGATGTTGAGATCATTGAACTGCATCATGACCGGAAGCTGGATGCGCCTTCAGGAACAGCAATCAAGACAGCCGAAATGATCCAAAAAGTCCGGGCTGCCAAAGTGCAGGGAGCTGCTGGCGAGAAAGAGACTCTTCCAGGGGCGCGCGGTGCAGATTTTGACGGGATGCGGATCCACAGTGTCCGTTTGCCGGGTCTTGTTGCCCATCAAGAGGTATTGTTCGGCAGTGCCGGCGAGGGACTCAAGATCCGCCATGATTCGTTTGACCGGGCCTCCTTTATGAAGGGCGTGGCGCTGGCGGCAGAAAAATTAGCTGGCAGCGAAACATTCTTTTACGGATTGGAAAACCTTTTATGAAATTAACCAACCTGCCTGTTGAGTTCGCGGAAGCTCAGCCGGTTTTGAATGCCTTGCAAGCGGCGGGATTTGAAGCATATTTCGTCGGCGGATCAGTGCGCGATGTCCTGCTCGGCAAAAAAATCCATGATGTCGATATCGCGACCAGTGCGCTGCCGGATGAGATGAAAGCGATCTTTCCGAAAACGATCGATGTCGGCATCCAGCACGGCACGATCCTGGTTTTGTTTCACGGCGGACAGTATGAAGTGACGACTTTTCGAACAGAATCGACTTATCATGATTTCCGCCGGCCGGATCATGTGACTTTTGTACGCTCGCTGGAAGAGGACTTGAAGCGCCGTGACTTCACGATCAATGCTTTTGCACTCGATCCTTCGGGAGATTTGATCGATCTGTTCGACGGTTTAGCCGATTTGGATCAAAAAATCATCCGGGCAGTCGGTGATCCGCAAGAGCGTTTTCATGAAGATGCGCTGCGGATGATGCGCGGATTGCGCTTTGCCAGCCAACTCGATTTTGCGATCGAAAAAGAAACACTGGCGGCGATCTATGATTATCACCATCTGCTGGGCAAGATCTCAATCGAACGGATCCAAGCAGAATTCACGCAGCTTTTGATGGCGCGCGACCGCCGAAACGGACTTTTGCCGTTTGTGGAAACAGAGTGCTACTTATACTGTCCGGGATTGAAAGATTTTGGCGCGGAGCTGCTCGAGGCGGCCGACTTGCCCGAACTGCCATTTGAAAAAGCAAGCCACGCCTGGGCAGTTTTGATTGATCAAATGGGTCTTGCGGATAAAAAAATCGGCTCATTTATGAAAAGCTGGAAACTGTCGAATCAATTGATCGCGGATGTCCGGGCGCTTTTGAAAGGTCTCGCTGTCCGGAAAAAGGGCAATTGGACTCCTGATAGTTTGTACGCACTCGGCCTGGGGTATGCTGAAGAGGTTGAAAACCTGCTGCCTTTTTATCATTTGAGCGCTGAGCATCCGAGCCTTGCCGCGCTTTATGATGCATTGCCTATCAAGTGCCGCGAGGAGCTCGCGGTCAACGGCAAAGATCTGTTAGAAAACATCGATGTGCCGCAAGGGCCGTGGATCGGCACCGCGCTCCAGCAGATTGAACAGCTGGTACTTCATCAGCGATTGCCGAATGATCGCGAGAAAATATTGCAATATCTGAAGGAGGAAAAGGAAATTGATTTTTGAAAAAATTTTTACTGTCACTGAAGAATCAACGGCCCAAGCGATGAATTCCGGCGATCTGCCGGTTCTGGCAACGCCGGCACTTGTCGCAAAAGTGGAAGAAACAGCGAAAGACAGTATCCAGATCTCCGAAGAAGAAACGACGGTCGGCAGTTATTTTTCGATCGATCATTTGGCGCCGACCGTGATCGGCCGAAAAGTATATCTGCAAGTCGAACTGATGCATCAAGGAAAAAAAAGCTACAATTTTTCTTTTTCCGCGTTTGAAGGTGCTGATAAGAAAAAACTGATCGCAAAAGGCGATCACCGGCGCGTCCGCGTGCCGCGGCAAAAGTTTCTTGAAGAAGCCGGAAAATAGCGACCAACGACGGTCGAGCGATTCAGCACTAGCGGATCAGCTTGACCGTTTTTTAGCGAGAAGGGGAATCATGCATGAAAGAGCTGGCAGTAAATGAAATCAGCAAAAGTTATGGTGAAAAAAAGCTTTTTCATCATTTATCGTTTTTGATCCATGAAAAAGACCGGATCGGACTGATCGGGATGAACGGATCCGGAAAAAGTACACTGATGAAGATCTTGGCGGGAAAAGACGTCCCAGAAGGCGGAACGATCGAAAAAAGCAGCGACTATACGATCAGTTACTTAGCGCAGGATAATTTTTTAGATGTAGAGATGCCGGTCCTTGAAGCGGTATTTACCGGGGACGCGCCGATCCTGGCTGCTTTGCGGCGGTATGAACAGGCATTGATCGCGATCGAGCGTGACGGCGAAGATCCGCAAGTCCAGCGGCAATTCCAGCAAGCAGAAGAAGAGATGAACCGTTTGAACGCTTGGGAGGCTGATACGGAAGCAAAAAGTATTTTGCAGAAACTAGCGGTACCGTTTCTGGCGACACCGCTGAAAGACCTTTCCGGCGGTCAGTTGAAACGAGTCAATTTAGCACGTGTCCTGATCAGCGCAAGCGATCTCCTCCTCTTAGATGAACCGACAAACCATTTGGATTACAGCGCGATCACTTGGCTGGAAGATTATTTGAAACGCTATCCAGGCGCCGTGATGGTCATTACTCATGACCGCTACTTTTTGGACCGCGTCACGACGCGGATCTTTGAATTGTCGCGCGGCAGTTTTTTTGAAACTGACGGGAATTATCAAGAATATTTGAGCAAAAAAGCGGCCTTGGATGAAAATGAAGCGCGCCAGATCCAAAAAAAGAAAAGTCTGTATAAACAGGAGCTCAGCTGGATGCGAGCCGGGGTCCAAGCGCGCGGTACGAAGCAGCAGGCCCGGATCGATCGTTTTCACTCGCTTAAACAGTATTTGGAGACGGCGAACGGTCCTGCCGGAGAAATGGAGTTCGGTTTCGCTTCACAGCGTCTTGGAAAAAAGGTGCTCCAGTTGAAAAAAGCTTCACTTGAACTTGGCGGGAAGATATTGTTCCAACACTTAGATCTTTTGATCCAGCGCGATGAACGCTTAGGCGTCACTGGGCGAAACGGCGCCGGCAAGTCATCGCTTTTGAATGTATTAGCAGGACTGATCCCGCTCACTGCAGGCATCTACGAAATCGGCGAAACTGTGCGGATCGCCTATTACACTCAGCAAAATGAAGCCATGGATCCGGAGATGCGCCTGATCGAATATTTGCAGGAAGCTGCGGCGATGGTCAAAAGTGCTGGCGGCGAAATAATCAGTGCGACCGATATGCTCGAACGCTTTCTGTTTCCACGGGCGATGCACGGCGTCAAGATCGGCCGGCTTTCGGGCGGTGAACAGCGGCGTCTTTATCTTCTGCGGCTTTTGATCCAGCAGCCGAATGTCCTGCTGCTGGATGAGCCGACGAATGATCTGGATATCGATACTTTGACCATCTTGGAAGATTATTTGGCCACTTTTCCAGGCGCGGTCATCGCAGTTTCGCATGACCGCTATTTTTTGGATAAAACAGTCAATAAACTGCTGGTTTTTTTGGGCGACGGAAAAACGCAGCTGATCCACGGGACCATGAGCGAATACTTGCTGCAGGAAAAAGAACGTGAGAAAGAGCTTCCGGCGGCGAAAAAGAAAACTGCCGCCGAACCGAGAAAAGCTTCGGACAAGCGGCGGATGAATTATCAAGAGAAAAAAGAATGGGCGACGATCGAAGAAGAGATCGATATTTTGGAAGAAAAAGCAGCTGATATTCAGGCAGCCATGAATGAAACCGGCGCAGACTTCGGCAAGCTGGCTGAGCTGCAAAAGGATCTCGAAGAAACGAATCACACGTTGGAAGAAAAGATGGCCCGCTGGGAATATTTGAGCGAGCTGGCCTGAAGGAGGAAAAGCATGTTTAGTGCGATTTGGGCAGAAGATGAAAATGGACTGATCGGCGCCGGCGGGAAACTTCCTTGGCATTTGCCGGCTGATCTGAATTATTTTAAAGAAAAAACAGTAGGCCACCGCCTTGTAATGGGTAAGGCAACTTTTCTAGGAATGGGCGCGCGCCCGCTGCCGCAGCGAACGACGCTTCTTTTGACGCGGGACCAGGATTTTTCGCTGCCCAAAGGCGTTGAACGGATCATCTCTTCGGCTGAATTTATCGACAAAAATCAGAACACGGCCGAAGAGATCTTCATCGCCGGGGGAGCGGGAACTTATCAGCTGTTTCTGCCGTATACCAAAAAGCTCTACCGCACCAAGATCCGGCACGCTTATGCTGGGGACACGCATTTCCCGGCGGTCGACTGGGCAGCATGGCACCTTTGCAGCAGCGTTCCGGGGCCAAAAGATGCTGAACAGCCGGATTACTTTTTTGAAATATGGGGAAGAAATGAGTAAATAAAAACGGAAACGAAGTCGGCGTTTTTTGCCGCAGTCGTTTCCGTTCCCTTTTGATTTGAGATCAGCTGTACAGATAAATCGAAAACCACATCATGATCGCGGCAGCCAAGACGAACAGATGCCAAACGACATGCATCAACGGAAAGTTCTTTTTACTGAGGCCATAGATCGCGGCACCGAGCGAATACGTCAGGCCGCCGGCAACCAACAGCCAGAACCCGACCGGACCGAGACCGGTGTAAAGCGGGCGGAAAGCGAAAAGACAGCACCAGCCCATAATGATATAAATGACTGTCGAGATCTTCGGATTAAAATGTTTTTTGAGTGTCAAACTTTTGTAGACGATCCCCGCGATCGCCGCCGCCCAGATCACGCCGAAAAGCGTCCAGCCCAGCCAGCCGCGGACCACTAGGAGGCAGTAGGGAGTATAAGACCCCGCGATCAACAGAAAGATCGAAGCGTGGTCAAAAACTTGGAAAACGTGAAAAGCTTTGGTGAATACCAGACTGTGAAAAAGTGTTGAAAATAAAAATAAAAAAATCAGCGAACTACCATAGACCGCATAACTGACGACAGCAAGCGCTGAGCCTTCACGGGCGCCTTTGATCAGCAGCAGGATCAGTCCGGCGACACTCAAACCAAAGCCGATCCCATGCGTGATCGCATTGAATACTTCAGTCGTGATCAAATAACGTTTCTTATGGATTTTTTGCGGCATTGAATGTTGCATGAAAATTCCTCCTCGCGATAAAAAAAAACGAAATCAATGAAATTTCTCTTTCATTCTGTTATAATATTTTTTAGTTATCAAAGCTATTTTAGCATGTTTGATAATAGTTTCCAAAGAAAGAGTGGGTCGGATGACAAAAATCAAAATCGTAACAGACTCTTCTTGTATTTTAACACAGGAAGATATCGAAAAATATAACATACATGTGGTGCCGCTGTCGGTCATGATCGATGGCACGATCTATACGCCGCCAAAAAATCTGACTTATGAAAAATTTATGGAATTGATGGCAGCCTCCAAGAGTCTGCCGAAAACCTCACAGCCGCCGTTAGGGGCTTTTTTGGAACTTTATGAAGAATTGACGAAAGACGGCAGTCAAGTACTTTCGATCCATTTGACAGAATCGCTCAGCGGAACTGTTGAAACGGCTAAACAAGCGGCAAAGATGGTCCAAGGTGCGATCACTGTCGTCGACTCGGCTTTTGTCGATCAAGGCACGACTTTCCAAGTGCTGAAAGCGGCTGAATTAGCCGAAAAAGGCAGCGACTTGTCGACGATTTTGGCAGAGATCAAAAAAGTACGCGACCACACCGTGCTGTATCTTGGCTTGTCTTCGCTTGAAAATTTAGTCAAAGGCGGCCGGATCAACCGCGCCGTGGGATTGATCTCGAGCTTTTTCAATGTCAAGGTCGTGATGCAAATGGAACATGGAGATCTGTTCCCTAAAGCAAAAGGACGCGGCGACAAAACATTCGCGAAATGGTTCGAACAGCTGAAAACAAGTTTGCAAAAACAAGCTAGCGATGTCGCGCGGATCGGTATTTCCTATGCCGGCGACAGCGGCAAGGAAATCGTTAAAAAATTCAAGATCGAGCTCCAGCAGATCCTGCCTGACCTTGAGATCCCGGTCGTGCATACGACACCGATCGTATCGACCCACACTGGTCCGGGGGCGTTCGCGGTCATCTTCTATACCAAATAAATGTTTTGAAAGACCGCCGTCTCCTTCGTGCGGTCTTTTTTCGAGGTGAAACTGTTGAAAAAAAAGGGAATACATTATGCAGGCATTGCGGGGATCGTGCTGTTGAGCGCCTTTGCGGCTTTTATGGTTTTACGCTACTTTTTCCCGCCGATCAAACAGATCAATATGGCAACGGAAACATTCACGAATCAAAAATTCAAAAGAACGGTGATCGAGCTGACTGCGCTGGGAGATTCGCTGACAGAAGGGATCGGCGATTCGACCAAACAGGGCGGCTATGTGGCGCCACTCAAGCGAGATCTGGTGAGTGAATATGCGTTTAAAAATGTGGCGACCGCTAATTTTGGAAAAAGCGGCGACCGGAGCGATCAAATCTTAAAACGCATTGCTGACGACAAGAAACTTCAAGACTCTTTGAAAAAAGCCGATTTGATCACACTGACAGTCGGCGGGAATGATCTGATGAAAGTCATTTCGGGGGATTTGACCGGGGCGGTCAATGAGAAAAAATTCGATGCAGCGCTCGATGTCTATCAAAGCCGGCTCGTCAAACTTTTCGGTGCGATCCAAACACTCAATCCGAAAGCTCCAATCTACCTTTTAGGGATCTATAATCCGTTTTACGGTCAGCTTGATGAAGCGCAGTCTTTTGGCGAATATGTCGACCGCTGGAACAAGGGGACTCGTCAGACTGCTGATAAAGCAGAAAAGGTCTATTTCGTCCCGATCAGCGAGAAGTTTATGGCAACCGTCACCGACCGTTCTGCATCCAGCAGCGCGACCAGCAGTGATTCTTCAAGCAGCGATGCGGCAGATACCAGTCAGCTGCCGATCTATTTAGGCGATGATCATTTTCATCCGAATTCATTGGGGTACGAAATGATCGCGACGGCCTTTCAAGATGAAATGATCAAAACGCAAGATGACTGGCTGCCAAAGGAGAAGTAGATGGAAAAACAAACGAATAATAATAAATTGAAGTCTAGCGAAAAGCGGCCGCAGCGCGATCTTTGGAAGATCGCGACCCTCATCCTGCTCGGCCTTGTTGCTGGGGTCGTGATCTTTTTCACAGTGAATCTTTTATCTTCTCCAAAAGAGATCGCAACCGATGAGGAAACAAGCATGCCGGCGGGGACTGATTTGGCGGACATCACGATGACCAAAGAACAGGCGAATACGCTGATCAGTCACTTTCTGACTGCGTATCAAGGAAAAAACAAAACGAAGTACCAGCTCGTCTTGAGCAAACAGGCGATGCTCTCGGGAACGCTTCAGATCTTGGGGCAATCGATCGACTTTCACTTGAGTTTCGATCCATATGTAATGGAAAACGGCAACTTGCAGTTAAAGGCCCGTACGCTGGCGTTAGGAACTTTGCAGCTGCCGATCTCGCAGGCGCTCCGCTTTATTGATACGCAATTTGATTTTCCCAAGTGGATCACGATCGATCAGTCGGAAAAAGCGATCATTTTGCACTTTGATAAATTTGAAGCAGCAAAAGGCGTCTATCTGAAAGCTAAACGGATCAATTTGGCGGACGACGAATTGCGTTTTAGTGTCTATTTGAAGAAAACAGCGAACAAGTAAAAGGGGCGTCGAGATGAAGAGAAGCTACTATCACTATATGGAGACCGAGCGGCATCCGAATCCGAAAAGCCGGCTTGCGGAAGTTGCCAATATCGTTTGTGCGATGCCGGATTTTCCGAAGCAGAGCCAAGATTACCAAGAACTTTCCCATTTTTTGGAAATGACTGGCGAAGTGGATATGGATGCGTTTGACGCGAGTTGGCAGAAGTATATCGAGAATAATTAAGCAGGCTTGGAGGAGAGAACATGGCCCGTAGCAAAAAGTCGCCGGCCGAACGGCGGGATCTTTTCTGGTCGATTTTTAAAGAAATTTTGGGCGCGATCGCACTCGCTTTTGTGATCCGGGCCTTTCTTTTGATCCCGATCCCGGTCCATGGGAATTCCATGAGCCCCACGCTCAGGCAGGGGGACTATTTGATCATGGAGAAGATGAGCGCGATCCGGCGGTTCGATGTCGTCGTTTTTCGCGGGAATGATGGGATGATTTTAGTCAAACGGGTCGTCGCTCTTCCGGGCGAGGAAGTCGCTTACCGCCAAGATCAGCTTTTAGTCGACGGCAAGCAGATCAACGAACCTTTTCTGAAAAAGAAAAAGGTGAATGGGATCCCGTTTACGGGCGACTTCGATCTCAAAGAGATCGCTCATCAAGCGCAGCTGAAAAACGATGAATATTTTGTATTGGGCGACAACCGGCATCTTTCAAAAGATTCGCGGTCATTCGGGCCGATCAAAGCACAAAGCATCATCGGCAAAGCCCATTTCGTTTATTTTCCGGTGAAAGACATCCACTGGATCGCGAGTAGGAGCAATTGATAGGGATAAACATTTTAATAAAAACTTCAAAGAGCATCCAGAAAACGGGTGCTTTTTTTAATTTTTTTAGATTGTCCATTGCAATGGACAAAAGACAGTGAAGCGTTTTCGTAATTATGCCTTATGATTTAAGTACAGGGAGGGACAAGCATGAATCGTCAAAAAGATCGCGAAGATAAACTAAAACTGCTTCTTTCAAAACAGCGAAACTTTATGACCTCGGAAAAGCTTGCTGAACTGATGAAAACATCCACGAAAACAGTCTATCGATTGGTAAAGAAAATCAATGAGGACTATGAAGGGGACCACTTGATCATTTCAGAAAAGGGTCGAGGGTACAAGTTGGATTATGAAAAATTTATTCAGCAGTCCATGTCCGCCGCAGCAAGTGACATCGAGACAACTCCAGCGAAGCGACAAGAAACTGTGATGGAAGAATTACTCTTATCTTCTCCAAAGTCGCTGAAAATCAGTGAGTTATTTAAAAAACATTTTATTGGAGACTCCGCCATCGCAAACGATGAGAAAGTGATTTCTGAAAAAATCCGAGTTTATGACCTTCAACTTGTTCGGAAAAATCGAACTTTGGCTATTCTTGGAAAAGAGGAGGATGTTCGCAGAGCGATCGCTGATTTGATTCAGCGAATGAACTTTATTGATATCGAGGAAATCAAAGCTTCTGAAGGACTAAATTTTAATAGATATGATGTTTTGTTTGTCACAGATCAGCTGGCTCTCATTGAGCAAGAGCTGAACGGAAACATACCTTATCCATATAATGTAAATATTTTTTCCCACGTGTATATTCTGATTACTAGAACTCGCCAGAGCAGCCAAAGATTTCTTCCGCAGGCTATTTCAAACAGCCAGCGAGAAGTCCTGGATGAGGATCCGAAGATCAAGTCGATCGCTACGGAGATTATCAGTAATGTGGAGAAGTATTTAGGAAAAAGATTACCTGAAATTGAAGTCGTTTATTTATATCAATATATGGTGTCTTCACGAATGGATAATGAAGCGGGAAAAATTCAAGCTTTCAGCAGCTCAGTCATCGCAGTCACGGAGTACTACTTGGTTGAAATGGGAAAACGCTTGGATCTCGTTATCAAAAGCGACTCGATCTTCAATGACTTGGCAAACCACATTAAGCCAATGTTGAATCGTTTGGAGAACCGAATCCGAGTAAAAAACGGGTTGCTTGAGCAGATCCAAATCACTTATGAAAAAATCTATCAAGATGTTACCGAAGTTTCAAAAGAGGTTAGCGAGAAATTTCATTTGGAGAAGATCAATCCAGATGAAGCGGGATTTATTACCTTGTATTTTGCTAGAGTCATCGAAACGCATCAATTGCCGATTCAGACTGTGATTATGTGTACGACAGGCGTCGGGACCTCAGAGCTTTTGCGTACGAAAGTTTCAAAAAAATTTCCGGAATTGAAGATCGTTAGTGTAGTGGCTTCTAGAGACTACCGGCGCATTTTGGCGGAACATCCAGGACTTGAATTGATTTTGACGACGATTGCGCTGAATGAACAAGTTTCAATCAATACTCTTCTAGTCAGTGCGATGCTGACTGCTGATGATCAAGCCCGTATCCAAGAAAAAATCGAGGAGATCTATCATGGACGATAAACTTTTAAATGTTTATATAGACGCAGAACTCCATTCGCCGGAAGAGATATACCATTTTATCAGCGAACACGCGGCGTCTGATGATCAAAAGCTTGAGACTATGATCAAACAAGGACTGCGCACCAGAGCATTAGCTGGAAACATTCAAATCGCTGAAGATGTATTACTGCCGCATATCGAATCAAGCGACTTAACGGAAACACGAGTCATGATCATCAAGCTTAAAGCACCGATCGCGGGATGGTCGAAAGATATCGGTCGCGTGAAATTGCTGATCGTCATTTTATTAGCGGAAAAGGAAACAAAAGAGATCAAGCAAGCGATCGCTGAGTTCATGAGGAAAATCGCAGATGAAAAATATTTGGAAAAATTACTCAACGCAAATAACAAAGAAGCTATAAACGACTTAGTCAATATAGGGAGGAAATCATTATGAAAATCGTTGGAGTAGCAGCATGTACCGTTGGAATCGCACACACATATATCGCGCAAGAAAAATTAGAAAACGCAGCAAAAAAAGGCGGACATGACATCCATGTTGAAACACAAGGAACGATCGGAATCGAAAATCCGCTAACAGATGAAGAAATTGACCAAGCGGATGTGGTCATTTTGGCAGTCGATGTGAAAATCAGCGGTCGAGAGCGTTTTGAAGGAAAAAGAGTCATTCAAGTCCCAACAGAAATTGCTGTGAAGTCTCCGAACAAGCTGATCGAAAAAGCGGTAGAAATCGCCAAAAATAAATAAACTGGAGCGGAGTGAAAAAATGGAAGTCAATGAAATCATCGATCCTAGAAATGTGAGAACACGATTGAGTGCGCAGACCAAAGACGAGGCGCTGAAAGAATTAGCAACGACTCTATTCAATAACGGCTATATCTCAGATATCGCTGGATTTATTACAGACATTTACATGCGCGAAGCCGAAGGACAGACTGGCATCGGCAACTTTATCGCGATTCCACATGGGAAGAGTACGTATGTGAAGAAAATAGGGGTCGCGATCGGTGTAGCTGATAAAGAGATTCCCTGGGAATCATTAGACGGTCGCGGGGTCAAAGGAATTATTTTGTTTGCAGTCGGAAATGACAACGAAGGGGCGCATACGCACTTAAAATTATTATCGCTGTTTGCGCGAAAACTTGGAAACGACGAGGTCGTTAAAAAGTTGATCGAAGCAAAAGATACTGCCCAAGTAATTGCGGCATTTGCATAAATCACGGGGAATCGATTTGCTGATTTAAAATGAAAAGGCGACAGCCTGATTACAGGGAGGCAAACATGAAAAAAATCAAAGAATTAAAGCTGAAAGAACATTTATTAACCGCTATTTCTTACTTGATCCCGATTGTCTGCGGAGCAGGCTTTTTGATCGCGATTGGAATGGCGTTCGGCGGGAGCAGTCAGGCAAGTTTAGTTCAAGGTGAATTTTCGATCTGGGACGCGCTAGCGACAATGGGGGGTGCTGGTCTCGGGCTGCTGCCGGTCGTGATCTCTACTGGGATCTCTTATTCGATCGCTGGAAAACCTGGTATCGCACCAGGGTTTATCATTGGTTTGACAGCCAATGCGATCGGAGCCGGTTTTATTGGTGGAATCTTGGGCGGGTATATGGCCGGCTATTTAGTAATGGCGATTCTGAAATATTTGAAAGTTCCAGCTTGGGCCAAAGGATTGATGCCTACTTTGATCATTCCGTTTATTTCAGCTATCGTCGGTGGGTTAGTGATGGTCTATATTATCGGCGCACCAATCGCGGCTTTGACTTCAGCTTTGACAAGTTTTCTTAGCGGTTTAAGTAATTCTTCGCTTTTAGTTTTCGGCGGAGTCATTGGTCTTTTGAGCGGAGTCGATTATGGGGGTCCGATAAACAAAACAGTTTTTGCCTTTGTATTAACACTGCAAGCGGAAGGTCTCAATGGGCCGATCACCGCGTTACAGCTAGTAAATACGGCAACACCAATCGGCTTTGGTTTGGCTTATTTCATCGCAAAATTATTCCATAAAAATATCTATTCAAAAGTCGAAGTCGAAGCATTGAAATCAGCTGTCCCAATGGGAGTCATTAATATCGTTGAAGGAGTGATTCCAATCGTCATGAACGATTTGGTTCGCGGAATCGTCGCGACTGCGATTGGCGGATTCGTCGGCGGGGCGACTACGATGATCTTAGGGGCGGACGCTACGGTTCCGTTTGGCGGGGTCCTGATGATCCCGACAATGTCGAAGCCCTGGGCAGGTGTGATCGCGCTGATAGTGAATATCATCGTGACTGGGGTAGTTTTGGCGGTAATCAAGAAAAACGTCCCAGAAGAAGAGATGCTTCTTGAAAAAGAAGCAGAAGAAGAGGAAATCAATTTGGACGATATTCAGATTTTTTAAACGAAGTTAGATCGGGTTTGCTGATGTACCGTGATTTAACGGAAAAGAAGAAAAACGGGTTCGACTACTAGGCGGTTTAAAAGAAAGAGGAGGAAATAAATGCGTAAAGTTGAATTTTCCCCATCTTTGATGACGATGGATCTAGATAAATTCAAAGAACAAATCGAATTTTTAAATGAGCATGTGGATTCTTTTCACATCGACATCATGGATGGGCATTATGTACCGAATATCAGTCTTTCTCCGTGGTTTATTGAAGAAGTTAGGAAAATCAGCGACCTGCCAATGTCAGCGCATCTGATGGTCACGGATCCGAGTTTTTGGGTTGAACAGCTGATCAACGTGAAATGCGAATGGATTTGCATGCATGCGGAAGTATTGGATGGCTTAGCATTTCGCTTGATTGACCACATTCATAATGCCGGCTTGAAGGCGGGGATCGTTTTAAATCCAGAGACGCCGATCGAAACGATCTTTCCATATATCGAGTTGCTGGACAAAATCACGATTATGACAGTTGATCCGGGATTTGCCGGACAACGTTTTATCGAAACGACATTAGATAAGATTGTTGCTTTGCGAAAATTACGGGAAGAACATAGCTACGATTATGTCATCGAGATGGACGGATCCTCCAATCGAAAATCTTTCAAGAGAATCGATGAAGCAGGTCCTGATATTTATATCGTGGGTCGCAGCGGATTGTTTGGTCTTGATAAAGACATCAAAATCGCCTTTCACAGGATGAAGACCGATTATGAAGAGATGACCGGAAAAATTATGAGCTAAAAGATAGAAGAGATTTCCATGAAATACTGTATAATAGGGTCGGCAGAAGATCTCGCGATTTTCTGCCGACTCTATTTCTCTCTGGCAAACTAGCAGAAAATCAATCTGATTTATGGTAAAATGCGAAAGATAACGCGAAATCAGTACGTATGAGTCAAGAAATACTCAAAGTACATTGGGAAAATAATTCTCAACAAAAAAAGAGGAGTGGACTTACAAATATGGCAATCCAATGGTTTCCCGGCCACATGGCCAAAGCCAAACGCCAAGTACAAGAAAATTTAAAACATGTCGATATCGTTTATGAACTCGTTGATGCGCGGCTGCCAAGATCAAGTCAGAACCCGCTGCTCGATGAGATCATCCAGGCCAAACCGCGGCTTTTGATCTTGAATAAAAAGGATCTCGCAGACCCCAGCATGACGCGTGCCTGGGAAGAATATTTCGCAGCAAGCGGCATCAGTTCGCTCGCTTTAGACAGTAAAAAGCAGCAAAGCGCGAAATCGATTTTGCCGAAGACCCAAGAAGTATTGAAAGAAAAGCTGAAAAGAGATCAAAGCCGCGGGTTGAAGCCGCGCGCGATCCGGGCGATGGTGCTGGGGATCCCGAACGTCGGCAAGTCGACGTTCATGAACCGCCTGATCGGTAAAAAAATAGCGCAGACCGGCAATCGTCCGGGGGTCACGAAAGGGCAGCAGTGGCTGAAAGTCGCTGGAAAACTGGAGCTTTTGGATACGCCGGGGATCCTGTGGCCAAAATTCGAAGATCCGGAAGTCGGCAAAAAACTGGCTTTAAGTGGTGCGATCAAAGACCAGCTGCTGCACTTGGATGATGTGGCGCTGTATGGTTTGGCCTTTTTGCAGCGATATTATCCGCAGCGCCTCAGCGAACGCTATCAGCTCACGGAGACCGCAGAGATGACGCCGGTCGAACTGCTGCTTGCGATCACGAAAAAGCGCGGGCTGCAGGAAGATTATGAACGCGGCAGCGAAGTGTTTTTGCAAGACTTGCGAAACGGCAAATTGGGGCCGCTGACTTTTGATCGTTTGGAGGAGCAGGCGTGAGGGATTCGATTCGGCTTATTAAACAAAAAATGGAAAATTGTCCTAAGAGCGATCCGTTGTGGCAATTTTGGGAAAAGGATCCGCGCAAAGGCGTCCAGCAGCTGATCAAAAAACACCAGCGAGCGCTTATTCATGAAAATCAGCTGAAACAACATTTTCAAGAAATGTGCGACTATGAGACAAAAGGTTTTGCTGCCGGTTATCGTTTGATCGCGGGGATCGATGAAGTCGGCCGCGGACCGTTAGCAGGGCCAGTTGTTGCTGCGGCAGTGATTTTTCCGCAAAAATTTACGATCTTAGGCCTGGACGACTCAAAAAAGTTGAGCCATGAAAAGCGCGAGATCTTGCTTACCAAGATTCGTGAAACGGCACTTGCGATCGGGATCGGCCAAGCTTCGGTCGAAGAAATCGATCAGCTGAATATCTATGAAGCAACGAAAGTCGCGATGATGCGCGCGGTCGAAGAGCTGGATCCGGCGCCGGATTACTTGATTTTGGATGCAATGCGGCTTGAAAAGGCGGCCCTGCCGCAAGAAAAGATCATCAAAGGCGACATGTTATCAGTTTCGATCGCCGCGGCTTCGATCGTAGCCAAAGAAAGCCGTGACCGCCTGATGATCGAGTTGGCCGCAAAATACCCAGGTTACGGCTTAGAGCGCAATATGGGGTACGGGACGAAAGAACACTTGGCCGGCCTTGCACAGTTAGGGGCGACTGTGATCCACCGCAAAACATTTGCACCGGTCAAAGCAGTTCTGTGAATCATTTGCGTATCTCCTGCTAAGGGGGAGAAACAAATGGAAAACAAACTGAAAACGATGATCCTCAAACTATATTTGACGCGCGGGATCGGCAATCTGGGGATCCAGCGGCTGGTCGCGCAAGATGTTGATCTTGCGGCGCTTTCGGCAGAAGAAATCAGCATGCAGGCCGGGGTAGTGAAAAAGGCTGAATTTATAACATCCTGGAAGGAAACAAATACGCGCTTTCCTGACGAAAAGATCGCTGAATTTACGGCAAACAATGACTATATCACCATCGTTGATGAGGAATATCCTGAAGCGCTTCGCGAAACATATGCACCGCCGAGTGTTTTGTTCTACCGCGGGGAGATCGCTTTATTGCAGCAGCCGCTGTTGGCAGTGGTCGGCAGCCGCCACCCGCGGGCCGAGTCGGTCGACTTGCTGCGGATGTTTCTGCCGGATCTGTTTATTCACGAGCTCGTGATCGCGAGCGGCTTGGCAAGCGGGATCGACGGTTTAGCGCACGAAATGTGCTTGGAAAACGAAGTGCCGACGATCGCTGTGATGGGGACCGGTCTTGATCAATGCTATCCAAAGCAGCACGAGTCGCTGAAAAGAAGGATCGAAGAAAAGGGACTGGTCTTGAGCGAATATTTGCCCGCGGTCGGACCGAAGCGCCATCATTTTCCGCTCAGAAACCGGATCATTGCCGGGATCGCCTGCGGAACGTTGATCGTGGAAGCAAAAAAGCGCAGCGGCAGCTTGATCACGGCCCAGATCGCGCTGGAAAACGGCCGCGAAGTGTTCGTTTTTCCCGGCAGTCCGCTTTATGAAGCGTATTTGGGAAGCTTGCAGCTGATCCAAGACGGCGCGAAATGCGTCTTCAAACCGCAGCATATAATAGAAGAAATAAATGCCTATTAATTGAAAAAATCCAACTGAAAAAACGGCCGGTTATTTTTTTTAGCGATTTGGGCTTCTTGACAAACAGATTTGTTATGGCATATGATAGGCTACGATTATTTACAAGGATTGCGAAAGGAGCCCACAAGTCATGGCCTACAAATATCTGGTGATCGTTGAATCACCTGCCAAAGCCAAAACGATCGAAAAATATCTTGGGCGAAATTATAAAGTAGTTGCGAGTGTCGGACATGTCCGCGACTTGCCCAAAAGCAAAATGGGTATTGATATCGAAAATAATTATGAGCCGCATTATATCTCGATCCGCGGCAAGGGCGATGTGATCAAGTCGCTCAAAAAACTTGCCAAAAAAGCGCAAAAAGTTTATCTCGCGAGTGACCCGGATAGAGAAGGGGAAGCAATCGCTTGGCACTTAGCGTATTTATTAGGACTCGATCTGAAAGATCAAAATCGCGTCGTATTCAATGAAATCACCAAAGAGGCCGTTAAAGAGGCATTCAAGCATCCACGCACGATCAAGCTCGATCTTGTTGATGCTCAGCAAGCGCGCCGTATTTTGGACCGGCTGGTTGGATATTCGATCAGCCCGCTCTTGTGGAAAAAAGTGAAAAAAGGCTTGAGCGCTGGACGCGTCCAGTCGATCGCACTTAAGAGCATCATTGACCGTGAACAAGAGATCCGCGACTTCGTACCGGAAGAATATTGGAGTATCGACGGCAATTTCCGCAAAGGCAAGAAAAATTTCAAAGCCGGCTTCTATACGGTGAATGGCAAACGCAAAAAGCTCAAAACTGCCGAAGACGTCAAAGAAGTCATGGATCTTTTGAAAAACAAAGAATTCCAAGTGTCAAAAGTCGAAAAGAAAGAGCGGAAAAAGAATCCGCCGAAACCTTTCACGACTTCCAGCATGCAGCAAGATGCCGCCAACCGCATCAATTTCCGGACGCGGAAAACGATGATGGTCGCTCAGCAGCTCTATGAAGGGATCGCTCTCGGCAAACAAGGCACAGTCGGGTTGATCACTTATATGCGTACGGACTCGACGCGGATCTCACACGTTGCCAAAGCCGAGACCGCGCAATACTTAACGGAAACGTTTGGCGAGGAATATTCTGCTCACGGCAGTGCAAAAGTCGTCAATCCGCAAGGCGCTCAAGACGCCCACGAGGCGATCCGGCCTTCTAGCGTCAATCATACCCCTGAAAAGATCGCGAGCTATCTCGATAAAGATCAGCTGAAGCTCTATACGCTGATCTGGAACCGTTTCGTCGCCAGCCAGATGACACCGGCTGTTTTGGATACTGTAAAAGTCTTATTGGATCAAAACGGGGTCGTGTTCGCGGCAAACGGCTCGCAGATCAAATTCCCGGGATATTTGAAAGTCTATGCTGATAATACGAAGGATCAAGAAAAGCTCCTGCCGGAAATGGAAGTCGGCGAAATGATCACGAATACTTCGATCGAACCGAAACAGCATTTCACGCAGCCGCCAGCTCGATATAGTGAAGCAACGCTGATCAAAATGCTGGAAGAAAATGGTGTCGGCCGCCCGTCGACTTATGCACCGACTTTGGAAACGATCCAGCGCCGGTATTATGTGAAGCTCGTCAGCAAGCGGTTCGAGCCGACCGAACTCGGTGAGATCGTCAACAATCTGATCGTTGAATTCTTTCCGCAGATCGTCAATACTTCGTTTACGGCCGAGATGGAAAATAATCTCGATAAAGTCGAAGATGGCGCACTTGAATGGGTGAAAGTCGTCGACCAGTTTTACAAACCGTTTGCAAAAGAACTGGAAACCGCCGAAACGAATATGGAGAAGATCCAGATCAAAGATGAGCCGGCGGGCTTCGACTGTGATGTTTGCGGGTCGCCAATGGTGATCAAACTGGGGCGCTACGGCAAGTTTTATGCCTGCAGCAACTTTCCGGAATGCCGCAACACAAAGCCGATCGTCAAAGAGATCGGCGTCGTTTGTCCCGTCTGCCATGAAGGACAAGTCGTGGAACGAAAATCCAAGAAAAACCGGATCTTTTACGGCTGCTCGCGCTATCCGGACTGCGACTTTACTTCGTGGGACAAGCCGATCGGCCGCAATTGTCCGAAATGTGGCGGTTATTTAGTTGAGAAGAAAGTCAAAGGCGGCAAGCAAGTGGTCTGCAGCAATGGCGATTATGAAGAAGACATCGTGAAATAGCGGAGGAAAAAGCATGACAAAACATGTGAATGTAGTCGGCGCGGGCTTGGCGGGAAGCGAAGCCGCATGGCAGCTTGCGCAAGCAGGCGTGCCGGTCCGGCTGTTCGAAATGCGGCCGACTGCCGCGACCCCGGCGCACCATACGGCGGGGTTTGCCGAATTAGTTTGTTCGAATTCTCTCAGAGCGCAAAGCGTGACGAACGGCGTTGGGCTTTTAAAAGAAGAGATGCGCCGCTTTGATTCGTTGATCATGCGCGCTGCTGACCAGACGCAAGTTCCGGCGGGCGGTGCTTTGGCGGTCGACCGCGATCAGTTCTCAGCAGCAGTGACTGCGGCTCTTGAAAGCCATCCGAATGTCGAAGTCGTTCGCGAAGAATTGGCTGACTTCCCGGACGGGTTGACGATCATCGCGACCGGTCCTTTGACCGCCGAAAAAATGGCGCAAAAGATCCAAGAATTCAACGGATCAGCCGGTTTTTATTTTTATGATGCCGCAGCACCGATCGTTGCGAAAGACTCGATCGATTTTTCGAAGGTGTATTTGAAATCACGCTATGACAAAGGCGAAGCCGCTTATTTGAACTGTCCAATGGATCAGGCAGAATTTCTGGCATTTTACGAGGCACTCGTCAGCGCGGAATTAGCGCCGCTTCATTCGTTTGAAAAAGAAAAATTTTTCGAAGGCTGCATGCCGATCGAAGTCATGGCAAAGCGCGGTGAACGGACGATGCTTTTTGGCCCTTTGAAACCGGTCGGCTTGGAAGACCCGAAAACAGACAAGCGGCCGTATGCCGTCGTCCAGCTGCGGCAAGACAATACTGCAGCTTCGCTATATAACATCGTTGGTTTTCAGACCCATTTGAAATGGGGCGAACAAAAGCGAGTCTTTCGCATGATCCCGGGATTGGAAAATGCTGAATTTATCCGCTATGGGGTGATGCACCGCAATTCATTTATGGATTCGCCGAATCTTCTTTTACCGACTTATCAAACGAAAAAACGGCCGGACTTGTTTTTTGCCGGGCAAATGACGGGCGTAGAAGGCTACGTTGAATCGGCTGCCAGCGGGATGCTGGCCGGGATCAATGCGGCGCGTCTGTACCGCGGCGAAGCGCCGCTGACTTTGCCCGAAACGACCATGATCGGAGCAATGGCGCATTACATCACGCATGCGGATTCCAAACATTTTCAGCCGATGAATGCGAATTTTGGTTTGATCGCACCGCTCGAAAAAAGGATCCGCGACAAAAAATTGCGGTATCAGCAATTTGCTGAGCGCAGCTTGGCTGAAATCACGAATTGGACGACATTGTAATGCTTTCAATGCTTGGAGGAAGTGCTCCAAGCATTTTTTTGTCGCAACTTTGTGCGAGAAGTGTTAAAATTTATGCAACAATTGAGTAAATTCTGACAATTAAATTGTGCATTTAAAAAGTTTGTGCTAAAGTTTTGTTGTCTATGGGGGTGGTGCGATGAGCGAAACAGCATGGCTGAGCGTTTTTGTGAACTATTTGGCAAACGAAAAAAATTATTCGCCGCTGACGATCCGCGGCTACGAGAAAGATATTCGCCGCTTTTTTCAGTATCTGGAGGAAAGCGGCTCGCTTCCCGCAGACCTGACGCTAGATTACCTTGATGTTCGCAGCTATTTATCATGGCTCTACGATCAAAAATATGCGCGAAATTCGATCGGACGCAAAATCTCCAGCTTGCGTTCTTTTTATCAGTTTCTGCTGAAAAACGGGGCTGTTAAAGAAAATCCGTTCAGCTACCTTCACTTGCATAAAAAGGCGCAGCGTTTGCCGCACTTTTTTTATGAAGATGAAATGGAAGCGCTGTTTGAAGCGGCGCGCGGCGAAGCACCGCTCGATCTGCGGAATTGCGCGCTGCTGGAAACTTTTTATGCAACCGGCTTGCGGGTCAGCGAAGCGGTCGCGCTCAAAGTCGGCGAGATCGACTTTGAAACCGGCATCGTACTGCTTCACGGGAAAGGCCAAAAAGACCGCTATGTTCCGATCGGCGGATTCGCGCTTGATGCACTGGAAGTTTATTTTGACAAGTGCCGTACGCCGCTGATGGCAAAATATCAAAAAGAGCATCCGTTTGTTTTTGTCAGCCGCTGGGGAGACGCGATCACGGCCCGCGGGATCCGCTACGTGTTCCAAAAGATCATTGAGCGTGGCAGTTTGTCCAAAGATCTTCATCCGCATATGCTGCGGCATACTTTTGCGACTGTCATGCTTGACAACGGCGCTGATCTGCGGACAGTCCAAGAACTTTTAGGGCATGCCAGTTTGAGCTCAACGCAGATCTATACCCATGTCACTACTAAAAAAATGCAGGAAAATTATCGACACTTTTTCCCGCGTGCGTAAGTTTAAGGAGGAATATCCAATGGAATCACAATTTCATTCCACAACGATCTGTGCGGTCAAAAAAGACGGCAAATTTGCAATGGCCGGCGACGGTCAAGTAACGATGGGCGAATCGGTCGTCATGAAAGGAACCGCGCGCAAAGTCCGCCGGATCTATCATGACCAAGTCGTTGTCGGCTTTGCCGGGAGCGTCGCGGATGCGTTTACTTTGGAAGAAAAATTTGAAGACAAATTGAATCAATATAAGGGAAACCTGATGCGGGCGGCGGTCGAACTGGCGCAAGCTTGGCGTACCGAGCGTTCGATGCAAAAACTTGAAGCGATGCTGATCGTCATGAACAAAGAGGAAATGCTTTTAGTTTCCGGGACTGGCGAGGTGATCACCCCGGATGACGGGATCCTTGCGATCGGCTCAGGCGGCAACTATGCACTGGCCGCCGCCCGCGCCTTGAAGCAAAATTGCGGTGAAGAAATGAGCGCTCGCATGATCGCTGAAAAAGCACTGAATATCGCAGCTGATATTTGTATTTTCACGAACCACAATATCATTGTCGACGAGATGTAGGAGGAGAATCAATGAACGAAAATAAAACACCGAGAGAGATCGTCAAAGAGCTGGATCAATATATCGTTGGCCAAGAAGAAGCAAAGCGGGCGGTAGCGGTCGCCCTGCGCAATCGCTACCGCCGGATGCAGCTGGAACACACGATGCAAGAAGAGATCACCCCGAAAAATCTATTGATGATCGGACCGACCGGGGTTGGGAAAACTGAGATCGCCCGCCGGCTGGCGAAAAGCGTCAATGCGCCTTTCGTCAAAGTCGAAGCGACGAAATTCACGGAAGTCGGTTATGTCGGCCGTGATGTGGAATCGATGGTCCGCGACTTGGTCGAAAATGCGATCACGATCGTAAAGAAGACTGCCTATCAAAATGTCCGCGGCCAAGCAACACGCAAAGCTGAAGACCGGCTTGTCAAGGCGCTTGTTCCAGGGATCAAAAAAGAGAAAAAGCAAAGCGGCAACCAGTACGCGCAAATGATGCAGATGCTGAGCGGCGCGATGGAAAACAAACCCGAAGAAGAACAAGTCACCGAAGAGATCTCGACAAATCGTCAAAAGATCCGCGAACAATTGCGCAAAGGGCTTTTAGATACGCGTGAAGTCACGATCGAGACCGAAGAACAGAAAACGCCGATGCCGATGATGAATAACGGCTTGGAACAAATGGGGATCGATCTTTCCGACACGCTGAGCGCTTTGACACCGAAGAAAAAAGTCAGCCGCACCCTGACCGTCAAAGAGGCAATGGAGCTTTTGATCCAAGAGGAATCGGAAACGCTCGTCAATTCAGCCGATATCAATTCAAAAGCAATCGAACTCGCCGGCTCGCAAGGGATCATTTTCATCGATGAGTTCGATAAAATCACTTCGAAAGGCGAAAACAGCGGCGAAGTTTCCCGCGAAGGCGTGCAGCGTGATATTTTGCCGATCGTTGAGGGCAGCCAAGTTAATACGAAATACGGGATCATCCAAACGGATCATATTCTTTTTATCGCTTCGGGAGCATTTCACATTTCCAAGCCGAGCGACTTGATCCCAGAACTCCAGGGGCGCTTCCCGCTGCGGGTCGAGCTGGCTGATTTGACGGCGGATGACTTTGTCCGCATTTTGACTGAGCCCCAGCAGTCGCTGATCAAACAATATATCGCGCTCTTAGGGACGGAAAACGTCAAAGTCAACTTTACGCAAGAAGCGATCAAAAAAATCGCCGACATTGCTTATCAAGTCAACAGCGAGACCGACAATATCGGCGCGCGCCGCCTGCACACGATCTTGGAAAAAGTGTTGGAAGAACTTTTATTTGAAGCACCTGATATGCAGATGGGCGAGATTTTGATCACTGAGAATTATGTTGATGAGAAACTCTCATCGATCGCGATGAACAACGATTTGAGCCGCTATATTTTATAAGGAGGGAATGCCGATGTCGCTACTCGAGAAAACGCGCGAGATCAATCAGCTGCTCCAGCAGCAAAATGCAGTCGATGACCAAAGCCAAATGCCTTACAATCAGATGGCTGTGACTTTAGGACGCATTCTGGACTGCAATACCTATATCATCAATGAGACCGGCGAGCTGATCGGTCTGGAGGAAACGCATGACATCAATAACGAGCGGCTGCGCTCGATCGTGAATTCGCGGCAGTTTCCGCAAAATTACACAAAAGCGCTCGGGCGTCTGAGCGCGACGGAGGCAAATATCCCGATCGACAGCGAGCTGACGGCTTTTCCGATCGAGTTGCGCGGCAGTTATCCGAAAGGGGTCACGACGATCATTCCGATCTACGGCGCTGGGGAGCGTTTGGGAACGGTGATCTTGTCGCGTGTCGATTCAAAATTCGATGAGGATGATCTGGTGCTGGGCGAATACTCGGGAACGGTCGTTGGGATGCAGATTTTGTATCAGCGCTCGCGCAGCATCGAAGCGGATATCCGGAGCGCTACGCAAGTCCAAATGGCATTGAGTACGTTGTCATACAGCGAAATGAAAGCGGTCAAGGCGATCTTTGCGGCTTTGAAAGGCGATGAAGGCCGCTTGACAGCATCGAACATCGCTGACGAGATCGGGATCACGCGTTCTGTGATCGTGAACGCGCTGCGCAAATTGGAGTCGGCCGGGATCATTGAATCGCGTTCACTCGGAATGAAAGGAACATATATCAAAATTTTGAACGACCGTTTCAAAGAGAGTTTATCGAAAAAGTGAAAGGGTGAGGATATGGTGCTGCTGGAAAATGGGTTGATCAAAGCGGAAATCAGCGAAAAGGGCGGTGAATTGACTTCGCTCTTCCATAAAGAAAACCGATTGGAATATCTATGGCAGGCCGATCCTGCTTTTTGGGGACGGCACGCGCCGATTCTTTTTCCGGTCGTCGGAGCACTGAAACAAGATCAGTATACCTACCGCGGAAAAGCATATTCGATGCCGCGCCACGGGTTTGCGCGCGACATGCCATTTACGCTCCATCAAACGTCGCCGCGGCGCGTCTCTTGCTATTTGTGTGCAAATGAAGAGACACGCAAAATGTATCCATTTGATTTTAAGCTGACGATTTATTATCACTTGGAGTCGAGCGGGATCAAAGTCCGCTGGCGCATCGAGAACCCGAGTGAAGAGCCGATGTATTTCAGCATCGGTGCGCATCCGGCGTTCAATATCCCGCTGGTCGAAAACCTTGCGTTCGATGATTACTATCTGCAATTTTCACCTTCCAAGTCGCGTGTCAATATTCCGCTGAAGGGCGGGCTTTTAGACTGGCATCACCGGACACTTGCACAGACGAACACCGCCTGGAAGCTCTCGCATGAGCTTTTCAAAAATGATGCGGAGATTTTCGCCGCTCCTGGCAAACAAAAGTTCATGATCGCTGCTGATAAAGATCCGCGCCGGATCTCGCTTGCGTTTGATGATTTTGATTTTGTCGGGGTCTGCAGTCCGTATCCAAAAGAAGCGCCATTCGTTTGTCTCGAACCATGGTGCGGGATCGCGGACGCAGTCGATGCGACCGGCGACTTGACGCAAAAGTTGGCGATCCACAAACTGGATCCGCATCAAATATTTGAAAGAGAATATTCGATCACGATCGAATAGACTGCTGCATTTGAAAAAGTGTGTATCTAAAAAGAGGGCCCGCGACATCATTTTGATGCCGCGGGTCCTCTTTCTCCGAATAAACGGTTGCTTCAAAAGCAGCTTTTTCGGGATTAAGCTGGATACTTTTGCTATAAACGCCTCTCGTTTCCGCTATTTTGTAGATTGTTTTGCTTGCTTCCAATAAACCAGACCAAAATGGACCATGCTCTCGGTGCCGTTCATGATCCGTTTGAAATTGGCCCGGTGGCGGATCCAGATCGCGATCGTCATTACCAGCGCCATTAAGGTCAAAAGCCAATCAAAGTGCGGCAGAATAAAGAAATGGGTGAGCGGAAAAATAAAAGTCGCGATCAAGACTAAGAGCACACCGAGTGTTGAAGCGATGCTGACACGGCTCGTCAAAAAAATCAGCAGGAAAAAGATCATAAAAGCGAACAAGCCGAATGCCGGATTGTACCCCAGCAGCATGCCCGCACTGGTCGCGACGGCTTTGCCGCCTTTAAAGTCCGCAAAAATCGGGAACATATGGCCGATGATCGCGGCAAAACCGAAGAAGAGCGGATTGATGCCGGATAGGTGGAAAAAGGACGGAAGCAGCGTGGCGAGCGTTCCTTTCAAGACATCCATGAAAAAAACGATCGTGCCGGCCGGTTTGCCCAAAATTCGGAATGTATTGGTCGTACCGAGGTTTCCGCTGCCGTAATTGCGAATGTCTTTATGGAAAAAGCGCTTTCCGACCCATAAACCAGAAGGGATCGAACCGATCAAATAAGCAAGCAGAAACAAAATGATGATTTTCATAGCGGGACTCCTTTTTATGCATTCATTCTTCCGTATTCTATCATGAAAAAAACGCAGAAACAATGAAGATGACGGGCTTTTATCCCATTGCTCATGAAAATATGATATGATAGTAATGTTGCAGAAAAAGGGGCACATATGTTTGATATCAGAATTCAATCGAAGGAGTTTGATTATGGCAAAACGAAACAATGACACTTACAATGATGATGCCATTCAAATTTTAAAAGGACTGGAAGCCGTGCGCAAACGGCCGGGCATGTATATCGGCTCGACCGACAGCCGCGGTTTGCACCATTTAGTTTATGAAATCGTCGATAACGCAGTCGATGAAGCACTCTCGGGTTTCGGCAAGGAGATCCATGTAACGCTGGAAAAAGACGGCAGCGTGACTGTTGAAGACTTTGGCCGCGGGATGCCGGTCGGGATCCATTCTTCCGGGATCCCAACAGTGGAAGTGATTTTCACGATCCTGCATGCCGGCGGAAAATTCGGCCAAGGCGGGTATAAAACATCCGGCGGACTTCACGGCGTCGGGGCAAGTGTCGTCAATGCGCTTTCCGCGTGGCTGACTGTCGAGATCTACCGCGACGGAGTGCATTATGAAGAAAAATTCCGCGACGGCGGCCGTCCGGCAGGAACTCTGCACAAAATTGGGCGTTCCCGGCGGGCGGATGGGACGATCGTGCGTTTTTTGCCGGATGCAACGATTTTTTCGAGCGCCCAATTCTCTTATGATGTTTTAGCAGAGCGGCTGCGGGAATCCGCATTTCTTTTGCGCGACGTGCGCTTTATTTTTACCGATCGGCGCAGTGAAGAAGTTCGTGAAGAAGTTTTCCACTATGAAGAAGGCATCAAAGAGTTCGTCGCTTATTTGAACGAAGAAAAAGATCTGCTGACGCCGATCATTTATTTTTCCGGACAAAAAGAGGGGATCGAAGTCGAAGCGGCCTTTCAGTATAATGACGGCTATTCGGAAAACTTGATCTCGTTTGTCAATAATGTGCGGACGAAAGACGGCGGGACACATGAAGCGGGATTTCGGACATCATTGACGCGTGTTTTCAATGAATACGCGCGCAAAGCCGGTCTTTTAAAAGAAAAAGATAAAAACCTCGAAGGCAGCGACTTCCGCGAAGGGATGGCTGCTGTTCTTTCAGTGCGTGTCACAGAGGAGCTGCTGCAGTTCGAAGGGCAGACGAAAGGCAAACTGGGAACGCCGGCTGCCCGAACGGTCGTTGACCAAGTGATCGGCGAACAGCTGACATTCTTTCTATTGGAAAACGGCGAAGTCGCCCAGCTGCTCGTCAGAAAAGCGATCAAAGCACGTGAAGCGCGCGACGCGGCCCGAAAAGCACGCGAAGAGAGCCGCAACGGCAAAAAGAAAAAACGCAAAGAAGCGCTGCTTTCCGGCAAACTGACTCCGGCACAATCAAAAAACGCCAAGAAAAACGAACTGTTCCTAGTGGAGGGCGACTCCGCCGGCGGCAGTGCAAAACTAGGCCGCGACCGCAAATTCCAAGCGATCCTGCCGCTGCGCGGAAAAGTGATCAATACCGAAAAAGCCCGCATGCAAGATATTTTAAAAAATGAAGAGATCAATACAATGATCTATACGATCGGCGCCGGTGTCGGCGCGGAGTTCGGGATCGAAGACAGCAACTACGACAAGATCATCATCATGACCGATGCGGATACCGACGGTGCGCATATCCAAGTGCTGCTTTTGACTTTCTTTTACCGCTATATGAAGCCGTTGATCGAAGCGGGCAAAGTCTATATCGCGCTGCCGCCGCTCTATAAAGTCGCGAAAGGTGCCGGCCAAAAAGCAAAGACGGCGTATGCTTGGACCGATGAAGAACTGCGCAAAATCACGAAATCATTCGGCAAAGGCTACACGATCCAGCGCTATAAAGGGCTCGGTGAAATGAACGGAGAACAGTTGTGGGAAACGACGATGAATCCGGCCAGCCGGACCTTGATCCAAGTCCATATCGATGATGCTGCACAAGCTGAACGGCGCGTCAGTGTCTTGATGGGCGACAAGGTCGAACCGCGGCGCAAATGGATCGAAAGTCATGTCCAGTTTACACTGGATGAAGATGGTTCGCTTTTGGAATCAAAAGAAGCCGAGCATGCGCTTGTGACCAGTGAAGACGCGACGCAGGCCGATCTTTTCGATGGGGAGGAATCGTAAGTGCACGAAATACAAAGCATGACGCTTGAAGACATAATGGGCGACCGCTTCGGCCGCTATTCGAAATATATCATCCAAGAACGTGCGCTCCCGGATATCCGGGACGGTTTGAAGCCGGTCCAGCGCCGGATCCTTTACGGGATGCACCAAGACGGCAATACGTTTGAAAAAGCGTTCCGCAAATCGGCCAAGTCGGTCGGGAACATCATGGGGAATTATCATCCGCACGGCGACAGCTCGATCTATGAAGCGATGGTGCGGATGAGCCAGAACTGGAAGCTCAACACTGTTTTGATCGAGATGCACGGCAACAACGGCTCGATGGACGGTGATCCGCCGGCTGCGATGCGCTATACTGAAGCGCGTCTCAGCGAAGCGAGCGGGATGCTGCTGGAAGACATCGAGCAGGAAACCGTCGAGATGGTTTGGAACTTTGACGATACGGAAAAGGAGCCGACTGTTTTGCCGGCTGCCTTTCCGAATCTTTTGGTCAACGGGGCGACTGGGATCTCCGCCGGCTATGCGACCGAGATCCCGCCATACAATTTGAGCGAAGTGATCGACGGGACGATCTATTTGCTTGATCATCCGCAAGCTTCACTCGCTGAATTAATGAAACGGATCCCCGGCCCGGATTTTCCGACTGGCGGCATCATGCAGGGCGAAGCAGGGCTCCAAGAAGCGCTTGCGACGGGACGCGGCCGAGTCGTTTTGCGGGCCAAAACAGCCGTTGAAGCGCTGAAGGGCGGCAAAAGCCAGATCGTCGTGACCGAGATCCCTTATGAAGTCAATAAAGCGACGATGGTCAAGAAGATCGATGAGATCCGCCTGATGAAAAAAATCGACGGGATCGCTGAAGTGCGCGACGAGACCGACCGCACGGGACTGCGTGTCGTGATCGAACTCAAAAAAGAAGCAAATGCGACGGGGATCTTGAATTATCTTTTCAAAAATACCGAGCTCCAGGTCAATTATAATTTCAACATGGTCGCGATCAAAAATCAGCGGCCCGAACAAGTCGGACTGAAGGCGATCCTCGAAAGCTATATCAAACACCGCCAAGAAGTGATCAAGCGCCGCAGCAAGTTTCAGCTGAAAAAAGCACAGGCGCGCCAGCATATCGTCGAGGGAATGATCAAAGCAGTCTCGATCTTGGATGCGGTGATCGCAACGATCCGCGGCTCGAAAAACAAAAAAGATGCCAAGGAAAACTTGATGAGCGCCTACGCGTTTTCAGAAGAACAGGCCGAAGCGATCGTCACGATGATGCTGTACCGCTTGACGAACACTGATATCCTGACGCTGCAAAAAGAAGCGGATGAGCTGCGCGAGAAGATCTCGGGACTTGAGATGATCTTGCAAAATCAAGAGACCCTTCTTAAAGTAATGCGCCGCGAACTTCGAGCGATCAAAAAGAAATTCGCGACACCGCGCAAAACGATGATCGAAGCGGAAGTCGAAGAGCTGAAGATCGATACGGAAGTCTTGATCACGGCAGAAGACGTGATCGTTTCGGTGACACGCGAAGGCTATTTGAAGCGGACGAGTCTGCGTTCGTACCGCTCTTCGAAAAATGAAGAGTTTCCGCTGCGCGCTGGCGACGCAGTGATTTATCTGGATATTTTATCAACAATGGATCACTTGCTGATGTTCACCAATCACGGCAATGTGCTCTACCGGCCGGTCCATGAGCTCCAAGAAATCCGCTGGAAAGACTTTGGCGAGCATATTTCGCAGACGATCAACGGGCTTGCGATCGATGAAGAGATCCTATTTGCCTACCCGTATCGTTCGCTGGAAAAGGAAGAGACGCTCGTTTTCTTCAGTCAAAATGGTTTAGCGAAGCAGACTCTTCTCAGCGACTTCAAACCGTGGCGCACCTACAAGAGCCGCGGAACAGTCGCGATGAAGCTCAAAGAAGACGATCAGCTGATCAAAGTCGCCCCAGTTCGTCCGGCGGAAACGGAGATTTTCTTAGCGACTTCTTTCGGCTACGGCCAGCGCTTTGCTTTGGACGAGCTGCCGGTCGTCGGGGCGCGGGCACAAGGCGTAAAAGCAGTCAGCTTGAAAGACGATGATTACGTCATCGGTGCAGCACTTTTGGAAGAAGCCGGTCAAAAAGAACATCCGCTGGTGCTCTTCACGCAGCGGGGCGCCGGCAAGCGCATGCTTGCCGAAGTCGTGCCGAAAACGACACGTGCCAAACGCGGACAGCTCCTGCTCCACAATGTCAAAAGCAATCCGCATTTTCTGGTCTACAGCGACGTTGCAGATCAAGGCGAGCTTTTGATCTACTTTGATACGGAGAAAACAGCGCGTTTTGATCCGCAAGATCTTAAGATCTATGACCGCACATCAAATGGCAGCTTTGTTTTCGATGAGGAAAAAGACGGCAAGCTGATCTACGCTGAACCATATCTTCCGCTGGTCTTGGCTGATCAGGAAGAAGAATAGTTGATACAAAAAGAACCAAGTTTCCCGCCTGAGAGGGAAGCATGGTTCTTTTTTGAGCCGTCAGCGTGCTGACTATTGCCACGGCAAGTCGACAGAAAGCGTCGCTGCAAATGCTTTGTATTCATCGCGTTCCATCAAGCGATGCTGGCGGCGTTTCTCATAACCGGCGCAGACCCGTTTTTCTTCGGCAGTTTCAGGAACGACCAGCGGCACTGAAAATTCTGTTTCTTCGTTCATGTGCGACGGCACAGCGACAAATGTCGTAAAGCAAGTTGCCGCCAGATAGCGCTCGCCAGTCGTCAGGTTTTCGCCGATCGCTTTGATGAAAACTTCCATCGATTTTTTGTGTGCCCCCGAGACATACGACTCGATGCAGACTGAGTGATTGCCGTGGAGCGGCTGCAAAAAGTTCAAATTGTCGAGCGAGGCAGTGACGGCACCGCGCCGGCAATGGCGCGTGACAGAGATCGAAGCACAATCGTCGATCATCGTCATCAGCTTTCCGCCGAACAAAAAGCCGAACGGATTCAAGTCGAATGGAAAGATCCGGTGCGTCTGGATCACTTTGGATGCTTTGCAAAATAAAAAGTCCTGCATTATTTAAAATCCCCTTTAATTGATTACTGGCTTAGTTTATCACAGATTTTCTTTTTCCGGAGCAAATCCTTTCATTTCAAAAAAATATGTGCTACACTCCTTAACGATAAAGAAAGCGATTCCAAGGAGGAATTTCTAATGAGACTTAAAAACAAAGTTGCAATCATCACCGCATCGACGCGCGGGATCGGCTGGGCGATCGCTAAACGCTTCGCTGAAGAGGGCGCGATCGTTTATCTGGCTGCCCGCAATGAAGAACGGGCGAACGGCCGCATCCAAGAATTGGCAGCGGAAGGTTTCACGGCCAAATATGTGTATAATGATGCGTCTAAAAAGGAAACTTATCGCGAAATGGTCGAAGAAGTCGTTAAAGCGGAAGGCAAACTGGATATCCTCGTCAATAATTTTGGGACGAGCAATCCGAAAAAAGATCTGACGATCGAAGATACGGAGTATGCCGAATTTATTCGGACACTAGATGAAAATTTAGCAAGTGTCTTTTTAGGGACACAAGCAGCCTATAAAGCGATGAAAGGGATCGGCGGCAGTATCGTGAATATTTCTTCTGTCGGCGGACTTTTGCCGGACATTTCGCAGATCTCTTACGGGACCAGCAAAGCAGCGATCAATTATTTGACGAAACTAATCGCGGTCCAAGGCGCGCGTGACGGGATCCGCTGCAATGCTGTCTTGCCGGGGATGACGGCGACAGAAGCGGTCAAAAACAATTTAACGCCGGAATTCCAAGAATTCTTCTTGAAACACATTCCGCTGAACCGGGTCGGGGAAGTCGAAGATATCGCGAATGCTGTTTTGTATTTTGCAAGTGATGAATCTTCTTACACGACCGGCCAAATTTTGGCAGTCTCGGGCGGCTTCGGATTGCCGACGCCGATCTACGGGGATATGGCAAATTCTAAAAAGAAAAGATAAATTTGAAAAAAGTATTGACAAAATGAGGAAGTTCTAATAATATTGTCATCAACAAAGCAATAACATTAGAAAACAATCATAAAAGTATGAGCAGAAGAAGTAGCCGAGAGGCGTCAAGTTCAGCGAGACCGTGGGTGGTGCAAACGGTCCTTGACGATTCGGTGAATGGATCTGCGACTGAAATCTCAAAATCATTGGAGAGTAGAGAGTTCCGGATGACCACTGTTAACGGGTCCGATCATTGTTAGATGATCTGTTGAGAAGAAAGGCGCAAGCTTTTCTTATTCTTTGAGGTGGCACCGTGTAAAGACACCCTCGTGAGCAAAGCTCATGAGGGTGTTTTTTTTTATTTGAAAGGCAGGAGAGCATATGCGAAAAATCAAAACGTTTCAAAGCGATCAATTGACGCCGGCAGCAGCATTTTTGCGGATCCAGGGGAATAACAAATGCATCTTGGAAAGTATTCCGCGTGAAAAGGATAAAAGCCGCTATTCAATGATATTTTGGGACCCTGCCGAACATCTTTCGTTTCAAGATGGGTTCTTCCGAACGACGACTGGCGAATACCGCTGCAGCGATCCGCTGAAAGAAGTCGAGCGTTTCGTCTTGAAAGAAGAGCTGCCGATCGCGGACTTGCCGTTTTCCGGCGGAGCAGTCGGCTACGTTGCATATGACTTGGCCCGCTGCTATGAAAATATCGGTGAGCTGCCGCCGGATGAGCAGGGGATCCCGGAGCTGTCGCTTTTCTTGTTCGACTCTTTTTTGATCATCGATCATCAGACAGAAACCGGTTATTTGGTCGAACAAGACCTCTACCACCCGCGTTCGGACGCAGAACTCGCCGCAGCACTTCAAAAAACAGAACGCTCGCTGCAGCAAGTTTCACCCGCTGAGTTTTCGTTTCCGGAATTTGAAGTCGGCGAATATCACAGCAACTTTACGCAAAAGCAGTTTGAAGAAACTGTTGAAAAAGCCAAGCAGTTGATCACAGACGGCGACTTGTTCCAACTCGTGCCTTCCCAGCGGCTTCAAGCGGATTTTGCAGGCGACGCCTTCAGCTATTACCGACGTCTCAGGATCCAGAATCCTTCACCGTATCTTTATTATTTGGATATGGGCGACGCGGTCGTGATCGGCGCTTCGCCGGAAAGCTTAGTTTCAGTCAGAGGCGACAAAGTCATGACTAATCCGATCGCGGGAACGCGCCGGCGCGGACAGAATGCAGTCGAAGACGAACGGCTCGCAGGCGAACTGTTGCAAGATGAAAAAGAACGCGCCGAACATATGATGCTGGTCGACCTTGGCCGCAATGATCTGGGACGCGTCGCCGAAGTCGGCACCGTCGAAGTCACGCTTTTTATGACGATCGAAAGATACCGCTATGTGATGCATCTTGTTTCAGTAGTCGAAGGGCGTCTCAAGCAAAACGCCACGATGATGGCCGCGCTGAAAAGCACGATGCCGGCCGGGACCGTCAGCGGAGCACCAAAGATCCGCGCGATGCAGCGCATCAATCAGTTCGAACCGGTCCGCCGCAATCTTTATGCCGGAGCCGTCGGATATTTCTCGCAAACTGGCGACGGTGATTTTGCGATCGCGATCCGCACGATGGTGATCAAAGACCAAACGGCTTACGTGCAAGCCGGTGCGGGAATCGTTTATGACTCGGTTGCCGAAAATGAATATCATGAAACATTGCAAAAAGCGAAAGCCCTCTTGGAGGTGGGAAAATGATCTTACTTGTCGACAATTACGACTCATTTACGTATAACTTGGTTCAACTAGTCGCGCGTCCCGACCTCCGGGTGCAGCGCAATGATGATCCGGCACTGCTCGAGACCGCTAAGAAGGCTCAAGCCGTGATCCTTTCTCCCGGACCAGGACGGCCGCAAGACGCCGGCAAGCTTTTAGAAGTGATTCGGCAAATCGATCCGCGCACTCCGCTGTTAGGGATCTGTTTAGGGCATCAGGCCCTCGGGAGCGCGTTCGGCGGGAAAGTCATCCGCGCCAAAAAGATCTGCCACGGTAAAATCGACCAGATCCGCCACGATGGCCGCGAACTCTTTCAAGGGTTGGAAGATCCGCTATCCGTAATGCGCTATCATTCGCTTGCGCTGGCCGCGGACACCCTTCCAAAAAGATTCACAGTCACCGCCAAGACGGATGACGGCGAGATCATGGCGATCCAAGATCAAGAGTATCCGCGCTACGGTTTGCAGTTTCATCCCGAGTCGATTGGGACCCCGCAAGGAAAATCGCTCGTCACGAACTTTTTAAAAAAAATGGAGGAATCGGCATGAAAGAGATCATGGACAAACTATATCAGATGCAAAACTTGGAAGAAGCCGAAATGGAAGCTGCTGCAGAAGAATTATTTGCCGGGCGGATGGAAGAGATCCAGTTGAGTGCGTTTTTGATCGCTGAAAAGCTGAAGGGCGAAACTGCGGACGAGCTGGCCGGATTTGCTAAGATCATGCAGGCGAACGCCGTGAAGATTCCTGCCATAAGCGGCCATGTGATGGATAATTGCGGGACCGGCGGTGACGGGATGCAGAGTTTCAATATTTCAACGACCAGCGCATTTGTTTTGGCGGCTGGCGGCGTGAAAGTCGCAAAGCACGGCAACCGCAGCATCTCCTCGCGTTCGGGCAGCGCGGATATCTTTGAACTTTTAGGAATCCCGCTCGCGGCAACACCTGAAGAGATCGCGGATCTTTTGAATCAATGCGGCATCGCTTTTCTTTTCGCACCGCATATGCATCCGAAAATGAAATATGCGATGGGCGTCAGAAACGCGCTCAAAACACCGACCCTTTTCAATCTGATCGGTCCGCTGACAAATCCGGTCTCGCTGACGCACCAGCTGATGGGAACGTACCGCCGCGATCTTTTAACGACCACGGCAGAAACGCTCGGCAAACTTGGACGAAAACGCGCCGTTGTTGTGAACGGCCATGGGCAGATGGATGAAGCGAATTTAGCGGGCGCGACTCACTTGGCGATCTTTGAAAACGGCACAGTCACAGAAAAAGTCCTGCAGCCGGAAGAACTAGGATTCAAGCGGTATTCGATCGATGCGATCCGCGGCGGGACCCCAGCTGACAATTGCGAGATCCTGCTTGATGTTTTGAAAAATGCAGCGACTCCGCAAACTGAAACGATCAAATTGAATGCCGGGATCGGCTTTTATGCCGGCGGAGCAGTCGATACGGTCGCGCGCGGGATCACTTTAGCTGAAGAGATCCTCGCGAGCGGGGCTGCTTATGATAAATTGCGCGAATTGCAGCGGATGACGCAGGAGGTAGCTTCATGACATTTTTAAAAGAAATTTTAGCCAAAAAGCGCGCTGATATCAAAGAAATGGTGTTTGAAGACGTACAGGAGCCGGCTGCTATGCCGCCTAAATTTACCGAGATCCTGCAGGCGCAGCCGCAAAAGCCGCATATCATCGGCGAGATCAAACGTGCTTCGCCTTCCAAGGGGATCATCAATGAAACGGTCGATCCGGTCCAGCAAGCCGCGCTTTATGAAGAAAACGGCGTCAGCGCGATCTCGGTCTTGACGGAAAAACATTATTTTCACGGCAGTTTTGCTGATTTGGCGGCCGTCAGCCGTACGGTAAAAGTCCCAGTCCTGTGCAAAGATTTTATTCTTTCTAAAAAACAGATCATCAAAGCAAAAAATGCCGGTGCCAGTTTGATCTTGCTGATCGTTGCGGCACTGCCGTATATGGAATTATATGAGCTTTACCACTACGCAATAGATCTCGGACTCGAAGTTTTAGTCGAAGTCCATGACGAGGCGGAGCTGAAAGAAGCCGAACATTTAGGGGCTGCGATCATCGGCGTGAACAATCGCGATCTGAAAACGTTCAAAGTCGATCGGAAACGCAGCATCGAACTTGCCGGGATGTTTTCGACCGATGCTTTTCATATCAGCGAATCGGGATTCAAAACGGCGCGCGACATCGCGCAGCTGCCGAAAAGCTACGCCGGGGTCCTGATCGGCGAAGCCTTGATGCGGGAAACGCCCGCCCAGACGCTTCAAGCGCTTGGAGGTGTCCGCTGAATGGTCAAAGTCAAGATCTGCGGGCTTTCAACCCACGAAGCCGTTGATACAGCGGTGAACGCCGGGGCTGACTTTTTAGGATTTGTTTTGGCAAAGAGTCCGCGGCAAGTGACGATCGAAAAAGCCGCGGCTTTGACAAATGGTCTGCCAGCAGAAATCAAAAAGATCGCGGTGTTTGCGAATGCGGCGCGTGAAGAGCTCGACTGCGCGCTTGCCGCTGGGATTTTTGATGGGATCCAGCTCCACGGGGTGCTTCCAGATCTCACGGGACTGGAAACGATGACGATCATCGCTCAAAATGTCGCCAAAGACTTTTCCTTTCCTGAAATCGGTGACGGACAGTATCTGCTGCTCGACGCGCCGCCGCAAAAGTATCTAGGCGGAAACGGCCAGCCGTTTGTCTGGAAGGATATCCGGCCCGAAAAAGAAAAGATGAGACGGACATTTGTGGCCGGCGGTCTGACACCGGAAAACGTCCGGGCAGCGGTCCGCTATTTTGCACCGTTTGCCGTCGACGTTTCAAGCGGCGTGGAAACCGGCGGAAAAAAAGATCTCGAAAAAATCAAGCGATTCATTCAAAATGCAAAGGGGTAAATACTATGTACTCACAACCAGACAAAAAAGGCTTTTACGGCGATTTCGGCGGACAATTCGTTCCGGAAACATTGATGCATGCCGTGAAAGAATTAGAAGCGGCTTATGAAGATTCCAAGCAGGATCCCGAATTTCAAAAAGAACTCGATTATTATTTGGCACAATATGTCGGGCGCGAAACACCGCTTTATTATGCGGAACAGCTCACGAAAGCGCTCGGCGGGGCGAAGATCTATTTGAAGCGCGAAGACTTGAACCATACCGGCGCGCACAAGATCAACAACGCCTTAGGCCAAGTACTTTTGGCGAAACGCATGGGAAAAAAGAAGATCGTTGCGGAGACTGGCGCCGGCCAGCACGGAGTCGCTGCGGCAACTGTCGCCGCTTTGTTCGGGATGGAATGCACAGTCTTCATGGGAGCGGTCGATGTCAAGCGCCAAGCACTGAATGTTTTTCGAATGGAACTTTTAGGAGCGAAAGTCGTCAGCGTCAAAGCCGGCAGCCAGACTTTGAAAGAAGCAGTCAACGAAGCTCTGCGCTTCTGGGTCGAAAATGTTGAAGATACCCATTATGTGATGGGTTCTGTTTTGGGGCCGCATCCGTTTCCGGAGATCGTGCGCGACTACCAAAGCGTGATCGGGACCGAAGCGCGTGCGCAGTTCCTTGAACAGAACGGTCACTTGCCGACTGGACTTGTGGCGTGCGTGGGCGGCGGCAGCAACGCGATGGGTTTGTTTTACCCGTTCGTAAACGATGAAGCAGTCAAGATGTACGGCGTTGAAGCGGGCGGCCGCGGTGCCGATACGCCGGAAAATGCGGCAACGCTGACGAACGGTGAAGTCGGGGCGCTCCACGGCGCGATGATGAAACTCTTGCAAGACAAAAACGGCCAGATTTTAGAAGCTTTTTCGATCTCTGCCGGCCTTGATTACCCAGGGATCGGTCCGGAACACTGCTATTTCCAAGAAATCGGGCGCGCGGAGTATCACGTGATCGATGACGATGAAGCGGTAGAAGCCTTCCAAATGCTGAGCCGGTTGGAAGGGATCATCCCGGCACTGGAAAGTGCACATGCGATCGCTTATACGGCAAAACTGGCGCCGACGATGAAGCCTGAAGAAAGTCTGATCATCTGTTTATCGGGCCGCGGCGATAAAGACGTGATGCAGATCAAAGAACTTTTGGAAGGGGCAAAATAAATGAAACCATTATCAAAATATATGCTGGAAAAAGCGAAAGAAGATCGGCCGCTCGTGGTACCGTATTTTATGGCCGGGATGCGTCCGCTTGAAACTTTGCGGGAAGATATCGAACTGTTAGCGGATAACGGCGCGACCGCGATCGAGATCGGGGTGCCGTTTTCAGATCCAGTCGCCGACGGTCCGGTGATCCAAGCAGCAGGACTCCAAGCGCTGGGCAACGGCACAAGTTTACAAGCGATCATCGAATATTTGAAAACATATCAAAGTCCGGTGCCGCTCGTTTTGATGACTTACTTTAATTTGTTTTATCATTACGGCTTGGAGCGTTTAGTCAGCGATTTGGCGGAGACGGATGTTGAAGGGCTGATCATTCCCGATCTGCCGCAAGAAATGTATTTTAAAGCGCAGCCGATCGTCGATGATGAAAACTTGGCGCTGATCCCGCTGGTCTCGCTTACGAGCGATTTCGCGCGCATCAAAGAGCTGACCGAAAAAGCAGAAGGATTTGTCTATGCGGTGACCGTCAACGGCGTGACGGGTGTCGGCCGGACGTTCAATGACGAGCTGAACGCACACTTCGAAAAAACGGCCGCCGTTTCGCCCGTACCGGTATTGGCCGGTTTCGGGATCGACTCCAAAGAAGCGGTCGCACATTTCAATGAATTATGCGACGGCGTCGTGATCGGCAGCAAGATCGTCCAAGAATTTGCAGAAGGACATCGCCGCGAGCTGGCTGATTTTCTGACCAGCTTAACGACGATCCGCCAAAAGAACAAGAAAACAGCTTAAAAAAGCAAGGACGTGACATAAATTTTCACGTCCTTGCTTTTTGCAGTAAAATAAGGAGGCCGGGCAATCAAAAAGCCAAAAGAAAGGACTTAACAAATGCCAATAATTCTTACGATCGCGCTCTTTGTAGCAGTGCTCTTGATCGGGACCGGATGCATTGTGTTTTTTGCGATCCGCCATGCTGGAAAAGAAAATCGCAACTATCAAAATTTTGCTGAAAAATACGGATATTTTTATGACAAGGCAATGGTCAAAGTCACCCATTACCGCGACTACTCGCAGGACACGGCCGCCCTCAATTTGAACATCCCTACTAGTAATCCGTACTTGGACAAGTACGCGGACTATACTTCGTTTCCGTTTGGCCGCGGAAGCGCGCGGCAAGTGGCGTATGTCATCGAGGGGAAATACCGAGACGTGCCGTTTACCGCATTTACGTATCAATTTACCGGGAATCTAGGCGACGGCGGGGGAAGCGGCGGAGTATACGGGATCGTGATGATCCGCAGCGAAAAAGCGCCGAATGACTTGCCGGAGCACATCTTTTATGAAAAAGGGGTTCTCTGCTATTACGCTTCTGGAAATCTGCAAGTCGAAAAGGTCCAGCCGGTCGTGGCGGCTTTGGCAGCGTTGACAACAAATGAATGAAAAGCGTGGTCCCGTGATCTCGGCGGGCAGCTGATCAAAGACTAAAATGTGCGGTTTTTTGACAAAAATCGGTCGCGGGAACTATTGCAACCCTGCGGCATTTCGTGTAGGCTCAAAAGATAAAGGGGGAGTTCCAAATGAATAAAGAATTGATCCAAAAAAGGTTCCAAAGCGCGCGGCGATGGACAACGGTCCTGCTGGTATTTCTGATTTTGGGGACCTTGAGCAGTCTCGTAAGTCTGCCGGGCACGTTAAAACCCGACCGGCAAACGTATGAATCGATCGACAATCTGCAAGTCTACAATTTTATCAATCATCCGCTTTACAAAGTGTATGCCATTCTTTTGATCGCTTTGAATTTTTTCTTGATCGTGAAATTTTTCCAAAACCGCAAATTGCTGATCGGCCAAAAACTTTGTCCGAAATATCCTTACTATTTGAATACTGCAAAGATCGTTTTGACGAATGTGGTCAGCTTTTTATTCGTTTCAACGAACTTATCCTTCGCCTCAGTCGGCCAAGATGCACAGACGCAGCAAGTCGTTTCCACGACGATGACGGTCATGAAAGTTTTTGGTCTTGTAGTGATGCTGCTTTATGTGGCGATGAATGTCTTAGTGATCGTCCGCTTGTTCCAATTGGAAGGAAATAACGATGAAGGAGTTTCTGCTTGATGGACAATGAAAAACGAACGAAACCGAAATGGAGCCGCAAAAAACAGATCCGCTGGAGTTTGATCGGTTTGGGGGCATTGATCGTGATTTTGATCGGTGCAGCCGTTTTTTCCCATTTCAGAAGCAATTCTTCTGCTGAAAAAAGCGATAAATATGCTACCTATAAAGTTAAAGAAGCTGAGCCGCTGATCTTTAAGGGCAGTGTGATCCCGTCGCAGACCAAAGAGATCTATCTCGACAGCACGAAAGGCTCGATCTCTTCGATCAGCGTAACCGATGGGCAAACCGTGAAAACGGGGGATGTGATCTTGACATATAACAACGATACTGTTCAAGAACAAGTCACGACCCAGGAAAGTGCGCTCAATAAAGCATCGCTCGCTGTAAAAAATGCGCAGGACTCGCTGACCAATGCGATCAATAAACGCGATGAGCTGCAGCAGAAATTGAACAGCTCGCGCAGCAAACTGAATGCTGAAAAAGGTGATACGGCGGAAAGTGCTGCCAACAAGCAGCAGTACCAAGCCGAAGTTTCGCAATATGAAGAAGCACTTAGTTCGGCAAAAGACGCCGTGACCCAAGGCCAACAAGCGCTTGACAGTGCAAATATCGATCTGCAAGACCAAAACAAGCAAGTCGAATCGGCTAAAGAAAAAGTCACGACCAATGTAACTGCCAGCATGGACGGCATCGCGTATGTCAATCCAGCGGGGCAGACAGAACCTACGACAGCGGTCGTCAAAATCGTCAGTCCGAGTGTGACGATCCAAGGGACCGTTTCCGAATACGATTACCCATCCGTGAAAAAAGATCAAACGGTAACAATCATGCCAGTCGCTAACGACCAGAAGATCCAAGGCAAGATCACAGCTGTCGATCAGTTGCCGGCGTCTTCCACTGCTGTTTCCGGCGGGGCATCCTCGACGGCAGCCGCAGCTGCGTCTTCCAGCACCAGCAGCATTGCAAATTATAATTTTACCGTCGCACCGGACTCCGCGATCCAATACGGCTATAATGTCCAGATCAAAGTTCCGCTTGCTGAAATCAAAGTGCCGTCTTCAGCCGTCCGTAAAGAAGATGGCAAACTTTATGTGTATCTGTATCAAGACGGCAAGGCCAAGCGAACTGAGATCACTGGGACCGAAAGCCGCGGGGCATACGTCGTCGACTCCGGGCTTACCAAAGGGCAAAAGATCCTGCAGAGCCCAGACAAAGATGTTAAAGATGGTGCGAAAGTGACGGTGGAGTAAATGATCGATTTGATCAATGTCAACAAATTCTACCGCAACGATGAAGAAGAGCTCCACGTCCTAAAAGACATCAATCTCCATATCGAAGAAGGCGAGCTGGTCGCGATCATGGGGCCCTCTGGTTCAGGGAAATCGACGCTGATCAACCTTTTAGGTTTTATCGATAAACAGTTCAGCGGCGAATATCTTTTTGAAGGCAAAAATCTCGTTCAAGCAAATGACGCAACGCTTTCGCATATCCGCAACAAAACGGTCGGCTTCGTTTTTCAAAATTTCAGCTTGATCGAAAACGACACGGTCTACGAAAATGTCGAACTGCCGCTTTTATATAACGGTTACGGTTTTGGTCAGACCAAAGGAAAAGTCGCGAGTGTTTTAAAAAAAGTCGGACTGGATACAAAGGCGAAAAAGCTGCCGAAACAGCTTTCCGGCGGCCAGCAGCAGCGGGTCGCGATCGCCCGGGCGATCGTCAACAGTCCGAAATTCATCATCGCCGATGAACCGACCGGCGCGCTTGATACCCATACTTCAAGTGAGATCATGAAGTTGTTCGTCGAGCTGAACCGCGAAGCGGGCGTTACGATCATTCTGGTGACGCACAACCCGGAATTGATCCCTTATTGCACGCGGCTTGTCGAGATCCGCGACGGCGCGATCATTGAAGATAAGGAGTTGGTATAGATGCGGCTTCTTGTCACATTGCGCACCTCATTCAAAGCGGTCTTGAAAAACGGCAAACGCAGTTTTTTGACGATGTTTGGGATCATCGTCGGGATCGGCGCGGTGATCGCGATCATGTCGATCGGCCGCGGATATGAACAAGATACGATCAAAAGCTTGACCGATTCCAAAGAAGGCGAAGTCAAGGTGACGGTCAGTTTCCAGCCGAATGACCAAAATCTCTATGAAACAAACCCTAACTTCTTCCAGCAGACCGATCTGGAGCTGGTGAAAAATATCGACGGCGTTGAAAAGGCCGAGTTTCCGAAACAAGAGCTGACAACGACCTATATCAAAGTCCAAGTAAAAGACGACAGCAAAGATGAAGAGCTGGTCTTGACGACTGCGGGCGATAAAGAAATGATCAAAGGGCGCAACGTTTCCGAAGCTGATCAAGCGCTTGCGAACAAAGTCGTCGCGATCGATGATACGCTGGCTAAGGGATTGTATGATACGAGTGCAAATGCGCTGCATCGCGGCCTGGAGATCAGCGGACAACTCTTCACGATCGTCGGCGTCTACAAAGGGACGGCGGTCAATTCGATGTTTTCGATGCCGCTTTCCAATATCATGATCCCGAAAAGCACCTATAATAATTATCTGGCAGAAAAAAACAGCAATTCAAGTATCGAATTGACGCTCAAACAAGGCGTCAAGCCGAACAAAGTGACTGAAAAAGCGATGGATATCTTGAAAGACAAAGGAACGATGACCTCGCTCGGGAAATACGAAGTTTATGATACCGCGATGATGAGTGATGCGATCGGCAGCATCTTGAGTCAGATCACGCTCTTTATTTCGGCAGTCGCCGGGATCTCGCTGTTCATTGCCGGGGTCGGCGTGATGAATATGATGTATATCTCGGTATCTGAGCGGACCAAAGAGATCGGGATCCGCCGCGCGCTCGGCGCGACGCAAAACTCGATCATGATGCAGTTTTTATTTGAAGGAGTTTCGTTGACGCTGATCGGCGGCATCATCGGCTATATTTTCGGGATGCTGCTGGCCTATGGGATCGGCTCGCTCGTCAAAATCTCGATTCATATGGATCTGTTCGTCGTTTTGCTGGCGGTCGGGATCTCTTCGCTGATCGGTTTGATTTTCAGCGTCTTTCCTGCCAGAGCCGCTGCCAAAAAGGATTTGATCGATATTTTGCGCTGATCGATACTTTTTTGTGGCAATATCAGCCCAACTTGGCTAGAATAGAATGTAGAGCTGTTTTTTGACAATCATAAAAAAGGAGAACGATATTATGTTGGATCAAAAAGTTGCAGATTTATTGAACACTCAGATCGAAAAAGAATTGTATTCTGCTTATTTGTATTTGGATTTTGCCAATTATTTCGAAGCAGAAGGGCTTGACGGCTTCGCGAACTGGTATACGATCCAAACGATGGAAGAACGGGATCATGCGATGTTGATTCGCCAATATATGCTGAACAACGACTGCAAAGTCAAACTGTTGCCGATCGATGCTCCGGCAAGCGGCTACAAGAACTATGAAGAACCGCTGAAGGGCGCTTTGGAACATGAAGAGTACGTGACAAAATTGATCAATACGATCTATACGGCAGCTCAAGAAGCCAAAGACTACCGGACGATCGAATTTTTGACTTGGTTCGTCAAAGAACAAGGCGAAGAAGAAAAGAATGCGAACGATATGATCCGCAAATATGAATTATTCGGAACAGATCCGAAGGGCTTATACGCGCTGAACACGGAATTGCGCGGCCGCGTGTATGCAGCTCCTTCACTTGTGTTGGACTAAAGTCGATACGAGCTCTTGTATAAGGACTTTGGGTCCTTGTACGAGAGCTTTTTTATTCAATCATCAAAAATCGCCAGACTTAATAGGAGAGTGGAAAAATGCAAACGACTCAAAAAATGACCGAAGATGTAACATATATTGGCTGCAGCGATCGACTGATGGATCGCTTTGAAAATATGTACCCGATCCCGAACGGCATGACATATAATTCGTTTTTCATCGATGACGAAAAGACCGCTGTTTTAGACTCTTCTGACAGCTCGACAACGCAGCAGTTTTTGGAAAATCTGGATTATGTGCTGGACGGCCGCGACTTGGATTATCTGGTCATCAACCATATGGAACCCGATCACTGTGCGAATGTCGTTGAACTAGTGAAACGTTATCCGAAGATCGGTCTGGTGGCGAATAAGCAGTCGCTGCGTTTCATCAAGCAATTTTTCCCGGAAGTCGACTTGTCCGCGAATTACCATGAAGTCAAAGAAGGCGACACACTTTCGCTCGGCACGCATGAGCTGACTTTTTATTTTGCACCGATGGTCCACTGGCCGGAAGTGATGTTCACTTACGATAAAAAAGACAAGATCTTGTTCTCCGCTGACGCTTTCGGTGCCTTTGGAGCGCTCCAAGGCAATTTGTTCGTTGATGAAGTCGATTATGATCACGAATACTTCAGCGAAATGCGCCGCTATTACGCAAACATCTGCGGCAAATACGGCATGCAAGTCAAAATGGCGATGGATAAGCTGGAAGGCGTTGAGATCAAGTATATCGCAACGCTGCATGGACCGATCTGGCGCAAAGATCTGGATTTGATCCTCGACAAATACAAATTGTGGCGCGATTATATTCCAGAAAAGAAAGGTGTCGTTTTGGCGTATGGGTCGGTTTACGGCCATACTGCCTCAGCCGTTCAATATTTGGCGAGCGTCCTTTCGGAGATGGGTGTCGAAGATCTGCGCGTCTATGATGTTTCAAAGACGCATGCGTCCTATATCATTTCCGACATTTTCAAATACAGCAATGTCGTGATCGCCAGTGCGACGTATAATTTGAACATTTATCCGCCGATGCAAGCGTTCCTTGACGAAATGAGCCAATTGGAAATCAAAAACCGCAAAGTATCGTTGATCGGTACCGGCTCATGGGCACCGATGGCCGCGAAACTCTTGCCGAAATTCACTGCTGAAAAACTGAAAGCATGGGAACAAGTCGGCGATACGATGACCGTCTTGACCTCGCTTACGGAAGCGCAAAAAGCGGAAGTCCAAAAACTAGCGCAGCAGATCGTTGACTCGATGCAAGAAGGCGGCAAATAAAATGGATCAAGAAAAAACAACGCAGCTTTTGCGGATCCTGGAAGAAGATGCCCGCCGCACCCCGGCCGAGATCGCGATCATGCTCAGTTTGGAAGAAGAAGCGGTCAAAAAAGAGATCCGTTCGCTGGAAGAACAGGGAATCATTTCCGGCTTCCGGACGCTCGTGAACTGGGACCAAGTCCGCGACGATTGGGTCGAGGCGATGGTCGAGCTGCGCGTGACTCCGCAAGGCGGGGAAGGCTATCAAAAGCTCGCTGATGAGATCAAGGGCTTTTCGCAAGTCGAAAGTTTGTATTTGATGAGCGGCGGCTACGACTTCTTAGTGATGCTGCAAGGACGCAGCCTGAAAGACATTTCGATGTTCATCTCGTCGAACTTGGCATCGATCCCGGAAGTCCAAAGCACGACGACTCATTTTGTGTTGAGCAAATATAAATCCGGCGGGATCGATCTGGATCAAGGCCTCCAAAAGGACCGCAGAATGCGGGTGACTCCATGAAGGAACTTTCCCAGCATTTGATCGATCTAAAGCCTTCCGGGATCCGGCGCTTCTTTGATATCGTCGCCGATAATCCCGAAGCGATCTCGCTTGGCGTCGGCGAACCGGATTTCAACACGCCGTGGGAAATGACTGAAGAAGGGATCCGGGCGCTGAAAGCCGGCCGCACTTTTTATACGGCGAATGCCGGCCTGCTCGAGCTGCGCGAAGAAATCGCCAGCTATCTGAATGAACTGATTGGCGTCGCCTATGAGCCGGAAACAGAAGTAATGGTGACCGTCGGCGGCAGCGAGGGGATCGACTTGGCTTGCCGGGCATTGATCAATCCCGGCGATGAAGTGATCTTGCCGGAGCCGGCCTTCGTTTCGTACCGGCCGTGCGTGGTAATGGCGGGCGGCAGTGTCAAAACGATCCAGCTGGAAGAAGCAGCGGAATTCAAACTGACTCCGGAGCAGTTGGAAGAAGCGATCACCGATAAGACGAAAGCCGTGATTCTCTCCTACCCGAATAATCCGACCGGGGCGATCATGACACGTGCCGACTTGGAAAAGCTGATCCCCGTCATTAAAAAGCATGATCTTTATGTGATCACGGATGAAATCTATGCAGAACTTGTCTACGGTGAAAAACATGTCAGCATCGCTTCACTCGCCGGAATGCGCGAACGGACGATCGTGATCAACGGCTTTTCAAAGAGTTTCGCGATGACCGGCTGGCGGCTGGGATTTATGGCCGCACCGGCTCATTTGATGGAAGAGATGCTGAAGCTCCATCAATATGCGCTGATGTGCGCGCCGACGATCAGCCAATATGCGGCACTGGCCGGACTGAAAGGCGACCGCGAATTTATCGGGCGGATGCGCGAATCGTATGAACAGCGGCGCAACTACCTTTTGCATGAATTGAAGCGGATCGGGCTGGCCACTTATCCGGCCCGCGGTGCCTTTTATCTTTTCCCGAACATCCAGCAATACGAAATGACCAGCGAAGAATTCGCATTGAAACTTTTGGATGAAGAGGAGCTTGCAGTCGTGCCCGGCGATGCGTTCGGTGCTTGCGGCGAAGGCTTTATCCGGATCTCTTACGCCTACTCGCTTGATCAGCTGAAAGAAGCGGTCGAGCGGCTGGAAAAATTTTTGAAAAATCTTTCATAATGAGCTAAAAAAGCTGCTTGAAATGTTGAACTCAACATTTCAAGCAGCTTTTTAGGTTCTTCGTCAAATAGTGTTGGTGAGCTTTCAAACTGAATAAAATGTAGTGGATCCCAGGCGAGCAGAAATGCCCGCTTGGGATTTTTTGTTTCAAGAAAATGAATCCTTTTAAGCAATTTTTCCGGCGCGGAGAATGGAATGATCTTGAAAAATAAGCCCTTGGATCATGTAGATCCGCGCGCGAAAGTTCAAGAAATTTCGATAGCCATAGGCAACTCTTTTCATGACTTTGATCTTGTTGTTTGTTCCTTCGACCGGGCCGTTGCTGTAGTTGACCCGCAGGGCATTTTCGATCCCTGAGCGGTAACGGCGGAAAAAGGTGAGCTTCTTGCGGAACCACT
>JALCOL010000007.1 GCA_022649665.1 Enterococcaceae bacterium
CGCTCAGCTTCGAGAAATAAGAAGGAAAATCCGAAAATAGTTTTTCATATTTTAGAGATTTTTCGGATTATTTCCGAAGAAGCTGCTTTTGAAATGCCGTTTATAGAAGAGGTCGTGACAAAAGCGCTCAGCTTCGAGAAATAAGAAGGAAAATCCGAAAATAGTTTTTCATATTTTAGAGATTTTTCGGATTATTTCCGAAGAAGCTGCTTTTGAAATGCCGTTTATAGAAGAGGTCGTGACAAAAGCGCACCACCTTTTGTCATTTGTTTAGTAGTTCCCGCTCAAGAAAAAGTAAACAATAGGAGACGAAAATGTCAGAGAAAAAAGTATTTACCATGAATTGGGGCGGCCGTCCGCTCCAGATCGAAGTCGGCCAAGTAGCTAAACAGGCAAATGGCGCTATTTTAGTGCGGTACGGCGACACGGTCGTGTTGACTGCAGCGGTTGCCAGCAAAGAAGCGAAGGATGTTCCCTTCTTCCCTTTGACGGTAAACTATGAAGAAAAAATGTATGCTGTCGGCAAGATCCCCGGCGGATTCATCAAGCGTGAAGGTCGCCCAAGCGAAAAAGCAACGCTGACGGCACGTTTGATCGATCGCCCGCTGCGCCCGTTGTTTGCTGACGGCTTCCGCAACGAGGTCCAAGTTACGAACATCGTGATGAGTGTCGAACAGGATTGCGCACCGGAAATGGCGGCAATGCTGGGTTCTTCTTTGTCTTTGTGTGTTTCGGATATTCCGTTTGGCGGACCGATCGCCGGCGTCGAAGTCGGTTATATCGACGGCGAATATATTTTGAACCCGACGCTTGAACAGCAAGAGCAATCTACGATCGAATTGACCGTTGCCGGAACGAAAGACGCGATCAATATGGTGGAGAGCGGCGCGAAAGAAGTTTCTGAAGAAGAAATGCTCGGCGCTTTGATGTTCGGCCACCAAGCGATCAAAGACTTGATCACGTTTGAAGAGACGATCATCAAAGAAGTCGGCAAAGAGAAAACAGAAATCTTCCTTTTGCAGATCGACGAAGAATTGAAAAAAGAAATCTTCGATCAATACTACGAAGAAATGAAAAAAGCAGTTTTGACAGAAGAAAAACTGGCACGTGAAGATGCGATCGCTGATTTGAAAGAAGAAATCAAAGGCAGCTATGCGGAGAAATTCATTCGCCTTGAAAATGCCGCTGAACTTGAAAAAGAAGTTCGCGCAGTCTTGGAAGAATTGGAAAAAGACGTCGTGCGCCGTTTGATCACGGTCGATAAAATTCGGCCGGATGGGCGAAAAGTCGACGAGATCCGGCCGCTATCGGCTGAAGTCGGGATCTTGCCGCGTGTGCACGGTTCAGGGCTCTTTACCCGCGGACAAACACAAGCTCTTTCTGCTTGTACATTGGCGCCGCTTGGCGAGCATCAAATCATCGACGGCTTAGGTGTTGAAGATTCAAAACGCTTCATCCATCACTACAACTTCCCGCAATTTTGCGTAGGGCAGACGGGTCGTGCCGGCAGTCCTGGCCGCCGCGAAATCGGTCATGGCGCTTTAGGCGAACGTGCACTTTCGCAAGTCATTCCAGATGAAAAGACCTTCCCTTACACGATTAGGCTCGTTGCCGAAGTGCTGGAATCGAACGGGTCTTCGTCACAAGCTAGTATTTGTGCTGGAACGCTCGCATTGATGGATGCCGGGGTGCCGATCAAAGCACCGGTCGCCGGGATCGCAATGGGACTTGTCAAAGACGATGAACATTATACGATCTTGACCGATATCCAAGGAATGGAAGATCACTTAGGCGACATGGACTTCAAAGTTGCCGGCACGAAACAAGGGATCACAGCGCTTCAAATGGATATCAAGATCGACGGGATCACAGAAGAGATTTTGACCGAAGCATTGGCACAAGCCAAAAAAGCGCGGATGGAAATTCTGCAAGTCTTGACCGATACATTGCCGGAACCGCGCAAAGAATTGAGTCCTTACGCACCGAAGATCGAAATGATCCAAATCCCGCCTGCTAAGATCAAAGATGTGATCGGCAAAGGCGGCGACACGATCAATGGCATCATCGACGAGACCGGCGTCAAGATCGACATCGATCAGGACGGCAAAGTCAGCATCGCTTCAAGCGACGCCGAAATGATCCAAAAAGCGATCGATATCATCAAAGACTTGACTGAAGACGTTGAAGTCGGCAAAGTTTATTTGGGCAAAGTCGTTCGGATCGAAAAATTCGGCGCATTCGTCAACTTGAAAAAAGGTAAAGACGGATTAGTCCATATTTCCAAATTGGCACCTGAACGTGTCAATAAAGTTGAAGATGTCGTGAAGCTCGGCGATGAAATCTTAGTCAAAGTAACAGAGATCGATCGTCAAGGGCGCGTCAACCTCAGCCGCAAGGCCGTTTTAGAAGATGAAGAGAAGAAGAACCAAAAGTAAAAGATTCTGCCTCATTTTCCTGCGGCGCGGAAAGTTAATAAACAGAGAAGAATTCCAGAGAAGCTGAAAAATCTCTGGAATTCTTCTTTTCTATTTTTGGCGACACCCTTCACTGTTTCCAAAAAAACCTTTAAATAGAGGGTGCTCGCTTTTCTTCTTTCTATGAAAATGCTAAAATGAAGGTTAGTTTTAATCCGAGCGATGAAATTATTGAGGTGCTAAATTGAAAAAATTCAATCCCAGTAAAAATTTAATCATCACCTTGTTATTAGCGATTTTAGTCGTTGCGATCGTCAGCTTATCAAGTGCGCATCGCGACAAAGCGACGAAGAGTGTTTGGATCCAGTCGTGGGCCAACGATAGTTTGGCGGTCGTTGACCGAACGATCACCGCACCGTTTGTCTGGGCACGCAAAACAACGCAAAATATCAATGATCTGATGAATACGTATCAAGAGAATCAGCAATTGAAAAAGAAAATCGATGAATATGCGCAATTGACTCAAAACAGCAAAGATCAGCAAGAAGAAATCAAAAATCTGCAAGCGCAACTGGAATTGAACGCGACATTGACCAGCTTTGAAAAAGTCAGTGCAAACGTCGTGACCCGTTCGCCGGACAGTTGGCAGGAACTTTTAGTGATCGACCGCGGCGCAAAAGACGGCATCAAGAAAAATATGGCCGTTATGGGGAACAAGGGCTTGATCGGGCGCGTCATTGAAGTCGATCAGCATACCAGCAAAGTCGAGCTTTTGACCAGCAAGAATCAAAATTCGAACCACTTCCCAGTGAAGATCACTTCAAAGAACGGCAATTCATATGGTTTGCTAAAAGAATACGATGCGCAGAAAAAAGCGCTGGTCGTGACCGAGTTGACCGGGGAGGCGACGATCGCTGCCGGCGACGTCGTGCAGACGTCAGGGCTCGGCGGCAATTCGCCGGCGGACTTGGTGATCGGAACGGTCGCAAAAAGCAAGCCTGACCGCTTCGGCCTTGACCGGCAAGTCTACTTGACGCCGTATGCCAACATGTACGATATTCCGGCTGTCACCGTCATCAAAAGATTGGCGGGGGAATAAAGAATGAAGAAAAAAAACGATAAATCCAAACGGATCCGTATCTATTTGCCGATCGCTGCGATCTTGTTGTTTTTGATCGATGCCCAGATCACGCGCGCGCTGCAGCTTGTCGGCAAAGAAAGTTTCTTGATCCACGCGCATCTTCTTTTGATCGTCTTGATGATGGCAAGCTTTCGGATGAAGCGCAAGACGATGATTTTTTGGGGAATCGTTTTGGGATTGTTGATGGATCTGTATTATATCGGGATCATCGGGATCTATACGATCGCGATGCCGCTGACGGTCGCCGCGACATACCTGTTGTTCAGCTATGTCGAAGCGAATTCATTCACGCTTTTGATCAATACGATCATCATCATTAGTATTTTTGAAGTCTCCACGGCGGGGCTTCAAGTGTTGTTCAATATCTCGAACATTTCAGGCGTCGTGTTTTTTGCGCGGATGCTCGGGCCGACGCTCTTGTTCAACATCGGGATGTTTCTGCTTTTGATCGCGCCGCTGCGCAAATTATTCAAGCTGGGGCCGCTGCGCGTAAAAGAATAAAATTGAATAGTGTTTCAAAAGCGTCAAGCTTCTTCTGATATTCGAAGCTTGGCGCTTTTATCATGACTTCATTTTGTGTTTTGAAATATCTTTGTAACAAAATCAATAACTCTGTGTCATAGTAGTATGCTACACTGGGTTCTGTAGAAAAATACTGAAAATCAGTTATTTATAATGGAGGATGTCATTTTGAAGAAACAGTTGATCTTTGGCCTGTTAGTGAGTTTATTGATTAGCGTTCCGGCGGTTCCGCATATCGTATCCGCTGACGATTATCAAGAAAAAATCGATCAAAAAGCTGCGGAAATCACAGAGCAGCAAAAAAACATCGATTCACAGGATTCAAAAATTTCCGATCTCCAATCAAAAACGGCGGCTGCCGAAAATGAAATCTCTTCACTGGAGCAGGAAATCGCACAGATCCAAAAACAAGGGGAAGCACTCGCCAGCGAACAAGCTTCTTTGGGGGAAGAAATCACCGGTTTGCAAACAGATATCAAGGAGTTGCAGCAAAAAATCGAAAAGCGCCAATCTGTGATCGATGCGCAAGCACGTTCAACACAAGTCAACAGCAAAAAATCAAGCTATGTGTACGCACTTTTAGAAGCTGAATCGTTCTCTGACGCGATCACGCGGGCCAAAGGCGTCAGCACATTGGTGAAGGCGAATAATCAGCTGGTTGCTTCGCAAAAAGCGGACAAACAGCAAGTTGAAAAGAATAAAGAAAATGTTGAAACAAAATTGGCGAAAGTCCAAGCTAATGCCGCTGAACTTGAAAAACAAAAAGGGACGCTCGAAGGCAAACAAACCGATCTGACGATCGTTAAAAATGATCTGGCGGCACAAAAAGCAACTGAAGAAGGCAAAAAAGCTGAATTCACTGCGGCAAAAGAAGCAGCTGAAAAAGAAAAAGCCGAGCAAGAAGCCGCAAAAGCTGCAGCTGAACAAGCGGCACGCGAAGCTGCCGAACGAGCTGCTCAAGAAAAAGCGGCGGCTGAAGCTGCCCAGGCTGCCCAAGCAGCTGCACTTCAACAACAAGTTCAGCAAGTCCAGCAAGCAACGACCACGACGACCAGCCAACCAGCTGCGACGACACCAGTTGCGGCGACTACGACGCCAATTGCTCCGACAGCGGGCGACAAGAGCGCGGTCATCGCTTTGGCAAGACAGCAGATCGGCAAACCTTATGTCTGGGGCGCGCACGGGCCAAGCAGCTTTGACTGCTCCGGCTTGATGGAATATGTTTATACGAATGCCGGCGGACGCTATATCGGCGGCTGGACTGTACCGCAAGAATCTGCAGGAACGCGGATCTCAGTTGGTGAAGCACAACCAGGCGACTTGTACTTCTGGGGAAGCGCAGGGGCGTCTTACCACGTTGCTTTGGCGATCGGTGGCGGACAATATATCCACGCACCGCAACCAGGGCAAAACGTTACGATCGGCAGCGTTGGCGGATTTGCGCCAAGCTTCGCTGTTCGGATGTAAAATATCAAATAAAGCAAAACAAGGGCCTGTGACATTAAATTTATGTCACAGGCCCTTGTTTCTGAATAAACGGTGTTTCAAAAGCAGCTTCTTCGGAAATAAGTGAAAAATCTCAAAAATATGAGCGATTATTTTCGGATTTTTCTTCTTATTTCTTGAAGCTGGCCACTTTTGTCCCAACCTCTTTGATATGCGCTTATTTTTTGATGAAATAATTTTTGAAGCGTTTATTGTAATTATAGAACATGTAGCGCATCAAGAGCCAGCGCTTGAAAGAGCGGTCTTGGTCGTAAAAGACCGTTGTACCCCATTTGCCGCTGTCCAAAAGTTTCAGCGCGCGGGTTTTGGCCGGACCGTCTGCGGCGTATTCTTTGAAAAGATGTTTCGGCAGCCCGAGCCACAGCATGTCGCCGTCGCCATAAACAGTTTCGGTGAAGGGCTTCTGCTCTATCAGATCATCGACGAGCCATTTCGCGAGATTCAAACCGTTCAGCGTGACGTAAAAACTGCTGCGTCCCTGCCGAAGATTGATCTCGAACAACTTGAACGTTTTGTCGCGTGTATCATATTTCAAATCAAAATTGGCAAAGCCGACATAATGGATCTCTTCCAAAAACTTTTTGATCATTTGATACAGTTGGGTATTCGATTCCGGCAAGATCGCCAAGTAATTGCCGATCGCTCCCGGTGCCGGGTCTTCAAGGAGCGGATGACCTAAACACATCATGCGGACGTTGTGATCGCGGTCGACATATGCGTTCAAGACGCGCATATTGGAGTCGTCGCCGGGGATAAAGTCCTGGGCGATCATTTGATCTGTATAGCCGGCTTGGTAGATCTTCTTCATTAAATCGTCGAATTCGGCGCGGCTGTTGACCATGAAGGCTTTTTTGCGGCCGGGAAAATCAACGGCGAGCCATTCGATGCTGTTCGCTGGTTTCAAAGCGACTGGAAAATCAAACGGCAGCGAGACCGGGCCGCTTTCAGCGAGTTCTTTTGAAATGATCAGCGTTTTTGGATAAGGCAGCTGGTATTTTTCGCAAATTTGATAAAAGCTGACTTTGTCTTCCAAACTTTCATAAAGCTCAAACTCATTTGCCGTCATCACGAAAAGTTCTTGGAGTTCCGCTTTATGCTTCGCTAAAAGTTCAGCATAGCCGTCACCGCAAGGAACGAGCAGATATTTTGTCTCGGGATCGTTGTGTTTTTTGGCGAGTTCGCGCATTGTTTCGATAAAAACCGGATCTTTGTCAAAACCTTTGATCGTATGGACGGTCACGATCTTGCTGAAACGCGTCGGCGCTAAGTCGCCGCCTGCATAAGCAATCGAGTGGAGCTGGTACGCTTCGTGAAAGGAGCGCGCCATTCCGTATACATTGATGTCGCTCCCTAAAATGATCGGTTGAAATTTTACACTGGTAGTCATGCACATTCTCTTTTCTATCAAAAATTTCGGCTGCAAAAGCATCGCAACTATTATAGCATAGCGCCGTGTAGTGAGTATGTTTTACGGAAGGTATGCTTCTGTGAGCTTGAGGAATTCGGCAACGTCCTGTTCGATCCGCTGGATGCCAGCTTCCCAAAAATCAGGCTGGCTGAGATCGGCGTGCAGATGTTTTTTGGCGAGCTCTTCGGTCGTCATCGAAGCTGTGTCGCGCAGAAGGCTGATGTAGTCTTCTTCAAAATCTGCTTTGCCGCGCGAGTATTGATAGATCCCCAAACTGAACAAATAGCCGAAAGTATATGGGAAATTGTAAAACGGCACGTCATCGATATAAAAATGCAGTTTGCTTGCCCAAAAATGCGGATGTGTCGTTGCAAGTGCGCCATCATAAGCTTTCAGCTGCGCTTCTTCCATCAACTGCGAGAGTTCGCCAGCACTCAAAAGCCCCGCTTGGCGTTTTTCATAATAACTGGTTTCAAACAAGAAACGTGCATGGATATTCATGAACATCGCGATCGCGTTTTGCAGTTTTGCATCAAGCAGATTGATCTTTTCCAGATCAGAAGCTGCCGCTTGAACCGCAGCGTCGGAGACGATCATTTCAGCCAGTGTACTTGCCGTTTCGGCGACATTCATCGCATAGTCCTGATCGAGCGGCGGCAAGTCCCACATCACGGAAGAGTGGAAGGCGTGTCCAAGTTCGTGCGCCAATGTGGAGACTTCGTTGACGGAGCCGTTGTAAGTCATGAAAATGCGGGATTCTTGATTCTCGGGGAAACCAGTACAAAATCCGCCTGGGGCTTTGCCGGAACGATTTTCGGCTTCGACCCAGCGGTTTTCGAGGGCATGCTGCGCGAACTTGGCCATTTTTGGTGAAAATTTTTGGAAGTTTTCCAAAATAAAAGCGATCCCGTCATCATATGAGAAGCGGCGTTCGGAAAAATCACCTAAAATCACCGGGGCATCTTGGTCTTGCCATTCCATTTTTTCTTTGCCGAATAGTTGCGCTTTGCGCTCCAAAAAGTCGACGAACGGCTTTTTATGTGCAGAGACGACGCGCCACATCATTTCAAGGGTGCTTTTTTCCAAACGGTTCAGCCGCAGTGCTTCTGCGAGGAAATCGGGCTCATGGTGAAGGCGATAATCCGTCAAGCGCGAGCCGCTCAAGTGGTTCAGCGTATCGGCAAACAGCGGCGCCTTTTCGCTCCAAGCAGCTTCCCAAGCACTGAATAACCGGCTTCTGACACCCGCGTCCGCACTGCCCATCATCTCATTGAAAGCTTGGCCGGCGGAAAGCTCTTGGCCTTCAAAAGGGATCTTGATCGTTGCGACAAGCGTATCATAGTGTGCGCTCCATGCGTGGATGCCGTCGACTGCCAGCTCAGCGATCGCTTTTTCTTCGCCAGTACTCAGCAGTTTGCTTCCTTCCGCCGCCATTTCATGCAGGCGGAAAGCAACTGCATCCAGGTTTTCATTTTGGATGATCTCGTCCAACGCGTCGGGAGCGAGCCCGGCCAGTTTTTTGTAAAAGATCGTATCGGCTGCTGAAAATTGCGGGGCAAGAGCTTGCAAACGGCCAGAATTTTTTTTCGCCTCTTCATCGGTGACGTCCGCACTCTCCAGACAGCCGAGAAAAGAGCCGCATTGGCCGAATCCCTCGGAAGCGGCATCCCGCGCCGCGAGAACTTTTTTGAGCGTGATCGTTTGATCGGTCTGCCACTCGCCGACCAGGTCGCGGTAATTCATAAGCTGTGCCGCTAATTGTTTCATCCGAGCTTGAAAAGCAGGCCCAGTGCTTTTTCCAGGAAAAATCGTCTCTAAATTCCATGTTTCATTATAATGCATGAATGATCCTCCTTCGCTTTTCTATTATTATAACGAAAATCCAGACAGAACACACGATAAAGACGCGAACATATATCCCCTTGACGCATGATTGCTCGGGCTTTACAATAGAACATGCTTCTTTTACGGAGAAAATTTGGAGGGATCGAGTTGGATTATCGCGAAAATGACGACTGGCAGCTCAAACCTCTGCCGGGCGAAACCGGACAAGCATATATGGGGATCAAACATGAGCAAAAGCTATTCATCAAACGCAACACTTCGCCTTTTCTAGCGGCGCTTTCACGTGAAGCGATCGTGCCGAAACTCGTATGGACGAAACGGCTCAGCAACGGCGACGTCCTGACAGCCCAAGAATGGCTGGAAGGCCGCGTCTTAACAGCTGCTGAGGCCGGCAGCTCGCTGACCGTGATCGAGATGTTCCAAAAGATCCATCACTCAGCATCGCTTAAAAAAATGCTCGGAAAAGTCGGCGGAAAACGGGTGACGGCGTTCGGGATGCTTTGTCAATTGACCGAAAAACACCGGGAACACCGCGACGATGCTTTTATGAAAAAAGTGCTGAGCTTTTTAGAAGCACAGCTGCCTGAAGAAGACCCGGCCCAGTTTTTTGTCGTCCACGGCGACATCAACCGGCGCAATTGGTTTTTGACAAATGATCAGCAGCTCTATCTTGTTGATTGGGATTCAGCGGTGATCGGCAACGCCGCGATCGATCTGGGGAATTTTTTGTTTCACTATGTCCCGATCGCGCTCTGGCCGGACTGGCTGAATCATTATTATGGCCGCGAAGCAACGAGCCGCGAGATGCACGGTATTTATTGGTACGGCCTGCTTTACCAAGTTTCTTTGATCGATAAGCGCAAACGGCAGAATAAGCCGAAAGAGCTCGCGAAGGAACAGCACTTATTGAATGAAATTTTTTTGAACTTATGAAAGGAACGATCAGACAATGCGACTGCGCAATAAACCATGGGCGCCCGAATATCTAGCCGCACATCCAGAAGTCGTGGCGCAAGACGCGGCTGCTTGGTACGGCAAGTGGCAGGAACGATTTCCGCGGACACAGCCGATCTACATCGAAGTCGGCTCAGGCAAAGGCCGCTTCATCGCGCAAATGGCGAAAAAATATCCGGCGATCAATTTTATCGGCATTGAAATGCAGGTCAATGCGATCGTGACGGCACTCGACCATCTTTTGGAAGAAGAGATCGATAATCTTCAGCTTTTGGCAGTCAACGGGGCTGAATTGACTGACTTTTTCGCACCGAACGAAGTCGACCAAATCTTTTTGAATTTTTCCGATCCTTGGCCGAAAAAGCGTCATGCGAAACGCCGCTTGACCTCTCCAGGCTTTCTCAAAATTTATCAAGAGATCTTGCGCGGCGGGGGTGAGCTGCATTTTAAGACGGACAACCGGCCGCTCTTTGAATATTCGCTTGCATCTTTTTCACAATTCGGCCTGACGCTGAAACAAGTCTGGCTCGATCTGCATCAAGACGCACCGCTTGATAATGTAATGACGGAATATGAAGAAAAATTTGTCGAACAAGGCAAACCGATCTACCGCGCAGAAGTCCAATTTCCGCCGAAAAAAGCATAACAAACAGAGGTTGAGACAAAAGTGTCCAGCTTCGAGAAATAAGAAGAAAAATCCGAAAATAGTTTCTTATATTTTTGAGATTTTTCGGCTCCTAATCCGAAGAAGCTGCTTTTGAAACACCGTTTATTCGGAAAAAGAGGCTGGGACATGACTTTTGTCCCAGCCTCTTGTTTTTTTATTTTCGGCGTAATACTTTTCCGGCATTGACCCCGGTCAGCTCGTCATCGATGACCGCCGGCTGGCCGTTGACCATGACCATTGAAAATCCGGTCGCGAGTTTTGTCGGGTGCATATAATCTGCTTTGGAGTCGACCGCTTCAGGAGCGAACAAAACAAGATCCGCGTCAGCGCCGGGTTTCAGCACGCCTTTATCCATTCGCAGTGCTTGGGCGGGCAGCGAAGTCATTTTTTGGATCGCTTGTTCAAGCGTCAAAACCCCGCGGTCCAAGACATAATCTTTGATGACGTGCGGGATATTCGCATAACCGCGGGGATGCGGCAAGCCCTTCCCGGGATAAACGGTATCGGAGATGATGGAGCTGTAAGGCAAGTTCAAGATTTTTTCGATATCATCTTCGCACGTGATGTAGTCGATCATCGACACGCGGCATTTTTCTTCTGCTAATAGATCGAACAAGGCATCATAAGGATCGGCTTTTCGCAACTCAGCCAGTTCCGCCAAGTTTTTGCCGATCAATTCTTGATTTTTCGGCAGATCGACACTGCCGATATAGACATTTTCAAAACCAACGCCTAAAAGAATATTTTCAAAATTCGCAGCTGGTTTAGCCAAGATTTTTTTCATTTCTGCACGGATCGCCGGATCATGCAGCAGTTCGGCAGTTTTCTCTGGGCCTTCTGTTAGATATTGCGGCGGCAAAAGGCAAACCATCTGTGTGCTGCCAGCTGTCCAGGGATAGACATCACAAGTGATGTCCATGCCTTCGCGGCGATTTTTCTCGATCAAATCGATCGTTTTTTGCGTCAAGTGGCGCCAATTCTTTTTGCCGATGCATTTGAAATGGCTGACGTGGAGCGGAATATTCAGCCGTTTCGTCAGCTCGATGACTTCTTCAACAGATTCATACAAAATATCGCCTTCGCCGCGCACATGTGTCGTGAACGGGAAGTCTTGATTTTTAAGCGGGGCCAAGACTTCAGCAAGCTCAGCGACATCGTAATTGACATCCGGCAAATAGGAAAAGCCGGTCGAGATCCCGAAGACGCCTGCGTCAAGTGCTTCTTGGAGAAACGCTTGGATGTGGCGGATATCGTCTTTGGACAAATTATCTTTAAAATCATTGACCGCCATTCGCAGTGTGCCGTTGCCGATCAGCATTCCAAAGTTGAGCGGCAGTTTTTTTTGATCGAGCTGTGTCATGTATTCTTTGAACGTCGCTGCGGGGACTTCTGCGGGCAGCATGCCGGTAACAGGCTGCATATAGTCCATCATCTCAGTCCGTTTTTCCTTTGGTGCTGGCGCGATCGACAGGCCGCAATTGCCGTTGACGATCGTTGTCAGTCCTTGCCGCAATTCGGCTTCGCCAAAGTTTTCGCGAAAAGCCGCTGCATCAGCATGCCGGTGGATATCCATAAAGCCGGGTGCCAATACTTTTCCGTTGCCATCGATGATATGTTTGCTTTTTTCAGTGATCGAAGGCGCTACTTGAACGATTTTTTCGCCTTGAACGCCGACGTCGCCGGTCCAGGCTTTTTTACCAGTCCCGTCGATGATATGTACATTTTTAAATAACCAATCTAACATTTTTCTTCGCCCTCTCGGTAAATATCATACGTTACTTATAGTACTCCCGCCGACTTGAAAGGTCAAACAAAGTGAAAGCGCCTGCTCTCTTGCCGTTGAAGGAAGCAGACGCTTTTAAAAAATATTTTCAGATCTCGATCCCGAGCAGCCGTTTTGCTAAAAGACCGATCAAAAAAGAGATGATCATCACGCTGAAACTGATCGCAGCCATTTGGCCGAATGGTTTCATGAACGGTTCGTCTTTGGCGACCGCAATGTAATAGTTGAAAAAAGCGATCAATGCGACGACGATCAAAAGCATCGTGATGAATGCGGGGATATACAAGTGGACCGGGAATAAAAGATAAGGCAGTACCAGCAAGATCACGGCTAAGAGATAGGTGCCGCCGGTATAAAAACTTGATTTCAGCGGATTTTTGCTGCCGTCCGCTTTTTCTGCTAAATAATTTGAAGCGCCCATCGAGAGGGTCGCGGCGATGCCGGTAATGATCGCTGAAAGCGCGACGAGCCGGTTGTTTGCCATCGCAAAAGTCAGGCCGGCGATCGTTCCGGTCAGCTCAACCAGCGCGTCATTGAGCCCTAGGATCATCGAGCCGACGTAGTGCAAGCGCTCTTCGTCAAGCATCGCTAAAAGTTCTTTTTCATGTGCTTGTTCATCCCGCAAGATCTCATCTGCTTCGGGATAAGTGCCGATCAGCTTGTAGTAGTCGCTGACAGCCAGAGCTTCAGTCTTTTCCATTTGCTTGATGGCGAAGGTATAGCCGAAAAAGATCCCCAAAAACTTGTAAAGAAATAAAAGCAGCCGGTTCGCTGTGACAGTTTGCTGAGTATAAAGCTGCCAAATATCATGGTGATGTTTTTCGTCAGCGGCTATTTGCTGGACGAGTTGTTTATCTTCCGGGTCTTTGATCCGTTTTGCTAATTCTTGATAAGCCAAGTGACCGTTCAACTCATCTTTTTGTAAGCGGAGCAGAGTCTGCATTTGTTCTTCGCTGATATGCATTTATTCGGCAGCCGAAAATTCAAACGACCGCTAGTCACTTCCTTTCAGGTATTTTTAAATCACTCTTATCATACCTGAAATTTTACCGAAAAATAATGAAAAACACTTGAAAAAGACAAAAAAGCTTGAGCGAAAAAACTCAAGCTTTGAAGGAAAGATGATGCTTACATTTGCGGCGTCAAGATCCGCGCGAGATCTTCTTTGGCGGTCGTGATCGGGGTCAATTCAAATTGATCTTGCAAATATTTCAAAATGTCTGGAGAAACAAATGCTGGAAGTGTTGGTCCTAAATGAATGTTTTTGATCCCCAAAGAAAGAAGGGTCAAAAGGACGGCCACTGCTTTTTGTTCGTACCAGGAAAGGACCATGCTGAGCGGCAGATCGTTGACTTCGCAGCCGAGTGCATCTGCCAGTGCGATCGCCACGGCGATCGCCGAATAGGAGTCGTTGCATTGCCCCATATCCATCATGCGCGGCAAGCCGGCGACGTTGCCGATCTGCATATCATTGAAGCGGTATTTCCCGCAAGCGCAAGTCAAGATCAAAGTGTTTTCAGGGGATTCTTCCACGAATTCTGTATAATAGTTGCGGCCGACGCGTGCGCCGTCGCAGCCGCCGACGAGGATGATCTGTTTCAAATCGCCGGAGTTGATCGCGCTGATCACTTTGTCAGCTTGCGACAAGACGAAGTCGTGACCGAAGCCAGTCGTAACAGTATGGCCGCCGTTGATCCCGGTCAATTCCTGCGGTTCATCATAGCCGCCGAGTTCAAGTGCTTTTTCGATCACTGGTGTGAAGTCTTTATCGTCGCCGATATGGACCATTTCGGGATACGCAACGACGGATGTCGTGAAGACTCGGTCGTGATAGCTGCGGTGGACCGGCATGATGCAGTTCGTCGTAAAGAGGACCGGTGCCGGGATCTTTTTGAATTCTTTTTGCTGGTTTTGCCAAGCAGTCCCGAAGTTTCCTTTGAAATGCGAATAAGCTTTCAATTTCGGATAGCCGTGAGCCGGCAGCATTTCGCCGTGCGTATAAATATTGATGCCTTTGCCTTCCGTTTGTTCGAGCAGAAGTTTCAAGTCGCGCAAGTCGTGTCCGGAGATCACGATGAATGGACCAGGTTCGATCGTCAGCGGGACTTCAGTGGGAACAGGATTGCCGTAAGATTCAGTATTGGCTTGATCCAAAAGTTTCATCGTATCGAAGTTGACTTTCCCAGTTTCCATGACAAGCGGCAGCAGTTCATCTGCGCCGAGGCTTTCATCACCGATCATCCGCAGCGCTTTTAAGAAGAATTCGTTGATCGCGTCGTCCGTATAGCCGAGAGCCGCTGCATGGTGCGCGTAAGCCGCCATTCCTTTTAAGCCGAAGAGTGTCAAGGCTTTTAATGAACGGACATCTTCCGGAGCATCCCAGAGGCGTTCCATATCGTAGGTTTCGATATTGCTGGCGGCAGCTTCGACGCGGCCGATCGTTGCTTGGATTGATGGATCGTCAAAGCTTACATTAGTAACGGTGGTAAAGAGCCCATCCAAAACCAATTGAGCGATGTCGCTTTTTTCTTCTCCTTCAGGGATGAGACGTGCTAAACCGATCAAAGAACCGATCAAATCGTCCTGCAAGTTGGCAGTCGGGACTTTTTTGCCGCAGACCCCGCCGCGTGTGCAACCTGTTCCGCCTTCAGTCTGTTCGCATTGGAAACAGAACATGTCTTGTTGTGCGTTTGTCAAAGAAATCATCCTTTCTTTATTGGTCGAAATAAAAACTTTTCTATCCTTTATTTTATTACGAACGTTTGGCAAAGTCGAATATTAACCATTTGACTTTCTGCCCAAAGAATAATACTTTGAAGAAAAATAGTCGGTTGGATTTCCAACAAATGAATCAAAGGAGAATTTTGCATGCTGAAAAGCGGGGAATTGCCAGTTGTCCAGCAATCCAAATTATTCAAAAATGTCACCAAAACAGAGATCGCCGAACTGCTGGCGCACTTGGCAGCGGAAACGGTCGCATTCCAGGAAGGCGAACGGATCTGGCAGGCCGGCGAGACCGCGGCACAGATCGGACTGGTGCTGAGCGGACACGTTCAGATCATTAAAGAAGATTTTCACGGGAACCGGATGATCTTGACGAAAGTCGCCTCTTCAGGGATCTTCGGCGAGGCATATGCATATGCAGCGCCGGACACGCTGCCGGTTTCGGTCGATATGGCGGAAAGCGGACGCATATTGTTTTTGCAGCCGGAAAAAATGCTCGCTGCCTCGGCTTGGCCGGGCGGCGGGCAGCTGCTGCGGAACATTTTGCAGATCTTGGCGCAGAAGAGTTTGATGCTGAATCAAAAGATCGAGATCCTCTCGCAGCGCAAAGTCGAAGATAAAGTCCTCGCGTTTTTGATCTTTCAAAGCCGCGCGCAAAAAAGCCGGACCCTTTTGATTCCCTATGACCGTCAAGAGATGGCGGATGCGCTGGGGGTGGAACGCTCAGCGCTGTCGGCTGTTTTAAGCAAGATGAAAAAAGCCGGCAAGATCGACTTTCATAAAAACCGCTTTGAACTGCTGAGCGATTGAAAGAAGCGATCGAAAGCGATCAGCAGAATCTATCACGGAATCATTTTTGGGCTAATAGTTATTTATATTAACAAAAAAGGCGCTAATAATGTTTTTCTTAAGTGAAACTTATTTTTTAATAGTTGATGTTAGAAAAAATGTGAATTGACGTGCGTGCATTGCTTTGCTATAGTCATCGAAAGACAATAAATGAAAATTTGATTAAAATTTCGATGGAATAGGAAGTGTCGCTGTGAATTGGTCGTCGATCGCTGATGTTATTCCTCAATATGCCCATGCGCTGGCTTTGACTGCCAAGCTTGGGTTTTGGGGAGTATTTTTTTCGCTTTTTCTGGGGCTTTTGATCAGTTTGATCCAATATCGCAATATCCCGGTTTTAGAGCGTATCTGCCGGATCTATATCGAGCTGTCGCGCAACACGCCGCTTTTGATCCAGCTCTATTTTTTGTATTACGGTTTTTCGAAGTTCGGAATGAAATTTTCCGAGAACACCAGCGCGATCATCGCGCTGACATTTTTAGGAGCCAGCTACATGGCCGAAGCGTTTCGCGGCGGGCTCGAAGCGGTTCCGAACAGTCAGCTCGAAAGCGGCAAAGCGATCGGCTTGAACGACCATCAGCTGATGCGCTACGTTCTTTTGCCGCAAGCGGTCACCGTCAGCGTGCCGGCTGTCGGTGCGAACATTATTTTTTTGGTCAAAGAAACTTCGATCTTATCAGCGATCTCGATTTTGGACGTCATGAATTTGACACGCGACTTGATTGGAATGTATTACCGGACGAACGAGTATCTGCTGCTGCTGGTCGCTTCTTACGCGATCCTGCTGATCCCATTGTCGCTGTTTTTGACTTGGCTAGAAAGGAGGGTTCGCCGTGGTGCTTTCGGGAATTAGTATTTTGTTTCAAGGGATCAATATCGAACGCTTGTTGATCGGCCTATTCCAAGGGGTCAAGATCGCGGCCGCTTCCGTTGTGATCGGGATGCTGATCGGTCTTCTTTTGGGGATCTTGCGGATCAACGGACCATTCTGGGTCAAAGGGATCTTGAAACTCTATTTAGAGCTTTTCCGGATCATTCCGCTGCTCGTCTGGCTGTATGTCTTGTTTTATATTTTGCCGGCAGATTACGAGCTGCACTTGTCGGCCGTAATGGTCTCGATCATCGTGTTCAGTGCATGGGTCGCTGCCGAGTTCAGCGATTTGGTGCGCAGCGCTTTAGTATCGCTTCCCGCGCATCAGCGCGAATCCGGGATGGCGCTCGGCCTCAGCGAAGGCCAGCTTTACCGCTATATTCTGCTGCCGCAAGCGCTCAAACGCTTGATCCCGGGCAGCATCAATCTTGTGACGCGCGTCATCAAGACGACATCGATCACCGTCATGATCGGAGTGATCGACGTCATCAAAGTCGGTCAGCAGATCATCGAAGCAAATAATACCAAAGCACCGACGACTTCTTTTTGGATCTACGGCGTGATCTTTCTTTTGTACTTCTTATTAAGCTATCCGCTGAGCAAGTTGGCGCAAAGTCTGGAATGCCGCTGGAACGTCGAGGAGGGGAACGAAGTTTGAAAGTATTGGAAGTCAAAAATTTGGTCAAACATTATGGAAAAAAAGAGATCCTGCACGACGTCAGTTTTTCGGTTGAAAAAGGCGAAGTCAAAGCGATCTTGGGACCGTCCGGTTCTGGGAAAAGCACCCTGCTGCGGTGTTTGAACGGTTTAGAAGAAGCGTCGAGCGGGCATATTTATTTTGACGGGCAGGATCTGCTTGCGCCGGAGACGCACTGGGTCGAAGTTCGTCAGCGGATCGGAATGGTTTTTCAAAATTATGAACTTTTCCCGAATCTGACAGTTTTGGACAATGTGCTCCTGGGACCGCTGAAAGTCCAAAAAAGAAAACCGGCGGAAGCCAAAGCGCAAGCCCTTCAGCTTTTAGAGCGGGTCGGATTGGACGCACGCGCGCAAGATTATCCGCGCCAGCTTTCAGGCGGACAAAAACAGCGGGTCGCGATCGTGCGTGCCTTAGCGATGAATCCCGAAGTGATGCTGTTTGATGAAGTAACAGCCTCGCTTGATCCAGAAATGGTCCGCGAAGTGCTTGAAGTGATCAAAAGTCTCGCAGAAGATGGAACGACGATGGTCTTAGTGACACATGAAATGCAGTTCGCCCGGCAGATCGCCGATGAGATCCTTTTCATCGATGAAGGCAAAGTCATTGAAAATGATTCGCCGGAAACGTTTTTCAATCACCCGAAAACAGAACGCGCCCAGCGCTTTTTGGATAGTTTTACGATTTAAACAAATTGGAGGAGAAAGAATATGAAAAGAAAATGGCTAAACATGCTTTTGCTGGCAGGAATTGTCGGGGTGCTCGCTGCTTGCGGCAATGCATCCAGCGAAGATAAAAGCTCAGGAGACGCAAGTGACAACGCAGCGAGCGTCGCGGCGATCAAAAAACGCGGCAAACTGCGCGTCGCTGTGTTCGGCGACAAAGCACCTTTCGGCTATATCGACAAAGACGGCAAAAATCAAGGCTACGATATTTATTTAGCGAAACGGCTGGCGAAAGATCTTTTGGGTGACGAGAACAAAGTGGAATTTGTCGTCACAGAAGCGCAAAATCGTGTCGATGTATTGAAAAGCAACAAAGTCGATATCACACTAGCGAACTTCACCGTTACTGATGAACGGAAAGAACAAGTCGATTTTGCCAATCCGTACATGAAAGTCGCGATCGGGGTCGCTTCGCCGAAATCTGCGCCGATCACGAGCGTCAAACAGCTGGAAGGCAAAACGCTTTTGGTCAATAAAGGAACGACGGCTGAAATTTATTTCGCCAAAAAATATCCTGACATCAAGCAGCAAAAATACGATCAAAATACTGAAACGTTCGAAGCACTGAAAGACGGCCGCGGAGCTGCGCTAGCGCATGACAACACGCTGCTGTACGCATGGGTCAAAGAAAATCCGGACTTTGAGGTCGGGATCAAAGAGCTCGGCAGCGTCGATTACATCGCGCCGGCTGTAAAAAAAGGCAACAAAGATCTCTTGAAATGGCTCAATACCGAACTTGAAACACTCGGCAAAGAAAACTTCTTTCATCAAGATTATGATGCAACACTGAAACCTTACTTCAGCGATGACATCACCGCGGATGATGTCGTAGTTGAAGGCAAAGCGGAAAAATAAACTATTTGCAAAAAGTCGGATAAAAGATCCGGCTTTTTTGCTGGAAAAAGGTCATTAAATGAGAAAACAAAGAAGAATTGCTTAAAAAAATGTCAAAAACGTCAAAAACATAGTATGATGAGTTGAGAAAATAAGGAGGGGTTTTATGGCTATCAATTATTGCAGCACCCGCGACGCATCGGAGAAAAAAAGCGCATCGCAAGCGATCCTGCAGGGCCTTTCAAAAGACGGCGGCTTATTTGTTCCCGAACAGCTTCCTGCGATCCAATTGGATTTTCACGCGTTAGCGGAACAAAGCTATCAAGAAGTCGCGCTCAAGATACTCAGCGCTTTTTTGACTGATTTTTCTGAAACGGAATTAAAAGACTGCATCGACGCGGCATATGGCAGCCAATTTGAAGATCCGCGGATCGCACCGGTCAGCGAACACGACGGCAAATACTTTTTGGAATTGTTCCACGGACCGACGATCGCATTTAAAGATCTGGCGCTCCAGATCTTACCGCATTTGATGCGGACAGCGGCTAAAAAAAATCACTTCGATAAAGAGATCGTGATCTTGACGGCTACTTCGGGCGATACCGGCAAAGCGGCGCTTGAAGGTTTCAAAAATGTAGCTGGCACGCAGATCATCGTCTTTTACCCGCAAGGCGGCGTCAGCCCGATCCAAGAAAAACAAATGGTCACGACGGAAGGTGACAATACGTATGTTGTCGCCGTTGACGGGAACTTTGATGATGCCCAGACGCAAGTGAAAAAATTGCTGAACGATCCAGAAATGCGGGAAAAAATGGCGAAAAACGGGAAGCAGTTCTCTTCCGCCAACTCGATCAATATCGGGCGCTTGGTGCCGCAAGTCGTCTATTATGTATATGCTTATGCGCAGCTGGTCAAACAAGGCACGCTGGCAGTCGGGGAAACACTCGATGTGAGTGTGCCGACCGGCAACTTCGGCAATATTTTGGCGGCTTACTATGCAAAAAAAATCGGTGTGCCGCTCGGCCGCTTGATCTGCGCTTCCAATCAAAATAAAGTCTTGACCGACTTCTTTGCGACCGGCATATATGATGTCGACCGGCCATTTTATTTGACGACTTCGCCTTCGATGGATATTTTAGTTTCCAGCAATCTGGAGCGGCTGGTCTATTATTTGACCGCCGAAAACCCGGAAGAAACTGCCGAATTTATGGCGCAGCTCGCGCGCGACGGCGAATACACGATCACCGAAGCGATGAAAGAAAACTGGAAAGACTTTTACGGTGCCTACGCCGATGAGCGCGAAACTGCCGAAGCGATCCATGCGACATACCAAAATGCGCACTATGTGATCGATCCGCATACGGCAGTCGCGGTCCATGCCGCGGATGAATATCGTCTTCAGGAAACACAGGCGCTGCCGCTTTTGGTCGTTTCAACAGCCAGTGCGTATAAATTCCCGCAAGTCGTTTACCAAAGCCTGTTCGGCGACGCTCCAGCGAATGACTTTGCGGCGGCTGACAAGCTGTCGCAAAAGACCGATACCAAGATCCCGAAAGCGGTCAGTCTGCTGATAGACGCACCGATTCGCCATAAAGAAACCAGTACGATCGCGTTGATGGGCCAAACAGTTGAAAAGCTGCTTCATCTCTCATAAATTTTTCTGATAAAAAGGTCTCGGCGGAATTTTTTTGCCGAGGCTTTTTTGTTTTATTGGCTGATTCTTTTTCGGTTTGCTGATTTTTGCGGAAGAAGCGTGTGAATCACGAAAAAAATCGGTATAATGAATAGGACTAGGAAAAGGAGAAATGTGGAGCATCATGACTGAAAAAAAACGTTTAAAAAGCAGCCGCTACATCAGCGGGATCGATGGGATCCGCTCGCTTGCAGTCATCGGCGTGGTATTATATCATCTCTCCCCTTCGTTTTTGAAAGGGGGCTACTTGGGGGTCGTGCTTTTCTTCGTGATCTCGGGATATTTGATCACGGATCTATTGTTCCAGGAACTTTATCAAAATAAACGCCTTGACTACAAGGGCTTTTTCAAGCGGCGCATCAAGCGGCTCTATCCGACGCTCGCCTTCGTGCTGCTCTTGGCGAGTGCCTACATCACGCTTTTTCAGCGAAACTTGCTGAATAATATCCGCGGAGTGATTTGGAGTTCGCTTTTGAATGTGAACAACTGGTGGCAGATCCACAAAGGATTCAGCTATTTCGACCGTTTTCAGGGCGAATCGCCGTTTACGCATATTTGGGCGCTTTCGATCGAATGGCAGTTTTACCTCTTGTGGCCGTTTTTGTTCTTGATTTTGGTCAAGGGGATCCGCAAGAAAAAAATCGTCAACCGGATCTTGATCGGTGCGGCCCTTCTGTCAGCGATCCTTATGGCCTTTTTGTTCCATCCGGCGCAAGACCCGAGCCGCGTCTATTACGGCACGGATACGCGTTTATTCAGCATCTTGATCGGCTGTTTGCTAGCTTTTGTTTGGCCGACTTATCGCTTGAAGCCGCGTATTCCGCGCGGAGCACGGCTGATTTTGGAAATGAGCGGGATCGTTTCGCTGGGGCTTTTGCTCTGGGCATTCGTGAAGATGGATGCCAGCAGTACTTTTACGTATCGCGGCGGGATGTTTCTGATCAGTTTATGTACAGCAGTCCTCGTGGCAGTCACCGCCCATCCGGGAGCCCGCATGAACCGCTGGCTGACGAATCCGCTGTTTTCTTGGATCGGCAAGCGCAGCTACGGACTCTATTTGTACCAGCTGCCGGTGATGGTCTTCTATGAAGCAAAAGTCCAGAATCTGGCAGATCACCCGTGGATGCATTCATTGATCGAAGTCTTTTTACTGGTGCTTTTGAGTGAATTGTCGTACCGCTTTATCGAGCGGCCGGCAGCCCGTGCAGATTGGCTGCATGCGCCTCTCCGGATCGTCCGCAGTATGAAGCAGGGGATCAATGTCCATAACTGGGCCGCGATCCCGATCTTGATCCTGCTCGGCACTTCGATCGTCGGTTGGGCGAGCGCGCCGACCAATCATGTAACAAAGGCACAAAAAGAAGTGCAGGAGACGATCGCAAAAAATAAAAAAGCACTCGAGTCGAAAGCGCCTGCGCAGAAAACGGAAAAAACCCTTTCCAGCTCAGAAGAGCAAACGATCTCAAGTGCTTATAATTTGACGCCGGAACAGCTGAAAAAAGCCGATAAAATGAAAATCAGCGCACTCGGCGATTCCGTCCTTTTGGGTTCGGCGGCCGAGATCAAGCAGATCTTCCCGCAGATCACGATGGATGGTTCAGTCGGCCGGCAAGTCTACGAGGCTCCGGCGATCCTTGAAACGATGAAAAGCAGCGGCGGCCTGGCCAACACGGTGATCATCGCTCTGGGGACGAACGGCTCCTTCACCCAAGAGCAGTTTGCCGAAGTGATGAAGTCGCTTTCCGGAAAAAAAGTCTACTGGGTCAATGCCTATGTGCCGACGCAAAAATGGCAGAATCAAGTCAATCAAAGCTTGGCAGCGTGGAAAAAAGATTATAAAAATCTGACGATCATCGACTGGTATTCTGTGGCGAGTGCTCATCCGGAGTGGTTCGAAGCGGATCATGTTCACCCGAATGTCGACGGCCGCAAGAGCTATGCCGGTCTGATCGCAAAAGAGATCTTGAAATAAACTTTTACGCGTCATCCGGGAGCTGAACGCCGTGCGCTTGCAGAAATTCAAGCTTTTTGGCGCGGGACAGCTGTTTAAAAGCATATTCCTGCTGGAGCGCGGCACGCTTTTCGGTAAAAGCTTCAGTGTATAAAATACATTTTGGCGGATGAGCGCGGGTATATTTGGCACCCTTGCCGGTGCGGTGGGTTCGAAAACGCTTGGCAACGTCTGTCGAGTAGCCGGCGTAAAGCGTTTCGTCGCAGCAAAGCAGCACATAAAAATAATGCATGTCAATGTCCCTTCGTTCCGTAAAGCATTCGTTTGACAGCTGGCGAATACTCGCCGTTCTCATAAACGATGAGCGGCGGCAGGATCTTCAGGCCTTCTGCGGAACCATCTTTGATCGCTTCGATCAAGAGCGTATTCGCTGCACGATCCGCTTTTGGGTAGACGAACTGCAGCCGCTTTGGAGTCAACCGATTTTGCTGCAAAACGGCTAAGATCTCAAGCAGCCGTTCAGGACGATGGACCATCGCAAAATGTCCGCCGGTCTTCAACAGCTTCCCGGCGACCGCTGCGACTTCACTCAAGTTCGTCGCGATCTCGTGGCGAGCAAGCGCCAGATGAGTATTCGGATTTTTTTTGGAATTCGGTGCAAGCGGGAAATAGGGCGGATTGCAGAGAACCGCGTCGCAAGAGTCGGCGGCCGCGACGGAAAAGCTGTCTTTCAAATCAAGCGGATAAGCTTTCATCCGTCCTTCCAAGCCGTTCAACGCGATGCTTCGCTGCGCCATCTCGGCTAAGCGCTCCTGCAGTTCGATCAAAAGGATCTCTGCTTGCGTGCGCCGGCTGACAAACAAGCCGACTGCACCGTTTCCCGCACAAAGATCGACGATTTTTCCACGTTTGGGAAGCGTCGCAAAGTGGGCGAGCAGGACAGCATCGATGGAGAATGAAAATACTTCGGGACTTTGGATGATTTTGACCCCTTGGCTGTATAATTGGTCGATTCGTTCATTAGGATGAAGCTCTGTCATTTTCCTCTTCACTACTTTCTGTCGATTATCTGTATTATTCTGTATTATAATGAAAGTTGAGTTCAATGAAAAGTTTGTTCTACATGAAGGAGGAAAGATCGTGTTTTTTCGATTCATTCGCGTTATCGTCGCCATTCTTGTCCGCATTTTGAATGGCCGGCCGCATTTTCAAAATCAAAATCTGCTGCCGAAAAATGAAAATTATATTTTAGTTGGACCGCACCGGACGTGGTGGGATCCACTTTACTTTGCCTTGGCTGCTTCGCCGCGGCAGTTTTCTTTTATGGCAAAAGAGGAATTGTTCAAAAATCCGATTTTGCGCTTTATTTTGAAACATGCGAATGCCTTTCCGGTCGATCGCAAAGATCCCGGTCCGAGTGCGATTAAGATCCCGGTCCGCCAGCTGAAGAATACGCACTTGTCGCTGATCATGTTCCCGAGCGGCACGCGCCACTCCAAGCAACTGAAAGGCGGCGTCGCGCTGATCGCCAAACTGGCGAAAGTGCCGCTTGTCCCAGTCGTTTATCAGGGGCCGCTGACCTTCAAAGATTTATTGAAACGCAAAAAAGTATACGTGCGCTTCGGTGAGCCGATCGATGTCAGCGACATCACCAAGGTCGACCAGGCGGGAATCGCGGAAGTCGAACACCGAATGCAAATCGCGTTCGATGAACTGGATCACGAGCTGAATCCGCAATTCGTCTATATTCCGACGCCAGTACCAGAAGGGGATCAAGAAGAATGATCCTCTTCTTTTTTTGTACCGGCTCGGTAAAATTGGTATAATAGCTAGAAGGATCAAAATAGAAGGGAAGGGCAGCGATGAAGTGGAGTGTTTCAGAGCATACGATCGAATTAGCCAAACAATACATCGAAGACGGACGGATCCTGTCAGTCAAAGCCGATAAAGAGCATCATTCATGGCAGGCTGAAGTTTTGGGGAGCCGCCTTTATTTTGTAACGCTCGATGGTTCACCGAAAGAAGAAGATGTTTGTCAATGCCCTTTTTGGCAGAAACATCATTACTGTAAACATACGGTGGCAGTGGAATTATATTTGCGGGAAAAAGGGGTCAACCGGCTGTGGCGCGGGGACGCGGTGCCGGCGAATTTTGAAGAGATCAAAGAGCACAGCGGCCGCTTGTTCACGAAAGAATTGGCACACTTGGCACCGGAAAATCCGCTTAGGAAAAAAAGCCAGCTGCACTTCAGCTATGAGATCACACAGCTGACTGTTGCGGGCGAGCTTTTTTGGGGCTTGGGCCTGAAAATCGGCAAAGCCGGCCAGCGGCTCTACAAAGTGCAAAATCTTCCGCTTTTTTTCAACAGTTACGTCCAAGAAGACTTGTTTGCGGTCAATAAGCAGCATTCGTTTGCGCTGGATCATGCGCTGATGCCGGAAGAAGATCGGCAGATCTTGGACCGTTGGCGCGCTTTTTCCCGCGACGGGAAGATGTTTGCGGATAAATACCGCGATTATGATGAAAACCGCGTCCTTTTGCTGCCGCCCACGAATGCTTGGCCGTTTGTCGAACAATTGGAGAAGAGCGGACATTTGGAATATCATCTTTTCGCGGATGCATCCGCAGGGTTAGTGCCGCAAGAAGAGCTCCCTTGCCGCTTTACTTTGACGAAAAACGGCGAAAAGTTCGCGCTTTTGGTCGATAAAAAGTTTTCGACTTATTATCCAGCATATGAATGGGCAGCAGCTTCAGAAAAAATTTGGCTTTTTTCGGCGCGACAAGCGCATATTTACGGACTTTTAGCAGCGCTTGAAGAAAAAGAGGACGGGCAGTCGCTGTTTGTCTTTACCGAAAGTGAGCTTTCAACGTTGTTTTATGAGGCATTGCCGGTCCTGAAAGAACTCGGGCCGCTCGAAGTCGCCGACGAATTAAAAGAGATGCTGAATTTGGCGAAACTTCAAAGCGTCTACTCGCTGTGGAAAGCTAAGGGCAAGATCATGGCGCGCATCGATTATCATTACGGCGAGGCAGTCTTTTCGACGAATCCGCGTGTGGAGCGCGGCACCGAAAAAACGACGATTCGCGACCAGCAAGGAGAAATGGCAGCGCGCGAGCAGCTGAGTACGCTGGGATTTTCATTTGCAGAAGATCATTTTGAAAAGCCGCTGCCGCAAGGTCACGCGCTTTACCGGTTTTTCACGTACGAAGTGAACTTTTTGAAGGCAGCCGGGACGGTGAGGATCGGCAAAAAGCTGCGCGAGCTGTTTACCGACAGCAGCACATTTTCGCCCAAATTTTCAGTTCGGCTGGATAAATCATGGCTCGATATCCAGTTTGATGTTTCCGGGATCAACCGCTCGGAGATCCCTGAGATCGTGCAGGCCCTGAAGCGCCACGAAGCTTATTTTGTGTTGGACGACGGCGCGGTGCTGAATTTCGATGAGGAATTCATCAAAAGCGGCCAGATCTTGAACGATCTGGAGCCGAAAAGCCATGCCGAGCAAACGACTTTCCAGCTGCCGCAAGTCAGAGGACTCCAAGTCCAAGCGCTGTTGAGCCAAACTTCAGAGTCGACCTTTGAAGAAAGTTTCGAAAATCTGACGGATGATCTTTTGCATCCGGAAAAATTTACCGTTAATCTGCCTGATCAGCTCCATGCGAAACTGCGGCGCTATCAGATCGAGGGCTTCCGCTGGCTGAAGATGCTGGGACATTACCATTTGGGCGGGATCTTGGCGGACGAAATGGGGCTTGGCAAAACGATCCAAGCGATCACATATATTTTGTCCGAGTTTGAAGAACAAGACGGGACAGATCCGTTCTTGATCGTTGCCCCGGCCAGTCTTGTTTACAATTGGCAGAAAGAATTTGAAAAATTCGCGCCGATCCTGAAGACGCAAGTGATCATGGGGCGCAAAGAAGAACGCGTCGACTTTTTGGCGCAAGCACAAGCGCAAGTCTTGATCACGTCCTACGCATCATTTCGGCAGGACGAAGAAGAATATCGGGATTTGAAGCTCGCGGGTTTGTTTTTGGATGAGGCGCAAATGGTCAAAAACAGCGAATCGAAAACGACCCAAAGCTTCCGGCGGCTTCATATCGCGCCGTGCTTTGCGCTAAGCGGTACGCCGATCGAAAATAATTTGAACGAATTGTGGTCGCTCTTCCAGATCATCTTGCCGGGACTTTTGCCGAACAAAACCCTGTTTGGTCAGCTTTCACTCGACCGGATCCGCGAGATCATCCATCCGTTCGTGCTGCGCCGCGAAAAAGATCAAGTGCTGCGCGATCTGCCGGAAAAATTGGAGAACAATGTCTACAGCCAGCTGACAGATGAACAGAAGAAAGTGTATTTGGCCTACTTGGAAGAAATGCAGCAGACGGTCCAAACGATGGACTCGCAGACGTTCAAGAAAAACCGTTTCAATATTTTAGCCGGCTTGACGCGTCTGCGCCAGATCTGCTGCGATCCGCATTTGCTGCTGCCGGATTATCAAGGTTCTTCGGGTAAACTCGAACAGCTGAAAGACTTGGTGCTTCAAGCGAAAAACAATGGCAAACGCATGCTGATCTTCTCGCAGTTCACTAAAATGCTGGATATCATTTCGGCGGAACTTGCTGCGCTCGACGTCGAGACTTTTTATTTAAGCGGCCAGACGAAAGTCTCGGAGCGGCTGAAAATGGTCGACCGCTTCAATGCTGGTGAGCGCGATGCTTTCTTGATCTCGCTGAAAGCCGGCGGGACCGGACTGAATCTGACGGGGGCCGATACGATCATTTTGTATGATCTGTGGTGGAACCCGGCGGTCGAAGATCAGGCGGCGGGGCGCGCCCACCGGATCGGGCAAAAGAAAGTTGTCGAAGTCTGGCGGATGATCGCCAGCGGGACGATCGAAGAAAAGATGGATCAGCTGCAAGCTGAAAAACGCGAACTTTTCTCGCAAGTGCTTTCTGGAAAAGTACAGGAGTCTGTCAAATTGAACGAAGAAGATATCCGCGATATCCTGCTCGCGTAAGAATGAAAAACTTCGTTTACCGAAAAAGAGGACTGCGGCGAAATTTTGCCGCGGTCCTCTTAATATTTAGTCCTTGTTTTGATAGATCCCGGTGATCGAAGCTTCTTGCAAAATGTGACCTTTCATCGCCGCGAGCAGTGCATCTCGGTCCGCGCTTGCGGAGAGGGCAAGTTTTTGATCCAGCGCATAAATCGTGAAGACATAGTGGTGGCGGTCATGCGCAAATTTTGGCGGTTTTGGCCCGCGGTAGCAGTGGTTGCCGTAAGCGGCACCTTGTTTGGCATCGCCGTAACCCCCCAATATTTCGCCGGGCGGCAGATTGCCGGGGATCTCGCTTTTCACCGGCAGATTCCAAATCAGCCAGTGCGGGAACGGCTTGATGTGCGGCACATCCATATCGACCAGAATGATCGCGAGCGCCTCAGCTTCAGGTGTTAATCCCTTTAATGTAAAAGGCGGTGATTGATCGACACCGTAGCCGGTATACTTAAGCGGCATCGTGCCGTTGTCGGAAAAAGCGCGGCTGGTGACAGACAATTGTGAAGACATATTGATCAGCTCCTTTATTTTGTTGACGATTGGTTCAGCGTTTTAGAGAAGGCAAAAAGACTGCGGCTCGTAGCAAGCGTCCAATCAGGGGAAATTTTTTCAGTCAGCGGTCGGCGTTTGCGGTGATTGAACCACAAAACTTTCCAGCCGGCGGACTTTGCCCCGATCACATCATTTTCAAAACTGTCGCCAACGTACAAAAAGTCTGCAGCTGGGTCGCGTTTGAGCGCAGGGAACAATCGGCGGGCATGCTCGAAAATCGCCTTTTCCGGTTTTTCCCAAGGGGTCATTCCTGAAATGACCCAATTTTTTTGCGGGATAAACCGCGCCACATTCAGCTGTTCCAACTTTTTCTTTTGGTGCTGCGCTGGGCCGTTCGTGATCACGCCGAGCGGGATCTGCCGCGCGTGCAGATCGGCCAGCGTCTGTTCCACTTCAGGGATCAGCCGAATCTCGCTGAGTGCCTTTGTGTAGGCAGCCTGAAAACGGTCGGCTTCCGCAGTAGTGCATTCTTTTTTGATAGACGCTTTGATCGTTTCAATGATGCGGAAGCGCCGCATTTTTTTCAGATCCCAGCGCCCAGAGATATACTGATCATAAATATCATCACTGATTTTGCGGAAGAGCTGAAAAGTCGCTCCAATATCAAAATATTCATTCGGAAAGACTTCTTTTAAGGCCTGTTCAAAAGGAAGACTTTGGTCATAAAGTGTATCATCGACATCGAAAAAAACAGCTTTCATTATTTCAATCCTTTCTATTTGCGGCTTCGCTTGTATTTTACCTTTTCATGCTTTGAAGCGCAAAAAAGAGCAAGCGAAAATCGCTTGCTCTTTTTCTGCTATTTGATCGGCAGCTCGCTTTGTTTTGAAATGATCTTGTCAACGATGCCGTATTTCTTGGCTTCGTCCACACCCATCCAAAAGTTGCGGTCAGTATCTTTGGCAACTTGTTCGTAAGTTTGTCCGGTCGCTTCGGCGATCAGGCGGTTGACCCGTTCGCGCATCTTGATGATTTCTTTAGCTTCGATCTGGATCTCAGTACTTTGCCCTTGCACACCGCCGGATGGTTGGTGGATCATATAGCGAGTGTTCGGCAAGCTGTAGCGATGATCTTTTTCAGCAGCCAGATAAATCGTGATCCCGGCACTTGCGACCCAGCCGGTGCCGATCACGTAAACGTCTGGTTTGACGAATTGGATCATATCATGGATCGTATCGCCGGACTCAACGTGTCCGCCTTGGCTGTTGATGAAGAGTTTGATCGGATCATCATTGATCGAAGCGAGCAAGAGCAGCTGGCTGGAAACTTTTTGTGCCAGTTCCTGATTGATCTCGCCGTAAACAAAGATCGTCCGGTTGTCGATCATTTTTTGAGTCATTATGTTTTGAGAATTATCTTGTGGTTTTTCAGTAGTTTCGGGTTTTTCAGTCAAAATAATCATTCCCTTCTATATTTCTATGCTTATGCTAGCATTTTGGTCAGTAATAGTCAAAGAATTTACTTTGAAAAAGAGCGAAAAAAAATCTTGAGAAATGCTTTACGGGATAGTGCAAGATCTATTACATAGAATTTAAAAAAGAAAAAAAGGAAGTGTTGCAGTTTGCCATTTTTAAAATAATGCGCGATATTATAAAAATAACGGTCTAATTTAGAACAATTCTCAATTAACGGGTGTTTTGTCCGATTAAAATTCACATACTTTTTAAAAAAGATACTGTTTTTGCCATAACAATAACACAAGTATTTATTGTGTTTCAGTTATTGAAATCGATCTATAAATAATTCAAGAAAAGGTAAATTGTGAAAGATATATGAATTATAAGTGGATAAAAAAGCCTTTTGTAACGTTTTCAAAAAGCTTTCAAGAAATAATTTCATCAAAAAACCTCAAAAAAGACTGGCATTCACTTGTAATCTTTATTATAATAAAGGAGTAAAGCAAAACAGTTATTCTTTCGCTATCAGGAATACATGTTTAGAAGGAGTGATACATGTGTTAAAACTCTATACGTCTCCAAGCTGCACCTCTTGCCGGAAAGCACGTGCATGGTTGCAAGAACATGATATCGATTTTGTCGAACGGAATATCTTTTCTGATCCTTTGAATATCACAGAATTAAAAGAGATCTTACGCATGACTGAAGATGGAACTGAAGAAATCATTTCTACCCGTTCCAAAGTATTTCAAAAATTGAATATGGACCTTGATGAGCTGCCGCTTCCGGAACTCCTGCAATTGGTCCAAGAGAATCCGGGACTTTTGCGCCGACCGATCATGATCGACGAAAAGCGTCTGCAAGTTGGATTCAACGAAGATGAAATCAGAAGATTTTTGCCAAGAGAAGTTCGCCAGCTGGAATTGCGCCGCGCGCAATTAATGGCCGAGCTATAAAGAAAAGACAGGGGAAAAAAGCCCCTGTCTTTTTTAGTATCCGTGTCCTTTTTGCGGATTCGTTAGAAATTTCTTAAATTGGTGATATCTCTTTACATTCCATTAATATACGTTAGAATGGGCATATACTAAGTGATTGTGTGGGGGGTGCATGAAATGGAAATGGAAAGAATCAATGAACATACGATTCGCGTAATGATCGCAAATGAGGATTTGGAAGCGCGCGGTATTTCCTTTTTGGATCTTTTGGGAAGTCATAAAGAAGTTGAAGCTTTCTTCTATAGTATTCTCGATGAAGTCGATGCTGCGGAAGAATTCCGAAAAAGCGACGCCATTACTTTTCAAGTGATGCCTAATCGCCATGGGATCGAATTATTCATCAGTGATAATGGAACAGAAGGTTTCGAAAATTGGGAGAGGATGAATGACTCCGTGGATGAGGATCATGATGCATCTTATTCTGACGGGACGAATGAATTCTTCGCACCAGATGAATCTTCAGAAGAATATTCTTCCGAAGAACAGCAGGGCCTCAATCGAAGCCCGATCGTCATCGCGTTTGATGACTTTGAACTGCTGATCGAACTAGCGCGTCAAATTTCGTCCGATGAGCTGGAGACACAGTTGTATGAAAAAAAGGGGACCTATTATTTTATCGCGATTCCGCCAGAAGCGATTGCCGAAGGGCAGCTGCTCGACTTGCAGGCAAGATTGCTGGAGTTTGGCGATCGCAGCAAAATCACGGTCGATCTCTTGCAAGAATATGCAGATCCGATCATTGAGCATGATGCGCTGAATGTTTTGCGCAAACATTTTTGCTGATCCTTTACGAATAGAAATGATTTGAAAGCGGGGCTTTTGCCCGGCTTTTTTTCGTATCTAGAAAGTAAAGGAGAATCGCAATGTTTTATGCATTGGACGAAGCAAAACAAATCGTTTCGAGCAGTGAAGCCGCAGCCAAACAGCGATCCGGACGATTTCGCTGTTTGAAATGCCAAGAAAAAGTACGACTGATCTTGCCGCAGCAAAAGAAGCCCTATTTTGCCCATTATCCTTCAATATCCAAAAGTCGAACTGCGGAAGGAATATGGCATCAAGAAATGAAGAGTCGGATCGAACGATGGGGGAGCACCGCCGGTCTTGTTTTTCAAAAAGAACAATACCAAAAATCACTGGAGCGGACGCCTGACTTGGCACATTTCCCGCTTGCTTTAGAAGTCCAAGGATCGCGCGTGCCGCCGGCAGAGATCTTTCAGCGCACTTGCGATTATCAAGCAGCGGGATGGCAAGTTCGCTGGCTTTTGGCGCCGCAACTAGCGGAACGCAGCCGCCATGCGTTTGCCGGAGTATTTTTTGCTTACCGCCGCGATCTCGGCATTTTCCGCTGGCTTTGCCAACCGGAGGGGATTTGTTTGGAATACCATTGTTTTGAACGCAATGGGAAGATCTCCGGAAAGCGCCATTTCTATCCGTTTACGCAAACGATCACCCCCTTTCTTCGGATCGAGGGGACCTTCAAAAAAGCGCAGTTATATCGCAAGCCGTACGACCGCTCGCGGATCGCGGCAAAATTGCGCCGACGCGAAAAAGCGCTTCTGTTTGCGCAGGAACGCTGCTATCTTTTAGGCAGTCATCTGTTGGGATTGCCGGACTTCTTGTATTATCCGGCGCAGCAGCTGCCGGTTCTGAAAGAATATTCTTTGTGGCTGCGTCTTTTATTTTGGCAAAAACTGCAAACGCGTCCTCATTGGCCGCCGCAAGCGCTGCAGGAACTTCTGGTTTCGCTGATCGAAAAAAATCCGGAAGCATTTTACCCCAGTCCGCTGCTGACGAAAGAAGAGGCAGCGGCGGCATTTGCGGCAGAAACGCTGCCATATTGGCGGGCTGCCGGCCGGCTGCGATACAACGCTGAGGGAATCTATGATATTATATAGAAAAATCCGCAAAGTGAGGGAAAAAGATGAGTGAAGTCAAACAATTACCGCAAAGAAGCGAAATTCCTGCTGAACAAACGTGGGATTTGACCCCGATTTTTACTTCTGATGACGAATTTGAAAAAGCGCTTGCCAGCGTCAAAAAGAAAGCTGGCACGGGGCCGGATTACCAAGGGACTTTGAAAAATGGAGCCGAGGCGCTCCTTCGGGCATTAGAAGAAATGCTTGAAATCTTTCGAGAAGCGGAAAAGATCTATGTCTACTCGCATTTGAAAAATGATCAAGATACCGCGAATCCGAAATATCAAGCATATCACAGTCAAGCGAGCGCTCTTTTGGATCTGGTCAGTGCACGCTTTTCTTGGTTCGAACCGGAACTTTTGTCTTTATCTGATGAAGAAATCGAAAAAGATTTCGCAGAAAATAAAAAATTGGCAGGCTACCGCCATTACTTAGACAGTATTCGCGCGAAAAAAGCCCATATCCTTCCGGCAGCGCAAGAAGAACTCTTGGCTGGTGCAGGCGAGATTTTTTCAGCATCGAGCAAAACATTTTCCGTTTTGAACAACGCGGATTTGAAGTTTCCGGTCGTTGAAAATGAAAAGGGCCAAAAAGTGCAGTTGTCGCATGGTTTATACGGCCAGCTGCTGGAGTCGAGCGACCGTGAAGTGCGCCGGCAAGCTTTTCAAGGGCTGTACAGTGTATATGATCAATTTCAAAATACCTTTGCAACGACGCTGGTCAGCCACACCAAGATGCACAATTATTTGGCAAAAGTGCGTCATTACGCTTCAGCGCGCGAAATGTCGCTGGCAGCAAATCAAATCCCGGAAGCGGTCTACGATATGCTCGTCGGTCAAGTCAATGATCATCTAGCGCTTTTGCACCGCTATGTAGCGCTTCGCAAAACGCTTTTAGGTGTCGATGAGCTGCATATGTACGATATGTATACACCGCTTTTGGGCGAAGCACCGATCAAATTTAGTTTTGAAGAAGCAAAAGCAACGGCGCTGAAAGCGTTAGCGCCGCTCGGGGAAGATTATTTGCAGCATGTGGAAGAAGCTTTCGAAAGCCGCTGGATCGATGTCGTTGAGAATCAAGGAAAACGCTCGGGTGCGTATTCTTCTGGAATGTATGATACGAATCCTTATATCCTGCTCAACTGGCATGATTCGCTCGATCAGCTGTATACGCTGGTCCATGAAATGGGACACAGCATGCACAGCTGGTATACTCGCCACAATCAGCCTTATGTCTACGGCGACTATTCGATCTTTTTGGCGGAAATCGCTTCGACGACCAATGAAAATCTGCTGACGGAATACCTTTTGGCGACCGAAAAAGATCCAAAAGTCCAAGCTTATGTGCTGAATCACTATTTGGACGGTTTCAAAGGAACGATTTTCCGGCAAACACAATTTGCTGAGTTCGAACTGCACATCCATCAAAAGGATCAAGCGGGGGCTGCTTTGACTGCCGAGGCGCTGAACCAGTATTATGGCGAGCTGAATGCGCGTTATTACGGCAAAGATGCCGCCCGCGACCCCGAGATCGCTTTAGAGTGGTCCAGGATTCCGCATTTTTATTATAATTTTTATGTCTATCAATATGCGACTGGTTTTGCAGCGGCTTCTGCACTTGCTAAAAGGATCCACACCAAAACTCCGCAAGCGCTGGAACAATACTTAACATATTTGAGAGCCGGCAACAGCCAATATCCGATCCAAGTGATGCAAAAAGCCGGCGTCGATATGACGCAGCCGGAATATTTGACGGATGCTTTCAAACAATTTGAGAAACGTTTGGAAATGCTGGAAAAGCTAGTCGAATCGCGTTCGTAACAAATTGTAAAAGATTGGTGGTTCAAAAAAAGAGGTTGAGACAAAAGTGTCCAGCTTCGAGAAATAAGAAGAAAAATCCGAAAATAGTTTCTTATATTTTTGAGATTTTTCGGCTTATTTCCGAAGAAGCTGCTTTTGAAACACCGTTTATTCGGAAAAAAAGACTGCGACGATTTTGTCGCAGTCTTTTTTTGAATTGGATGACTATTGGACGAGGTGCAAGTGTTTGAACGGGTCGCGGGTAAAAGGTTTTTCCCGGTAAGTGCCAGTGGCGTGATTTTGATCCTCATTGCACAAGGCAGCGATCGTTTCGATTCGCTCTTTGCAGCAATCTTCAACTAAAACACCGAAATCGCATTCGCATTCATAATTGAAAACGACGGCGGATGGATGGGTTTTGATATTCATTTCTTGTGCCATTTGCTGATCGGCTTGAAAAGTTTCGGCGACCAGCGAAGAGCGCCGATCCTCTAAAAACATTTCTAAGTTGCCGACTTTTTTGGCGATCTTTTTAACGAGGTCTTCTGAGTAAGACTGATGATCGATCGCAACTTCATGCTGCAGCTCCAATAGAAACTCTTGGCCTTTCTTCTTGCCTTGCAGCTCCATCGCTTTATAATCTAAAGCGGCCGAGTAAAGCAATTGAGAAAGCTTGTTGCGTTCGTGGATGTCTTTGCTGGAAATTCCCTGTTTTTCCAACATTTGAGCGACGGTGCGGAGATTCAAAAGCGGAACGAACCGGAATTGAATCCGATGCTGCGTGTTTTTAATAAAGTCGAGCAGACTTTTTTCCGTCGAAAAACATCGCTCGCTCAATGGATTCACGAACAAATAGATTTCTATCATTTTGATTTCCCCCAATTGCACAGACTCCCTTTTGCCTATGCGTTCTATACCTATAATCTAACATAAATAGGAACAAATATAAAATAATTACTCCGAAAGATTCAGCTGAGATTTTCTAAGGTCCGTTGATATAAACGGGCGACTTTTTTTGCGCTCCGGCGGTATGGCAGCTGATGTTCCGCTAAAAATTGCAAGAAGTCCTTTTCGCCTTGTTGGGCAGTTTTCACTTCAAGCTCCAATTCATAATCGACAGTTCCTTCGTAAGAAGAGCGGTCGAGCGCCAAATCACCGATCGGCAAATGTTTTTCAAAACGTTTCGTCGTGATGCTCCCCCACAAATGAAAGTCGGTCGTACGAAATCCGCGCTCTTTGAGCGCTTGCGCCACTTGGCCGAAGCTTGGCAACGTGCGCTTGCTAAGATAAAACTCGGTTTCTGCCAAGGTCAAAGCGTCCGTGATCTCCAAAAGCCCCGCACCTTCCGGGACTTTAAGGGTTACCTCGCCGCGCTCAGAAAAGCGGCGGATCCTGAGGCCGCAGTGGAGCTTTTTCAGATCAAAGTCGGCAGTATCAAAATAATCGTTTTCTTGGACGAATGCATCTTCTTCAGCAAGATGCAGCTCTGCTTGCAGCCGGAGATATTCTGCTTTATTCATCATCGTTTTGAATTCGATCTCTAAAAAGGTGCTCAATAGGATTCAGTCCTTTTTTTCTGTCTTGTCAACAATTAATTTAGCTGATAATCAGCAAAAGGTCAAATCTGAATCCCTCATATCCACAAAAAGAATATCGAGTATGCTAAAATGAAAGTGATGTCATCCTGAGATAATGACAAAGTCTAGAGGGGCCGGACAAAGTTTCGGCTGGGCATGGGCAAATCTGATAAAAAGGGTGAGCAACATGGAAAGAGACTGGAATTTATTTTTGGCGCCTTATCAGCAAGTCGTCAGTGAACTGAAGGTAAAATTACGCGGAATCCGCAAACAATATCAAGATCAAAATCAGCACACGCCAATCGAATTCGTGACTGGACGAGTGAAACCGGTCGACAGTATTTTAAAAAAAGCGGAGCGCCGAGGGATCTCTGAGGCAACTCTCGAAGAAGAAATGCAGGACATCGCCGGGCTGCGGATCGTCACGCAATTCGTTGAGGATATTTATGTGGTTGTCGAGCTTTTGCGGCAGCGCAACGATATGGAGATCATTCAAGAACGGGATTACGTGACCAGCAAAAAAGACAGCGGCTATCGTTCTTATCATTTAGTATTGTCGTATCCCGTCCAGCTCGTGACCGGCGAAAAAAAAATCTTAGTCGAGATCCAGATCCGCACGCTGGCAATGAATTTTTGGGCAACGATCGAACATAGCTTGAATTACAAATATCAAGGCGATTTTCCGACCGAAGTCAATGAACGGCTGAAACGTGCAGCGGCGCTGGCGTTCAGTTTGGACGAAGAAATGAGCGATATCAGAGAAGAAATCAAAGAAGCACAATCTTTTTATCAAGAGGATCAAAATAAAAGCGGGTCCGGAGAACAGGTGTGAGAAAACGTGAGCAAAATAAAAATCGGCATCATCCATAACTATGAAGACAAAACAATGGCACTTCTGCCAAGGCTTGAAAAGCTCTTAGTCGAACGCGGCTTTGAGATCGATCCAAAAGAGCCGGAGATCGTGATCACTGTCGGCGGCGACGGGACGCTTTTGTCGGCATTCCATCATTATGCCGAAAGGATCAATGAAGTCCGCTTTTTGGGGATCCATACGGGGCACTTGGGATTTTATACCGATTGGCGCGACTATGAACTCGAAGAGATGGCGGACAACTTGAAAGAGAATCCGTGGGAAAGTGTCAGCTATCCGCTGCTCGATGTCGGTATCGAGTATTCCAACGGTGAAGAAGTGCATTATTTAGCTTTGAATGAATCGACGATCAAGCGGCCGGTCCAAACAATGGTCACCGATGTCTGGATCGATGACGAATGGTTCGAAAGCTTCCGCGGCGATGGACTGGTCATTTCCACGCCGACCGGTTCGACAGCTTACAATAAGAGTGCCGGCGGAGCAGTCCTCCATCCGAAATTGAATGCGTTCCAGCTGGCAGAGATCGCCTCCCTCAATAATCGTGTCTACCGGACACTCGGCTCGCCGATCGTGATCGCTAAAGAAGGACGGCTCACCTTGACGCTCGAAGAAGACGCAGAATATTTGGTCACCGTTGATCAGCTGGATCTGCGGCACAATCATTTATGCAGCGTGACGTACCAAGTGGCGTCAGAACGGGTCCATTTTGTAGCGAGCCGGCACATGCCGTTTTGGGAACGCGTCAAAGAAGCGTTTATTGGAGAAAAACTGTGATCTTCCAGTGGGAAAATGAGCAAACCCAAGCGGTCATGCTGCGGACTTTTTTAAAAGAACAAGGGGTCTCAAAGAAGCTGCTCGCCAAAGTCAAATTTCAAGGGGGCAAGATCTTGGTCGGCGGACGAGAAGTCACCGTGCGGTATCTCTTAGCACCTGGTGAAACTGTCGAAGTGCAGATGCCGGCGGAACCGCCGCATGCATATTTGCCGCCCGACGATACGCCGCTTGCGATCCTTTATGAAGATGAGCATTTTTTAGCGGTCAACAAACCGCCCTTGGTCCCGTCGATCCCTTCACAATATCATCTGACCCGCACGATGGCTAACCGCGTGCGGTTTCATTTGGAGCAAATTCAAGCAAAAGATTTGGTCGTCCATGTCGTGATGCGGCTGGACCGCGACACGAGCGGGGTGATCTTGTTTGCCAAACACCGGTTTGCGCATGCGCTTTTGGATACGCAGCTGCGGGCACATCAGATCTATAAAGAATACCGGGCGTTTGCCGGCGGAAACGTCGCGCGGCTTGCGGCGCATGAAGTGATCGACCGGCCGATCGCGCGCAAAAAAGACTCGATCATGGCGCGTTGTGTCGATCCGGCAGGGAAGCGGGCCGTCACGGAATACTGGCTGCTGGCAAGAAATGAGGCGTTTGCGGAAATGCGGGTCGTACTGCACACCGGGCGGACGCATCAGATCCGCGTCCATTTCGCTGATCTGATGTGTCCGCTGGTCGGTGACGACTTATACGGCGGAGATCACGAATTTTTGGAACGGCAAGCCCTCCACTGTGCAAAATTGAAATTTTATCACCCGTTTTTACACAAAGAGATCTGTATCGAAGCGCCGCTTCCGAAAGAGCTGGCGCGTTTTAAAGCGAATCAAATGAAAAGTGGTGAGAAGATCGATGGAAGATCGTAGCTTATTGCAAGAAGAGCAGACGCGTCTGCTCCATCGCTGGTTGGCCAAAGATGATCTGCCGCAGTTCCGCGAAACTTTTTTATCGATGCACATTTACGATCAAGCGCAATTTTATCAAAGCATCACCGCGGAAGACCGCAAAAAGCTTTACAACTATCTATCGCCGAAAGAATTGGCGGATATGTTCGATGTGATCGAAGAAGAAGACGAACGCTTGCCGGAATATCTCGGCGAGATGCGGCCAAGTTATGCGGCAGATATGCTGTCGGCGATGTATGCCGATAATGCGGTCGATCTTTTAGATCAGCTGCCGAAAAGCCAAATGGCGATGTATCTGAGCCTGATGGACAACGACAGCGCGCGCGCAGCCAAAGAGCTTCTCCATTATGAAGATTCGACTGCCGGCGCGATCATGACTACCGAGTATGTTTCGATCTTGGCAAATCAGACGATCCGCAGTGCAATGAACGAACTGAAAAATCAAGCGGATGTCGCAGAAACGATCTACTACACCTATGTAGTCGATGACGACAACCGTTTGGTCGGCGTGATCTCGCTGCGTGATTTGATCTTGAGCGATGAGGAAGAGATGATCGCGCAAAAGATGAATCATCGCGTCCATTCAGTCAGCGTCGGGATGGACCAGGAAGACGTCGCGAAAACGATCCGCGATTACGATTTTCTGGCGGTCCCGGTCGTTGATTACGACAACCACCTTTTGGGGATCGTCACGGTCGATGATATCATCGACGTCATCGATGAAGAAGCAACGGAAGACTACTCGGGGTTGGCCGCTGTCAATGTCGAAACGATCGCAGCCAATCCGGTCCAAGCGTCTTTAAAACGGCTGCCGTGGCTGATCACGCTCTTGTTTTTAGGAATGTCGACCGCAACGATGATCTCGCACTATGAAGCGCTCGTCAGCGAGGCGAGTATTCTCGCGGTATTTATTTCGCTGATCACCGGAACTGCCGGAAACGCCGGGACGCAAAGTCTGGCAGTTGCCGTGCGGCGCTTAGCGATCAAGGAAGATTCAAATTCTTTTTTCAAAACGTTTTTCGGCGAACTCGTGACCGGCCTCGTGACCGGCCTCGTGACTGGCGGCACGATCTTTTTGATCGTCGGTCTCTGGAAGCAAAATTTTATTTTAGGATTTGTGATCGGGACCGCGATGTTTTTTGCGATCACCGTGGCGAATCTAGCCGGCAGCTTGATCCCGATCTTGATGGAAAAACTCGGTTTCGATCCGGCAGTTGCCAGCGGGCCGTTTATCACGACGCTGAGCGATCTGACGAGTGTCTTGATCTATTTCAATATCGCCAGCTTGTTTATGAGTCACTTTATCGGTACTTGAACGAAAGGAGCATCAGCTAGTGGGAAGAATGAAAAAAATCGACCGCGGAAAAGCATTTCTCGTTCGCGAAGCGGACCGTTTTCGTTGTCCGGTCTGCCATGAAGGGATGCACTTTCGTGAAAATGGACTGATTTGTACGACCGGCCACCGCTTCGACCTTTCAAAGAAGGGCACACTTTATTTTTTGAAGCGCCATTTGGAGAGCGAATATACGACAACCATGCTCGCGCATCGCCGCCGCATGCTGCAAAGCGGCCTATATGCTCCGCTCGTGGAGCACTTGGCAGAAATCATAGCGCCGGAAGCGGCACTTTTAGATGCGGGCTGCGGCGAGGGCAGTTTTTTGGCAGCGCTTGAAGCAGCAGGACATTCGGGAGTCAAAGTCGGTTTCGACCTCTCGAAAGAAGGCATCTATTTGGCGACTGACCTAGCGGCTGACGCTTTCTTTTGCGTTGCAGATATGACGAATCTGCCTTTTCAAACGGGAAGTTTTGCGGCGATCTTGAACATTTTATCGCCTTCGCATTATCAAGAGTTCAAGCGGGTCCTCGCGCCAGATGGAAGGCTCATCAAAGTACTCCCAGGCAGCGATTATTTAGCGGAGCTCCGAAGAGGGTTCTTTCAAGATGACCGTGAAAACTATTCGAATGAGCGGGTCGTTCAGAAACTTTCTGCGGAAATGAAAATCATTGAAAAGACACATCTTTTCTATCAACAACAAATTTCCAATGAGCTGTTCCCGGACCTTCTCGCGATGTCGCCCTTGACGTGGCAGTTTTCTGCGCAAGAAAAAGAACAGTTCTTAAAAAATTATTCAGGAGAAATCACGATCGATTTATGGATTTATCAGGGAGTTCACTGATTATTCAACAAATATTAATGAAAGTTTAGTAAACAGCTTGCAAAGTTTTCGGGCAAGTGCTATATTGCTTGTAAAGAGTTATTCATTGATTTATATCAGATTCCTGTTCTGATATAAGTTAGTGAAAATTCTGCACTAACGTAGCAGCTCGCAGTGAAGACACCGAGCGGTTACGTTTTTTTTGTATTTTTTCGTATACTAAAGTAAAGAGGGAATTTCAGTGACGAATCATATTGCATTATTTGAACCGCTGATCCCGGCGAATACCGGGAATATTTCGCGGACTTGTGCGGCAACGAATACCCCGCTCCACTTGATCGAACCGCTCGGATTTTCAACCGATGACAAGCATTTGAAACGTGCGGGTCTTGATTATTGGGATGCGGTCGACATCATGTATCACCCGGACCTCGAACACTTTTTGGATTTTGTCGGGACACGTCCGCTCCATTTGATCAGCAAATTCGCCAATCGTGTTTATTCCGATGTGGATTATACGGCGGGCGAGCATTTCTTTTTATTCGGCAAAGAAACGACCGGACTGCCGGAAGAATTCATGCGGAAGAACACCGACAAGTGTCTGCGGATCCCGATGAACGATGAGCATGTCCGCAGTTTGAATCTTTCCAATACAGCTGCGCTGGTCCTCTATGAAGCGCTGCGCCAGCAAGGATTCCCGGAGATGGAACGGACGCACCACTACCTGCAGGACAAATTAGACTAGGAGGTCATTATGGAGCTGTATTTTACTCGACATGGACGAACGGAATGGAACAAAGAGAAGCGTTTGCAAGGGTCAAACGGTGATTCGCCGCTTTTGCCCGAAAGCCGCAAACAAATCGCGGCTTTCGGCAGATATCTTGCAAAAGTTCCATTTGAAAAAATCTATGTATCGCCGGCAAAGCGGGCGATCGATACGGCGAAGATCCTCAAACAGGCGTCTGAGTGTGCTGCTCCGCTGATCGTCACCCCGGCGCTCAAAGAGATCGGGTTGGGACGCTTAGAAGGAGAATACATCAAAGAAGCACAAGCGGCTTTTCCGCAGGAGATGGAAAATCTCAGACATCATCCGGACCGCTACGATCCGAAAATCTTCGGCGGCGAGCCTTTTCCGCACGCGATCGCGCGTACGACGCGGTGTGTGCTGGAAGCTTATCACCAAGCGCAGCACGGACCGCTCTTGTTCGTCGGGCATGGGGCGTCGCTGACGGCTTGCGTTCAGACACTGATCGGAACGGCGTTAGCCGATACGCGGAAAATGGGCGGGTTGAAAAATAATAGTTTGACGATCGTACAAGCTGAAACGCCGGCACCGCCGTTTCGGCTGGTCGAATGGAATGAGCTGCCGTTTTTGAAAGGGGGGCGGGCGTTTGAATCCGGAGACGACCTTATTTGATACCGAAGAAGCAGCTGTTAAAGGAAAAGTCTTGGCGATCTTTTTTGAGAACCCGAGCAATTTTTATAAAGTCGTCCTGCTGGAAGTTCAAGAAAGCGAGCCGCCCTTGGCAGAGCCCGAAATCGTCGTGACCGGCAATTTTGGCGATCTGCATGAAGGCGAAGCGTATCAATTTTTCGGTGAAGTCGTCGAACATCCGAAATACGGTCGTCAATTTCAAGCATTGCGCTACCGGCAAGTCCAGCCGACTTCCGCGGAAGGGGTCGTCGATTATTTAGCGAGCGATAAATTTCCGGGGATCGGCAAAAAAACGGCGGAGACGATCGTGGAAACACTGGGAATCGACGCGATCGATAAAATCCTGGCAGAGCCGGCGTGTCTCGCGAAGATCCCGCGCTTTACTGCGAAAAAACGGCAAATGCTGGTGGAAACACTGCGGCAGAACTATGGGATGGAAAAGATCATCATCCAGCTGAATCAATACGGCTTCAGCGCGCAGCTCGCGTTTGCGATCTACCAAGTGTATAAAGAGGATACGCTTGAAGTCGTTCAAAAGCATCCTTATCAGCTCGTTGAAGATGTCGAAGGGATCGGTTTTAAAAAAGCAGATGATCTGGCGGAAAACTTAGGGATCGATGCCCGCTCACCGGAACGGATCCGGGCTGCGATCCAATATGAGCTGCCGCATTTATGCATGGATAGCGGTGATACATACGTTGAGGCGGAAACCCTTTTAGCGAACAGTTTGGAAATATTGGAAAAAGCCCGTGCAGTCGAGATCCCGCGCGAAACAGCTGCTCAAATGATCTTGGAACTCGCAGAAGAAGGCAAGATCCAAGAAGAAGGGACGCGCTTGTTTGAAAACTCGCTTTATTTCGCTGAGATCGGGATCGCTGGTGCGATCGAGCGTCTCCAAAAAACACAAAATACGCACGACTACACTACGCAAGAGCTGCAACCCAAAATTCATGAAATCGAAAAAAAAGCCCAGCTGAATTATGGTGCTTCACAACGTGATGCGATCGAAAAAGCTGCAAAAAGTCCGCTCTTTCTGCTGACTGGCGGCCCGGGGACCGGAAAGACGACAGTGATCGATGGGATCGTGCGGCTTTATGCGGCACTCAATGACGTTTCGCTGCGGCCGGAAGACTACACGGACGAACCTTTCCCGATCCTTTTGGCAGCTCCGACCGGCCGCGCGGCAAAACGGCTGAATGAAACGACCGGCTTGCCGGCGAGTACGATCCATCGTCTGCTGGGTCTGACCGGCCAAGAGAGAGATCCAGTCGAAAGCGCTCAAGAGATCGATGGCGGTCTGTTGATCATCGATGAATTTTCGATGGTCGACACGTGGCTTGCAAATGCACTTTTTCAAGCGATCCCGAGCAAGATGCAAGTGATTTTGGTCGGCGATAAAGATCAGCTGCCCTCGGTCGGACCAGGGCAGGTGCTGCATGATCTTTTAACGGTCCCGACGATCCCGCATAAAGAGCTGACCGAGATCTACCGCCAAAAAGAAGGTTCAACGATCATCACTCTGGCGCACGAGATCCGGCAAGGACGGCTGCCGAAAAACTTTAGACAGAATCAAGCTGACCGTTCGTATTTTCCGGCGCACAGCGCGCAAATCGAACCATTGATCCGCCAGATCGTCGAGAAAGCCCAGAAAAAAGGTTTTACCGCCCAGCAGATCCAAGTACTGGCGCCGATGTATCGCGGTCCGGCGGGAATCGATGCGCTGAATCAGATGCTGCAGGAAATTTTCAACGGCAATCCGACTGGACAGAAAAAAGAAGTCGCCGACCGAAAGTGGAAATACCGCATCAATGATAAAGTACTGCAATTGGTCAATGCACCTGAGCTGAATGTTTTCAACGGCGACATGGGCGTGATCACTGGGATCACGCTCGCCAAAGACAGCGAACAAAAAGTCGATGAGCTGACGATCCTTTTCGATGGCGGCGAAGTGACTTATCCGCGGAACGAATGGTACAAGATCACGCTTGCCTACGCGTGCTCGATCCATAAAGCACAAGGCAGCGAATTCGAAATGGTGATCTTGCCGATGGTCCGGCAATATCACCGGATGCTCCAGCGCAATCTGCTGTATACAGCGATCACCCGCAGCAAAAAGATTTTGATCATGCTGGGCGAGCTGGACGCTTTTGAAGCCTGTGTCCAAAATGAATCTGCGAATCGCAAAACGCGGCTTGCGGCACGCTTGTGCAAGGAAGAAAAAGAAAAAAGCGCCGGAAGCGAAGAAGCTCCAGACGCGATCATCGAAGAGGAAAAGCCGGATTACCGGTTGACGAAAGTCAAAATCGCAGCAGGGATCGATCCCTTGATCGGAATGAACGGCCTGACGCCGCTTGACTTTCAAAGCTAAAACCACAAAAATTTTGATTTAACAGCGAAGGTCAGATCAAGCGAGCGCTTGCTCCAGACTTCGCCATCAGTTTGCACAAACTGCGGAATGGTCGAGACCAGCCGCAGTTTTGTCGTTTTCAGGTGATGGAAATAACGGCTTTTTGCTTGTTTTTTGAACAGCAGCAAGAGCATCACCCACATGATTTTGTAAAAGGCGACGCGCTCGACCAATGCGAGATCAAGTTTTTTCTCGTATGGATCCGCCATTGGCAAAATCGCGACACCGCCGCCGAAATAAGGATGATTTGAGATCGTACACAAGAAAGCTTTCGGGAATGAATAGTTTTTTCCGTTGCATTCGATCAAGACCGGAAAACTTTTTTGCTGAAACAGGCTCTTGAAGATCTGAAGTTTATAAGCGTAAGAGCCGAAATGGAAATGATTGAGCCTTTTTTTGGTGTGCGAGCGGTTCGCTGCTTCAACGATTGACGCATCCAGTCCGACGCCCAGATTATTCAGCAGGATCCCGCTGGCCTGCTGGATCCCTTCTTCATAGCACAAAACATTGATCTCGCGCGGCGTCTGCGCTTCTAAGAGCTGCAAGATCAGTGTTTCCAAGTCGCGCGGTAAAGCGATCGCACGCGCGAAATCGTTTGCGCTTCCGCTGGGGAGGTAGCCGACCGGGACATCCGGAAAAGCTGCATCAAGCGCATTCAGTACTTCATGAAGTGTCCCGTCGCCGCCGATCACGACCAAGAGCGGCACGTGGGGCGAAGCGCTGGAAAGAAAGTACGGCGAATCGTCGCCGGATTCTTCAGCAGATTTTTTTTGCCAAGGCAGCAAAAATTCCTGCGCGAGTTCAAGCGCTATGGCGCCCGCGTGTCCCGGGTACTCAGTAAAGTAAAAATGGTGGTCGATCTGCCACTTATCCAGGATCTCTTCGGTCTGCGAGGCATTTCGAGCGCCGATGCCGCCGCCGGATTGCGGATTGACGATAATATAAAGCGATTTTTTCATATAGGTAAGCGCAACTCGCGCTCGCGTCGCTCCTTTCGTAAGCAAATCAAATTTTGTCTGCTTCATTATAACAAAAGTCTTGCAGAAATGGGAAAAGCATTTTTTACTGGATTCCACTTGCAAATCAGTGCAACTCCTGATATAAAGGGAGCGTTGCGATTATTGGGGGAGATCCCTGAGCGGTTCATCAACCATCCCGCTTTATCAAAACTCGGAGGGAGAGAATAGGAATGAAAACAACAGAGGTAGAACAAAGGAGCCGGGTGCATTTATTAGCGATCAATGCACTGGTAGCGGCGCTGTATTTAGCGTTGTTCCTAGTTGCGCCGTCCAGTGGTGCGATCCAGTTCCGTATTTCAGAATCATTGAACCACTTGGTCGTTTTCAATAAACGGCTGCGCTGGGGCGTCATGATCGGGGTCATTTTGGCCAATTTCATGTTCGGCTTGGGAATTTTAGATGTTTTGTTCGGCGGCGGTCAAACGATCTTGGCATTGACGATCACTGCATTTTTGAGCAAATTCATCAAAAACAAAAAATGGCTATTATTTTGGAACAGTATCATTTTTGTCGCAACGATGTTTTTGATCGCGATCCTGCTGGTGATCACCGCCCAGCTGCCGTTTTGGGCTACTTACGGCACACTTGCACTCAGCGAAGCGATCATTATGGCGCTCTCGGCACCGGTAATGTATTGGATCGATAAAAAGCTCCATTTTGCGACTTGGTTGTAGCAGCTTTTGAAACGCTGTTTATGCGAAGAGGTCGTGACAAAAGTGTTCGGCTTCGAGAAATAAGAAGGGAAATCCGAAAATAGTTTTTCATATTTTTGAGATTTTTCGGCTTATTTCCGAAGAAGCAGCTTTTGAAACGCTGTTTAACTGAAGAAAAGGACCTGCGGCGGCTTCGTCGCAGGTCCTTTTCTTCAGTTGCTGGGGTGTTGCAGATCTTCGATTTCGATGACTTGGAAATTTTTCTTTTCGAGCTGTGCGATAATGTCGTCGCGGATTTCCGGTGTGACCCCTTGCGGCAGCGTCATCAGTGTCCGCCGAATAAATTCATCTTGGCCGACGTCGAGCGTGATGCAGCTGGCAATGCTCGTCACTTTCGAAATGATTTTCGCGATGGCAGCCAGATCACCGCGCTTGCCGGTCGAAGCGATCGTCAACACATAGCTGCCGGTCGAAACATTCCAAGATTCAGAGAGCATATTCAGCAAGCTGGCGTGCGTCAGGATGCCATAGAAATGCTGATCCTCATCCAATACCGCGATGTAGGGAAGCTCTTTGATCGTAAAGAATACTTTAAAGAACGAAGTATTCACATAAATAAATTTCGTTGCGTTTTTCAATAAATACGTTACCGGCAGATTCATGTCGCCGCCGTTTGCTTTGTGGCGGTAAATATGCATTTTATAAATATTGCCGCGGAACAGCGCGCCGGTTTTATCAAGGACCGGAACACAACGAAAACCCGAACCTTCCAAAATTTTCAACGCTTCAGCAAGCGTCGCCGTTTCATCGACCGTCGTCAAATCTTCTTTTTTATAAACCAAAGTTTTTAACAGCATCGCAAAACCTCCATGGTTTGATTGATATTCTAATCATAACATAATCTTTTGGAAATTCCTAAGTGGTTTTTCACATCTAATTGACTTTGGATAGGCTTCATGATAGAGTTGAATAGGTAAAATAGGGGGATGGAATCATGAAAACTAAAAAATCTGCCTTAGCTTGTTCCGTTTGCGGCTCGCGAAATTACACAAAATCCGTCAGCGAAGGGAAAAAGAGTGAGCGTTTAGAATTACGAAAATTTTGCAAACACTGCAATCAATATACACTGCATCGTGAAACTAAATAATAGGAGCGGGGATAATGGCAAACGAAGGAAAAAAAGAAAAAAAACAAGGCTTTTTTGCTAGCGTAGTCGAAGAAATGCACCGGGTGACGTGGCCGACCAAAAAGCAATTGCGCAAAGATACACTGGTCGTCATTGAAACTTCAGTGATTTTTGCACTTCTTTTAGGCTTCTTCGATTGGGGTTTCAACAAAGGCATCGCGGCACTGATGAAAATCGGCAAGTAGCGGCCGCTAGTCAACCGCACCAGATAATGTTATAATGTGAAGCAGAGAAAAACTTCGGTCACGGCTGAGGTTTTTTTATTATGGCCAAAATCAAAAATAAAAATATAAGGAGTTTGACACAAATGGAGTCTCTTGAAAAAAACTGGTATGTCCTGCATACGTATTCCGGTTATGAAAACAAAGTCAAAGCTAACTTGGAATCGCGTGCTCAAAGCATGGGAATGGAAGATTACATTTTTCGCGTGATCGTGCCGGAAGAAAAAGCAACGGAAGTAAAAAACGGCAAAGAAAAAGAAGTCACGCATAAAACATTTCCCGGCTACGTGCTCGTTGAAATGATCATGACTGATGATTCTTGGTATGTTGTCCGCAATACACCCGGAGTGACCGGCTTTGTCGGCTCACACGGCGCCGGAAGCAAACCCGCACCGCTCTTGCCGGAAGAAGTTCATTCGATCCTCCGTACGATGGGTGAGCCGGTCCGCCATAAAGCGCTCGACGTCGAAGTCGGCGAAGTCGTCGAGATCATCGAAGGCGCATTCTCCGGACTTTCCGGAACGGTTTCAGAAGTCGATGACGAAAAACAAAAACTGAAAGTCGAGATCAATATGTTCGGCCGCGAAACGAGCACCGAACTGAATTTTGATCAAGTGGACAAAGTATAAAAAAATGAAAAAGTTTCGCTTGGGATTTTTGCTGGGGATCGGTCTTCTATTGTTTTCCGCCTGCGCAAAATCGGCAAACACACCGGCAGCAGGTTCGGAAGCGGCCCGTACTGAAAAAACTGCCGCGACACGCGAACAGACTTCAAAGCGCGGCACGCCGACGGTCTTCATCCATGGATACAGCGGCGGCGAATCATCATTTGGCGGGATGCTCAGCCGCTTTGAAAAGGCCGGGATCAATGAAAGCCGCTACCAGATTTTCGTTTCAGCAAACGGCGAGCTTTCGACGAACGGTACGCTCTCCGGAAAGCATCCGCTCGTTCAGCTGTTATTCGAAGACAATCGCAATAACGAATGGAATCAAGCGGATTGGCTGCAGGCTGGTTTGCAGCTTCTTAAAAAAGACGGCGTCAGCCAAGTCAATTTGGTCGGCCATTCGATGGGCGGTGTCGACATCATGCGCTACTTAACAACTTATACGCAAAATGCACAAGTGCCGAAAGTTGCAAAAATCGCTTTGATCGCTGCACCGCTCAATGATTTTATCGATAATAATGATCAGAGTTTTGCTGATTTTGAAGCAAATGGTCCGGCCGAGCAGGGGACGCGTTTTCGGGAATTTGCGCAAAAGATCGGGAATTTGCCAGCAGGCTTGCCGATCTTAGTGATCGCCGGCGACAACGGCACCGGAAGCGACGGCGCAGTCCCGGTCAAAAGTGCTTTGGCGCTGGACGCGCTGGCGAAAAAACAGAAGCTTGATTATCACAGCGAGCTTTTGGAAGGCGAAAAGATCCAGCACAGCGAGTTGCATGAAAATAAAAAAGTCGATCAACTGCTCAGCCGCTTTTTATGGGATGAATAAAAAGAATTCGCTGTTGAAAAGCCGGTTACCACAAAAAGAGGAACGCGAAAAATCGCGCTCCTCTTTTTGTGATATTTATGCTCTTTTTGCCAGTTCTTTGGCGATTCTTTTGCCGGTCGGGGTGGTCGCCAAGCCGCCCTCCGCAGTTTCACGGAAAATTGACGGCATCTGCTGGCCGACGTGCTTCATCGCGGTAATGACTTCGTCCGGCGGGATCACGCTTTTGATCCCAGCCAGTGCCATATCAGCAGAGATGAATGCTTGTGAAGCACCCATCGCATTGCGCTTGATGCACGGGATCTCGACCAAGCCCCCGACCGGGTCGCAGATCAGCCCCATTACATTAGCAAGGGTGATCGCGACCGCCTGCCCAGCCGCTTCAGGTGTGCCGCCCTTGGCGATCACGAGCGCTGCCGCAGCCATCGCACTGGCTGAACCGACTTCGGCTTGACAGCCGCCTTCCGCGCCGCTGATCGAGGAACGGTTGGCGATCACCAGCCCGAACGCGCCGGCGGTAAACAAGAAGTCGACTTGCGCTTTGTGCGACATTTTCAAAGGGCCGCGGATCGCCATCAAAACACCGGCCAAAACACCGGCGCTGCCGGCAGTCGGTGTTGCGCAGATCAAACCCATTTTCGCATTGACTTCATTTGTGGCGATCGCATTTCTGACTGCTTTTAAAATCATCGAATCTGTCAGTGATTCATTCGTATTCAAATATTCATCGAGCCGTTTGGCATCGCCGCCGGTCAAGCCGGTTACCGAAGTCACGCCGGCGATCCCTTCTTCGATGCTTTGCTCCATGACCGCCAAATTGCGTTCCATGATCTGCCAAACCTGCTTTTCGCTGATTTCGCGTTCGGCCGCTTCTTTAGCGACGACCATCGCAGCGATCGAGGGATAACCGCGGCTCTCAGCAGTGAGGCGTTCGATCGAATCAAACATGTCATCATTTCCTTTCTTAATCAAAGAAGTTGGCACTGTGGAGGTGCGGGATCTTGCGCAGCTCCGGCAAGACTTCAGCGACATCGCGTTCATCGATCTCGATGATCATGATCGCTTCGTTGCCTTTTGCCGAACGGGTCACCGTCATCGTGCCGATGTTGATATTATGGCGCGACAAGACGTTGGTGACTTGGGCGATCATCCCGGGAACATCTTGGTGGACGATCAGGATCGTCGGGACACCCATCGTCAAGTTCACTTTGAAGCCGTCGACTTCTGAGATCTGGATGTTGCCGCCGCCGATCGAGATCCCGGTGATGCTCATTTTTTTCTTGCCAGCCGAAAGAAGCAGGCGGACGGAATTCGGATGTTCTTTTTTTTCGTTCGAAGGAATAAAAGCGATCTCGATCCCTTCTTCGTATGCCAATTTCAGACTGTTCGCCAAATTCGGATCATCAGGCTCCATCCCTAAAAGACCGCCGACGAGCGCGATATCGGTTCCGTGGCCGCGATAAGTTTTCGCAAACGATTCATATAAATAAATATCGACTTTCTCCGGCTTTTCACCGAAGATCGTGCGGACGATCTTGCCGATCCGCGCGGCGCCGGCGGTGTGCGAGCTGCTGGGGCCGACCATGACCGGACCGATAATATCGAAAACACTGCGATAGCGCAGATCTGTCATTTTCTTCACCAATCTTTCTATAGAATGATTCTATTTTATCACAATCGGCGACTTGTCGGAGCGCTTGTTGCCCGATGATCGGAAAAGAACTTGCAAATGACGGGAAGATTGAATATAATGTCTTAGTGTGTCTTTTGACAGACATTTTTATCGTGGGAGGAGAAATACGCATCTCCAATTCACCACAGCACGGACTTAAGGAGGTATGTCTCGTGGCAAAGAAAGTAGAAAAAATCGTTAAGTTACAAATTCCTGCAGGAAAAGCAACTCCAGCACCACCAGTTGGACCAGCCCTTGGGCAAGCAGGGATCAATATCATGGGTTTCACGAAAGAATTCAACGCTCGGACCGCTGATCAAGCTGGAATGATCATTCCAGTCGTTATCTCAGTGTACGAAGACCGTTCATTCACTTTCATCACAAAAACCCCGCCAGCAGCAGTATTGTTGAAAAAAGCTGCTAAGGTCCAAAAAGGATCTGGAGAACCAAATACGAAAAAAGTGGCAACTGTCACTAAAGATCAAGTCAAAGAAATCGCTGAGTTGAAAATGCCGGACCTAAACGCTGCCAATGTTGAATCGGCAATGCGCATGGTTGAAGGAACTGCACGAAGCATGGGGATCACTGTCGCCGACTAGGCGCTAGCGACCAACTGGTACGCTTCTCAGTAGTTTATTCCGAAAGGCATAAGCGTGTGGGAGGGTAACCGCTATAACCACATTCAAGGAGGAAACATCATGGCTAAACATAGCAAAAATATGCAAGAAGCATTGAAAAAAGTAGATGAAACGAAAGCTTATCCAGTGGATGAAGCCGTCGCTTTAGCGAAAGATACGAATTTTTCAAAATGCGATGCAACGGTCGACGTTGCCTATCGTTTGAACGTTGATCCGAAAAAAGCAGACCAACAAATCCGCGGAGCAGTCGTTCTGCCTCACGGTACCGGCAAAAAACAAGTCGTTCTTGTTTTTGCCAAAGGCGAAAAAGCAAAAGAAGCCGAAGCTGCCGGCGCTGATTACGTTGGCGAAGCAGACTTGGTTGAAAAGATCCAAGGCGGCTGGATGGATTTTGACGTTGTTGTTGCGACGCCGGATATGATGGCGCAAGTTGGCCGTTTGGGCCGCGTTTTAGGGCCAAAAGGCTTGATGCCGAACCCGAAAACCGGGACGGTAACGATGGACGTTACGAAAGCTGTGGAAGAAATCAAAGCCGGGAAAGTTACTTACCGCGTTGATAAAGCCGGCAACGTACATGTTCCGATCGGCAAAGTTTCTTTCGACAATGCGCAATTGATCGACAACTTCAAAACGATCAACGATACATTGGTGAAAATTCGTCCGGCAACGGTCAAAGGCCAATATATCAAAAATATTTCTATTTCAACGACATTCGGTCCTGGGATCCATGTCGACCAAGCTTCCTTTTAATTAATCGAAAACGACTTGACCTGAACGAGTGGGATATGATACACTCGTTTAGGTTGAATATTCGTACCGAAGACTCAGGTGAAGATGCGCTGCATTTTCTTAATCTCCTGCCGAGGGAAATTCTCATAAGCTAGTATGAGGAACCTCTATGTCGACGGCGACATGGAGTTTTTTTATTGCAAAAAAACTCTTTGATCAATTGATGGAGGTGAAATCAATGAGCGAACAAGCTATCGCTAAAAAAGCTGCTTTAGTTGACGACGTCACGAAAAAATTCGAAGGTGCTGTATCGATCGTAGTTGCAGATTACCGCGGATTGACAGTTGACCAAGTAACTGAACTTAGAAAACAATTGCGTGAAGCAGGCGTTGAAATGCGGGTCATCAAAAACTCGATCCTTTCTCGGGCTGCCAAACAAGCTGGACTTGAAGGATTGGACGACGTATTTGCCGGTCCGACAGCTATCGCTTTCTCGAAAGAGGATGTTGTAGCACCAGCGAAGATCATCGATACTTTTGCGAAAACGGCGGATGCTTTGAAAATCAAAGGCGGCGTGATCGAAGGAAAAGTAGCCGATATCGAACAAATTACCGCTTTGGCAAAACTTCCAAATCGCGAAGGGATGCTTTCTATGCTGCTTTCTGTCTTGCAAGCACCAGTCCGCAATGTGGCTTATGCTGTCAAAGCAGTTGCAGAAAAAGAAGAAAAAGAGGAAGTTGCTTAATTGCAGCTTGACGTAAAAACTACTTAAAACGGAGGAAAACAAAATGGCATTGAATATTGACAATATTGTTGCTGAATTGAAAGAAGCAACGATCCTTGAATTGAACGACCTCGTGAAAGCGATCGAAGACGAATTTGGCGTTACTGCTGCTGCTCCAGTTGCTGCTGCAGGTGCTGCTGCAGGCGCTGACGCTGCTGACGAACAAACTGAATTCACTGTTGAATTGTCCGAAGTCGGCGATCAAAAAGTGAAAGTGATCAAAGCAGTCCGCGAAGCAACTGGTCTTGGCTTGAAAGAAGCTAAAGGCGTAGTTGACTCTGCTCCAGCTCCAGTTAAAGAAGGCCTTTCTAAAGAAGATGCAGAAGCATTGAAAGCAACTTTGGAAGAAGTCGGCGCAACGGTGACTTTGAAGTAATCGTTCAGATAAATACAAAAGATGGAAACCTTTCGTGGCTTCCATCTTTTTTTATTTCGCTAAAACCGATTTGACAACGATGATCTCGCTGTCTTCTAAGGCGCGCAGCGCGTGCATATCGCCGGGTGAGATCTGGACGATCATTCCGGGAATGATTTCGACGTCGCGTGTGCCGTCGGAAAACAAAACCTTTCCTTTGAAAACGACGGCGATGCCGGAAAATTTTTCCGGACCTTTATGGAGCGGGACTTCGGCGCCTTTTTTCAAAATGACGTGCGAGACGACTTGGTTGGGATGTTCGATCAAATTTTCGACATGATCGATATCGCTGCTGCTGGTATAGATTTCCATCATGATCCCTCCTCTTTCCAGCTAAACGTAGCATGATTTAAAAAAATTGACAAGAAAACTGCTGTCCAGCTTTTTCAAATCCCGCGAAAATGCTAAAGTGGAGGAAAGGGGAGCCGTTTATGAAGAAAAAGCTGATGATCATTGGATATATCTCGCTGCTGCTGTTTGCGGTCGGCGACTTTTTGGTGCCGTATTTTTTGGGTCCGCGCTTGCCGAATTACGATCCGCTGACGAGCGTGATCAGTTTGATCGGCAAAGTCGGGAGTCCGACGCAACATATCTTTGCGCATGTCGAGATCGTCACCGGGACGTTGGCGCTGATCGGGGCGCCGGCCGTTTATGAGACATTTGTTTCAAATTCGAGAAAAGCGGCAGCACTGCTTGCCGGGGGTGTGGCAGCATTTGGGATCGGCGAATGTATTTTCACTGGCGTTTTCAGTGTGAATCATCAAGTTCCGGGGATCACACTGGGAGATCTGATCCACGGTGCCGGTTCAGGGATCGGCTTGGTCGGCTTGCTGATCTTTCCATATATTTTAGCGCGATGCTATCGTGTGCTGAATCAATCCCGCCGTGCACAAGTTTATTTGGTGATTTTTGCAGTGGCACTGGTGACGGTCTCGCTGGACGGATTGTCGCAGCTTTTCAAATGGCATTATCGCGGCCTCATTCAGCGGATTTCTTTTGTATTTATTTATTTGCCGCCGGCTGCACTGGCGCTTGATCAATTGAAGCAACGTTTATTTCAAACGAAAAGCAGGGACTTGTGACAAATCCGTCACAAGTCCCTGCTTTTTTTGAATGATGTTTCAATGTTATTTTTTTACTCGCTGAAGCATCGGCAGCAAGATCGTTGCCGCGATGCCGCCGATCAGTGCAGTGATCAGCTGTGGTACAGAGAACATCGTCGTGATCAGCTTCGTCTGCGGCGCAGGCAGCTGCAGGAAATAAGGCAGCAGACACTTTGTCACAGTCAAAAACAAGACGAGAAATTTGCAAACAGCACCGATGACGGCAGCCGTGCCGTACTGCAGCCATTGATTTTTGATTGGGGTTTTTTGATGATCAAATGCCAAATCACGACCAATACGAGATTCCCGAGGATGATAAAAGGGATCAGCGGCGGCAGTTTCGGCCCGATACCTAAAAGAAAAGCGAAGATCGGCGAGATCGCAGCGACGACGATGCCGCTTTTTGTATCGATCAGAACTGTTGCGGCAATCAAAACGAAATTGACCAGAGAGCCGGTCACGAGTTGGCCGAGCGGCGCAGAGAGACTTTGAAAAATGATCAAGATCGCCACGAACAATGCTGTTTGGACGATCCACTTGGCAGGTGAAGTTTTCATAAGTGGCTAGCTTCTTTCTATTTTATAATTCTTCGACTTTATAATTCTTCGACGTTGTGGACAGTGTGCAGTTGATGATGGGCGAGTTCAGAGAGCGGCTTCCGGTAGTATTCGCGATAGATCTCTTGGATCGAAGGATTTTCATGCGAGAAGCGGAGCTGATCATGCATATCCAGCTTGTACAGTGTTGGTGCGCGTCTGGCCGCCATTTCCTCGCCGTCGCAGATCGGCTGACCGCCGCCGCCGACGCAGCCGCCTGGACAAGCCATGATCTCAACGAAGTCAAATTGGCATTTGCCGTCTTTCAGATCTTCGATCAGCTGACGGGTATTGGCAAGTCCGCTGACAACGGCCGCCCGGATCGGTTTGCCGCCAAGTTCGATGGTGACTTCTTTACGACCGTTTTGCCCGCGGACCGCTTTGAAATGGTCCGGTTCGGGATTTTTACCGTTGACTAGATAATAAGCGGTTCGCAAAGCGGCCTCCATTACCCCGCCAGTTGCACCGAAGATCACACCGGCACCGCTCCCGGTTCCAAGCGGCGAATCCAGCTCGATTTCTTCAAAGTCGCGCGGATCCAAAAAGTCGCTTTTCACCATCCGGTCGAGCTCGCGAGTCGTAAGGGCAACGTCAACATCGGCCGTGCCAAAATCATTTTTCATACTTGGCAGAGCAGCCTCTTCTTTTTTTGCTAAGCAAGGCATGATCGAAACCGAGAAAACTTTTTTCGGATCGAGATTTTTTTGTTTGGCAAACCAGTTTTTCGTCACTGCCCCGAACATTTGCTGTGGGGATTTTGCGGTTGAAAGATGATCTGCCAGTTCAGGAAACTCTAATTTGGTAAAACGTACCCAACCTGGGCAGCAGGAAGTGAACATCGGCAAGTCTTCGGGATTTTTTTGCTGGATGAACTCAAGAAATTCTGAACCTTCCTCCATGATCGTCAAATCGGCACTGAAAGTCGTATCAAAAACATAGTCAAAGCCCATATGTTTCAAAACAGCTCCCAGGCGTTCTACGGTCGCTTCTTCGGGCGTCATATGGAACGCTTCGCCCCAAGCCGTTCGGATCGCTGGCGCGATCTGAACGACCGTCGTGATCTCAGGATCGGCGATCGCATCGATCACTTGCTGGATGTCGTCGCGTTCATGCAAGGCGCCGACTGGACAATGCGTGATGCACTGCCCGCAAAGCGAACAATTGGCTTGTTCGATCGGTTTGTTGTGATGGACCTTGACGGTTGCCTGGGTTCCCGGGTAAGCGACATCCCAAACGTTGAGCGATTGGATATTGTCGCAGACTTGGATGCAGCGCATGCATTTGATGCACTTGCTGTTGTCGCGGATCAGCGGAAAATTCTGCGGCCACGGCATCGTATCATATTTTTTGTCAAAATTTTCCTGGACTACTCCCAGCATATTGGAAAGGTCGCGCAAAGTACAATTGTCTCCGCGCACACAGCTCGTACATTCCACTTTATGCTGGCTCAAAATCAGCTCGACATTATTTCGGCGGGCCGCTCGCACGGCAGGACTGTTGGTCCGGATCTCCATGTCATCAGCGGCCGGCGTGTTGCAGGCAGCGACCAGCTGATCTTTTCCTTCAACTTCAACAACACAGACGCGGCAGGCGCCGATCTCATTTAAATCTTTATAGTAGCAAAGCGTCGGGATATGGATCTTGGCTTGTTTGGCAGCCTCCAAGATCGTTGTTCCCGCCGGAACTTCAATCGCTCGATTATCGATCGTCAGTTTTACCATGATTGTTTTCTCCCTCCACGAAAGGCTCCATAGCCAAAATGATCACAGCGCAAGCAGCGGGACGCTTCTTGCAGTGCTTCTTCTTCCGAATTCGGCAATTCGATATCTTTGAAGTCGTGTTTGCGCTCTTCAGCGGCCCGTTCATGCAGTTCGACACGCCCGCACGGAACACGGTCATGGAGCAGCGGAGCCGGGATCTCGACGTCAGTTTGGATCTGATGATCGAAGCCCAGATGTTGATCGATATTGGCAGCTGCTACTTTGCCGGCTGCGATCGCTTTGATCACGGTCGCCGGACCAGTCACACAGTCGCCCCCGAGAAGACTTTCGGCATTTCATCGAATTGAGTTTCTTGATTTGGAACTAAACGTCCCCATTTTTCCGGCAGGCCGACTTCAGCGAAAACTTCGCTGTCGATACTTTGGCCGATCGAAACAATGACGATATCCGCATCGACTTTGACTTTCGGAATGTCGGCTTTGCGCGGTGCAGGGCGGCCGTTTTTATCGTAAGGACCGATGATCTGCGGTTGGAGCCAGATTCCAGTCACATCTTCATTCGCGTCGGTTTCGATCGAAACTGGCGCCATCAGTTCCATGACATCACATCCTTCGGCGATCGCGCCTTCGACTTCAGCCGGCAGCGCCGTCATATCTTCTTGCCGCCGCCGGTAAGCGATGTGAACGATCTCGGCACCTAAACGGACGGAAGTTCTGGCCACATCCATCGCGACATTGCCGCCGCCGACAACAACGACGCGTTTGTCTTTGAAGTCCGGCATTTTTCCATCGCCGATCGCACGCAGCATTTCAACAGCGGAGAAGACGCCGCGGCCCTCTTCGCCCGGGATATTCAAATGTTTTTCTGCATGGGCGCCGATCGCAACATAGATCGCGTCAAAGTCGCGCTGGAGACGTTTGAAGTTGCTTGGCTCATTAATGTCCGTATCGGTCTTGATATCAACGCCGGTACTCAAGATCAAATCGATATCACGCTGCAGATTTTCACGGTTCAAGCGGTAGCTCGGGATCCCGTAGCGCAGCATGCCGCCCAACTGCTGGCGTTTTTCAAACACGGTCGTATCGTGGCCCATCAGCTGCAGATAGAAAGCGGCTGTCAAACCGCTTGGTCCGCCGCCGATGATCGCGATCGTTTTGCCGGTCTTCGGATACGGCTGCATCGGCAGCGCGTCCCCGCCGTTTTCAACGGCAAATTCTTTCAAGCCGCGGATATTGATGCTGCGATCCAGCATATTCCGCCGGCATTTATTTTCGCATGGATGCTCGCAGACATATGCGCAAGCTGTGGGGAAGGGGTTATCTTTGCGGATCACTTTCAAGGCGTCGGAGTTGCGGTGGTCGCTGATCAGCGCAACATATCCCGGGATATCAACTTCAGCCGGGCATTCTTCAACACATGGAATGCCTTGATGTTCACTCAAGCAGTACCCGTTGGCAACATGGTTCTCAAAGTCAGAACGGAAGGCGACCACGCAACGCAAAACTTCGGACGCTGCTTGGAAGCCGATCGCGCAATCCGCTGAATTTTTGATATTTCGCGCAGTTCTTTCGATCAAATCGATCGTTTTGTCCGAACCCTCGCCATGGAGGACCTCATCTAAGAGGGTGCGCAATTGACCGAGACCGATTCGGCAAGGGACACATTTCCCGCAGCTTTGGCTGTGACAGAGATGGACAAATGCAGAAGCTACTTCGACAGGGCACAGATTGGGCGCAGCAAAAACACGCCGCTGAATGTTTTGATACAGCTCTTCAGTGACTTTTTCGGCATACGCCTGTGAATGCAATGATAGTCTGTTCATGAGTGGTAGACGCTCCTTTTTGTGAGAATGAAAATCAACATTACGTAGTTTTTTTATAAAGACTTTCCATTATTTTATTATGAAATGAAAGGGATTGCAATCCCTCAATATTCATTTTCCTTCATATTAGTAAATTCACAAGATAATTAATCGTTTTGTTATATAAAATTCATTTCACAAAAGGGCCGTTAAGCAAGCGAAATATTGGAACGAATCGTCCCTAATATTTTTTAGTATCCCTAATTTTTTTTAATTATTCAAGCGGAAAACCATTGACATTCGGCAGGTTTGGCGGTAGAATAGCCAGTGAGAATGATTATCACTTACTATTGCGATGGGAGCGGAAGTTAAATGAAGTTGTCAGATGCTGCATTGAACCAAGTATATACGATCACCGGATTCCACGGGTTCGCCGGGCAAGAAAGGCATTTGCATAATCTCGGATTGATCATCGGCGCGAATGTTCGATTGGTCACAATGCATAAGGATGCCGGAATTTTATTGATCCAAAACTCGCGTTTGGCTTTATCCAGAAAATTGTTGAGCAGCATCGATGTCGAAGAAGGTGAAATCGCCCATCGAGAACGAATGCCGCTTTCCAAAGCAAAATTAGGAACGACCGGCAAAGTTGCCGCGATCATCGGTTCAGCAGATATCAAGCGGCGGATCATTGATAAGGGGATCACGAAGGGGACTGAGATCACCGTGAATAAAATCGCGCCGCTCGGCGACCCGCTCGAAGTTCAAGTCAGAGGATACAAAATGAATTTACGAAAAGAAGAAGCAGATTTGATCATGGTGGAGGTCTAGTTGATGAAAAATGAAAAAAAAATCAATGTTGCGCTCGCCGGCAATCCGAACAGCGGGAAGACGAGCTTGTTCAACGGATTGACCGGAGCTGCTCAATATGTTGGGAACTGGCCTGGGGTTACGGTTGAAAAAAAATCTGGTGTTTACCGCAATGATTCACGAATCGTCATTCAGGATCTTCCTGGTTGCTATTCGCTTTCCCCGTACACTTCAGAAGAGATCGTTTCGCGGGATTATTTGATCCAAGGAAATCCGGATGCAGTCGTCGATGTTGTTGATGTAACGAATTTAGAACGTCATCTATACTTGACGACGCAGTTGATCGAAACTGGTCATCCGGTCGTGATGGCGCTTAATATGATCGACTTGCTGGAAAAAGATAAAAAAGCCGGTATCAACGTTGAGAAACTTTCTTATGCATTGGGGATCCCAGTCATTGAAACAAGCGCCGTCAAAAATAAAGGATTAGTCCAATTGATGGAAGCTGTTGCTAAGCGCGTTGAAGACTCATCTGCTAAGATCCAATATCCGGACTACAGCAGTCAAGTCGAAAGCGCCTTGTCTGAAATCGGCAAAGTGATCAAAGACAATGTTGCGCCGGACAAGCTTCGCTGGTACAGCATCAAACTTTTTGAACGCGATGACAAAGCAAAAAAAGAAGTCGAGCTGAATGGCAAACAGCTGCAAGACATCGAAGACATCATCGGGATCGTCGAAAAGTTGAAGATGGATGATTCTGAGTCGGTCATCGTCAATGAGCGCTATGATTACATCCATCGCGTCGTTGAACTATGCATGGTCGACCGCTCAGTAGCTGCGGCGAACTTGACGGACAAGATCGACCGCATCATCACCAATAAATGGCTTTCGGTTCCGATTTTTGCCTTGATCATGTGGGCAGTCTACTACTTGTCGATCCAAACGGTCGGCACGTGGGGAACAGATTGGATCAATGATCAGCTTTTCGGGAAATGGGTTCCTGATTTTCTGAATACTTGGATGCAGAACATGAACGTCGCCGCATGGCTGCAGGACTTGGTACTGAACGGTGTCATCGCCGGTGTCGGCGCAGTCCTCGGCTTCCTGCCGCAGATCGTTGTATTGTTCCTCTGTTTGAGCTTTTTGGAAGATTGCGGCTACATGGCGCGGATCGCTTTTGTTATGGACCGGATCTTCCGCAAAGTCGGGCTTTCCGGCAAACAATTCATTCCAATGCTGATCGCAACAGGCTGCGGTGTTCCAGCAGTGACGGCTACTCGAACGATCGAAAATGAACAAGATCGCCGGATCTCGATCATGGTCACGACATTCATTCCTTGTTCGGCGAAATTGCCGATCATCGGCTTGATCGCCGGCGCCTTCTTCCCGCATTCCAGCTGGGTCGCGCCTTCTGCATACTTTGTCGGGATCGCTGCGATCATCCTTTCGGGGATCGGTTTGAAGAAAACACGCTTCTTCTCTGCAGATGCCGCACCATTCATCATGGAACTGCCAAACTACCATCTGCCGAACTTGCGCAATGCGCTCCTGCAAACTTGGGATAAAGCAAAGGGCTTCATTCATAAAGCTGGAACGATCATCTTCGTTTCCAGTATCGGGATCTGGTTCTTATCTACGTATAATTTCCGTCTGCAAAATGCCGGCGAATCCAACAGCATTTTAGCCAATATCGGACATGTCGTTGCCCCGATCTTTAAGCCATTAGGCTGGGGAACTTGGCAAAATACCGTGGCCGTCTTTACCGGACTGGTCGCGAAAGAAAATCTGCTCGGGACGCTTGGGATCCTCTTCGGGTCACAAGTTGCCAGTGAAAACGGCACCGAGATCTGGACGCAATTGCGGGCTGCGATCTCGCCGGTAGCCGGCTACTCGTTTTTGATCTTCAATCTGCTTTGTGCGCCATGTTTCGCTGCGATCGGTTCGATGTACCGCGAAATGGGCAGTGCAAAATGGACTTGGGGTGCGATCGCTTATCAATGCGGTCTGGCTTATGCAGTCAGCTTTGTGATCTATCAAATCGGCTCAGTCCTCTTTGAAGGAGCAGCTTTCAATATTGCTACGATCTTGGCACTTCTAGTTATCGCGCTCGGCATCTACTTCATCGTTAGAAAACCGAAAGCACGTCAACATTCTTTGGGAAAATTAGCGAATGATGCGCTTTAAGAATTTTTGAAAGAAGGAATTGAAAATGGGTACATTCATTATTGCAGCAATTCTGTTCGGTAGTGCGGGCTATGTCGTTTACCGTCGTTTCAAAAATGGTCCGGAATGCGACGATGCATCATGCAACTGCGGCTGTTCTGTCAATAAAAAGAAAGTCCGCAAACTGAAAAAATCATAAGAAAAAAGATGCTGCCGAAAAAAACGGCGGCATCTTTTTTGCGTTTCGATTTCCTTTACAATTGAAGAGAAACTACTTATGCTTAGAAGTAGATAGGGGTGAAGGTAATGAAAGGAAAAACAAAAAAATGGCTCTTGGGGACCGCACTTTTTGCCGGGTTGCTCTTGAGTCCAGTCGGCGCAAAACAGGCTGATGCGGCTGACTCTTGGTATTGGAACGGCGACTATTGGACGTATGTCAATGAACAAGGTAATTATCTATTCGGCTGGCAGGCGATCGGCAACACGTGGTACTATTTCGATGCCGGAACAGGAAAGATGCACACCGGCTGGCTGCAATTGGGTGATGCTTGGTATTATCTAGAAGACAGCGGGATCATGGCGACCGGAACGCTTACGATCGGCGGCACAGTTTACAACTTTGATGCTTCCGGCAAATGGATCGAAAATCCAAGTCCCGTGGTCAAAAAAGGTTGGCAATCAGAAGGCGGCCAGTGGTACTTTTATGACAACGGTCAAAAACAATTCGGCTGGCTGCGCGACGGAAATAGCTGGTACTTCTTAAACACCGCTTCCGGTGCGATGCAAACCGGCTGGCAGACGATCTCGGGCAATTGGTATTTCTTCAATCCGAGCGGCGTGATGCAAACCGGCTGGCTGAATGACGGGGGTACTTGGTACTATCTGCTGGCAGACGGGTCGATGGTAACTGGCGACTATACGATCAATGGCCAAACTGAACGCTTCGATGCTTCTGGAAAATGGACCGGACCAGTTGCAAGCGACGGCTGGAAGAATGAAAGCGGTACTTGGTATTATTACAAGAATGGGACCAAACAAACCGGCTGGCAAAATGTAAATGGTACATGGTACTTTATGGATACCCAAGGCGCAATGCAGACCGGCTGGCAGACAATCAGCAGCCTGAAATTTTATTTTAGTGCAAACGGTGCGATGCAGACGGGCTGGCTGAATGATGGCGGCAGCTGGTACTTTCTTAGTGCAGGCGGCTCGATGGTGACCGGCGATTATACGATCAACGGTCAAACTGAACGCTTCGATGCTTCGGGAAAGTGGCTCGGTCCAGTTGTAAATGAAGGCTGGAAGAACGAAAACGGCAGCTGGTATTATTACAAAAATAATATCAAACAAACGGGTTGGCAATTGGTCAACAATGTTTGGTATTATATGAATCCTCAAGGAGTAATGCAAACGGGTTGGCAGATGATCAGCGGCCATTGGTATTGTTTTGATAATGGCGGCGCGATGCTGACGGGCTGGCAAGCAATTACTGGCAGCTGGTACTTCTTTGATAATGGCGGCGCGATGCAAACGGGTTGGCTGCAGTTGGGCAATGATAAGTATTATCTGCGCACAGATGGGTCGATGGTGACCGGCAGTTATACGATCGCGGGCGTCGTTTACAACTTCGATACTTCAGGTCGTTTGATCGGCAACACGCCTTCCGGCAACCGGACCTATACGAATGCGGTATATGGCGGCAGCAAAATCACGAACGCCGGGATCGCTAAAGAGTTCATCAATGTCATCAATGAGTATCGGACGCAAAATGGGTTGACGACTTTGCCGTTCAATCAAGAAGTGGCTGATGTTGCCAATGAATGGGCGCTCAGCGACACGAAAGAGGCTTCTCCGCTCTCTTGGCAGCCGTTTCACAGTTGGGCTGGCGACGGGGCATTGCTGTTCACAAATGACAGCAGCGGCAAGTCTGATCGGCAAATCGCTGAAGACGCGCTGCAGTATCTGCTGAAGAACAATCCAAATGGCGGATTTGAAGCAAATCTTTTGGATAAGAGAAATATGGGGATCGGGACTTCGGTTTATGTTAAAAAATATACGGCAAGTGATTATGGCTTCATGATCATCGTTGAGTTCAAAAATCCTGCAAAACCGAATAATCGTCCAATTGGATAGTTCAGAGAAAAAGATCCGGCCGGAAAATCAAATTCCGGTCGGATCTTTTTTTGTGTTGTCTTGATGGTCATAATAGGCGCAAATTTTTTTGACGCGGGCACTCAGTTGCGGCAGCGAGGTGCGGCTGCCTTCTTTGAAAATCAGCACACGATCGATGAAGAACAAATAACTTGGGGCACCTTGCAGCGAATATTTTTCCATGACCTCAGTCATTTGCGAAAGATCTGCTGAAAAGAGCTTCAGTGAAGGAAGAACTGCCAAGTTTCGCTGCAGAAAGGACTCCGCGATCTGGCAGCTGCCGCAAAACGGCAGTTTGCACAAGATAAGGAGCGGGCCCTTTTGCTGGATCGTTTGAAAAAACTGAGCAGCGTTGCGGATCTTCTGCACACGATCACCTCCCGGAAACTGCAGTAGAAACATCATTTATTCAAAAAAGACCGCGACAATTGTCACGGTCTTGAAGATAATGGTCATGGTTATTCGGCAGAGCTGCTTTCCGTCGTGCTGGCTGCGGTGGAGCTGGCAGCAGTACTTTCCGTTGTTGCTGTGCTGCTGGTCGATTCTGTTGCAGCTGAACTGCTTTCGGTTGCGGCAGTGCTGGATGTCGCAGCGGTAGAATTGTTCGTTGCGGCGCCGGAAGAAGAGCTCTTCGTGCCTAAGAAATCAGAGAGGACATTCTTGAAGGCGTCATCTTTGATCTTGACATTTGCTTTTTCAAGTTCTTTTTTGATAACGCTTTGAACAAATGTGCTGTCTTGGCGTTTGTTTTCTTGCGCGATTGTTTTCAGCTCTTTTTTATAAGGGTCCATCGAGTTGCCTTTGGCCTTGTTTTTGACCATCTTCACAATATAGTAGGAAGTCGAGTAGCCATTGTTGGATTCGATGACATCAGAAACTTTGCCATCTTCTAATTTGAAGGCTGCTTGCTGCACGTCAGATGGGACATCAGTCGATTGCGAATCGAATTTGATTTTTCCGCCGTCTTTTTTCGTTGCGGTATCTTCAGAAACGTCCTTGGCGACAGTTCCGAAATCTTCGCCGCCGTTCACGCGGTCGAGAGCTTTCGTTGCGTCATCCTTAGAAGCAGCAACGATGATTTGAGCTTCGACTTCCGGATGGAAAGATTCCCAAGCAGTTTTCAGATCTTTGTCAGTGATCTTCATATTAGCATCCAAAGCTGCTTGATACGCCAAATTTTGTTTGATCAATGTTTTATAAGTATCTTTTGTGTAGCCGGATTGTTTCAACAGACTTGAGAATTGATCGCCGTACTGTTTCGCTTGTTTCTTGTATTCTGCATCGACTTTTTTGTCGGAGACTTTGTCGCCATAAGCATTTTCCATAACTTTATAAATAATCATTTGTTGAACCAGCTGCTGATTAGCACTTTGGCTCTTCGCTTGATTATAAAAGTCTTGGACGGTGATTTTTCCGCCTTTCATCGTGGCGATATCTTCGTTGTCTTTGCTGCTGCAGGCAGCCAGGGTAAAGATGCTCAGTGCGCTGACACCGATCAGGATCAGCTTTTTTTTCAAATTCATACATAAGCTCCTATCTATAAAGTAATTTCATTTCGGTAATAATAATAGCATAGTTAATAACTGATAAGTATGCAAATCCGCGAGATTCAAATAAAATTCACGCATTTTTTAGGTTTTGCTAATATTTAAGGAAACTTTCAGAATAAAATGTTAGCAAATGAAAACACGCAGTGCAGCGATTTTTTAGCTTAGGTTCACAAATCATTTTAAGCACACTATTTATCGGAAAATAGGGGCTGTGATAAGAATTTTTATCACGGCCCCTGAGAAAACTATAAATCTTGCGCTTCTTGCGCGACTTTGTCAGCCGTTTTGCGGATTTCAACAAGGCGCGGTTCTGCTTGAAATTGAAAGGCAGCGATGCTTTTTTGAATCTCTTTGGGAAACGGTTTGCCGAATTGATCGATCGCGCTCTTCAGCTGCAGCACAGAACGGTCCAGCTTGCTGACATTTGCTGCGATTTGTTTGACCAACGAAGCTGTTTCATCGACTTCACGGATCAAACCGTTCAAATGCGGATGGGAGTTGTTCGGTGAGAGTAAGAGTCCCAGACCGCCGCCGAGTGAGCCGCCGATCAAGAGCCCCTTGCCGAATTTTTTCCAATTCATTCGCGGATCTCCGCAGCGATCAATTTGCTCATTGCTTCAAGCTGTTCAGGGGTATAATAGCTTTGGTGATTGCCGAAGTGGATCGAGAAGTCATCTTTTTCGTCATAGCGCGGAATCAGATGCACATGGAAATGAAAAACGGATTGATAAGCGACTGCGCCGTTATTGTTGATCACGTTCATGCCTTTGATCGTCGGAAAAGCTTTTTTCAAGGCTTTGGCGATCAGCGGGACTTTGCCGTAAACTTGTTCGATCGTTTTTTCATCGATATCGAAGAGATCTTTCGTATGTTTTTTTGGAACAACGAGTGTATGCCCCGGGGTGGTTTGCGAAATATCCAAGAAGGCATAAAGATGCTCATCTTCATAAACTTTGTAGCTGGGGATGTCGCCATTCACGATCTTGCAAAAAATACAATCTTCCATAATTCCTGCCTCCGTTCATAGTGGTTTTGCTCTCTTTACTTTAGCACAGAAAGACCGGAAAGAAAATCATCAGCAAGTTTTGGCAATTAGCGGAAAACTGATATAATTAAGCCGTTCAAAGTGAATCGGAGGAGGAACAGCAGTGACTTTAATCATAGATCATTTAACTGGCGGATATGGGCAGATGCCCGTTTTGGATGATATCAGTTTTCAAGTCCAAAATGGTGAGATGGTCGGCTTGATCGGGCTTAATGGCGCGGGAAAGTCGACGACGATCAAAAACATCATCGGTCTGTTGACGCCGTTCAAAGGAAAAATCGCGATCGACGGCGAGACCCTCGATACGCATCCGGATAATTACCGTAAAAAAATCGGCTATATTCCGGAGTCTCCAGTATTATATGAGGAATTGACGCTGCGCGAGCATATCGAAGTGACCGCGATGGCGTATGATCTGCCGAAAGAAGAAGCGCTGCGCCGTGCACAGGGATTATTAGAAACTTTTCGTTTGGAGAAACGGCTGGATTGGTTCCCAGCGAATTTTTCTAAAGGCATGAAACAGAAAGTAATGGTCTTATGTGCTTTTTTAGTGGATCCGAGCTTATTTATCATCGATGAGCCTTTTTTGGGGCTGGATCCTTTAGCGATCCATGCATTGTTAGAGCTGCTCGACGCCAAGAAAAGCGAAGGAGCAAGCATTTTGATGTCGACGCATATTTTAGCGACGGCCGAAAAATATTGCGACCGCTTTATTTTACTGCATGAAGGGCAGATCCGTGCTTCCGGAACGGTTCCTGAACTGCGCAAGGAACTTGGATTGCCGGATGCCGATCTGGATGAGATCTATTTGAAATTGACGGCCGCGGACGGGGGGAAATAGATGAAGACGTTTTATCAAGCGCGTCTGCATCGCCATTTGACGCAGATGGCTAAGTATTTCCGTTATGTATTCAATGATCATTTTGTTCTGGTCAGCTTTATTTTGTTTGGCGGGGCCGCTTATTATTATGCGCAAGCTGTCAAAACACTCTCTTCCGCAGACTGGTGGGGACCGTTCCTGGTTTTTGGATTGATGTTTTTGGCACTTTTTGCGGGCAAGCTTGTCACTTTGGCAGAAGCGGCAGATGAAATATTTCTGCTGCCCAAAGAAGGCGAGATGCGAAGCTACTTCAGCCGCGCCTATCTGTATTCGATGATTTTCCCGCTGATTCTGCTGGCACTCGTGATGGGTGCGTTGATGCCGCTTTTAGTCGCTTGCGGCGCTGCAAGATTCCAGGACTTTTTTTGGTTCGTCTTGATGCTCTGGGGATTGAAGAGCGCTGAGATGGCGGTTCAAGTCAAAGAACTGGATTTGAACGTCCGCTGCATCGGCAGGAGGATCTCGCTAAATCGCGCCTTGTGGCTGATTTTTGCGCTGGTGATCATTTGGATCGGATTCAAGATCGCCCCGCTCGCTGGCGCATTATTCGGCGTCGCGGCGGGTGTCGCTTTTACCCGCACGACTTTTGCGAACGCTAAATTTCGTTTGGATTGGGAGAAGATGGTCGCGGTGGAAGCGCAGCGCCAGCAGCGGATCTTTCACTTTATCGCGCTGTTTACAGATGTTCCCGGTATTCAAGGGCGTGTCCGCAGAAGACGGTATTTGGATCCGCTTTTGCGAAAAGTCCCGCAGCGTCACGAGAACACCTACTTTTATTTGATGGTGCATACATTCAGCCGGACGACCAGCTACAGCGGTTTGTATCTGCGCTTTTTGATTTTCGGAACGTTCTTTTTATTTTTTGTCAATCAGCTGTATCTGAGTCTGTTTATTGCATTTTTGTTTTTGTATCTTCTCGGCTTTCAGCTGCTGCCGCTGGCACAAGAGTATCGCTCGATGATTTTGACGCAGCTTTATCCGCTGCCCAAAGATGCAAGCGAAGCGGCAGTCAAAAAGCTCTTATGGATCCTGCTCAGCATCGTCGGGATTTTTTACAGCGCGGCGGTCCTCGGCCGTAACGGCGTTTCCGGGATCCTATTCGCCGGGGCAGCTGCGGGTTTCGTCGTTTTGTTTAATCTTTTTTATGTTCCATATCGTTTGAAAAAGGCGGATTCATAAAATCAACGTTTCTTTCACCGCCGAAATGGCTTATACTATCTGAAACAACAAGGGGGATGATACCATGCGCAAAGGAATCTGGCTGCTCATCAGTCTCTTCCTGCTGAGCGGCTGCCATTCATTCGGGAATCAGGCAAAAGAGACGCGCTCTTCGCAAGTCCCCAAAGAAACGACAGCGCTCAGCACAAGCGAAACGAAAAAAGCGCAGGCCGCGGCGGAAAAGAAAAAAATCAGCCAGCAAGCCCAAAAGATCGTTGAAAACATGACGCTCGAAGAACAAGTCGGCCAGCTTTTTCTGGCAAGAGTGCCAGAAAAGGATCAGCTGACCGATCTGGAGAAATATCATTTAGGCGGCTACTTATTGTTCGGCCGCGATTATGACGGGAAAACGCTTGATCAAGTCCGTGCGATGAACGCCGAGTTTCAAGCACACAGCAAAACACCGCTCTTGATCGCTTCTGACGAGGAGGGCGGTACGGTCAGCCGGATCAGTGCGATCCTGCCCGAACCATTTCCCTCACCGCGTGCTGCGTATGATGCGGGCGGGATGGAAGGCGTGCTTACCAATGTGAAGCACGAAGCTGAAGTTTTGAAGTCCGTCGGTATTGCAACAGGACTCTTTCCGGTCGCAGACGTTGCGACGGATCCCGCGGCCTTCATTTATCCGCGAACCCTCGGACTGGATGCCCAGGGAACTGCTGATTATGTTTCGCAAGTCGTCACCGTATTAAAAAAGGAGCAGCTCGGCAGTACGCTGAAGCATTTTCCGGGATATGGCAACAACGCTGACTCGCATGTCGCGGTCGTCCGCGATGAACGTTCGCTTCAGAGTCTGGAAAACAATGATTTCTTGCCGTTTGCCGCTGGGATCAAAGCAGGGGCGGACAGTATTTTAGTTTCACACAATATCGTCACAGCGATCGATCCGAGCATGCCGGCTTCGCTCTCAGCGCCGGTCCATCAGATGCTTCGCGAGAAGCTTGGTTTTGAGGGTGTGATCATGACAGATGATATGGATATGGCAGGGCTGGCGGATTTTATCTCGCAAAAAGAAGCGGGCATCAAAGCGCTCCAAGCGGGCAATGATCTGATCTTGAGCTCGAGCTACGCGCAGCAGATCCCGTATATTTTGGAACAGGAAAAAGCCGGCAATATTTCAAAGAAAACGATCGCGCAGGCTTGCGAACGGGTCGTCCTTTGGAAAATCAAATTAGGATTGATCACGGAGTAAAGGAGTTTTCGGCAGATGGGCAGAGAAAAATTGAAAGAGGCAAAGCGGATCGTCGTAAAGATCGGCACGAGTTCGCTCTTGATGAAAAACGGCAAAGTCAATTTGCGCCTGATCGATGAGCTGGCATTTACGCTGACAGATCTCAGGAACCGCGGCAAAGATGTCATTTTGGTTTCTTCCGGTGCGATCGGGGCCGGGATGGGAACACTCGGGCTCAGCGAACGGCCCAAAGAGATCCCCCTCCAGCAAGCGCTGGCAGCGGTCGGGCAGGCATCGCTTTTAAATATTTATATGGAACGCTTCTCCGGCTACAATCAGAAGATCGGCCAAGTCTTGATGACCCGCGACGTGATCGAATACCCGGGAAGCCGCGCGAATGCTGTCAATACGTTTGAAAAGCTGCTTCATTTGGGGCTGGTCCCGATCGTGAATGAAAATGATACGGTCGCGATCGATGAGTTGCAGCATGAAACGCGTTTCGGCGACAATGATCTTTTAAGTGTGATCGTGGCCGTGCTGCTCGAAGCGGATCTTTTAGTGATGTTCTCGGACATCGACGGTTTTTATACCGCGAATCCTTTGACGCATCACGAGGCTAAGCTGATCCCGGAAGTCCACCGGATCACGAAAGATCTGCTGGAGCGCTCGCATGAAAAAGGAAGCAAGTTCGGGACCGGCGGGATGCACAGCAAGCTGATGGCTGCCAAACAGATCATCGCACAAGACGCGATGATGGTCTTGACTAATGGACAGCGGCCAAAAGACTTGTTTGAAATATTAGCCGGCAAAGAAATCGGAACTTTCTTTGCCGCTGCAAAAGAATGAAGGAGGAATGAAAATGAAAGATCTACAGGAAATCGGCCAAAAAGCGCAAAAAGCTGGGTACTTATTGGGGCAATTGCCGACGAAAGAAAAAAATCAAACGCTGCTCAAAATCGCAGCTGTACTGGAAGATCATTTTCCAGAGATCCTTGAAGCGAACCAAGCAGATCTATTAGCGGGCAAAGAAAATGGGATGCCGGTCGTAAAATTGGATCGCCTGGAGCTGACCGAAGCCCGCTTGATCGATATGGTCCAGGGGATCAAACAAGTCGCGGCTTTGCCGGACCCAGTCGGCGAGGTTGAAAAGATGTGGCGCAATGAAGATGACCTGCTCATCGGGCGCGAACGCGTGCCGCTCGGAGTCGTCGGCATGATCTATGAATCGCGGCCGAATGTTACGACGGATGCGGCCAGCCTGTGCTTTAAATCAGGCAATGCGGTCATTCTGCGCGGCGGCAAAGAAGCGATCCATTCCAATGTCAAACTGACGGAATTGATGCGGCGCGGTCTGCAAGAAGCCGGTCAGCCAGTCGATGCGATCCAGATCATTGAAGACACTTCGCGCGAAACTGCACAGGCGCTGATGAAGCTGAATGATTATTTAGATGTACTGATTCCGCGCGGCGGCGCCGGCTTGATTCGTTCAGTCGTTGAAACGGCGACGGTCCCCGTGATCGAGACTGGGACCGGTAACTGCCACATTTATGTCGACAAAGATGCACAGCTTGAAATGGCCAAACGAATCGTCGTCAACGCTAAAACTCAGCGGCCGTCTGTCTGCAATGCAGCCGAAAAACTGGTGATCCATTCAGCAGTTGCGAAAGAATATCTGCCGGTGATCGCAAATGCACTCACGGACAAAGGGGTCGAACTCCGCGGAGACAAACGCGCGTGCGAGATCCTGCCTGACTGCCAGCCGATCAACGAATCCGAATGGGGTCAAGAATATCTGGATCTCGTGATCGGGATCAAAGTCGTCGATTCGCTGGAAGAGGCGATCGAACATATCAATCGCTACAGTACAAAACATTCTGAAGCGATCATCACTGATAATTATTTTGCGGCACAGGACTTTTTGAAAAAAATCGATGCCGCGGCCGTCTATGTCAATGCTTCTACGCGCTTTACCGATGGATTCGTCTTCGGGTTCGGTGCTGAGATCGGGATCAGTACGCAGAAGCTTCATGCGCGCGGACCTATGGGACTTGAAGCGTTGACAACGACGAAATATACGATCTACGGGGAGGGACAGATCCGCAAATAGTCTTTTGAAACACCGTTTATTCCGAAAACAGGACCATGACTTTTTCGTCATGGTCCTGTTTTCATTAACTGGTTTTTCGGTAAGGGGCGGGCGGCAAGTGGAGCTGCCGGGCGGCATCGGCATAATAATCGCTGACGCTGTACGTATTGCGGCGTGCCAGCGAGTGCGCAAAGTGCGCTTGGATGTCTTCGGCAAGAAATGCTTTCAGCTCTGCACTGTCCAAAAAGTCGGAGTATTTTTCCCAAAAAGCATGCGGCAAGATTTTTTTCATATAATAATCATCAAGCTGTTCCTTTAGACGGGCGGCATCGACCGAAAGTGATAAGCCGCCGTGATTTTCGGCAAAGCGGAGAAACTTCTCAGGCGTCCCGCCTTCTAAAAAAGCCGGATGTCGTGCGAATTCCTTTTTAACGACGTCAAGGGTATGCCAGTGGCGCCCTTCGATCACTGCAAAAGCTGTCAAGCAAAGAAAAAAAGAAGCGCTTACAATGATCGCAAAAGCAATTGCAAGTTTGGTGTGGCTGGGCAAAAGCGATAAGTCGTCAATGATCATTTTTCTCAGCATCTTTCTCAGCATAGATCCCGATATCGGCGATCACGAGTTTGCCGCAATACTTTGGACCGGAAGCTTTCAGCAGGCCCGCTTTCGCGTATGCCAAAGTAACGGTCATCTCCGCCGGAAGCGCAGTCCCCATGATGTCGCCTGTGTCGCCGTTGATGCCGGAGGGAATATCGATCGCAAGTGTCGGCACTTTTGCGTCAGCTGCCTGATCGATCGCTGTTCGATAGCGGCCGCTGATCGCTCGATCGAGCCCGCTGCCGAAGATCCCGTCAATGAAAAGATCATAGGCGGCGGTTGCTTTTGCCGCTTGCGGGATCTGATAATGCTCGCAGATCGCGAGCTGCCGCTTACAGTCCGCACTCAAATGTGCGCGATTTCCCAGCAAAAAAATATCGACCGCATATCCGGCGCAGTGGAGGAGGCGCGCTGCGGCCAGCGCGTCGCCGCCGTTATTGCCGCCGCCAGCCAATACCAATGTTTTTTGCGGCTGGAAAGTTTCGGCTGCTTCAAATACTTTCAGCGCTGCTCTTTCCATCAAGACGAGCGAAGGGATCCCGATCGTTTCGATCGTGTACTGGTCATAAGCTTGTGCTTGGGCAACTGTAATTGGTTTCATTTGATCAACTCCTTAATGTAAGTATAAGCAATTTTGCGTTATAATTCTATTAAACTCTCAAGAAAGGAGAATTCCATGTCGGCGAATGCTCCCTTGGATCCATCAAAAGAAAAAGCGCGGCTGGATGCGGAAGTCAAACGTTCTGATGTTCCCCTTCCAGACAAAAATGGAGCGTGCGGGATCACTTACGAACCGCAGCACTCCGAAGAGACTGTGAAGCCATCTGCCAAAGCGCAGCGCAGACGCTTCAAAGAAATCATCAAAGTCTTCCATCAAGAAAGCGTCGTACATTGTCTTTTGCACCAAGAACATCCGGAAAAAGTCCGCGAAGCGTTTGAAATGCTGGGCGCGACGTTCATCAAGATCGGCCAAATGCTTTCCGTCCGAACGGATCTCCTTGACGCCGGATTTGCCAGCGAACTAGGAAAACTGCAAGACGAAGTGCGCACCGATCCTTTTTCGGAAGTGGCACAGACGATCAAACAACAGACCGGCTGCAATTGGCAGGAGATTCTGCAAGATCTGGAACCGCAGCCCTTTGCGTCGGGTTCGATCGGCCAAACGCATTTTGGCCGTTTGAAAAACGGCGCTCCGGTCGCGGTCAAAGTGCAGCATCCGCATATTCGCGAAGATATTTTGCTTGATCTGCGGCTGTTTGAAAGAAGTCTGCCGGTCTTAGAGCGCTTACCGGATGCGAATGTCGTTGATCTGCGTGAGATCTTGCGCGAGATCAAAGAGTCGCTCTTGCGCGAGCTGGACTATAAAAGAGAAGCCCGCAATACGAAGCGGTTTTATGAATTGAATAATCATTGGGATATCATCGAAACACCGTACGTCTATGAAGCGCTTTGCACGCAGAAATTATTGATCACGGAGTATAAGACCGGTCAAAGCATCAAATACTTTTTAGCGGGAAAACAAGACGAAAAAACAACGAAGATCAAACGGTATTTGGCGGATGTGCTCATCGACGATTTCATCAAATCCGTTTTTCAAGACGGCTTTTTCCATGCCGATCCGCATCCCGGCAATATTTTTTTAGAACTCCATCCGGATGAAAAAGATCCGCCGAATATCCGCCGCTTACCGCAGCATATGAAAATGCATGCCGGTTCCTGGGAGTCGGAAATCTCGTGGGGCGGCGAACCGCGGGCACTCCCCGATTATCGCTTGATCTTGCTGGATTTCGGGATGGTCGGCGAGCTGACCGAAGCGCTCCGGACGCAGTTGAGCGAAGTCGTCTTTTCGCTTTTTCAACAAGACAGCTATGCAGTCGGTGAAGCACTGCTTGTTTTATGCAAAGTGATCGGGCCGCTTGAAAAAGAGCATTTTTTCGAAGAACTAGATACTTTTTTGGAAACGATTTTCAATTTGCCGCTTGAGGCAGCGGATTTGGTCGGGTTATTTCAAGAAGTCGTTTTGATCTGCAAACGAAATCATCTCCAAATGCCGCATGAAGTGACGATGCTCGCCAAAGCGTTCGCAACGCTCGTGACTCTCGTGGAAGAGCTGAACCCGCTTTTGAGTTTGCGGCTCGTTTTGAACCGCTTTGCAAAAATCTATTTGCGTCAGCAGCTCGAGCCGGCCCAATTAAAACAATCGGGAGAAAATACACTGCTGAGTGTTTGGCGGCAAGGAAAAACGCTCAGCAAGATCCCGCAGAAATTATTTACGACTTTAGACGGATTGAGTTCCGGCAAGTTTGAAGTAGAATTAAAGATGAAAGAACAAGAGCAGATCCTGAGACGCATCGAAGGGATGCTCAATAAAACATTGTTTGGTATCTTGGTCGCGGCGATCATCATCGGCTCTTCTCTTTTGGTCGGAGCGGATACCGGGTATGCGTTCGTCGACAAACTAGGGATCGCCGGCTATCTTTTAGCCGCAGGCGTGATTTTGGCGATCTGCTTGAAAAGCTTGTTTGCCCCGCTGATCCGCTGGATACGCCGCAGGAAATAAGGAGGTTTATCTAATGAAAAAATTTTTCGATCGATTTCATCAAAATCAGATCGTACGCGCTGTGATGTACTTGCTGATCGGCTTGCTGCTGTTTTTAAAGCCCAGTTCGCTTTTTAACGGGGTCTTGTACCTGATCAGTTGCTATTTTCTTGTCAACGGGATCTTGAATTTAGTGCAGGCACTGAAAGTTCGCAAAGAAGTCGGACTTGGCTGGATGTTCTCCAAAGGGATCATTTACATCTTTTTGTTTTTCTTTCTCTTGCTGTTTGGCCGCGGGATCGCAAGCATTCTGCCGATCCTTTTTGGGCTGGCGATCTTGATCAACGGGGTGACCCAGCTCACACAAGGGCTGAACATGCGGCAGTTCGTCAACGTGACATGGCAATGGTCGCTTCTGTACGGCATCGCTCAGATCATCGTCGGCGGGCTGATCTTATTCAATCCGTTTTCAAGTTTGCTGCTTCTCTTGCGCTTTACGGGAGTCTTCTTCCTCGTGATGGGGGTCAGCGAAGCGGTACAGTATATCCGCTACCGCAATTACTACCGCGGGTAAAATGAAATAAACAGGACAAAAATGGACAAGTGCCGAGCACTTGTCCATTTTTGTCGCACAGCTTTATGAATTTTCGAGGAAAAAGATCTTTTGATTTTTTTTGAGATACAGCTGTTTCAAATCTGAATACAGCTGGACCAGCTCTTCATCGCTCGCATCGAAATCCCAATAGTAAAACGGGATCTCGGGATGCGCCTGCTGAAAGTATTGTGAAGAAGAAATGATGATGTCCCAATCGGTCAGCTGATTGCCGAACGGGCACAGCTCGACGAAGGACAAGTCTTTTAAAAAGATCATCAGCTTGGCGAAAAGTAGCAGATTTTGTTCAACGGCAAGGCCGACTTTCAATAATTTCTTTTTCGCGCGTCCTTCAAAAAAAGGCAGCAGCAGATTTTTGTATCCCATCGTCAACGCTTTGCGCGCGGGAACCAGGATTTGATATTCGCGTTTTTTCAACTGTTTTTCAAAGAAGGCGTTGAGCCACGAGTCGATCTCATAGGAAAGGGCATTTTCTGCGACATCTTTGTCGACCAGCGAAAACATATTCGGCGTATTTGCTTCGAAAATATACGCTGTAAAGGTAATGTGCATCAAATTGCCGACCAGACAATCATAGAGACTCTGCGGGCAGCGAATCTGATTCGATTGTTTTGCTTCTTCAAGCACCGCAAAAACGAGGGAAGCGATCGGATTTTTCTGATGCTGAAAAGTACGCAGTGAACGTGCCAAATTGGGGTCGTCAATCCGGTAGAAGATCGGTGCGAACAGACTTAAAAAGTGGAGATAGGCGCTTTCGCCTTTGATAACGTTTTCGGGTAAGCCCGGCAAGTGGAGCGCTGCCAAGTCCATCGGAAAATCCGCCGAGTCGCTCAAGAAACGATCATATTTTTCTTTATACGGCGCAAAGTGCTGCTGGCGAATCCGCAAAAGCGAGATCCCCAAGAAAAGTTCCAGTTCTTTTCGCCCAACATACGTCGTACTGAGCGTAAAGCGGTCTTGCAATTTTTGGACCAGGAATTTGCTGAAATTTGCGATTTCTTCGGAAAAAGGCCAGTGGGTGCCTTTGACACAAAACCAGAAAAGATAAAAAAGCGTCATCCGGATCTTCGTTTCGTCGCCGACGATCCTTAACTTGGAATAGCTGATCCGCAGCTGATACTGTTTAAAATATTGCGAAAGCGGCTTCAGTTTGCGACCTAATGTCGAGCGGCTGATCTCGACTTCACGGCAAAAATTTTCGACACTTTTCTGCGGATCGTCGCGCATCAAATAGCAGAGGAACTGATAAGGAATTCCTTCTTTAACTAAAAGATAGCGGTAATCATCAACGGTCACTGCCAAGCGGCGGGTATCCAACCCGCCGTTTTTAATAAAAAAGTGTTCATGAAAAGCGGACTGCGCTGTTAAATCATTGTCGACTTCATGCAGCAGTGTATAAAGCTGCTGATAAGAAAAATCAAAGTGTTTGACGAGTTGATTGATCGTATAGATATCCGGAGGTAAAACGACAAGCAGCCGAAAGACGCGGTACCGATTCCATGAAGCCGTATCCATCATGATCTCTTCGAACAGCAAAGGAATCCCTCCTTTTATTTACGTTGCTCTGAGCGAGCGAATGAAATAATCAAACCGAGCGCCAAACCGATCAGCGCCGGGAAGATCCAGCCGAATCCTAATGGATAAAGCGGCAGCCACTCTGTTGCAAAATCGATCATTCTTTGACCGAAAGCACTGTTGGAAAGAAATGGCGGTGCGCTCTTCAGCGCATCGAACAAAGCCGCGATCGCGGTCAAGATCGTGACCCATTGATAAACAGCACGGTGGTCGTGAAACAGACGGGAAGTAAGGACCAGCAGGATCAGGGTGATCGCCAGCGGATATAAAAACATCAAGACCGGCAGCGAAAATTTAATGATATTCGTCAAGCCGACGTTTGCAAATAAGCACGGCAAAGCACTTGCGATCAACGTGAAAGCAAGATAGGAAACATTTGGAAACATCATATGGAAAGTTTCGCTGAAAGCACTGATCAGGCCGATCGCCGTTTTCAAACAGGCGATGATCACGACGAATGCCAACAGGATCATCCCGCCTCTGCCGAGATAGTAGCTGGCGATTTGGGCGAGTGCGATCCCGCCGTTTTCCGACATCGCAAAATTGCCAAGACTCATCGCCCCCATGAACGACAAGCAAGTATAAATGATCCCCATCAAAAGAATGCTGATCGCACCGCTTTTGATCGTATCAGCCGCGATTGTGCGCGGCTGGGTGACGCCCATCGTTTTAAGCGTCGAAACGATGATGATCCCAAACGCTAAAGAAGCCAGCGCATCAAGGGTATTGTAGCCTTCAGTCAGCCCCTTGAAAAAGGAGCTGCTTTGATAAGCACTCTGGACCGCCGATGTCTGCCAGTCGCCTAGCGGATGCCAAAAGGCCAAAAGAACTAAAACACCGAGCAGGACGAGAAAAAGCGGATTCAAGACCTTGCCGATATAGTCTAAAAGGCGTGACGGCTTTCGCGAGTAAAACCAGGCAAAGAAAAAGAAAAGAATCGAAAATAAGGCCAAGACGAGCGTATGCGAGCTTTTTGGGATCATCGGTGCGATCCCGATCTCAAACGAAGTCGTTGCCAGCCGCGGAAGAGCGAAAAAAGGCCCGATCGTCAAGTAAAGCAGGATCGTAAAAATCATTCCGTATTTTTTGCCGACGCGCGAGGCGACTTCCAGAATGCCGTTTTGCTGTGAGATCCCGATCGCGATCACCCCAAGAAACGGCAAGCCGATCCCAGTGACGAGAAATCCCAAATTCGCACTGAAAACATTTTGACCAGCCTCTTGTCCCATATGAACTGGGAAGATCAGATTTCCGGCACCGAAAAACAAACCGAAGAGCATCGAACCGACATATAAATAATGACGAAACTGCAATTTTTTTTCCATGAAGACGTCCTTTCCACCACGCTGAAAGCGATCATATCAAAATTATTTTAACACAAGAGAAAACCCTTCGCATAATAAATTGCGGAGGGTCTGATAAGGATTTAAAGAACACGCTGCAAGAATTCTTTCGTTCGTGCTTCTTTTGGATGAGTGAAGATCTCTTCGGCTGTTCCTTCTTCAGCGATCAAGCCTTTGTCCATGAACAAAACGCGATCAGAGACTTCTTTGGCAAATCCCATTTCATGGGTCACTAGGATCATCGTCAAGCCGGTGTGTGCTAATGACTTCATCGTCGCCAGCACCTCACCGACCATTTCCGGATCCAAGGCGGAAGTGGGCTCGTCGAAAAGCATCACTTCAGGATCCATCGAGAGCGCCCGCGCGATCGCGACCCGCTGTTTTTGGCCGCCCGAGAGCTGACTGGGACGAGCGTTGATAAACGCTGACATTCCGACTTTGTCGAGGTTTTTTTTCGCGATTTCTTCGGCGTCTTTTTGAGTGCGTTTTAAGACGGTCATCTGGGCCGTCGTACAATTATCTAAGACATTCAAGTTGTTGAATAGATTGAACTGCTGGAAGACCATCCCGAGGTGTGTTCGATACTTCGGCAGATCGAAGCCTTTTTCTAAAATGTTGACGCCTTTATAGAGGATCTCGCCTTCGGACGGTTTTTCCAGCAAATTGATACAGCGCAAAAGCGTCGATTTCCCAGAACCAGAGGAGCCGATGATCGTCATGACTTCTCCTTTTTCCACAGAAAGATTGATATCTTTCAAGACGACATTTTGGCCGAATTTTTTTTTCAGATGTTTGATTTGAATAATAGGCTCTGTCATAAGTTACTCCTTCCGTTTGCCAAGCGGTGTGACTTGATCTTGATTAGCCGCTGGGATATAGCTGTCCTGACCATCGAGGTGTTTTTCGACAGCGCGCAAGATGCGGGTCACCGTGAAGGTCAAGATAAAGTAGATGATGCTGATGATGAAATACGTCGGGAAGAATTGCAGCGTCGCACCTGCGACGGTCGTCCCTTGGAAAAACAGTTCCGTAACAGAAATGATGCTCAAAACGGAAGTATCTTTGATATTGATCACGAACTCGTTGCCTGTCGCCGGCAGAATGTTGCGGATCACCTGCGGCATCACGATCTTGATCATCGTTTGCCAGTGGGTCATCCCAAGGGCTTCGGCCGCTTCAAACTGGCCGTCATCGACCGCGAAGATCCCGCCGCGGACGATCTCAGACATATAAGCGCCGGTATTGACCGAAACGATGAAGATCGCCGCCAGCAGCCGGTCCAAATGCAGGCCGAACAGCTGGGCACTGCCGTAAAAGATCACGGCTGCTTGGACCATCATTGGCGTGCCGCGGAAAATCTCGATATAGGCGGCGAGCAGCCCATTCAAGATCTTGTAAAAGAAAGCAGCGGCTTTGTTTTCGGGTTTCGTTGAGGTGCGGAAGATCCCGATCAAAAGACCGATCACCAGACCGATGACCGTCCCGACCAAGGAGATCAAAAGGGTCTGACCGGTCCCGCGCAGAAACATGTTGCCGTATTTTTTCACGATCTTGGTCATCGCAGCGAAGGTTCCAGTCTTCTTCGCCGCTTTGCCGTCTGTTTCGGTCGACGCCGGCTGGTCTTTGATCGCTTTATCCATGATCTCTTGCCGCTCGGACTCGGGGATCGCGCTTAAGATCTCATTGATCTTCGGCAGATCCGCATCGCCTTTGCGCATCCCGACGGAAACTTCTGTGTCTTCGGGATTCGTTTTGAAACCTTCGCCGGACTTGAATTCGATCATTTTCAAATCAGGGTTGACTTCTTCGGCGGTGATGCCTTCCGGACGTTCAGAAACGTAGCCGTCGACCGTGCCGCTTTCAACGGAGACACGCATCGCTGGAAAGTCTTTCATGGCAGTTTGTTTTTTGACACCGGGGATCTGCGGGATCACGTCATAATGGAACGTGTTCAGCTGACCGGTGATCGTCGCACCCGATAGATCTTTCAGACTGGTCGCATTGGCATATTTGCTGTCTTTTCGGACAACGACGACCAGATCGGATTTGTAATAGCTGTTGGAAAAGTCGATCGTCTTTTTGCGTTCAGCAGTCGGGCTCATCCCGGCGATGATCGCATCGATCGTGTTGCTGCTGAGCGCTGGCGGCAGGCCGTCCCAGCTGGTTTTGACGATCACGAGTTTTTTGCCGAGCTTCTCAGCGATGATCTTGGCGATCTGGACATCATAACCGCCTGCATAATCATCAGAGCCTTGGATCGGAACGGCGCCGTTTTTACTGTTGGATTGTGTCCAGTTGAACGGCGGATAGCCGGCTTCCATGCCGACGCGGAACTCTTCTTGGTTCGTGCTCTCAGCAGCTAAGGCTTTGACCGGCAGGACGGACAGTGCGGTCAAAACGAATAAAAAGCCGATCAGCAGTTTGGTGATTTTCTTTGACATAACTTCTACCCCTTTGTTTTGTTGTTTGACAAAAAGAAAAGCGACCTGAATACCACAGGCCGCTACAGACTTTATCAAACATGTTTTATAGCTCAACCTAGTAATAATTACTAAGACAGTCCGACAGATATTCTCCGCCGGCCCAACATATTTTTTGCGAGGACAAAAAATACATTTCGGCAAAAAGACCTCCTCGTTTGTTCAAAGCATCCTCATGCTCCCGCGGATTCATTCTTTTTGCGACCTCTACCTACATTTCAGGTTTATTCAATTGTCAAATACAAATATTAAGGCAAGGCGTACCGTTTGTCAAACGGTTTTTCTCGCAAGATCATTTGACGGCAGCCGGCTTTTTAAGGTATTTTTGTATAAAAACACGAAAGAAGGAACAATTGAATGTGGTTTTTACCCGCTTTGATCACCCTCGGCGCCTGGGGAGCGGCCGATTTATTCTATAAGAAAGGAAACGATCCGCGCGATCGCTACAGTGCCCTTAAAACAACGGTAATGGTCGGTTTTGTGATGGGGCTCCATGCGATTATTTATTATGGCATTTTCGAAGGGATCGATTATGATCCGAAAAATCTGCTGCTCTATCTGCCAGTGTCGTCAATGTACATTTTGTCGATGGCGCTCGGGTATTTCGGTTTGCGCTATATCGAAGTCTCCGTTTCAAGCCCGATCTCGAACTCTTCAGGCGCCGTTACGGTCGTTTTGAGCTACTTCATCATGCATCAGACAATGAAGGCGCTCCAGTGGGCAGCGGTCATTGCGATCTTGATCGGCTTGTTTCTGTTGTCGCTCTTTGAAAAGTGGGAGTTTGATCAGGAACTTGCGGAAGCCGGCGAGAAGATCGATCCGAAATACACGGTCGGACCGATCGCGATCATCTTCCCGCTTTTGTATTGCGTGATCGACGGAATGGGGACCTTTTTGGACGGGGTCTATCTCGATTACCGCAAAATCTTGCCGGAAGATCAGGCCAACATGTCGTATGAATTGACGTTTCTGATCGTTGCGATCCTGATTTGGCTGTATTTGAAATTTTGCAAAAAAGAAACGATGCATGTCTTCAAAGAGCGCGACAAAGGACTTGCTGCGCTCTTTGAAACGCTGGGACAGTTCTTCTATGTCGGCGCGATGAGCGGCAACGCTTTGATCGCAGCACCGATGATCGCTTCTTACAGCATCGTGTCGATCCTTTTGGCACGAGTCTTCCTGAAAGAGCGGCTGACGATGAAGCAATACGGCGCCATTGCGCTGGTGATGGTCGCGATCGCGATCCTCGGGTTCTATGATGGATGAGAAAGAACGCGATTCGTGGTAAAATATTCATGACAAAGGGAGATGTTCATGATGGAAAAAATCGATTTGGATCAAGGATTAAAATTGATCCAGGAAGCAAAGGATCTGACATTTTTGACCGGCGCGGGGGTGTCGACACCTTCAGGCATTCCCGATTATCGTTCACTCAACGGGGTCTATCACGGGATCGAAGAGCCGGAATACTTGCTGAGTCTCGATTGCTTGAATAACGAGCCGGAGAAATTTTACGGGTTTATCAAACACTTATACCATCCAAAAGCAAAACCGAACGTGATCCATCAAAAAATCGCCGCCTTGGAAAAAGTGAAGACGGTGCAGGTCGTCACGCAAAATATCGATCATCTGCATTCGATCGCGGGCAGTCAGAAGATCGTCAATTTCCACGGGAATCTTTACGACTGCTACTGCCGCAAATGCGGGAAGAAGGTACCTTGGCAGGAATATTTGCAAAGCGATCGCCACTCATGCGGCGGACAGATCCGCCCGAATATCGTTTTGTACGGCGAAGGGCTCGATCAGGACAATATCAGCCGGGCGGTGAAATATGTCGAAGCGGCTGATTTGGTCGTGATCGCCGGGACTAGTTTTCAGGTCCATCCGTTTTGCGATTTGATTTATTATAAAAATCCGCAGGCGAAAATCCTGGTCATCAATCAAGATCCGATCCCGCTTTCGGGCAAGTATTATTTTTATGAAGGAAATGCGGCTGATTTCTTTAAAGAAGTCAAAGTCGATCAGTAAAGAATGGAGAACAGCTGAATATGGCAAGTGAAAAAGAAAAAATGCTTACCGGAAAACTTTATTTTTCGGCCGACCCTGAACTAGTTGCGCTGCGGCGTGCTGCCCGGGAAAAACAAGCCGCGATCAATGCAACTGAAGATCCCGAACTGCGCAGCGCACTCATCAAAGCTGCTTTCGGTCAGACCGGCGAAAAAATTTATATCGAGCCTGCTTTTCATTTTGATTACGGTGAAAATATCCGCGTAGGTGAAAATTTTTATGCGAACTTCAACTGTACTTTTCTCGATGTCGCACCGATCACGATCGGAAAAAATTGTCTCATCGGGCCGAATGTGCAGATCTATACTGCCGCGCATCCGCTTGATCCGGTCAAAAGAAACAGCGGCTTAGAGAGCGGCGAGGCAGTCACGATCGGCGACAACGTGTGGATCGGCGGCAATGCTGTGATCCTGCCGGGAATTTTGATCGGCGACGATGCAGTCATCGGGGCGGGAAGCGTCGTGACCAAAGATGTCGAAGCGGGGACTGTCGTACGTGGCAATCCAGCGCGTGTCACGCAGACGTTCCCAGAAGAAAACTTGGCGGCATATCGCCGCAAGATCGATCAGCTGGACCGTGAACTTGTTGCCCTTTTAGAAGCACGGATGGAAATTTCGCAAAAAGTCGGTCGTTATAAAAAGACGCATCAGCTGCCGGTCCTTGATGAAGGGCGCGAGAAAGAGCTCTTAGAGAAGTTGAGAAAGCTGAGCGCACCGGAATATCGAAACGCGGTCACCGCGATTTATCAGACGATTTTGCAAACTTCACGAGAGTTGCAGCATCACGATAAAGAATAAATTTGATTCGGAGGTGAAAAGATGCAGGGAAAAGCAAGACGGCAGCAGATCATGGAACGCTTGGCCGTTCAAACTTCTCCTTTGAGTGCTTCGAAATTAGCAAAAGCGCTGGGAGTCAGCCGGCAGATCATCGTCGGCGATGTTGCGCTTTTGCGCGCGGCCGGGCATCGCGTCGAGGCGACGGGGCGCGGCTACGTCTTGACCGGCGAAGCGGAAGGCTTTGTTTTTCAGATCCCCAGCCAGCATACCGCTTCGCCGGCTGAGCTGGAAAAAGAGCTGTTGCTGATCGTCGCGCTCGGCGGCGAGGTCATGGATGTGATCGTGGAGCATCCGGTCTACGGCGAACTAAAGGGGAATCTGCGGCTCAAAACGAAAAAAGATGTTGAACAGTTTCTGGCGGTCTTGGAAAAGGAACAGGCACCGCTCCTTTCCGACTTGACAGACGGTGTCCATCTTCATACGATCCGCGTCCGCGAGAAAAAACAGGCCGATGCGATCCAGACCGCTCTGCAAGCCGCTGGATTTTTATATGAAGCAGAATAAAAAAGATCCTTCACAAAATCAATTTTGATTTTGTGAAGGATCTTTTTTGAATAAGCGGTGTTCCGCAGAAGCGGTCCGCTTTTGTTAGGATCTATTTAAAAAACTAACACCGGAATGCCGACTTCCACGTCATCAAAAAGGGTGCCCATGACAGACGGTGGAGTGTTGATACAGCCGTGTGAACCGATCGTTTCATAAAGTGTCCCGCCGTAAGCCGGCTGCCAGTTGGAGTCGTGGATCCCAACGCCGGTCCAATCGATCGGCATCCAATAAGAAACGGGGGAAGCGTATTTGCTGCCGTCGTCATTGTTGCCGCGCAGCGTTGCATTGCGTTCTTTGCTCCAAACATAATATATGCCGGTTGGTGTCGGAGATTTTGGTTTTCCGGAGACGATATCTGTATCCAGCACTAAAGCATTGTTTTTATAGAGCCACATGTGCTGATTGGTCAAATCGACTTCGATGTATGTGCCGTCGATCCGCGGCTTGCTGGCATCTCCCGGGCCGTTGACGATCGGCGTCCGCGTAAAGTCCTTGCCGGCCAAGATCGCTTTCTTCAGCGCAGCTGCTTCTTGATCAACATCGATCGACCAGCCGTAAGTGCCGAATGGGACTTCGACTTGCCCGCGCTTCGTGCTCGCGAGCGTTTGCGGTTTGTTGTAGGTATTGTATTTTTCGCCGAGCTTTGTGACGTAGTCGGTGAGCGCCGTCTCGTCGACAGTCACTTCACCGTCCGAGTATTTCAGCCAGCTTGCCAGCGTTTCTTTTGGAATATTGACGGTTTCGCCGTTGATTTTATAGTTTGCTGAAATATCGATCAGCTGATTCATTTTAGCCGCACTTTTCTGCAGATCCTCCTCAGAGAGCTTCTCTTGATATTTGTTGACATCAAGGGTCGTGCCGCTGTCTTTGGTGGTGCTATGTAAAGAATCATTGACTGCTTTGCTCAATTTCTTCGCATCGATCTGCGTGCCGGCTTTTCCTTTTTCAGCGGCAAAGCTATTATTGACGAATTTGATCTCACTCGGCTGCGCCGTTTCTTTAGTTTCATTCAGTTTTGCGACCTCTTGTTCGAGTCCGGTCAAATAATTTTTCAAAGTCGTTTGGTTGAATGAAGCATCTGGCAGGGCAGCTTGCCGTTTTTCCAAGTAGGCGAGCGGCCAGCTCCACTGATTTTGTTCTTTCAGCAAAGCCTTGAGGGATGCATCATAATCGGCATTCAAGCCGACCTCGTTTGCAGTGATCTTTTTCCACGTTTTTCCGTTGTTCTTCAAAGTGAGCAAGACCGTTTTGTCTTTTTCCTTATCGAGCACTGCCGCGGCTTCAGCAGGGGTCTGATTGCTGATGTTTGCATTAGCGACATACGTCTGCGGCAAAAAATGGTTTTTGTAGTAGGACCCGATCCCGGCATATACGCCGCCCGCCACAAGAAGCAAAGCAAGAAAGCTCCCCAGCAGGATCCATCTTTTTCTGATCTTTTTTCTTCTCTTTCTTTTCATTCTTTTCTCCTTCTAAAATAGAATGAGTTCATTCTAACATATCCGTCTGGGCATTCACATAGAATCAAACAAAATTTAAAGGCTTTTAAAAAAACGGAAAACCCGCCTTTTTAAAAGCCTCGTCGAGTAGGCTGCAAACTTATTTTTTAGCAGCGTCTTCTTCAGCTAAAGCTTTGAAGGCTCCTTCTTGGACTTCTTTCAAACGATCAGCCGATGCGTTCAAGCGATCGACTTCGCCGTCTGTCAGCGGGACTTCGATCACTTGTTTGACACCGCTGCGCCCGACGACGGCCGGTGCGCTGATATAGATATCTTTCAAACCATACTCGCCGCTCAAATGAACAGACAGCGGCAAGACCGAGTTTTCATCATTCAAGATCGCTTTTGTCAAACGCGCAGCGGCAACGGCGATCCCGTAAAATGTCGCGCCTTTTTTATCGATGATCGTATAGGCGGCATCCCGAACGTTGAAGAACAGGTTGACCAATTGTTCTTGATCGATCTCAGGATGATGCCGGACCCATTCATAAATCTGAAGGCCGGCGACATTCGCATGTGACCAGACTGGAAATTCTGTGTCGCCATGTTCGCCCATGATATATGCATGGACATTTCGAGCATCGACACTTACCAAGTCAGCGATCGCTTGGCGGAAGCGCGCAGTATCAAGCGATGTTCCGCTCCCAAGGACGCGCTCTTTTGGAAAACCGGAGAATTTCCAAACCGCATAGGTCAAAATATCGACTGGATTGGAAACAACGATGAAAATGCCGTCGAAGCCTGAAGCAACGACGTCGTTTACGATACTGCGCATGATCCGCAAGTTTTTATGGACCAGCTGCAAGCGGGTTTCACCCGGTTTTTGGGCGGCACCGGCAGTGATTACAACGATATCGGCGTCTTTGGCGTCAGCATATTCTGCGGAATAGATTTTTTTCGGACTGGTAAAAGCAAGCGCGTGCGACAAATCAAGAGCGTCGCCCTCGGTCCGATCTTTATCGATATCAATGATCCCGATCTCGCGTCCAATATTCTGAGTGACCAGTGTGAAAGCATAACTTGACCCGACTGCACCGTCTCCCACGAGAATGATCTTCTGATGGGCTGATTTCATTTCTAATGACATAGATCTTCCACCCCTTTTGCTTTACTCTTTCTTCATCACAATACTAGCATTGACTTGCCGGGTTTGTCACCCAAAATGAATCACTCAGCTTCCTTTTTGCCAGCAAATCCAAAGAGATCCCGGCGGGTTTATGATATAATAAAAAATACTTGGGGGCTGGAGATGTCGCTGAGTACTTTTGCGTGTATCAAACTTTATTCTGTGAAGAACACAGAGAGAAAAGAGGATTTTTTTGAAAGCAGTGATCGGCCTGGGCAATCCAGGAACAAAATATCAACAGACAAAACACAATATCGGATTTATGGTCGTTGACCGCATCGCGCGGAAAGAAGCGGCCGCTTTTAAATATGAAAAAGTTTTTGAAGCAGAAGTCGCCGATTTTCGTTTGAACGGCGAGAAGATCCTGCTCATCAAGCCGTGGACGTTTATGAATGAGTCGGGCAGAGCAGCTGGGCCGCTCTTGACTTATTACGGGATCGATTTGAAAGACGTGCTCGTTGTTCATGATGACCTCGATCTGGCAGTCGGCAAACTGCGCCTTCGAACAAAAGGCAGTGCCGGCGGGCATAACGGCATCAAAAGTTTGATCTCTTATTTTCGGACGCCGAACTTCAACCGGGTCCGTGTCGGGATCGGGCGGCCGAAAGCGCATCGCGCAGTCGTCGATCATGTCCTTTCGCCTTTTGATTCGGAAGATGCGCCTTTGATCGAAAAAGGGGTGGACGAAGCCGCTGATGCTGTCATGTATTTTTTGGACGGGCACACTTTTTCGGAGACGATGAACCAGTTCAATCACCACTGAGAAGGGGAAACTATGGATTTAATACAGCTTTTTCAAGAAACGCGAGCCAAAGAATGGATCAATGAAAAGCCGGCCGGGCGCGAGCTCGTGACCGGCCTTTCGGGATCAGCCAAAAGTTTGGCGATCTTAAGTTATTATCGGGCGCATCTTGCGCCGCTCGTCGTGGTTTTACCGAATTTGTATCAAGCCAATGCGCTCTTGGATGATCTTCATCAATTTTTGGCGGAAGACGAACTTCATTTTTTCCCGGTCGATGAAGTGCTGGCGGTCGAGATGTCGTTTGCGTCTCCTGAAGCGCGCAGCGAACGGATCAAAGCACTCGACTTTTTAGCGAGCGGGGATGCGGGGATCGTCGTGACGACGCTGGCTGGAATGAAGCGTTTCCTGCCGCAGCGTGAAGTCTGGCAAAACGCGCATTTTGCTTTTAAGATCGGCAGCACTTTTGCCTTGACCGAACTGCCCCAGCAGCTCGTATTGATGGGCTATCGCCGCGAAGCGCTGGTCGCCTCGCCGGGAGAGTTCAGCCTGCGCGGGAGTATCTTGGATATTTATCCGCTGACTGCGGAAGCGCCGGTCCGCATCGAATTTTTTGATGATGAAGTCGACTCATTGCGCTCGTTCGACCCGGAAACACAGCGTTCGCTCGATCCGCTCGAACATTACGAGGTCAATCCGGCCACTGATAAGCTCGTCACGCAGCGTGATCTGGCGGAAGCTGCCAAGAAAATGCGCAACGAGCTCGAAAAGCTCCTGCCGACCCTTTCAAAAGAAGAAAAAAAAGATGCGGAGAGCTATTTTGGCGGGATCATCGGCCAGTGGGAAGAAGGTTTGCCGAGCGAGAACGATCAGCTGTATTTGGATTATGTGTATCCTGACCCGCAGCGGCTCGATCAATTTGCGCTGGGGACACCGCCGCTTTTTATCGATGACTACAGCCGCATCCAAGAACTTGAGCGAACACTCGCGGAAGAAGAAGCGGAATGGATCACCGATCAGCTGGCGGCGCGCCGGATCTTTTCGACGCAGCGCTTCAGCCACTCATTTCACGAAATAGTCCGAAAACGCCATCAGCCGCAAGTGTTCTTTTCGCTGTTTCAAAAAGGGATGGGCAATCTGAAGTTCAATCATGTCTATGCCTTCCAGCAAAAAGCGATGCAGCAGTTTTTTGGACAGCTGCCGCTTTTCAAAACGGAAGCGGACCGCTGGCAAAAGCAGCAGCAGACCGTCGTGATCCTTGTGCCGACCGAAGAGCGTTTAGCGAAAGTCGAAGAGATTTTGCGCGAAGGCGGCATTCAGACCGTCATCGCTGAAAGCGGCGCGATCACACGCGGCGTGACCCAACTGATCCTCGGCAATTTAGCCAACGGTTTTGAGATGACGGCCGACAAGCTGGTCGTAGTGACTGAGCATGAGATCTTCCACACGCCGACCAAACGCAAAAAACGCCGTCAGCATTTATCGAACGCCGAACGGCTGAAAAACTATAGCGAGCTCAAACCGGGCGATTATGTCGTGCATGTCAATCATGGGATCGGGCGCTTTCTCGGGATGGAAACGCTTGAAGTCGACGGGGTCCATCAAGATTACATCACGATCCTTTATCAAAACAACGATAAATTATTCATCCCGGTCACCCAGCTCGATATGGTGCAGAAGTATGTCGCTTCAGAAGGGAAATCGCCGCGCGTCAATAAGCTGGGCGGCAGTGAATGGGCGAAAACCAAACGCAAGATCTCCGGCAGGATCGAAGACATCGCCGACGAGCTCGTGCAGCTCTACGCTGCGCGTGAAAGTGAGAAAGGATTTGCTTTTTCGAAAGACGACAGCTTGCAAGCCGAGTTTGAAGCTGCCTTTCCGTATGCCGAGACCGACGACCAATTGCGCAGCATCGCCGAGATCAAAAAAGATATGGAACGCGAACGCCCGATGGACCGCCTCCTGGTGGGCGACGTCGGCTACGGGAAAACTGAGGTCGCGCTGCGAGCCGCTTTTAAAGCGATCCAAGACAATAAGCAAGTCGCCTTTCTAGTGCCGACGACGATCCTTGCGCAGCAGCATTATGAAACGATGCTCGAGCGTTTTGACGGTTTCCCGGTCAATGTCGGGATCTTGAGTCGTTTTCGGACGAACAAACAGCAAAAAGAAACGCTGGCTGCGCTGAAAAAAGGGCAAGTTGATATCGTGGTCGGCACACACCGGCTGCTTTCAAAAGACGTCAAGTTTCAAGATCTGGGGCTTTTGATCGTCGATGAAGAACAGCGTTTTGGCGTGAAGCACAAAGAACGGCTGAAGCAGCTGAAAGCGCAAGTCGATGTCCTGACGCTGACCGCAACGCCGATTCCGCGGACCCTCCACATGTCGATGATCGGCGTGCGCGACTTGTCTGTCATTGAAACGCCGCCTGAAGACCGCTATCCAGTGCAGACCTATGTCATGGAGCGGAATCCCGGGGCGATCCGTGAAGCGATCCAGCGCGAGCTGGCGCGCGGCGGGCAGATTTTTTATTTGTATAACCGCGTTGAAACGATCGAACGCAAAGTCGCCGAGATCGAGGAGCTGGTCCCGGATGCCCGCGTCGCTTATGCGCACGGACAAATGAGCGAAGGCCAGCTCGAAGGCGTTTTGATGGAGTTTATCGACGGCAACTATGATGTGCTTGTGACGACGACGATCATTGAAACCGGGATCGATATGCCGAACGTCAATACGCTGTTCGTCGAAAATGCGGATTATATGGGGCTCTCAACACTCTACCAGCTGCGCGGCCGGGTCGGCCGGACGAACCGCGTCGCCTATGCGTACTTTATGTATGAACCGCTGAAGATCTTAAGCGAAGTGTCCGAAAAGCGTCTGCAAGCGATCAAAGACTTTACGGAACTCGGCTCCGGCTTTAAGATCGCGATGCGCGACTTGTCGATCCGCGGCGCCGGGACGCTTTTAGGTGCGCAGCAGCATGGCTTTATCGATGCGGTCGGGTTCGATATGTATTCACAAATGCTGAATGAGGCGATTGCCCGCAAACAAGGCAAGAATGCGCAGAACGAAAAGACGGCCGTCGAATTGAATCTCGGAGTCGATGCATATCTGCCGGATGACTATATCAGTGATCAGCGCCAAAAAATCGAATTTTACAAACGGATCCGCCAAATGGACTCGCCGGCGACACTGGTCGAGATCCAAGAAGATCTGGTGGACCGCTTCGGCGATTATCCGCCGGCAGTCGCGGAACTGTTAACAGTCGGGGAGATCAAAATGAATGGGGACCGGGCGCTTTTGGATGCTGTCGATCGGCGCGGGCCGCTGCTTTCGATCAAACTCAGCCGCGCCGGCACGAAGCGCTTTAATGTCGAAGAGATCTTCCAAGCACTGAGCGCTACGACGCTGAAAGCTTCTTTAGCAACCGAAAACGAACAGATGATCATTACTTTGCGGATCCCGAAGACGATGAAAAACGCGGACTGGCTGACAGAACTGAAAAAAGTCGTCGACAGTTTGCAAGAGATCCGTGCTGCAAAGCTGGCTGAAAAAGTGCAGTGATTGCTCGATCAAAGGAGAAGATGATGGGAACTCGCGAGATGAAATCCATGCTGCGAGGGGCGCTGATTTTTACGATCGCCTCTTTTATCGCCAAAATCTTAAGTGCTGTCTACCGAATTCCCTACCAAAATCTGGTCGGCGATGAGGGGTTTTACGTCTATCAGCAGATCTATCCTTTTTACGGATTGGCGATGACCCTCAGTTTGAACGGCCTGCCGGTCTTTTTATCGAAACTGGTCGCTGAAACGAAAGACGTATTTGCGCAGGAAAAAATCATGAAACAATGTTTTCCTTATATTTTCTGGCTTTCGGCCGTTCTTTTTCTCGGAACATTCCTCGGCAGCGGTTTTTTAGCAGCGATGATGGGGGATCCCGGACTGGCACCGCTTTTGCGGGTGATCGCGTTCAGCTTTCTGCTTTGCCCGTGGTTGTCTTTTTACCGCGGAAACTTTCAAGGCAATCTGTGGATGACGCCGACCGCCCTCAGCCAGATCGCAGAACAATTGATCCGGGTCGCGATCATCGTGCTGGCAGCACTCTGTTTCAAATACTTGCACTGGGGAACTTATTTTACCGGGGAAGTGGCAATGACCGGCGGCCTTTTTGGCGGTGCGGCGGCTTTCTTCATTTTAAAGCAGGAGAATCGACGGCGAGATCGCTTTCCGCTGGTGATCCATTGGGACTGGCTGCGTTTGCCAAAAGTGCACACGATCTTGCCTCGTCTCTTGATCGAAGGGACCTTGATCTCTATCTACAGTTCGCTGCTGATTTTTTTCCAGCTGAGCGACTCTTTCGCGGTGAAAAACGCTTTAGTGGCTGGCGGTGCGACGGATCTGGCAGCGAAAGTGCTGAAAGGGATCTTCGACCGCGGCCAGCCGCTCGTTCAGCTCGGGCTCGTGATCAGCTTAGGGATGAATGCGATTTTTCTGCCCTCGCTTACTAAGAAATATTTGCAAAAAGGCGGCGGCTTTTTTCGCTCCAGCCGGATTTTTTTGCGGCTCGTCACGGCGCTTGCGCTGGCTGCGAGCTGCGGGATGATCCTGTTGATGCCTTATATCAACTATTTTCTGTTTGCCGATCACGCCGGGACCGGAATGCTGATGATCTATGCCTCTGCTGTTGCCTGGGTCTCTCTGATCCAAGCTTATCAAGCGATCTTGCAAAGTATGGACAGTTATCGGCCGGCATTGTGGTTTGCCGGCGGCGGGATCTTGCTGAAGCTGGTGCTGACTTATCCGCTGACAAAACAGTTCGGCGGCGTTGGGGCAAGCTTGGCGACAGTCGCCGGGCTGGTGCTGATTCTGCTGCTTTTGTTCGGCACGCTGCCCAAAGCTGTCCGCGCCTATTGGTCAGCCGGAAGATATGCCGCAAAATTGGCGCTTGTCTTGGGGCTGATGGTTATTTCTTTGCTGCTCTTGAATGATTTATGGTACGATTGGGGCATCGCTGCACGAGCACATGCACTCGTGATCGCGCTTTTGGGCGCATTTTTCGGGACCGTCGTTTTTTTTGCAGCGGCCTGGCAGCTCAAACTGTTTACGCTGCGTGAATGGCTGATGCTTCCCGGATTCGAACGAATCATCAAAAAAATATCCCGTTAAAACGGAACGAATAAGGAGAAAATTATGCGTCTAGACAAATATTTGAAAGTGACCCGTATCATCAAACGCCGGACAGTCGCTAAAGAAGTAGCCGACAAAGGCCGCGTCCAAGTGAACGGCAAAACGGCAAAATCATCGACTGACATCGGAGTCGGCGATGAGCTGACGATCCTTTTCGGCAATAAAACATTAAGAGTCAAAGTGCTCGATTTGAAAGAATCAACAAAAAAAGCCGATGCGGAAAAAATGTATCAAATAATCAGCGAAGAAAAACGAACGGATGACAAAATAGATTAGACACTCCCGGCGGATACTGTTATAATCGAGCTGTATAACGAAGTGGGAGTGTATCCGATGAAAAAAAGCGAAAAAAACAAAGTCACTCCATTGAATACGAAATATTCAAAAGAACAGTGGGCAAAGATCCAGGAGCGCCAGCGGGCACTGATTTTTAAACGGCGCCGCTTAGCGGTCTTATTAAGCATTATGTTGATCATCGTTGTCGTAGCAGCGGTCGGCATGGGCAAAGATCTTTACGAATTGTATCAATTGAATCAGGAAAAAGAACAAGTAGTCGTTGAAAATCAGAAATTGAAAAAACAGCAGGCGACGTTATCAACGGATGTGAAACTGCTGCATGATGACGAATATATTTTGAAACTTGCGCGCAGCAAGTATTATTTATCGCGGTCCGGCGAACAGATCTATCCGTTGCCGGATGAAAAAAAGACCAGCGAAAGTTCGCAAGACGCGGTCCAGCAAACGAGTTCGAGCCAGATGAGCGTGACCAGTTCGTCGGCTGAATAAAATAAATGAGTCGAAAGACCCTGTAAGCTTTAAGGAGGAGCAATTTTTTTATGGCAATTGAAGTAGGGGAAAAAGTATCTGGCAAAGTCTCCGGAATCACAAATTTTGGTGCATTTATTGATCTTGGCGGCGGGAAAACCGGATTGGTGCATATCAGCGAAATTTCCGACGACTTTATCAAAGATATCCATGATGTCTTGAAAGTCGGCGATCAAGTGACCGTCAAAGTCGTTTCTGTCGGCAACGACGGCAAGATCGGCCTATCGATCAGAAAAGCAGTCGATCATCCGCAAAAAGAAAGACACAATTCTCATGAACGTCCCCAAGGAAGAAAATCCCCGAAAAAATCTTTTCAAAATACAAACAAAAAACAAGATTTTGATAGTTTGATGACTTCCTTCATCAAGGACAGTGATGAACGGTTAAGTTCTCTGCGCCGCAACACCGAGGGCAAACGCGGCGGACGCGGCGGACGCCGGAACTGAGAATGATCAAAGAGCTGAAACGAACGGTCAAGCGATCGCTCGTTCAAGCTCTTTTTGAGTTATCGAAGTTTTTTTCAAGAGGAGAAAGATGAAAAATCCAGCAAATCATTTAAAAGATTTTTTTCTAGCGCATCCGCTTGCGCGGCAAAAAGGGATCCTTGCGGCTGTTTCAGGCGGGGTCGATTCGATGGTGCTGCTCCAATTGCTGTTGGCTGAAAAAAAAGAAAAGGATTTTCGCTTGGCGGTAGTTCACGTGAACCATCAGCTGCGGGCAGAATCAGGTGAGGAAGAGCGGGCGCTGCGCATCTTTTGCCAAGCACAGGCGATCCCGCTTTTTGCGGTGCGCTGGCAAGCGGACCCAGCGGAAGTCAAACGTTTAGGGACGGAGAGCGCTGCCCGGACTTTCCGCTACCGCTTTTTTGCTGAAGTGATGCAAAAAGAAGGTTATCACTACTTGTTGACTGCGCATCACGAGCAGGATCTGGAAGAGACGCTTCTGCTGAAAATGATCCAAGGCACGAGCGTTGCCCACCTGAACATCGCACCCTGCCAGCCCTTTGGCACCGGCGAGCTGCTGCGGCCGCTTCTCGGTGTTTCAAAGACTGCACTTTATCAGTACGCTGCCCAGCACGGACTTCGCTATTTTGAAGACGCGACGAACCAAGCGACGCTTTACCGTAGAAATCGGCTGCGCCTCCAAGTGCTGCCGCTTTTGCGAAAAGAAAATCCGGCGCTTGGAAAAAGCATGACCCGGCTGGCCGAAAGTTCGCAATTAGCGGAAGAGCTGTTTGAGGAATGGTGGCAGAAACATCGCCGGACCGAGTTTCCTTTCAGTTGGTGGAAAAAATTATCGTCTGCCAAACAACGCTATTATTTGAAGCGCTGGCTGTTGGAAGAAGCAGCGGATTTTCAGCCGAACTATGAACAGATCTTGCAAATCACGCAGCTGCTGAACGGTACGAAACCGCAAGGCGAAGTCCGGCTGAATGCCGCACTGCGCTTGGTGCGCAGATATGAGGCGATCGCGATCAAAGCTATTTCTAACGAAGCTCCGCACGAAAACCAGTGCTTCAGCGTTCAGCCAAACCGCTGGCAAAAGCTTTCGGCAACAGAATGGTTCGGCTTTTTTACCGATCCGCCGCGCCTTTCGGAAAAAGACGGTACAGTGTTTGAAGCGCCGCTCTACGGGACGCTGCCGCCGGAGATCGAGCTGCGGCACGTGCGCCCCGGAGAAGTGATCGCTAAAAAGCCGGGTCACTACCATAAAAGAATCAAAAAAACTTTTCGCGAACACCGGCTGACGATCGAAGAACGCCAAAATGTCTGGGCGGCATTTACCCCGCAAGGCGCATGTTTATGGGTCATTCCATGGGAAAAATCTTATTTGAGTTTGCCCGGAGAAACTGATAAAATAATGGGAAAGTTGCTATATATTTGTAAAAAATAATGCGGCAAGAAGGGAGCACTAATGTTAGAACAGGATATTTTGGAAGTGCTGTTGACTTCTGAGGAAATCCACTCGCGTTGCCAAGAATTGGGCAAGCAGATCGCTCAAGATTATCATGGAAAAAAACCGCTGCTGGTCGGCGTGTTAAAAGGAGCTGTCCCGTTTCTTTCAGATTTGATGCAAGCGATCGACTTGGATCTTGAAATCGATTTTATGGATGTATCAAGTTATGGAGATGCGACGGTATCAAGCGGTGAAGTGAAGATCGTGAAAGATCTGGATACAAATGTCCAAGGCCGCCACATTTTGATCGTAGAGGATATTTTGGATTCCGGCCAAACGCTTGCCTATCTGCGTGATTTGTTCAATTACCGCCAAGCAGAGTCCGTGAAGATCGCAGCTCTTTTGGATAAACGTGAAGGACGTCTCATGCCGATCGAAGCTGATTATGTCGGTTTCGATGTTCCGAATAAATTCGTTGTCGGTTACGGGCTTGACTTTGCGGAGAAGTATCGCAATCTCCCGTACGTTGGCGTATTGAAGCCTGAAGTTTACGAATAATAACGGAAATCTCAATTCTTAAAATTTCCTTCATTTTCGCAAAACAAGGCAAACCATTATTCACTTTGCGTTGGATATGGTAAACTCTTAAGGTACCAAATTTAATAATATGAGGGAGGTCCCAAATGAAGAAAAAAAACAGCGGCTTAAAAAGTGGCCTTTCCTATGTATTAGTCGTTTTGTCGTTGGTTCTGTTCGTCTATTTCTTGTTTGGAAACAATAACGAACAATCACCGGAAATAAACTATTCGAATTTCACTGAGCAGTTGGCTAAGGGAAACGTTGAATCGATGACTGTACAACCGGCAAACGGTGTCTACAAAATCACTGGACAATACAAGGAAGAACAAAAAGTCGAAAATGACGGTGGACTGCCGATTTTAGGTACGACCAAAACGGAAACAAAAAATTTCAGTACGATCGTTTTGCAAAATGACAGTTTAGTTACTGAAATCGAAAAAACCGCAAAAAGCTCCGGAACGAAAGTCACAGTCAATGAAGAGTCATCAAGCGGGATGTGGCTGACGCTGCTTTTCAGTGTACTGCCACTCGTCTTTATGTTCATCCTGATCTATATGATGATGGGACAAGGGCAGCAAGGCGGCGGAGGCGGCCGCGGCGTGATGAACTTTGGAAAATCAAAAGCCAAAGAAGCCGACAAAAAAGCAAACAGCGTGCGTTTTACCGACGTTGCCGGCGCGGAAGAAGAAAAACAGGAACTCGTCGAAGTGGTCGAGTTTTTGAAAGATCCGCGGCGTTTTGTTGAATTAGGCGCTCGTATCCCGGCTGGGGTGCTGCTCGAAGGCCCTCCCGGAACCGGGAAAACACTGCTTGCCAAAGCGGTTGCCGGAGAAGCCGGCGTACCATTCTACTCGATCTCCGGATCAGACTTTGTCGAAATGTTTGTCGGTGTCGGCGCGAGCCGGGTCCGCGACTTGTTCGACACAGCGAAGAAAAACGCGCCAGCGATCATCTTTATCGATGAAATCGATGCAGTCGGCCGTCAGCGCGGCGCCGGAATGGGCGGCGGGCATGACGAACGCGAACAAACGCTGAATCAGCTTTTGGTCGAGATGGATGGGTTTGATGGAAATGAAGGCGTGATCGTGATCGCAGCGACCAACCGTTCGGATGTTTTGGATCCTGCCCTTTTGCGGCCAGGTCGTTTTGACCGCCAGATCTTGGTCGGCCGTCCGGATGTCAAAGGACGCGAAGCGATTTTGCGTGTCCATGCCCGCAACAAACCGATGGCAGACGATGTCGATTTGAAGATCGTTGCCCAGCAGACGCCTGGCTTTGCCGGTGCCGATCTGGAAAACGTTTTGAATGAAGCAGCACTCGTTGCTGCACGCCGCAATAAAAAGAAAATCGATGCTTCAGATATCGATGAAGCAGAAGACCGCGTGATCGCGGGACCTGCGAAGCGTGACCGCGTGATCAGCAAGCGCGAACGCGAAATGGTCGCCTACCATGAAGCGGGCCATACGATCGTCGGATTGGTGTTGAGCAATGCGCGCGTCGTTCACAAAGTAACGATCGTGCCGCGCGGCCGTGCCGGCGGCTACATGATCGCCTTGCCGAAAGAAGATCAGAACTTGTTGACGAAAGAAGATATGTTCGAACAACTGGTCGGCATGCTTGGCGGGCGTGTCGCAGAAGAAGTCGTCTTCAATGTCCAAACAACAGGCGGAAGCAATGACTTTGAACAAGCGACAAATCTTGCCCGGGCAATGGTCACTGAATACGGGATGAGTGCCAAACTCGGACCGGTCCAATATGAAGGCAACAACCAAGTCTTTATCGGCCGCGACTATGGGCAGACGAAGGGTTATTCTGAACAAGTCGCCTATGAGATCGATTCCGAAGTGAAGCGGATCATTACAGAAGCACATGATAAAGCGCGCGAGATCATTGAAACACATCGCGAAAAACATAAATTGATCGCTGAAAAGCTGCTCATTTATGAAACGCTTGATTCGAAAGAAATCAAATCGTTGTTTGAAGACGGCGTAATGCCTGAAGGAACTCCTGAATTCCCAAGTGAAAAAACGACGGCTTCCACTTTTGAAGAAGCAAAACGTGCTTTGGAAGAAAAGGATGCTGAAAAACAGGCAGAAGAACGCGAAGATTTCGTTGAAGTCAAACGCGATCTTGAAGCACAGAAAAAAGAGATCGAAGATGGGAAAGCACCATCAGAAGAGCAGAAAGCTTCCTCTGATGCGCCGAAACCTTCAAGTGATCATTCGGAGGCGCCGCAAGAAACGTCGAAAGATTCGGCAGATCATGACGCTGATTCAAACAATTCGGAGCCGAAAGAATAAGTTGCAAACAGCAAAAGAAGAGGGCGTGACAAAAGTACTCATCTTTGAGAAGCAGGAAAAAAGTCTGAAAATAGTTTCGTATATTTTCGCGATTTTTCGACTTGTTCACGGAGAAACCGCTTTTGGAACATCGTTTATCTAGAAACAGGGGCCATGACAAGACTTATGTCACGGTCCCTCTCTTTTTCGTAAAGGAGAGAAATGTATGTCAGAAAAAGATTATATGGTCCGCGCTTTAGGGAGCAGTGAGCAAGTCCGTGCTTATGCGTTGAGCGGAAAAGGAGTCGTCGAAGAAGCTTGCCGGCGGCACCATTTGACGGTCGGGGCTGCGATTGCTTTGGGACGCACGATGATGGGGACGCTTTTATTAGGCGCGACCCTTAAAGGCGACGACAAATTGACGGTCAAGATCAACGGCGGCGGTCCGCTGGGGAGCATCGTCGTTGACGGCAACGGACACGGAACAGTCAAAGGGTATGTGCAGCACGAGGATGTCGAGCTGCCGAAAGATGAAAACGGCATCGATTCTTTAGCAAGCATCGTCGGGACAAATGGTGTTGTCACCGTGATCAAAGATCTTGGTTTGAAAGAACCTTTCAGCGGACAAACGCCGATCGTAAGCGGTGAGATCGGCGATGATCTCACTTATTATTTAGCGTCTTCTGAACAGATCCCGTCTGCGATCGGCCTCAGTGCCGCGATCGATGAAAAGCATCAGGTGCTGGCGGCGGGCGGCTTCATGCTGCAAGTTTTGCCGGGAGCAAGCGATGAAGTCGTTGCTTCACTTGAAGAAAAAATCAAAGCGATCGGCTCGCTTTCCAAACGTCTGGAAAAAGGCGAGACCCCTGAAGATATTTTGCGAGTGATCTTCGGAGCGGATCTTAAGATCTTGGATAAGCTGCCGGTTTCGTTCCGCTGCGACTGCTCCAAAGAAAAATTTGCCGCTGCGATCGTCGCTTTAGGCGAAAAAGAGATCACGAACTTGATCGAAGAAGACCACGGCGCAGAAGCAGTCTGCCGCTTTTGCGGGAAAAAATATCACTATTCGGAAGATGAACTGAAGCAGCTGCTGAAAGACGCGCAAGAGTAAGAGGGGAAACATTTTGTGGAATATCGGTAAGGTAAAGATAGAAAACCCGGTCGTTTTGGCGCCAATGGCTGGCATCTCCAATGCGGCGTTCCGCCAGATCGCTAAACGATTCGGCGCAGGCTTGATCGTAAGCGAAATGATCAGTGATCAAGGGATCCATTTTCGCAATAAAAAGACACTTGAAATGCTTTATATCGCTGAAAACGAACATCCGATCAGTACGCAGATCTTTGGCGGCAGTGCGGAAAGTCTGACGGAAGCGGCGGTATACGTCGCGGAGAACACCAAGACGGACATGATCGACATCAATCTGGGCTGCCCGGTCAAAAAAGTGATCAAAGCAAATGCGGGCTCGCAGTGGCTTTTAGATCCGGATCGGTTGTATCATATGGTCGATCAAGTCTCACATGCGATCGATCTGCCGCTGACGGTCAAGATGCGGATCGGCTGGGATGCGCAGCATATCAACGCGCTTGAAAATGCACAGGCGGCCCAAGCGGGCGGAGCGGCAGCACTTGCAATGCATGGGCGGACGAGCGCGCAAATGTATACCGGCCACGCAGATTGGGAGATTCTAAAAAAAGTCAGTGCGCAATTAACGATTCCCTTTATCGGCAACGGCGACGTCAGAACACCGGAAGACGCCAAACGGATGCTGACGGAAACGGGTGCCAGCGGCGTGATGATCGGACGAGCGGCTTTGGGGAACCCGTGGCTGATCCGCCGAACAGTTGAATATTTGACGACCGGCACGCTTTTGCCGGAACCCGCACCGGAAGAAAAAATCGCGCTTGCTTTGACACATCTGCAAAGTCTGATCCAGTTGAAAGGCGAGAAAGCCGGAACGCATGAATTCCGCCAGCACGCGGCTTACTATTTGAAGGGGATCCCGCACGCTGCTCCGGTGAAGTCGCAGCTGTACCAAGCGGAAACTGAAAAAGAAGTCCGTTCGATCTTTAACGTTTTCCTGGAACGAATTGCGTAAGCGACCTTGCTTTTTTAAATCGGGCTGTGGCATTATGTATAGGAGACAAAATGAACGGAGGAATCAATTGTGTCGGAAGAGAACAACAATGAAATGAACGACCAAATGCAGGTGCGCCGTGAAAAGATGGAAAAACTGCGTGAATCAGGAATCGATCCATTCGGACACCGTTTTGAACGCAATTTCAACTCGAAATCGCTGCATGAACAATATGACGAAAAGACCAAAGAAGAACTCGAAGAATTAGATATCACTGCCAGCATCGCTGGACGGATGATCACAAAACGCGGCAAAGGCAAAGTCGGCTTTGCCCATTTGCAGGACCGCGATGGAACGATCCAGATCTATGTCCGCAAAGATGCCGTCGGCGAAGAGCAGTATGCGATTTTTAAACAAGCGGATCTGGGCGACTTTCTCGGGATCACCGGTGAAGTGATGCGGACTAATACCGGAGAATTGACGGTCAAAGCTGCAACAATTACGCATCTCAGCAAAGCACTGCGTCCGCTTCCTGATAAGTACCACGGATTGACAAATATCGAACAACGCTACCGCCAACGCTATTTGGACTTGATCAGCAACCGCGAAAGTTTTGATCGCTTCATCAAACGCAGCCAGATCGTTGCCGCGATCCGCGATTATCTGAACGGTTTGGGCTATATCGAAGTCGAAACACCGACGCTGCATAATGAAGCCGGCGGTGCGACCGCACGTCCATTTGCGACTCATCACAATGCGCTCGATATCGATCTTTATTTGCGGATCGCCCTCGAGCTTCATTTGAAACGCCTGATCGTCGGCGGAATGGAGAAGGTCTACGAGATCGGCCGCGTTTTCCGAAATGAAGGGATCGATACGACCCACAATCCGGAGTTTACCATGCTTGAAGCTTACACCGCTTATACTGATTTTAACGACGTAATGGATCTGACAGAAGGGATCATCCGCAATGCTGCTGAAAAAGTACTGCATACGGCTGCGATCACTTATGAAGAACAATCGCTTGATTTAGGGAAGCCTTTTGCCAGAAAACATATGGTCGATCTGGTCAAAGAAAAAACCGGCGTCGATTTCTGGCAGCCGATGACGCTTGAAGAAGCGCGCAAAGCCGCAGAAGATCATGAAGTAGAAATCACCGAACATATGGAAGTTGGCCACATCATCAATGAATTTTTCGAAAAATTTGTCGAAGAAACGTTGATCCAGCCGACTTTTGTATATGGCCATCCAGTGGAAGTTTCGCCGCTTGCTAAAAAGAATGCAGAAGATCCGCGCTTTACGGACCGTTTTGAGTTATTCATCGTCGGCCGTGAATTTGCGAATGCCTTTACTGAATTGAACGATCCGATCGATCAGCGTGCACGTTTTGAAGCACAAGAAAAAGAAAAAGAGCAGGGCAATGATGAAGCACATGGCGTTGATGAAGACTTTTTGGAAGCTCTCGAATACGGGATGCCGCCAACGGGAGGACTCGGGATCGGGATCGACCGGTTAGTGATGCTTTTGACGGATGCACAATCGATCCGCGATGTACTTCTTTTTCCTACAAGACGATAAAAAAATTCCTGAGAGAAGCCTGCTTAAATGCGCAGCTTCTCTCTTTTTATGACGTGAAAAGCGAACGATTTTGTGTTTTGTAATTTCAATCGGCCGTCTTTTAAAAAAAGATCGAAAAACCGTCTTTTTTTTGTTGACCTCAGCCCGCTCAGTTGGTATAGTAATATACGTTGCTGAGGGAGAGCAGTTGTCAAACAACACCTTCTTCGGAAATGAATAACAACTCTTAAAAATAAATAAAAAAATCATTGACAAGCATAACAGCTGATGATAAGATATAAGAGTTGACGCGAACAAGTCGCGTTCAGTGCTGACAAGCGCTGTGTAGACCTTTGAAAACTGAACAAAGCAAAGACGAACCAATGTGCAGGGCGTTTCGAGCGATCGAAACA
>JALCOL010000008.1 GCA_022649665.1 Enterococcaceae bacterium
AAGATCATATGATAGACTCCGTAACCTTCAGCGCCGTATTTCATACGCAGCGGCAATATCTCTGCCTTGTTTCTCAAATTGCTATCATGGGGATAATAGCTTTGCAATCCAAGCACCCCCTCCTTATTCGTCCGTTTAATTTACTTATCATCAGCCATCGGCGGCTTGTTCGGATCGAACAGGCTGCCATTTAATTCTGTTTCTTCTTCGCTATTCAACACACCCTTTGACTCGTCGGCTGCTTCTGCTGTTTTTCGTTTCGACTCGACCGGCTGCACATCGGATAAAGCAACTTCTTCCAGCAGGTCGCCTTGTTCATCCATCCGGATCACTTTTTCGTCTGCAGAAAGTGCATTTTGCATTTCAACTGATAAAAGTCCCCATTTAGAAAGCATATTTCGGATCACGGTTTTCGTGGCCATCGCATCATAATTATCTCTCCAGGCACCTGTCAGCTTATCTTTATCAAATCCCTTAGCATTTTTGATCCGGTGTGCTTCGATCTCTTGTTTAGTCCAGTAAACTGTCTTTTTGAATCCATTCAACAACTCAAAGAATGCAACGTATCCAACAACCTGATCAGAAATTTTCCCTTCCGGATCAAAAACAAATTCCTCGGTCACTTTATTCCATGATTTGACTTCGCCATCGTATACCGGCACGGCATTCAATGCTTTGTATTGACCTGAACGCTGTGCCAGTTGGATATATCCTTTGTATCCAATGATGAATTGCGCTTCGTTATGAGTGATCCAATTCTTACCTTGCTTTTCTTTACGGTTGAAAGGAACGATATAGGCGTATCCTAAATTTTTATCGATTGGCAATTCCATAGAGGCTGCTTTGAGGGCTGAAGAAATAATCGTGATCGGCTCAGCTTTTGATAAATAATCATCACCGTTGACCAAGCTCAATAGCGAACCCATAAAGGAATCAGAGCGGTCTCTTAAAAGATCGTGAAACTTGCTTTTCATTGTCGGCGTTCGCATCAGCGCTTTAAATCCTAATTTTCCCGGATCGACTTGAGTCGTCTGTTGCTCTGTTAGTTGATTTTTTAAAGTATCATTTGTTGCCATTGTGTGTTTCCTCCTTTAGTTTTAAGCCGCAGATCGGACAAAATTTATAATCTGATTTCAAGTTCTCGTTCTCGCAGCGCGGGCAGATAGTTTTCTTCGTCATGCTATCCGATCTCCTTTATGTTCAAACGTTTTGAATTCGTCAGATTGTAGATTTCTTCGTCATCAGCTACTTTGGGATATTTCTTCTCAAGAGCTTTTCTATCCAATCGTTTCACCGAAAAATTTTTCCAGCTAATGACGAATTTTGGGGAGATTCCGATGACTGCATCATTTTTTCCTAATTCGTTCTTGATTTGATTTTCCACTTTGCTGATCTCTGATTCGATTTCTTTTTTAGATTGTTTCAGCGTTGCCAAAGATTCCGCATAGTCGTCATAGCTTTGTGGCAACTGGATCTCCTTCGTTCCCTCTTCCGCATAGTGTTCTTTCAAAAAATCACTAGCGGCGGCAGACCCATCGATTTGCGGCTCGATTCCTTCAACAACATTCTTTTCCCAAAAGCTTACGAGCTTCTGTGTGATCATATCGATCAGTTCATCATCACGATCGATTTGTTTCCAGATAAAGCGCTGCCCACCAATCAAAACGGCAATATAAGCACGCTTACGACCCAAGACGCTCATATAGTGCTGTACTTGACACAAATAACTCAGTGGGATCTCGTCGCCCTCCCAGTCTTTTGCTAAAAAGGCATTTGCTGTTTTACATTCCAGAATGGCATTCTCACCAACGACGTCCCGGTCGATATTCGCACGAAGAAAAGGATATTTCGGATGTTCGAACACTTGATTTCGCCGCCGAACTTTTTTCCCCGTCCGCTCTTGGAACTCTTTAGCAACAACCTCTTCCAACACATTTCCCCAATAAGCAGGTTCGCTATCCGTTTCATCCAGTTCGACTTGGCCGGTCTTTTCAAGCCATAACTGATAGGCTGATTTCCATTTATTAAGTCCCAAGATTGTTGCGACATCAGAACCGCCGATTCCTTTTCGGCGATCCTGCAGCCATGCTTCATGGGTCATTTCTAGCGTCGAATGACTGATCTTTTCCATCTTGTTATCCCCCCTCACGCTTCAAACGATGGTCCAAATTCAGAATCAAGGTACTCCTCGATGTCATTTACTTTTATCAGTTCCCCATTGATTTCACGAACAAGGTCGCCCTCGTATATCTCTTCACCTCGCCAATCATGCCCTTTTAACTCATCTTCCTCTGGAAGTCTCATCTTCCAGTTATCAAACTTCTCTCCTGAAAAAGTAGCGAAGTTCATTTTGAATTCCTCCGTTTCGCATGATATAATTGACTTGAAAATAAATTTCTTCACCGACTGACTTCGTTCCCGCGGAGTCAGTCTTTTTTTGCATATTCACGCGCTCTCCGTTCTACTTCTCGTTCATCCCAGGCAAAGAGACAAGCAATGGACACAGTAGCTAAAACGATAAGGCACCAAGTACGTCCTAAACTGGAAAGCATACATCCCACAAAAAACACAGCGAATAGCTGTAAATATTTGGATTCATTCATAATATGTGTCTCCTTTGCTTCAATATTTTCGTTGACGATAACGATTGCGGTCCATCCAGCGCACAAATTCATCGAAAACATCGAGTTGCACCAATACGATTTTATGCGTCGGATGCAGTACACCATCTGCAAATTCGTCTAAATTAGCCATTTTGCTCAGCCATTTGTCCAGACTAGGCTTCTTGATGGAATACATTTTCATGATTACCGCTTTATTCGCATATTTGATTTTTGCTCGATCAGGATCTTGGGCTACTTTTTCCAAATCAATTTGAATGGGTTTTGGCATCTCTCATACCTCCTTTTAAATATTTCTACTGATCGACGCTCTCTTGTGACTGCCTGACGACTAGGCGCGAATCAATGCTGTATCGCTCGCATGTAACCGAGAAAACAGCAATTTCTGCGGATATTTCATCGACTAATTCGATCAGCCAATTCATCACTTTCTCTTTTTCGGCACTTGTGATCTCAGCCGGCGGGATTGACAAGAGATCCCATATCTCATTTTTCTTTTCGATCTCAATACGCTCCATTTCTTCTTTGTCTTGTCCGACCATTTTTGATAATGGGTGTCCATCGCGTCTTTTTCGATCCAGCGGCTTCGGCGTATAAAAAAGCTCTGCTGCCGCTTTAAAATCAATATCCGGATCTTGCAAATATTCTGCAATCTCCGCCATCCGGTCTACGCCGAATGATCGTTTGCCAGTCAGGATATGGCTCACTAGCTGCGGCGAGATATGAAGGTCTTCGCCCATTGCTTTTTGATTGATCTCCTGTTTGTGTGCACCAGACCGGAAAATACTCGCAATTTTTTGTTCAATCCCCGATACTGCCATTTGAAACCCTCCTTTGTATTTTGATGAAAGTATTTGTAGCAATGATCCTGCCGTAAAATATAATTAGGAACTAGTTGAACGCTGCGTCCTGTGCATGCTGACACATCCAAATTTTGACTAAATTGACTTGCAAAGCTAGTTCTTCGTCTGACCAGCTATCCCAAAAAGATTTTGGAATATCGCATCTTGCTTCACTCAGGATCTCGATCATGGTTTTTCTGCTCATTTCGCCACCTCCTTTTAGTTCGCACTTCCTTTTGATATGATTCATAAAAGGAGTGTGAATTATGACTAAACCAATTGATAATAGCGTTGTTGAGTCTATTTCAAGGATATTAGCTGATATTCTTACAGGTTCAAAAATCACGACGATGTTCAAAATTCTGCAACTTTCAGATTTTGATACTTTGAATAACAGACCCTACACCAGCACTAAATGGATCCGCATTAATGAAAGCATTCTGGATCGGTGCCATAAGACAAAAAGCGCAAAGCCTTTTTTTCAGGTGATTGAATACGTTATGAAGCCCCAAGATTTTATCAGCCAACCTGATGGTTATTGGCATTCTTGCCTCAAACAAATTAATTCACAACTGATATTTTATGGTTATGAACTTAATGATGCTGGTAAGATTCATAAAATACAGATAGTCGAAACCTTCTCCGATGCAAAGAAACGATTGATTTCATTTAAAGAAAAGCTTTCTCTTTATGAAATTCATCCAAAAATCTATGAGTACTGTCGAGAAGAACTATTCAGAGAAAATTATTTTCATGCCATATTTGAAGCCAGCAAAGGCATATTGAATCGAGTCAGACAAATTTCAGAACTTGATTCAGATGGAAATTCATTAATTGATCAAGCTTTTCGATCAAAGCAACCTCTTATATTGATAAGAGGGAATCTCCTTCAAACACTCACTGAAAAATCAGAATATAGCGGGCTAAAAAGTCTACTCAACACAATCGTTTACATGTATAGAAATCCACAGGCACATGAACCGAAACTTTACAATCCAAAATCAGAAACTGATGCCATTACCGCCTTCACTCTAATGTCCTTAGCTCACCGTATTCTCGATAACTGCATCAACGTCAGAGAATTGAACTAATGCCAACTCTGTGATTTTCGCAGTCGCTTCAGCTAACCGAACTATTCGGTTCGTAATACGAGAATTTTTCAATTCTTGCAGATCAGCTAGTTCTTTAGATAAGTGTTCATTTAGCTGAAGCGATGAATAAATCAAATTTCGCTTTAAGTCTTCGCTCTGTGTAGGGGCTTGTTTAATTTTGATCTGTTCCATAATCGTTTTCATTTCGTCGCCTCCTTCTGTCATTTGATATAATCAACTCGAAAGCGAGGTGATTATTATGACTACGTACATTGTTTCTTTTGAAATAAACAGCAACAATAAAAGCATCTTAGAGAGCGCAATATTATCTTTGGCGAAAGACTATTGTGAGTTGCATGACAACGCTTGGCTCTTTGTAACCGAAAAAAATGAAGAGATGATCAGCAAGACCCTGCTGTCGGCTGTTTCACTCAAAGACAGAATTTTCTTCTGTGAAGCTAGCAGACCGTACAATTGTTTCTTAGAATCCAAAGCAATAGACTATATCAAAGCGAAAAAGCTCTTGTAGCGTTCCCTTTATCCCATTCTTTTTGCTTAATCGTGATTGATACTGTTTCTTCATTGATCAGTTCTTTCACGATTTTTTTTGCTTCATCAATATCCTTAGCTTCAAATTTGCTGCCACAAGTTGAGTTGCTTTGAATGATTACTATTGAATTTTTCATTTCGTCAGCTCCTTTTCATATCACTTCTGATTGGCTTTTTTTGTTTGTAACACAAGTTGTACATTCTGATTAAAAAAAATATCAAATACCGTAGAATCTAGCGCATTAGCAATATTTTCCATAGTACTTTGCTGCGGATCCACGCCGTCTTTTTCATTAGTTAAGCGATTAATAAAAGGGCGTGAAAGTCCTGTTAATTCGGCCAACTCAGCCTGAGAAACATTTTTATATTGCAAAAACTCCCTTAAATTATTTTTCATCTTCATCACCTCGCTTTCATCCTTAAATGAATAGTAACACATGAATTACTATATGTAAAGTATGTAGTACGGTTTTTTTATATCTTTTTTGTAATTTCCGATTTACACTATGTAATATAGATATTACTTAAAGGCGGTGATGATAATTGAATTTGTCTGAAAAAATCGCACAACTTAAAGGGAAAGACTCTTACCGCGATATGTCAGAAAAAACGGGGATCAGCCACAATTATTTGAGATACCTTATCAAAGGTATTGATCCGAGAAGCGGAAAACCAATTGAACCCTCTGCTGATATTTTAAGGAGACTAGCAAATGCTTATTCTTCTAAAACTTCTTATTCTGAACTCATGGAATTAGCTGGTTATATCACAAGCGATGAATTAGATAATATCCACGTCGATGGCGAAAAAGGAAAAGGCGATTTTAGTGACGCAGATCTTGATAAAATGCTTGATAATGCCATGAGCTTTGATGGGGAACCAATTACTGATCATGACCGTGAAATAATTCGAGCCTATCTTAAGGGTAAATACAGCAAGTAAAAGCGAGGTGCTTTTAAATGGGTGAAATGAAAGCGCTTCTAGAAAAATATGGGATTATTCTTCAGTTGGTACCTATTAACAAACCAGGTTATTATTTAACAGAATATAAAACAATCTTCATCTCTGACCAACTGGATGATCTTTCACAAATTAAAGTGATCCTTCATGAAGCCGGACACGGGATACTTCACGACGATCTCCAAAGTCTATATTTGTTAGACGGTTTTCATGCAAAAATGGAATATCAGGCCGAACGCTTTATGCTTTCAGAATTACTGAAGATTTATGTATCCATGACCGGCATGGATATTCAAGATTTCGACTTTATGAAATTTATCGAACAAAATGGCCTAGATCCGAACTATCAAGACGTTATCAAAGAATTAGCGCATACTTATACTATTGTTAAAAATGTAAAACATATTTAAGCAGGTCTTTGAGCTTCAAGTTGATATTTATAAAATAGGAGTTGAAAATAAATTATGTGAGGAGTTTTTCATTTGGGGACTATTACTGCAATTATGGGAGTTTTCTCAGTTATAGCTATTTTTGTTGGTTTTATAATGCTAATTTTTTCATTAATTAGAAAAAAGAGAAAAAAAGCAAGTTTGCGAGTAATTGGTATATCTTTTGCCGTTCTTATTTTATCTATTATAATGTCTTCTTTTTTTATGACTAACATTAAATCTTCCACTTCAACTGACTCTGATAAGGCACAAACTTCTGGTGATAACAATAAAAAGAATTTGACAAACCAAGAACTAACTGCTAAAGCAATCTCTACTGCAAAAATCAATAATGCTAAAACTAGGATAGATGGTGACAACTTAATTATTTGTTATCCGACCGAAATGTCCCTGGGTGAAAATTCTCTCGTTGCGATGACTTTTCCGAAAGAAGCCGCTGATATCTTAAAAGAATTGCAAGGAAGCAAGTTTCAAGACATTATTATTCAAACTACAGCCACCTTTTCTGACAATAAGGGGAATGAATCCAAAAATCTAGCTATTAGTGTAGATTTCAACAAAGCAAACTTAGATTCGATTAACTTTGACAATTGGACATACGATGTAAGTGCTGACGGTACTATCCTCTATTCTGCAGCTAATGGATATGCAATCAATAATATTATTCTTGATGGGACGAAACCTAAGACAAAAACCAAAATCGGTAACGCTGGCAAACAAGCTGACTCTGATTGGTGGTATGATCACGGATTGGCACCTTTAACTTAACAATGTCAAATAATGGACATTATCAATAAGAATTCTCTATTGCTGTTGTTAAATTTTAAAAATTTATCTATTTCTGAAAGATATGAGGTGAAATCGATGGGATTGTTTGGTTTATTTAAAAAAGGACGAAAAAAATCTCGATCTCCAAAAAAAAATATATCAAAGCAAGCCGGCACATTTGGATTAGCTCTCATTAAACAGGTTATGGAACAAAATTTGTCAATTATCAATGATTCATACTCACTCATAAATAAAACTACCGAGCCAAAGGTCTTTTTTTCCAGATACGATACAGCGCTTAGTAATCTTGAAAATGTGCTCAAACAAGTCCGCATTTACTCTAATAAAATTTCTGTGTCTGGCATTGATTTAGAAGAAATGCATGCTGATCTCTTGGAAAACAAATCACTATATATCGATAAACTGATTCAACGAATGGCAGAAAAACTTGGAAAAAAGATTGATTCACTTACCACTGATAAAGCAAAAGATAATCACATAAATAAATTCAAAGACTCATTTTTAGAATTCAATAGTCAATTATCTCCTTCTCAAATCGAAAAAATAAGTTCAATTGCTATATTAATAAAATCGACAGATTTAGCTACAAAAAATAATCAAAAATCAAAAAAACAAGATTCAGAGCCAAATAAACAAATCTCCAATCCTGATGATTTTTCAATATATGATCAATGGAATATTTCTATCGGCTTTGGAAAATCTTCATCTAAAAATTTTGAAAAAGCCTTGTATCTTGCAAAAAATTCTGATCGTTTTGTTGAGGATACTGATGACTCAGGTAATAATATCTATCAGGCCTTTTATTTTGCAAAGCATTATCTTGATTTTCAACGTCTTTTTAAATTAGTTGGTTCGTGGAAATCCACATTTGTATTTATCAATGGCGAAACAATTGATAACAAGTCACTAGGAAAAATAAATATCTGCTTTGGAGACAAGTTGAAATTTAATGATCCTAATTTCTGTTATGGTGCTTCTGAGTGGACATCTAATCCTTTTGGCTGTCATCGCTTGATGTTAACCCCCTCTCAAACCCCTTGGTGGTCTTTTGGTTCATTTGATAAAAAAGGAAATTGGATAATTGACAAACAAGCAATAAAAGAAAAAATCAATTATAAATCAGTACTTTTTAGGAAATGTCCATCTTTTAATCAAAACAGAGCTCTATTAGCTCTAGAACTACTACCTGACAAAATTTCCAAAAAAGATTCAAATAACTGGTACTTTCTACCAACTGGCGTCATGCCAACGGATTACAATCGAGTAAACAGATGCTTGATTAAATCAACCGAAAAATAATTATCACAATCAAATAGTATGAAAATAAAATCCTTCAGAAAGGAAATTTTTTATGAACTTAGAAACACGGATCAGAAATATTCCCTATTTGCCTGCTTTATCAAGTTATGAAATAAAGTTAGACGGAAAGACGATAACACAAGAAATAGCCAATATTGATATCAATTCATCAAAAACCTTTTCATTGGTTATGGAAATAGTTGGATTAAATTATATTCTTAAACATTCTAGTAATCCATTATTCATTAATTTTTGTGTTTATGAAACCAATTACTCTACTGGAAAGGGATATCGGATAATTAAATTCTATAATATGCTACTTTCGGAAATCGCTGAAAATTCATCTTCTCAAGTGATAGATTTCGAATTGCTAACGATTGATAAGAAATCTGTTCCAATGGAAGGCGGATTCGAGGGAGATCGAAAAACGCCATATTACGACTTCATAAAAGCATTTCTATCAGTAAAAATTTTCTTTTCCATTGAAGACTTTTCGACTATAGAGGATATTGATAATCTGTTTTATTCTTTAAATAATGTCATGCTTGATACTAAGTTACCATTTAGGCAATTTAAAAATGACTAATCCCGCATGTACACCCCATAATATTACCAAATTTGAAGATAAAGTTGTTAAGTTTCATCCTTCAGATGCATACAATGGCAATGACAATTTTTCAGGAGTTGGAGAGAAAATGAATAGTTACGTAACAAAAAGAGAATTAGAAAAAGAATTAGAAATTCTAGATTTGAAAATTGACAATAAGTTTAAAGATTTAAAACTCGAATTAAAAACTCAGCATGCTGCAAACGTTAGATGGTTAATAGGCACTGCAATTACTCTTGCTGGTGTAATAATCACCGCAATTAAACTCTTATAAAAGATTAGCCTTCGGGCTTTTCTTTTTACCCCGAACAAGAACATACGTTTGTATACACTGGAAAAAAATCTATCCGAATGTATTGATTTCTAATCTTTTCAATATCCACTGATGTGTAGATAAAGTTAGATAATACACAAGCCGAAATATATCATTAGGCAGAAAAATGTACATCCATTTCCCTAGCTTAGCGGATATGCATACAAATCAAAACTGTTAAAGTCCTTTATGTATTTTTAGCAGAAAATAGGAGGAATGAACATGTGGATCAATGAGCGAATAGGAAAAGATGGAAAAACAGTTTATCGATATCGAGAAAGATATATCGATCCTTCTACCGAAAAAACAAAAATTATAAGTGTAACGTTGACCAGCAGATCTAATCAAGCCAAAAATCAGGCGGCCAAATTGCTGCAGGAACAAATTACTGAGAAAATAAATGCACCAAAAGAACCAGATATTACATTTGAAAAAGCATTAGAAAGATATTTAGAAAAATATAAAATAAAAGTGAAAAAATCCTCCTATCTTTCTGTACTGACCTCCATTGGAACTGTTAAGCGATTAGTTGGAAAAGACACGATACTTCGGAAAATTGATGAATCGTTCTTAAGAGATATTGTAGAGAGGGCTTATTATGAGGAAAAATATTCTCTTAATTACACAAAAAAGATAAAGGCCTTAGTAATTTCAGTTATGAAGCAGGCAAAATTGGATAACTACCAAGTTGTTGTCCCCCAATTTCAACTGGATCTGGTTCTTCGGCAAAAAGAAAAGCAGGAAAAATACCTTGAGAAATGGGAACTTAAGGCCCTGATTGATCAATTGAACTCAAAATCAGTGAATACACGAAAAGCAGATATGGTTGAATTTCAGGCTTTGACCGGTTTACGATATGGTGAGTTGATTGCTTTAAGAAATTCAGAGTTTTTCGGCAGCTATATTAAGGTTGATGGAACTATTGACCATCGAGATGGAAAATATTCAGATGAGCCAATCCGAACTTTCCCGAAAACATCTATGGCCTTCCGAAATGTCACCCTTTCAGAAAGAGCAATCAAAATCATAGAGAAAGTACAATATGAAAACCAATTAATGAAAAATGAATTCTCCGAATACATTGATCGCGGATATCTCTTCACAAATCGAAAAGGCATGCCAATAGACTATCGAACTTTCGAAACATGCCTAAAAAATGCCGCCAAGTTAGCTGGAATTAATAAACCAGTAACCACTCATTATATGAGACATACACATGTTTCACTTTTAGCAGAAATGGGCATGCCTATCAAAACGATTATGGAACGCGTAGGACATAAAGATGTATCTACTACGCTGGAGATTTATAACCATGTTACTGATAAAATGAAATCCAATCTGCTTGATGGTTTGAATGAACTAAAATTTTAATTGCGCCCATTATGCGCCCATTTGCTATATTCAAAAAAAATAAACCGCTGTAGCCCTTGAGCCGCAGCGGTTATTCCTGTTGATTAATACAATTCCATATATTGTTCTCTTTCCCAATCGCAGACGATTTGGCGATAAGCTGCCCATTCGACGCGCTTGGCTTCGTTGAAGTTGTTGAAGATGTGCATTCCGAGCGCATCTTTCATGACTTCATCTTTGCGCAGCTCTTTGAGTGCGTTATGCAAAGTCGAAGGCAAGTCATAGATATGTGCTGCTTCGCGTTCGTCTTCATTCATCACGTAAATATTGCGGTCTACTGGTTCAGGCGGCGTCATTTCGTTTCGGATACCGTCAAGTCCTGCCGCTAAAAGTGCCGCCAGTGCAAGATAAGGATTGGCAGTCGGATCAACAGAACGCAATTCCAAACGCGTCGAAAGTCCGCGGGATTCCGGCACGCGGATCAGCGGCGAACGGTTACGGCCGGACCAAGCAACGTACACTGGAGCTTCGTAGCCGGGAACCAAGCGTTTGTATGAATTGACCGTCGGGTTGCAGACTGCAGTATAAGAGCGTGCATGTTTCATCAGGCCAGCCACGAATTGACGGGCAGTATCGCTCAATTGCATTTCGCCTTCCGGATCATAGAAGCAGTTGTCTTTGCCTTTGAAAAGCGACATATTGCAGTGCATCCCGCTGCCGTTGATCCCAAAGAGCGGTTTTGCCATGAACGTCGCATGGAGGCCATGCTTTCTGGCGATCGTTTTAACAACAAGTTTGAAAGTTTGGATATGGTCGCACGCATCGACGGCGTTCGAATACTTAAAGTCGATCTCATGCTGTCCTGGCGCTACTTCATGGTGGGAAGCTTCGACTTCAAAGCCCAAGTGCTCCAATTCCAACACGATATCGCGGCGGCAGTTTTCGCCAAGGTCCATCGGTGCAAAATCGAAGTATCCGCCTTTATCGTTCAGATCTAAGGTCGGTTCGCCTTTTTCATCGAGTTTGAATAAGAAAAATTCCGGTTCAGGTCCCAAGTTGAAAGAAGTGAAGCCCAACTCTTCCATTTCTTTCAAGACGCGTTTCAAGTTGCCGCGCGGATCCCCGGCGAACGGTGTGCCGTCCGGATTATAAATATCGCAGATCAAACGGGCCACTTTCCCGCGGTCAGATTCCCACGGAAAGACCATCCACGTATCCAGATCAGGATGGAGATACATATCGCTTTCTTCGATACGAACAAAGCCTTCAATGGAAGAACCATCGAACATCATTTTATTGTCGAGTGTTTTATCCAGCTGGCTGATCGGCACTTCGACGTTTTTGATCGTTCCCAAGATATCTGTAAACATTAAACGCAAAAAGCGCACATTTTCTTCATCAGCGATCCGGATGATGTCTTCTTTCGTTCTCGGTTGTTTTGCCATTGTTCTTCCACCCTTTATTTTTTATTTTGTAAAAATGGATTCTGGCCGCTCATTGGTGCGCCGAAGCCGCCTTGCGAAGCGATCTCATCTTGAAAAATCCGGCGGACATCTTCATCCGTCAATCCGCTTCTCGGGGAAATATCTTTTCCTTGTTTTTTCATTTCATAAATGCGCTTGATCCCTGCCATATTGAGTCCTTCGGCAAGATAATCTTTGATCTCCAGCAGAACATCGATGTCATTCAGCGAATACATCCGCCGATTGCCTTCTGTTCTTTCCGGATGGATCAAATCTTGTTCTTCGTAGTAGCGGATCTTTCGCGCAGTCAGATCCGTCAATTTGATGACTGTACCAATCGGGAAAACAGCCATCGAGCGTCGCAATTCTTTTTCACGCATGAGCAACCTCCTCTCTTGTTGAATAGAATAGCAGAGTGATTTAGCAGCGTCAACTGTTTTATGTGAGGTTTCCTGACATATAGCAAGCATGATTCATGACATGTTAGCTGAAACCCAGTTCTGTCAACGGGTTTAGCTGCGTTTGTATTTTCAGAAAAAAAACCGGAAAACCCGCCTTTAACAAAAGCAGATTTTCCGGTTTTGGTCTATACCAATCAGCTTATTTCTGATAAAAAACTTCATTCACTGCCTGTGTTACTGCAATTTTGACATGTTCATATGTCAGTCCGCCTTGAACATACAGCACGTAAGGTGGACGAATCGGTCCATCGCTTGTCAATTCCAAGCTGGCTCCTTGGACAAAAGTCCCAGCTGCCATGATCACATCGTCTTCGTACCCCGGCATGTAAGACGGGATCGGCAAGACATGTGCATCAACAGGTGAAAATTTTTGGATCGCTTGGCAGAATTTGACCATCGTATCTTCTTCTTTCAGCTCGACCATTTGGATCAGATCGGTCCGCGGATCATCCCACTTTGGGGTCGATGCGATCCCATGCATATCGAGCAGCGCAGCAGTGAACACGGCGCCTTGGATCGCTTGGGAAACGACGTGCGGTGCTAAGAAGAAGCCTTGCAGCATTTCATAAACGGTCCCGAGCATCGCTCCGCCCTCATCGCCGACGCCCGGCGTCGTCAGCCGATACGCACAGCGTTCGACTAATTCCTTTTTGCCCGCGATATAGCCGCCGGTTTTGGCAATCCCGCCGCCGGGATTTTTGATCAAGGAGCCTGCGATCAAATCGACGCCGACTTCTGTTGGTTCGCGTGTTTCGGCGAATTCGCCATAACAGTTGTCGCAGAAGATCACGACGTCTGGCGCCACCGCGCGGATCGCCCGCACCATTTCCGCGATTTCCGCGATCGTGTATGATGGACGCTGTGCGTAGCCGCGGGAACGCTGGATCGCCACGACTTTTGTTTTGTCAGTGATCTGTTCTTTGACACCTTGCAGATCGACTTGGCCGTTTGCCAGCAATTCGACTTGATCATAGCCGATGTCATATTCTTTCAGCGAACCAATGCCGTTGCCAGTCAGACCGATCACTTCCAGCAGCGTATCGTATGGCGTGCCGGTGATATAAAGCAGCTCATCGCCCGGCCGCAAGATTCCCATCAGCGAAGTCGTGATCGCGTGCGTTCCGGAGATGATCTGCGGACGCACGAGTGCTTTTTCCGCTCCGAAAACTTCCGCATAGACTGCCTCCAGACAATCACGGCCTTCATCGTCGTAGCCGTAGCCGGTCGAGGGCATAAAGTGCGTTTCTGATAAACGATGATTGCGCATGGCCCGCAAAACTTTTTCCTGATTGTCGAGCGCGCGTTCTGCGATCACGTTTCTCATCGGGGCGATCAGCAGTTCCGCTTGTGCGACTTTTTCATTCAATTCCGGTGAAAATTGTTCATTCCAACTCATTTTTGTCCTCCTTGATCCAGCGGGAGTTCTCTTTTGCAAATCCCGTGACCAAATATTGATTTTTCTCTTCTTCAAACTGCTCTTTCAGCAGCAGTGTTTCCGTGCGCAGACGGCTGAGCGTCTGGCCATCTTCAGCCGGTACTTCGAGTGCATATGGCTCCATTATTTCCATCATTCGGCGCCGTACACTATCCGTCAAGACTGTTTTCCCCTTGGTCGATTTCGCATTGATCAAACAAAACGGGTGAAGTGTCGGAATGAAATTCCGCCCTTCCAGCTGATCTTCTTTTGTATAGACCGTCAAAAGCGGCATCTCGCTCATGTCTAACCGGTCCAAAAGCGAAAGGACCGTTTTTTCCTGCTCAAGACGTGCTGGATCGGCTGCATCAACGACATGGAGCAAAAGATCCATTCCGCGGCTTTCCTCCAATGTCGATTGGAATGCATCGATCAATTCGGTCGGCAAGTCCTGAATAAAGCCGACCGTATCGGTCAATGTCACGACCATTCCTTGCGGCATCTTCCATTGTTTCGTCAGCGGATCAAGTGTTGCGAACAATTCATTTTCTTCATACGTGTGGCTGGCAGTCAACAGATTCATGATCGTTGACTTGCCGGCATTTGTATAACCGATCAAACCGATATTGAACTGATTTCCTTCATTTCGCCGCTGCCGTGAACGTTCACGGTGTTTAGCAACTTGCTCCAGCTCTTTTTTGATCGCGTGGATCCGCACGCGGATGTGGCGCCGATCGGTCTCAAGTTTGGTTTCGCCGGGGCCGCGCGTTCCGATACCGCCGCCTAAACGCGAGAGGGCGAGTCCCTGCCCCATGATCCGCGGCAATTGATAGCTCAGCTGCGCAAGTTCGACTTGCAGCTTGCCTTCTTTTGACTGCGCGCGCATCGCAAAAATATCCAGGATCAGCTGGACACGGTCAATGACCCGCACGCCGAGCGCATCTTCAAGATACTGCCCTTGACGCGGCGAAAGCTCCTGATTGAAGATCACCAGATCGGCTTCATAAGCTTCGACCATGTTTTTTAAGATTTCCAGCTTTCCTTTCCCGATCAAGGTTTTCGGATCATAATTGACGCGCTTTTGCGTCAATGTATAAACGACTTCGCCTTTTGCGGTTTTTACCAGATGATTCAATTCTTTCATCGATTCAAAAAAGCGCTCGCTGTTTTTGGCGGTTTCGATCCCGACCAGTGCAACTTTTTCTTTCATAATATTCCCCCTGACAGCCAGTTTTCGACTTCTTCGGTAATGCGTTCCCGCTCGTCTGGACGCGTCAAATCATGCCAATGGACCGGCATGCGGTTTTTGAACCAGGTCAGTTGGCGTTTCGCGTAACGTCTGGAATTCCGTTTGATCTCGACGAGGCAGTATGCAAGCGGCTTTTCTCCAGCAAAGTACGGGAACAGCTCTTTATAGCCGATCCCCTGGGCACTTTGGAGTGTGTGTCCGCGCTTTTTTTGCAGCTCATACAACCGGCGCGCCTCATCGATCAATCCGTTTTCGACCATTTGATCGACCCGCTGATTGATTCGCTGATACAACTCTTCGCGCACCCCTTCTAAACCCAGCAAACAAAAGTCATACAAGGCTTTTGGCGGAACTTTCGGCATACTTTGCGTCCTTTCCAGCAGGCGGATCACACGGCGGGCATTATTCGGATGGATGCTTTCTGCCGCAACCGGATCTTTCTGTCCAAGTTTTTCCCAAAGCGCCTCCTTGCCGTGCGTCGCCAAATACGCTTCCCAGTGCGCGCGCTTTTCCTGCGTCTCTTTCCAAGCAGCGTCACCGCCCAGCTGATAATCATAAAGCAGACTTTGAATATAAAGGCCTGTCCCGCCGACAATGATCGGCAGATGTCCCCGGCGAGTGATCGCCTCGATCTTTTCACGACCTTTTTTCTGAAAATCATACGCTGTATAATTTTCATCTGCTTCCCGTTCATCGATCAAAAAGTGCGGCACCCCCGCTTGTTCTTCTGCGGTGACTTTCGCAGTGCCGATATCAAGCCCGCGGTAAATTTGGAGTGAATCCCCGCTGATGATTTCACCTGAGAATCTTTTGGCAAGTTCGATACTGAGCGCTGTTTTCCCAACCGCTGTCGGGCCGACGATCGCGAGCACTTTCGGCAAAGCCTCACTCATATTGCTTGCGCCACCGGATCGCTTCTTCGGGCATATCGGTCATCACTGTATGTAAGTGGTTCAGCATGCAGAAACGAAACTCGTCACTATCATCGATCGTCCAAACGCGAACTGGAAACGGCAGCGTCGCCAGTCGTTTTTGATGGGCGATGCACCAATCAAGCCGCGGATGGATCGCTTCGAGAAACGGAACTTTCAGCGCTTTGCGAAATTTGATCTCCGAGTTGCCGAAAATATAGCCGAGCGGCGTTTCCGGCTCTAATAAGAAAAGTGTCTGCAGCGTTTGGAGCTTCATGCTCGAATACATATAAGGAAATGACCATTCTTGGCTGGTCATTAAGCGGTGTGTGATTTCTTCGATCTCCGGGTCATGGATCCGGTCGGTTTTCAGCTCGATATTCAGCAAACCGGCAAACTGATTGTTTTGCAAAGTTGCTAATACTTCCGGCAGCGTCGGCACGCGGATCCCGGCAAAGGCATCCCCTTTGAATTTCCCCGCATCGAGCATTTTGATCTCATGCAGGTTGAGTTCATTGACTTGGTGCGGATCGCCGCAGGTTCTTTCAAAAGTTTCATCATGAATGACGATCAGATGCCGATCTTTTGATAAATGGACATCCAATTCGATCCCGTCAGCGCCGACGCGGATCGCTTCTACAAAAGCCGGCAGCGTATTTTCAGGATGCGTCGCCCGGCTTCCTCGATGGGCCATGATTTTCACTTGAATCACTCCTCATAAAATATCTTTTCTCATTGTATCACTGAATCGGTCTTTAGGCGATCAGACTCGCTTTTATTGCGGTCTTCTTCAAACAGCTGCGACTAGCATTTTTTTAGATTTTAGTAGATAATAGACTTGAGTTTGATGAAAGGGCGTGAATCAAATGAAAAAATTTGCTTCCGGATTCTTTACTGGGGCTTTGCTGGTGACTGCACTGGCGGTCGGCACGGTGATCGGCGTAAAAAAAACAGTCGTTGAACCGATCCAGGAAAAAGAACATACGATCGATGAAAACCGCAAAAAAGCAGCACGTAAAAGCTTTGCCAGATAGGAAAGCCCATGTGCAATAAAAAGAACTGCGAAAAATCTCAAGATTTTTCGCAGTTCTTTTTATTTTATTGATTTTTCTTTTTGATCTTGCCATCCCATTCGCTGTATCCGCCTTTTAAGATAAAAATCGTCTTATAGCCGTTTTTGCGCAGGATATTCGCCGTCCGGATCGAGAGTGATTTTGATTGATCGTAAAGATAGACCGGCATATCTTTTCTGATCGCTGTCAGTGATGATTTGATCATCGTATAAGGAATATTGCGTGCCCCTAAAATATGGCCGGCATCAAACGTTTCTTTGTCGCGGACATCGATCAATTGCCCTTTGCGCATCCCCTCCCGAAAAGCATCCGCCGGAATCACTTTTGCGGAACGTTTGACCATGACGTGCATATATACTTCGTAAATAAGCAGCGCCAACAAAATCGCTAATAAAAACACTGTGAGCCAATTCATAAAAATCTTCAGAGTCCTTTCTTTCCAATGGATTTTTTCTTAAACGAAACAGCTGCTGCATATTTCGCCGCTCAAAACGGATCATTCTCTTCAGCCCGCTTCTCTTCCAAACGATGTTCGCGCCGCAAGATCAGCGTAGCAGTATAGAAAGTTTTTTGATCTATCAGCTGATGCTGATAGATCTTTTTCAACTCGATCCCCATCATTTCGATGTCGTACAGTCTTGAGCCCACATACACAATAATACCAAAACTTTTCAATAATTGTTGCACATCATATAGAGTTTTCAAAATATTTCTCCTTACTGCTCACAATGCGCCAAAACGCCGCATGCCGAAAAGAAAGCAGCCGGCCAGTAAAAAAGCGAACAGGACGCACGTCAAAAATCGTTCTGCGAAGCTCGAACTGCGCCGCGGCGTTCCAAGAACATCTGCTAAAATGAGTCCGCCGATAAAGCCGCCGATGTGCCCCATCATATCGATGCTCGGCGAAAAAATATTGAACAATAGGTTCATCGCGATGAACAGGCCATAGCGCTTTGCCAGCATCTCGAACATCTGGTCGCCGCGGAAGATCCGCCCCAAAATAATGAAAGCCCCAAAAAGTCCAAAGAGCGAAGTACTTGCACCAGCTGAAACGCTGTTGGCGGAGCCGAGCGCAAAACTAGCGACGTTCCCGAGGATCCCTGAACCGAGATAAAGCAGCAAATAACGCCATTTGCCGAAGATCACTTCCGCTTCTCTGCCGACAAAATATAGCGTCGCCATATTCACCACGATATGTGTCCAGCCGATATGCAGAAACATCGGCGTGATAAACCGCCAATATTGATGATTATAAATGATATCGGGCCGCTCCATCGCACCGTACTTGATCAGGACATCGATCGACTCCGAACCGCCTTGAGCAAAATAACGGATCTCCATCCATAAAAAGATAAGTACCGTGATCGCCATCAGCAAATAGGTCATCCATGAATCATTTTTTAATTTTCTTAAACGCTCCATCAGACCTCCTCCGTTTCTTCCAGCCCGAGCGAGAACAGACGATCGACCGGAATGTCATATGGATCCGGTTCGAACTCGATGAGCTGCTCGATAAGGGCCAGTGCAGCTGTCTTCCCGTGAAAATCCGCTAAATAACGGTCATAATACCCGCCGCCGAAGCCCAACCGGTAGCCGTCTTTTCGAAAAGCAAGGCCTGGAACGACGATCAGATCAAGTTCTTCAGGCGAAACCGCCGCCTTTTCCAGCGGTTCATCGATCCCAAAACGATTTTTTTGGAGCGCTGTATGTTCGGTCAATGGCCGAAAAACCATTGCATAGTCCGCAAGAGTCTGCGGTATGTACACTTTTTTCCCTTTTTCCCAGCTGGCGAAAATCAGCGGCCATGTATCGATTTCAAGCGGCATCGGCAAAGTCATTCCGATTTTTTCCGCTTGCAAGTATTCTGGACTGCTCAAAAGCTGCGCTTGCAGGAGTCTTTCCTGATTTTCTTTCGCCGGAGTTGCGATCATTTTGCTCAGACGTTCCTTGAGCGTTTTTCTGATCTCTGTTTTACTTTTCACCGAAACTCCTCCTCTCGTGATCCTTTCTATTTTAACCCACCTTGCGCCGCTTGACTACCACTCACTGAAAGAGTTTTTCTGAAAACAAAAAGACTGCCGCTTTGATAGCCGCAGTCCGCGAGTGATTATTTGTCATCTTTGTTCTTATCGAACTTTTTATTGATCTTTCCAGCAACTTCATCGACTTTTTCTTCTGCTTCATCTTTCAGTTTGCCGAATTCTTTTTTTACTCTGCCTTTTAATTCTTTTGAATCATCACCCGTAAGTTTCCCGGTTGTTTCTTCCACTTTGCCTTTGATCTCATCTTTATTGACCATCAAAATTCCTCCTTTGTTTCACCAGCTTCAGCGACATTGCTTAATTTAAGGATAGCATGTCTAATTTCAGAACGCTAAGATAACGCTTTCTATAAAAAAATAAAACAAGAAAAAAAGACCTCGATCTAAAATCGAAGTCTTTTTGAGGTTATTTGACTACTAATACATTGCAATCTGCATGATTTACGATATAGTGTGTCGTCGATCCAAGCAAGATCCGCTCTAATGCGCCGCGCCCTTTATCGCCGACCATGATCAGATCAATCGGTTGTTTCGTCGCCCGGCTGTAATCAACGATCGCATATTTCGCGATCCCGCGAAAGGCCGAAACTTTGACGTGTTTCACGCCAGCTGCTTCCGCTTGTTTTTTCAAATCATTAAGTTCGGCGTTTACTTTTTCGCTGACTTTTTCCATCATCTTTTCAACAACATCTTCTTTGATGTTCGCTGCATGATAAAAATCAGCTGCATACGCCAAATTTTCCGGTTCTTCCAAAACGGTCACCAAGACCAATTCCGCATCATTGCGTTTCGCCATCGAAACTGCTTCGTGAAATGCTTTCAAAGACTTGTCAGAATGATCCAACCCCAATAAAATGTGTTCGTAATGAAAATCTTTCAAATCCATCATATCAACTCCTGTCTACAAATCAAAACTTTAAAAAACGATCAAATATTATAAATCGTTGGTTTATTTTATCACAGTAAATCATTCTTGTCAGCAAATTAAAAAAACTTTTTTCCAAAAAAAAATAACCTCCAGCTTTCTACAGAAGAAAACTGAAGGAAAGATTTTATTTTGTTTCGCGATGCAAAGTGACTTTATGTTCCCGCGGGCAATATTTTTTGACTTCCAAACGGTCTGGATTGTTCCGTTTGTTTTTGCTGGTCAAGTAATTGCGTTCTTTGCAAGAAGTGCATTCCAAAGTAATATTTACGCGCATTTTATTCATCCTTTCGCTATTTGCTCTATCAAGTAGAAGTACTTGATACTCACCAAATTATATTACCATGTTTTCCTACTTTTGGCTAGTTTTTTATTTGATTTTTTTCACATTGTGCCAAATAAGACTGTGCATACGCATAGTCCGCTTGGTTATCCATCTCAAAAGCGCTGCATGCCGGCAGCTTTTCGACTTTCACGTGGATCTGATCGAAATGGTCGATCGGGATATTGTCCCAAAACAAGCTGCTGTCTTCCAGTTGATCTTCGTTCAGATACTGCGGATAATACTTCTTGATTTTTTCAGCATCTGCGGCCGTCCAATACGTCACTCCCGACAAGGTATATAACTCCTCGTTCGTTTGCGGAATCCGCATTTTTTGAACGAAGCCGTCCGCACCGACTTCAGGACACCATTCACCAGTCGTATCTTTGCGCCGAGTAATGAAATACGTGCTGGTCTCCGGTACTTGGAAAATATTGCGGCCAAGCACTGTATCCCCATCGATCACAAAGGTATCGGAAAAGTGGTCCAGTCCTAATGAAAAAGTATACAAATTATTATATACATCGTATTTGTCATTATAGATCAAGCGTACCCCTGGATACTTCTTCGGCAGATAGTCGAACAGTTCATGCAGATACCCGGTCAAGATCGTGATATCCGTGATCCCCGCTTCATTCAGAAAACGGATCGTGCGTTCCATGTTCGGGATCTCATTTACCGGCAGCAGCGCCTTGTGCTGACTTTTCGTCATTTCTTTGAAGCGCGAACCAAAACCAGCTGCTACAAAAATCGCATTCGTCATTTCTTTTTGTCTCCATTCTTACATTAAAATGTTTTCATCAATAATTCTTTTTTCAGATGATCGATCATTTGGCAGCCGCGCGCGAATCGGTAAGGCCCATATTCGCCGAAATCATCGCCGCCCGCTTCTTTAGCCATCGTCCAGGCACTCCACACCACGTCTTGCAGCGCTTCGAACATTTGGACTTTGATCGTCTCGGAAGCCGTTGCCGCTCGTCCGTAGTAATCCCGTAAAAAAGCATGCGCTTCTTCATTGCCAAATTCGCTTTCTAACAGCAAACTTGCCAGATCAAAAGCAGGATCATTTAGTCCGGCGTACTCCCAATCCAAGAGATAGATTTTGCCGCTTGGTGCTTCGATCCAGTTTTGCGGCGCAAGGTCATTGTGACAGCAGCATGTGTCAAAACCGATCGTGCGTTCTACTTGTGCATAGATGGCGCGCATTTCTTGCTGGATTTGTTCATAGCCGGGATAAAACGTCCCCTTTAATGAGCGGATCAGTGCATCATATTTTTCCCACTCGCTGAACATATCAAAAGAGTTTTCAAACTGTTCTTCTTTTTGATGAAGTGCTGCCAGGCATTCCGCGAGCTTGCGGCGATAGCGCGGCTGAACGGCTTCTTTTGCTCCCAACGTCAAGGCATGATCCACAGCACGCGTGACTTTGATCCCATTAGCTGGATTGATATAAATCGTTTCGACATTCAAGCCCCACTGGCTGGCCAATTTCGAATTGATCGCCTCATGCGGCCGGTCGATCATCGTCTCGGTAAGACGCCCCGGCATTCGCAAAAACCACGCATCATCGTCCAGTGTAATCAAATAATTGTTGTTTGTCATCCCGCCTGCATATTTTACTGAAATAATTTTATCTTCAGTAGTCAGGGCAAGATCACTCAGCGTCTGCAATATTTCTGCTGTCGTGTTTGGCAGATCATGATTATAGGTTTGCAAGAAGAGCCCTCCTTTTTTAAGATGTTCATTATTTGAACATTACTATAATAACATAGTTTGAATTCGAGGTTAAGGATTATTTTAAGTGGTATCGGGAATTGTCACCTGACTCTCCCTATTTCAGTAACTTTTGAATAATCATATCTTGATTAATTCATCTTATATTCTTAGACTTGTCATCGGCCAAGACATAATAATGACATGAGTAATCTCGATTTACATCCACTATTTTAGATTTTCTACAGACAAATCGACCTCAGGAAACGCCGGCATAGTCATATTTACATTCCACTATTTTAGATTTTCTACCGAAGCGTTCCCGGTAACGGACAACGATCAACTGCATTATTTACATTCCACTATTTTAGATTTTCTACTTCGCGTTCCAGCCGACATCCACATTTCCAACGGTATTTACATTCCACTATTTTAGATTTTCTACTTATCTTAAAATCCAAGCAACGTTTGTCCGGCTTTATTTACATTCCACTATTTTAGATTTTCTACTTATCTTAAAATCCAAGCAACGTTTGTCCGGCTTTATTTACATTCCACTATTTTAGATTTTCTACTTCCAATCGTCGTTGCAATACCGGCAACTGCAGACATTTACATTCCACTATTTTAGATTTTCTACTTGCGCAGCATGAAAGGGAAGGAGTGGGGCATGAAATTTACATTCCACTATTTTAGATTTTCTACCTGATCCGGAACCTGAACCAGAACCTGAACCGGAATTTACATTCCACTATTTTAGATTTTCTACCTCCTGCCGCGGCGCTTGTCCGGCATTCCGTTCGCATTTACATTCCACTATTTTAGATTTTCTACCTTCGCTGATTGATACAATATGTTCGCATAATTCTTGATTTACATTCCACTATTTTAGATTTTCTACTAAGAGCGATCCAACCGTTTCACGCGTCAAGCGCATTTACATTCCACTATTTTAGATTTTCTACTAAGCACGTTTACGACCTAAGACACTCATATAGTGCATTTACATTCCACTATTTTAGATTTTCTACCGTATGCACAAGAAGAAAACTTACTACGTAAATACATTTACATTCCACTATTTTAGATTTTCTACCGGCGGTTGAAGAGACCCATCCACGCTTTAAACAGCATTTACATTCCACTATTTTAGATTTTCTACGCACCTGCCGAGTTAAAGAATCGATGAATTCTTCTTATTTACATTCCACTATTTTAGATTTTCTACATGCAGCAGAACATGAGAAAAAGTACGGTGATGTTTATTTACATTCCACTATTTTAGATTTTCTACCTCGGTAAATGATTTTGATCGTGTAGGAGGTTGCTTATTTACATTCCACTATTTTAGATTTTCTACCGGTTACTATCTCCCTAAGTCTAAAACAATGTTTGATTTACATTCCACTATTTTAGATTTTCTACGAGAACTTTGAGGCAGAGAGATCCTATAAGCAAAGATTTACATTCCACTATTTTAGATTTTCTACATGCAGCAGAACATGAAAAAAAGTACGGTGATGTTTATTTACATTCCACTATTTTAGATTTTCTACCTCGGTAAATGATTTTGATCGTGTAGGAGGTTGCTTATTTACATTCCACTATTTTAGATTTTCTACCGATGTAACTATCATCATGTTTCATCCTCCTTTTCTATTTACATTCCACTATTTTAGATTTTCTACGGTTTTTGCTCTTCTATTGACGTTGGGAGCTTGTTCATTTACATTCCACTATTTTAGATTTTCTACCAGTTTTGGCAGCTGCGAGGTCATAGCCCGCGCTTATTTACATTCCACTATTTTAGATCTTCTACCCTCGGACTTAAATTCATAAATACCGTTTTCTCTCATTTACATTCCACTATTTTAGATTTTCTACGTCACGTATCAGATCGGCGACAGCGGTATCCAAGTCCATTTACATTCCACTATTTTAGATTTTCTACAATGTCGGGTCAATGACCTGCATGAGCCCTTTCGAATTTACATTCCACTATTTTAGATTTTCTACGAATCTATTCTAAAATTATATGAAAATATATTTTCATTTACATTCCACTATTTTAGATTTTCTACTGAAATGATTGATTTCGAGGTCGCTGTTCAAATGAATTTACATTCCACTATTTTAGATTTTCTACGGTGATCGCTGATGGCAAAAAGTCATGGCAGTCACAATTTACATTCCACTATTTTAGATTTTCTACTGCCATGCCCTTGATACCGCTGCTTGCTTTTTCGCTATTTACATTCCACTATTTTAGATTTTCTACAAAACAGCTTACTTGCATATCAAATATTCCAACGAATTTACATTCCACTATTTTAGATTTTCTACAGAGATCCAAAATACACGAATAAACAATTGATCGCATATTTACATTCCACTATTTTAGATTTTCTACAGTCGCGTTAGCGATCGAAAAGACGGCGAAAAACAAATTTACATTCCACTATTTTAGATTTTCTACGCGATCGTTTCTTCGCCTAATTTAACAAAGCGCGCAGATTTACATTCCACTATTTTAGATTTTCTACCTGCGGACCCGGCAAGATATTCGTGGTCACGCATTCATTTACATTCCACTATTTTAGATTTTCTACTGGTCCCGACTCTGACTAAAGGACATTCAGCGTTCACATTTACATTCCACTATTTTAGATTTTCTACCGAATGGGCCAAAGAATACGCAAACGATCATGGTATTTACATTCCACTATTTTAGATTTTCTACTCACAGCGTCCACATCAATCACTTTGTCATTGTAATATTTACATTCCACTATTTTAGATTTTCTACCACAATCCGCCACTGCAGTTAACCGTTTCGGATCTATTTACATTCCACTATTTTAGATTTTCTACTTAATCGGTCCAGCCAGGTCTACGGTCGGAAAAGTATTTACATTCCACTATTTTAGATTTTCTACACAAACAAAAGCGCAATATGAACAGACCTCAACGAAATTTACATTCCACTATTTTAGATTTTCTACCGCCCTTCGGCAGCCACATCAGCGCATTTCGCGCTTATTTACATTCCACTATTTTAGATTTTCTACCAAATCGTGCCCGATCAATTAAAACTTTATCTTCATTTACATTCCACTATTTTAGATTTTCTACCGGGCAAAAACAAACGACACGCTTGCGTATCAGATATTTACATTCCACTATTTTAGATTTTCTACCGGGCCGACAATGTACCGTGAGATTCCGGAGGATAAATTTACATTCCACTATTTTAGATTTTCTACTCTATGGCATGATTCTAAGATTTTTCAAGGGTTTATTGTATCATTTCTGTCGATAGTAAAAAAGCAATTAGACATTTATATAGAATAACGATTTGTTTTTAATTAATCCTGAAGATCAGCTTATTTGTTTTATCTGTCATAACAGCTGAAAAAACGATTAATTGACTATCGACAGATTTGATGTTTTAGAAAAAATTTGAAACCATTTCAGAGGTGTCAATGCCTAAGTACTCTTTTTTCAACCATTTTTTGTTTGTGTTTTTAAAAATCAATACGGAATCAAGATCTTCTCGAATGTATTTCTGCAATTCTTGCTCAAGTTCCTTCAATTTAGCAGGGGTCAGTTCACCTTCGAAAACTGACTTTTGGACATGGGTCAAATATTTCTTGCATGTTTTAAATACTCGATTTAAAACGCGACTCCCTTTTTTATCTATTGAGATATCATATACCAAAATTACATACATTTTTTTCACCACCAAATTTTAAATGGCTCATATTCTTGATCAGACATCAAGTGTTTGATCAATTTATAACACTCTAATCTCATTAGCCTTCGATAGGAGACATTTCTTTTTAATTCCCGATGCCGGATAGTTTGATTCAAGCGATCATCAAACTGGCGCAAAACTTTCTGTTGCCCTTTTTGTTTCAAGTAGTTTCCAGCTGAACCTTTTTCAAAATCTTGCTCTGTAATAATTTTTTTATTAATAAGTGAAAAAATCAATCGATCCACAATTAGCGGTTTAAATATTTCTGCGATGTCTAGCGATAAAGAAAATCTTCTTTCAGAATTACTATGGAGATAGCTGATCGTCGGGTTGAGTTGGCTGACATATATTTCAGATAAACAAGCGCTATAAGTCAACATGTTTAAATACGACAGCAACGCATTGACCATATTGTCTGGCGGTCGCCGAATTCGGGCTTTAAATTCAATGTCGGTATTAAAAATCGCTTCCCAGCATCCATAATAAATTTGGTGAATATTTCCTTCTAGGCCCATCAATTCATTTATTTTTAGTGCTCTGAGGATCCGCTTTCTGAGCGCCTCGATCTGCTGGATCGCTTCTTCGAGTTCTTTTCCACGTCTGCGATAGTATTGTAAATTTCGCAAGCAATTCGCTGCTGCCCCACCGACAAACTTTTTTGCCAATATCAATCGCTTTTCTTCATCTATGGAAAAAAGGACTTGGTTCACTAGCAAATTTCCTGAAACATTTTTTTCTCGTGAATAAAATGTCCCTGTGTAATATCCATAGTAATTAAAAAAATGAACTGGGATTTTCTTTTCTGATAAATAGTTCAAACATTTCGTATTTGTTGTCACTTCTCCAAACAGATAAATATCGCGCGTCATCTCAATTTTCAGATCTTTTTTTCGCCCATCTGTCGTCTCCATCCGCACCACATTGTCTTTCCGGCTCAGTGTACCATTGGAATATAGATAATAGCTTTCCATATTAGATTGGTTCCTCCTTAAGAAAAACAATATTCATAATATGCGCAACTTTTACAAAATAATTTGCTTACAAGTTTTGGTACTTGTTCAGCAGAGATAATCCCTTTGATTCTCGATAAGATCTTTTCCAACTCTTGTTCCTCTTCATTTGTCAAAGTCACTTCGATTCGTTCACGAAGTTTCGGATAATCCAGAAATCCTTTTTCAATTTTTACATCCTTTTTTCGCAAATAATAGATATAGTAGCGCAATTGCCACAAAGCAGCAGGCTCGATTGCTTTCGATTTCTTGACTTCATGCAGTATTTTCCAATCTTCTAAGAAATCAATATTGATCGTTCCATCTAGCATGATTTGCTTTCTTTGGTTCGAGTAACTCTTTTCATCGAGCAGCTTGCCTAATTGAACATTTTCGTGCTCTTCTTCGTATTGTAATCCATGAGCAAACAGCCAAAGTTTTCGTTCACAAACGAAATAATAATTGATCATATTTCCGGTAATTCGCATACGAAACCTCTTTCAAAAAAAATGATCTTCATAATTTATCGATTTTTTGGGATAAAAACCGCTTTTAGAAGTATATTCTCCATCTATGAAATCAATTTGATTATATCGGTTGATCCTAACAGAACGAATTTGATCATTTTTTACTGCTTCTCTGAAAATATACTCTTGTACTGACAACATATATGCGCCCAATAAAACTTTGGCAATAGTTTTCTGTTCATGAAGTTTCTTTCTTTCTGCAGAAGATGTTCTTCGCATCGGGGTCTTCAAGATCACTAATAGTCTATCGATTTCAGCTTGATTCTCGTGATAAATTGTCTCTGGAATCACTTCCCGTGTATTAATATTGCGAAATAGCTTTTGAACTTCCTTTTTGCTTTTTTGATCATTTTCAATAGCTTCTAACCAATCAACCATATTATTGATTCGTTCATAATATTTAGTCCTTTTCATTCTTTCAGTAGAATAAGCATTAGCGATCAGATCCATCTTTTGATTTTCAGTCATAATTCCTTTAAACTCTCCGAGAGCTTCCTTCGCAATATTGAAAATCTCTTGCTGGACAACGACTTGTTCTCTTTTCCCGATGCCGCTGGTGACTGAATCTCCACCATTGAACACAAAAACATTTGCCTTGTGTTTATTTTTCAACCGTCGTTTGCGATAACAACGACCCATTCGTTGAAAAAGACCATTCAACTCAGATAACTCTGTCAAAAGTATATCGAAATCAATATCAAGCGAGGCTTCTACTACTTGCGTTGCGACCCAGATTCCTGTATCAGTGGATTTAGCAAATTCTAAAATGTCTTTTTCTTTTTGCTGGCGGTCTCCACGTGTAAACTGACTATGCAGCAAATTTAAAGTAATTCCTTTTGGCAATTCTTCTTTTAATTCATTATAGATTTCTTTTGCTTTTCTGATTGTATTACAGATCACCAATACTTTATTATTCTGATAACTCGTGATCACATCGTCAGCCTGCAATTGATCGGGGATCACCTGAAGATAGTGGCGTTCCAATAACTTGTTATCTAGGAAAGGCTGTTTATTATAGACCAGTTGGATTTCATTTTTTTTAAATAATTCGATAAGATATTCTGGCATCGTTGCCGTCATAATCATAAATTTCCCGCCATATTTTTGTATTTCTTTCAGTCCCTTTAAGAGATATGCCAAAAGGTCTGGTGAATACATCTGGATCTCATCGATTACGATTTTGGAATAAGAAAATGTTGCCAATTTGGATTCAAATCCACGATAATGATAAACAAAATCGAAAGTTTGATCCAATGTAGTAATCGTTAACGGAAACGACCAGCTCTTAGTATCGTTCAGATAAGATTCCATACTTTCAAAATCAGCAAGGATTTCTTTTTTTCCGTTGAGTAAAACCGCAAAACTGTCTGAGTGGAGGATGCCGACCTGCTCAGTAATCTTATCCGAATCAGCAATATCTTCAGCAATTCGCTGATAAATAGCATTAATTGCCGTTTTTAATGGCAGCGTAAAGAAAGCTTTGTGGTTTCCGATCCATCGCAATCCAGCCTCTGTTTTTCCAAGACCAGTCTGTCCGAGAACTAAAAGGTTATCATTTTGGTGCTCATGAGCATAATTCTGCATTGGATTCCAGTCAGCAAATTCATCAGCAGATTGCTTTTTCCATTTTTCCAACATACGCGTCATATTATTTTCTAAAAAATTTGCTGGATATTCTACCAGATAGTATCCGCTGGCAGCATAATCGATTTTATTCAATAATCCTTTCAACATCACATAGGAATGAAATGACGGGTCGCTGCTGCTGACCGGTATATCCAGTTCATAAAAGCGTCCACTAAGCTGTTTTATTTTCGCTGGTCGCAAAAGACCCAACTCCACATATGGAAATGTTTGACTCGAGGAATTTAAATTCTCGATCTCCTGCGCATAATTTTTTGGATCAATACTGCTAAAATCTCGGTCATGATGCAGCGCTACCGCTTGGATCAATGCTTGAACTTCTGTCAATGGAAACTGCTTTTTCAACTCTTTTGCTGGAATCAGCTGTATGCTTAGCAATCCATGCGGTATCTCCCCAATTTTTATTTTGCTATGATCCCGTATTTTTTCTTGAAAAAAGTGATTCATTTTCCCCAAATCATGATATTTGCATGCAAGCTCAAGCAATTGCCAATTCACGGGGATCTTGGGATATAATTCTTTCAATAATTGATATTTTTTTAATAAGTTCTTCGTATGCTCAACAATGGTTTCTTGATTTGACTTTGCCCAAAATCGATCCTCCATCGGCCCCTCCTTTTAAATCAAAAAAACGATATCTTTTTCATCATCTACATAAACGCTCTTTTCTTCAAAAAGATTGAAACCGCTCGTATATAAAACTTCTTTACGCTCGGTCCAGTTTCGCCGAAATTTTGGTCTGCTTTTAGTTCCGACATTTACGATTTCATAAACTTTGGGCAAGATAAAGCGCGTCCCGGTTTCGCCGACTGATCCTTTGATGCTCATGTCTTCATCCAGCCATTCAACTGGAATATATGCTGCCCAGTTGCCCTCGCGAAATGACTGATCTTCTTCAAGCTCGCTTCTGTTGAATTCAACAATCTTAACTGAATTAAATCCTGCTAAATCTTCTCTTCTCCCTAACGAAGGAAACTCAAAAGGATAAGACAGAGCTTGAAAAATTTCTTCAACTTTGTTTTGGTTTTTGGGAACGATATGGAGCAATAGGTCGACATCGACCAGAAGTTCTGTATAGCCGATTCCGCGGCTGATTCCAAAGCCATTGACTTCTAACTGATGGCGGCCTTTTTCAAATTTATTCGCATTTTTAAATTCATAACGCGTATAAAAATCATTCGTTTTCGAAAAATAGCTGCCTTGGATGCTGACATCCATCGGCTCATACTGCTGATAGTTGCATAACCGATGGACCATCCCGATCACAGTTGAAAGCGGCGGAAGCGGATAGCTTTCTTTGATTTGAAAACTCGTTGGCAAACGATAGTTCACCATATCCTGATGAACTTTCAGTTTAATTGCCTTCATAATAATCCGCTACTTTCTTTCTCAAAATATCAAAAACATCTGGTATTTTTTGACTGTTCAATTCTGCTTGGATCTCTGCTGTATTCTCAAAAGCACCTTTTACGACGCCTACTACAGTCGCTTCCTTCACTTTTTCTGACAGCGCATCATTGATTTTTTCAACGTCGATTCTATTTTTACTAATCGTCACGATGTTTTCAAAGAGCGGGTTCATTCGGTCATATAGTCCGCCAATCAAGAAAAGCGGTTGCAGATCCTCACGCCGGCCGCGAATGTCGCGATATAAATACTGAATCGTTTCCAAAAGCTTTTGGACTCGGCGGCTGCGTTCATTGTCATCAAGCTTGATATCGGCATTTGTGTCAACTCCGATTTGATCAAGATCCATAGTGATCGTATAACGATAAAAAGAACGATGGATCTCAGATTGAGCAATGGAGTTTTGCGCCTTCGTATCGCCGCTTTCACGTAAACGTTTGGCTAATCCCATGTTCGTTAAAAAATCCGTGTCCCCTTTGAATGTTTCAAGCGAGATTGCATTGGATAATCGAACTTTTGCAGATCGAGTCAATGCATTATCCCCTTTAGCAGTTTTCATATATCCAAAAAAATCGATTTCCGGATATTGGTCGATCATTGCATTTTTGTCAAATTGGATAACTTGTTTGCTGCCGCTTCCTTCCGCGCTCAATGCAGCTAATGGTTCTCCCAACTGTTCAATAATATTATAGCGAATCGCTTGCCGTGAAATATACGTATATTGGTCTCCGTTGCCGCGCGTCATTTTTTTTAATGTCGTAACATTTCCCAAAGACTCCCCATAGTTCGCACTTTCTGCTAAAAAGACCATTGTAATTGTCAATCCTTTACTCATCTGCATTTCCTCCTTTGTTTTCCTGATACTCTTTTCCAATGATCCCTGACACAAATGAATATCCAATCGTTTTAAATAATTCATCATCAAGAAAGATATCTAAAAATACTTTAGGAACCTGTTTATTGATATACATATAACTGTTCAGCAGAACGTCCATAAAGCTGTCCTTATCATTCGCCCTTAGTGCATTGAGCAGTTTAAGTCCAATTGATTTCGGCTTATTTTCATTTGAATACTCTTTACGAAACCAATAACCTGCTGTTCGGATTTTCTGGAGTTCCTCTTTTTCCATTTTATGCACCTTGATCAGCTCCTCTAAAAATTTTTGATTTATTTTGATCAGATTGAGAATCTGAGCATCATTTGCAAAAACTCTTTCGCCTGTTAGTTTTAACCGCAAAGCCTGGTAAATCAGCATGAATAAGTTTGTGTTATTTAGCAGGTGAGTGATGCTTTCCTGATAAAGACTATGGTAATCCCCATTTAAATAATATCCAGCACTCAATAAGCTGCTTAATTCTGACTGCGAATCGCTAATGGTCTGCAATACTATTTTTGGCAACAGATTAAAATAATAGCGGTCATTTTCAAAGCGCACAACTTGGACATCATTCAAGGCCCGTTTATTTTGCCGCACCATTTCTTCTTGGAGAGTCCTGATCAATGCAGCATACGTATTCGTCGTTTTTACATTGTCTTTGTTCAATTTTAAGATATTCAAACGAATTCCTTGATTGATTTGCAAAAGTACCTGAACCGAGTGATTATCGTTCACAAATAGTCCTTGATTATAAACATAAGTAAATCCTGCAGGAATACAGGTATAAAGCAAACGGCATATTGGGCACATGTATAAATCATTCGTAAAATTCCAAGCGTTGCTGGTTTTTCTATTTTTATCAAAACCTGCTTGATTTATAAAACTGTATGGAATGTCCGCATTTTTAATTAGCCGACCGCAATTCATGCAGTTCAGCTTGTCTTTTTCATGCGTATTTTTTAAATATTCCAGAACTGGTTCAACAAAATACTCATGATATTTTATAAAAAAATCGCCTTTGCTTTCTTGGCGATTTAAAAATGAGACATCGCTGTATCCCTTATTAATCACCGAATAGATTTGAATCTTCGCCGGCAAATAGCGTTGAACGTCAGGCCTTTTATAATATTCATATATTTGATCCAGATTTTGATAACATTTTTTTACCTGTTCAAGCGTTTCATCTTGCTGATTCTGTAAAGCTGTTTTACCGAATTTGAACTGTTTTAAGCCACTGATCAAGTCCGAAATATCCGTTGCAGAATCAATCAAGGGATATACTGCCTTGTAACTGTTGCTTTCCCCATATCGTTTGACTAATGTTAGGTATTCCTGAAGTTCTTTCAGCGCCTTCTCATCAAAATCCTTAAAATCCGTTTGTTCAAACTTATCCTTTTTTTCTTCATATTCCAAAATCTTAGTAATCGAGGACAATGCTTCATATTGCTCGGCAAAATAGCGAAAGTACTTTTCTTCAAAATTTTTCAGCTCGGTTAGCGGAACAATGATACTCTGCTGATTAATTTCGACATTTTCCTTCCCGATAATATTGACTAATCCGCAGATTGCAGCATTTTCCATCCAAGAATTCAATCGAAATTCTATTACATCAGGAACAGAAACTGATGATTGCTCGCTTCGAGTCATGTCAGACGCCTCCTTGTCGCAATTGTTCCAAAAAACCAAAGTATAACCCGGTTCGTGATCCGAGACCACAGTCACGTATAAAATTCAATAAATAAGGTTCTCCGGTTATTTGTAGAGTTCCGATACTTCCTTGGCAACATTTTTCATATACCTTGGTGACTGTTTTTTTCATATCGATTGGAGTGATTTTTAATTGCTCGATATCGTATTGAACTCCTTTACCAAGATGAGGCACCAGCTTATGAATCAAGTTTTCTTTCAAAACTTCTTCGAATTTTGGATCATCAAAACCATAGAACCAATCTTTTTTTGTCTCCCTATTATGATCTCTAGCTAGAACTGGTGAAACTAAACGGAAATCAACTGTTTTTTCAGTGATCGGGTCTTGAAAGATCGAGGAGATTCGTTCAATGCGAATATGCAAGCTTTCTGATATTTTCAACGATTTCTTTTTTTTCAAATAGGCAAAAGCATTGTATACAGCCATTGCTGTTTCAGCTTGTGGACAAGACCAAAGCCAAGTAATATATGGAGTAGTCAGTTGAATTGAATTTTTTTCAAATAAAGCATTGTGAAAAATAATAGCTTGTGAAAATAATTTCTCCTGATCCTGCAAGTAAAGCTTCTTATATTGTTCAATCGCTGCATTTTCCAACCCTTGCTTCAGCAAAGAGAGAAAGATATTTTGATACCGAATATCAATTTTTGTATTTATAATGTCTTTCGTTGAATCCGCTTTCATTTTCCGTGAAGACAATTCAGGCACTTCTAGTCGAATCGCAAAGCGCATGAGCATATACCTCCTTTTCTTCTTTTAAATAAGTTTATCATTGTTTTCAGATAACGTCTACTCAATTTAACTAAAAAGAAAATTAACCTGGGAGATAAATATAGATTAATGTATACAAAAATGTTAAAATCAATTAGCAACAGAAATAAGTTTTTCATAATCTAATTGTCGTGGAATGTAAAAAGGTTTATTTTTTTTCTAGTTTCACTCTAATCTAAAACAATGGAATACACAAAAGGATCTTAGCCGCTGTTCATTCGGCCAAGATCCTAAAATTTTTATTTCTTTTTCGCTTCTTGAATGTCATGATATGCATCAAAGATTTGTTTGGCGACTTTGGTGTTGGTTCCTTCATCCGCGTCTTTCAGGCGCGGGATCATGACAGCGATCGCGATTTGCGGATCGTCACTCGGCGCATAACCGATAAAAGAACTGTTGACGAGTGCAACTTGGGTCGCTGAATTGTTCGGATCGACCCAGGCGGTTTCGGCAGTTCCCGTCTTGCCGGAAACGCTCCATTTGGCGTCGTGCAGATTTTGATACCCAGATCCCCATGAAGCGTTATGCGTCGTCTGATAAAAGCCGTCATGAATGATCGACCATTCATCGCTCGTAAGTTTGACATGGTTCAAAAGCTTCGGCTTGGCAACACTTAAAAGATTGCCCAAATTACCGTTTTTATCATTATCATAAATTCCCTGCACCAAATATGGAGCGTAGCGGTCACCGCTGTTGGCGATCGTTGAAACATATTGGACCAGTTGAAGCGGTGTATAGTTATCATAGTTCCCGTAAGACAAATCCAGCAAGTTCCCCATGATGCCGTAACCGCTGTAATCGGTATTGACAAAACCGCTTGAAGCGCCCGGCAGATCGATCCCAGTATCCGCTCCCAATCCGTATTGCTCGTACGTATGGCGGACAGTCGCAAACAATCCGGTTTCAAGCGGCAGCTGCATCCCAGCTGAATAATTGACACCCATCATTTTCAGCATGACTTTCATCATGTATGCGTTGGAAGATTCGCCAAGCGCACGGGTCACATTCATCGGGATCTGATTGCCGGCTTTGGTATTGAAGATCGAAGACTTTTGATTGGACCCTGCCAGAACGATCGGTTCATCGATCAAGGTCTCGTTGCCGGAGATCACTTTGTTTTGATAAGCCATGGTGATCGTGGCCCCTTTGACCACGGACCCGGGAACGAAGACTTTATTGATATTTCCAAGCGAATCATCATCGACCGTTGTCGCCCCAGTATCGTGCGAGTAGCCGCTCATGCCCAAGACGGCGCCGTTTTTCGGATTGACCGCGACCGCATAGATCCCATCGGAATAATTTGCTTTGCCGTTCGTCAAAAGTGTTTGATATTCGGCTTTCAAGATATCCTGCATTTTTTTCTCGAACTCGGTGTCGACTGTCAGGACAAGATTTTGCCCTTTCGAGCCCGCGTATGTCAGCTCTTGCTTTTCGATGTCGCCGCTGTGGTTGATCGTGACTTTGCTTTCAGATTTCGTTCCTTGAAGGACTTGCTCGTATTGTTTTTCCAAATAGCTGGTCCCGACGCGATCGTTTCTGGCATAACCTTTGGCAAGATATTCTTTGGCACTGTTCTCCGGCAAGCCTGCTTGTTCCGTGCTGACCGTTCCGAGGACCGATTTGAGGACATCGCCCATTGGATACTCGCGCTCCCAGTCAGTACCCGTTGCGATCCCTTTGAGGTCGCTGCTGTGTTCGCCGATGATCGCGATCTCTTCAGGTGTCACATCGATACTCTTGATAAAGACCGTTGTCAGCGCATACGCACTGTTCATCCGTTTGTAGATCGTTGCCGCGGAACTGGTTTTTGCATCAAAAGTGATTTCTTCTTCAGTGACTTTATCGACCATCTTTTGATAGATCTTGCCTTCATCCAGCGAATTGCCGTTTGCATCCGTTTTTTCTTTTTTGCTCAAGCGCTTATCGACTTCTTTAAAATGCTCTGGATCGGCTAAAAAGAAATCTTGCCGGTCGCGTTTCGTCAATTTTTCATCGGCCGGAACACTGATCAGCTCATTCAGCTTATTTGCGATCTTGAACATTTCTTCACTTGTCGTATCGTTGCCCTTTGTATAAGTGATCGCTTGATTCGCTTTGTTCGTGACAAGTGCTTTCCCGTTTGCATCGTAAATATTGCCGCGCGGCGCCGCTCCTTTCACGGATTTCGTCGTCGCTTCTGCCAATTTATTGGAGATCCGCTGCCCGTTTGCGATCTGCAGATAACTTAACTGAACGATCAGCGCAATGAACAGCAAAAATACGATAAAAAACAAAAAATGAAGACGGTTCGGCAGCGGATCGCGCCGTCCCGCTGGACCCGGCTGCTTCTTTTTAAACTTGATCAATTTTTTCATTACTCTGCTCCACCTTTAAAAATCTACTTTTCATTTTAACGGAAAGCACTTGAGAAAGAAAGTATTCAGCTGAAGAATCGTGATGTTTTGCGCTTTTTGAACAAATTTTTAAAAAAATCCGGCTGCTCGGGCTACCCCCCAAACAACCGGATCCGTCTCATACGCTACCAAAGCGAACTGTTTTAATTGACCGCTCCGTATAAAACCATTTTCCCCTTTTCGTCTTCGATCAGACGATTGATGATCTCTTCGACTGTATCGACCCCGTCCAAATAGCCCATTTTCCACATCATATAAAGGTTCTCGCCGATCTCCTTATGAGTTACAACACGTTTTTCCATTTTTTTGACCTCCTTTAACCAAACTCCTGATTAATCGCTTACACATACAAAAGGTATAACGTATGATTTACAATTTAAGTATAGCAACCGCTTTCTTTTTGCGCAACATTGTGAAATAAATAACAATTACAGCTGTTTTTGCTGATTTCAGACAGAAAAAGCACAGGACGGCCGCGGCCGTCCTGTGCTTTAGCAAGCTCTTGTTTTTTCACACTTTGCGAACCACTGATCAAGCGGCCCTTTTTACCAGATTATTGCCGCGAATAATTTTTAATTTCTTCTTTGATCGAATCGACAAAAAGATTCGTGTCGACAGATTCAGTCTCTTTACTGCCGTAATGACGAACATTGACGGTCGCGTCTTTGACTTCTTGATCGCCGACAACTAATTCATAAGGGATCTTTTGTGTTTGGGCTGCCCGGATCTTATAGCCCATCTTTTCATTGCGGTCATCGACCTCGACGCGGATCCCTTCATCGGCAAGGCGATTTTTGATTTCATATGCATAGTCGGCGTGCGCTTCATTGCTGACCGGGATGATCTCTACTTGAACAGGGGCCAGCCAGGTTGGAAAGGCGCCTTTATAAACTTCGGTCAAATAAGCGACAAACCGTTCCATCGTCGAAACGATCCCGCGGTGGATCACGACCGGCCGATGGTTTTCACCGTCTTCCCCGACATAAGCTAAATCAAAACGTTCCGGTAAAAGAAAGTCCAGCTGGATCGTTGAAAGTGTTTCTTCATTTCCGAGCGCTGTTTTGACTTGGACATCCAATTTCGGTCCGTAAAAAGCGGCTTCGCCTTCTGCCTCGAAATAGTCGAGTTCCAGCTCATCCATCGCGGCTTTCAGCATCGTTTGCGCTTTTTCCCACATTGCATCATTTTCAAAATATTTTTCAGTATTGTTCGGGTCGCGATAGCTCAACCGGAAGCGGTAGTCGGTGATATTGAAGTCATCATATACAGCGACCATCAGCTGCAAAGTCCGTTTGAACTCTTCTTGGATCTGATCTGGACGAACAAACGTATGGCCGTCGTTGAGCGTCATTTCGCGGACCCGCTGCAAACCGCTCAAAGCTCCTGATTTTTCATAGCGGTGCATCATGCCCATTTCCGCGATCCGGATCGGCAGTTCACGATAGCTGTGGATATGATTTTTATAAACCATCATATGGCTCGGGCAGTTCATCGGCCGCAAGACCATCATTTCCCCGTCGCCCATATCCATCGGCGGGAACATGTCATCATGGTAATGATCCCAGTGGCCGGATGTTTTATACAAGTTTAAATTAGACATGATTGGGGTATAGACGTGCTGATAGCCAAGCGAGATTTCTTTATCAACGATATAGCGTTCGATGATGCGGCGGATCGTCGCGCCTTTCGGCAGCCAGAATGGCAAGCCGCTGCCGACCTCCGGCGAAATCATGAAAAGATCGAGTTCTTTGCCGAGTTTGCGATGGTCGCGTTCGCGCGCTTCTTCGCGGGCTTTCATAAAGTTTTTCATTTCTTGCGTCGTAAAGAAAGCGGTCCCGTAGATCCGCTGCATCATTGGATTATTGGAGCTGCCGCGCCAATAGGCACCGGCAACACTCAAAAGCTTAAAGACTTGGATCTTGCCAGTGCTGGAGACATGCGGCCCGCGGCACAGATCATAAAAATCGCCTTCTTGATAGATCGAAATCGTTTCGCCTGCCGGCAATTCTTTGATCAGCTCGACTTTGTATGGATTGTCTTTGAACATGTCGAGCGCTTTTTCTTTCGATACTTCCAAACGTTCGATCGGCAGATTTTCTTTGACGATCTTTTTCATTTCGGCTTCGATCTTCGGCAGATCATCAACTGTGATCGCCGGATCATTATCGGTATCATAATAAAAGCCGGTATCGATCGCAGGCCCGATCCCCAATTTGATCTTTGGATAGAGGCGCGTCAGGGCATGTGCTAGAAGATGGGCGGCCGAGTGGCGCAGGATCTCCAGAGATTCTTCGTCTTTCGGTGTCAAAATACTCAATTCGCCGTCCTCTTCAAGCGGCTGCGACAGGTCGTAAACGTCGCCGTTGAATTTAGCAGCGACTGCTTTTTTTGCTAATGAGTTGCTGATTGATTTGGCAACATCCAAAAAAGTGCTCCCGGCTTCATATTCTTTTTGGCTTCCATCTGGAAAAATAATCGTCAACATAAAAGTTTCCTCCTAAAATATTAGAAAATAAAAAAGTCCTAGTGCGATGCACTAGGACGAAAAAACGTGGTTCCACCTAATTTTCAGACAGGTTCCCCTGTCCCTCATTCCTGATAACGGTCAGCTCCCCGCTTCGTTTTCAAACGAAGTCTCGAAAGTGGTCACGCTCATCATTGCCGCTTGGAAAACTTTCAGCCAAGGTTTTCTTCTCTAAAAAGGGAAATGAGGCAGATATCTTTCGTTCGATCAATATGTATCTATTAAAGCACTTTGCGCTTTTTTTTGCAAGCAAGGCCCCTGCCTAAACAGTTTTGGAGGAGTAGACAGGGGAGGCCGCACAATCGTCATCCATTGTTCGGCTACTCATAATCATAAACAGAAATCAGCAAATGGCAAATAAAATGATTTTTATTTGGAATTCCGCTCAAAAATCGGATAGCGCGGAATATCTGCGGCATTTTGGGCGGTTCCTAGATAGTAGACCGCATCTGTCTTCTGTGCTAAGGCGAGCAGTCCGCGGTTTTCTTTTTTCGGCTGTGTAATGATCTCCAGCGCGCTTTTTTTCTTGTATTCATTCAAATAAGCACGTCCAGTCGCATTGAATCCTAAAATACGAAGGTAGGGCTCGCGCCATGCGTGATTGATTTCTGTTTGCGAAACTTGATTGAGCAGATAACAGCATAATCGCATCAGCCGCGCTTGCGAGTAGCGTTTGGTCTTGATTTTTTCACAAAAATCGGCAAAATGCTGCGCCGTTTTTCCTTGAGCGATCAACCGATGTTCGACGCCTTCGACCATTTGATAGATCTGCCGCATTTGCCCAGGAGATTGACTGAGCAGGACATATCGCAAATACGGCCAGAAATCTTCCCAAGAAGCGAGATTCGCCTTCATTAAACTTTGAAACGTTTCAGTGGGAACTTTTTCGCGGATCGCGGCACGCTTGCCTTCAAACAGCGCTTTGCGGATCGCCGTCGCGCTCGCAAATGACGATGCCAGCTTTTTCTCGTGATAGCCGCTGCCGACGCGTTTCAGCGGAAAAAGGGTCATCGGCTGCTGATACTTCGCGTTTTCTTTCGCATAGCTCAATGCGAGCAGATGATTGGGTCCGAGCTTGTTTTGGCGAAACGGCGGATAAAGTTTTTCATAGACCAGCCGCATTTGTTCGGGATACTTCATGCCGTTATTGCGGTACGCTTGAAATGTTTTTTGGATCGCAGCGGCATGTTCCTGCGTGAATCGCCCAAATTCCGCATAGTCGAACGAATCGGAGCTATCTGTTCCAAAACAAAGCGCATCGCAGTGGAGAGCGTGCAAGATCTCGATTGCTCCTTTGGCAAAATAATCCGCCGCTTGAACGGCCGAGGCAAACGGCAATTCAACGACCAGGTCGGCCCCGTTCGCCAGCGCCGCCCGTGTCCGCGCCCATTTATCGATGACCGCCGGTTCGCCGCGCTGCAGCCAGTTGCCGCTCATCACGGCGATCACCGCTTCTGCACCGCTCAGACGACGGCTTTCTTTCAGATGAAAGGCATGCCCGTTATGAAACGGATTGTATTCGACAACGACGCCGCAGCTCAACATCTTTTTTCACCTCGCCGCTTGCTATTTTTCACAAACAAAAAACCAGCGCCGGCTCTTATCGCTCGGCGGAGTGCTGGCAAAATCAGCAAAAATTTCCGTTTTTTTGAAACCAGCTTCCTGCAAAAGTTTTTGATAGGTCGCCAAGGAATACGTCCGTTCCCGGTGCAATTCATCGAAGCGCGCAAACGAACCATTCGCCTCTTCAATGAAAAAAGTCAGAAAGTGCTCGATCGAGTGGCGCACCTCTCCCGGATAACTGTCCCACAAAAAAGCATATTCATCTGTTTGATAATGATAGGAATAATCAGGAAATACCTGGTCGATCTGATAAAGCGAATGGACATCGAACAAGAAGCGGCCGCCCGCCGTCAAATTTTGCCAAACTCCGCGAAAAGCCGCAAGCATCGCAGCTTCATCCGGCAAATAACAGAGCGAATCTGAGTAGCAAGTCACCGCATCAAAGACGCCGACTTCTCCGAGCTCCGTCATATCTCCTTCTAAAAACTCGATCTCCGCTCCTTCAGCGAGTGCCCGCCCTTCAGCAAGCGCCAGCATATCGCTCGATAGATCGAGTCCGGTCACGCGGTACCCTTCTTTTGCGAGCGCGACCGCGAAGATCCCGGAACCGCAAGCCAGATCCATAATAGTTTGCGTTTCGGGGGCCAGATGCTCTTGGGTAAATTCCAGCCACTTCAAATAGAGTGCCGGATCCATCACATCGTCGTATATTTTAGCAAAAGTGGTGTAACTCATTCCGTGATCCACTTACTGACATTGACCATCGGTGCGTCCGACCATAATTTTTCCAGATTATAAAAGGTTCGTTCAGGACCGGTAAATACATGAACGATCACGTCTCCCAGATCGATCAAGATCCATTTAGCCCCCTCGCGGCCTTCGATCCGCCGGACAGTAACCCCGTTTTTCTCTGCTTCTTCGACGACCGCATCGACGATCGCTTTGATCTGCCGCTCGCTGTTCCCATGGCAGATCACAAAATAATCAGCCAAAAGCGATACTTTGCGGACATCGAGCGCAACGATCTCTTCGGCACGCTTTTGATCCGCCGCTTTGACGACCAATTCAAGAATTTTTTTACTATCTATGATGGTTCACTCCTTCTAAGTAACGTGGTACCCAATAATTATACGTCAAAATCGTTTTTGGATAAATCGGGACTGCTTTTGAAACCAAATATTCCAAAGTTGTTTTTGTTTCGGCGGCAACGCCTTCCTGAAGATCGGCAAAAGCGATTTTGCGCACTTCTTCCACTCCCGGAAAATCGCGATGCGGTTCGATAAAGTCTGCCACATAAATGATTTGCGCCAACAGATCCATTTTTGGCGCACCGATCGTATGAAAGCGGATCGCGTCCAAGATCTCGGGATCCGTGATCCCGAGATCTCTTTTGACAAATTCAGCGCCGACCACACCGTGCCAGATATTGTTGCCCCAATTCAAAAGATCCGGGTCCATGGCGCTGCTTTTGATTTCTTGAATAAAAGCTATCGCGGGAAACTCTTTCGCATAGTCATGGGTCAACGCGGCAATGCTGGCGCGTTCGACATCCGCTCCGTATTTTTCAGCCAGCGCGACCGCTGTTTCTTCAACGCCCAGTACATGTTCCAGGCGTTTTGGACTGATTTTTTGCGCGACGCGCGCGATCAGCTGGGCGCGCGTTCCCGCAAAAAGATCTTCATGATAGCGGATCTCGTTAGCCACGGTAAAGCCCCCTTTGCAAAATATACTCTAGTACCAGATCCGGCAAAAGGTAGCGCGGACTCTCACCCTGGCTGACTTTTTCGCGGATCATCGTTGAAGAGATCTCCATCAGCGGTGAATCCACCCAAAGGATCGGGTAAGGTGAACGCTTCGAATACCCGGGGCGTATCACCCCGACAAACTGCACTAATTTGACTAGTTCGTCAATATCGCGCCACTTTGGCAGATAATCGACCATATCGCCGCCGATGATGAAATAATAATCCGTCGTCGGATGGAGCTGCTTGAGGATCCGCATCGTATCGATCGTATAGCTTTTTCCTTTGCGTTCGAGTTCAACGGTTTCGATCCCGAGATGCGGATTGTCTTTGGTCGCCAGAAGCAGCATATTGTAGCGGTCCTGCGCATCGATCGTTTTTTTTGGATCGACATGCGGTGGCAGAAAGCTGGGCATCAACCGAATTTCATCAAGCCCTAGGTGCTGATGCACTTGTTCAGCGATCACCAGATGTGCCTGATGGACCGGGTTGAAATTTCCACCCAAGATCCCGACTTGTCTACGCTTTTCAAAAACATTCACTTGTGTTTTCACTTTTATTTCAGTATCGGCATAGCGGCAATAATTCCCCAAATCAGGCACCCTCCCTTACAATGCGCGGACTTTTTCAGAGATTTCGCGGTTCTTTTCTTTTCGTGAGGGTCGGTAAACGACCAAAATATTGCCGATATGCTGGACAACGGCTGCATTAAGCAGCTTTTCGAGTTTTTCGGTGACTTCTTCCGGTTCTGCCAGTGTGTTCGGCAATAGCGATACTTTGATCAATTCGCGTTTTTCTAGCGCTTCGCCGATCTGATGGACCAGCTCATCAGTGGCACCGCCTTTGCCGATTTGAAAGATCGGCTTCATCGCGTGCGCTGAGGCCCGCAAAAATCGTTTTTGTTTTCCTGTCAGATCCAATAATACTCCTCTTTTCTTTAAATCAGTGCTTTTCTTTTTAAGACTTTAACGCCTTTTGGTGCCCAGCCGGCGATCCGGCTCGGTCCTTTGACCGTGATCCAGCCTAAACCGGCAAAAACGATATCGCTTTTTTCTTCGATGGAAAATTCAAAGCGCACCAATTCAGGAAAATCAGCGACCTCATCGGCTTGCGGCGGTGTCAAGAGCCCGCCGAGGTGGCGCGCATAAAAGTCCTCCGCATTGGAAAGCTTCGTCCGGTGGAGCGTCAGATCATTTGAGACATAGGCAATGACTGGACTTTTCTCACCGCTCAAATAGTCGAAACGAGCCAATCCACCCAAAAAGATCGTCTGCTGCGGATTCAGCTGATAGACTTTCGGCTTGATCTCCTTATTCGGCGCAATGATCCGCAGATCTTTTTTTCCTAAGAAATGCGCCATCTGCTCCCGGTGGACGACCCCCGGTGTATCGATCAAGAAGTGACCGTCTTCAAGCGGGATCTCGATCTTATCCAGTGTCGTTCCCGGAAATTGCGAAGTCGTGATCAAGTCCTTGATACCGCTCGTCGATTTGATGATTTGATTGATCAAAGTCGATTTGCCGACATTTGTGACACCGACGACATAGACATCTTTACCGTGGCGGTATTTTTCGATTTTTGCTAACAGTTCATCGATCTCGAACCCTTTTTTCCCGCTGGTCAAAAGAACATCTGCTGGCCGCAAGCCGGCTTGATGGGCTTCTTCTTTCATCCACTGGATCAGATGACCGTACTTGACTGATTTCGGCAGCAGATCGACTTTATTGCCGACCAGGATCAGCGGGTTCTCGCCGATAAAGCGGTGAAGCCCGGGGATCAGCGAACCGTCAAAGTCAAAGATATCCACGACGTTTACAAAAAGCGCATCTGCTTTTCCCAGTTCATTCAAAAAGTGCAGGAAAGCATCATCACTCAGCGAAAGATCCGGCACTTCATTGTAATGGCGCAGCCGGAAGCACCGCTGGCAATATAATTCTTCAGTATCGGCTTTTGCTAATGCGGAAGCCGGAGTATAGCCGATTTTTTCCGGATCATCAGTTTGGATCTTCGCTCCGCAGCCGATACAGTACATTTCTGTTTCACTCATGATATTTTTATTCCTCCAATTCAGTTTTCCACTGAATTTTTCCATCTCGATAGATTTTTTTCAGCTGTCTTCTTTCACGCCAGCGGTTGATCCGCGTATCCCATGCGTCGCTTTCGATCAGCGGTTTGACTAAGATCGAGCGCATCCCGATCCGATTGGCGGCCCGAATGTCGGTCATCAATTGATCGCCGACCATCACCAGCGAGGCGACCGGCAGCTGAAGCATTTTTCCGGCGCGCCTCAAGCCGTGGCTGAATGGTTTGAGCGCACGCGAAATATAGGGAAGTTCGAGTTTATCGACGACGCGCCGAATGCGGGGAGCTGAATTGTTTGAGATCACGACGACCGGGATCTTCGCTTCTTTCATGCGGCGGATCCAAACGCGCAGCTCGTCAGTTCCATCTGGATTATTCCAGGCAACCAGCGTATTATCCAAATCGACTAAGACCCCTTTGATCCCCTTTTCTTTTAGCATTTCCGGCGTCAGCTGATAAACTGCGGCCAATGTCCAAGTAGGCTGATACTTATTCGTCATTCTGATACTCCTTTAGCAACAAACAAGGAGTACTTGCTGAAAGCACTCCTTTTTTCCTATCCATTATACTGTATCCGTATCGTTTTTTACAGCTGAAACTTTTAAATGCAGTTTCAATTCTTCTTTGACTTTTTTATTGACCCAAACCGAAATCGAGCCGTCGTTCACCGGGAAGGTCCCAACGCCTTCTTTGTTGAGTGTGATCTCTTCTTTGCGGTTGCCTAAACAGTCGATGTACGTTTCGCCGCCATTCAAAGCCGAAAGACTCATTTCTTTCTCGCCGCCGATGCGGTCCGTCAAAATGACCGCAAATCCGGAATTCTCATGGGCCAAGTCGCCCATGCGCGTCCAGCCGATCACGTCCGGATCATCGAGATAATCTTTCTGTGCACCGTGCCCGAGCTGTCTTCTGACATGCAGCATGATCTCCAGCGGATCGCCGACCGGTGCGACATTCTGCGTTGGGATCCCATATAAATCGCCGTAAAATACACAAGGTGTTCCTTCCCGCCGCAATAGCGTCAGCGCATAGGCTTGTGATTTGAACCAGCCTTCGACCCAGCTTTCGAGCGCTTGGCCTTTTTGCGTATCGTGATTATCGACAAAAGTCGTCGTCCATTCCGGCCGGTGCGCCACCAGGGTGTCAGTGAAGATCTGCGACATGTCGAACTGCCCGTCCGAACTCGAAGCTTTAAACAAATTGAAATGAAGCGGCACGTCGAATAACGTAAATAAACTTCCTGAAGCATCGATATAGTGAAGAAGCTTATCCAGCTCATCCGACCAATATTCGCCGACAACGAACAATGGCTGGGAGCCGCGTTCGCGCTGGCGGTTTCTGAGCCAATCGACAAAAAAATCAAAAGAAATGTGCTTGACAGCATCAAGCCGGTAACCGTCGACATGCGTCATGTCCTGGAACCACGTGCCCCACTTGTTCAGCTGTTCGACTGTTTCCGGATTTTTCATATCCAGATCGGCACCCATCAAATAATCGTAATTACCGTTTTCGGTATCGACATTTTTTGCCCATTCTTTGCCGGCAAACCCGAAGACTGCGTGTTCATGACGCCGCTGATCATAATCGACCCCGTCAAAGTTCTTCCATGTCCAGATATAATCATTGTATTTGCCGTTTCTTCCCGGAAAGGTAAATTTCGTCCATGCTTTGATCATTTCGCTTTTGCCGTCTTCTTGTGTCCGGTCATTTTGGATATAGCGGACTGCTTCGACTTCTTCTTCCTCATCAGCTCCAAGGAAATGATTGAAAACGACATCTGCATATACTTCCATATCGAGCGCATGAAAGGTATGGATGCACTCCAAATAATCTTGTTTGATCCCGTATTTGGTCGCCACTGTCCCTTTTTGATCGAATTCACCCAAGTCGTACAGATCGTAAACGCCGTAGCCGACGTCATCTTTTCCAGCTGCCCCTTTATAAGCCGGCGGCAGCCAGATGCCGGTGAATCCCAACATTTTGATCTGCGGCGCTTCCAACTGCAGATTTTGCCAGTGTGTCCCATCATTGGGCAGTTCCCATTGAAAACCCTGCAAGATCGTCCGTGTATTCATAGGTTGCCCTCCTTTTTCATTCATTATAACCGATTCCTCGCCAGAAAAACGATTTTCGGCTTCGATTGATTTTGAACGGTTTTAAGTGCTTTTGATTGTTTAGTTTTTTGATTGATGATATAGTGAACCCGAGGAGATGATGAAAGTGCTTACCGAAGAAAGGCAGCGGATCATTCTTCGCCGGTTGGAACATGGCCAGATCGTGAAATCAAAAGAGCTTGCTGAGGAACTGCATGCATCAGAATCAACGATTCGCCGCGATTTGACCGAGCTTGAAGAGGCGGGTCTCCTGACCCGGATCCATGGCGGTGCCAAAAAAAAGGCCACGCTTGGTTTTGAAGATGCACTCTCGGAGAAAGCATTCAAAAACAAGCATGCCAAAGAAGCGATCGCCAGAACGGCCGTCCAGCTGATTGCCGAAAACGAATATATTTACTTGGATGCCGGGACAACGACCCTCGAGATGATCCCCTATTTAAAATCAAAACAGATCCATGTCGTAACTAATGGTATCAAGCAAGCCGCTCTTTTGGCAAATGAAAACATCTCAGCTTATATTTTAGGCGGATCGATCAAGCTGGCGACCCAAGCGGTGATCGGGATCAGTGCTTATCGCGAGCTTTCCACTTTCCGGTTCGACCGGGTCTTTCTCGGCATGAACAGTGTCGATGCAGCCACCGGCTATTCGACGCCTGATGATGAGGAGGCACAGTTGAAACGGCTCGCCCTCACCCTCACAAAACATGCTTACGTGCTGGCAGACGCTTCAAAAATGAAAAAAATGAGTTTCTGCCAAGTGGCTCCGCTGAAACAAGCCGCCTTGATCTGCGATCGGCTTCCAAGCGAACTCGCGCGGAAGATTGAAAAACAAACTACTTTAATGGAGGCGTTATTATGATCTACACTGTTACTTTGAATCCATCGATCGATTATGTCGTCAAACTGGAACACTTCTCCGCCGGGACGATCAACCGGATGACTGCTGATGAAAAGCTTCCCGGCGGCAAAGGGATCAATGTTTCCCGTATTTTGCGGCGGCTCGATATCAAAAATCAGGCGCTTGGGCTTCTCGGCGGCTTTACCGGCCGTTATGTAGAAGACTGCTTAAAACGCGAAGAAGTCATGACAAATTTTACCCAAGTAGCAGAAGACACACGCATCAACATCAAATTAAAAGCCGGCGAAGAAACCGAGATCAACGGTTTGGGGCCGGTCATCTATCCTGAGGAAGCGCAAGCGTTCAAGGCCGTCGTCAGCGAGATCCAAAAAGGCGATATCGTGATCCTTTCCGGCAGCAAAGCTCCCAACCTCGCCGCAGACTTTTACAATGAATTGATCCAGATCGTTGAAGACAAAGAGGCTGAATTTGTGATCGATACGACCGGCCGCGAGTTGAAAGAAGCGCTGGTGAAAAAACCGCTCCTCGTTAAACCCAATAATCATGAACTTGCGCAATTATATCAAACAAAATTTGAAAAGATCGAAGAGATTTATCCTTATGGCCAAAGATTATTGCAAGATGGCGCGCAAAATGCGATCGTCTCCTTGGCGGCAAAAGGCGCACTTTTGTTTTTCGAGTCGCATATTTATTACGCTCCGGCGCTCAAGGGCCAAGTCAAAAATTCAGTCGGCGCCGGCGACTCGATGATCGCAGGCTTTGTCGGTAAATATGCTAAAACCAGAAATGCACTCGAAGCATTCCGGCTCGCAGTAGCGTGCGGCAGTGCGACCGCTTTTGAAACTGATTTGGCAACCCGCGAAGCGATCGAAGAATTGCTGCCGCAAATGGAGATCGAGTTGATCAAGTAAAGGAGGAAAAGAAATGAAAATCACAGATCTGCTATCGAAAGACGCGATGATCATGGATCTGAAAGCCACGACCAAAGCAGGCGCGATCGATGAAATGGTACAAAAATTATATGATGCCGGAGCGATCGATGACATCGCAACGTATAAAAAAGGGATCTTGGCGCGTGAGGCCCAGACTTCGACCGGCTTAGGCGACGGGATCGCAATGCCCCACGCGAAAAACGCTGCCGTCAAAAAAGCGATGGTCCTTTTCGCCAAAAGCAAGAAAGGGGTCGACTACGCAGCACTTGACGGCAAACCGGTTTATTTATTCTTCATGATCGCTGCTCCTGAAGGCGCCAATAATACTCATTTGCAGGCACTAGCCGCCCTCGCTAAATTATTGATCGATCCGGTATTCGTCCAAAAATTAAAGGCAGCGGATACTCCAGATGAAGTGCTGGCGATCGTGACCGAGACTGAAGACGCAAAAGAAGCAGAAGAAAAGAAAGAGGAAGAAGAACAAAAACAAAAAGCAGCCGAAACAGCTGCCAGTGCCAAAGCCCCGACCGCGGCAACGGAAGCGGCGGCTGCCGCAAGCGATGAGCCGTTCATCGTTGCTGTCACCGCCTGTCCGACCGGGATCGCCCACACCTATATGGCTGAGGATGCTTTGAAGAAAAAAGCCAAAGAAATGGGTGTCAAGATCAAAGTCGAAACGAATGGTTCCGAAGGCATCAAGCATCGGCTGACTGCAGAAGATATCAAAAAGGCTGCGGGCGTCATCATTGCCGCAGACAAAAATGTCGAAATGGATCGTTTCAACGGCAAACCGCTTATCAACCGTCCGGTCAGTGACGGGATCCGCAAACCTGAAGAGCTGATCAAGATCGTCGAAGACGGCAAAGCTCCGATCTTCCATGCTGCCGGCGGTGATAGCGGCGAATCCGCTGCTGAAGAAGAAGAAACACAAGGAAGTATCTGGTCGCGGATCTATAAAGATCTGATGAATGGTGTCTCGCATATGCTGCCGTTCGTTGTCGGCGGCGGGATCTTGATGGCCCTCTCCTTCTTGATCGAGCAGACTGTTGGCGATCATTCGCCGATCTTCTTGTTCTTGAACTCGATCGGAACGGGCGCATTTGCTTACCTCGTACCGATTCTAGCAGGCTTTATCGCCATGAGTATCGGCGAGCGCCCAGCGCTGATGCCCGGGATGGCCGCCGGCTGGATGGCGGCGACGGCTTCCATCGAAGCGGTTCCGGCACTCGGCAAAGCTGGGTTCCTCGGCGGTTTGATCGGCGGCTTTATTGCCGGTTATGTCGTTTTATGGCTGAAACACCTTTTCCGCAATCTGCCAAAATCGTTGAACGGTTTGAAGCCGATCTTGATCTATCCCGTGCTCGGGCTCTTCTTGACCGGATTGCTCATGTATTTCATCATTGTGCCGATCTTCGGCGGGATCAATACGGCGATGAACCATTTTCTTGAGAACTTGGGGACCGGCAACGCTGTGATCTTAGGCGGGCTCCTCGGCGGGATGATGGCCGTCGATATGGGCGGTCCCGTCAACAAAGCAGCCTACACCTTTGCGATCGGCGTATATACGAATACGAACGACGGCCGCCTGATGGCCGCTGTCATGGCTGGCGGGATGATCCCGCCGCTTGCGATCGCGATCGCAACGACTGTTTTCAAAAACAAGTTTACACAAGACGAACGCAACTCCGGGCTTGCCAACTATGTGATGGGTCTTTCTTTCATCACCGAAGGGGCGATCCCGTTCGCAGCCGCTGACCCGCTGCGAGTCATTCTTTCCTCGATCATTGGTTCAGCGATCGGCGGCGGTTTGACACAGCTGTGGCGCGTCAATGTTCCGGCACCGCATGGCGGGATCTTTGTTGCCCTGCTGTCCAATCATCCGCTGATGTTCATCTTATCCGTTTTGATCGGTTCAGTCATCACTGCGATCATCTACGGGATCTGGCGGCGACCGGCCAAATCAGGCGCAACTGCGAAAGCATCCGGCCTTTCATTAGAAAACTGATCTCACAGAAAAACCCTCGTTCCGCGAGCTTTCGCTCGGGAACGGGGGTTTATTGATTGCCTTTCGCTTCTGAAAGCCGGTCGACTTCACCTGGCAAAAGAAGCCGCGGCCGTTTGCGCCGGACCAGCGAACGCTCCTCGTCTTCTGAAACCTCAACGAAACGGAATGTGATCGGGTAGCGCGGCGTTTCAAAGCGCCACTCGACTTTTGCTGAAGCATGCTCCTGCGCCCCGCTGATCGATTTTTGATCATGGTAGACAGTCTTCAGCCGGTCGAACGGAACGAGTGCGAGCGTCTGCGGCGGCAAAAAGAAGAAAAACAGCAACTGAAAATCCTTCATCCGCGGATCGACGACCGGCAGATCGAGGTAACGGTGCAGATAATAATTAAAACCAGTGAACCCTTTGTCGGCAAAGATCCGCGGATCGATCGCAAGATATTTGACCATCTGCCGCCGGTCCAGATCGATCTCGGGAAAGTACGCTTGCAGATTCAGACTGCCTTTTGTGCGAAATTCAACATATTCGTGCGACAATACATCAAAGCGGCGCGTCGTGAAGAAACTGGCTTTGCTTTTTGGAGTGGGCTGCAGATTTTTATTGTAAAACTGCAAAGTCTCGACTTGCGGCGGATCGACTGCGAATTCGATATACGGCTCTTGAAATGCCGCAGCACTTGCAGGTGCCAGCTGATCGATCCCCATCTGCTGGCGAAACAGCTTTTGATAATGGAGATTCGCCGGATGTTCCCAATTTCGCCAATCTTTAAATAATGTAACTCGCAAACTGTCTTCCGGCAGCTGGGAGGTTTCTTCGATCCCTTGAAGGTCGAAAAAAAGCGGTTTTGGATAAAGCTGAAAATAAAAACGACTGAAGTACATTTTCCAGCAGCTGCTCAAAAGCAGGTATTCCTCATAGATATCACGACCCGCGCGATTCTCGCTCAGCGACCGTTCGTTTTTTATCGACCTAGCGCTGTTCACCCAAGGCGGCATTCGACGATTGCCGGTATTCGCCAGCAAATATTCTTCATAGGAGCGCAAATAACCATACAAGCCGTTCGCCGAAAAACGCTGTTCCCAATAATCGGTAATGACTGCTTCATGCGCAAAATAAAGAGCTTCACTGAATACATTTTGTTCGATCATGCCCGATTTTTGCAAGGTGATCGCAAAAGTCCCGGCGGAAGAAGCGAGCTGGATCGCCGTTTCGCTGGCGGGCGAAAGAGCAAGCGCTTCAAATTCCTTCAGTACTGCCGCCAAATCAAACGGCTGCGGCTCGTGTGCAGCGATTTGGATCGTTTCTGGCTCTGCCAAAATTCGGGCAAAGATAAGCCAATCGCTTAAAAAGTCGCGCTTTTTTTGCTCATTTTCAAATAAAATAAAGCGCCCCATCATATAAATCTGCTGCTCTTTCATCTTCTCACCCCTTCTCTCTTTCAGTATAACGAAGATTCCGCTCCGATGCATCTTTTGGATACTCCCTGATGGAACGCTATGGTATACTTTTTAAAAAAGGGAGGAAACCAATGAAAAAAACAAGAAAAGAACTGAAAGATCAAGTCAAACAGGCTTACAGCGGCCGCTGGGGACAAATGATCGGCCTGCATTTGATCCCGTTCGTCGCTTCAATGGCGCTGACTGGCATGATCACCGGCTTTTTCGGCTGGTTTACCCCGCAGCCGCTTTTTGATTTCTTGACCAGTACGGAAGAGCTCCCGACAGAGCAATTCACTCAATTGATGGCACATTACTGGCCGATCTTTATCCTCTTCATCCTTATTGAAATCATTCTTTCGATCCTTCAGACTCATTTCACGATCGGACCGCTTTATGCACTGCTGGATCTCTTAAAAGATCCGAAAAATGCCGACTTCGACTGGCTGACGGCCGGGTTTTCAAGCTTTCAAAAGCCGACATTCAAAAGCAACACGCTTTTGATCATCGTCTCCAACATCTTCATTTTCCTATGGTCGCTGCTGCTCATTATTCCTGGGATCATCAAGACCTTCAGTTATTCGCAGATCTATTACTTCAACCGCGACTTTTATGAACACACCGGGAAAAACATGGGGATTCTAGACATGATCACAACGAGCCGCCGCTTGATGGTCGGCAACAAATGGCGCTATTTTGTCTTATCATTAAGTTTTATCCCATGGGTGCTCTTATCCGTCTTGACGCTCGGGATCGGTTTTCTCTGGCTTATTCCGTATATGAACGGCACGATGACCGCCTTTTATCTGGACCTTGTCAAAGAAGAGAATTTCGCCTAAAATAGAGGTCTCAGGGGGAATGTAAAATGGTATTAAAATTTGAACGCGACAATACATTGGATAAGTTATTTGAAGACCTCGTCGGCAAGCCTTTAAAAGAAAAAAAACAGCAAGACGACCCTGAAGCTTTGAAAAAAGCTATGGCGGCAGCGGACCGCGCTGAAGAAAAACGAAAAGAAAAAGAAAAAAATTCTGAGGAATGATTTCCTCAGAATTTTTTATTTTGGATCGCTTCTTCGATCATTTCCCAAGCCGCTGTTTTCCCAGTACTGTCTTCAGCTGAAAAAACGATAAACTTGTCTTCCGGATCGAACTGCAAAGCGCGTTTGATCTCATTTTCGTGTTTATTCCATTTGCCGCGCGGCACTTTGTCAGCTTTCGTGGCAACGATCGCAGTCGGCAACCCGTAATATTTCAGAAACTGATACATCTGGATATCATCCGTTGTCGGCGGATGGCGAAAATCGATCAAGCTGATCACGAGCGCCAAATCTTTGCGCTCGGTCAAATATGTTTCGATCATCTGCCCCCACTTCGCCCGCTCTGCTTTTGAAACTTTTGCATAGCCATAACCCGGGACATCGACAAAGCGGAATACGTCATCGATCAAGTAAAAATTGAGTGTTTGTGTTTTGCCAGGCTTGCTTGAGGTGCGCGCAAGATTGCGGCGGTTGATCAACCGGTTGATAAATGACGATTTCCCGACATTCGACCGCCCCGCGAGCGCGATCTCCGGCAATTTGCCATTAGGATATTGTTCGGGGGAAACGGCGGAGATCAAAATTTCGGCATGACGGACTTCCATCGACTCACCTCACCCGATCTTTTTTTCTGCCTGGGGCTCTTCTTGGTGATGGATGACGAGCGGCAGCGTTTTATTTTTGACAGTTTCTTCGGTGATCACGACTTTTTCGACCGTCGGATCGCTCGGGATCTGGAACATGATATCGGTCATCGTTTCTTCAATGATCGAACGCAAGCCGCGAGCGCCGGTATTGCGCTGGATCGCTTCAGCAGCGATCGCAGTCAATGCTTTCGGTTCAAAATCCAGTTCAACATCATCAAGCGACAAAAGTTTCTTATATTGCTTGACGAGGGCATTTTTCGGTTCAGTCAAAATCCGGACCAGATCTTCTTTGGTCAGTTTTTCAAGTGCGGCCATGATCGGCAGGCGCCCGATAAATTCCGGGATCAAGCCGAACTTCAGCAAGTCTTCTGGAATGATCTGCTGCATGATGCTCTTTGATTCGTCGATTTTTTTATTGTCGCTGCCGAAACCGATGATCTTTTCACCTAAACGATTTTTGACGATCGTTTCGATGCCGTCAAAGGCTCCGCCGACGATGAATAAAACATTCGTCGTATCGATCTGAATAAACTCTTGATGCGGATGTTTGCGCCCGCCTTGCGGTGGAACACTTGCGATCGTGCCTTCCAAGATCTTGAGCAGTGCTTGCTGGACCCCTTCGCCGGAAACATCACGCGTGATCGAGACATTTTCTGATTTTTTTGCGATCTTGTCGATCTCATCGATATAGATGATCCCGCGTTCCGCGCGTTCAACATTATAATCAGCTGCTTGGAGCAGCTTCAGCAAGATATTCTCCACATCTTCACCGACATACCCGGCTTCCGTCAAACTCGTCGCGTCTGCGATCGCAAACGGGACATCCAACGTTCTTGCCAATGTCTGCGCCAAAAATGTCTTCCCGGATCCCGTTGGCCCGACTAGACAAATATTGCTTTTTTGCAACTCGACAGCATCGTCATCGTCTTTTTTCGTCTGCATTTGATTGACCCGTTTATAGTGGTTATAAACGGCGACCGAAAGCATTTTTTTCGCTTTGCCCTGACCGATCACATATTCATCCAGCGCTTTCAAAAGTTCAGCAGGTGTTGGTACATCCGTTAATTCTTTGACCGCTTCATCGTAAAATTCCTCATCGATGATCTCTTTGCAGAGATCGATGCATTCATCGCATATGTATACCCCTGGGCCGGCAACGATTTTCTTGACTTCTTCTTGTGTTTTTCCGCAAAAAGAACACCGAACAGTCCCGGAATTGTTATTCTCTTCGTACATAGTAACCCCTCATTTCTCGGTTTTGCCTTTTATTATAGTAACACAGCCCATGCGAAAGAAAAAGGATTCAGTTTCCGGCTGATTGCAAAAGGGAAGGACTTGGGACGATTCGTCGCCAAGTCCTTCCTTCTCAATCAAAAGCGGGATCGCTCAAACCGCCTATTTCTCTTCTTGTGCGCTGCTCGTTACGATATCAGCTGCTTGTTTCATTACGATATCATGTTTCAGCATATCAGTTGTCAAAATACGTTTGATTTGATCAGCCGGCATGTTGAATTGTTCGGAGAGAGTTTTGATTTCTTTTTCAACATCTTCGTCAGTTGCTTGAAGATCTTCAGCAGCAGCGACAGCTTCAAGGACCAGATTCGTCTTGACGCGGCCTTCTGCTTCACCTTCCATTTGTTTCTTCAGATCTTCTTCTTTTGTACCAGTGATTTGATAGTACATTTCCGGATTGATCCCTTGACGCTGCATGTTGTTGAAGAATTCGTCCATTGAACGTTTTACTTCTTCATCGATCATGACTTGCGGAAGATCAACGATTTCTGCATTATCAACGGCCCCTTTGATCGCAGCATCTTCAACGGCTTCTTGCGCTGCTTTCTCTTTTGTTTCGGCAATCTCCGTATGATATTTTTTCTTCAATTCATCTAAAGTCGCAACGCCGTCATCGACATCTTTTGCAAATTCATCATCCAATTTTGGAAGTTCTTTCGCTTTGACTTCGTGGATCTTCACTTTGAAGATCGCTTCTTGGCCTGCCAAGTCTTTCGCTTGATAATCTTCAGGGAAAGTCACTTTGACTTCAAGCTCTTCGCCAGCTTTGTGGCCGATCAATTGATCTTCGAATCCGGGGATGAATGAGCCGCTGCCAAGTTCCAGCGAATGATTTTCCGCTTTTCCGCCTTCAAATGGTTCGCCGTTCAAGAAGCCTTCAAAGTCGATTACGACAGTGTCGCCTTCTGCAGCTGGTTCATCTTCTTTCAAGACCAATTCAGCCATCGCGGTTTGTTCGCGGGTCAGACGATCTTCGACATCTTTTTCAGTGACTTCGCGGTCTTGTTTCGGCACCGTCAAGTCTTTATATTTGCCTAATTTGACTTCTGGTTTGACGATCACTTCAGCCGTCAATTTCCAAGGTTCAGCCGCTTCCATCGAAACGATATCGATTTTCGGCTGAGAAACTGGATCGATCCCTGCCTCTTGGACAGCTGCTTCATAAGCAGTCGGCAAAAGATCGTTCAGAGTATCCTCATACAAGCTTGCTTCACCGTACATCCGGTTAAATACTTGACGTGAGATTTTTCCTTTGCGGAATCCAGGTACCGTCAAATTTTTTCTTACTTTGTTGAATGTTTTTGTCAATCCCTTTTGAATTTCTTCTTGCGGGATATCAAAGGAAAGGACACCATCATTTGTGCCTTTTTTTTCCCAAGTTGCAGTCATTATCTATTCCCTCCATCAGTTCGTGTATTCACGTTCAGAAACGCATAAGCATACCTTTTTATAGTACACTATTGATTTTCAAATGTAAACTAATTATTGCCTGGATCCCAATCAGCAAGCGATAGCCGCAGCTGTTCTTGGATTTTTTCTGCGCGTTCGATCTCCTTTTTTTCTTCTGCAGAATGATATTTTAAGAGTCCCGGCGAATAGTGCAGCAAGTATGCCTTGACCCAGATTTCTGCGGATTCCAGCCGCTTATCCGGAAAAGGCCACAAAAGCGCAAATTGCAATTTGAATTCTTCCAAAAGATCATGATAAAGGATCGGATCATGCGAAAGCAGGCTGACTTTTAAATAGGTCGCCGTGCGCAAGTACAGCGGATCGTCTTGCGGCAGCTCGATGGCGGCAGGCACTACTGGATACCTTTTTTGATCGATCCAAGCAAATTGAAATGTTTTTTTACTGTTTAAAACCACTAATTTTTCCAGCAGCCGGCTTTTGACCAAACTGTGGACGCGTGCAGAGGCCAAGAGAACTTGGCAAACTTCTAAATAATCTGATTGCGGCAGATAAAATGCTTCGGAAAAACTCTCCAACTGCTGCGCGACGGAAACTTCCGGAAGCGCCAAAAGCTTTGCTTTGACTTTCGCCAGATCCCACTGCTCGGCCTGCTGATAGAGCAGCTCTTTGCTTTTGACATACCGCTTCAGATTTACCAAAGGCTGCAGCGATTCACTGCCGCAATTCAGCATCTGCTCATTGATGACGGCATTCGCCGTTAAAAAGTCTTTTTCTTCGATCAAGATCTCCAGATAAAAAGTCAAATATTCAAATTTAGCCAGATACTCGGAGCGGTACTTTCTGATAAAATTCCGCGCTTCTTGGTATGCCCCTTGCTCGGCAAAAAGACTGGCAATGAAAAAGTTGAGCGAGAAACTCGGTGTGATCGCGTAGGCCTGCTGAAAACAAGCGATTGCTTCTTTTGTTTTCTTTTGTTTCAAATCATTTTGACCCATCTCGAGAAAACGCTCATAGTTTTTTGGGAATTGATATGCTTGTGCCATTGAACATCTCCCCTAGTTTATAAACTGCTGTTCCTTCATATATTATTTAATATCCCACAATCACTATTGATATGGCAAGTTATATAACTTAAATTGTTATAAAAAGACACAGGACAACCAGCAGCCGCCGTTTGTCTTGTGTCTTCGGTGTTGTTTTTGCTTATTGGATCAACTCATAGATCTCAATCGCTACCAAATCGATATTGTCAAACTGATAGCTTTCTTTCGTATCTCCTTCAGTCAATTCAAAAGTTTCGGTCGCGCTATCGTAACTGACTGTGCACTTTTCGACACCGTCTTTTTCAAAGCGGCGAACTTGGACCTCGCCATCGCTCGCTTCAGTCATCGCTTCTAGGCGCTTAATGATTGCCACTAATTGCGAATGCATCTTATTTCCCCCTTTATTCGAAACCTCGAAACTATTGTATCAAAATAGCGGGGCATCTGCATGAAAAAAGCAAAAGAAATTAGGATTTTTTATGATAAACAGCCGGATCGCCCGCTGGCCACCAAAGTTTGATCAAAGCTTGTGTTCCGGCATTCTCTTCGCCTTTTGCCGCTAATGCATCATAGAGCCGTTTTGCTTCTTGTGTTGCGGGGAGCTCCAAGCCCATTTTTTCCGCTTCTTCCAAGGCGATCCTGAGATCTTTGATGAAATGCTTGACAAAAAAGCCGGGCGTGAAATCATGCTGCAAGATCCGCGGCGCATAGTTCGCTAACGACCAATTGGCCGCACTTCCGCCGTTAACAGTCGCAACGACTTTTTCCAAATCCAAACCAGCTTTGTCCGCATACGCTAAAAGTTCGCACATGCCGGTCATCGTCCCGGCGATCATGATCTGATTTGCCATTTTCGTATGTTGTCCGCTGCCGGCTCCGCCTTGCAGCTGGACAGTTGTTCCAAAAAGTTCGAAGAGCGGTTTCAGTTCTGCGAACGGCTCAGACTCACCGCCGACCATGATCGTCAGTGTCCCGTTTTGCGCACCCAGATCGCCGCCTGAAACCGGTGCATCCAGCGCATAAGCACCTTCTTTGAGCGCATGCTCAAAAAGTTCGCGCGCCAGCGTCGGTTCGCTGGTCGTCAGATCCACTAAAAATTTCCCGGCGATCGGTGCTTGAAAAATACCTTGATCGCCAAAATACACCGCGCGTACATCGGTCGGAAAGCCGACCATCGTGAAGATCACATCGCTTTTCTCAGTGACTTCTTGGGGTGTCGCGCTCCAGAGCGCCCCTGCTGCAAGCGCCGCTTCAGCATGCGCCTTTGTCCGGTTATAGACATTTACCGTGCAGCCCGCTTTCAAAAGATGCTTCACGATCGAGGTGCCCATGACACCGGTGCCGATAAATCCTAATTTTTTCATACTTTTCCCTCCTGCTTCAACGTCTGAAAAATTTGATCTTTTCTTTCTCGCGCGGGATCCGCTTTTCATAATCAGCTAATAAATTATCTTCAAAGTACCGCAGCGAAGAGTCGTAAAACTCGATCACGCGGTCGCCGAATGTTTCCGCCGAGATCTCACGGAGCATTTTCTGCTGGGCCGCCGGGTCAAACTTCAAACCGCGGTCGATATAGTGCAGGAGCGTCGGCGCAAACTCTTTGTCGCCGCGAAAGGTTTCGCCAAGTGTCAGATCATTGAATAAATTATCGATATAATGATTGCCGGCAACGATCGCTTGGCATCCGGCTGCGATTGCTTCGATATAAGTCAATCCTTGTGATTCCGAAGTCGAAGCAGAAACAAAATAATCGGCGCTTTGATAAAATTTGCTGACCTCGTCATGCGGCACCTCGCCGATAAAACGGACATGGCGCCCCAATCCTAAAGTCTGGGCGAGCTCCTTCAGCTCTGCTGTATAAGGTCCCTTGCCGACGATCAGGAGGCAAGCCTTCGGATAGTGGCGCAAAACTTCCGGCATTCCGTGGATGACCGCTTGGATATTTTTTTCATAAGAAACGCGCGAGAGGGAAAGCAAAAGAAGATCATCCTTTTGAAAACCCAGCTCATGACGAAAGTTTTCCGATGCCCGTTTGGTACAAGGATCCGGCAGAAATTTTTCGATCTCGATCCCTGTTGGAATAATGCGAAGCGGTACATCGATATTATACGACTGCATCGTTTCCAAGACCCGTTCACTCGGACAGACGATCCCGCTCAGCCCAATACTGAAAAATTTGAAATAAGCTTTCACCATTCGCGGCTTGATCAATTTGCCGTGAGCAATATAGTGCAGATAATCCTCATACATCGTGTGATACGTATGGATACAAGGGATCTTCAATTGCTTGGCGACGAATTTTCCCAAGATCCCCGTCCCGAACTCCGTTTGCGTATGGATCAGATCCAGCCGCATCGCCTTCGCTTTTTTATAGGCGTCGCGCATCCCGCTGATAATGATCCGCCGATCTTTGAATGAAACAAACGGGACACTTGGCAGCCGAATGATATTATCTTCTTCATCTTCCGCGGCATTCGGGTCAGTCGTCGTGAACATGATCACCTCATGTCCGCGATTTTCCAGCTGCGTTTTAAGCGTTTTGGTTGATGTCGCCACGCCGCTGACTTGCGGAAAATATGTATCTGTAAATATTCCGATCCTCATTCTCTCACCTCTAAGCAGTGTTTCAGATTTCCCGCACATTTATAGTAATTCATCATGCCGGATTTTCGCAATGATTTTCTTGAAATAATGATCGCTTAAAGAAACAGCTGGTTGAGAAGATCCCTTTTCCGCGATCCAAAAAAGACCCCTCAGCTGATCAGCCGTCTCTATCATGTGCTCTCTTTGATCAATTCATTATTTTTTGATAAAGATCATCTTTCGGTGTCTGTCCCAATACATGCTCGTACACTGCCCGCAATTCTCGGCCGACTTGCCGGATATCGCGTGCTTGGGCAGTTTGGTAACCTTCCCGCGTCAAGTCAGGAGCTTCTTTTTGCAAAATCTCAGAAATCAGCGCTGCGAATTGATCGTTGTTTCTTCCCATAAAACAATTTGTGCCGGCTTGCATCCAGCCTTGATATACCGGAATATCCCGCAGCAAAACTTGCTGTTTGCTGGCCAGTGCTTCCAAAACAACGATCCCTTCTGTTTCTTCATAGGATGGAAAGAAAAACAGATCGGCGCCGGAATAGGCCCCCTGAAGAACCGCACCTGTGATATAACCGGGAAAGATCACGTTTTGCGGGTGATCTTTCTTGACGATCTCGCGAATATCCCGCGGGATCGAAAAAAGCGGTACATCCCCGAACCAGATAAACGTATAGGCCGGAAAACGCCGTGCCAGCGCGATAAAATCGATGATCCCTTTGCGCTTAAAAAACAAGCCGACACTCATGACCACTTTTTGATCGGGTGCCAACTGAAAATAATTTCGAAATTCCCGCTCTTTTTCTGGATCAGGGTAGTATTTTTTCAAATCGATCCCATTGGAGATCGGCGCGATCGGTACTGTCAGGCCGTAGTTTTTCAACAGTTTTTTTGCATAGGGCGTCGGTGTGATCAAATGATCTGCTTTACGGTATAAATAGACCAATCTTTTTTTGACCAGCGGCGCCAGCGCATTAGAGCCGACAAAAGAATTTCGAAAATCTTCTTCCGTCGAGTGGGCATGATAAATCACTTTTTTTCCCATTCTCCGGGCTCTCCAGATCATGTAGCTGCTTTTAGGTCCATACGTATTGATATGTAAAATATCATAATCGGTACACCGCGGATCAGTCGAATAATCGATGTTCCACGCAGCAAGTGCGCGCTTCTGATGAGCAAGTGCACGGCCCACTCCAGATTTGCTGACTATTTTTTCTCCTTCAAAGTATAATAAAACCTTCACTTTGACACCTCTTTAAAACGAATCGTTTCATTTTGTCATCGTGAATCGATCAGACGAAGCTCTGAGATTCCTTCTCGCGAAAGAATCAAGGCGCGTGATCTTTGACAATATGTTAATTATACCTTAAGCCGCTCCTTTCTAACAGCCAGAACCAAAAATTCAGGCTTAAGTCGGAGATCCCCACAAAAAAAGATCGTGACAATGTGGTCACGATCTTTCGCGTTTTGATTATTCGGGAACATATTGTGCGACAAGCTCCAACACTTCATCAACTGTCGAACAGTCCGTCAGCGCTTTGTCAGCTAATTCTTTCATCTTTGCGGTATCAAGACGTTTCATCAAACTGCGCGTTTTCAAAATCGAAGTGGCAGACATCGAAAACTCATCGAGTCCCATCCCGACCAAAAGCGGAACCGCTTTTTGATCACCGGCCATTTCACCGCACATTCCTGCCCATTTTCCTTCTTTGTGCGCACTGTCGATCACATGTTTGACCAGGCGCAGAATCGACGGATTATAAGGCTGGTACAAATAAGAAACACGTTCGTTCATCCGATCAGCAGCCATTGTGTACTGGATCAGATCATTCGTGCCGATGCTGAAGAAGTCGACTTCTTTAGCAAATTTGTCGGCAAGGACCGCCGCTGCCGGGATCTCGATCATGATGCCGAGCTGGATCTCATCGGCTACTGCAACTTTGTCGGCTTTCAATTTTGCTTTTTCTTCTTCAACGATCTGTTTCGCTTGCCGGAATTCCTGCAAGGTAGCGATCATCGGAAACATGATCCGCAGATTCCCGTATACAGAGGCCCGCAATAAAGCGCGCAGCTGCGTCCGGAACATTCCTTGTTCATGCAAGCAGATCCGGATCGCACGGTATCCCAAGAACGGATTCATTTCTTTCGGAAGCGGCAGATACGGGAGCTTTTTATCACCGCCGATATCCATCGTCCGAACAACGACTGGTTTATCGCCCATTCCTTCTAAAACAGCTTTGTATGCATCGAACTGCTGCTCTTCAGTCGGAAAATCAGGAGAATCCATATACAAGAATTCTGTACGATAAAGTCCGACTGCTTCAGCACCGTTTTTATGAACACTGGTCAAATCTTTCGGTGTCCCGATGTTGGCAGCCAGTTCAAAATGCTTTCCGTCAGCAGTGACCGTCTTTTCATCTTTGAGTTTGTCCCATTCCGCTTTTTGAGCGGCAAATTTCTCCGCCACTTTGCGGAATTCTTTGACTTCTGCCTCGCTTGGATCGATCACTACTTCACCGGAAAGACCATCGACCGCCAGCATCATTCCTTGTTTTGCAACAGAAGTGATCTTTTCGGTTCCGACGATCGCCGGGATCTCAAGTGAACGCGCCATGATCGCTGAATGTGACGTTCTGCCGCCGATATCTGTCACAAATGCTTTCACATGCTCTTTATCAAGCTGAGCAGTGTCGCTTGGTGTCAGATCGTGTGCGACGATCACCACTTGATCTTGGATCATCGAAGGGTCAGGGAGCCGAACACCTAACAGATGTGCCAGCACGCGCTTTGTGACATCTTTCACGTCGGCAGCGCGCTCCTGCATATAAGGATTATCAGTCATTCCTTCAAGTGTATCAATAAATTGATCAGTCACTTGTTTTAAAGCAGCTTCGGCATTGACTTTGTCCGAATTGATCAAGTCTTTGATTTGTCCGATCATTTCCGGATCGCTCAGGACCATGATGTGCGCATCAAAAACCTGTGCATCTTTTTCACCCAAGTTTTTTTTGGCTTTATCACGAATAATATGAAGCTCATCGATCGATTCTTGCAAGGCTTTGTCTAGACGTGCAGACTCTGCAGCAGGATCAGTGATGCTTTTTTTCTCAAAAGATAAATCAGGCTGCACTAATAAATAAGCTTTTGCAACAGCAATCCCATCACTAGCGGCAATTCCCTTTAACTTTTCAGACATTATTCAGAAAGTCCTTCCTTTTTCATTGTTTCTTCGATAGCAGTCATTGCATCTCCTTCATCGGCGCCGTCTGCTGAAATCGTGACATCGCTTCCTTGGCCAACGCCAAGCGACATTACGCCCATGATCGATTTAAGATTGACTGATTTCCCTTTGTATTCAAGGTTGATATCAGAATTGAATTTAGAAGCAGTTTGGACCAATAAAGTTGCAGGACGAGCATGAATCCCTGTCTCAGCAATAATATGAAACTCTTTTTTTTCCATAGTCATCGTTCTCCTTTGTCCTAAAATGGATTTGAAATGAAGAAAGATAAAGAGTTTTCTCCTCTTGTCTCCTTCTTTAATTCTCTACTAAAGATTACCATTTTTCCATTTTAGTTACAACTATTTCGTAGCAGAACTCTAGTTTTATCCCTGATTGTCCGCGCCGTTAAGCTCTTACAAAAAAAGACGATCATTTTATAAAAAAAACAATCCCGTCTTTTTTGTTAACAGATTTTCTGCGCGGCTGTTTTCGCGAGCGTTCTGCTTGCGCTGACAACAAAAAATGATATAATTGATACAAAGGTCAGGAAAGGTCAATCAACAACAACCCGTTGTCCGAGGCAACTATCCCCCTTTGATTTAGAAAGGAGTGTCCTTTATATGCTTTGTCAAAACTGCGGAAAAAATGAAGCAACGATTCATTTATATGCGAATGTCAATGGTCAGCGCAAACAGCTCGACTATTGCCAAAGTTGTTATCAGAAATTAAAGGCACAACAAGCTCAACAAATGAATAATACTCCGAACGGACCGGTAGGCCAGGGCCAAGATCCTTATGGTTTCGGGTCGCTCGACGATCTGTTCCGTTCAATGCAAGAACAATTCTCAAATGGCGGCGGCAATCCCCCGCCAACTCAATCCGGCGGCGGTAACGGCGGAGGCGGCGGAAATAATTTCTTCGGCGGCCGCGGCGGCGGTCAAGGCGGCCCTGGTCGTCCTGGTCCGCAGCAAGGTCAAGGAGAATCGCTTCTTGGCAAATACGGGATCAATGTCACTGAAGAAGCCCGCCAAGGAAAAATCGATCCAGTTGTCGGCCGGGATGACGAAATCATGCGGGTCATCGAGATCCTGAATCGGCGGACCAAAAATAATCCGGTCTTGATCGGAGAGCCCGGCGTCGGGAAAACTGCGGTCGTTGAAGGATTAGCGCAAAAGATCGTCAATGGCGAAGTACCGCAAAAACTTTTGAATAAGGAAGTCATTCGGTTAGATGTCGCTTCCCTCGTTCAAGGAACCGGGATCCGCGGACAATTTGAGGAACGGATCCAGCAATTGATGGAAGAAGTCAAAGCCAACAAACGGATCATTCTCTTCATTGATGAAGTCCATGAACTCGTAGGTGCCGGGAGTGCCGGCGAAGGCAATATGGATGCCGGCGGGATTTTGAAACCGGCATTGGCTCGCGGCGAGCTGCAAATGGTCGGCGCAACAACATTGAATGAATACCGGATCATCGAAAAAGATGCCGCCCTTGAGCGCCGTCTTCAACCTGTCCGGGTCGATGAACCGAGCGTCGATGAAACGATCACGATCCTGAAGGGGATCCAAAACCGTTATGAAGACTACCATCATGTCAAATATACGGATGGTGCGATCCGAGCTGCAGCGATCCTGTCGAACCGTTACATTCAGGAACGTTTCCTGCCTGATAAAGCGATCGACCTTTTGGATGAGTCGGGTTCGAAAAAGAACTTGACGATCAAGTTCGTCGATCCCGAAACGATCGATAAACGTTTGAAGGATGTCGAAGCGCAAAAGAATCAAGCATCCAAAGAAGAAGATTATGAAAAAGCGGCTTATTACCGCGACCAGATCAATAAATTGAACGAGCTCAAAAAACAGCAAGTCGCTAAAAACGAGATCCCAACAGTTACTGAAAAAGATATGGAAAATATCGTCCAAGAAAAAACAGGGATCCCCGTTGGCGAGTTGAAGCAAAAAGAGCAGACACAATTGAAAAATCTCGATGAAGATTTGACGAAACACGTCATCGGCCAAGACAGCGCTGTTGCGAAAGTTTCCAAAGCGATCCGCCGAAACCGAATCGGCCTTGGAAAACATACACGCCCGGTCGGCTCCTTCCTCTTCGTCGGACCGACAGGTGTCGGCAAGACTGAACTGGCAAAACAGCTGGCTTATGAATTGTTCGGCAATGAAGATTCGATGATCCGTTTCGATATGAGTGAATATATGGAAAAACACAGCGTCTCGAAACTGATCGGTTCCCCTCCAGGCTATGTCGGCTATGAAGAAGCTGGCCAATTGACCGAAAAGGTGCGTCGCAATCCTTACAGTTTGATCCTGCTGGATGAAATCGAAAAAGCTCATCCCGATGTTCTGCATATGTTTTTGCAGATCCTTGACGACGGTCGTCTGACCGATGCTCAAGGTCGGACCGTCAGCTTTAAAGATTCGATCATCATCATGACGAGCAATGCCGGCAGCGGCACAACGGAAGCAAATGTCGGGTTCGGTGCACAAGCGACTGGTACAACCCATTCCGTTTTGAATCAACTGACGGATTACTTCAAGCCGGAGTTCTTGAATCGTTTTGACGCGATCGTCGAATTCCAATCGCTCAGCAAAGAGAATTTGAAAGCGATCGTCAACTTGATGCTCGCAGATGTCAACAAGCTCTTGAAAGAACAGAACATGCACATCACGGTAACAGAACCGGCAAAAGAAAAATTAGTCGATCTGGGGTACGATCCAAAAATGGGTGCACGTCCGCTTCGCCGAACGATCCAAGACCAAATCGAAGATGGGATCGCTGATTACTATCTCGATCATCAGGATATCCACGAATTGCGTGCTGAGATCCGGGATGGAAAAATCGTGATCGGCGCTGCTGCTGAAGAGTCTGCTGAAAAAGCACCAGCAAAAGAAGCAGCCGCTCCGGCAAAAGAGGATAAGTCACAGAGCGAAGATAAAAAAGATAACGAATAATGAATAGATGGCAACGTCAGAAGAGTCAGCATCTCTTCTGACGCTGTTTTTTTACATAATTGATAATCATTCTCTTTTATCGATCAAGTGCCTATTTATACATTTATCAGCGTCAATTCTCAGTTATCTATATTTTTTTGGTAGGTTATAAAAAAATTATGAGATATTTATTTCTTGCCAACTTTTCCAAAAAATAATATAATTAACTTGTGAAAAGGAAAACGCACACAATACTGAATAGGAGTGATGTCATGAAAATTATCGATGTGACCAGCAGTCATGCAAATCTTGTTTACAACCAGTTAGCCAACACCGAAGCAACCCTTGTCAGAGTCTACTCAGTGGGCAAAATTACTGTTACATATAAAAAATCAGATACACAGATCCAGCTAACGCTCAGCAATAAAACCCATAAGATCCATCAAAAAGAGATCGACTTCATTCTTCACCGCTTGGTGCCTGATCATTCAAGCAGCAATACAACTGTGATCCGCTTTGATCATTTAGTCGAAGTGACTTATCAGCTGACTCCGCATCACAAAAAGATCCACCAATGATTTCGCTTATATCGACACAAGGCTGAGACAAAAGTGTTCAGCTCCTAATCCGAAGAAGCTGCTTTTGAAACGTCGTTTATTCGGAAACAGGGCTTGCGGCAATTGCCGCAAGCCCTGTTTTTATATTCATTTTTTCTGATCCTGCCAGTTGGCACGGATGATCTCGCGCAGCTTCACACTGGGATTCTGCCAGCGTGCACTGCTTTTTTCTTCTTTTAGGTGCAGCGCATTTTCAGGACACCAATGAAGGCAAGCTTCGCAATTTTCACAGTGTGCACCGAAATAAACCTTTTCTTTCACTGTGACATTTCCGGCGGGACAAACTTTTGCACAGATCCCGCATAAGTTGCAGCGCTCGTCCACCAAAAAAGACTCCGCCGCCGCGGGGTCGATCGCCGGATTGACTGCCGCGATTTCGGCGGCACTGCGAAAATCGATCGTCGACCGGCGGCGCGCCAGAATATCTTCTTTGATCTGCTTTGTTCGCTCCCTCGTCTTCTTTGGCAAAAGTGTTGCCGCTTCCTCCGCCATTTCAAAAACCGGCAAATAATTATCGACCGTCTGCAATTGAGTAAGGTAATCAAAATGGATCCCGCGTGTTTCTGCAAACTTAGCGACACTCATCATCACTTGTCCGGCATCATTGCCGAAAGTCCCGATCGCAAAGAAATAATCAGCATTTAAGGCAGCCCGGCTGAGAAACTGCAAGACTTCCGTCGGCGCTGACGGGCTGTAGATCGGAAATACGATCCCGATCGCATCGGCTTTATAGGCAAGCTGATCAAAATCAGCCAACTGCGGGATCGCGATCAGCTCGCCGCCGATCTCTTTTGCCAGCGCCAGACTATTGCCGGTCGCGGTATAATAAAAAGTGATCATGGCTTGCTCCTTCATAAATACGTTGTCTAATCAAAAATATCGGCATTTTTTTTGCTATAATCAAAGAAAAAATGATAAGGAATCCTTGGTACAAGACCGCTTAAAAGTACTTCTCCAAAAAAATGAAGATCCAAGCGAATCAGAAAAATGGATCGATAAAAGGGTGCGAGAATATTGTCAAAACTGTCCAATTTAGAAGAAAAAATCAAAGAATCGATTTCAGGATACACGATATTATCGAGCAGGATCTCTAACGATAAATCATTATATATTACCTTTTTAAAAGAAGAGCAACAAGCTTATTGTCAAATTAGAATCAGTACCCATAATTCAAAGTCTAGCTTTTACAGCAATAAAACTTTTATTTTTTACGGAAATGACTCAGATATTCTTGTCGATCAGCTCATTGATTATTTAAAAATTGCTCCATGGCCCAAATTCGGATACTCAGACTTTCTTGTATTAGAGGTTATAAAAAAAAGAAGAAATGGGTTGTCTTTCTATATTGATAACACTTTTAATATTTTTTTCAATAATACTCAGGGACTGGTTATATATTATGAGTTTTATTGTAAAAAAAACAAATATGTAAACATCGCTTCCGAAGACTGGGATAAAGTTATGAAAAAATTATTTTCCACCGGCTTATTATCATATTTTGAAGAAAGTGCCGAGATCTTACATCTATATATAACAGAAGGTGGGATCAAAGCACTTGATTATTATCAAGAAATGTATATAAGTCAGTATCGCCAAGACTATCAAAAGATCGATTTACACAATCTGATCCTTCCTTCCCTTCTATAGTGAAGGAAGCCGCGACTTAAGTCTTGTCACGGCTTCCGTTGGCAGTTTCTCTTTGTTTACAGCAAACTTCTCAATTTCACTTTTGGATATTTGTCGGCAAACCAGCGCATCGCAAAGTCATTTTCAAATAAGAAGAGCGGCTGACCGTAGCGATCTTTGACCAAAATATTGCGGGAGGAGCTCATCCGTTCATCCAAATCAGCTGGATTGATCCAGCGTGCTGTCTTTTGGCCCATCGGTGTCATGATCACTTCAGCATTATATTCATTCAGCATGCGATATTGAAATACTTCAAACTGCAGCTGACCGACTGCACCCAAAATATAGTCTTCAGTCACGATATTGCGGTAAAGCTGGATCGCTCCTTCTTGGACCAATTGTTCGATCCCCTTATGGAATGATTTTTGCTTCATCACGTTTTTCGCTTGGACTTTGACAAACAATTCTGGGGTAAATTGGGGCAGCTTCTCATACGAGATCTCCAGTTTTCCAGCGGTGAGTGTATCTCCGATCTGGTAGTTGCCGGTGTCATACAAACCGATGATGTCGCCAGCGACGGCTTCATTCAACGTTTCGCGGGTGTCCGCCATAAATTGAGTCGAATTGCTGAGCCGCAACTTTTTGCCGGTGCGTTCCAGTTCGACATCCATTCCGCGTTCAAACTTGCCGGAGCAGATCCTGACAAACGCGATCCGGTCACGGTGCGCCGGATTCATATTTGCTTGGATCTTGAATACAAAACCGGAAAAATCTTCATTGTACGGATCGACATACTCGCCATCTTCCGTTCGATGAGCATGCGGCTTCGGTGAATATTCCAGAAAGGTCTCCAAAAAAGTCTGGACACCGAAATTTGTCAAAGCGGAGCCGAAGAATACCGGCGTTTGTTCCCCCGTTTTGATTTTTTCCAAATCAAATGCGTCGCCTGCTTCTTGAACGAGCTCGACATCGTCAAGCGTTTGCTGATAAATGCTTTGCTCCGTCAGCGGATGCGCCGGATCGATCCGCCCATCCGCATCCAGCGGCAGAAAGCGATCTGAATTTTTTTCTTTCGGCCGGTAGATCTCCACCCGCTGATGATGCATATCATATAATCCTTCGAGCCCTTTGCCCATTCCGATCGGCCAGTTCATCGGATAAGACTGGATATCCAAAAGATCTTCCAGCTCTTCTAAAAGATCGAGCGGTTCACGGCCATCGCGATCCAGTTTATTGATAAATGTGAAAATCGGGATCCCGCGCTGTTTGACGACTTTGAAGAGTTTCTTCGTCTGCGCTTCGATCCCTTTGGCGCTGTCGATCACCATCACGGCACTATCGACGGCCATCAGCGTCCGGTACGTATCTTCCGAAAAATCTTCATGCCCCGGCGTATCCAAAATATTGATTCGTTTTCCTTGATAATCAAATTGCATCACCGAGCTGGTCACGGAGATCCCGCGCTGTTTTTCGATGTCCATCCAATCTGATTTGGCAAAATTGCCGGTTTTCTTTCCTTTGACGGTCCCAGCTTGCCGAATCGCTCCGCCGAATAGCAGCAGCTGCTCGGTGATCGTTGTTTTTCCGGCGTCCGGGTGAGAGATGATCGCAAATGTTCGTCTGCGGTCGACTTCTTTGTGTAATGATTCCATAATGACTCCTTACTAACATTCTTTTGCAACTTTTTCAGTATATCACGCGCGCAAGCTGCATACAAAACTTTCTTTTCTCTTTAGCGGATCGCCACCGCGAATCGCCGCGCATTATAAGCCGCTTCAAAACGTGTTTCGCTGATCCAATAATTGCCGCTGATCGAGTCGGCCACGTGGTAGCGGCAGTTTTTCGCATCAAAGCCGTCTAACAAAACGGCGTGATTGTTGTACAAGACTGACCCGAACCAAAGATTCCCGGCGACCGGCGGATTGAAATCGACAGTCACCCAGACAACGACTGGATTGTTTGCGCGCAGCTCTTGCCGCAAGCGGTTGCCATCCGCGCCGGAAATATTTTCAGCGGAAGCGTACCGCTTGGCCCAATTAGTGAATGGCCCCGGAAAGATCGCCGGAAAGCCCCACATCCGCGGATCGTCATCCATATAATATGGATTGCCGCCGAAGTTTTCATAGGGATTGCCGTTAAAGCTGATCGGCATTTCCGCTACCAGTTTCAAATAGCCAAGATTGTTTGCATACCCTTTCCAGTTCAAACCCGCCCACAGTGCCGCCGGTTCGCAGCCTTGATGAACGCCGAGCGCATTTTGATTGACGGTAGACGCATTGAAGAGTACGTAATCGGCCTGCCAGACACCATTATTCAAAAAATCCTGCCAGCTGCCGTCGATCCACTGGCGCCCTGTTGCCATGCGGCCGTCTGCCAGCAGATAATACCATTCGTTGCCGCTTTGCAGCCAGCCCGTCGCCATCGCACCGCTTTGATCTAAGTAAAACCAGGAATTGCTGATAAACTGCCAACCCGTATACATTTCACCGCTCGGGGCCAAAAGATACCAGCGGCCGTTCACTAATTGCCAACCGCTTGTCATCGCACCGTTCGCGTTCAAATAATACCAGCAGTCATTGACTTTTTGCCAGCCGGTCGCCATCGATCCGTCCGCGCTCAGATAATACCAGGTCCCGTTTACTGCGAGCCAACCGGTTTTTCGCTGGCCGGCCTCATCCAAATAATACCATTTGTCTGCCAGCTGGACCCAGCCTTGATCAGCCAAAGTGCCGTTTTCCCCAAAGAAATATTCTTTTCCATCGATCGTTTGTGCGCCGGTCGCTAAACTTTGATCCGCTTGGACATATACTTTCTGCTCATCCGCTTTTTGCCAGCCCGGCTGGAGACTTTTGCCATTCGTGCCAAAATAATACATTTTCCCGCCGGCTTTTTGAAAACCGGTTAAACGATTTCCGCCAGAGGCAAACAAGTAAAGCTCCTGATCGATTCTTTGAAGTCCGGTTGTCATTGCACCGCTCATCGGTGTGAAATAATAAGTTAAGCCGCTGATCTCCTGCCAACCGCTTGTCATCGCACCATTCGCCGCTAAGAAGTACCATTTCCCGCCGCTCGTGAACCAGCCGGTTTTCATGATTCCGCCAGCTTCCAAATAATACCAAGTTTCACCGATTTTTTGCCAACCGGTCAGCATTTGTCCGCTTTCACTGAACAAATACCAATTAGCGCCGCTGGCAAACCAGCCTTGATAAAGCTCGCCGTCATTTTGGGCACAATACCACTGTCCGGCGTGCGTAAACCAGCCAGCAGCCATTTTCCCGGAGGCGTCAAAATAAAATTTTTTTCCTGAGATCGTCTGAAAACCAGTCGCCATTGCGCCTGACTCTTCCAAAAAATACCATTTTTGCTGATCGAAGAGCCAACCGGTTTTCATTGCGCCGCTAGCTTCCAAATAATACCAAGTTCCCCCGATCACTTGCCAACCCGTCTTCATCTGTCCTTCTACAGCATCCAGATAATACCATTTGTTTTGCACCAGCTGCCAGCCGCGCAATCGGCTGCCGCTCGTGTCTTTTAGATACCAATGCCCGTTTTCCCAGCTCCAAGTCGGCTCACTGGTCGCAGGCAGCGGAACCGAGGCCTCTTTTTCTTGCGCCGAAGATGTTGTTTGTGTGGGCAGATTGGAAGAGGCGGAAGATTCTGAGCGTCCGGTCGCTGCATGTGAATCGGCCACATTCGCACTCGCTCCCAACAGCAGCGGGATACTCAACAGACAGATCCATTTTTTCATGAGTTCCTCCTTTTAAGATTTATTTTTATCAAAATCTTTTTCTGAAAAAATGATGATCGCCAAAACGATAAAAAGGATCGTATAGATCAATAAGCCAGTTGCCATCTGATCAGCATTCAACGAAAATTGATGCCGATCTTCCGCTGGCAAAAAGCGCGCTTGATACGCCGAGCGCAAATTGAAAAGATTGAAAGGATTCCATTTGAAAAAGGAAATTTTTTCGGAAAGCAGGTTCATAAATGAATTGATCCAAGAAGCACCGAAAACAAACATTGTCCCGACTCCCGCTGCAACCCCTGCCGTCCCGCTCCAAAAAGCGATCCCAAGCGTGACACTCAAATAAGTCCCGGCGGCAAATAAGTTCAGCAGCAGATAACTGACCGCGATCTTGATGCTCGGAACAGCGATCGAAAACGAAAGCGGTTCAAGAAATGAAAATGTTCCAAAAAAGAGGCAAGCCGCACCGTAACTTGCTGCAAGGAGCGCTGCCGAAAAGAGCAGCGCCGTACAAATCATCGTAAAAAATTTGGCCAAAACGATCTTGGCGCGCCCTTTTGGTGAAATGGCCAAAAGTCTGATCGTCCCTAAGCGAAATTCTTCAGCGACCATGCCGGCCATCAGCAATACTAAAAAGAAATTCATGAGCGGGATCATTTGTGCCAGTTCGGAAAAAAAGCGGACCCCGGTGAGGCTCGATGATCCGGTTTCATGAAAAAGACCGGCTGAACCAAAAGCTGCGGCAATAAGCAGCAATAAAAAGATCCAGGCCGTTTTTTTGCGCCACAGTTTGCTCCACTCATTGACCATTAATCCGCCCATTCTTCTGTCCCTCCTTGAAACCATCCTGCCAGCTTTTCTTCAAGTGACGTTTCCACCTGTTCGATTTCCCAAACACCGATCCCTTCGTCCAAAAGCAGCTGAACGATTTCTGGTCGTTCGGAGGAAATCATGGTGACCTCGATCCCGTGATCAAGTGCCAGTACTTTGTCATAATGATTTTCATACAATACTTTTACTGCCCGAGCGTCATCCGTCGTTTTCAAGCGGATCCGGCGTTCGGGATCTTCTTCTTTTAGATTTCGTTTGGCCGCGATCGTCCCTTTTTGCATCACGATCACGCGATCTGCTAACCGAGCCACTAGCGGAATATTTTGCGAAAGGAGCAAAATACCGGTCCCTTGCTCCTTTTGTGCATTCAAGAGGCTCTCGATCTCTTTTTGTGCAGCAAAATCCAGCTGATCAAGTGCTTGATCGATGATCAAAACTTTTGGTGCGCCAAGAAGCGCTTCAGCAAGCGATAATTGAAATTGCTGCGCCGCAGAAAATGTCCGGACTTTGCGATTCATCACATTTTTCAGGCCGACCGAAGCCGCGAGCTTTTGAAGATCTTTCTTTTTCAGGTGCACTTTTTTCAAACGCACTGCCTGCTTCAGGTTTCCCCAGCCGCTGAGGTACGGGTAGTGCGGCAGATCCGGCAGAACAGCACCGAGCGGGCGCAGCGTCCGTTCAGAATCTTTCTTGACGGGGCGCCCGATCAGGGAAATCTCGCCCTCCTCATAATCCGTAAGGCCTAAAATCGCCGCAATGACTAGCGGCATTCCCGCACCGCTGGGACCCAAAAGCCCGACGATTTCATGATCATTCAACTGAAAATCGAGATCATTCAGCACGGGCGTACCTTTGCTTTTTTTATTCAAATGCGCCACTTTCAATAATTCGGTCAAACTGATCCTCCCCTATTCTAAGGATACTCCTCATTTGTGTATCCCTTTTCTTTCATTTTGACACAAATGTTTGGTAAAATAAAACTGTTTCCACAAATAGCAGAAAAAGAGGATAAAAACATGTCAAAATCGAGGTTGGAATCGTTTACAGATGCCGTGATCGCGATCGTCATGACCTTGCTGGTGCTGGAGCTCGCTACACCGTCCGGTGATACTTGGAATGCGCTGCACGGGATCGAAAACAAGATCCTGATTTATGTCATCAGTTTTCTTTCACTGGCGATCTATTGGAACAATCATCACCATTTGTTCCAAGTCGTCAAAAAAATCGACGGCCGCGTTTTATGGGCAAACAACTTTTTTATTTTCACGTTGACTTTCTTCCCGTTTGCGACTGCTTGGGTAGGCGACCACGTGAGAAGCCAGGCCCCTGAGATCACTTATGGGATCGTGATGCTGGCGGCTGACTTTTCGTATTGGCTGCTGCTGAAAGTCCTGCTCTTGGTCAATGGCAAAGACTCGCTTTTGGCGAAAGCTTTTCAAAGCTACCGCAAAATGCATGTCACTCTTGCAATCAATGTTCTGGGGATCTTGCTGGGCTTTTTTATCGAACCGCTTCTCGTTTTGTGTTCGATCATTGTGATCCTGATCATTTGGTTCATTCCCGAAAAAAGAATCGAAAATATTCTTTGACTAAGAAGCTGCTTTTAGAACACCGTTTAACACGAAAGAGAGGCTGCGGCAAAACTGTCGCGGCCTCTCTTTTCATGTTTCTTGAAATTGGCTGTTGTAAAGCTGCGCATAGAAGCCGTCCTTTTCCAACAGTCCCGTATGTGTCCCCTGCTCGATAATGTGGCCATGGTTCATGACCAAAATCAAATCGGCATTTTTGATCGTCGACAAGCGGTGCGCGATCACAAAACTGGTCCGGCCTTCCATCACTTTATCCATTGCTTCTTGGATCAGTTCTTCAAGACGGGTATCGACTGAACTCGTCGCTTCATCCAAAATCAAGATCTTCGGGTCAGCGATGATCGCCCGCGCGATCGTGATCAGCTGCTTTTGCCCGAGCGAGATATTCGTACTTTCTTCATTCAAGCACATCTCGTAGCCGTCCGGCATCGTCCGGATAAAGTGATCGACATTGGCAGTTTTCGCCGCATCGACGACTTCATAATCGCTGGCATTCAGATTGCCAAAGCGGATATTTTCCATGATCGTATCATTATATAACCACGCGTCCTGCAAGACCACCCCGAAAAGGGCGCGGATCGTTTTGCGCTTGCAATGCTTTGCATCGACCCCGTCGATCCGGATCGCCCCCTTATCCGGGTCGTAAAAACGCATCAGCAAATTGATCAGCGTTGTTTTCCCGGCACCGGTCGGTCCAACGATCGCGACTGTCTGGCCCGGCGCGACTTTGACATTCAAATCTTCGATCAGCGGCTCATCCGGATCATAACTGAAAGACACGTGATCGAAATGGATCGCGCCTTTAACGGGCTCCGGCAGTTGTTCCTCTTGCTCGATCTCTTTTTCAGGGGCTTCATCCAAAATCTCAAAAATCCGCCGAATCGAAGCAGAAGCACTTTGGAGAACGGCCGAGAGCTGGGTGATCTGTCCCATCGGCTGCGAAACTTGCCAGACATATTGCACAAATGCCTGCACTTGCCCCACGAGCATCGTGCCGCCGATCACCGAAAAGCAGCCGAGGACTGCGACGCCGATATAAGCGCTGTAAGCAGTCAAATTAACGAGCGGCGACATCAAGCCGCTGATAAACGCCGCTTTGAATCCGTAGCGGTAAAGCTCTTGATTGACTTTTTTAAAACCGGCCAGCGTTTCCTTTTCACGACCAAATGCTTTTAAAACGCCAAAGCCGGTCATATTTTCTTGGACATAGCCGTTCAAACGGCCTAAAAAGTATTGCTGCTGTTTAAAATACGGCTGCGAGATCTTGACGATGATCCGGCTGATCACAAGCGAGGCTGGGATCATGATGATCGCAAACATCGCGATTTTCGGACTGATGTAAAACATCATCAAGACTGCAAAAGCAATGCTCAGCACCGCATTGACGATCGCCGTAAAACTTTGCTGAAGCGCGTTGCTGAGCGCATCGATGTCGTTTGTGACCCTAGAGAGCAGATCACCTTGCTGGTGCTGGTCGAAGTAGGCGACCGGCAGCAAATTGATCTTATGGGTCAAGTCACGCCGCAAATCACTCATCGCTTCCTGTACAACGTGCGTCATGCAAAAACCGGTCCCGAGTTGGCAAATCGAGTACCCCAAGCCAACGAAAAAGATCCAGATCAAACATCTGAAAATATATGGAAAATTGAGTTTTTCCCCCTGCGAAATATTTTTGGCGATCTCGCTTGTCGGCAGTCCCGAAACATAAGGAAGCGCGGCATTGAAGCCGACGGTCGCTAAAAGCAGCAGCATCGCCAAAATAAAGATGATTTTGTAAGGCGCGATATAGCGCCACAATCTGCGTAAGTCTCTCATCGATTCAATTCCTCCTCTGAAAGCTGCGAAGTCGCGATCTCGCGGTAGATCTCGCAATTTTTGAGAAGCTCGCGATGTGTTCCCTGCCGGACGACGCGCCCTTCTTCCAAGACGACGATCGAATCAGCATCCATGATCGTTGAGACTCTTTGAGCAACGATCATGACCAGTGCTTCTTTCGTCTCTTCTTTCAAGCGCTTTCTAAGAGCCGCATCCGTCTTGAAATCAAGTGCTGAGAAGCTGTCGTCGAAAATATAGATCTCAGGTTTTCTGATCAAAGCACGTGCGATCGCAAGCCGCTGCTTTTGCCCGCCGGAGAAATTCGTGCCGCCTTCACTGATTTCTTCATCAAAGCGTTTCGGTTTTTCATTGATAAAGTCAAGTGCTTGAGCTGTTTCACACGCCTTCTCCATTTCAGCAAGTGTCGCATCAGCCTTGCCGTAGCGCAGATTGTCAGCGATCGTCCCGCTAAAGAGCGTCGCCTTTTGCGGAATAAAACCGATCTTGCGGCGCAGATCGCGCAAGCGATACTCTTTTACATCGACCTCATCGACCAGCACCCGTCCTTTCGTAGCATCGAAAAAACGCGGGATCAAGCGGATCAGCGTCGATTTCCCGCTGCCGGTGCTGCCGATAAAGGCTATCGTTTGTCCGCGATGGGCTTCAAAATCGACATCGCGGATCACTGGCGACTCGGCGTGCCCCGGATAGGCAAAACTGACGTGCTCAAATTGAACTTTCCCGCTTGTTTTCGCCGGATCGCTCTCGGCTGGTCCATCGGTGATCGAGGGCAGTGTTTCGAAGGCCTCTTCAATGCGCAGTGCAGAAACATTCGCCCGCGGAAAGGACATAAAGACTGACGCAAACAGCATAAATGAAAATAATGCGTGAAAAATGTACTCGATAAACGCGATCAAGTCGCCGACACGCAGCGAACCGCTGTTGATCTGCAAAGCACCAAACCAGATCACAAAGATCATCACGATATTGAATAAGAAAAAGAATGCCGGCTGTGCAGTGATCATCAGCTTGAATAAACTTTTTGAACTGTCAGTGTAGTCTTTATTCACTTTCGCGAAGCGTTCCTCTTCATGGTTTTCATTGACAAATGCGCGGATCACTCGCAGGCCGCTTAAGTTTTCCCGCAAGATCATATTGATCTTGTCCAGATTTTTCTGCTGCTTTTCCGAAAGCGGTTCAGAAATACGGCCGATCAAGATCACGCCCAAAAGAAGGAGCGGCAGCGCCAAAAAGATCGCTAACGATAGACTAGGGCTGGTCCGCATCACCAGATACAAACTCGCCAAAAACATCAACGGCGTCAAAAAGCCCATCCGCAAGATCATGTTCAAAAATACCATGATTTGATAGGCATCATTCGTCGTCCGCGTGATCAATGAAGAAACGCCCAGCGTTTCATAATTTTCATGCGAAAACGTCTGGATCTTTGCAAACAAATCGTTGCGGATATCACGGATCATATTGGAAGTGATCCGGTTGCTGAAATACGCAAGCATGACATTCAGCGCGATCCCGACGGCTGTGATCGCGATCATCAAAAGACCTTGTCTCTTAATAAAAGCAGTATCGTTGGTCAGTACCCCGCGATCGATCATCTGCGCCAGCAAAGTCGGCAGACCAAGTTCGATCAAAATAAATCCAAATACTCCTAAAAAATCAAAAAAAAGCAGCTTCTTATACCGCATGGTATACCGCCACATCAGCTTCATAGCAAAAGCTCCTCTCAAAAAAGTCTACAAATCACTATATCACAGCCTAAAGCGGAGAAACAACCGCCTGCAGCTTTTTTTCCGCAAACGTGCGCGCTATACTTATTTTTATCGTTGTGATAAAATAGAAACAACGGTTTAAAAACCCTACTGTTCGGTAAATCAACTACTGCACCTAGGCTAGAATGAATGACGAGGTTCTAGGCTATAACAACTCCGGTTCTTATAGCGCACCAGATTGGCGGCAGAAATAAAAACCCTCAGGGACTTGTTTACGGTTCGGGCCCTCGTCTATTTGTATGTTTTTTTCACCTATATCGATTTTTTAAAGGAGATTTTGAGTATGATCTATAAAGTTTACTATCAAGAAAACAAATCACGGAATCCTAAAAGAGAGGATACGCACGCTCTCTATGTAGAAGCTCCCGATGACATCAGCGTTCGCGAATTGATCCAAGCACATACCCCATACAATGTGGAATTCATTCAAGCGCTCGATGGCAATTCTCTGGAATACGAGAAGCAGAATGCTGATTTTGCTTTGACGGAGTTCCCTGAAGCATGAAGTTATCAATCAAAAACAATGAGACCTCGATTTTTGCAGTCGGCGGTCTCGGCGAAATCGGAAAAAATATGTATGGGGTTCAATTCCAAGATGAAATGATCTTGATCGATTGCGGGATCAAATTTCCCGAAGACGAACTTCTTGGGATCGACTACGTGATTTCCGATTACAGCTATGTCGTTCAAAATGCACACAAAGTCAAAGCACTGGTGATCACGCACGGCCACGAAGACCATATCGGCGGGATCCCTTATCTTTTGAAACGAATCAACGTGCCGGTCTATGCAACACCGCTCACGATGGCTTTGATCAAAAACAAATTGGAAGAACACAATCTTTTGCGCGACGCTGAACTCCATGAGATCAATCAGGATTCAGTGTTGAAATTCCATAAAACATCCGTCAGCTTTTTCCGCACGACCCACAGTATCCCCGATCCAGTCGGGATCGTCGTGAAAACGCCCTCCGGCAATATCGTTGCCACCGGCGATTTTAAATTTGATTTTACGCCAGTCGGCCCGCCGGCTGATCTTCATAAAATGGCGCGGATCGGTGAAGAAGGCGTTCTTTGCCTGATGTCGGACTCGACCAATGCTGAGATCCCGACCTTTACGAAATCAGAACGCTTTGTCGGCCATTCGATCGAAAAAATCATCGAAAAAGTCGAAGGACGGATCATTTTCGCCAGTTTTGCTTCCAACATTTCGCGGCTGCAGCAAGCAGCTGAAGCGGCTGTTAAAAACGGCCGCAAGATCGCCGTTTTCGGCCGCTCGATGGAAAACGCGATCGCAAACGGGATCAAATTAGGCTATATCACGGTCCCTGAAGACACTTTCGTCGACAACCAGACGCTGAACAGTCTGCCGGCGAACCAGACGATGATCCTCTGTACCGGTTCTCAAGGCGAACCCATGGCGGCTTTAAGCCGGATCGCTAACGGAACTCACCGGCAGATCTCGATCAATCCAGACGACACTGTGATTTTTTCAAGCTCGCCGATCCCCGGCAACACGACCAGTGTCAATAATTTGATCAATCTGTTGAGCGAAGCCGGTGCCAACGTGATCCACGGCAAGATCAACAACGTCCACACTTCCGGGCACGGCGGGCAAGAAGAAGAAAAAATGATGCTGCGCCTCATGAAGCCGAAATTCTTCATGCCGGTCCACGGCGAGTACCGGATGCTCAAGATGCATGCGACACTTTCCGAAGCGGTCGGGGTCCCGAGAGAAAATTCATTTATTTTAGAAAATGGCGATGTCTTGGCTTTGACAGCGGACACCGCTCGCGTTGCGGGACATTTCAATGCCGGCGAAGTATATGTCGACGGCAGCGGCGTCGGCGATATCGGGCACGTTGTTCTGCGCGATCGGCGCGTGCTCTCCGAAGAAGGTTTAGTTTTGGCAGTCGCAACGATCGATTTAAAACATCGCGAAATTCTTGCCGGGCCAGATATTTTGAGCCGCGGATTCGTCTATATGCGCGAATCCGGCGAATTGATCAATGAAGGCCAGCGGATCTTATTCCGCGCTCTGGTAAATGCGATGAAAGATCCGCATGTCACGGAAAACAAATTGCGTGAAGCGATGACAGGCGCTTTGCAGCCGTATCTGTTCGAAAAAACCGAACGCCATCCGATGCTTTTGTCGATGGTCATGAAGCCAGACGTTTAAACAAAAAAGATGAAGCAAGCCGAAATAGCTTGCTTCATCTTTTTTTATTCAAGCGTTTTTCCATGACGATCACAGCTTCTTGTTTGGAATCAACCGCTGTCCTTTTCTTTTCCTTTGCGACAAAGCCTGACTGTTTCCAAAAGCGAAACGCTCGCAGATTTTCTTCCAGCACGCCAATGCGCACTTTATTTATTTCCGCTGCTGCAAATCGTTGCATTATTTCTTCGACGATCCGCGTCCCGTGACCGCGTCCTTTAGGGCCGACCAGCAAAAGTCCGATCATTAACGTGTCCTTTTCAGGAAACCCGATCAACAGATCACTTACTGCGACCGCCACCGGACCTTCATAAATCAGCAGAAATTTTTTCCGTTCGCGAGGAAATCCTGACGGGAGCTGCTGACAAGCCTTTTTCACTGTGGCATGTGTCGGTTCGTCATTCATCAGCCAAAAGTAAGCTCGATTCTGCAAGTAAATATCAAACGCAATCTCGGAATTTGCTTCGGTGATCTCAGCAAAAGAATAATTAAATTCTTTTTCTACCACGGCAACTCCCCGCTTTGATCACTGAAGGTGCCGGTAGTTTTTTGATCCCCTGAACTTGCTAAAGCGACGATCCGCGCAGCACCCTGCGAAACATCCTGCATTCCAGGAAGTTTTGCGGCATCCTTTGGACGGCCGCCAAACTCTGTCGCTGTCCAGCCGGGATTGACCGAGTTAACGGTAATGCCGCTAGCCGCCAGTTCTTTACTGAAACAGATCGTGGCAAAATTAACGGCTGCTTTTGAAGCCTGGTAACCCAATGCAGACGCTTTATAATGCGGTGCATGCGGATCTGCCGCTAAAGTGAGCGAGCCCATATCGCTCGAAAGATTGATGATCTTCCCCCATTCAGCGTTCCGCAAAAGCGGTAAAAAGACTTGCGTCGTGTCCACATTGCCAAAAAAATTCACCTCAAAATCTTCGCGGATCACTTGAAGCGGCAAATCGGAAGGCTCTCGGTGCCCATCAAAGGCAACACCGGCATTGTTGATCAAAATATTCAAATAAGCGGTTTTTCGCAAGATTTGGGTACGGGCATCAACTAGACTGGCATGCTTCGTTACATCCAGCTGAACGACTTCTGCAGCGATCTCCATAGAAATCAATTTCTGAACAGCTGCTTTGCCGCGCGCTAAGTCACGCGAACCCAAGAAGATATAATGCCCTTTTTTCCCAAGTTCTTTGGCCGTTTCAAAACCGATCCCTTTGTCTGCTCCGGTGATCAAAGTAAAAGTTTGGGTCATCGATTCTCTCCCTTTCTTTAAATGAATGCTTTCAATAAAAAAGACCGAACCCAAATGGATTCGGTCTTGTAGATTCAAAATGAATTAGTCTTTTGTAACGTTAGTTGCTTGTGGTCCGCGATCTGTTTCTTCAACGTCAAAAGTTACATTTTGACCTTCTTCCAAAGTTTTGAAACCGTCGCCTTGGATTGCAGAGAAATGTACGAATACATCGCTGCCGTCTTCGCGGGAGATAAAGCCAAAACCTTTTTCTGCGTTAAACCATTTTACTGTACCATGTTCCATGATAAGAATTCCTCCTCGTGCCTATTGCACTTAATAGAATATTTTGTAACTTTGAAATTTGGTACGATAGAGGTGTTTCTTTTTCATAAAAACAACTTCTAAAAGATACCAATAGCAAATTACATAAATTAGTATACCCCATCAGATAACCAATTGCAAGGAATCGGCTCGATCCTGCTAAAATAAAAAAACGTAATACCTCACTCTTCACCAAAAAGATATCCCGCCGCCCGCATACTCAAGTACTTTTCGCTTCCAATGATGAAATGGTCTAAAATCTCGATCCCGAGCATTTCGCCGCTTTCGATCATCCGCTTGGTAAATGCCAAATCGTTCTTCGACGGTGCCGTATCGCCTGAGGGATGATTATGAACGATAACAAGCCGCGCGGCTGAGATCTTGACGGCGAGCCGAAAAATCTCACGCGGATGGGCGATCGCTTGATTCAAGCTGCCGATAAAAATCGTTTGTTCCTTCAATACCTCATTTTTCGTATTCAAATATACTGCGATCATTTTTTCTTGATGCTCATCTTTCAAACGGCGGATCCAATAATGCCCCATATCACTGCTGGAGACGACACGGCGTGCTTTCGGCAGATTGGCATATGCGGCCCGTTTCCCTAATTCGAGCGCAGCTTGGATCTCGATCGCTTTGACACTTCCGATCCCTTTGATGCTCCGCAGCTCCTCGAGGCTGGCCTTTTTCAAATAATACAAATTGTCGAAATACTCCATGATCGAACGCGCGATCTCGCTCGTCGAGCTGTTTTTTGTGCCGGAACCGATCAAGATCATCAGCAGTTCCTGATCGCTCAATACCTCGGTCCCATTTGCTGCCAAGCGTTCGCGCGGCTGGTCGGCAAGTGCGGGTTCCCGCAAGGTGAAAGAATGCATATAAATCCCTCCTTACCGAAGAGATACGCAAATCAGCTGAATAAAAACTTCCCGACATCATTCAAAGAAGGGATGATTGCCAGTGTCTTCTCTTTCATTTCCGGCGTCGGCGGCAAAAGATCCGGCACCATGATGACCGCGATCTCAGCGGCGGCGCCTGCGCGTACGCCGTTATAAGAATCTTCAAGCATCAATACTTCCTCTTTGGGGACCGCCAGTCTTTTGATCGCCTCGTTTACGATCGCCGGATCCGGTTTGGCAAGTGGTACATCTTCAGCAGAAACGATCGCAGTAAAAAAATTCTCTAATTTTTTTGATTGCAAAAGAAAATCGATCGCTTCGCGGTTGTTGCTGGAAGCGATCACACACGGCAGCTGGCGAGCATTCAATCTTTTCAATAATTCCAGCGCGCCGGCTTTCAGCGGGACTTCCCCTTTGGCAAACTGTGCCCGCGTCAGTGCATAGCTTTCACGAATAAACTGGTTGGTCTTTTCCGCACCGCCGAGCGGATCGAAATCACGATGATAATTATCCCACAGTTCTTCATCAGACAATCCGATAAAGCGCCGGTAATATGCTTTATCAAAAGGAAAGCGGAATGCATCGGCGACTTTTTGTGCATTGTTATAGTAAACTTCTTCTGTATCAAAAAGCAGCCCATCAAAATCGAAAATAAAACCGTTATATTTCATTTTTTTCTCCTTCCAGTAAAGCGGCTCGAATTTCAGAAATGAAATAAAGCGACCCGGTGAAAAGGATCAAATCGTCCGTTTCATTCAGATTGGCTAAGGCATCCGCCAAGCCTTCCTGCCAAGCCGAAACGACTTGGATCTTCCCGCCGCTGAAGGCCGCTAGCTGCGCCTCGGAACGCGCACGCGGGTATTCAAACGGCGTCAAGTAGATTTTCACCCCAGGAAGTTTGGCGAGCGGCGCAAGGATCGCAGTCAGGTCTTTCGTTGCCAAACTTCCGATGATCAAAAAGAGCTGGCGGCCTGAAAACTCTTTGCGAAGATTTTCTGCCAACCGCTGAGCAGCCGGCGCATTATGCGCACCATCCAGCATGATCAAAGGCTCCGTCGAAATGATCTCCATCCGACCTGGCCAGCGCGTCTTGTCCAACCCTTTTTTTATGTCATTTCGCGTGATCGAAAGGCCGAGCTTCTCAGCAAACAGTCGTGCAGCTTCGAGTGCAACCGCGGCATTTTCGACTTGGTGTTTGCCGATCAGCGGTGTTCGGAGATGCGGCCAGCGCACCGTTCTATCACTGAATGAAAAATTTTCAAACAATTCGCCGTCTAAAATCCCGCTGTCCGCGAAAAAATCACGCCCCAATTCATAGAGCGGTGCTTCTGCTTTTTTAGCCGTCTCCGCTACTATGGTCTGCGCCGCTTCCGGCAGTTTACCGGTAACAATCGGGATCCCGCTTTTGATGATCCCCGCTTTTTGTGCGGCGATCTTTGCAAGCGTATCGCCTAAAAGATCCATATGATCCATCCCGATCGTTGTGATCACACTCACTAGCGGCGTAAGGACATTCGTACTGTCTAAAAGCCCGCCGATCCCGACTTCAATGACAGCTGCATCGACGTTGATCCGCGCAAAATAATCGAAAGCAGCAGCTGTCAAGATCTCAAACTCAGTGATCTCTGAAAGTTCCGGCTGCTGATCGAGCGCTTCTACGAACGGCTGGACACGCTTCAATTCTTCCAGCAGATCAGCATCTGTGATCGGCTGCGAGTCGACTGCGATCCGTTCATTAAATGTTTCGATGAAAGGCGAAGTAAAACTCCCGACTGTCAAGCCTGTTTCCGCTAAAATATTTCGCAGATACGCCGTCACCGAGCCTTTGCCGTTTGTTCCCGCCACGTGGATCGCGCGCAAGCGGCGTTCCGGATTCCCAAGCATCGCTAAAAGCCGCATGACGCGGATCAGTCCCGGCCGGCCATTGAAATTCCGCCGCTGATGCAGCCACGCGACCGCTTCTTCAACTGTTTCAAACACTTCTCAATCGCTCCTTTGCAAAGAGAGACCGCGGCAAAAATTTGCCATGGTCTCTCGCCGCTCTATTCGATCGTCCGCAAAGTTTCGATGCGTTCGGCGACCGCTTTTTGTTTCGTTACATAATCAGTTTCTTTTGCGCGTTCTTCTGCGACGACTTTTTCCGGGGCATTTTCCACAAAACGCTGATTAGCCAGTTTGCCTTGGACTCGTTTGACTTCACTGTCCCATTTTTGCAGTTCTTTTTCAAGCCGCGCGATTTCTTCTTTGATGTCGATCAAGCCGGCCAGCGGCAGATAGATCGCAGCTCCTTTGATTACGGCACTCATTGCCAAGTCTGGTGCTTCGATCGTGGTATTGATCCGAAGCTCTTCAGGATTAGTGAAACGTTCGATATATTCAACATTATCCAGTAAGAATTTTTCGATCGTTTTGTCTTTTGGTTCAATAAAGAGCGTGATCGGCTTGGAAAGCGGGGTATTGACTTCAGCACGGATATTGCGGACCGCGCGGATCAGTTCCATCAAAACTTCCATCCCGCGGGCTGAAGCCGTATCTGACAATGCGGGACGCGCGACCGGCCAAGAAGCCGTCACCAGCGAGATTCCTTCGTGCGGCAGTTGCGCCCAAATCTTTTCGGTGACAAACGGCATGATTGGATGCAAAAGACGCAGAATATTGTCAAGCACATCTACTAAGACGCTCCGTGTGGTCAATTTTGCGGCATCGTCATCGCCGTACAATACTTCTTTACTCATTTCGATATACCAGTCGCAGAAATCATCCCAAATAAAATTATACAAATAACGGCCGGCTTCGCCAAACTCAAAACGATCGAAGAGATCAGTTACTTTTTCGATCGTTTCATTCAGGCGCGTCAAGATCCAGCGGTCAGCAACATTCTTTTCACCGGTCAGATCGATATCTTTTGCCGTCAACTCTTCCGTGTTCATCAAGACGAAGCGCGAAGCATTCCAGATCTTGTTGATAAAGTTCCAAGCCGCATCCATTTTTTCATAACTGAAGCGCGTATCTTGTCCGGGCGCCGAGCCGTTTGATAAGAACCAGCGCAGCGCATCAGCGCCGTATTTGTCGATGACTTCCATCGGATCGATCCCGTTGCCGAGCGACTTGCTCATCTTGCGTCCCTGTTCATCGCGGATCAGACCATGGATCAAAACATTTTGAAATGGACGTTCGCCAGTAAATTCCAAACTTTGGAAGATCATCCGGCTGACCCAGAAGAAAATAATGTCATAACCGGTGACCAGTGTATTTGTCGGGAAGTAGCGCTTGTAATCAGGTGAATCAGTATCCGGCCAGCCCATCGTTGAAAATGGCCACAAAGCCGAAGAAAACCAAGTATCCAGCACATCAGGATCCTGTTCCCAATTTTCCGGATCACGCGGCGCTTCCATACCGACATAGATCTCACCGGTCTTTTTATGATACCAGGCCGGGATCTGGTGCCCCCACCAAAGCTGACGTGAGATCACCCAGTCGTGAACATTTTCCATCCAATGCAGGAAGGTTTGATTGAAGCGCGGCGGGATGAACTCGACGGCGTCAGCAGTTGCTTGATTGTCGATTGCACGCTGCGCCAATGGCTTCATTTTTACGAACCATTGCGTGGAAAGGCGCGGCTCGACCATCACACCGGTCCGCTCCGAGTGGCCGACGCTGTGTGTGATTTTTTCGATCTTAGTCAAAACGCCGGCTTCTTGCAAATCATGAACGATCGCTTTGCGCGCCGCGAAACGATCCAGTCCCGCGTATTTCCCGGCTTTTTCATTCATCGTTGCGTCCGGGTTCATGACATTGATGCGCGGCAAGTTATGGCGGTTGCCGACTTCAAAGTCATTCGGATCATGCGCCGGTGTGATCTTAACGACGCCAGTCCCAAATTCCATATCAGCGTGTTCGTCGCCGATGATCGGGATCGGTTTGTTGACGATCGGCAGGATCACATTTTTGCCGATCAAATGCTGGTAGCGTTTGTCCTTCGGGTTGACTGCCACGGCTGTATCACCAAGCATCGTTTCCGGACGCGTCGTCGCCAACTCCAAATAACCCGATCCGTCTTCCAGCGGATAGTTCATATGATAGAATGCTCCGTCGACATCTTTATGCACGACTTCAATGTCCGAAAGCGCCGTTTGGGCCTGCGGATCCCAATTGATGATATATTCGCCCCGGTAGATCAAGCCCTTCTCATATAAACGAACAAAAACGGTGCGGACGGCTTTGTTCAATCCTTCGTCCAAAGTGAAGCGTTCGCGTGAATAATCAACAGAGATCCCGAGTTTCGCCCATTGTTCACGGATATGGTTGGCATATTCTTCTTTCCATTCCCAGACTTTTTCAACGAAACGCTCGCGTCCCAAGTCATAGCGCGAAATATTTTCTTTTGCCAATTTTTCTTCCACTTTCGCTTGGGTAGCGATCCCGGCATGGTCCATCCCCGGCAGCCAAAGCGTGTCATACCCTTGCATTCTTTTTTGGCGGATGATGATATCTTGCAGCGTCGTGTCCCACGCATGCCCTAAATGCAGCTTGCCGGTCACATTCGGCGGCGGGATCACGATCGAATATGGTTTGGCCTTTTTGTCGCCGCTTGGTTTGAATAATTCTTTCTCCAGCCAAAAGTCATAACAGCCTTCTTCGACTTCTTGCGGATTGTATTTTGCTGAAATGTTTTTTGCCACTGCTGATTCTTCCTTTCTTTTTCCATTAAAAAAAGCGTTCTAGACAAATTGTCTAGGACGCTTTTGCGCGGTACCACCTAAATTGCAGCAACGTGCTGCCTCTCGAGCACCTTAACGCGGTGAACGTGCTTTTCTACTGGATCAAATCGTTCAAAAAGCGGACTCGCAAGCTACTTTCAATCATTTCTTCGAAAGGCTTGCACCGGCCGCCTTCTCGCTAACACAAAGAAATCATTTACTACTCTTGGTCATTGTCTCCGTCATTGTATATGATAAATCAGGATTTTGTCAATTGCGAAGCGGCACCGTTCACCTTATTGATGTAATTGTCATTATAATAGATCAGTGTCAAAAGTTCAGTCGTCAAGTCGAGATATTGAACGACAACATTTGCCGGAACATTGACCGGATTCGGCGCAAAATTCAAGATCGCCGTGACCCCGGCCTTCACCAGCTGATCGATCGCCGCTTGCGAATGTTCGCTCGGGACAGTGGAGATCGCCACTGTACAATTATTGTCTGCGATCTGGCGGTCCAAATCCGCCATCGAGCAGATCTTTAACCCGGCGATCTCAGTCCCGATGATTTTCGGGTCGTTATCGAATGCGCACACGATATTTACATTTTCATTTCTTCTAAAATTATTGTATAACAAAGCTTTCCCAAGGTTGCCGCAGCCGACCAGTGCGATGCGTTTTTCTTCCCACGAATGCAGGATCTGGCTGAACACCTCGATCAAATAGCTGACTTCATAGCCGTAGCCGCTGCGTCCCAATTCGCCCAAATGCGAGAAATCGCGACGGATCGTCGCCGAAGGAATTTGCGTCAGTTCGCTGAATTCACGTGACTTGATTCGATGCACCCCGGACTTGTCCAGCATCTTCAAATACCGCAGATAAACCGGCAAACGCTTTGAAGTTGCTTTCGGGATTTTTTTATTATATCGATTGGCTTCCATGTCGATGCCTCTTTCACTTCAAGGATACAATCAGTGTATCACGCGAAAAAAAACATTTCGACGAATTTGTGAAAAGATGTACAAATTTAACAAGTCTTTTGCCAGCTGTTCTATAATAGGTCTTCGAACTCTTCTTGCGCCCCGGCTTGATCCTTTTCGCCGAATCGGCTGATCTCGCTGACTTTGATTCCGGCAACCGCTCGCGCGACCAGCTCATCGACTGCCAAACGCATTTCATATTTTTCAGCTTTTTCCAATTTCGGCTTCGTTTTTGGCTGCGTCGGTGCAAAGATCGTACAGCAATCTTCAAAAGGCTGGATCGAAAGTTCGAAAGTATCGATCTTTTGAGCGATTTCAATGATCTCGCTTTTATCCATCGTTACGACCGGCCGGATCACCGGCGTCGTCGTCACGGCATTGATCGCGATCATCGACGGCAGTGTTTGTGAAGCGACTTGTCCGAGCGACTCGCCGTTAATGATCGCCAGTCCGTGGCGGATTTTTCGGATTTCTTCAGTGATCCGCATCATCATGCGGCGCGTGATCGTCATCAAATAACCTTCCGGGATCTCTTGTTTGATCGCTTCTTGGATCTCAGAAAACGGTACTTCGATAAATTGGATGCTGCCGACATACGGCGCGAGTTTAGCTGTTAGATCTTTCGCTTTTTGGAGCGCTTGCGGCGCCGTGTAAGGGGGCGAAGCAAAATGAACAGCTTCGATCTCGACACCGCGCTTCATTGCCAAATAGCCGGCAACTGGCGAGTCGATCCCGCCGGAAAGCATCAGCATGCCGCGCCCGGAAGAGCCGACCGGCAAACCGCCTGCCCCGGGAAGCGTTTCGTAAGAAAGATAAGCCGCATCGCTTCTGATCTCGACGCGCAGCAGGATCGTCGGCTTCTTCATTTTGACTTCAAGTGTTGGGTACGCATCTAAAATCGCCCCGCCCATTTCCATATTCATCCGGTTCGTATCCCAGACGAAATGATGATCGCTGCGTTTCGTATTGACTTTGAACGTCTGCGCGGTGTCTGCCGCCGGCGCCAAGAGTGCGACTCCAGCTGCAAGGATCTTTTGCGGATCTTTTTCGATTTTGAGAACCGGCGAATACGTCTGGATCCCGAAAATATCTTTCAAGTGCGCCATCACTTCATGCGCCGGAGCACCGTTCAAATATAAATGCATCCGGTCATGCTCGCCATGCACTTTGACTTCTGGAAACTCTTCCAGTGCTTTTTTGACATTGCGCGCAAGTCGGCTGATAAATGAGCGTTTGTTTTTTCCTTTGGTCGAAAGCTCGCCATAGCGAACCATGATTTCTGCATACTCCATAATTTTCTCCCTTTAATTGATCTTCTCAAACTTTTTATACAGCTGATTGAACAAAAGCAGAAACTGCTCGGCCTCAGCCATCGTATTATGTTCATCCAAGCTGATCCGGACCGCACTTGCGGCCTCTTCATGCGGAACGCCCATCGCAACGAGTGTCGTCGCTTCTTCCGGTGCACGCGATGAGCAAGCGCTCGTTGTCGACAAAAAGAGTTCTTTTTCTTCAAACGCATGGACCAGCACTTCGCCGCGCACGCCGCGCACACCAAAGCAAAAAATATGCGGCGCACAGCTCGTACCGCTCATTGAAAAAACACGCACTTTTGGAAATTGCGCCAGCGCTTCCGCCAAATAATCGCGGATCCGGCAGATGTGTTCCGCCTTCAGTGCTGGATCGGTCATCGTCAGTCGAACCGCTTTAGCCATCGCCGCGATTCCCGGAACATTTTCAGTTCCGCCGCGCTGGCCGTTTTCCTGCCCACCGCCGTTGATCAGCGGCATCAACGTCCGGCCTTTTTTCCAGTACAGCATCCCGACGCCTTTCGGTCCGTGAAATTTATGCGCCGAGAAACAGGCAAAATCGACGCGCGGCGTCAGCCATTCCTCAAGCGGAACTTTGCCGAGTGCTTGCACAGCATCGACGTGAAAGTGGATCTTCGGATATTTCTCCAGCACTGCACTGATTTCTTGGATCGGCTCGACACGCCCAACTTCATTGTTGACTGCCATTACAGAAACGAGGATCGTTTCCGGCCGCAGCCTTTTCTCCAACTCTTCGACTCGTACAGCTCCGCTCGCATCGACCGGCAGATATTCGACTTCAAAACCGAGGCGCGCCAATTCTTTCGCGGTATTTTTCACCGCGGCATGCTCGACCGCCGAGATCAGCAGATGGTTGCCGAAATCCCGCTTTTCCCAAGCCGTTCCTTTCAGCACCCAGTTATCGCCTTCCGTCCCGCCGCTCGTAAAATAGATCTCTTGCGACTTGACACCGAGTGCTTCGGCGATCTGTTTGCGGGATTCGATCAAAAGCCGTGCTGCTTGCGAGCCCAAACGATGCAGACTGCTTGGATTGCCTAAGATGCGGCGGCTCGTTTTTATGTATGTATCCAAGACTCCTGGATCGATCGATGTCGTAGCGCTATTATCAAAATAAATCATTTTATTTTCCCTCACTTTTCCACAACTCTTCTATTATCTATCGAAACGATCCTGCGGTCAAGACGGACAAAAGGAAAGGCGATCAAACCGCTTTCGGGTTCGATCACCTTTCCTGCTGTTCGCTGTTGCATGAAAATCAAAAATCAAGACTTTCGCGATTTTCATAATAAAACTTTTCAATGCGCGCGGTCGCGCCCGGCTCAACTTTGTCCAAGGCCGACTTGATCGTGGAGAGCGCCTCTTCATAACGAAACTGCTTTTCAAAAAGAAACAGACTGTGTTCGATCGCCTCTTTGATCTCTTCATGTGTATGGCGGTAGCGGTTTGCATACTGCAGCATTTGTTCCGTCAAGTTCGCGGCATCCACCATTTGGATCGTTTTCGCAGTAACGAGTTCGATATCCGCTTTGCACAGATCAACCAGTTCATTCACATTGTCCATATTGACGCGGATCTTCTTCAGCTCATGGTCGAGCGCCTCAACGCGGTCGGTTGCCACGAAGAAATAATCCAAATACCCTTCCGTGAGTCCCGGCAGACGCCATTTGTCCACATGACGCTTGATGCTGCGCAATTTAAATTCGAAGCGTTCGCACTGCTGGTTGGCCTCTTCTTCCCCGCTCGTCATATCCTTCATTGAGCGGTCGATCTCGACTTGATGCGTCTCGATCTCTTCCAGTGTCGCGATCATATCTTTATAACGCGCTTCAATCTCAGAGTACGGCATATCTTGACTTTTTAAGCGTTCGTTCAAATGGTCATTTTGGCGGGAAAGCCCCTCCAGCTGGGTTTGAAAGCCGCGGGCATCACCCAGCTCATTGTGATTGAGCACATAGCTTTGCGAAATATGATCCAGCTCGATCATCAGCTGGCGATTGTTTTTTGTCGCGTGATTCAGAAAGTCTGCCAGCTGTTCGCGATGATTCATCACATAATTGCGCGCCGCATACTCTTTTTCCAAGCGGTCATACATTTGATCGATCCGCTTAGCGATCTCGCGGTTCTCATCAACGACATCATTCAGCTGAAGCTTCGCCAAGTCATCGCTTGCAAGCGACGTGCCGTGGCGGATCTGATCGATCTTTTGCGGAAAATCCTGCTGCGGGAAGACGTAATATTCTTTTGTCATCTTCTCATAGGAATCATGCAGCTCGTCCAGCTGACCCGGAAAAACTTGTGAGAGTTCATGATAGAGCGGTGCGATCTGCTCTGTCATGTTGGTCAGCTTTTCAGTTTCGTTTTGTGCCTCTGTCAGCACTTTTTGCGCCTCCAGCGGATCGCCGGTCGAATTAAGTTCGTGAAAACGCTGGAACAGCCGGCCGGTCTCGCCGATCTGCTTTTGGAGTTCAGGGAGTGCCGGTCCATATTGTTTGCCGGCATCTTCGGCTTTTGCTTTTAATTTGTCAAAGCTTTTCAGCGTTTCACTGATTTCCTGGCTGTTTTTATCTTCCAGCTGATCGAGGGATTGAAGGCTGCCCTGCAGTTCTTTTTCATTTTTTTCCATTTCATCCAAATATTCACTGGTCGTCTTCAGACCATTTTGAACTTTTTTAAAATGAAAAGATTCATTATTGCTCTCGATCTGCAAAAGCTCATTTTCAAGCTCGGGCAGACGGGTTTTGATCAGATCATCCCATTTTTCTTGGAAAGTATCGAGTGTTTCCAAACTTTGACCGAAGAGCTGGCGCTCGCGCAACCCTTCAAAATGCTGGATCACCGGGGAATGAACAAGGGCTTCTTTGCGCTTTTCCAGTGCATCCAGCTGATCTTGATTTTTTTTCTTCAAAAAATAAGTTGCTAAATAAACAGCGGTCGCCGCTAAGATAATAATGATAAAAATTAAAATAACCCCATTGCTATTCATCCACTTCACTCTTTCTCATTTGTGATTGATCAAAACTGTGTACGGTTTTATATTTTTCGCTGTTTCTCAACTGCACTGTGTAAATTATAACACAGCGAAGAAATTCTATCATTACTTTATTTCGCCGCATCCCGCTTTTTTCCCAGCAGCACGGGGACTTCTGACCAATTTTCAAAAATATATTTTGCTTGCTGCTGATCGAATCTCGGATCTCTTTTCGCCCATACTTCGATTCCTGCCGACCTCGCACTTTGGATCCCGACCGGCGAATCTTCGATGACGACCGCTTCCTTTGGCAAAAGCGCCAGCTTTGCGAGAGCTCGCTGATAGATCAGCGGACTCGGCTTGGTTTCCGCAACTTCTTCCCCGCTGACGACTGCATCAAAAAAATCTTTCGGGACTTCTAAAGCCTTGATCAACCGCTGGATCTCAAGCGTCATCGAAGATGAGGCGATCGCAAGCTTCAAGCCGCGTGCTTTCAGCTGTATCAAGGCCGGGACGACTCCCGGCATCAGCCGCTTTTTAAAATCGATCGGGTGCAGCCGTTTATATTCATCATATCCCGCTTGAACTTTTGCATAGTCTTCTGCCGGAAGCTGCGGAAAGACTTTTGGCAGCACTTGCGGCAGCGTCCAGCCGATGAACAGTTCCGGATCATAATCAGTCGGCAGCCCGATGCTTTTGAAATAACGATTGCGCCGCTCGAAATATCCCGGTTCGCTATTGACCAGAACACCATCCATATCGAAGATCATTCCTTTGATCATTGATAAACCCCTTTCATTCTCGAAACAAACGAGAATCGATTGATTTTTTCGGCCATATTCGTTATGATAATAAAAATATCGAGAAATTTTTATGAGAAAATAGGAGTGATTTATGTGAAAGTCGTTAAATTCGGCGGCAGTTCCCTCGCAGACGCGGTTCAATTCAGAAAGGTCGGGAACATCATCAAATCCGATCCTGAACGGACTTTCGTGGTCGTCTCCGCTCCTGGAAAACGTTTCCCTGAAGATACAAAAGTCACGGATCTCTTGATCCGTTATTTTGACCTTCACCGCGAAGGAAAAGCAACAGAAAAAATCCAGCAGCAGATCTTGGATCGCTACCACAAAATCGTAGATGATACCCAGATCCGCGATGAAACTTTTGAAGCGATCCGTCAAAATATCACAGAATTGGATCAATTGCCCAAGGACGAAGATCCGCACATCCGCGATGCTTTTTTGGCAGCTGGTGAAGACAATAACGCGCGCTTGATGGCTGGATTTTTGAACACCCTCGGCCTGCGCGCCCGTTACTTGAGCCCGCAGGAAGCCGGTCTATTAGTGACCGACGAACCGGGAGACGCGCAAGTACTCGACGAAAGCTATGCAAACATCTATCAGCATCGCGACTTCGACGGCATCAGCGTAGTCCCAGGATTCTTTGGAATGTCAAAAGAAGGAAAAAAGGTAACGTTCTCCCGCGGCGGCTCAGACATCACCGGTGCGATCATTGCTGCTGGTGTCAAAGCCGATCTGTATGAAAACTTTACGGATGTTCCCGGGATCTATTCCGCGCATCCCGGGGTGGTCGATCATCCGCAGATCATCAGCCAGCTTACTTACCGCGAGATGCGCGAATTGGCGTATGCCGGTTTCAGCGTTTTTCATGATGAGGCGCTGATGCCCGCCTATCACGCCCACATCAATGTCGTGATCAAAGATACCAATCAGCCTGATGCTCCGGGAACCCTGATCACGATGGACCGCCATATCCATCGCCGGCCGGTCGTCGGGATCGCCAGCGATTCAGGCTTCATGAACATCTACTTGCGCAAATATTTATTGAACCGCGAACTTGGCTTCGGCCGGCGGGCACTTCAAGTCTTGGAAGACTTGGGGCTCCATTTTGAGCATATGCCTTCGGGGATCGACGAGATCTCGATCATTTTACGCGAAGATCAATTAGATGAAGAATTGGAACGTGAATTGATCGATCAGATGCACAAACAGCTTCAGCCTGAAGAGCTGACCGTCGTCCATGACCTCTCGATCATCATGATGGTCGGCGAAGGAATGCAAAAGCGCGTCGGTATCGTGGGGACTGCGACTGAAGCTTTGGCACACGCGAACATCTCGCTGGATATGATCAATCAGGGATTCTCCGAATTATCGATCATGTTCGGTCTATCGCGCCAGTTCGAAAAATCAGCAGTCCGTGCCCTGTACCACGCTTTTTTTGATGAAGAAGAAAAATAAGAAGAAACTGCTTTTGGAATACCTTTTGTTTGGTGAGCGGAGTCGTGGCAAATTTTTGTCACGGCTTTTTTATTCGCGGCTTTCTCCTTCCAAGAGATCCGTCGGGGTAATGATCCCGAAGTGTTCAAATGCTTTGGAGATCCCGTCGTGATCGTTTGAGGCAGTGACATAGTCGGCTGCGGCTTTGACCTCTTCTGGTGAATTTTCCATCGCGATCCCGATCCCGACCCCTGAAAGCATTTCGATATCATTCCAAGAATCGCCAAACGCCATCACGTCTTCGAGCGGGATATCAAAATGCTTGCAGACTTTTTTGATCCCGATCATTTTTGAGCCGCCGCTCGGGATGATATCGACCGTAATAATATTGGAACGCGTAAAGTGGCAGCGCGGAAAAAGTGCCTTCAGCCGCGGCATTTCATTCATCGGCGAAAGCATCACGACTTGATAGATCAAATCTTTCAAGATCGGCAAGTTTTCATACGGCTCAGGTTTTTTGATTTTTTTCAGGAGCCGCAAGCCTTGGTTGATCCGGGCGACCGGCAGATTCTTCGGGATCAAATGAAAGAAGCGTTTCGGCCATTTTTTTTGACTCAGCTCAACGATCCCGCTGCCCTCCATATGATTCGCACTTTCAAAAAGCAGCTGGCGCTGATGAGAGTCGGCATATTCAACGAGCTTTTGCAGCGTTTCTTGTGAAAATGGGTGTGAATAAATGATATCGCGGTTCGTATAGACCAGCTGTCCATTGTAAGTCACAAACGCATCGAGACGAATATGATCGATCTGCTCATCCAAATGGACCGGTCCGCGCCCGGTCGCGATCCCCACTAGGATCCCTTGCCGCCGAGCTTTTGAGATCGCCTTTCTGGTCGATAATAATGTTTTGGCAGAACTCGCTAAAAGTGTTCCATCGATATCAAAAAAAATTGCTCTGATCATTTGCCCCACTCCTAAAATAAACCCATCTGCTCTGTAGCTGGTCCGCGGTTTTCGATCCCCAGCAGTCTTTCCAGCTGCTTGGCATTGCGAGCAGCATCTTTTCCGGAATTATTATTGAAGATCACATAAATATCGCGGACTTCTGCTGACTTTTTGCGAATCGCGCTAGCGATTTGCTCGAGTTCCCTCGTCGAATAACGGTAAAGCGTCCGTTCCGCACGTTTGCCGCTGCTCCAGCCTGCTTGATTGCGCCCGTGCAAACGATAAAATAAAAAATCATCCTGCTGCACCGTATTGACAAACGGGATCCCGCCCGGCATCGCGTGCGGCTCATCGACGATCGTCAAATGCAGCTGCTGCTTTTTAAAAAATGCCAGCGTTCGCTTGAGGTTTTCCGGTGCATACCACGAAGCGTGGCGTAATTCGATCGCGACCGGCTTCTCGGCAAAAAAATGCTTGATCTTCAAAAGATATTGGACATTTTCATACGTACAATGAAAAAATGCTGGAAACTGCAGTAAGAAGCATGCGATTTTTCCACTCGCAAGCATCGGTGCGAAACGCTCGAAATACACTTGATAAATCATTTCTTCTGAAGGATAATGTTCTTGCCAGCGGCCCTGAAGCGTCATCGCTTGATTTCCCTTAACGACAAAACGAAACTCTTCCGGCACTTCCGCTGTCCATTTTTGGATGGTTGCACTTTTCGGGATTCCGTAATACGGTGTATCGATTTCGACCAGCGGAAAGTGACGGGCATATTCAGATAAAGCTGGATGCGGACCAAGCTGCAAATATGGATGGTCAGCCCAGCTCGTAACACCGATTCGAATCATCAGCAAAATACCTTTCTGCGAGGAGTGTCTTTTTTGAAAATATCAGTTTTACATACTGGCGGTACGATCGCCATGCATACCGGTCCGCAAGGCGGTGTTTCGCTCGACGCGGCCAACCCGCTGTTTCAAGCGGCTTTTCAGCTGGACCCGGCGATCAAGCTTTCGCAAGAGGCGATCTTCAATTATCCCTCGCCTTACATCACACCGCTCGACATGCTGCGGCTCAAAGAGCGGATCGAAGAGCTCGTCCGCACAGGAACAGCCGGGGTCGTGATCACTCACGGAACCGATACGTTAGAGGAAACCGCCTATTTTCTAGATACAACGATCGGCGATCTAGTTCCGATCGCGATCACGGGTGCGATGCGCAGCAGCAATGATATCGGCAGCGACGGCCTATACAATTTTTTAAATGCGATCAAAGTTGCGGCTGATCCGAAATCGCGCGGCAACGGCACGCTGGTCGTGATGAACGATGAGATCCACAGTGCCCGCTATGTGACGAAAACCCACACGACAAATGTCGCGACGTTTCGGACACCGACTTTTGGACCGATCGGCCTAGTCACAAAAGACGGTGCACAGTACTTTCAAAAACTCGTCAGCTATCCGCGTAAAAATATCCGTTCGGCGGCCGGCAAGATCCCGATCGTCAAAGCCTATGCAGGGATGACGAGCGACATCTTCCGTTCGCTCAGCCAGGCAAAAATCGATGGGCTGGTCATCGAAGCACTCGGAGCCGGCAATCTGCCGCCGGCTACTCTGCCGGGTCTCGAGCTCCTCTTAAACGAAAACGTCCCGATCTGTCTGGTCTCACGCTGCTTCAACGGCGTTGCCGAACCGGTCTATGATTATCGCGGCGGCGGCATGACCCTCGCTAAAATGGGAGTGATCTTCATTCCGGCCTTGAATAGTCAAAAAGCACGCCTGAAACTTTTGATCGCCCTCAACAGCGATTTGAACGAAGCGGATCGCCTCGCTTTTTTGCTCCAATGATCAGCGCTTCTGCCAAGTGATCTGCGCTTCAGCGAAAACCTCCTGCTGATCCAGCGATGTGATTTTATGCTGGGTCATGACGGGAGTTTCTTTGTCGGCAGTCGCATTTTCTTTAAAATAGCTTTGGATCTCGTGGCCATAAGCGATCTCTTTTTCAAAACGAATGTTGACATAATGCGGAAAATACGCCGTCAAAAAATCCATTCCCAGCGGATCAGTCATCCATGTCAAATATTTGGCATTATTGACATGCTGATTACTGTCGATATCAAAAAAACGGACGCGGTACGGCTGACCTTGCGCCGGCTCGATCTTAAAGTGCTCGATCGGCGGAAAACGCAATAGCTTGTTGGTGTTCTCCGAATCGAACGGTGCCACGATCTCCGGTGTCACACGGGCAGACCGGCGGGTTTTGTAATTCAGCAGCGCAAAACTGCTGCGGATCAAAACGATCTCTTTCCCGTTTTCATCATAGATCTGAAAAAAGCGGTAGCAGAAAAAACGGTTGTAAGAAGTGGCTTCCGTCGTGATTTTGACCGTTTCGCCGACTTTCGGCAGCGCCGTGATTTTTAAATCATATTGCGTAATGATCCAGCCTAACCCCTGTTTTTGCAAATACGGATTCCCGCGGTCCATTTCTGCCGTTTGCTTTTCTGAGGCGAGGATCGCGACACTGATCAAATTTTCCAAAGTGATCGTGCCGTTTAAGTCGCCCTCGCTGTACATTACTTCATGTTCGATCGTATATTTTTTTCCCATAATTATCTCTCCTGCCGCTTTACTCTGTTAGAAATTTCTTTTGCAGATCTTTGATATCGCTGTTTGCAAAACCGAGCCCTTCTGTCAGAAAAGCCTCGACCGTGCCAAATTGTGCGCGAAGCGTCCTTTCTGTCTCTTCCAGGTAATTGAGACGGGCTTCCATCAATGCACGGATACTGTCTAAGATTTTTTCATCCGCGCCCTTGGCTTTCGCTTGATTCAGCATTTGTCCCAGCCGCGGTGCGAGATAGCGGTTTGTCTGCAAGTAGTCATCATTCACGACTGCTGCTGCGGTTTGAAAAGCCGACAACAAAAGATAGGCCCCCATCCCCGTCCGATCTTTTCCCTGAGTACAGTGGAATACGATCCCGCCATTGCTTGTTAAAGCCTCTTCAAAAAACCGCTGATAGGTTTTTCGCGAAAATGTTTCATTGATAAAATCAGCATATACTTTTTCCATGATCGCCGAACCGGTGTGCCCTGCTAGAACCAGCTGGAACAACTCTTCTGGTGAGATCTTGCTTTCGGTTTCATCGGTGGGAAAGACCGGCAGCGAAAGATTTTGGATCCCGTCAATGATCGGATCCGGATTGGCTGCCTGCTCTGCCGGACTGCGAAAGTCAATGATCTTCTCGATCCCGATCGTCTGCAAGTATTCCTGATCTTGCGGTGTCAGCTGATCCAAGCTGTCGCTGCGGATCAACAAACGCGCTTTGATGATCCCGTTTTTGGTTTGATATCCGCCCAAGTCGCGGGTATTCATCGTTCCTTCAAGTGCTAAAAGCTGATTCATTCCATTCACCTGTCCTTCTATCTATTGAGCAATTATATCATAGCATTGCTTCGTTTTCCGCCAAAAGGGCTGGCAGATCTTAAAATGGAAAAACGGCCGAAAATATGCTAATTTGAATAAAAGAAGCTTGAGGGAGGCGCGCGATGACAAACAATAAAATTTTGGATGGACTATGCTACATTTCAATTGTTTTTGCCCCGTTTCTTTTTCCTTTTATCGTTTGGCTTTTGACCAAACAAGGTTCAGAAGCTCATTTTCATGCCGGTCGTGCATTTAAATTGCATTTGGTCCCCGTGATTTTGTCTTTATTCTGCATTTTTTTCTTGGGTCTTTTTGCAGTTGGCGTTTCGTCAAGTTTTTTTGCGATCTTCTTAGTGATCTTGACCGTGATCGTCGACGTTGCGCTTGGAGTCTACAATATTTATTACGGTATCAAAATGTTTCTTTCTTAAAAACTGTCGATACACAGCTTCATCTTTCCAAAAGCAAAAAGAGAGGTTGAGACAAAAGTGTCCAGCTTCGAGAAATAAGAAGAAAAATCCGAAAATAGTTTCTTATATTTTTGAGATTTTTCAGCTCCTGATTCGAAGAAGCTGCTTTTGAAACACCGTTTATTCGGAAAAAGAGGCTGGGACATGACTTTTGTCCCAGCCTCTCTCTTTTTATGCGATGATCATATTTCCTACGCCAGCGCGCCCATTGGATCCCAAGGTATTGCCTGACTTTTTCAGGTAATAGTAAAAGCCCGTAATACCGGGATTAATAAGCATATATAATAGTAATAAATTTGGCTAAAACTCTGAAAATCAGACAAAGTATTACTACTTTTGCCCCTTTTCTGCCCCTTTTTTATCCCTTTTCAGTTTCTAATATTCTGTTCAAAAGGGATAGGGAATAGAAAATCGTCCCTATCATTTAAGAAATTCTAATGTCGGCAAAAACGCAAAAACATTACAAGAATTACTAAAAGATAGAGACGACGACTAGAACGAAGGGGAGAGAAATCTCCGCCTCCATCTATTTCTATTTTCACGATTTTTATGATTTGTATTTGATTGATTCAAATCTTCTCAAAATAAAAAAATCCCCCGCTCAACTAAGAGCGAGGGTTATTTTTATGGGTTCAGGCATTTGCCCGACTTGTCGAAATCATATTCTTTACCACCAATACTCTGCCGGCCGGTGACCATGTGACCATCTGGCTGGCTCAAGTAGTACCATGTGCCGCCTTTGTCCTTGAACCAGCCTTGGGCCATCGCCCCGTCGGCATTTAGATAATACCAGGTCGAGCCAGACGGTAACCAGCCTTCCACCATTGCGCCGGATCCGTCCAAGTGATGCCAGCGGCCATTGATCAGCTGCCAGCCGGTGAACATTGCGCCGGAAGTGTCCGCGAAATACCATTTTCCGCCAGTTTGGAACCATCCGGTCTGCATGTCGCCGACACCGTTAAAGTGATACCATGTTTCGCCGACTTTCTGCCAAGCTTCGATCGTCTTTTTGCCGCCAATGTAGTATTGCCAATGCGCATTGTCGTTTTTCCAACCTGTAAATTTGTCGCCCTCCGGTGCGCCGCCTTCGTAGCGATACACGTACCAGCCCATCAAGTATGGCAACGTGCTTTCCGGATTGACCGTGACGCCGTTATTGTCATAGTTACAGTGGATCACATTTGTCCCATCGATCGCCATGACCACATGACCACCCGCGCCCGCACTTTGACCCTTGTAGCCGAAAATCACAATGTCGCCGCGTTGCATGCTCCACTCTTGATCCGATGCGATCAGCTTGTAGCCATTTTGGATCAGCC
>JALCOL010000009.1 GCA_022649665.1 Enterococcaceae bacterium
GGAAAAACTGCTTAAAAGGATCCATTTTCTTGAAATAAAAAATCCCAAGCGGGTTTTTCTGCTCGCCTGGGATCCACTACATTTTATTCAGTTTGAAAGCTCACCAACACTATTTGACGAAGAGCCTGAAAACACCCGGCTGAAGCGAGAAACTTCGGCCGGGTGTTTTTCAATGAATGCAGATCATGATCTATTGTCAGGTCGGGCAGGTTTTTGAGCGGATTTTTCTGCTGCAGCAGGATTTTGCTGTTTTTCCAAGAGATCGCGGATATCTTCTAAAAGCGTGATCTCAGGAGCAGCAGCGGGTTCTTCTGCTTTTTTTTTTGCGGCCATATCTTTTAATTTGTTCGTTCCTTTTACGATCAGGAATAAAACGAAAGCGGTGATCAGAAAGCTGAGGAGAGCTGTCACGACATCGCCAAATTTAAATTCAACCCCGTGGAAGCGGACATTCAGCCCGTCAAACTCGCCTTTCGTGCTCCCGGTCGCCAGCGCAATGATCAAGTTGACGATCGGGGTGATGATGCCGCTCACGACACCGGTCACGACGGCGGTAAATGCTGCCCCGATCACGATCCCAACGGCCATATCGATCACATTGCCGCGCATGATGAATTCTTTAAATTCTTTTATCATTGATTCTCACCCCCTCAATAAGTAAAAAAGTATTTTACTTCTGCGAGATTGCTCTCAATTCTATTTTAAATGAATTGGTCAAGATTGCCAAAGTGAAATGATTCGCTTATCATCAAGTCAGAGTGCGTTTGAAGGAGGAAACTATGAATAATTCAAATCCTGCATTTGATTTGCAGATCATCCCCACCAAAAAATTTAAAACGATCCGGATCGAGATCCGGTTTGCCGCTCCGCTCGCGCGGGAAAACAGCACCCCGCGGGCGCTTTTAGCAGCGCTCCTGGAGACAAGTTCCAAAAAATATCCGACGCAGCAAGCGTTGAGCACGAAATTGGCGGAGCTGTACGGGGCGACGTTCGGAGCGAATGTGTCCAGACGCGGTCAGCAACATTGGCTGAATCTTCAGCTGTCGATCGTTAACGAAAAATATCTGCAGGAAAAAGGGATCTTGGCGCAAGCAGTCGATCTGTTGAAAGAGATCGTCTTTTCGCCGAATATTACTGAGGATCACTTTGAGACAGCAGTTTTCGCGCGTGCGAAGCAGAACTTGAAAGACTATATCGCGAGCCTTGAAGAAGACAAACAGAGCTGGGCGACGCTCAAGATCCAAGAAGAATATTTTGCGGAACAAGCGCAAAAAGTGCCGGCATTCGGCGCTTTGCGCGATTTTGTGACTTTAACGCCGGAAAGCTTGGTCCGTACGTACCGCGAGATGCTGACGCATGACAAGCTGACGGTCGCCGTGCTGGGCGATGTTGATCCCGAAGAGATCGAACTGCTTTTTGCTGATTTTGCTTCCCTTGGCGATCCGCAGCTGAAGCTGCCGCTCTTTTATGCGCAGGATGAGAGCAATCTGATCCATGAAGCACAGGAAGAGCAGCCGGTGATCCAGTCAAAACTCAATTTAGCGTATGATACCGGCATCTACTATTATGACGAGCTGTATTTTCCGCAAATCGTTGCGAATGCATTGTTCGGCGGTTCAGCGGTCAGCAAGCTGTTTTTAAACGTGCGCGAAAAAGCTTCTTTAGCGTATTCGATTTCGAGCAGCAGTGATGTTTTTCGCGGCTGTATGTTCGTTCAAACGGGGATCGACCGCAAAAATCGGGAGCGTGTGCTGCGCATGGTCAATGAAGAGCTCGAGTCGCTTCGGCGCGGTGAAGTTGAAAGTGAGACGCTGAAAAATATCAAGCGCCAGCTGCGGAACCAGTTTTTGATCGGCCAAGATCAGATCCGGACGATCCTCGATCAAAATTATTTGGCGAACATTTATCCTGCGGCCGCGATCTCAACGGCCGAATGGCTCAAACGGCTGGAAGCGGTCAGCATCAAAGAGATCCAGCAGGCGGCTGAACGCTGGAATTTGAGTGCGATCTATTTTTTGGAGGGGGCAGGTAAAAATGAAGAAAATATATGAGCGGCTGCAGGAAACCGTTTATGCAGAAACGCTGGCTAACGGTTTGCAAGTTTATCTTGTGCCGAAACCCGGATTCAAACAAACATTCGGGCTCTTTACGACGAATTACGGCTCGATCGACAATGTATTCGTTCCGCTCGGCGAAACTGCCAAACGGGAAGTCCCAGACGGGATCGCGCATTTTTTAGAGCATCAGATGTTTGCGGAACCGGACGGCGACGCAGCTGAAAAATTTGCGCGTTTGGGAGCGTATTCCAATGCGTTTACCAGCTTTACCCGTACCAGCTACCTATTTTCAGCGACAGAATACATTCGTGAAAATCTTTTGACATTAGTTGATTTTGTCCAGCAGCCGTATTTTACTGAAAAAGGTGTTGCAAAAGAAAAGGGAATCATCGAGCAAGAGATCAAAATGTACGACGATGATCCCAGCTGGCGGATCTTTTTCGGGCTGCTCGAAAATCTTTATCCGAAACATCCGCTTCATCTGGATATCGCCGGAACGGTCGCCAGCATCAAAGAAATCACCCCAGCCGAACTTTTGACTTGCTACCGGACGTTTTATCATCCGAGCAATATGTCGCTGGTCGTCGTCGGCGCGATCGATCCGGCTGAAACATTGCGCTGGATCCGCGAAAATCAAGCGCAGAAGTCTTTTGCTCCGGCGGAAACGCTCCAGCGCTTTTTTCCGGAAGAGACGCTGGCGGACCTTCAACCAAAACGAGTCGAGGAGGCAGATGTCGTGCGGCCGAAACTTCTTTTGGGGATCAAAGGAAGCGCACCGCTCCCTGAAGCAGCGGCCGAACGCTTCGTTTATCACCGCAGCTTGAATCTTTTGCTGGAGATGCTGTTAGGCGAAACTTCAGAGAAATATCAAGAACTGTATGAAGAAGGGTTGATCGACGACTCGTTCAGTCTGGAAGTCGATCTGGAGCGGGAACTGTACTTTGGGATCCTGGGCGGCGATACCGATCAGCCGGAAAAGCTGGATGAAGTCTTGACAAAGGTCTTGAGCGAATGGAAAGACTCGCCTGCGCTCACAGAAAAACGGTTTGAATTGCTGAAGCGCCGGATGATCGGCAAATACTTGCAGTCGCTCAATTCACTTGAGTTTATCGCAACGCGCCTCAGTCAAAAAGATGCACATACGGTCTCAGTTTTTGAAGAAGTGCCGCTGATCGAAAAGCTGACGCTGGCAGATGTTTTAAAAGCCGGGGAAAGCTTCCTGCGTCCTGAAGCGTTCAGCCGTTTCGTCTTGAAGCCGGTGAAAAACGCATGAAAGGCTGGGTTTTGATCCTCGGCGCAAGCGGCGACATCGGTTCCGCCAGTGCACGAGTGCTCGCGGCTTCCGGGTATTCGCTTTATCTGCATGCCCACCGCCATTCGGAAAAAGCGGCGGCTTTGCGGGACGAATTGACGAAAAAATATCCGCAGCAGGACTTTTTGACGGTCTTCTTGGATTGTACTCGCCCGGAAAAGGTCCCGGAATTTCTGCAGCAGCTGTTTCAAGTCGACGGAGTCGTTTTCGCACAAGGCAAAACATACTATGGACTGCTGCGCGAAATGGATTTCCGCGAGATCCGCGAATTATATCAGATCCAGCTGGAAACACCGATCCTGCTTTTGCAAAAGCTGGAAGAAAAGCTCTCGCGCTGCAAAAACGGCCGCATCGTCTGGATCGGCTCAGTTTACGGGATCGCCGGCAGCGGAATGGAAACTTTCTACAGCAGCTTGAAAGGCGCGCAGCAGGCATTCTGCAAAGCTTACAGCCGGGAAGTCGCGACGCTCGGCATCACCGCCAATGTGGTCGCTCCCGGCGCAGTGGATACTCAAATGAACCGTTCCTTTACGCCCGAAGAGGTGCTCGCGCTTAAAAGTGCGATCCCGCTTCAGCGAATGGCCTCCCCGGCGGAGATCGCTTATTGGGTAGGTGCGCTTTTTGCGCCGGCTGCACGCTTTATGACGGGGGAGACACTGCCAGTGACTGGCGGCTGGCTCTATTAAGAGTGGTTTAAGATGAAAAATTTCCCGCAGTAAGGCATAATAGAACCAAGAGGAATTAAAGGAGGAGTTCGTGTGATCAATATCGGGGAAACGTTGAAGAGCGCCCGTGAAAATAAACATCTCTCATTGAGCGAGCTGCAGCAGGAAACAAAGATCCAAGAGCGCTATTTGCTGGCACTGGAAAAAAACCGCTTTTTTGAGATCCCGAGTGATTTTTATGTCCATAGTTTTATCGAACAATATGCCGCGGCGGTCGGTGTCAAAAGCCAGCCGCTCTTAGAGGCTTACGACAACAAAGAAGTCGTGCTCGATGAGAGCAATATGTATGGAACCGCCGACCCGGCGATGCATGATGCGTTGCCGTCGCGCCGCGCGATCCGCAACGAAAAGACGGGTACCGGAAAAATCAAAGCAGCGATCCCGCTTTTGGTTTTGATTGCGCTTGCGGCTGCGATTATTGTCGGCGTTTTGTATATGACGGTCAAAGATCACCGTACGCCGCAGATCGCGGCCCATTCTTCGTCGAGCAAAATCGTTTCGTCGAAATCGACAAAGAAGAGCAGCTCGACAGCTTCATCTACGGCGCAAAGTTCATCCAAAGCGGCGGATACCAGCAAAGTGACGCTCGGAACCGACGGCGGTGCAAGCCAGACGGTTACTTTGGAAAATGCGCCGAAGCAAGTCAAGATCGACTTTTCGGCGAATGAACAAACATGGATCGGTGTCTATTACGATTCGGTCGGCCAGGATTTGTTCCCGAATAAAAACAGCGCGAAGACGTTTGACGTACCGGAAGGCGTCACGCAGGTCAAGATCATTTTGGGCAAAGGCCAGTCCAGTTTAGCAGCACCGACTGTCAAGATCGACGGCCATGAAGTCAAATATACGGCGGATCAAAGCGGAAAAGTTTCCAAAACGCTTGAGCTGACGATCCAGCCAGCAGCAAAATAACTCAACAGACAGCGGATAGAAAACTCTATTTGCTGTCTTTCTGCGAGGTGGAGGAGCTCGTGACAAGTCGCGCCTTTTCCGCTACAATAAGGACAAATGTTTTTCAGGAAAGTAGGAAATCGAATGAATTTACCGAACAAATTGACAGTTTTGCGGATCTGTTTGATCCCAGTCTTTATTTTATTGATGGCTGTCGATTGGCAATGGGGAATGCTTAGTATTCAGGCTTTTGGTCTGCCGTTGAACCAGCTTTTGGCGGCGATCGTTTTTGCATTTGCAAGTTTTACGGATTGGCTGGACGGCCATATCGCGCGGGCGCATCATTTGGTCACGAATTTTGGGAAATTTGCGGATCCTTTAGCAGATAAAATGCTCGTGATGACGGCCTTTATCATGCTGGTCGCGATCGGCAAAGTGCCCGGATGGGTCGCAGCGATCATTATCTGCCGCGAGCTGGCAGTCACAGGCCTGCGCCTTCTGCTGGTCGAAGAGAGCGGTGAAGTCCTGGCAGCTGCTTGGCCGGGCAAAGTCAAAACTGCGACACAAATGTTCGCGATCATTTTTCTTTTACTCAATAATTTCCCATTTGCACTGATCGGCTTGCCGTTCGATCAATTGCTGCTCTACCTATGCCTGATCTTCACGATCTACTCAGGGATTGATTATTTTGCTAAAAATCGTGAAGTATTCAAAGGCTCAATGTAAGAGTTAGAACGCTTTTTTAAGAAGCTGTTGGAATGCCGTTTATTTGGATATCGGGACCGTGACAGGACTTTTGTCACGGTCCGTTCTTTTCATCTTCGAATGCGTATTTAATTTAAGGAGGCCAATGAAATGAAAGCGGAAATGATTTGTGTAGGAACAGAGCTTCTATTGGGACAGATCGTAAATACTGACGCAGCGTTTATAGCCGGACAATTGGCAGAGATGGGGATCGACATGTATTATCAGACGGTCCTTGGCGACAATGCAGCGCGGTTGAGCGCGGCGCTCGAACTCGCTGAAACACGCAGCGACTTGATCATTTTGACCGGTGGGTTAGGGCCGACCGATGATGACTTGACGAAACAAACAGTCGCTGAGCATCTGCAGATCCCGCTGGTGATCGATGAACGGGCAATGGCAAAGATCCGCAAGCGTTTTGCCGATTTCCAAACGATCCCGCAAAACAATATCCGTCAGGCCCAAGTCATGAAAGGTGCCGAGATCTTGAAAAATGATGCCGGTCTGGCGAGCGGCGACTTTTTGAAGCACAACGGCAAATTTTATCTATTGCTTCCTGGGCCGCCTTCTGAGTTGAAGCCGATGTTTGAAAAAGAGGCAAAACCGCGTCTGGCTGCTTATCTGCCGAAAAATATCGCGCTCCTTTCCCGCGTGCTGCGCTTTGCCGGGATGCGGGAAGCCCGTTTGGCCGAGATCCTCGATTCTTTGATCAAAACGCAGACGAACCCGACGCTTGCGACTTATGCAAAAGATTATGAAGTCACGCTTCGTTTGACAGCGAAAGCTGCCACTGAAAAAGAAGCTACCGTGATGCTCGATGAGATGGAGCAGAAGGTCCGTGCGAAAGTCGGAAAATATATTTACGGCTATGGCGATGCGACGACACTTGAAGAAGTCGTGATCCAACAGATGATCGCACGTCACGTGACGTTTACCAGTGCCGAAAGTCTGACAGCTGGCTTGTTTCAAGCGACTGCAGCGAATGTCGCTGGTGTGTCGGAGATTTTTCCCGGGGGATTCGTGACCTATGCGGAAGCCGCCAAGGCACATCTTTTAGCGATCGATGAAGGACAGCTGAAGCGCTTCGGAGTCGTCAGCCGGGAAACAGCGATCGCCATGGCAGAAGGCGCCCGCAAAAAACTCAATACCGATTTCGCGATGAGTTTTACCGGCGTGGCCGGGCCGGATGAGCTGGAAGGCAAACCGGCCGGAACGGTCTATGCCGCGATCGCTACATCGCAAAAAACCTATCCATTTCTGTGGCAGCTGCCCGGCGAAAGAAATCAGATCCGTGCCAGAGCGGTACATCGGATGTTCGAAGCTTTGTGGTGGTTGAGTAAAAAGTAACGGGAATGTTTGTTCGTATTTTTCTTGCTTTTTTGATGAAATTCAGCTATATTTAGACTACTGGATGGACAGGGATGAAGGAGGAAACAAGTTTGGCAAATGACCGACAAGCAGCCTTGGATGCTGCATTAAAAAAAATCGAAAAAAATTACGGCAAGGGTTCGATCATGCGGCTCGGCGAAAAAGCTGATACACAGATCTCGACGATTCCGAGCGGATCGCTTGCTTTGGATGTTGCTTTAGGAGTCGGCGGTTATCCGCGCGGTCGGATCGTTGAAATCTACGGACCGGAGAGTTCCGGGAAAACGACAGTCGCGCTGCATGCGATCGCCGAAGTACAAAAACAAGGCGGCACGGCCGCCTTTATCGATGCGGAACACGCACTGGATCCAAGCTATGCGCACCGTTTGGGCGTCAATATCGATGACTTGCTGCTCTCGCAGCCCGATACCGGCGAACAAGGGCTTGAGATCGCGGATGCCTTGGTTTCCAGCGGCGCTGTTGATATTCTCGTGATCGACTCAGTCGCAGCCCTCGTACCGCGCGCAGAAATCGAAGGTGAGATGGGCGACGCACACGTTGGACTTCAAGCCCGCCTGATGTCACAAGCGCTGCGGAAGCTTTCAGGTTCGATCAGCAAAACCAAAACGATCGCGATCTTCATCAACCAAATTCGTGAAAAAGTCGGGATCATGTTCGGGAATCCCGAGATCACACCGGGCGGCCGGGCTTTGAAATTCTATGCGACGGTCCGCTTGGAAGTCCGCCGTGCAGAACAATTGAAACAAGGAACGGATGTGATCGGCAACCATACGCGGATCAAGGTCGTTAAAAATAAAGTCGCACCGCCATTCAAAGTTGCGGAAGTCGATATTATGTACGGTCAAGGGATCTCGCGGGAAGGCGAACTTTTGGATATGGCTGTTGAAAAAGACATCGTTGACAAATCTGGTGCTTGGTACGCTTATAAAGGCGACCGGATCGGCCAAGGACGTGAAAACGTCAAACAATATATGCGCGAACATCCAGAAATGGTCGAAGAGATCTACGGACTGGTCCGCGATGCTTACGGCATCGGCGCGAAGCCGGATGAGGCGGAAACGCAAGACAAAAAAGAAACAGCTAAAGAAGATAAATAGTTTTGGAACGGCAGCCTGCTTCCCGCTGCCGTTCTTTTTCTTTCCGCAAGCTTCTCGCGGGAAGCAGTTGACAGTTGGGGCGACAAACATTAGAATAAAGTATGTGTAATTTAAATATTTGCACATAAAGATCTGAAATGATTCAGCAAAAAACTAAAAATAAATAACGATAGTGGGAGGTGGATTCAATGAATTTTATCTTACCTATTCTTCTCGCTATCGTCGGTTTGATTGTTGGGCTGTTCGGCGGTCAATTTCAAGAACGAAAGCGGCAGGAAAAGGAAATTGACGGTGCGAATCGATCAGCTCGCGGAATTTTGAGCAATGCTCAAAAAGAAGCAGAGACGTTGAAAAAGGAAGCTCTGCTGGAAGCTAAGGAAGAGAACCAGAGATATCGTTCAGACATCGAAAGTGAGTTGAAAGAGCGGCGCCAAGAAATCAAAAATCAAGAAAATCGTTTAGCGCAAAGAGAACAGTCTTTAGATCGCAAAGAAGACATTTTTGAAAAACGCGAAAACTCACTTGAGGAAAAAGAAGATAAATTAGGAACTCGACAACAATTAATTGACGAGCGCGAAAAAGATGTAGCAGAACTCATTGAAAAACAACAGCAGGAACTGCAGCGGGTCGCTGGCCTGACCAAAGAAGACGCCAAGGGTATCATCATGAAAAATGCCGAGGAAGAATTAGGGCATGAACTTGCCGTGATGGTCAAAGAATCCGAGCAGCGGGCACGCGAAGAAGCGGACCGCAAAGCAAAAGATCTATTGTCGCTGGCGATCCAGCGGTGCGCAGCAGATCAAGTATCTGAAACAACGGTTTCGGTCGTTACTTTACCGAACGATGAAATGAAAGGCCGGATCATCGGGCGCGAAGGCCGAAATATCCGGACGCTTGAAACGCTGACCGGGATCGATCTGATCATCGATGATACGCCGGAAGCGGTCGTTCTGTCTGGATTTGATCCGATCCGCCGCGAGATCGCGCGGACGGCTTTGGAAAAATTGATCCAAGATGGCCGGATCCATCCGGCGCGAATTGAGGAAATGGTCGAAAAATCTCGGAAAGAGATGGATGAGCGGATCCGTGAATACGGTGAAGAAGCCGCTTTTGAAGTAGGTGCACACAACCTTCATCCGGACCTGATCAAGATTTTGGGACGATTGCATTTCCGCACAAGTTATGGGCAAAATGTGCTGAACCACAGTATTGAAGTCGCACGATTAGCTGGCGTATTGGCTGGCGAATTGGGTGAAGATATCCAGCTGGCCAAACGGGCCGGGCTTTTGCATGATATCGGCAAGGCGCTGGATTACGAGATCGAAGGATCGCACGTTGAGATCGGGGCAGAATTCGCCGCGAAGTATCATGAGAATTCGGTCGTTGTCAACTCGATCGCTTCCCACCATGGCGACGTTGAAGCGAATTCGATCATCTCTGTTTTGGTCGCAGCTGCCGATGCACTTTCAGCGGCACGTCCAGGAGCACGCAGCGAGTCGCTTGAAAACTATATTCATCGTTTGGAGAATTTGGAAAAAATCGCCAATGACTTCAAAGGAGTCGAAAATAGTTTTGCCGTTCAGGCCGGCCGCGAGATCCGCGTAATGGTCAAGCCGGAAGATATTTCCGATTTGGATGCGGTCCGCTTGGCACGCGACATTCGCAAACGTATCGAAGACGAATTGGATTATCCGGGACATATCAAAGTCACTGTGATCCGGGAAACCCGCGTCGTAGATTACGCAAAATAATCAGCCGTTTGGAAGAACGGATATTCAAAAAAAAACAGAAAAAAGCGGAAGCATCGTGATTTGATGCTTCCGCTTTTTTCCTGTTTATGTTTTTGCTTTTATAGATAATATTTTTTGCTGACGCTTAAGTCGTCGTTCAATTCGTAAACCAGCGGCTGACCAGTCGGAATTTCCAAATTCATGATATCATCATCTGAAATTTCTTCGATGTGTTTTGCCAGCGCGCGCAAAGAGTTCCCGTGAGCAGCTACCAGTACAGTTTTGCCATCTAGAAGACTTGGAGCGATATGGTCTTCCCAGAACGGCAAGACGCGTTCCAAAGTGACTTTCAAATTTTCGCCGCCTGGGATCGTTCGTTTGTCGAGCATCGCGTACCGGCGGTCATGGACTGCTGATTTTGGATCATTTGGATCCAAAAGCGGCGGAAGGACATCGTAAGAGCGCCGCCATAAGTGGACTTGTTCATCGCCATATTTTTCGGCAGTTTCTTTTTTGTTCAAACCTTGCAGCGCACCGTAGTGGCGTTCGTTCAAGCGCCAAGATTTGATTTCCGGGACCCACATTTGATCGGATCCTTCCAAAATATAATCGCACGTTTTAATGGCGCGTTTTAAGACGGAAGTATAGGCAACATCAAATTCAAAACCGGCTTTTTTGATTTTTTCTCCGGCTTCTTTTGCTTCTTCAACGCCCTTTTCGCTCAAATCGACGTCGATCCAGCCGGTGAACAGATTCAAGGCATTCCATTCACTGAGACCATGGCGAACAAATACAAGTTTCAACATATGATTAGCTCCTTTATAAAAATAAATTAAATTCTCTATTCATTTTACACTGTTCTGCTGAAGAAATTCAATCTATTTGGTTCTCAGCAGCAAAGCGGGGCTTACGCTTGAAAAAGCTTTTCCAATTCAGCTTCGGGAAGATTGATGTATTTGTAGCAGGTCCCCACCGAAACGTTGCATTTATTCGAGATAAATTGGATCGTTTCTTTTTTATCGAAATAAAGACGACGGATCTTTTTGACAGTCTTGCAGTCGATTTTCGGCCGTCCGCCGATTTTCCCTTTTTTACGGGCTTCATTCAAACCGATCAGCGTCCGTTCTTTGATCAAATCGCATTCCATTTTTGATAAGCCATCCATCAATCGAAAATAGCAATCGCCTTTTTCAGTCCGGGTATCGATGTTTTCAGCTAAGCTGACCAAATGAAGCGCATTTTCTTGAAAATGATGGCTCAGTTCTGTCAATTGACGAGTCGATTTTCCTAAACGCTTTAATTCAGTAACGACGAGAACATCATCTTCGTGCATTTCGGCAATGATTTTATCTAGTTGTGAACAGACTTTTTCCTTCGCTTCAAAATCTTCGCTGATAATCATTTCGCATCCGTAAGCATCTAATGTTTTGATTTGAGAATTCAAATCAGAATCATTGATGGTCGTACGTGCATATCCAAACACGCTCATAATTGGCAACTCCTTTATGAAATTTGATTGAGATGGACTTCACTTAGAAATATAACACAATTATCTAAAATTAAATAGGTAAAATGTGCATTTTTTGCTAAATGAATGATTTTTTTCAGTAATTTTATTAAAATAATCGAAAAAATGGACGGAAGTTTTTCCCCGATGCAACAAAGAGGAAACAAAAAAACATATGTCATGATAGGTATCACCTATTACGACATATGTTTTTTAAATCGAATTACAAAAAAATAAATCGAGTAATTAAATATCAACGGGCGTCGATCACTTGGACGCCGCTTTCGCTGCCGACGATGACGGTCGCGACCATCTCTAGAAAAAGTCCTTGTTCGACAACACCTGGGAGTGCGATCAGTTCGGCTGCCAGTGTGTGCGGATCAGCGATCTTTTCTAAATGCAGGTCGATGATCCAGTTTTTTTGATCCGTCAAAAAGAGCTCGCCTTCTGTATTTTTGCGAAATTCCGGATGATAATTTTTTTGTTCAAGCAACGTAAAGAGATGATCAGCGCCGAACGGGATCACTTCGACTGGCAGCGGGAAGGCACCTAAAGTATCGACCATTTTTGATTCATCAACGATCCAAACGACTCTTTTTGAATAGCTGGCAACGATCTTTTCATATAATAGCGCACCCCCGCCGCCTTTGATCCCTTGAAAATTTTTGTCGATTTCATCCGCGCCGTCGATCGTCAGATCGATCGTACCGACTTCATCCAGCTCTTTCATCGGGATCCCAACTTCGATCGCATGCGCATATGTTTTATTCGAAGTAGTTACACATTGGATGTGCAAGTCTTCATTTTTTAAACGTTTGGCGAGCGCTTCGACCATATACCAGGCTGTACTGCCGGTCCCTAAACCGACCGTCATGCCGTCTTCCACGAATTCGGCCGATTTATTGCCGACCATTTCTTTCAAATTCATAAAAAATTCCTCCTAAATTTTTGATCGAATTCATTGTAACTTTAATAGTAGCAAATAGAAATACACATTTCTTTTTTCTTCATCGTAAACAAAAAAACCACACAAACAAAAAAAGTTGCGCCAAAGAAGGTTGACATTCATTTCAAAAGCATGATATTATTGCAAAGGTGCTTTATCGACAGGTTTTTTATACATGCTGACTGTTACAAAGCCATCTTTATCTCAATTGCTCTCGAGCAATCTTTTTTATCGCTCAAAAAGATCCACCTGGATGTGTGGGTCTAGCAGCAGAATCAGGAAGGAGGAAATATAGCAATATGCCTACTATTAATCAGCTTGTTCGCAAATCCCGGAAATCAAAGGTGGAGAAATCAGACTCTCCTGCATTGAACAAAGGGTATAACAGCTACAAAAAAATCCAAACCAATTTGAACGCACCCCAAAAACGTGGAGTATGTACTCGTGTCGGCACGATGACACCGAAAAAACCAAACTCCGCTTTGCGTAAATATGCTCGTGTACGTTTATCTAACTTGATCGAAGTTACGGCTTATATCCCAGGGATCGGACACAACTTGCAAGAACACAGTGTCGTACTTATTCGCGGCGGCCGTGTGAAAGACTTGCCAGGGGTTCGTTACCATATCGTTCGCGGTGCGCTTGATACTGCCGGCGTAACTGACCGCAAACAAAGCCGTTCTAAATACGGGACAAAGAAACCTAAAAAATAAAGTTTTGATAAAATAGACAAGAATATTGGAAGGGGGAGTTCGGATGCCTCGAAAAGGCCCGGTCTCAAAACGAGACGTTTTGCCAGATCCTATGTACAATTCTAAATTGGTTACCCGGTTGATCAACCGCGTAATGGTAGACGGCAAGCGTGGTACAGCGTCAAATATTATTTATAATGCATTTAATTTCATTAAAGAAACAACAGGGAACGATCCTTTGGAAGTTTTTGAACAAGCAATGAAAAACGTAATGCCGGTCTTGGAAGTCAAAGCTCGCCGTGTCGGCGGTTCAAACTACCAAGTACCCGTTGAAGTTCGGCCTGAACGCCGCACGACATTGGGCTTGCGCTGGATCGTAAGTTATGCGCGTCTCCGCGGAGAACACACGATGGAAGAACGCTTGGCAAAAGAAATCATGGATGCTGCCAACAATAGCGGAGCTTCTGTGAAAAAACGCGAAGATGTACACAAAATGGCAGAAGCAAACCGTGCTTTTGCTCATTATCGCTGGTAATTTGTTAATCGCGCTCATCGAAAGTTTCCAAAGAAATTCCTGCTTTTGCGGGATGCACCGTTTCTTTGGAGACTTTTCTTACTGATTAGCTGTTACATCCCAAATTTAGAGAGGAGCAACAAATCGTTATGGCCAGAGCATTCTCGCTGGAAAACACACGAAATATCGGTATCATGGCCCACATCGATGCCGGAAAAACCACAGCCACTGAACGTATTTTGTACTATACAGGGAAGATCCATAAGATCGGGGAAACGCATGAAGGTGCAGCCCAAATGGACTGGATGGCACAAGAACAAGAACGTGGGATCACGATCACTTCTGCTGCAACAACTGCACAATGGAAGGGTTACCGGATCAACATCATCGACACACCAGGGCACGTGGACTTCACTGTTGAAGTTGAACGTTCTTTGCGCGTTTTGGATGGTGCCGTAACCGTTTTGGATGCTCAATCCGGAGTAGAACCGCAAACGGAAACTGTTTGGCGCCAAGCGACGACTTACGGCGTTCCGCGGATCGTGTTTGCTAATAAAATGGATAAGATCGGCGCAGATTTCTTGTATTCTGTCGGCACTTTGCACGACCGTCTGCAAGCTAACGCTCATCCGATCCAACTGCCGATCGGTGCTGAAGACGATTTCACCGGGATCATTGACTTGGTCACGATGAAAGCCGAAATCTACCAAAATGACTTGGGAACTGAAATTCTTGAAGAAGAAATTCCTGAAGAATACCAAGCTTTGGCACAAGAATGGCATGACAAATTGATCGAAGCCGTTGCAGATACGGATGAAGATCTGACATTGAAATATCTGGAAGGCGAAGAAATCTCGATCGATGAAGTGAAAAAAGCGATCCGGAAAGCAACGCTTGCTGTTGAATTCTATCCGGTCCTTTGCGGATCCGCCTTTAAAAATAAAGGGGTCCAACTTCTTTTGGACGCAGTGATCGACTATCTTCCAGCGCCAACTGACATTCCAGCGATCAAAGGAACGAATCCGGAAACAGAAGAAGAAGAAGATCGTCATGCAAATGACGACGAACCTTTCTCTGCTTTGGCATTCAAAGTCATGACTGATCCGTTTGTCGGCCGTCTGACATTCTTCCGCGTTTATTCGGGTGTCTTGAAGTCCGGTTCTTACGTGCAAAATGCGACAAAGGGCAAACGCGAACGCGTCGGCCGGATCTTGCAGATGCATGCCAACAGCCGTTCTGAAATCTCTGAAGTATACGCTGGCGATATCGCCGCTGCTGTCGGTTTGAAAGATACGACGACGGGTGATACGCTGTGCGACGAAAAACAACCAGTCATCTTGGAATCGATGGAATTCCCTGAACCGGTTATCCAAGTCGCGATCGAACCAAAATCCAAAGCCGATCAAGATAAAATGGGGATCGCTTTGCAAAAACTTTCCGAAGAAGATCCAACTTTCCGTGCTGAGTCCAATCAGGAAACGGGCGAAACGATCATTGCCGGAATGGGCGAATTGCATTTGGATATCATCGTTGACCGGATGCGCCGCGAATTCAAAGTGGAAGCTAACGTCGGCGCACCGCAAGTTTCTTATCGTGAAACATTCCGCAAAGCAACTAAAGCGGAAGGGAAATTCATCCGTCAGTCCGGTGGTAAAGGACAATACGGGCATGTTTGGATCGAATTCACGCCGAATGAAGAAGGCGCTGGATTTGAATTTGAAAATGCTATCGTCGGCGGGGTTGTTCCGCGTGAATATATCCCAGCGGTTGAAGCTGGCTTGAAAGACTCGATGGAAAACGGTGTATTGGCCGGTTATCCATTAGTTGATATCAAAGCGAAATTGTACGATGGATCTTATCATGATGTCGATTCCAGTGAAACGGCATTCCGGATCGCTGCCTCGATGGCCTTGCGTGCCGCTGCGAAAACAGCTGGTCCAGTCATCCTTGAACCGATCATGGCCGTTGAAGTCGTAATCCCTGAAGATTACTTGGGCGACATCATGGGTCACGTAACTGCCCGCCGCGGCCGCGTTGAAGGGATGGACGCACGTGCCGGCGGACAGCAAGTCGTTCGCGCAATGGTGCCGTTGGCTGAAATGTTCGGATACGCAACGACTTTGCGTTCTTCGACACAAGGTCGCGGAACATTCACGATGACATTCGATCATTATGAATCAGTTCCGAAGGCTGTCCAAGAAGAAATCATCAAGAAAAACGGCGGGAAACCCGCTTAACGTTAAATCAAACAAATCAGCCGGTCAGTCCGCTTCGTTTTGAAGACCTGCCAGGCCGGCTGGTTTTAATATTACTATCAAATCATTATATGAGGATAATCTAGGAGGATTTTTAGCAAAATGGCAAAAGAAAAATATGATCGTTCCAAACCCCATGTGAATATCGGCACTATTGGTCACGTCGACCATGGGAAAACTACATTGACTGCAGCGATTTCGACTGTTTTAGCAAAACGCAGCGGCGGCAGCGCAATGGGCTATGACCAAATCGACGGTGCTCCTGAAGAACGCGAACGCGGGATCACGATCTCGACGTCCCACGTGGAGTACGAAACTGATGTCCGCCACTACGCACACGTAGACTGCCCAGGACACGCGGATTATGTGAAAAACATGATCACCGGCGCGGCCCAAATGGACGGTGCAATCTTGGTTGTTTCCGCAGCTGACGGCCCAATGCCGCAAACACGCGAACATATTCTTTTGTCTCGTCAAGTAGGCGTACCGTATATCGTTGTGTTCTTGAACAAAGTTGATATGGTCGATGATGAAGAATTATTGGAATTAGTTGAAATGGAAGTTCGTGATCTTTTGACAGAATACGAATTCCCTGGCGACGATATTCCAGTGATCACTGGTTCTGCTTTGAAAGCTCTTGAAGGCGATCCAGCGTATGAAGAAAAAATTCTTGAATTGATGACAGCTGTCGACGAATATATTCCAACTCCAGTTCGCGATAACGACAAACCATTCATGATGCCAGTCGAAGATGTTTTCTCGATCACTGGTCGCGGAACGGTTGCAACAGGTCGTGTAGAACGCGGACAAGTTCGGATCGGCGACGAAGTAGAAATCGTTGGGATTTCTGAAGATACTTCGAAAACGACCGTTACCGGCGTTGAAATGTTCCGTAAATTGTTGGACTACGCTGAAGCTGGCGACAACATCGGCGCATTGCTCCGCGGAGTAACACGTGAACAAATCGAACGCGGACAAGTCTTGGCAAAACCAGGCACGATCACACCGCATACGAAATTCAAAGGCGAAGCTTACATTTTGACCAAAGAAGAAGGCGGCCGTCATACACCGTTCTTCTCCAACTACCGCCCGCAGTTCTACTTCCGGACAACCGATGTTACCGGAGTAATCGAATTGCCTGAAGGTACAGAAATGGTAATGCCTGGCGACAACATCACGCTTGATGTGACACTGATCCACCCGATCGCGATCGAAGCGGGAACGAAATTCTCGATTCGTGAAGGCGGCCGGACAGTTGGTGCCGGAGTCGTTTCCGAAATCATCGGATAAGAGATCGCGACAAAACCGGTCATGATCTTTCAAAAGGACTTGGAGATTTTCTCCAGGTCCTTTTTGTGGTTTAAAAGCAGTGTTTCCCCATTTTTTATTAAAATCTCTTTTAAAATCACAAAAGTCTCCCTTTTTTACTGCATTTTTTATGATTTATCCCTAAAATAGAGGGAGCAGGATTGGGAGGGTTATTTTTGAAGACGCAAGGGAACGGATCGGCATCGGGGAAAATTATTTTAATGGGTGAGCATTCAGTCGTTTTTGGTCAGCCGGCGATCGCGATGCCGCTTGAAGCAGTCCGCGTACGTGTCCAAGTGGAGCGCTTGGCGCCGAACATGGCCGATCAGCTGGACAGCTGCTATTTTCGCGGTGAACTGGCTGATGCGCCGGACACGCTGGAAAATATCAAAGTGCTGGTCCGGCGGCTAAAAGATTTTTTTTATCTGCAAGGCGGGCTCGCGCTGCAAATCATCAGCCAGATCCCGGCAGAGCGCGGCATGGGCTCTTCAGCGGCGGTTGCAGTTGCATTGACCCGTTCTTTTTTCGATCTCGCTGATCAGCCGCTCGATCCGGCGCTTTTGCTGGAGTTTGCAAATATTTCCGAGCGGGTCGCGCACGGCAATCCGAGCGGGATCGACGCCGCGGCAGCGAGCGGGCGCTATCCTTTATATTTTCGCAAAGGATCGCCCATCGAAGCATTCGATTCAAATTTGAGCGGCTGGCTGACGATCGCTGATACCGGGATCCGCGGGAAAACGCGCCAAGCGGTCGCAGATGTCGGAAAATTGGTAAAAGAAGCGCCGCAAGCGCGTGCAATGATTTTTTCGTTGGGCCTGTTGACGCAGATCGCGCGGTTCGCACTTGAGAAGAATCAGCTCGATATCTTAGGACAGACGATGAATGATGCCCAAGCATTGCTGAAAAAACTGACAGTCAGCTCTGCTGAACTGGATCAGCTGATCAGTTCGGCGCTGCAAGCAGGAGCGATCGGTGCAAAGCTGACCGGTGGCGGGCGCGGCGGCTGCATGCTCGCGCTGAGCCGCACTGAAGAGGCGGCGGCTGAAATCGGGCGGCAATTAAAAATAACCGGCGCGCGAGCGATCTGGTTTCAAAAGTTGGGAGAATGAAATGAAAATCGGACGAGCACGAGCGTATACAAATATCGCTTTGATCAAATATTGGGGCAAAAGAGATGAGAAGCTGATTTTGCCGATGAACAGCAGTTTATCGCTGACACTGGATGCTTTTTATACGGACACGCAAGTAGTTTTCCGCAAGACGCTTCAAGAAGACCATTTCTTTTTAGATGACCAGCTCCAGAGCGGTCCGGCGGCGGGAAAAGTGCACGCGTTTTTAGATATCGTGCGTGAAAAAGCACAAACAACGCTCTTTGCCGAAGTGTTCAGCCGCAATTATGTACCGACTGCCGCAGGACTTGCTTCTTCTGCAAGCGGCTTGGCCGCTTTGGCCGGTGCCAGCAGCGCCGCACTTGGTCTTGATCTTTCGCCGGCGGAGTTATCACGCTTGGCACGGCGGGGTTCTGGCTCGGCCTGCCGCAGCATTTACGGCGGGTTGGCTGAATGGAAAAAAGGCAGCGGTGACCGTGATTCATATGCGATCCCCTTAAAAGGCGCGCGCGATCCGTTTGTTCAAGAGCTGGCGATGATCTTTCTAGTATTGGATGCAGGACAAAAAAAAATCAGCAGCCGCGCCGGAATGCGGCGCACTGTAGAAACGTCGGTCTTTTATGACGGCTGGATCCGTGCGGCTGAAGCGGATCTGCTGGCAGCTGAACGCGCGATCAATGAAGAAAACTTGGCGGCACTGGGGGAGGCGACCGAACGTAGTGCGCTGCGAATGCATGCCACGACGCTGGGTGCTTGTCCGCCGTTTTCATATTGGCGGCCGGAAACCCTTGCAGCAATGGAGTTCGTTGCCCGCTTGCGCGAAGAAGGATTTTCATGCTGGTTTACGATGGATGCCGGACCGAACGTCAAGATACTGACGACACGGAAAGAAGCAGCCCGCGTGAAGCGCCGGCTTGCCGAAGTTTTCTCGGCAGAGAAGATCATCACGGCCTTTGCCGGACCGGGAATTCAAATCGAAACAGAAAGCGGGGAGAGAAATGATTGAAGCCTCAGTTCCGGGAAAACTTTATATCGCCGGCGAGTATGCAGTCGTTGAACCAGGCTACCCCGCGATCCTCGTGGCAGTTGATCAGTTTATCACAGTCCGCGTCAACCGGGCTCAGCAGGTCGGAACGATCCAATCCGCGCAGTACCGCGATCTGCCGGTGCGCTGGACGCGTAAAAACGATCGGATGATCATCGATGTGCGCGATAATCCTTTCCATTATATTTTGGCAGCGATCCGCATGACGGAAAAATTTGCCAAAGAAAAAGGACGCGAACTGGACTTCTTTGATTTGAAGGTCGAAAGCGAACTCGACAGCTCGAACGGCCGCAAATATGGTTTGGGCTCGAGCGGTGCCGTTACCGTTGCGACGGTGCAGGTGCTGGGAAAATTTTACAAGTTGGATCTTCAGCCGCTTGAAGTGTTCAAATTAGCGGCATTGGCTCATCACGAAGTCGCGAGCAACGGTTCTTGCGGTGATCTGGCTGCGAGTTGTTTCGGCGGCTGGTTGGCATTTTCGACGTTTGATGACGACTGGCTCCATCAAAAGATGGACAAGTGCACCGTGGCGGAATTGTTGAAACTCGACTGGCCGAAACTTTCGATCGAGCCGCTGGCTGTTCCGAAAGATCTGCGGCTGCTGATCGGCTGGACCGGCCAACCGGCTTCGACGACCAATTTAGTCGATCAAGTGAGCGAAGCGATCCAGACGCATCAAGAAGAATATCAGAGTTTTTTGCAAGCGAGCCGCGCTTGTGTGGATGAGATGATCCGCGGCTTCAAGGCCGATGACATCAAACGCATCCAAACGATGATCCGGCGCAATCGCGCGCTTTTGCAGCAGCTGGCAGATTTTACCGGAGTCAAGATCGAGATCAGTGATCTGACGAAGATGTGCGAGTTGGCAGAAGAATTTCACGGGGCTGCGAAGTCTTCAGGTGCCGGCGGCGGCGATTGCGGGATCGCGATCTTAGATAAAAAGGCTGGGATCTTGCCGCTGGTCAGCGCATGGGAAAAAGCCGAGATCACGCCGCTGCCGCTCCACGTATATTTTTATCCGCAGACAAAGGAGGAAAATCGTGAACCGCAAAGACGAACATCTTGATTTAGCTTATTCACTGTTTCCGGAAACGAGCAAGAATTTTGCGGATGTGCGGATCATTCATCATTCGCTGGCGGCGGTCAATCCGGCCGCGGTCGATTTATCCTCGACATTAGCAGGGCTGCCGCTGAAATTTCCCTACTATATAAATGCAATGACCGGCGGCAGTTCGCGGACCAAAGCGGTCAATGCAGCGCTCGCGCAGATCGCTAAAGAAAACGATTTGCTGATGGCAAGCGGCTCCTGCAGTGCAGCGCTGAAAGACCCGACACTTTGGCCGACATTTTCAGTCATCAGAAAAGTCAATCCGTCCGGGATCCTTTTGGCAAACGTCGGTGCGGAAGTCACGCCTGCCCAAGCACAAGAGGCGGTCGCGCGGCTGGAGGCGGACGGGCTCCAGATCCACCTCAATTCTGCTCAAGAGCTGATCATGCCGGAAGGCGACCGGCATTTTTATGACTGGCAGGAGAACATCAGCGAAGTCGCTGCCCGCTTGCCGGTGCCGGTCGTTGTCAAAGAAGTCGGGTTCGGCATGAGCCGCGAGACGATGCATGCGCTCAGTGCGGCCGGCGTTCGGGCGGTCGATGTCAGCGGGCGCGGCGGAACGAATTTCGCTAAAATCGAAAATGCGCGGCGCAGCGCTCGGGAGTTTGCCGATTTGGCTAACTGGGGTCAAACGACTGTGGAATCATTGCTGGAAGCTTCCGTGCTTGATTGGCGCGGGAAAACGCTCTTAGCATCAGGCGGTGTCACGAGCGCTCTGGACGTTTTCAAATGTTTAGCACTCGGTGCTGACGCGGCCGGAGTTGCCGGCTGGCTGCTGCATCAGCTGCTGGAAAACGGTCCGGAAAGAGCCTCGGCGGCATTTTTCCAGTGGCAGAACGAATTGCGGACGCTGTTTTCGCTGACCGGCTGCCGCAATATCGCTGATACGCAGCGCGTGCAGCTGATCTTGGAAGGATCGGCCTTGAACTGGTGTGCCCTGCGCGGCATCTCGGCGGCCGGTTTTGCTGAGCGCAACCGCTGAACAAAGAATGATGTTTCTTGTGTGAACGGGCCCTGAAAGCTGCTTTTGCTGAACCAAGTCGATGCAAAACGCTTTTATCGCGGCCTTTTTTGCTTTATTTTGAAATAATTCTTGCATCAGCTGCCGATTTCTTGTACAATTACAAAGGTGCCGTTTTCTGGGCACCCGGTATTTTTTAAAATGCTGCGGCGTAGAAACGAGAGGTTGCGACACGCCAGGCCGCTTTGCCACGGAGGCGTGACGGAAAATTTTCGTGGAGCTATGTCTACTTTCTAAAATAGGCGAAGGAGGGAATAAGATGGCAAAACAAAAAATTCGTATTCGATTAAAGGCGTATGAACATCGTGTTTTAGATCAATCAGCGGAAAAAATCGTTGAAACAGCAAAGAGAACTGGTGCCGGCGTATCCGGGCCGATCCCATTGCCGACGGAACGGACTTTGTATACTGTGATCCGTGCAACCCACAAATACAAAGATTCTCGCGAACAATTCGAAATGCGCACACACAAGCGCTTGATCGATATCGTTAATCCAACACCGAAGACTGTCGACGCTTTGATGAAGCTTGACTTGCCAAGCGGTGTAAACATCGAAATCAAACTATAATTAAATTGGAGGTGTACTCATGACCAAAGGAATCTTAGGGAAAAAGGTAGGAATGACGCAATTCTTTACAGAATCTGGCGAATTGATCCCAGTGACTGTTATCGAAGCGACTCCGAACGTTGTTTTGCAAGTCAAAACAAAAGAAACGGACGGCTACGAAGCAATTCAATTGGGTTACCAAGATCTGCGCGAAGTATTGTCGAACAAACCTGCTAAAGGTCATGCTGCAAAAGCAAAAACGACTCCTAAGCGCTTCATTAAAGAATTCAAGAATGTTGAGCTGGGAGATTACGAAGTAGGAAAAGAAGTCACAGTTGAAGTCTTCCAAGAAGGCGACATTGTTGATGTTACGGGTACAACGAAAGGTAAAGGATTCCAAGGAGCAATCAAACGCTACGGCCAAAGCCGCGGACCGATGGCTCACGGTTCCCGTTATCATCGTCGTCCTGGGTCAATGGGTCCAGTCGCACCTAACCGGGTATTCAAAAATAAACATTTGGCAGGCCGGATGGGCGGAGAACGTGTTACGATGCAAAACTTGCAGATCGTGAAAGTATTCGCCGACAAAAACGTCATCCTGATCAAAGGAAACGTTCCGGGAGCTAAGAAATCATTGATTCAAATCAAAAGCGCCGTCAAGGCAGCGAAATAATTCAGGAAGGAGGAACTAAGGAATGCCAAAATTAGCACTTTATAAACAAGATGGTACACAAAACGGCGAAATCACATTAGCTGATGCCGTTTTTGGAATCGAACCGAATGAAAACGTCGTTTACGATGCGATCATTATGCAACGCGCTTCTTTGCGTCAAGGAACCCATGCAGTGAAAAACCGCAGTGCGGTCTCCGGTGGAGGACGCAAACCATGGCGTCAAAAAGGAACTGGGCGTGCTCGTCAAGGATCAATCCGCTCTCCGCAATGGCGCGGCGGTGGAATCGTCTTTGGACCGACTCCTCGTTCTTACAGCTATAAACTTCCTAAAAAAGTTCGCCGCTTGGCAATCAAATCTGTTTTATCAGCAAAAGTTGCTGAAGACAAACTTGTCGCGGTCGAAGGCTTATCTTTTGATGCACCAAAAACAAAAGAATTCCAAAATGTTCTGGATAAATTGTCTGTTGACACGAAAGTTTTAGTTGTTATCGAAGGCGGCAATGATTTTGCAGCCCTTTCAGCCCGCAACATTCCAAACGTAACGGTCGTTGAATCCGACGATGTTACAGTCTTGGATGTCGTGCATGCTGACAAACTTTTGATCACTCAAACTGCGCTCAACCAACTAGAGGAGGTATTGGCATAATGCAATACGCTGACGTTATCAAACGCCCAATCATTACCGAAGCCTCTATGCTTGCGATGGATGAGAAAAAATACACTTTCGAAGTGGATACTCGTGCGAACAAGATTTTAGTGAAGCAAGCCGTGGAAGCAGCATTCGGCGTGAAAGTCAAACAAGTTAACATCATGAACGTAAAACCAAAATTCAAACGCATGGGCAAACATGCCGGCTATACGAGAAAGCGCCGCAAAGCAATCGTGACGCTTACTGAAGATTCAAAAGAAATCACTATTTTCCAAGAAACCGAAGATAAATAAACGTTTCGTTCGGAAGATAAATCAATAGGAGGGAAAACACGTGGCGATTAAAAAGTACAAACCGACTTCCAACGGGCGTCGTAACATGACCAGCCTTGATTTCGCTGAAATCACGACTGATACACCAGAAAAAACGTTACTGGCTCCCCTGAAGAAAAGAGCCGGCCGCAACAACAATGGCCGCATCACCGTTCGCCATCAAGGCGGCGGACACAAACGCCAATACCGTTTGATCGATTTCAAACGGAATAAAGACAACATCACAGCAGTCGTGAAAACGATCGAATACGATCCAAACCGTTCTGCTAATATCGCGCTGCTCCACTATACTGATGGAACAAAAGCGTATATCTTGGCTCCCAAAGGCTTGCAAGTCGGAATGATCCTGGTTTCCGGACCAGATGCTGATATCAAAGTCGGCAATGCATTGCCGCTTGACAAGATCCCAGTCGGGACCGTCGTTCATAACATCGAAATGAAACCAGGCAAAGGCGGACAATTGATCCGTTCTGCTGGTACCAGCGCACAAGTTCTCGGTAAAGAAGGCAAATATGTCTTGATCCGCTTGAACTCAGGCGAAGTACGGATGATCTTGGCAACATGCCGGGCAACGATCGGGGCTGTCGGCAACGAACAGCATGAACTGGTCAATGTCGGTAAAGCCGGCCGGACTCGCTGGATGGGCAAACGTCCGACAGTACGTGGTAGCGCGATGAACCCGAACGATCACCCGCATGGTGGTGGTGAAGGGAAAGCTCCGATCGGTCGCGACGCTCCCGTTTCACCTTGGGGTCAAGTTGCAATTGGTCTTAAGACCCGCAACAAGCGCAACAAGTCTGAAAAACTGATCATTCGTCATCGTAAAACGAAATAATTCTCCGCTGAAAAGTCAGCGTTAATTTTGAGAGGAGGTTCACCATGGCTCGTAGTTTGAAAAAAGGACCATTTGCCGATGAGCATTTAATGAAAAAGGTTGATGCCCAAAAGGATCAACAAAAGAAAAAAGTGATCAAAACTTGGTCTCGCCGCTCGACGATTTTCCCAAGTTTTGTTGGCTATACCATCGCTGTGTATGACGGACGGAAACATGTCCCTGTTTATATCCAAGAAGATATGGTAGGGCACAAGTTGGGCGAATTCGCACCGACAAGAACATTCCGTGGCCACTCCGGCTCCGATAAGAAAACCGCAGCACGATAAAAGATAGGAGGAAGTTAAAATGGCAGAACAAATTACTTCAGCTAAAGCCACTGTAAAAACAGTGCGCACTTCTCCTCGCAAATCCCGCATCGTGATGGATCTGATTCGAGGCAAGAGTGTCAGCGAAGCTATTTCAATTTTGAAATTCACACCAAACAAGTCAGCTGGGATCATCGAGAAAGTTTTGATGTCTGCAGTTGCCAACGCAGAAAATAATTTCGACTTGGATGTTGAAAATCTGGTCGTATCTGAAGCCTATGTCAACGAAGGACCAACTTTAAAACGGTTCCGTCCGCGTGCCAAAGGTTCCGCATCGCCGATCAATAAACGGACAAGTCACATTACAGTTATCGTTACTGAAAAATAAGGAGGGGTCAATCAGTGGGTCAAAAAGTAAATCCAATCGGACTGCGCGTCGGCATCATTCGCGACTGGGACGCAAAATGGTATGCTGAAAAAGAATATGCCGATTATTTGCACGAAGATTTACGTATCCGCAAGTTCATTGCTGAACACCTAGCTGATGCCGCTGTTTCTACTGTAGAAATCGAACGCGCTGCTAAGCGTGTCAATATTTCAATCCATACAGCGAAACCTGGTATGGTCATCGGTAAAGGCGGTTCAGAAGTTGAAAACTTGCGCAAAGAATTGAACAGTTTAACAGGGAAACGCGTACACATCAACATCGTTGAAATCAAAAAACCTGATTTGGACGCAAAACTCGTTGGTGCCGGAATCGCACGTCAATTAGAAAATCGTGTGGCTTTCCGCCGTGCCCAAAAACAAGCGATCCAACGTACGATGCGCTCTGGCGCTCAAGGGATCAAAACACTGGTTTCCGGTCGATTGAATGGTGCGGATATTGCCAGAAGCGAAGGATATTCAGAAGGAACGGTTCCACTGCATACTTTGCGGGCTGATATCGATTATGCCTGGGAAGAAGCATTGACCACTTACGGCAAATTGGGAGTGAAAATCTGGATTTACCGTGGCGAGATCCTTCCTGAAAAAAAGAATACAGCGAAAGGAGGGAAATAAAACATGTTAGTACCTAAACGTGTGAAACACCGTCGTGAGTTCCGCGGAAAGATGCGCGGAGAAGCAAAAGGCGGCAAAGAAGTAACATTTGGAGAATACGGTTTGCAAGCGTTGGATTCCCATTGGATCACCAACCGTCAAATTGAAGCTTCTCGTATTGCGATGACTCGTTATATGAAACGTGGCGGGAAAGTATGGATCAAAATTTTCCCTCATAAATCATACACAGCTAAAGCGATCGGTGTCCGGATGGGTTCCGGGAAAGGTGCTCCCGAAGGTTGGGTATCACCAGTGAAGCGCGGCAAGATCTTGTTTGAGATCGCCGGCGTTCCCGAAGAAGTAGCGCGCGAAGCTTTGCGTCTTGCTTCTAACAAACTTCCAATCAGAACTAAGATCGTGAAACGTGAAGAAATGGGTGGTGAATCGAATGAAGGTTAAAGAAATCAGAGAGTTATCCACTGCCGAACTTTTACAGAAAGAAAAGGATTTCAAAGAAGAACTTTTCAATCTTCGTTTCCAATTAGCGACTGGTCAATTGGAAAATACCGCACGGATCAAAGAAGTGCGCCAATCGATTGCCCGCATCAAAACTGTTTTGCGGGAAAATGACGGAAAATAGCGGAAGGAGGCCATGAAACGTATGACTGAAGAAAGAAATCAACGCAAAGTTTACCAAGGACGCGTCGTTTCCGATAAAATGGATAAAACGATCGTCGTGGTCGTTGAAACCAGAAAAACACATAAGACATATGGTAAACGGGTCAAATATTCAAAGAAATATGTTGCGCACGATGAAAATAATGTTGCCAAAATTGGCGATATCGTGACGATTATGGAAACTCGTCCAATGTCTAAAACAAAACGCTTCCGTCTTTTGGAAGTTGTAGAAGAAGCCGTAATCATTTAATTGAAAACGTGTTTCCGATAGCGATCGAGTTTTATTAGTCCGAAAGGAGGATACACAAAGTGATCCAAACTGAAAGCCGATTAAAAGTTGCTGACAACTCCGGCGCTCGCGAAATCTTGACGATCAAAGTTCTTGGAGGCTCCGGCCGCAAAACTGCGAATATCGGAGATGTGATCGTTGCGACGGTCAAACAAGCAACGCCAGGTGGAGTTGTTAAAAAAGGCGACGTTGTCAAAGCTGTCATCGTTCGTACTAAAACAGGTGCGCGCCGTACTGATGGCTCATATATCAAATTTGACGAAAATGCTGCAGTCATCATCCGTGACGACAAGAGTCCGCGCGGCACTCGAATTTTTGGACCAGTAGCCCGTGAATTGCGGGACAATAACTTCATGAAGATCATTTCTCTTGCTCCAGAAGTTCTATAATCCAATGAAACGAGAAGGAGGTGTACCAGCGCATGTTTGTAAAAAAAGGCGATAAAGTAAAAGTTATCTCTGGCAAAGACAAAAATAAAGAAGGCGTTGTTTTGGCAGTATTCCCGAAAGAAGATCGGGTACTTGTTGAAGGCGTCAATATGGTGAAAAAACACCAAAAACCGACAAATGCTGCTCCGCAAGGCGGGATCATCGAAAAAGAAGCGCCGATCCATGCTTCCAACGTTATGGTCATCGATCCTGAAACCGGTGAAGCTTCAAAAATCGGCCACAAAATCGTCGATGGCAAAAAAGTCCGTTTTGCAAAGAAAAGCGGCAATGTTCTCGATAAATAATAATGGAGAAGGGAGGGCTTCTTGAATGAACCGTCTAAAAGAAAAGTATGTTAAAGAAATCGTTCCATCAATGATGGAAAAATTTGATTACACTTCTGTCATGCAAGTGCCAAAAGTTGAAAAGATCGTAATCAACATGGGTGTCGGCGATGCCGTATCGAATGCTAAAAACCTCGACAAAGCTGTGGAAGAACTGGCTTTGATCTCTGGGCAGCATCCGATCATCACTAAAGCTAAGAAATCGATCGCAGGTTTCCGTTTGCGTGAAGGAATGCCGATCGGCGCGAAAGTTACTTTGCGCGGAGTCCGCATGTATGAATTTTTAGATAAATTAGTCAATGTTTCTCTGCCGCGTGTCCGCGATTTTCATGGTATCAGCAAAAAAGCGTTCGACGGCCGCGGAAACTACACTCTGGGGATCAAAGAACAGTTGATCTTCCCGGAAATCGACTATGATAATGTAGATAAAGTTCGCGGGATGGATATCGTTGTTGTAACAACTGCCCCGACGGATGAAGAATCGCGCGAGCTCTTGAAACAGCTTGGCATGCCTTTCCAAAAATAAGAAGGAGGCGAATGAATTGGCTAAAAAATCAATGATCGCTAAAAATAAACGTCCAGCTAAATTTTCGACACAAGAATATACACGCTGCGAACGCTGCGGCCGACCGCATTCTGTATACCGCAAATTCCGACTTTGCCGTATCTGCTTCCGTGAACTTGCCTATAAAGGACAAATTCCGGGCGTGAAAAAAGCCAGCTGGTAATTGATAAAACCACAAAAAGGAGGTAAATCGCTCAATGGTCATGACAGATCCTATCGCAGACTTTCTAACTCGGATTCGTAATGCCAATATGGTCAAACACGAATCATTAGAAGTTCCTGCTTCGCAAATGAAACGCGATATCGCCGAAATCCTGAAACGGGAAGGCTTTGTTCGCGATGTTGAATATATCGAAGATGGCAAACAAGGCATCATGCGCGTATTTTTGAAATACGGCAAGGATGAAGAACGCGTCATCACAAACTTGAAACGGATTTCCAAACCCGGCTTGCGCGTTTATGTAAAAGCCAACGAAGTACCAAAAGTATTGAACGGATTGGGAATCGCAATCATTTCAACTTCTTACGGGGTAATGACTGATAAAGAAGCCCGTGAAAAAAATACTGGCGGCGAAGTTCTCGCCTACGTTTGGTAAAGATGAATAGCTAAGGAGGTGTCACAAAGTGAGTCGTATTGGTAATAAAGCCGTAGAAATTCCAGCCGGCGTCTCTATCGCACAAGATGGAAACACCGTTACTGTCAAAGGACCGCAAGGTGAATTGACTCGGACTTTCTCTTCCGACATCAAATTGACAGTCGACGGAAACGTGGCGACACTCGCCCGTCCGGATGACACAAAAGAAATGAAAATGATCCATGGGACGACCCGTGCACTTTTGGATAACATGGTTATCGGCGTATCCAAAGGGTTCCAAAAATCCCTCGAATTGATCGGGGTCGGGTATCGTGCTCAATTAAAAGGAAATAAATTGGTCTTGAACGTTGGATACTCTCATCCTGTCGAATTCACTGCGCCTGAAGGAGTTTCTTTTGAAGTTCCTGCAAATACGCAAGTGATCGTTAAAGGAGCCAGCAAAGAAGCCGTTGGCGAAATTGCTGCTGATATCCGCGAAGTCCGTCCGCCAGAACCTTACAAAGGCAAAGGGATCCGCTATACAGGCGAATACGTACGCCGCAAGGAAGGTAAGACTGGTAAATAACAAGTAGTAAAAAAATAAAGAGGTGACAATTGTGATTACAAAACCAGACAAGAACAAGACACGCCAAAAGCGCCATCAACGTGTCCGCAATAAAATTTCTGGGACTGCTGAGTGCCCACGCTTGAACATTTTCCGTTCGAATAAAAACATCTACGCGCAAGTAATTGATGACGTAGCGGGTGTGACGCTAGCATGTGCCTCTGCCTTGGACAAAGAAGTTTCAGGTGGAACAAAAACTGAACAAGCACAAGCTGTCGGCAAATTGATTGCTGATCGTGCAAAAGCCAAAGGAATCGAAGCAGTTGTGTTCGATCGCGGCGGATATCTTTATCATGGCCGTGTGGCTGCTTTAGCAGACGCTGCTCGTGAAAATGGATTGAAATTTTAAGAAAAGGAGGAACACCATTCATGGTTTATATTGATCCAAAAAATTTGGACTTAGAAGATCGCGTCGTATCGATCAACCGTGTCACGAAAGTCGTTAAAGGCGGACGTCGTCTGCGTTTTGCCGCATTAGTCGTTGTCGGCGACCGCAATGGACACGTGGGATTTGGTACTGGGAAAGCGCAGGAAGTGCCTGAAGCGATCCGCAAAGCGATCGAAAACGCGAAAAAGAATTTGATTGAAATTCCAATGGTCGGCTCAACAGTTCCTCATGAAGTGATCGGCGTTTTTGACGGCGGCCGCATCATGATCAAACCAGCGGTTGCCGGGGCTGGAGTAGCAGCCGGCGGTCCAGTGCGTGCCATCATGGAATTGGCAGGCGTTGCCGATGTAACCAGCAAATCACTTGGTTCCAATACACCAATCAACGTTATTCGCGCCACTGTCGAAGGTTTGAAACAATTGAAACGTGCCGAAGAAGTTGCACAACTTCGCGGTGTTTCTGTTGACGAATTAATCGGATAAGGAGGACTAGAAATGGCTGAACTTAAAATCACTTTGAAACGCAGTCTGATCGGACGTCCTCAAAATCAACGACAAACAGTCAAAGCTTTGGGACTTACCAAGATCAACAGCTCTGTTGTGAAAACAAGCAATGAAGCGATCCAAGGCATGATCAACACTGTTTCTCATTTAGTGGACGTTGAAGAAGTAAAATAATCTAGATCCAATCATAAGGAGGTGCCAAGGTATGAAACTTCATGAACTCAAACCGGCTGAAGGTAGCCGCCAAGTACGCAATCGCGTCGGCCGCGGAACTTCTTCCGGCAACGGTAAAACAAGCGGTCGCGGACAAAAAGGGCAAAAGGCTCGTTCCGGCGGCGGTGTTCGTTTGGGATTTGAAGGTGGCCAAACACCTTTGTTCCGCCGAATTCCAAAACGCGGTTTTACAAATATCAATCGCAAAGAATATGCGATCATTAATCTTTCCGACTTGAACCGTTTTAACGACGGCGCAGAAGTCACTGCTGCTGCTTTGAAAGAAGCAGGGCTTGTCAAAGACGCTAAAGCAGGCATCAAAGTCTTAGGCAACGGTTCATTAGAGAAGAAATTGACTGTCAAAGCAGCCAAATTCTCCAAGACCGCTAAAGAAGCGATCGAAGCTCGTGGTGGATCTGTTGAGGTGATGTAATGTTTAAACTGCTGAAGGAAGCTTTTAAAGTAAAAGACATTCGCTCGAAACTTTTTATCACTATTTTGATCTTGGCTGTTTTCCGGCTTGGTGCGTATGTCACTGTTCCGGGAGTTAATGCTGCCGGATTGAATGAGTTGAGTCAGCTTTCATTTTTCGGTATGTTAAACATGGTCTCCGGGAGCGCGATGCAGAATTACTCGATCTTCGCTCTTGGGGTCTCGCCGTATATTACGGCTTCGATCGTTATTCAGCTTTTGCAGATGGACATCGTCCCGCGCTTCGTTGAATGGAGCAAACAAGGGGAAGTCGGCCGGCGCAAGCTGAACCAAGCCACACGCTATTTGACACTTGCTCTGGCATTCGTCCAATCGATCGGGATCACGGCTGGTTTCAACCAATTGAGCCAGACCGGCATGAAACTGGTCGAAAATCCAACCGTCGAGACCTATCTGACGATCGGCGTTATTTTGACCGGCGGAACGATGCTGTTGACTTGGATGGGCGAACAGATCACTGAGTATGGGGTCGGCAACGGCGTCTCAATGATCATCTTCGGCGGGATCATTTCCCGTTTGCCAAGCGGCGTGATCAGTCTTTATCAAGATTGGTTCGTCAATGTCGAAAAATCCGAGATTTTGGGGCACGTTTTCTTCGCGCTTCTGCTCTTGGCGGCTGTTTTGATCGTTGTAACGATCGCAACATTCGTCCAGCAAGCGGAACGCAAGATCCCGATCCAATATACGAAACGGGTATCCGGCGCGCCATCCAACAGCTATCTGCCACTGAAAGTCAATGCAGCCGGCGTTATCCCGGTCATCTTTGCCAGCTCGCTGATCGCGACACCGAATGCGCTGCTGCAATTTTTTGCGGCGAAGCATTCCGGCGAAGGATGGTTCGATGTGATGGGCCAGCTCTTCAGCTACAGCACGATCCCAGGCGCAACGCTTTATACGCTCCTCATTGTCGGCTTTACATTTTTCTATGCTTTTGTACAAGTCAATCCCGAAAAATTGGCAGAGAATCTGCAAAAACAAGGAAGCTATATCCCAAGTGTCCGACCTGGACACGGAACTGAACAATATATCTCGGATCTTTTGAAGAGATTATCGACAGTCGGGGCGCTTTTCCTTGGGTTGATCTCGCTTTTGCCGATCGTAGCGCAAATGGTCTGGAAACTGCCGAACTCGATCGGGTTGGGCGGGACGAGTCTGTTGATCGTGATCGGAGTAGCGCTTGAAACTGCTAAACAATTAGAAGGCTTGATGCTTAAACGCAAGTATGTAGGCTTTATTCATTAAAAGAAGGAAGCTGTGGCAAAGTTTTGTCACAGCGCGATCTTCTTGTTTTCAAGTAGGAGGAGACAAATTGAATCTTATTCTTATGGGTCTTCCAGGTGCAGGAAAAGGGACTCAAGCAGAAAAAATCGTCGACAAGTACCATATTCCGCATATCTCGACCGGTGATATGTTCCGGGCCGCGATCGCTGATGAAACGGAATTGGGACTCAAGGCAAAATCATTCATGGATGCCGGCGAGCTGGTTCCGGATGAGATCACCAACGGGATCGTCAAAGAACGTTTGGCGCAGCCGGATACAAAAGTTGGTTTTCTCTTGGACGGTTTTCCGCGGACTTTGGCGCAAGCTGAAGCGCTGGATCAGATCCTGAATGAACTCGGCAAAAAACTCGATGCGGTGATCGATATCGAAGTTGCTGAAAATGTGTTGGTTGAACGTTTGAGCGGCCGCTTTATTTGCAAAACATGCGGGGCAACGTATCATAAATTGTTCAACCCGCCGAAAGTCGCTGGAACATGCGATCGCTGCGGCGGACATGAATTTTATCAACGCGAAGATGATAAACCGGAAACGGTGCGCACTCGCTTGAAAGTCAATATCAAAAACAGTGAACCGATCTTGGCCTACTACAAGTCGCAAGGACTGCTTCACGAGATCGATGGCGATCGCAAGATCGATGATGTCTTCAAAGAAGTAGATCAGATTATCGCGAAATAAGGTCCGGCTTGCTATCCTTGATCGTTTGTGATAAAATATCACAGTCCATCTTTAAAGGATACAAGGTCAAAATGATTGATTTGGCGGGGGGCTTCTGGTTTCCGCCGTTTTATTGTGCGAAAGCACACAATACTTTAGGAGGTACTCACTGTGGCAAAAGATGATATGATCGAGATCGAAGGAACGGTCGTCGAAACACTGCCCAATGCGATGTTCAAAGTAAAACTTGAAAATGGTCATGAAGTGCTGGCACACGTTTCCGGGAAAATCCGCATGCATTACATTCGCATCTTGCCTGGAGACAAAGTAACAGTAGAGTTATCGCCATACGACTTGACACGCGGCCGCATCACTTATCGATTCAAGTAATGTACTCCGTTAAAATTATAGGAGGGATTTATAATGAAAGTAAGACCATCAGTTAAACCAATGTGCGAACATTGTAAAGTAATCCGCCGCAAAGGTCGGGTTATGGTCATTTGTTCTGCAAATCCAAAACATAAACAACGTCAAGGCTAAACTAGGAGGTGTAATTTAATGGCACGTATTGCAGGTGTAGATATTCCACGGGATAAACGCGTCGTTGTCTCTTTGACTTATATTTTCGGGATCGGAGAAACGAGAGCGAAACAAATCCTTGCAAATGCTAATGTTTCCGAAGACATCCGCGTTCGCGACTTAACGAACGAACAAACGGATGCGATCCGGGCAGAAGTAGATAAATTGAAAGTTGAAGGCGACCTTCGTCGTGAAGTCAATTTGAACATCAAACGTCTCCAAGAAATCGGTTCGTATCGCGGGATGCGTCATCGTCGCGGTTTGCCGGTTCGCGGACAACATACGAAAAACAATGCGCGGACACGCAAAGGCCCTGCTCGTTCAATCGCAGGTAAGAAAAAATAATTTAGTGAGGAGGTACTGATTCATGGCACAAAAAAAAGTCACTCGCAAACGTCGGGTGAAAAAAAATATTGAAGCGGGTATCGCTCATATCCACTCTACTTTCAACAATACAATCGTAATGATCACAGATGTCCACGGAAATGCAATTTCATGGTCTTCTGCTGGTGCGCTCGGCTTTAAAGGAAGCAAAAAATCAACGCCTTTTGCTGCGCAAATGGCTGCTGAAACGTCTTCAAAAGCTGCAATGGAACATGGACTTAAAACGGTTGAAGTAACTGTTAAGGGACCTGGTTCTGGTCGTGAAGCTGCGATTCGTGCACTTCAAGCTGCTGGTTTGGAAGTTACTGCAATCCGTGACGTTACGCCAGTACCACATAATGGATGTCGCCCTCCAAAACGCCGTCGTGTTTAATGCGCTTCTGTATGTGTCTGTAATTACGTCATTAAGCAAGACACTTTTCGTTTTGAAAGGGGTAAAGGATAAGAATGATTGAATTTGAAAAACCTAGAATCGCGAAAATCGATGAAGATCGTGATTATGGCAAGTTCGTTATTGAACCACTTGAAAGAGGTTATGGGACTACTTTAGGCAATTCTTTACGTCGTATCCTGTTAGCATCGCTTCCCGGCGCAGCAATCACTAGTCTGCAAATCGATGGCGTTCTGCATGAGTTCTCAACGATCGATGGCGTTCGCGAGGACGTGACACAGATCGTGCTCAATATCAAAGGTTTAGCTTTGAAGCTTTATGCGCAAGAAGAAAAAACTTTGGAAATCGATATTACCGGACCTGCTGTTGTGACGGCCGGAGACATCATCGTCGACAGCGATGTAGAGATTTTGAATAAAGATCTTTATATCTGCACAGTCTCAGAAGGTGCCGCTTTTCATGCCCGCTTAACGGTCAAACCCGGACGCGGATATGTCCAAGCTGATGAAAACAAATCGGATGATATGCCGATCGGCGTTTTGCCAGTGGATTCTATTTATACCCCGATTCGTCGCGTGAATTATCAAGTTGAGAATACACGTGTGGGTCATAACAACAATTATGACAAACTGACGATGGAGATTTGGACGGACGGTTCAATCATGCCGCCAGAAGCACTATCTTTGGCAGCAAAAATTTTAACAGAGCATTTGGATATCTTTGTGAATCTGACTGACGAAGTGAAAAACACGGAGATCATGGTCGAAAAAGAAGAAACGAAGAAAGAAAAAATGCTTGAAATGACCATCGAAGAACTTGATTTGTCAGTTCGTTCTTACAACTGTTTGAAACGTGCGGGAATCAATACCGTGCAAGAGCTGACCAATAAATCAGAACCTGAAATGATCAAAGTCCGCAATCTGGGACGCAAATCATTAGAAGAAGTGAAGTCCAAGTTAGCAGATCTGGGTCTTTCACTCAGAAAAGATGATTAATTAGGCTATAAGGAGGGGAACACTAGTGGCTTATCGCAAATTAGGACGCACATCCAGCCAACGCAAGGCAATGCTGCGTGATTTGACTACTGATTTAATTATTAACGAACGGATCGTTACGACTGAAACTCGTGCGAAAGAAATTCGTTCAACGACTGAAAAAATGATTACATTGGGGAAACGCGGAGACTTGCACGCTCGTCGTCAAGCAGCAGCGTTTGTTCGTAATGAAATCGCCGATGTTCGTGAAGAAGGCGAAGACATCGTGATCGAAGATGCTTTGCAAAAACTGTTCAACAATTTAGCTGAACGTTATGCTGATCGTCAAGGCGGTTATACACGAATCCTTAAGACAGAGCCTCGTCGCGGGGATGCTGCACCAATGGTTATTATCGAACTTGTATAAAAGTTGCGACCCATCACTTTTATGATGATTCTGCAGAGTGTTATGATGATGGAGAAATCCTAGTCTAGCTCTACGCTGCTCTTCGGCAAATGCCGAAGAGCCAGCATTCATCATAAGGTGCTTTTTTTTTTACATAAAAGTTGTCTTGACAGCCTCCATGTGATTCTTTTTTCAAACGGCGGAATGTGCTATGATAGCTAGGAAATCTTGGTCGAGGTGAAAAAATGGAACCGATAATCAAAGTAGAACATTTAAAATACCGCTACAATGAAGAAGATGACTGGGCACTGAAAGATATTTCGTTTTCAGTCGCACCGGGCGAGTGGGTCGCGATCATCGGGCATAACGGCAGCGGAAAGTCAACGATGGCTAAAGCGCTGAACGGCTTGATCACGCCGGCAGCCGGAACTGTCGAAGTGGCCGGCATGACGCTTTCCGAAGACAATGTCTGGGAGATCCGCAAAAATGTCGGCATGGTTTTTCAAAATCCTGACAATCAGTTCGTCGGGGCAACGGTCGAAGACGACGTGGCTTTCGGCCTGGAAAACCGCGGCGTCCCGCGTCCGGAAATGGTCAAACGCGTCACCGAGGCGCTCGTAAAAGTCCGGATGAGCGATTTTGCGACCCGCGAGCCGGCCAGCCTTTCCGGCGGCCAAAAGCAGCGAGTCGCGATCGCGGGGGTCGTTGCGGCCCGCCCCAAGATCATTATTTTGGATGAGGCAACGAGCATGCTCGATCCGGAAGGACGGATCGAAGTGATCCAAACGATTCGGGCGATCAAAAAAGAAGAAAAACTAACAGTGCTTTCGATCACGCACGATATCGATGAAGCAGCGCTCGCCAGCCGGATCTTGGTGGTCGAAGACGGCAAGATCTTGATGAGCGGCACCCCGGAAGAGATCTTTTCGTTCGGACCGCGTTTGATGGAGCTGGGGCTCGATCTGCCGTATCCGGAGAAACTCAAAGCGGCTTTGCGCAAGCGCGGGATCACGGTGCCGCAAGAATATATGACAGAAGAAAGGTTGGTTGATTGGTTGTGGACATCTGTTTCGAACATGTAGATGCGATCTACCAGCCGGGGACGCCTTTTGAGCATCAGGCGCTTTTTGATATCAATGTAACGATCAAAGAAGGATCTTATACCGCGATCATCGGTCATACCGGCAGTGGAAAGTCGACCTTTCTGCAGCATCTTGATGCGCTTTTGAAGCCGACCCGCGGCAAAGTTTTTATCGGCGACCGCGAGATCACGCCGGAAACGAATAATAAAAACTTGAAACCGATCCGCAAAAAAGTCGGGATCGTCTTTCAATTTCCTGAAAGCCAGCTGTTCGAAGAGACTGTCGCAAAAGATATCGCTTTCGGACCGAAAAATTTCGGCGCCACGGAAAGCGAAGCGGAGGCGCTCGCTAAACGGATGCTGAAGCTGGTCGGGATGGACGAATCATATTTGGAACGTTCGCCGTTTGATTTGTCAGGCGGTCAAATGCGGCGGGTCGCGATCGCTGGTGTTTTAGCGATGGAACCGGAAGTCTTAGTGCTCGATGAGCCGACTGCCGGATTGGATCCGCAAGGGCGCCGCGAAATGATGGAAATGTTTGCACGTTTGCATCGGGATCAAAAGATCACGGTCGTCCTAGTCACGCACCAAATGGAAGACGTCGCAGACTTCGCTGATCGCGTGATCGTTTTGGAAGACGGCCGGCTCGTTAAAGAAGGCACCCCGCGGGAAATCTTCTCCGATGTAGCCTGGCTGCGGAAAAAACAGCTGGGGATGCCGCAAACGCGCGCTTTCGCAGAAGAATTGATCCAAAAAGGATTTACGTTTTCACCGCTGCCGCTGACTCCGGATGAGCTGGCTGATCAGCTGGCACATCGTTTAAAGAGAGGAGCGGATGCAGGTGAAAGATAAACTGCTTTTAGGCAGATATCTGCCGGGAAATTCTTTTCTGCACCGGTTGGATCCGCGTGCGAAGCTGGTTGGCGTCTTTTATTTCATCATTATTATCTTTTTAGCAAATAACTGGCCTTCTTACTTGATGCTGGGCGTTTTCGTTCTCAGTATGATCGCACTGTCGAAGATCAATTTGAAATTTTTCTTGAACGGTGTGAAGCCTTTGATTTGGCTGATCATCTTTACCGTTTTGCTGCAAATGTTTTTTACCAGCGGCGGAAAGGTGTATTTTCACTGGGGGATCTTTACGCTGTCGGAGTTCGGCGTGCGTAACGGGATCTTCATTTTCTTCCGCTTTGTTTTGATCATTTTTATCTCGACTTTGATGACGTTGACGACGCCGCCTTTGGAACTTTCGGACGCGCTGGAATATTTGATCCGGCCGCTCAAAACGCTCCATGTCCCGGTCCATGAGATCTCGCTGATTCTTTCGATCGCATTGCGGTTCGTCCCGACGCTGATGGATGAGACAGAAAAGATCATGAATGCTCAGCGGGCGCGCGGCGTGGATTTCAGCGACGGCAGTTTAGTCGACCGGATGAAAGCGATCGTTCCGCTCTTGATCCCGCTTTTTGTTTCCGCTCTCCAGCGCGCTGAGGATCTGGCGATCGCAATGGAGGCGCGCGGCTATCGCGGCGGCGAAGGCCGCACAAAATACCGCATTTTGAATTGGCATTTGCGCGACACTGCTTCGCTCGTTTCGCTGGTGGTCGTTACTGGACTGCTCCTGTATTTGCGCAAGTGATTTGGAAAGGTGAACTGCATGACAAGATACAAAGCGATCATCGCTTATGACGGTACATTGTTCAGCGGCTTTCAAAGCCAGCCGAACGCGCGGACCGTGCAGGCAGAGATCGAAAAAACGCTGACCCGCATGAACAGCAATGTTCCAGTGAAAATCTACGGTTCCGGCCGAACGGATGCCGGCGTGCATGCGAAAGGGCAAGTGATCCATTTTAATTTTCCGGCAGTCTCTTCGCTTGAAAAACTGCGCTACGGCCTCGATTCCCAGTCGCCGGAAGACATCAGCTGCCGCTCGGTCAAAGAAGTGTCCGCGGACTTCAATGCGCGCTATTGGGTCAAAAGCAAGACGTACGAGTTTCATGTCGACATCGGCAAACCGCGCAATTTATTTACACGCCACTATGCTAGTTTTTATCCGTATCCGCTCGATTTGGCACGGATCGAAGAAGCGCTGCCGTATTTTTTGGGAACGCATGACTTTAGCGGTTTCTGCGCGAGCCACAGCTCCGTGCGCTCCAAAGTCCGGACGATCACAAAGGCGGAAATGGTCTTCGATGAACGGGAGCACCAGTTGATTTTTACATTTTCCGGCAACGGCTTTTTGTATAAAATGGTCCGGATCATGATCGGCACACTGCTAAAGATCGGCAACGGCCGCATGGCGCCAGAGAGGATCCTTGAGATCTTGGAGAAAAAGGACCGCGGTCTTGCCGGTCCGACCGCTTCGCCTGAAGGTTTGTATCTTTTGGAAGTCGAGTATGCGGACGGACCTGTCAAAAAATAAAAGGAGAGAGGTTGCGACAAAAGCGTTGGGCTCTGAGATTAAGAAGAAAAATCCAAAAAAGATTATTTTTTATATTTTTGGATTTTGGGGATTATTTTCGAAGGAGCTCCTTTTGGAACACTGTTTATTCGGATATCGGGAGCCGCGACAAGATTTTTGTCGCAGCTCCCTTTTTGTGGAAATCTTTGGCTGAATCGTCTACCATAAAAGAAACAACGGAAAGGGGCGCTTGATTCATGCGGACCGGAGGACAAAAAATCATTCACTGGATCAAAGCCCGGCAGATTTGGCTGAAGCTGATCTTCATGGCTTCGATCTTATTCTTTGTCGTCAATCAAGTGACGAGGATCCTGCACGGTATTTCGTGGAAAGAGATCACGGCGGCTGCCAGCCGGCAAGGCGCACCGACGATCGCGGTGATGATCGTGATCGGACTTTTGGCCGTTGGGCCGATGCTGCTGACTGATCACGGTGTGAATCGGATGCTGGACGAAGAGGGGCGTGCACCGCTGCCGATGCGTCAGCGGCTTGTTGCAGCTTGGATCGTCAATACGATCAATAATCTGGCTGGCTTCGGCGGAGTCGTCGGAATCAGTTTGCGCGAGCATTTTTACCGCGGGACGCATGCAAAAGGCAAAACACTGGCACTTTTATCAAAAGTGGCGCTTTTCATGTTCAGCGGCTTATCGATTCTCGCATTTTTCGCGCTTCTGCTGAGCCTTTTCTCAAAGTACGGCCAAGTTGCTAAAGGCTATATTTTTTGGCTGCTTGTAGCGAGTGTTCTCGGACCAGTACTTTTGCTGTTCGTCTATTTGAAGCGCAAGACGCTTTTTCAAAATTTTCTGCCGCGCAATATCTTTTATTTTTTTGGCGGATCTCTTGGCCAGTGGAGCGGTGCTGCTGCAGCTTTTTTGAGTATCGGCTATCTGATGGGCGAAGGCGGGAAGCTGCTGTATATTTTTCCGTTGTTCATCGCGGTCACGGTGCTCGGGATGCTTTCGATGGTCCCAGGCGGGATGGGAACTTTTGATGTTCTGATGATCATGGGACTCAGCACGCTTTCGATCGGGCGGGAAGTCGCGGTCGTTTGGATTTTGTACTACCGGCTCTTTTATTATCTGCTGCCGTTTGCGAGCGGGATCATTTTGCTGTTTACCCAAACCGGCTATCGTGTCAATCGCCTGCTGGAAGGACTGCCGAAAATCTATTTGCAAAAGGTCGCACACGGGATCCTGACGGCGGCGCTTTATTTCGCCGGCCTGATGATGGTGCTGCTTTCGACCGTTACCAATCTCTCGGTCCTCAACCGCTTGTTTGAGTGGCTTTTGCCGTACTCTTTTCATTTTTTGGATCAAACACTTAATCTATTGTTCGGGCTCCTGCTTTTGGGACTGGCCCGCGGGATCTATGCAAAAGTCCGCCGCGCCTATTTGCCGACGCTTGCTGTGCTGACTTTTTGCTTGGCGAATACGATCGTCCAAACAACGAATCGGCACTTGATCATCTACTTTTTGATCGTGATCGCGGCGGTTTACGGCAGCCGCAAAGAATTTTACCGGGAACGTCTTGTCTACTCGTGGGGCGGAATCGCTGCCGACGGGCTTTTGTTCGGATTTTTATTGGTTTTATATGCGGTCGCCGGCTTTTTTACAACAACGGACAGCTATAACGAATTTATCGTGCGGAACTTTATTTTGTTTCCATCTGATCAGCAGTGGTTCGCGGGTCTTCTAGGGATCGCAGCGGCTGTCTTGATTTTGTTTTCGCTGTTTTATTATTTGTCAAAAGGCGGCGAAGAGATCGGACACAGCGTTCACGAATCGAAAATGAGGCAGGAGCTGGGGTCTTTTCTGCCGCAGACGGTGCTGGAGCAGCTGCCGAACGCGACGCGGGTCTTCCGATATGCGGAAGGGACTGCCAAAGTTTATCTGCTGTTCCGCCGCAAAACAGAAAAACTGTTCCTCATCGGAGATCCACTGGGCGAAGCGGGTTTGTTTCAAAAAGCGATCTTCCAATTGATGAAGCTTGCCGATGATCAAAACTTGAATTTGGTGTTTACCAAAGTATCGCCGGCGGGGGCTTTGCTGCTGCATGATTTGGGCTTTCAAAATTTAAAGCTGGGGGAAGCCGCAGTGATCTCGCAAAATAGCTTGATGAAAAAACAGCAGCAGCTGCTGGAGAAATTCACGGCAGAGGCGATGGTCTTGTTCTATTACCCGTATGCTGCAGATAATCACCGGCTGATCAGCGAATTATCAGCGATTTCCAGCGACTTGACGTCGTTTGAAGACTCTTCTGCGTTATTAGTGCGAAAGCGCTCAGGCGAGCTTTCAGCTGCGACTATCTGGGGACGCGAACAATTTTCCCAAGACCGCTTTACTTGGGTCAGCGAAACAGCACCGGAACTGCAAAAAATGCAGCAGGAGCTGAAAGATTATCAATTGATCCTTGAAGCGCAGCGGCAGAATGTCCGTTTTGGTTTTATACCGGGCAGCCGTGTCGGCGAAACACGTTTTTCTTTTTTTACCGAACGGTTGGTCAATGCGATCTACCGCTACAACGTCTTTCATCTCAATTTGAAAGAAGAAAAGCAGTCGCTGAGTGATGTTGCTGAATCTTGGGAACCGGTCTACTTCGCCTACCGGAAAAATTGCAGTCTGCTGTTTGCGCTCTTGCAGCTGAAAAGCTTGTTCCGCCGCGAGAAGCGGGACAATTTCCGCTGGTACCGTTAGTTGTATTCAAGAAGAATCATGCTACAATAAAGGAGAACAAACGTGCGGATAGGAGAAGTGCTATGTATGAATACATCCAGGGGGAAGTGACCTTTGTTTCTCCCAAACATATCGTTTTAGAAACAAACGGCATCGGCTATCAGATCCAAGTCGGCCAGCCCTTTCAATATCGCGAGGCGCAAACGGCGCTCGTCTATGTCTATTTAGTTGTCCGCGAAGATACACAAGTGCTTTACGGATTTCGCGATCTGGCGGAAAAACAGCTTTTTCTGCGATTGTTGAGCGTGACTGGGATCGGACCGAAAAGTGCGCTTGCGATCATCGCCGCGCAGGACCCGACTGGGCTCGTTCGAGCGATCGAACAAAACGATGTCAAATATTTGACGCGTTTCCCCGGCGTCGGCAAAAAAACGGCGCAGCAAATGATTTTAGACTTGCAAGGGAAACTGATCGCTGCGGCTGAAAAGTCTGATACTGCAGCGCCGGAAACGGCCGGTACGCAGCAAGCACTCGGCGAGGCGCTCGAAGCATTAAAAGCATTAGGATATTCAGCTAGAGAAGTCGAGCAAGTCGCGCGGCAGCTCGAAAAACACCCGGAACTGCAGACTACTGATGAATTTTTGCGGGTCGGGCTGAAAGTTTTGCTGAAGTAAGGAGGTATTTATGACGACAGATCATCTTTTGAACGGACAGGCGGAAGAAGAAGAGGAAAATCTCGAAATGACACTGCGCCCGACGCGGCTGGAACAATATATCGGTCAGGACAAAGTCAAAGAAGAATTGAAGATCTATATCCAAGCAGCCCGCCAGCGGCAGGAAGCGCTCGACCATGTGCTTTTGTACGGACCGCCGGGGCTTGGAAAAACGACCCTCGCCATGATCATTGCCAATGAACTTGCCGTCCAAATACATACGACCAGCGGCCCGGCGATCGAAAAGCCGGGCGACTTGGTGATGCTTTTGAATGAGCTGGCCCCGGGAGATGTGCTTTTTATCGATGAGATCCATCGTCTGCCGCGGGTCGCTGAAGAACTGCTCTATTCAGCAATGGAAGATTTTTATATCGACATCATGGTCGGTTCCGGAGCAGAAGCGCATCCGGTCCATTTTACTTTGCCGCCGTTCACGCTGATCGGGGCGACGACACGCGCCGGGATGCTTTCAGCGCCGATGCGCGATCGTTTTGGGATCATTGCACGGATGCAGTATTATGAAACCGCCGACTTGGAAAAGATCATCACGCGTTCAGCGGCGCTTTTCGACTGCCGGATCGCTTCAAGCGGCGCTGTCGAGATCGCCCGCCGTTCACGCGGAACGCCGCGGATCGCCAACCGTCTCTTGAAACGGGTCCGCGACTTTGCGGAAGTGATCGCAGACGGCGTGATCACGCTGCCGATCGCCTCAAAGGCGCTCGAGATCCTGCAAGTCGATCAAGCCGGTCTTGATATCACCGATCAAAAGCTGCTGCGGACTTTGATCGAATTGTATCACGGCGGTCCGGTCGGGTTGAATACGCTGGCGGCCAACATCGCTGAAGAGCGCGAGACTGTCGAAGACATGTATGAACCGTATCTTCTGCAGATCGGCTTCTTGAAAAGAACCCCGCGCGGCCGGATGGCAACTTCCAAAGCGTATACCCACTTCGGCTATCCTTTTTTGGAAACGGAGGAGTGACATTGGGAACATTCTCTTCGACCGATCAAGAGTTGGCGCAAGCATTGATCGATCTTTGCCAAACACATTCTTATCAAAAAATCAGTATTCAAGCGCTCACAAAAAAAGTTGGCTTGAACCGCCAGACTTTTTACTATCATTTTGATGATAAAGAAGAACTGTTGAAGTGGATCTATTTGCGGGATCTTGAGTATCTGGGGCCGGAAATGACGCTGGCTAATTGGGAAGAGCAGGTCCTTCTTCTTTTGAAAGCGATCCGCCAAAAAGGCGTCTTTTACCAAAAAACAACACTGGGTGCGGCGGATGTTTTTTCGCAGCTTTTCAGCAAACAGATCCAGCAGCGCTTTATCGATTTGTTTGCTCATTTGGATGAAGAACGTCAATTGAGCGCGCAAGACAAAGATTTTTATTCGGCTTTTTTTGCATTCGGCTGCGCTGGGGTATTGTTGAAGTGGATCCGCGGCGATTATCAAGAGATGCCGCTTGAGATCGCCGCTCAGCTTTTTCGCTTGGCAAAAGATGTTGAATGGTTCGGCTCACGCTTGTACGACGAATGAGGAAAGAGGGATGAATGATGAAAAAAATCTGGCCGCTTGCCACAGCTGCAGCCGCTCTTTGCGGCGGCGCGCTGCTTGTTAAAAAGCACCAGCGGAAAAACCGTATGAATGCCGAGACGAAAAAAGAAGAATTGCTGCTGAATCGTGATTATGGAGACCAGCAGATCTTTTTGATCGGCGAAGATCTTTATCAGTATGCCGCGGCAGTCTATTTGATCCGCGATGGGCATTTCCCCGGCGAGAACATCCACTTCTTCCCGATGCGGCCGCCGCAAGAAAAAATGACAGCTGCGGGCGGCTGTGAAGCCTCAAACGGCTGGCGGCTGCATGAAATTTATGGACCGCTTTTTTATGATCTATTTGAAAGTATTCCGTCGCTCCGCTGGTCAGGGCACTCTGTCGCAGAAGAAATTGCGAATTTCCAGCGCTTCCATCCGATCTATGCGCAAAGCCGGCTGATCGATAAAAATGAACGGATCATCGATGGGCATCTGTGGGAGCTGAAGACTGAAGAGCGCCTGAAGCTCTTCAAGCTTTTGCAAGTGCCGAACGAACAGCTGGTCGGATTGACGCTTGAAGACTGGTTCAATCCGCACTTTTTCGAAACAACATTTTGGAATTTATGGCAATCGACGTTTTTGCTGAAGCCTTGGAGCGCGCTTTCCACTCTCAAAGAACAATTGGTGCAATATGAGACGAAGCCGGCCAGCTTGATCACGATGGCCGGAATGTCCGCGCCGCCGCTTGATCCGGCAGAAAGCCTGCTCCAGCCGCTGAAGCACTTTTTAACGATGCGGCAAGTCCATTTTCACGATACCGGGATCAAAGATTGGCAGCTTTCATCCGCTGGCGACCGTATCTGCGGCTTGCGGAGTGAAACCGGCGAGCTGATCCCAGTTGGCGAGCAGGATGCGGTCCTCTTCAGGAATGCCGACTCGAGTGCCGGTGCGCAAGCCGGTACGCGCAATACGCCGCCTGATCCAGTTGCGGCCGCCGACAGCGAGCTTCACTTGTGGCAGCTTTTGGCAGAAAAGACTGACGGTGCCGGGACACCTGCCCGCTTTTTCCGCGATGCGACCGAAACCGGCGGCCTCTTTTTCACTTTCACTTGCAAAGAAGGCGAATTGCTGAAACGTCTAGTTGATTCTGCCGGCAATGTACCTGGCTCGGGCGGGCTTTCAACCCTTGTTGACTCGAGCTGGCTGATCACAACGTGTCTGCCGGCGCAGCCGCTCTATGAAGAGCAAACAGCGGGGACCTTTGTTCTGTATGGCTACGGCCAATCACCGATGCGGATCGGCGATTACTGCCGCAAACCAATGCTGGCAGCAAGCGGCGAAGAGCTGTTCGAAGAGTGGATCAGCCAGCTCGGCTGGGAAGCTGAGCTGGAAGTTTTCCGCAAAGAGCTGATCGATGCCGTCCCGGTATTCCTGCCTTACCAGACCTCCGCTTTTATCCCCGCTTCGACCGGAAGCTTGCCGGTCTATTATGATTCGGCGATCACCAATCTTGCATTCGTTTCGATTTTCGCGGAAAGTGCGCCGGGAAAAACAGCTTACAGTACGGAAGAACGGCTCCGTGTGCTGCGGGAGATAGTCGAGTATGTTCTTGCGTTGCCGGGCGAGGTGCCGCAAAGCGAATCGCGCCTTTCACGCGCAAAGCACGTATTGCGGCTCTTAGTTCACTAAAAGGTCCAGGAGGTTTGCGGCAAAAGTGTTCGGCTTCGTTTTGAAGCTCGGCACTTTTGCCGCGACCTCCTCTTCTATTTTGAACGGCTCGGCTGCGGCTTGTAATATAAATTTAAAGTTAGAAACACAGCAATTTTACAAACATTATTGTAAAATGAAACGCGAAGGTCAAAAAAGGAGGATTTGAGTGGAGAATATCTATGTACATATCGATTCGACCAGCAATGCGGTCACATCGCGCGGCATCACCCATACGGATTTCAGCGATAATATCGTTCATTATCCGCATAATCTGCTCTTGCTCGATCCTCATGACCCGAACGGACAATATGAAAAGCGGACCGGCTTGAAAGTCATTGAGGGCAAAGAAGCGGTCGAGCTTTATTTCAATGAATTGCGGCGCAAGCGGAGCGGCCGGGAAACAAAGTGGCTTGATTTCACTGATCCGGGAATGCTGGCGGAATTGACGCCGCTCGAGCTTTCCGAGATCCTTTATTTGGGGCATACGAAAACGCAGCTGCACTCGCCGTTTTTCTATAAACTGCAGAACAACTTTGTCTATTTTGAAAATGCACGGACATTCATGCGGATCTACTATCGGTATTTGGATGAGTTTTACCGCATCATGGCGATCAAAGTCGCACAGATCGTTGAGGACAAGCTGAACGAACGCAAGTCCTTTTTCCGCCGGCCGCGCAAGGTCGCGCCAATCGATAACCGCATCCTGCGGGAAATGGAGATCGTATTGACAGAGGGCGCCGTGTTGGCGTTTCGCGAATATGAAGAAAAAGACCGCCAAGCGGTGATCCCGCTGTATATCGTCGAGGATCGCTGGTGGAAATCGATGCAAAGCTATCAAAAACCGCCAAAAGTTGGTGAGTTGGCATATAATTACGCCAGTCAGACTTGGTATTTTGCTCTTGATGAAAACGGGATGGAGCAGTGGAGTGCACCGATCGAGCAATAAAAAAACTGGGCTGCCCTTCAGCAGCTCAGTTTTTGATTGGTTTAGGAAATGGTTTGACCATCCGCGGCGGAAAAGAAACGAAGCGGACTTTTGAGATCGAAGCGACGGGGATCAGCTTCAGTTGATCCGGGTCTTCTTGCGTAGTAAACACGACTTGGTTGCGGGAATGCGTCAGTTTTTTGACATAGCCGGTAAACGTGAAAAATTTCCGCGTCGAGGCTTGGACTTGCAAAATGACTAATGATTTCCGCCGATACGCCCGTTCCAAAAGATAGATCAATTCGCTGGAAGGCTCTTCCGGGACATTTGGAGTATCAGTCAGCAAATTGTTCAACCATTTCACTGATGAGACCGAAACGAATTGACGGAATTTCTTCAGATCTTCAAATAGTTTTTGGCTCTCCATAATGCTCCTCCTTTGCGTAAAAATCGTCTACTGTCATTCTAACGTATCGAAGGGCCTTGTGGCAATCATTTCGCGCTTAACAGCGCGCCGCCGCAAAACGAGAATAGGGACCGTGACGAATCGTGTCACAGCCCCTGCTTCCGAACAAACAGTGTTTAAAAAGGCGATTTTCAGAAATAAGCCGAAAGATTTAAAAAATAATAAAATTTATTTTCGGCTTTGTCTTTTTATTGCACAAAACCGCCGCCCTTGTCACCGCCGCCGAATTTGTAAAATTTAGTGGATTCCCCGAATAAATTCATCAAGGATCTTTTCCGTATCTTTTTGATCCGCAGGTTTTACTTTTTCGATGATCCGCGGAACGAATTTTTTGATGGCAGCCTCTGCCGAAACTTCATTGGTGTTCACATCGGCATAAAGTTCAGAAATGACTTGCTTTACATCAGAAGCGGCCTCTTTCGGAACGACATGCGCCAAGTAGCGATCGAACAATTCTTCTTCTTTCAAAGTAAATGACATAAGAACTCCTCCTTTTTCTCTATAGATTCATCATAATACAAACCGCGGAAATAAGGTAGCAAAATTACTTTCCTAATCGCAAACGAACCAGTATGCTTAAAAGGCAGGCTTTAATTCCAGAAAGGAGAAAAGTGATGGAGATCCGGCGATTGTCTTTTGCTGATCACAAACGATTTGCAGCTTTTTTACCGCGCAGCTTTGCGCCGCTGCCGTTTCACAAGAGCCGCAGTGTCCAAAAGCGCGGGATGCTCCAAGCTTTTTACTTGGGCGAAGTGTGGGGCGCTTATACCGGCAGGCATTTGTGCGGGGCTTTCCATTTTTCGCGCTCGCTTTTAGACGGTGAATGGCGCGGTCTGCTGTGGGAGCAAGGCTCGCGAAATGCTTGGGACAAGCTTTTTCTCTTCGCGGTGCGTTCGCTCTTTTTACCGGCGGTCGTTTTGCCGGAAGCCGTTGCCGAATATTTGAAGATCGCCGGAACGCAGCCGGCTGCCGCAAAGAAGCGCCGGCTGCCGCTCGCTTACCGGACAGGGCTTGTTTTAGGCGGCGGCGGAGTGCACGGGGCGTATCAGATCGGGGTCTGCCAAGCGCTGGCGGAACTCAGGATCTCCTTTTCTCTCGCTGCCGGAACGTCTGTCGGCGCATTGAACGGTCTGCTGCTGAGCCGGCTGGACGCTAACCAGATGGAAGCGGTTTGGCTCGCTTTTTGTCTTGAAGCAGGCAAACTTGCTGAAATGCCGCTTGAACGAACGATCGCTTCTTATCTTTCGAAAGCTCCGCGTGCAGGCGGCCGCTTTCCGCTTTATTTCAACGCAGTCCGGCTGCCGAAATTCAAGGAAGAGACGTTTGTCTTGGATGAACTTGCACCGCCCGAACAGCGGCAGGCGCTTTTAGGGTCAGCGGCATTCGCGCCGTTTATGAAAGCTGTTAAAACCCCGAACGGGCGGCTGGTCGACGGCGGATATCGCGACAATCTGCCGGTCGGCTTAGCAGTCGCAGGCGGCGCGCGCGAGCTGATCGTCATCGACGTTCAAGGATCCGGGCACACGAAAAAGTCGGCGCTTGCTGTGATGAAAAAGTATCCGCATCTTTATTTGCGCTCGCCGTGGCCGCTCGGCGCGATGCTGCGGCTGGATGTTTCCGTGATCAAAAATAATATCAGACTGGGCTATTTAGAAACAATGAAAGCTTTAGGCTTTTTTTATGGAAAATGGTACACTTTTGAGAAGAAGGATTTTTTCAAAGAATGCGCGGCACTCGCACAAGCTTTTTGCACGGCGCATCCGCAGTATGCGTTTGAAAGCGTTTGGCCGCGCTGGCCGCGGTTTTTAGAAGCCGCCGCAAAAGCAGCCCGGATCGCTCCCGGCAAAGTCTATACACTGCAGCAATTAACGGATCAGCTCCAGCAGGCAGACCCGAAAATATATGATCAAAAAAGCAGAGATTTTTTTGGCGGAAGGCGCTGAAGGCGCACTTTTGCAGATTTCTGCAGGAAAGGAAGCGGAAAACGAATGGCAGATTTTCAATATGAGATTTTAGAAGAATTAGGTGTCTTATCGACAAACCCCAAAGGCTGGCGCAAAGAACTCAATATCATCAGCTGGAACGGTCGCCCGCCGAAATTCGATTTGCGGGATTGGGCACCGGAGCACAGCAAGATGGGCAAAGGGGTCACGTTGTCGAACGAAGAGTTCAATGAACTGAAAGCACTTTTGAAGAGGATGGACGAAAATGAATAGTATGACAGGATACGGCCGCGGCGAGATGACTTATGAAGATTTCAAAGCCGAAGCAGAGGTCAAAAGCGTCAATCAGCGTTTTTTGGATATCAGTTTTCATTTACCGAACGAGCTGAACTGGCTGGAAGGCGAATTGCGAGAAGTGATCAAGGGAAGCTTTTCGCGCGGAAGGATCGATGTTTATTTTTCTTATCAGAGTGAAGGAAAAGCGGACAGCACGATCCAATTGAACGAGAACCTCTTAGCAGCCCTTATGGAGCAGACCCAGGCTTTTGGAAAAGAGCGCGGGCAAGCGGTCTCTAGCGAACTTTTGGCCGCGCTGGCGAGCCAAGTGCCGCTTGTTACGATCGAAAAGAAGACGGATCTGCATTTTTTGCATGATCTTATTATGGAAGCTTTCGGCGAGGCCCTCTTGAATCTGGCATTGAGCCGCAAAAAAGAAGGCATGAAGCTGGCTGAAACTTTGCAGCAGCAAGCAACGGCATTCGAAGCGGTTTTGGAAGCGATGAAGACCCAGACCGAAGCGATCGAAGCAGATTATGAAGCGCGGGTGACGAATAAAATCACGCAGCGGCTGGAAGGCGCAGCCGATAAAGACCGCTTGCTGACCGAGATCGCGCTTTTGATCGAAAAGGGCGACATCAAAGAAGAGCTGGACCGCTTGAACGCGCATATCGCGCGTCTCGGCGAGATCACGCAGATCGACGGCGCGATCGGCCGCGAGATGGATTTTCTAGTACAGGAAATGAATCGCGAAGTCAATACGATCGGTGCCAAATCGACAAATCTGCTGCTGAAGAACCAAGTCGTCCGCATGAAGGTGATCTTGGAAAAGATCCGTGAACAGATCCAAAATATCGAATAAGGAGCGAGACAAATGGCAAATTTTTATGATGTACATTTTCATATGAGCGACGGGAAGCAAATCATCAAACGGCAAGTTTATTCGGAAAAAGAATTCATCAAAGCTTGGGAAGATGCCTGCTTGGAAGTGCATCCGACGGAACTTGTGATCAAAGTCAATGAAGAAACGCTGATCCATGTCAATCGCAGCCACATTGTCCGGATCGATGCGGCGAAAGTCGACGGCCCGGCAGAGAAAAGACTGCGCCGGCAAGACGAGCTGGTCAATACCGTCAAAATGCTTTCCGACATGGGCTTTTGAGAAGGACTTGAAAAAAGCGGCGAAAAAGTGCAGAATAGAGGCTAGACTATAATGAAGGGGTTATAAGCGAATGCCTGAGCGTGGTTTGTTAATCGTACTGTCCGGACCAAGCGGTGTTGGAAAAGGGACCGTGCGCAAAGCGATTTTTGAAAGCCCTGAATCGAATTTTGAATATTCGATTTCAATGACGACTCGTCCGATGCGACCCGGTGAAGTTGACGGGGTCGATTATTATTTTCGATCGAAAAAAGATTTCGAAGAAATGATCAAAAATGGCGAAATGCTCGAATACGCTGAATATGTCGGCAACTATTACGGGACGCCGCTGAAGTACGTGAATCAAACGCTGGATCGCGGCAAAGATGTCTTTTTGGAGATCGAAGTACAAGGAGCCATGCAAGTTCGCGAAAAAGTTCCTGAAGGAGTGTTTATCTTCTTGACGCCGCCGGATCTGTCGGAATTGAAACATCGGATCACCGGCCGCGGAACAGATGCCCCGGAAGTGATCGATGAGCGGATGAAAGTCGCCCGCCACGAGATCGAAATGATGGCGACTTACGACTATGCAGTTGTCAACGATAAAGTAGCTGACGCAGTAGAAAAGATCCAAGACATCATCCGGAGCGAACATTGCCGGGTGGATCGCGTGATCGGCAAGTATTTAAAAATGATAGAGGAGTTGTAGAGATATGATGTTGCGGCCATCGATCGACTCTTTGCTGGAAAAAGTGAATTCCAAGTATTCTTTGGTGATCCTTTCCAGCAAACGAGCCCATCAATTAGATGCAAAAGCAGAACCGGCTTTGGAAAAATATGAATCTGTCAAAGGCGTCGGCAAAGCGCTGGAAGAAATCGACGCTGGGAAATTAGTCGTCGACTTGTCTTCAGAAGAAAGCAAAGCGGCTAGTTCAAACGAATAGCAGGAAAGAAAAAGGGGTTGAGGCATTTTTTGCCTCGACCCCTTTGACCATGAAAAGAAAGGTGGAAAAAGATGTACGCAGAGGTCATTGTCGATGTTCCGGCGCAGCAGACGGACCGGCCGTTCACTTATGAAGTACCGCGCGAATTTACCGGCGGGATCGAGTGCGGGATGCGGGTCATCGTTCCATTCGGGAAGCTGAAGCGCCAAGGGTTCATCATTGGTCTGACAAAAGAAGCCCCCACGTTTAAAACGCGTCCGATCGAAAAAGTTCTCGATCTTTCGCCGGTTTTGACTGAAGAGCTGCTTGCGTTGGCGGATTATATGTGCGCGCATACGTTTGCCTTTAAGATCACTTGTTTGGAAACGATGCTTCCAGCCGCGTTCAAAGCGCGCTACGAGAAAAATATTTTGCGCAAAACGCCCGTCGCGGAAGTCGTCGACTTTTTTGAACAGGCGGAAGCGATCCCTTATGACACGGCGGAAGCGCGCGGGATGCTGCCGCAGCTTTTGGAGTGGCAAAAAAAAGGCTGGGTCGATGTCGAATATGAGGTGCAGCAAAAAGGCAAAGTCAAGACAGAACGCCTTGTGCTGCTCAAACACTCCGCGGAGGAGTACCGCGTGCTTGAAGAAAACGTGCGGAAAAATGCGCTGCAGCAGCGGGCACTTTTAGCGCGGCTGGCTGATTCGACTGCAAAAAAAGCTATCCCGGCGAAAAAACTGATCGCTGAAGGGATCAAAGCGGCAACGCTCCAAGCCGGCGCACAAAAAGGCTGGATCTCATTTGAAGAAGCGGAAGTCTACCGCGACCCGTATCAAGACGAAGCGACCCCTTTAGGGCAGCCGCTGACGCTCAATCCTGAACAACAAACGGCCTTCACGAAGATCGCAGCAAGCATGGAAAAAGCGGAGGAGGCGGTCTATCTGCTTGAAGGGATCACCGGCAGCGGCAAGACCGAAGTCTATCTGCAAGCGATCGCTCAAGCACTTGCAGCCGGCAAACAGGCGATCCTGCTCGTTCCGGAGATCGCACTGACGCCGCAGATGGTCGAGCGTTTCAAACATCGTTTTGGGGAGGCGGTCGCGGTATTACATAGCGGATTGTCGCAAGGAGAAAAATATGACGAGTGGCGCAAGATCCAGCGGCAGGAAGCACAGATCGTCGTCGGAGCACGGTCCGCGATCTTCGCACCGTTTCGCGATCTCGGGCTGATCATTTTAGATGAAGAGCATGAATCGAGCTATAAGCAGGAAGAAATGCCGCGCTATCATGCGCGCGACTTGGCGATCTGGCGCGCGAAATATCATCATTGCCCGGTCGTTCTCGGCAGCGCGACGCCTTCATTGGAGTCGCGGGCGCGGGCTCAGAAAAATGTTTACCACTTGCTGCGTTTAACGCAGCGCGCGCAAAATGCACATTTGCCGGCGATCGGGATCGTCGATCAGAAAAAAGAATACAACGCTGGGAATTCCAGCGAATTTTCCGAAATCCTGCGCGAAAAGATCAGCGACCGTTTGGAAAAAGGCGAGCAGACTGTATTGCTGCTCAATCGGCGCGGTTATTCGTCGTTTATGATCTGCCGGGAATGCGGCTACGTTTTGACTTGTCCAAATTGCGACATCTCACTGACGCTTCATAAAGATATCCAACGGATGAAGTGCCACTATTGCGGTCATGAAGAACGGGTACCTGACCATTGTCCGCAATGCGGCAGCAAAAAGATCCGCTTTCGCGGCAGCGGTACGCAAAAGATCGAAGAAACACTGCATGAGATCGTGCCGGAAGCCCGCATTTTGCGGATGGATGTCGATACGACCCGCCGCAAAGGAGCACACAAAAGGATCTTGAATGCTTTTGGGCGCGGCGACGCTGATATTCTGCTCGGGACGCAGATGATCGCTAAGGGGCTCGATTATCCGAACGTGACGCTGGTCGGCGTTTTGAATGCCGATACCGCGCTGAATCTGCCGGATTTCCGCGCTGCTGAGCGGACGTTTCAGCTGCTCTCGCAAGTCAGCGGACGAGCGGGCCGCGGAAAAAAACAAGGCGAAGTCGTGATCCAGACATTCAATCCCGAACATTACGCGATCCAGTGGGCAAAAGCGCATGATTATGAAGGTTTTTACCGCCAAGAGATGCGCTACCGCCATCTGAGCGACTATCCGCCGTTTTACTATACGATCGCGCTGACGGTCAGCCACAAAGATCCGGAACGCGCAGCGCGCAAGATTTATCAGCTGGCGGACGGTCTTAAAAGCGTGCTCTCGCCGCAAGGAAAAGTCTTGGGACCGACACCCAAAGAAGTTTTTAAAGTAAAGCAGCGTTATTACTATCAGATTTTGATAAAATACAAACAGGAACCGCAGCTTTTGGATTGGCTCCATAAAGTATTGAATGAAAGCCAAGAAGAGCTGCGCCGCGGATTGCGGCTGTCGATCGATGTCGATCCGCTATAATCAGGAGGAGTTAAAATGACCAAAATCGTCTTTATGGGAACACCGGCATTTGCTGTCCCGATCTTGGAAGGGCTGCTGGAAAAAAATTACGAGGTTCAAGCGGTCGTGACGCAACCGGACCGCCCTGTCGGCCGTAAAAAGATCATGACCCCGCCGCCGGTCAAAGAGGCCGCCCTGAAGCACCACCTTGAAGTTTTGCAGCCGGCGAAATTGTCCGGCTCGCCCGCGGCCGCGCGGCTGCATGAATTGGCACCGGATTTGATCATCACCGCCGCGTTCGGGCAATTTTTGCCGGACAGTGTTTTGAATATTCCGCGTTACGGGGTCTTGAATGTCCACGCATCGCTTTTGCCACGTTGGCGCGGCGGAGCGCCCGTCCATTATGCATTGATCGCCGGCGACCAAAAGACTGGCGTCACCTTGATGAAAACGGTCAAAAAAATGGATGCTGGCGATATTTACGCGCAGGCCGAGCTTGCGATCACACCGAAAGACAATGTCGGCACGTTGTTTGAAAAGTTGAGCATTCTCGGGCGCGATTTGCTCTTGCGCTCATTACCGCTTTATTTGGCGGGCAAACTGCCAGCGCGTCCGCAAGAAGAAGCACTGATCACGATCGCACCGAATATCAAACGCGAACAAGAAATTCTTGACTTTCAAAAGACGGCAAAAGAGCTGGAGAACCAAATCCGCGGAATGTGTCCGTGGCCCGTCGCTTATACGACATGGGGCGGAAAACGCCTCAAAGTCTGGCTTGCCAAAGCAGCTGCGGAAAAGACCAGCGGCACTCCCGGCGAAGTGCTCGCCGCGGACCATCATTTAACAGTCGCTTGCGGCGGCGGGACTGTCCTTGAGCTGCTTGAAGTCCAGCCGGCTGGCAAAGGAAAAATGAGTACACAAGACTTTCTGAACGGAGTCGGCCGCAAACTTGAGGCTGGCGAGGTCTTCGGCCAATGAAAAAAATCGAAAATACGCCCCGCTATCAAGCGGTTGAAACACTGATGCGGGTCGAAACGCAGCACAGCTATGCCAATCTTCTTTTGAATGATACTTTGAACAGCCACGGCTGGTCGGCTGCCGACCGCGGCCTGTTTACCGAGCTCGTTTACGGCACGATCGCGCGCCAGCTGACGCTTTCGTATGCAGTCGATACTTTTCTGGCAAAAAAAGCTGCTCCATGGGTCAAGATCTTGCTGGAAACCGCTTTTTTTCAAATGGTTTATTTAGATAAAGTGCCGGATCACGCGATCATCAACGAAAGTGTCGAGATCGCTAAAGTTCGCGGCCATGCAGGGATCGCTAAATTAGTCAACGCAGTCCTGCGTAATCTTCAGCGCCGCGGGATGCCGGACTTTTCCGCGATCAGCGATCCATTGGAACACTTGAGCATCGAAGTCAGTCTGCCGAAAGCGCTCGCCGCGCGCCTTGTTGAGCTGCGCGGGCTGGAAGGAACGAAAAAGCTGGGAGAAAGCCTGCTCGTACCGGCCCGCAGCAGTGCCCGCTTATGCGATCCGCAGCTAACGGTCGATCAGGCAGTCGATCTTTTAAATGAAGAAGGAATAAAAGCCGAAGAAAGCCGAGTCTCGCCGGTCGGGATCATTGCCCGCCGCGGCGCTTTCGCGAAAACGCGCTTGTTCCGCGAAGGGAAAATCACGATCCAAGACGAGAGCTCGATGCTTGTCGCCCCGGCGCTTCAAGTCGAACCGTCGCATCACGTCCTCGACGCTTGTGCAGCGCCTGGCGGGAAAACGACGCATATCGCGCAGTATTTGGACGCTGACAAAGGCGGAAAAGTAACCGCGCTCGATATCCACGCAAAGAAAGTCGAATTGATCCGCGAAAATGCAGCGCGGCTGCATGAGACCGCGCGCATCGAAGCGATTTGCCTTGATGCACGGCAGGCGGCGGAAAAATTCGCCCCAGCTTCGTTTGACCGGATCCTAGTTGACGCGCCTTGTTCGGGTCTGGGTTTGATGCGCCGCAAACCGGACATCAAATATCAAAAAACACCGGCAGATTTCGTAAAATTACCTAAAATTCAACGGGAAATCCTTGAAAGTGTCTGCGCATTGTTGAAATCTTCCGGTATAATGATTTACAGCACCTGTACTATTTTACCGGAAGAAAATCAAGAAGTCGTTCGGGGATTTCTGGCAGATCATCCTGAGTTTGTCCAGATCCCGCCTGACGTTCCGCTGGTCAAAAAATTTGTGAAAGATGGTTTTTTGACGCTTTTCCCTGACGATATGGGAACAGACGGCTTTTTTATCAGCTGTCTGCAAAAAAGAGAAAAAGCAAATCGATGAGGTGAAGGAATGGACATTTATTTTCAAACAGATATTGGGCAAAGAAGACGCAATAATCAAGATTTTACCGGCAGCTTTTATAATCAGGAACAGATCCCGCTTGTGATCGTCGCTGATGGCATGGGGGGGCATAAAGCAGGCGACATCGCCAGCTCGATGCTCGTCAACGGTCTCGGCCAAAAATGGCAAGAGACGGCTTTTTCTTCAGCAGAAGAGGTCTCACAGTGGCTGATCAAAAATATCCAAGAAGCGAATGTCGCGATCTTCAACAAAGGCCAAGAAATCCCCGAATATAACGGGATGGGAAGCACGGTCGTCGCGGCCGTGATCCAACCGCGCCAATTTATTTTGGCACATGTCGGCGACAGCCGCGCGTATTTGTGGACCGGGAAAAAGCTTGATCAGCTGACAGTCGATCATTCGCTCGTCCAAGAGCTCGTCAACCAAGGCGAGATCACCCCTGAAATGGCTCAGCACCACCCGCAGAAGAACGTTGTTACGCGTTCGGTCGGGATGCCGGGAACTGTCGAAGTCGATGTCTACGACTGGAAGTGGAGCCCAAATGAAGTCTTGCTCTTGTGTTCCGACGGACTTACCAATATGGTCTCTGATCAGCGGATCGCAGAAGTTCTAGAAGGAGCCGGCGATCTTCAAGAAAAAGCAGATACTTTGATCGAGGAAGCCAATCAAAACGGCGGCATCGATAATATCACGGTGCTGCTTGCAGCAAACACCTAGGAGGGAGAAACAATGATTGAAATCGGTAGTACTTTAAACGGCCGATACAAGATCTTAGGCATGATCGGCTCAGGCGGCATGGCCAATGTGTATTTGGCAGAAGATCTGATTTTGGATCGCGAAGTCGCGGTCAAAGTGCTGCGCTTCGATTTTCAAAATGATGCAGCGGCGATCCGCCGCTTCCAGCGCGAAGCCCGCGCGGCCTCCGAATTGGTGCATCCGAATATCGTGAGCGTATATGATGTCGGCGAAGAGGACGGCCTGCAGTACATCGTCATGGAATATGTCGATGGGATGGACCTGAAACGCTATTTACAGACGCATTATCCGCTGCCTTATGATGAAGTCGTCGATATCATGGAACAGATCATCTCAGCGGTCGAAGAAGCGCATGCACACCAAATCATTCACCGCGATATCAAGCCGCAGAATATCCTGATCGATAAAAACGGCGTCGTCAAGATCACTGACTTTGGGATCGCCGTCGCATTGACGGAAACATCGATCACGCAGACCAATACGATGCTCGGCAGCGTTCACTATTTGTCGCCGGAACAGGCCCGCGGCGGTTCAGCGACACCGCAATCCGATATTTATTCGATGGGGATCGTTTTGTATGAGCTTTTGACCGGCAGTGTGCCGTTTGACGGCGAAACAGCGGTTTCGATCGCACTGAAACATTTCCAAGCGGATATGCCTTCGGTTCGCGATATCGATCCGAATATTCCGCAGCCGCTCGAAAATGTGATCTTGCATGCGACTGCAAAAGATCCGAAAGACCGCTACCCAAGCGTATCCGCGATGGGAGCTGATCTGCGGACAGCGTTAGATCCGGCGCGGGCTGACGAGCCGAAATTCATTCCGGCGTCGCAGCTTGAAAAAACGCGGCCGATCGCAGCGCTAAAAGATGAGCCGGCCGCGGAAGAGGCGCCGCCAGAGGATACGGCGAAAAAACCGCAGGAAAAGGCCAAAGCAAAACAAAAATGGTATAAAAAGAAATGGGTCTGGGCATTGATCGCAGCTCTGCTTTTATTAGTCGCCGGCGGAACAGTCTACGCATTTTCCCGCAATGACGTCGTCGTCCCGGACGTCAGCGACATGTCGACCGCTCAGGCTAAAACCATTTTGGAAGAGAAAAATTTCAAAGTCGCCGATAAAACCAAAGAAATCAAAGACGAAAAGATCGCCAGCGGCAAAGTCGTCAAAACTTCGCCGGAAGCCGGCAACAAAGTGAAAAAAGGCCGGACTGTGACGCTTTATGTCTCGATCGGCGCTGGCGAAGTCAAGATGGAGGATTACGTCGGCAAAGACTTTGACCGTGCAAAAGAAGCACTGATCGCGCTTGGCTTTAAGGAAGAGAACATCATCCAAAAAACGACGTATGATCCAAGTACGAAAAACGGCAACATCACCAAGCAAAGTCCGGCCGCCGGCAAAAAGGTCGACCCGGCAAAGCAGAAAGTGACGTTTACCGTCAGCAAAGGCAGCGAGCCGGTCACGTTGAAAGACTATACCGGGATGAGTCTGACCGAAGTCAAGAGTGCGCTGTACAGTTTGGGATTGAGCGATGATCAGATCGTCGTCACCCAGATCGAAAGCAGCGAAGCCGCTAACACCGTTGTTTCGCAAGCGCCAGTCGGCGGCACGACGATCGACCCAAGCAGCCAGACAGTCACTTTGACGGTCAGCAAAGGGCCGACAAAAGTCAGCTTGACTGACATCTCCGGCTATACGAAAGCTGAAGCCGATAAATACTTCAAAGACAATGGTCTTGTGCCGAATTATACAGAAGAATATTCGGACAGTGTGGCGGAAGGCAAAGTGATCCGGACCTCGCCGGCGAAAGGCGAATCGGTCGCGGCTGGCTCCACGGTTCAAGTCGTCCTCTCCAAAGGCAAAGAAGCGAAAAGCTCTTCGACCTCGTCTTCCGCCTCCGACACTTATACCGCTTCGGTGATCGTTACGATGCGGGAACCGGCAACTTACTCAGTCTATCTGACATATCCTGACGGAACGAAAAGCGAAGTGAAGACACAAAATCTGACCGAAGCCAGTCCGAAATTCACAGCAACATTTGCTGTGAAAAAAGGTCAAAGCGCGGTCGCAACGGTTGAAGAAAATGGCGTAATATCAGCGAATAAAACTATAACTGAAAGTGCACCAACGTTCGACGTTGTAAAAGATTCTGGATTGCCTAGTCAATCAGGCCAATAAAAACAAATTTCTAAGAGCCGCAGCAATCAATCTGCTGCGGCTCTTTTTGTGTTAAGATAAATCAAAAAGAAGGGAGCCATTTATGACAATCGGACAGATCCGCAAGGCGCTGAGCGGTTTTTATTATATTTATGCTGAGGGAAAGACGTATCAAACGCGGGCACGGGGCAATTTCCGCAAAAAAAAATTGACACCATTAGTCGGCGACAAAGTAGAATTTGAAAGCACCAATGAAACGGATGGCTATATTTTGAAACTGCTGCCGCGGGAGAATCGTTTGACGCGCCCGCCGGTAGCGAATGTTGATTTGGGCGTGATCGTGATGAGTGCCGCCGAGCCTGCTTTTTCCCAGCAGCTGCTGGACCGTTTTTTAGTGCAGCTCGAGGCGCAGAAAATCAAAGGAGCGATCTATCTCAGCAAGCGTGATCTTCTGGATACTGCGCAAAAAGAAGCGCTCGCTGAAATAATGGCGGTTTATGAGCGCGTCGGCTATCCGGTGATTTCAAGCGGCGATCAAGAAGAAACAACAGCGGCATTTGCGAAGCTGTTTCGCGGCAAGTTGACGGTCTTTATCGGTCAGTCGGGCGCTGGAAAATCAACACTGTTAAATATGATCGTTCCCGAACTCGAGCTTGCGACCGGCGAGATCTCGCAAGCATTGGGACGCGGGCGCCACACGACGCGGCATGTCGAACTTTTGCCGATGTTCGGCGGACTGGTTGCGGATACTCCCGGCTTCAGTTCGCTTGAACTTGATCAAATTGAAGCGCCGCACGAGCTGGGGGATTGTTTTCCGGAGATCCGGGCAGCCGCCCCTTTCTGCAAATTCCGCGGCTGCCTTCATAGACATGAACCGGGTTGTGAAGTAAAATCAAGAGTGGAAAAAGGCCAGATCGCCTCTTCGCGGTACGAAGATTATTTGACCTTTTTGCAGGAGATCGAACAACGCAAGCCGGTCTACGGCAAGAAAAAGGAGAAATAAAAATGAAAATAGCTCCCTCGATTTTGAGTGCGGACTTTGCGCATCTTGCGCGCGATATTGAAATGGTAGAAAAATTCGGTGCAGATTGGATCCATGTCGATGTGATGGACGGGCGCTTCGTCGACAATTTGACGTTCGGCCCCTTGATCGTCAAAGCGATCCGACCGGTCACGAATCTGCCGCTCGACGTCCATATGATGGTTGAACGACCGGAACAGTGGATCCCGCAATTTGCTAAAGCAGGGGCTGATTATATTACGATCCACGTGGAAGCAACACCGCATATCCACGGGGCGCTCCAGCAGATCAAGAGCTTTGGCGTCAAAAGCGGAGTCGTGATCAATCCCGGCACGCCGGTCGCGCTGATCCGCGAAGTTCTGCCGCTTTGCGATTTGGTGTTGGTGATGAGTGTCAATCCGGGATTCGGCGGGCAAAAATTTCTGCCGGAAGTCGTGCATAAGATCGAAGAGCTCGCAGCATACCGCCAAGAAGAGCGCGCCGACTTTTTGATCGAAGTCGATGGCGGCCTGAATGAAGAAACGGCACCGATCGTTGTGAAAGCCGGCGCGGATGTGTGTGTGGCCGGTTCGTATATTTATGGTGCCGAAGATCCGAAAGCTCGGATCGCTGCCTTGCGGGCGAGTGCGCGATGAAACAGATCGTGATCGCAGGCGGCGGTGAGCGCCAGAAGTGGCCCGCTTTGCAGTGCTTTCTGCCAGAAGAAACGTTTTGGGTCGGGGTAGACCGCGGCGCTTTTTTCTTGATAGAAATGGGGATTGCACCGAATTTGGCGGTCGGCGACTTTGATTCACTCTCAGAAGAAGAATTGGCACGCTTGAAAGAGAAGACGGCCGTTCATGAATCGGTCGCGGAAAAAGACGACACGGATACTCAGCTGGCACTTTTGGATGCAGTGACGCTTCATCCGGAGCTGCCGGTCTATTTGATCGGGATGACAGGCGGGCGGATCGATCACTTTTTATCCAATTTTTGGATGCCGCTGGAGCCGCGCTTTCAGCCGTTCATGCAGCAGATCATCATGCTGGATGATCAAAACGAGATCCGCTATTTTTCGCCGGGAAGCTATACGCTGCCTTACCAGCAAGCTTACCGCTACGTGGCATTCGCCGCTTTGACAGCAGTCGAAAGCTTGACGCTTTCACAAGTGAAATATCCGCTTTTTGAAGTGGATGTTCCGCGGCCGACCTCGCTTGCCAGCAACGAATTTCTGCCGGGTCTTCCCGCAGAATTTTCATTTGAAAGCGGTGTGCTCGCAGTGATATACAGCCGTGACGAAAAAAAAGCGCAATAAAAAAGGGACTGCAGTATTTCGCTGCAGTCCCTGGTTTTATCTTCGATTATGCCCGTTCGATTTTGCCTGATTTTAAAGCTCGAGCAGAAACCCAAACTTTTTTAGGTTTTCCATCAATAAGTACGCGAACTTTTTGAAGATTAGGTTTCACGGTACGTTTTGTCGCGTTCAATGCATGAGAGCGATTATTCGCACTGCGTGTTTTGCGGCCTGTGAAATAACATACTTTAGCCATCCTTTGTTCCTCCTTTACCTTGATTCTCGAGCCCGTATTCGGCTCATACTAAGACAACTTATCATAAAGCCGGGCGAATTGCAAGGTTCGCAAGGCGAAAAAATTTGACATTTTTAAGAAAAAAGGGTAAATTACAGTTTTGAAATACTCGCTTTCGTGCCCCTGGAATGCTTTTAAAGCAATAGGGGCTATGATAGAATGAAAAAGGACAGATATTTGAACAGACCACTACACAGGAGGGAAATCCGATGGCGGTGAAAATAAAGACAGATGCAGGAATGATCGAGATCAACAATGAAGTGATCGCGACTGTTGTAGGCGGTGCGACGACTGATATTTATGGGATCGTCGGCATGGCCAGCAAGAACCAATTCAAAGACAATTTTAACGAAATATTGAAACGCGAGAATTATTCGAAAGGGGTCGTCGTTCATCAAGAAGATAATGACGTCTCTGTTGATGTGTATACGATCGTCAGCTATGGCACAAAAATCTCGGAAGTTTCCCGCAATGTTCAGGAAAAAGTCAAGTTTAATTTGGAAAACCACTTGGGGATCACCGCAGACTCCGTCAATGTATTTGTACAGGGCGTTCGCGTGATCAATGAATAATTGATGGATTGAGGAGGATTTTTGTGAGCAGAACGAAGATAAATGCCGGCGAATTCCAGTTGATGGTCCAAGCCGGCTGCAGCGAATTGGCTGCGAATGCAGATTATGTGAATTCCCTGAATGTTTTTCCTGTTCCTGATGGGGACACTGGGACGAATATGACAATGTCGATGACCAGCGGGACAAAAGCGGTCGTTGATTCTGCAAGTGAAAATGTCGGGGAATTGACGCAAGCTTTTGCGAAAGGACTTTTGATGGGCGCGCGCGGGAATTCGGGCGTGATATTGTCACAACTCTTCCGCGGATTTTCAAAAGCGGTCGCTGATGAAAAAGAACTTGACGGCAAGCAATTGGCAAGCGCTTTTTCGCATGGGGTCGAAACAGCTTATCAAGCAGTAATGAAACCGGTCGAAGGCACGATCTTGACGGTAGCCCGCGAAGGTGCGAAAGCAGGCGAAAAAGCGGCTGAAGAAACAGAAGATGCACTTGAAGTGATGGAAGCCGTATTGCGCAATGCGAAACGCGCTTTGGCGTTGACGCCTGACCTTCTGCCGGTCTTGAAAGAAGTCGGCGTAGTCGACAGCGGCGGACAAGGGCTGGTCTTTATTTATGAAGGCTTTATCCAAGCCCTCCAAGGAAAATATGTCCCCGGCGAAAAAGAAAAAGGGCATCAGCCGACGGTCGCGGAAATGGACGAAATGGTCAATGCAGCGCACCACCGCAGTGTCCAAAGCCAAATCAGCGTCAAAGAGATCAAATTCGGCTATTGTACTGAGATCATGGTGAAGATCGGCGACGGTCCAACAGTTGACAGCAAATTCGATCCGGACACGATGCGTGACCATATCGGCAAGATGGGGAACTCGCTCGTCTTTGTTTATGACGATGAGATCATCAAAGTCCATGTGCACACGGAGCACCCCGGGGATGTGCTGAATTATGGACAGAAATTCGGTTCGCTGATCAAAATCAAAATCGAAAATATGCGGGTCCAGCATGAAACGATCATGGAACACGACCAGGAAGTCAAAGATTTCGTACAGCCGCCGAAAGATCTGGCGGTCATGGCGATCGCAGCCGGCGACGGTTTGCAGAAGCTCTTCAAGAGTCTGGGAGTCGATTTTGTCTTGAGCGGCGGCCAAACGATGAATCCGAGCACTGAAGACATCGCCAAAGGGATCAAAGAGACGAATGCAAAGCAAGTGCTGCTCCTGCCGAACAATAAGAATATCTTCATGGCAGCTGATTCAGCGGCCGAAGTGGCGGGGATCCCCGTGAAGATCGTCAAAACCAAAACGATCTCGCAAGGTCTTTCAGCAATGCTCGGCTATAATCCGACTGAATCCCTTGAGCAGAACGCGCAAGCAATGACCGAATCTTCCAAAGGGGTCGTCAGCGGCGAAGTAACTTATGCGACGCGCGACACCAGTATCGATCACTTGCAGATCAAAAAGGATGAATTTATCGGGATCGTCAACGGCAAGATCGTAGTCAGTGATGCCGATATCCAAAAATCGACGATCGCGACACTTGAAAAAATGATCACACCCGATACTGAGATCTTGACGGTCATTTACGGCAAAGGCGGAACGAACAAACAGGCGAAAGCGATCTTGGACGCGGTGCTTAAAAAACATCCGGATCTGGAAAGCGAGATCCACGAAGGCGGTCAGCCGGTTTATCCGTATTTGATGTCCGCAGAATAATGATCTTTACAGACTGAGACTGCCGCTTGGCAGCGCTCAGTCTTTTTTTCGAAAGGAGGCGGGGAGTTGAACGACATTGAAAACAGCGTTTTGGAAATGAAAGGCGTGGGGCCCAAGCGGGCGGAGCAGCTGGCAACACTGGGGATCACTACTATCAAAGATCTCTTATTTTATTTTCCGTTTCGTTTTGAAGATTTCGAAGTCCGTTCGCTCGACGAGGCGCTTGATCAAGAAAAAATCGTGATCAAGGGGCTGGTACTCACTGAGCCGGTCGTCAGCTATTTCGGCCGCCGGCGGAACCGGCTCGCTTTTCGGATCCGTCAAGGGGAAGATGTCGCCCAAGTCGTCTTCTTCAACCAAGGTTATTTGAAAACGCAGATCGCACCCGGCAGCGAGATCCTGCTGTTCGGCAAATGGGATAGCAACAAGCAGCAGCTGCTCGGGATCAAAGTGCTGCAGCAGCGGGCGCTCAACTCATTTGAGCCGGTCTATCATGTCAACAAGCACTTGCAGCAGCGGACGCTGATCCCCTTGATCCGCCAAGCGTTTGAAATGTTCGGCAGCAGGATCGAAGAAGTACTGCCGGAACGCCTGCTCGAACATTTTCATTTGATGGAACGCAAAAAAGCGGTTCATGCGCTCCACTTTCCGGCCAGCCATCACGAATATCAAGCCGCGCGCCAGCGGATGGTCTTTGAAGAATTCTTTCTTTTTGAGATGCAGATGATGAGTTTGAATCATCCGCGCAATCTGCCGCCCGGCAAAGTTTTGAAATTCGACAATCAGAAACTGAAAGCGCTGATCCAGACACTGCCGTTTGAGTTGACGGCGGCACAAAAAAGAGTCACGAACGAGATCTGCCGCGATCTGTTGGAAAAGCAGCCGATGCAGCGGCTCCTTCAGGGAGATGTGGGCAGCGGAAAAACACTTGTCGCAGCGCTCGGATTGTATGCCGCAGTGACAGCCGGTGCGCAAGGCGCTTTGATGGTGCCGACCGAGATCCTCGCCCGCCAGCACGCCGCTTCGCTAGCGGAATTATTTCAGCCGACCGGCCTCGTACTCGCGCTTTTGACCAGTTCGACCAAGCCTGGCGAACGGCAGGCGATTTTAGCGGGGCTTGCGGCGGGGACGATCGATATCATCGTCGGCACGCACGCTTTGATCCAAGAGGATGTCGAATTCAAAAATTTGGGACTGGTGATCGTTGATGAGCAGCACCGCTTCGGGGTCAACCAGCGCAAGGCGCTGCGGGCAAAAGGCCATTCGCCGAATCTTTTGTTCATGACCGCTACTCCGATCCCGCGAACGCTTGCGATCACGACATACGGCGAAATGAAAGTTTCGGTGATCGATGAGCTTCCGCAAGGCCGCCAGCCCATCCAAACGTTTTGGCTTTCGCACAAACAGTGGAGCGCTGCGCTGCGGTCATTGACTGCCGAAATCGCTGAAGGGCACCAGATGTACGTTGTCTGTCCCTTGATCGGCGAGTCCGAGATGATGGATCTAAAGAATGCTGAAGAAACTTTCCATGAACTGGAGCAGACGTATCCGCAGTTTACGATCGGACTTTTGCATGGGCAGCTCAAAAATGAAGAAAAAGAGCGGATCATGGAAGCTTTTAAAAAAGGAAAATTACAGATTTTGGTTTCAACGACGGTCATTGAGGTCGGTGTCGATGTACCGAACGCGACGGTCATGATGGTGATGGACGCTGATCGCTTCGGTTTGGCGCAGCTTCATCAGCTGCGTGGCCGGGTCGGCCGCGGCAAAGCAGCATCGAAATGCATTTTGATCGCAGATCCGAAAAGCGAGATGGGCAAACGGCGCATGAAGCTGATGACCGAGATCAGCGACGGTTTTGCACTCAGTGAGCAGGATCTGGTGCTGCGCGGACCGGGAGAAGTTTTCGGGGCGCGGCAGTCAGGGGTGCCGAATTTCGCTTTGGGCGATTTGGTGCGGGACGAAAAGATCCTGCAAGCAGCACATGGCTGTGCGCTTAAGATCTGGCAGCTTGCCGATTGGGAGCAGCAGCCGGAATTTGCTGCTTTGAAGCGCGAATTGGCCGCACGGGCACTCGACGGCTATTTCGATTGAGTTCTTGAAATCTATCCGTTATCGGCGAATATGGTATACTTTGTAAAAAAAGCGAGAAGCGAGGAGAAGTAAAATGAAAATTGCAGTGGATGCAATGGGCGGAGATAATGCGCCGAAAGCAATCATTGACGGTGTTTTAAAAGCACGTGATGCTTTTTCAGATTTGGAATTTTTAGTATATGGCGATAAAGCGCAAGTCGAGCCGCTCATCGATGACTTTCAGCGGATCGAGCTGATCCACGCCAGCGAGAAGATCACCGGGGATGACGAACCGGTCCGAGCGATCCGCCGCAAAAAAGATTCCTCGATGGTCTTAGCTGCTCAAGCGGTCAAAAAAGGTGATGCACAAGCAGTCTTTTCCGCCGGCAATACCGGCGCGCTTTTGGCTGCGGGTCTTTTTATCGTCGGCCGCATGCAGGGGATCGAACGCCCGGGACTGCTTTCGACATTACCGACAATGGATGAAAAAGCGCTCGGGTTCGATATGCTCGATTTGGGAGCCAATGCGGAAAATCGCGCCGAACATCTCCATCAATACGGGATCTTAGGGGCTCTTTACGCGCAGCAAGTCCGCAAGATCGATCAGCCGCGCGTGGCGCTTTTGAACAACGGGACTGAGGCAACGAAAGGAAATGACGTCACCAAAGAAGCGTATCAGTTGTTAGCTGCTGACAAACGTCTGCATTTCATCGGCAACCTCGAAGCGCGCGAATTGATGAGCAGCAAAGCGGATGTCGTCGTTTCTGACGGCTTCACCGGTAATGCGGTTTTGAAAACGATCGAAGGAACCGCCGGGGCGATCGTCGATTATTTGAAAACAGCGATCTATGACGGCGGCTCGCGGGCCAAAGTGGGCGCGGTCTTGTTGAAGCCGGTCCTTTCACAGCTGAAAGAGCGGATGGACTATTCCGCATACGGCGGGGCAGTCTTGATCGGTCTTAAAGCGCCGGTCGTTAAAACGCATGGGTCGACGAATGCCGAGGGAGTCTATTCTACGATCCGCCAGATCCGCCAAATGCTGGCAGCGAACTTGATCGGCAATTTAACGCATACGCTTGAAGCGGTCGAAGACGAGCCGTCGAAGTAAAGCTAGACAAATGATGTATTAGTAAGTAAAATAAAGAGGTTATTGAATATATTGCGAGAATCGCACCGTCTGGAGGTGAATAGATTTGACCAGGGAAGAAATCTTTGCCAAAGTGGCTAAGATCGTTGAGAAGCATTTCGATGTTCCAGCCGAAAAAATCAATGACCAGCTGAATATTAAAAAAGATTTGAACGCGGATTCGATCAGTGTCATGGAATTCGTATTAGACTTGGAAGATGAGTTTGGGACTGAAGTCTCCGATGAAGATGCTGAAAAGATCGAAACGGTCGGCGCAGCTGTCGATTATATTTATGACAAATTGAAAAAATAAAACATGAAAAACGCAAACTTGGAAACCCATTGCACTTTCTGCAAATTTCCAAGTTTTGTTTTTTCTTTCAGAAAATTACTGAAATATTCTGAAAGTTCTGATAGAAACGGCATGCCGTATTGAAATGATCTCCTTCACGTTATATAATGAACCTAAAATTGTTCTGAAAATCAATGTTATTCGATTAATTAAATGAATCATCGCTCATGATGAGAAGAAATGAGGTATCTGCTTGGCTACAGATCATTTGATGGACGTCCAGCATCTGCATGTCGGTTTTCGCATCAAAGATGAATACTACGATGCAGTCGATGACGTCTCTTTTACCCTTGATAAAAATGAAATTTTGGCAGTGGTTGGCGAATCCGGTTCGGGGAAGTCGACGTTGGCGACCGCGATCATGGGGCTCCATGATCCGAACAACACGCGGATCAAAGGCGAAATATTGTATAAGGAATTGAACTTGGTCGATTTGAACGAAACGCTTTATAACAAAGTCCGCGGCAATGACATCGGGATGATCTTTCAAGATCCTTTGTCTGCTTTGAACCCTTTGATGCGGATCGGCGACCAGATCGGCGAAGGTTTGATCTATCACACGGAAATGAATGAAGATGAACGGCGTCAGCGCGTGATCGAGCTGATCAATCAAGTCGGGATCCCGAATCCTGAACGCGTCTTTCGTCAATATCCGCACGAACTGTCCGGCGGGATGCGTCAGCGCGTGATCATCGCGATCGCGATCGCCTGCAAGCCGCCGATTTTGATTGCGGATGAACCGACGACGGCACTTGACGTGACGATCCAAGCACAGATCCTCGACCTTTTGCGCGACTTGCAGCAGGAGACCGAAAGCGGGATCATCTTGATCACGCATGATCTGGGGGTAGTCGCTGAAACTGCGGACAAAGTCGCGGTGATGTATGCCGGCCAATTCGTCGAAGTGGCGGATGCCGAAGAATTATTTGCCAATCCGCTCCATCCATACACGCGCTCGCTCTTGAATTCAATGCCGCAGGAAGAAGGCGACAACGAAGAGCTCCATGTGATCCAAGGAGTCGTGCCGTCGCTCAAGAATCTGCCGCGCGAAGGCTGCCGATTTGCGCCCCGGATCCCGTGGATCCCGGCATCAGCGCATGAAAAGCACCCGGTGATGCATGAAGTAAAACCGGGACATTTTGTCCGCTGCACCTGCTATAAATATTTTCATTTTCAAGACGAAAAAGGAGCCGAATAAATGGATGAATTGTTGACCATCAAAAATCTAAAAGTTCATTATCCGATTCGCAGCGGCTTCTTTAATCGCATCACTGATTACGTGTACGCTGTGGACGGTGTCGACTTTATTATTGAAAAAGGGAAAACGTACGGCTTGATCGGCGAATCCGGTTCAGGGAAATCAACGATCGGCAAAGCGATCGTCGGGCTGGAAAAGGTGACCGACGGCGAGATCCTTTATCAAGGAAAAGATGTAACGAATGGACGTACGCGTCGCAAAATGGAATATAACCGCGACGTCCAAATGATTTTCCAAGACTCGATGTCGAGTTTGAATCCGAAAAAGCGTGTGCGCGACATCATCGCTGAGCCGATCCGCAATTTCGAACGGATGAGTGCCGGCGAAGAAAAGCACCGTGTTCAAGAGCTGCTCGACATCGTCGGGATGCCGAATGATGCGCTCTATAAGTATCCGCATGAATTTTCCGGCGGTCAGCGCCAGCGGATCGGAGTCGCGCGCGCAATGGCGACCAATCCGAAATTGATCGTTGCTGATGAGCCGGTTTCGGCACTTGATCTTTCCGTTCAAGCGCAAGTATTGAATTTTATGAAAAAGATCCAAGAGGAATTTGGACTCAGCTATTTATTTATTTCGCATGATTTAGGAGTCGTGAAATACATGTGCGACAACTTGGCGATCATGTATAAAGGCCGCTTCGTTGAATTGGGACCGCGGGATGCGATCTATAATGATCCGCAGCACATTTACACGAAGCGTCTCTTGTCAGCGATCCCGCGCCTTGATGTGGCGCACCGCGAAGAGCACCGGGCCGAACGCCGGCGGGTGGAAAAAGAATATATCACCCATCAAAAAGATTATTATGATTCGACGGGCCGCGTATATGATCTCAAGCCGCTTCCGGGGGATCCTGAACACTTGGTTGCGTTAAAACCGGAAGGGGGGAACTCCTAATGTGGAAAACGATTTTGCGCCGGATCCTTTTGATGATCCCGCAAGTCATTATTTTAAGTGTTTTGATCTTTCTCTTAGCGAAAGCAATGCCGGGAGATCCGTTCACCGGGCTGATCAAGCCGGGGATGGACCCGAATGCGATCGCCGCGCTGCGCGAACGCGCCGGGCTGAATGATCCGTGGTATACCCAATATTGGCACTGGATCACAAATGCTCTTCATGGCGACTTTGGGATGAGCTACATCAACTCGATCTCGGTTTCGCGCTTGATCGGCGGGCGGATCGGCAATACATTGTCGCTGGCGCTGTTCACGGCGATCTTATCGTATTTGATCGCGATCCCGATGGGGCTTTTTTCAGGCCGCTATCAAAACTCGATCTTTGACAAAGTGACGGTCGTTTACAACTTCTTCAGTTTTGCAGTGCCGCTGTTTATCTTTGGCTTGATCATGCTGTTCTTCTTCGGCTACCAGCTGCAATGGTTCCCGACGAGCGGCTCGGTCGATCCGGGTGTCAGCGGAATGGCGGCTTTTGCCTCGCGCCTCCAGCATTTGGTCTTGCCGTCGATCACGCAGGCACTTTTGGCGACAGCTGTCACGATCCAATATCTGCGCAGCGAAGTGATCGATGCCAAGTCGCTCGATTACGTGCGCACCGCGCGTTCCAAAGGTGTCCCGACCAACAAAGTGTATACGCGCCATATCTTCCGCAATGCGGCTTTGCCGATTGCCGCGCAGCTCAGCTATGAAATCACCGCGCTGATCTCAGGCTCGGTCGTTATTGAACAAATCTTCTCCTTCCCGGGGATCGGGAAGCTGTTTTTGGACAGCATCACCCAGCGGGATTACGCCGTGATCACTGCCCTTGTCTTGATTTTAGGAATCGCGACGCTTGTGGGGAATTTGATCTCAGACATTGTGATGAGTATCGTTGACCCGCGGATCCGAATCCAATAATTTGAGAAAGGAGCAGAAAAAATGGAAAACGAAAACAATAACGATAAATTAGAAATGGTCGACGAAATAAAAGAAAGTGCACCGCCCTTAGGGATCAAAATGATCGCGCGCGAATTTGTGAAAGACAAGATCGCGATGGGTTCATTGGTCCTGCTAATCGTGATCATCTTGACGGTCTTTATCGGTGCAGCGCTCATCAACCAGGATAAAGTGATGACCGTCAGCATTTTGGATAAATATGCGCCGCCCGGCTCGATCTCTGCGCTTGGCCACAAGTATCTTTTAGGGGCAGACGAAGGCGGGCGCGATGTATTGGGGCAATTATTCATCGGGGCCCGCAATTCGATCGTGATCGGCTTTACGATCACGATCATCACCTCGGTCATCGGGGTCGGCTACGGGGTGATCTCCGGCTACTTTGGCGGAAAGATCGACAGCGCGATGATGCGGCTGGTCGATTTTATCATGATCTTGCCGACGATGCTTTTGATCATCGTCTTCGTAACGCTCGTTCCGCGCTACAATGTTTGGGCATTCATCGTCATCATGTCAGCCTTCTATTGGGTCGCCAAAGCGCGTTTGTTCCGTGCCAAGGCGCTTTCTGAAGGTGAACGCGATTACATCAGCGCTTCAAAAACACTTGGGACCGGCAACTTTATGATTATTTTCCGCGAGCTGCTGCCCAATTTAAGCTCGCTGATCATTACGAACTTGACGATGAACTTTGCTGCGAATATCGGGATCGAAACGACGCTGACTTACCTTGGCTTTGGTTTGCCGGCGAATGTTCCAAGTTTGGGGACATTGATCAGTTTCGCAGCCAATGGCGATGTTTTGAGCAATCGCAAGTGGATCTGGGTTCCGGCATCAGTTCTGATTTTAGTCTTGATGCTTAGCATAAATTATGTCGGGCAGGCAATCAAACGATCTGCTGATGCACGACAGCGTTTAGGATAGACCAAAAAATGAAAAAACCAGGAGGAAAGAGGATGAAAGCAAAGAAAATTTTCGGCATGTTGACATTAGCTTCTTTAACGGTGTTGAGTTTGGCTGCGTGCGGCGGCGGCAATACCAGTTCAAGCGGTGATAATGGCAGCAAAGGGGCAAAAACAGAAACGGTAAAACTTGCAACGAAGGCTAAGAACACGAAAAAAGCCAAAGAGGGCGGCAAATTAGAAGTTGCCGTTGTAATGGATACGCCGTTCAAAGGCGTCTTCAGTGAACAATTTTCAAAAGATGCCTATGATTCTACCTTTATGGAACCTTCACACCAAGAAATATTTGATCATGATGAAAACTTCAAGATCATCGAAGGCGGTCCGGCTGATCTGAAATTGGATATCGATGCCAAAACCGCAACGATCACGATCCGCAAAGATTTGAAATGGTCAGATGGCCAAGAAGTTGTCGCTGATGATGTGATCTTCCCTTATGAAGTGATCGGCTCGAAAGATTATGACGGCGTCCGCTACGATTCCAATTTCCAAAACATCGTCGGGATGGATGAATTCCATGCGGGGACCGCTTCAACGATCTCAGGGATCGAAAAAGTCAACGATAAAACAGTGAAGATCACTTATAAAGAAATGAATCCTTCAATGCAGCAAATGGCTGGCGGCGTCTGGAGTTATGCGATGCCGAAACATCAATTTGACGGGATCGCCGTCAAAGATATGGAAGCGAGCGATGCAGTCCGCAAAAATCCGGTCAGCTTCGGACCTTACATGATGACGAATATCGTCAGCGGCGAATCGGTGGAATACAAGCCGAACCCTTACTACTATCAAGGCAAACCAAAACTTGACAGCATCGTCTTCAAATCGATCAGCTCAGCGGCTTCGATCAAAGCGATGGAAGCCAAACAATATGATCTGTTCTTGAGCATGCCGACCGATACGTATCCATCGTATAAGAGCGTTGACGGCTATGAAGTCTTGGGACGTCCGGAAATGTCTTATACGTACATCGGCTTCAAACTGGGCAAATGGGATGCGGCGAAAAACCAAGTGGTGACCGATCCGAATGCGAAGATGGCTGACAAATCTTTGCGTCAAGCGATGGGCTACGCGATCGACAATGATGCGGTCGGTTCGAAATTCTATAATGGCTTGCGTTCGAATGCAAATGCGTTGATCCCGCCAGTCTTTAAAAACTTGTCCGACACCAGCATCAAAGGATATACGTATAATGTGAAAAAAGCGAAGAAATTATTGGATGATGCCGGCTACAAAGATACGAACAAAGACGGGATCCGCGAAGACAAAAACGGGAAAGAATTGACGATCCACTTTGCTTCGATGTCCGGCGGCGAAACGGCACAGCCGTTAGCGGATTACTACAAACAATGCTGGAAAGAAATCGGCTTGAAAGTCGAATATACGACCGGCCGCTTGATCGACTTCCAAGCGTTCTATGACAAACTGGAAAATGATGATCCGGAGATCGATGTCTTCCAAGCGGCTTGGTCGACAGGGACCGATCCGAACCCGAACGGACTTTGGGGAAAAGACGCGAAGTTCAACTATACGCGCTTCTCCTCTGAAGAAAATGATAAGCTGCTGGCAGCGATCGACTCGACTGAATCGATGGATGCCGACAAGCAGGAACAAAACTATCACAAGTGGGAAAAATATGCTTCCGAAGAAGCATTTGCGATCCCAACGCTATTCCGGAATGAAACATTGCCGATCTCGACACGTGTAACGAATTGGGACTGGTCTTACAAAGTTCCTTCAAATGCAGATATGTGGTATAAAGCCGGCGTAACGGCTGACAAACGCTAAGACAGCTGATGAAAGAGAAAAGGCCCCGCGGGGTCTTTTCTCTTTTTGTCTTTCAGCGGCAAAGAGCCCGGCGGAAACATTTAAAAAATGGCGATTTACTAGTATAATGAGAAAAGATCGAACAAGATCTACAAATCTATTTAAAGGACTGTGACGAATGGAACAAGCATTTCTGGAAGAACTGAAAACAGAGTATGGGATCGTTTTTGAACATGTCGATCTGCTGGAGCTTGCCTTCACCCACTCTTCTTTTGTCAACGAACATCGCAATTTGGCGCTGGAAGATAATGAACGAGTAGAATTTTTGGGCGACGCAGTCTTGGAGCTCTTGATTTCACGCTATGTATACGACCATTATCCGGATCTGCCGGAAGGAAAATTAACGAAAATACGCTCAGCGATCGTGCGCGAAGAATCGCTCGCGAAATTTGCGCAGGAATGCCATTTTGACCGCTATATCCGTTTAGGAAACGGCGAAGAGGCAAACGGCGGGCGCAAGCGGCCCTCTTTATTGTGCGATCTTTTTGAATCATTTTTAGGCGCGCTTTATTTGGATCAAGGCTTGGAAAAAGCGTTAGAGTTCATCAAGCAAGTGATCTTTCCAAAAATCGAGTCGGGAATGTTCGAGCAGGAAATGGACTATAAGACGCGGCTGCAGGAGATCTTGCAGCATCAAGGCGATGTCAATATCGCTTATCAGATCGTCGGCGAAGAAGGGCCAGCGCACGAGCGCACGTTTTCGACGGAAGTCATCGCCGATGGCAAAGTTTTAGGGTTGGGCACCGGCAAATCGAAAAAAGCGGCGGAACAAGATGCCGCAAAATTAGCGATCCGAAAACTGCATGGAATCAGAAAGGACGAACGTTGATTGTACTTGAAGCGGATCATCATCAAAGGATTCAAATCATTCGCTGACGCGACGACGATCGATCTCGAACCGGGGGTGACCGGGATCGTCGGACCCAACGGCAGCGGCAAAAGCAATATCACGGAAGCCGTCCGCTGGGTCTTGGGCGAACAGTCTGCCAAAAATCTGCGCGGCGGCAAGATGCCGGATGTGATTTTTTCCGGCTCGACGACGCGCTCTTTTTTGCCGTGCGCTGAAGTGACGGTCGTGCTGGACAACAGCGATCACTATCTGCCGCTCGACTATACAGAGGTCAGTGTGACCCGCAAGCTGAACCGGCAGGGCGACAGCGATTTCTTGATCAATCAGCAGGCGAGCCGGTTGAAAGATGTCCAAGAGCTGTTTATGGATTCGGGCTTGGGGAAGAACTCGTTTTCGATCATTTCGCAAGGAAAAGTCGAAGAGATTTTTCAAAACAAACCGGAAGAGCGCCGCGAGATTTTTGAAGAAGCGGCCGGTGTCGCGAAATACAAACAAAAGAAACACCGTGCTGAGCAGAAGCTTTTCGAAACGGAAGACAATTTGAACCGTTTGAAAGATATCTTGTTTGAGCTGAATGAACAGCTCGGTCCGCTGAAAGAACAAAAAGAAAAAGGCGAGCGCTTTTTAACGCTTGAAGCCGCGCTGAAATCAAAAGAAATCACGGCACTCGCGGCACAGATCGCAGAAGAGCAGACGATTTGGCAGGAAAAAAGCGGGGTCGTCAAAGAAGCTGAAGGAGCACTCGAAACGCTGGTCGCGAAAATCAAAGACGCGGAAACGACCCAAGCGAAATCCCGGGCCGATCAGCGGGCGCGCGAAGCCGTGCTTGAAAAGATGCAGAGCAAACTGCTGAGCGTCAGCGAAGCGCTGAAGCAAAGGCAGGGCGAACGTGCGGTCTACGCAGAGCGCAAGAAATTTTCAGCTGAAGATCAAAAGAAACAGGAGGAGCTGATCGCTTCACTGCAAACGGAAGCAGCGGAATGGACCACGCGCATCGAAGCGTGGCAGATGGAAGAAAGCTGCAAACAAAAAGAATTGGAACAGGTCGCGGCAAAGATCCAAAAAACGGAGGATCAGCTTGATTTTTACCGGCAGTCGCCCGCGGAACAGCTGGCACATTTGCGCCAAAAGTATTATGAAGTGATCCAGAAGCTCGCGGCCGCTGAACAAGCCGCGCATGCGCTGGCGGACCGCGATCAAGAGCAAAACGTCCGCACGCTGAAAGTGCGAAATGAAGTCAAAGATCTCGAAGCGAAAAAGGACTTAAATGCGCGCGCGGTCGCGGAACTGGAGCAGAAAAAGGCGCAGCTCGAAGCGCAGCTCGGAACTGCAGCGCAGACGCGCGCGGCGGCAGGCCGTGAAGCAGAGACACTCCATAAACGCGAAGAAGCACTTCAAAAAGAACTATTTCATGAAATGAGCGTTCAGCAGCAAGCCCAAGCACGTTTAAAAAGCTTTGAAGAGATCGAAAAAAGCCACGCGAATTTTTATCAAGGAGTCCGCAATGTTTTGCGCTATCAAAAGGAGCTGCCGGGGATCATCGGCGCGGTCGCCGACGTGATCGAAGTTGCACCGGCGTTTTCCGGTGCGATCGAAACTGCGCTGGGCGGCGCGGCGCAGCATGTGATCGTCGCAAGTGAAAGCGACGGCCGGGCCGCGATCCGTTTTCTGCGCGAGCGCAAACTGGGACGCTGTACTTTCCTGCCGCTGACGGTCATGAAGCCGAAACGTTTGCCGGAAGCCGTCAAAAAACAGCTGGCCGGCTGCGCGGGCTTTGCGGGGATCGCCGCGGAAAAGCTTACATTCGCACCAGCGCTCGAAAACATCATTTATTATCTGCTGGGCACGACGATCCTGGCGCAAGACTTGCCGAGCGGGAATGCGATCGCTAAAAAAATCGGCTATCGCTACCGCGTTGTGACACTGGCGGGCGACTTGTTCAATCCGGGCGGTTCGATGACCGGCGGGGCGGCACAGCACCAAAACTCGGTGCTGAGTCAAAAAGCGCGGATCAGCGAGCAGCGCACCAAAGTCGAACAAAGTACGCTGATCGTTGCGCAATTGCGCGAAAGCTTAGCGAAACTGCAAATTTCACGCAAAGAAGCCGCAGAACAGCAAAACGATTTGCAAGAAGAGAAACAGAAGCTCTTATTAGCGCAGCAGGCACTGCTTGCTGAGATCCACGAAGCGCACCGCGAAAGCGCGACGCTCGAAACTCAGATCAAAGAGAAGAAACAGGCGATCGGTTGGGATGAAGCCGGGTCTGAGCAAAACAAGCGCGTCCAAATCGCCGCACAAATCGAGAAATTGAAAGCGGAACAGGCGGACCATTTGGCGCAGATCGCGGAACTTGAAAACACTTCGCATGAACGCGAACATTTGAAAGAAGCCGCACTGACCGCTTTGACGCAGCTGCAAAAGCAAAGCGGGATCTTGGAAACTGAGAAGCGCCAACTCGAAGAAGAGATCGCACAAGGGCGCACGACGCGCTATCAACTGCAGGAAAAAGCTGAAGCTTCAGTGCGTCAACTCGTTTTTCTTAAAGAAAACAGCCAGTCGCAAACCGTCGATCTGTCGGAATTGACGGAAAAAATCACCCGTTTGACGGCGGAACAACAGCAATTGAAAACGGCATTAAACACTCAAAAAGAAGCGCGCCAAGCGCAGGAAGTTTTGATCCAGCAGCAGGAAAATCAGCTGAGTACGTGGCACGCATTGCAAAAAGAGCTGCTCGAGAAAAAAGCGGATGCCGCGGTGATCGCGGACCGTCTGGAACGTGCGCTCGACCAAAAGCTCATTTATCTGCAGGATACGTATCAAATGACTTATGAGTGGGCGCAAAGCCGCTATCCGCTTGCGGATGATCAAGCATTAGCGCCGCTTTTGGCAGAAGTCAAACAGCTCAAAGAAGAAATCAAGTCCCTCGGAATGGTCAACCTGGAAGCGATCGAACAATACAGCGAAGTCGCTGAACGCTACCAGTTTTTGACCGGACAGCGCGATGATTTGATCGTTGCCAAAGAGGAGCTCTTTCAAACGATGTCTGCGATGGACGAAGAAGTCAAGACCCGCTTTTTGGAAACGTTCCAAGCGATCCAAAAGAATTTTGAAGCGATCTTTCCCAAAATGTTCGGCGGCGGCTCGGCAGAACTTCTTTTGACTGATCCGAGCGACTTGTTGACGACCGGCGTTGAGATCCAAGCGCAGCCGCTCGGCAAGACACTGCAGAATCTGAATCTGCTTTCCGGCGGCGAACGGGCTTTGACGGCGATCACTTTGCTGTTTGCGATCTTGGCAGTCAAACCGGTGCCGTTCACGATCCTTGATGAAGTCGAAGCGGCGCTCGATGAGGCGAATGTCTTGCGATTCGGCCGCTATTTGCAAAAATATGCGAAGGGCCGGCAATTTCTGGTCGTCACCCACCGCAAAGGAACGATGGAAGCTTGCGACGTGCTCTACGGCGTTACGATGGCCGAGTCCGGTGTTTCAAAAATGATCTCAGTAAAATTAAAGCAAGGAGAAAAGGCATGATCAAACTGCTCGCACTTGATTTGGACGGAACGCTGCTTGATTCACAAAAACAGATATCGCCGCGCAACAAAGAAGCGATCAAACAGGCCGAAGAAAAAGGGGTCAAAGTCGTTTTGACGACCGGCCGGCCGCTTGCCGGGATCCGCACTTATTTGGAGGCGCTGGCGCTGAACGATCCAGGAGATTATGCCGTGACGTATAACGGCGGCTTGGTGCAGGAGAATGATACCGGGCGCATTTTGAGTCGTACGACGCTGACGCTTGAAGAGATCCAGCAAGCGTATGCGATCTTTCAAAAAGCCGCACTGCCGCTTTCTGTTTTGTCGATGGATTTGGTGCTGGATCTGCCGGCACCGCTCGGCAAAAAATCGCTGTACGGCCAAAATGCTCCTTATTTGAAACACAAAAAATGCTTGTTGAGTGACCTTTCGGAAACAGGCGTGTACAATAAAATGGTCGCGAGCTTCACGCAATCTTATTTGGATGAGCAGATCCGAAAGCTGCCGAAAACTTTGTGGGAAACGTTTGAAGTATTCAAATCGCAAGCAACGCTGCTGGAAGTCCTGCCCAAAGGGGTCACGAAAGCGCGCGGACTGAAAGAGCTCGGCAAGATCCTCGCGATCGATGCCAGCGAAATGATGGCGATCGGTGACGAAGAAAATGATTTGAGCATGATTCGTTATGCCGGGATCGGCGTGGCGATGGAAAATGCGACGGCCCCAGTCAAAGCCGCAGCCAATGAACATACCACGGCAAATGACGCTGACGGAGTCGCGCGCGCGATCGAGAAATTTATTTTGTAAAGGAAGTGGAAGAATGGGATTTTTTGATAAATTAAAAAAAGCTTTCGGTGCAAAAAGCGAAACGCCGGAAGAAAAAATAGAACAGCCGGAACAGCCCGCTGAAGAAAAACCCGCGGAAGCGCCGGAAAGCGAAGCTGCGGAACCCGCACCAAAAGAAGCGGAAACGCCAAGCGCACCGACCGAAGAAACGCCGCCAGAAGAACAAAAAGAACCAGTCGAAGAGCCAAAAGAAACACCGCAAGAAAAAACGGAAAAGCCGCAACCGGAACCAGTCAAAGCTGAACAACCGGCGGAAGCGGCACCGCTCAAAGCTGCTCCTGCCGAAACAAAAACGGAAACACCGCCAGCCGCACCTGAAAAGCAGGCAATGGCAGCCGCGCCAACGCCTGAACAACCGGCGGAAGTAACGCAGGAAGAAACGCAGCCGGCCGCAGAAAATCCGCTGGCACCGCAAAATGAAGTCGAAGAAAAATATGAAAAAGGGCTGGAAAAGACCCGCAAAACATTTGGGCAGCGGCTGAATGAATTGCTGGCAAATTTTCGGACAGTCGATGAACATTTCTTCGAGGAATTGGAAGAGACGCTGATCGAAGCCGATGTCGGTTTTGAAACGGCGCTGCAGATCTCCGAAGAACTGCGGCAGGAAGTCAAATTGCGCAATGCCAAAAAACCGGCGGACGTGCAAAACGCGATCGTTGAAAAAATGGTACAAATCTATGAGGCAGAAGGCAAAGAAGAAGACAACAGTCTTCATTATAAAAAAGACGGACTGAGCGTCTTCTTGTTCGTCGGTGTCAACGGGGTCGGCAAAACGACCAGCATCGGCAAAATGGCCAATCAGCTGCGCGAACAAGGAAAGAAAGTATTGCTGGCCGCGGCGGATACTTTTCGGGCCGGGGCGATCGATCAGTTGGTCGTGTGGGGCGAGCGGGCACAAGTACCTGTAGTGACCGGCAAAGAAAAAAGCGATCCAGCCTCGGTGGTCTTCGATGCGATGAAGCGCGCCAAAAGCGAGCATGCCGATGTCTTGTTAGTCGACACAGCCGGGCGGCTCCAAAACAAAGTCAATTTGATGAAAGAGCTGGAAAAGATCAAACGGGTCATCCAGCGCGAAGAGCCCGATGCACCGCAAGAAGTCTTGCTGGTGATCGACGCGACGACTGGCCAGAATGCTCTGGTCCAAGCGAAACAATTTAAAGAAACGACCGACGTGACCGGGATCGTGCTGACCAAACTCGACGGCACGGCAAAAGGCGGGATCGTGTTAGCGATCAGAAACGAACTGCATCTGCCGGTCAAACTGGTTGGACTGGGCGAAAGGATCGATGATTTGGAACCGTTCGAACCGACGGAATATGTCTATGGCCTATTCAAGAATCTGGTCCAGATCCCGCATTAGTTTTTCAGAGGGGGTACTTATGACAAACAGCATACCAAAAAAATTGGCGCCGCTTTTTCTGCGCGGCCGCTACGGATTGGAACGCGAGAGCCAGCGTGTCGATCATGACGGAAAACTGGCAAAAACACCGCATCCAAAGAAACTAGGCGATCGTTCGTATCACCATACGATCCAAACAGATTTCAGCGAAACGCAGATCGAGCTGATCACTCCGGTCCTCTCGTCGATCAGCGGGATGCTGGATTACGTCGAAGCGCTTTATGACGTTGCTTTGCGCTCGATGGACAAAGAAGAAATGCTCTGGCCGGCAAGTATGCCGCCGGTCCTGCCAGCGCAAGAAGAAGAGATCGAGATCGCCGACCTCAAGCGCTTTGAAGAAGTGCTTTATCGCCGCTATTTGGCAAAAGTCTACGGCAAAAGAAAACAAATGGTCTCGGGGATCCATTTTAATTTTGAGGTCTGTCCGGAGTTTTTTGACGAACTCGCCAGCGAATGGGATTGCTCAGCGAACGAAGCCCGCAATGAAGTGTATCTGAAGATCAGCCGCAATTATCTCCGTTCCCGCTGGCTCATCACGTATCTGTTCGGTGCGACCCCGGTCGCGGCAGATGGATATTTTGAAAAAGATGATCCGCGCCCGGAAACGCTCGTGCGCAGCTTAAGGAGCAGCCGCTTCGGCTATACGAATCATGAAAATCTGCAAGCAGACTATACTTCGTACCAAAAATATCAGCAGTCGATCCGCCAAATGGTGACAGACGGCCTGCTGTCCGAAGAAAAAGAATTTTATGCGCCGCTGCGGTTGCGTTCCGGCGGACCGTTCAAAGAATTCGGTGACCATGTCCGCTATTTGGAGATCCGCAATATCGATATCGATCCGTTCGCACGCGCCGGCATCACGCAGGAAGAACTAGTTTTCATCCGGCTCTTCTTGCTGTATTTAGCTTTTTCGCCGGAAGATGCTGATCGGCAAATGATCGAAGAAGGCAACCAGATCAATGATCAAATCGCGCTGGAACATCCGCGTCAAGTATCGCGTTACCAAAAAGAAGGACTTGCGATCCTTGCCGGAATGGAAAAAATGGCGGCAGAGTATCAGCTGCCGCTGCCCAAATATTTGCTGGAAGATGCAAAACGGGCATTTTTGGATCCGAATGAAACATTGGCCGTGCGCCTCTTGGATCAGCTGGAAGAACAGGGACATTTAAAACAGGGAGATCCGCTGCCGCGATATGCAGAAGCTTTCCTCACATTCGGCACCGCTGCTGCCAAAAAATATTACAGCTCAGCTTGGGAAAAAGATTATCTTTTGAGCGGTTTCTCCGACATGGAGCTCTCGACGCAGCTTTTGATGTTCGATGCGCTTCAAAAAGGGCTCGGAATGGAAGTGCTGGACCGCGAAGAGCAGTTCCTGTCACTCAGCGGTTTCGGGCGAAAAGAATATGTCAAAAATGCCAATATGACGAGCAAAGATACCTATGTCTCAGCGCTCATCATGGAAAACAAAGTCGTGACGAAAAAAATTCTGGAGCGCGCCGGCTTCCGTGTGCCGCATGGGCTGGAATTTTCGTCCTTTGAAAAGGCGCGTGCAGCGTATGAACAAGTCAAGTGGCTAGGAGAAGGGGTCGTGATCAAACCGAAAACGACTAATTACGGGATCGGGATCTCGATCTTCAAGGGCCGCTTTTCAGCAGATGATTACGAGGAAGCGCTGCGGATCGCTTTTGAAGAAGACGCGGCGATTTTGGTCGAAGAATTTTTCGCTGGGACCGAATATCGCTTCTTCGTTTTGGGCGATCATGTCTCCGCAGTGTTGGAGCGGACGCCGGCCAACGTGACCGGTGACGGTGTGAAAACGATCACTCAACTGGTCGAAGAAAAAAATGAGGATCCGCTGCGCGGCACACATCACCGCGCACCGCTCGAAGAGATCCAACTAAGTGAAGTCGAACGCTTGATGCTCAAAGAGCAGCAGCTGACGCCGGAAAGTGTCCCAGCGGCCGGTCAAACGGTCTACTTGCGTGAAAACTCAAATGTTTCGACCGGCGGCGACTCGATCGACCGGACCGATGAACTTCCGCAAGCCTATAAAGAGATCGCAGTCCAAGCCGTCCACGCGTTAGGTGCGAAGATCTCGGGGATCGACTTGATCATTCCCAACATGAATATTTCCGCGCAGGCGCCGAATGCATACGGCATCCTTGAAGCGAATTTCAATCCGGCGATGCATATGCATATTTATCCTTATCAAGGAACTTCCCGCCGCCTGACGATGGAGATCATCGAAATGCTGTTTCCGGAAGTGAAAAAGCAAAAATAAAAAAAGGACCGCGAAAAACAGCGGTCCTTTTTTTCATTCCAGCGAATCGATCGAGATCGTTTGCTTGCCGGATTCGATTTTGAGTCCGGTCTTTTTTTCCCACCATTCGCGAAGATCAGATTCGTAGGTGGCCGGAAAATCTTTCAAAAGATCCATCAAAGGGATCCCCTTCAAAGTCGCATGCGGATAGCTCAGCTGGATATTGTACTTCAGTTCCTTCAAGAGGCTGTAATACTGAAACATCGTGAAATACAGCTCTTCAGGGTCGCTTTTGATCAAGACTTCAGGAGCTTTGTCGAGCATAAAGCCGAAACTGCGCATCATAAATGTGAAAGCTTCCATATTGTCGGGATTGATGAATTCAACATCTTGCAAAATCGCAATGTGCGCATCCAAAGCTTTAGCCAAGTCACGTTTCAACGCTTGTTGTTCGATCATGCTTCTCTTCCTTTCGATTCACTTCTTTTTTTCAGTATATCATAAGAGTGAAGAGAGCGTTTTATTTTTAATTTTCTTGATGGACCATCAGTGCCTGGTGGATCGCTTCCGCGGCTTTGCGGCCTTCGCGGATCGCCCAGATGACAAGGCTCGGACCGCGGCGCGCATCGCCGGCGACATAGACGAAATTATTATTTGTCTGATAATTGTCGTAAGTTTCCGTGATTTGGAAATCATCGAAGATCGCTTGTTCAGCGCCGGTGAATCCCATCGCCAAAAGAATGAGGTCGGCCGGGATCACTTCTTCAGTGCCGGCGACCGGCTGAAAATTCTGCGTTTTCATGATCTCGAGCGCTTCGACTTGCGTCTTGCCGATAAATTTCGTCGCCGTTGTTTCATACAGCGTATCGTTTGCCGGCGAGAGGAACCGTGCTTCTTCTTGACCGTAGCCGCGCTTTTGAATTTGCGGATATTCGGGCCACGGATTGTCAGTCAAGCGCGCTTTGGGCGGTTGCGGCAAGATCTCAAGCTGGCGGATGCTTTCAGCTCCCAGCCGAACCGCGGTAGCGATACAGTCATTGCCGGTATCGCCGCCGCCGATCACGACGACGTGTTTGCCGGCGAGTCCATTTGTTGCTGCAGCGCCACTTAAAACTTGTTTCGTGGCTTTGGTCAAATAGTCGACAGCCAGTTCGATATTGCCGAGCTCGCGACCGCGGATCGCCAAGTCGCGCGGAACGCCGGCACCGATCGCTAAGAGAACGCGGTCGAACTGGTAGACCAATTCGGCTTTTGAGATATCGGTCCCGATCACCGTGCTGTGGACGAACTCGATCCCGACTTCTTTCATGACATCGATTCGCCGCTCAAGGACCGTCTTGTCCAGTTTCATATTTGGAATACCATACATCAAAAGACCGCCGAAACGGTCGGCTTTCTCAAAGACCGTGACGGAGTGGCCGAGCTGATTGAGGCGCCACGCCGCTGCGAGTCCCGCGGGACCGCTGCCGACGACGGCGATCTTAAAACCGGTCCGCTCTTTGGGCTGGCCGCTTTCTTTGACCCAGCCGTTTTTGAAGGCTTCCTCGATAATATAATATTCATTGTCGCAGATCGTGATCCCGGTATCATTCAGGCCTTCGGTACATGAAGCTTCACACGGTGCCGGGCAAACCCGGCCGGTCATTTCCGGCAAAGGATTTGTCCGCGCTAGGCGTTTAAAGGCTTCTTTGACATTGCCGCGATACAGATAATCGTTCCATTCCGGAATCAAATTATCGTTCGGACAGCCGCTGACCGCGCGTTTACCGCCGAAAAAGTTGCCGGAGTGGCAGAAGGGGATCCCGCAATTCATGCAGCGGGCCGCTTGTTTCTGCCGCTCGTCTGCAGCGAGCGGGACTTCGATTTCTTGAAAATCTTTGATCCGCTCGGCGACCGGCCGGTATGCATTATCTTTGCGCGGATATTTTAAAAATCCAAAAGGATCTGCCATGTCAATGTCCTCCTTTCGCCGTACTCATTGCTTCTTCAAAAGCATCCAGCCACAATTCTTTTTCAGGGGTGCCAGCCTCTTTCAACCGCGCCATCGTGTCCAGCATATGATGATATTCTTTCGGATAGACTTTTTTAAAGCGCGGACGCTCATTGGCAAAGTCATCCAAGATTTTTTTCGCGATCTTCGAGCCGGTGAAATCAAAATGCTTTTGCAGCAAAGGTTCAAGCTCACTATCGGCGTCATCGACTGTGAACAAGTCGACCATCTCCAAATTGCAACGGTGCGTGAAGCGGTCATCAGGATCATAGACATAAGCGATCCCGCCGCTCATCCCAGCGGCAAAATTGCGGCCGGTGCGCCCTAAAACAACGGCCACGCCGCCGGTCATATATTCGCAGCCGTGATCACCGCAGCCTTCCACAACGACTTTCGCGCCGCTGTTGCGCACACAGAAGCGTTCGCCGGCCCGCCCATTGAAATAGGCTTCACCGCCGGAAGCGCCGAAACATGCGACATTGCCGACGACTTGATTGTTCGTTGAAAGATAAGCGGCGTCTTGCGGCGGTGCGATGATGATCCGCCCGCCGCTCAAACCTTTGGCAACATAATCGTTTGCCTCGCCGGTCAAAGAAAGCTCCATGCCTTGCGGGATAAATGCCCCAAAGCTTTGGCCGGCGATCCCGTCATAATGATATTTGATTTGACCAGGAGCGAGCTTGGAGTTGCCGAAGCGCTGCGCGATCCAGCCGCCCATCCGTGCGCCGACCGTCCGCGAAACATTGTTGATCGGTCCGTTGATTTGAAAATCATGCGTTGATTCGAGAGCGGCTGCGGCAAAACGGTCCAGATCAGGCCATTCGTATTTTGCTTTGAAGGGGTCCTTCGCTTTGCGTTCGATCGGCAGCGTATGCCCCAGCATTTTGGAAAAATCAAGCGTTTTTTCTTTGCCGGAGGCGATAAAGCGCGCTTTCAAATGTTCGCCGTGGCCGATCATTTCATCAAGCGTTCGGTAGCCCAGAGCGGCCATCTCCTCGCGCAGATCTTCTGCCAAAAAAGTCATCATGTGGATCAGATCCTCTTTTTTGCCGCGGAAGAATTTGCGCAGTTCAGGATTTTGCGTTGCGACGCCGACTGGACAGGTGTTCAAATTGCAGACACGCATCATGATGCAGCCGAGCGAAATCAAGGTCAAGGTTCCAAAGCTGAATTCTTCAGCGCCCAATAGCGCAGCAATCGCGATATCGCGGCCGGTCAAAAGCTTGCCGTCGGTCTCGACACTGACTCGCTGACGCAGGCGGTTCAGCGTGAGCGTTTGGTGTGTTTCTGCCAGTCCCATTTCCCACGGGAGGCCGGCGTCACGCACGGAATTTCTAGGGGAAGCCCCGGTACCACCGTCATATCCCGAGATCGTGACGACATCGGCACCAGCTTTGACGACGCCGGCTGCTACCGTGCCGACACCGGTATTGGAGACGAGTTTCACATTGATGCGTGCATAAGGATTGACTTGCTTCAGATCATAGATCAGCTGCGCCAAGTCTTCGATCGAATAAATATCGTGATGCGGCGGCGGCGAGATCAAGCTGACGCCAGGTGTTGCACCGCGGATCTCAGCGACCCACGGAAAAACTTTATTGGCCGGCAGCTGCCCGCCTTCGCCTGGTTTAGCGCCTTGCGCGATCTTGATCTGCAGCTCTTCAGCACTCATCAAATATTCCGCATTGACGCCAAAGCGGCCGGAAGCGACTTGTTTGATCTTGCTGTTGAGATTCGTGCCGTCTTTTTGCGGCTTGAAGCGTTTGCGGCTTTCGCCGCCTTCGCCGGAATTGCTTTTGCCGCCGATTTCGTTCATCGCCGCTGCGATCGTTTCGTGTGCTTCCTCTGAGAGCGAGCCGTAGCTCATTGCCCCGGCTTTGAAGCGTTTGACGATCGCACTGACCGGTTCGACTTCCTCCAGCGGAACAGCCGGGCGGGTACTCTTCAATTCCCAGAGATGCCGCAAGTTTGTCGGCTGTTCAGCTGCCTCTTTTTCCATTTCGGCAACAAATTGCTTGTAAAGACCGTAATCGCCTTTTCTGACCGCATTTTGGAAAAGATAGATCGAATTCGGGTTGTATAAGTGATGTTCGCCGTCTGCCCGGTATTGATAACTCCCGCCGGAAGCGAGCGGATCATTGGCGTTTCCATAAGCGGCGTGGTAGCGTGCCAAATACTCTTCTTCGATCTGTGCCAGATCCAGCCCGCCGATCCGGCTGGCGGTCCCGGTGAAATATTTATCGATCACTTCCGGATCGATCCCGACTGCTTCAAAAAGCTGCGCTCCGTGGTAACCGCTGATTGTTGAGATCCCCATGCGGCTCATGATCTTGATGATCCCTTTTTCGCAAGCATCGTGGTAATTGGCACGTTTGTCGCCCAAGCCGATCGCTTCAAGCGTTGCATAAGCGCCATACGGATGGACAGCACTTGCACCATATCCTAAGAGCAGTGCGAAGTGGTGGACTTCTGTGATCTCTGCACTGTCGATCACGATCGAAGCCTGTCCGCCTTTTCCTTTGCGGACGAGATAATTATGAAGACCAGCGACGGCTAAAAGACTTGGCAGGATCAATTGATCTTTTTCAGGATTGCGGTCGGACAAGATCAAGATCGTCGCCCCGTGATTGACTGCTTCTTCAGCTTGCTTGAACATCACGTCGAGCGCATCTTCAAGCGAATTGGCGCGTCCGCTCTTTTGATAAAGAAGCGACAGCTGGACGATATTTTGATAAGGAGCTTTCAGCTGCAAGATCTTTTCGAACGCTTCGGTACTGAGGACCGGCGTGATCACTTTTAATTTGCGGCAATTCTCTGCAGTATCTTTCGCAATATCGCCGTCGCGACCGAGGAACATTTCGGTACCGATGACCATCTTCTCGCGGATCGCATCAATCGGCGGGTTCGTGACTTGCGCGAACTGCTGCTTAAAATAAGTAAAGAGTGACTGGTTTTTGCGGCTGAGGACCGCGAGCGGCGAATCAAAGCCCATTGAGACGAGCGGTTCTTGGCCGTTTTCGGCCATCGGTGTTAAAACCGTCCGCAGCAGTTCATCGGTATAACCGAACCGGCGCCACATCAAATCGACATTTTCGACCGGTGCGGCAATTTCTTCGGCTTCGTCGGGCAAATGACGGAGCGTTGTGATCCCCTCGTCCAGCCACTTTTGATACGGGTGTTTTTTCGCAAAATGATTTTTTATCTCATCATTGCGGTAAAATTTGCCGGTATGTGTGTCTACGAGGATCATCTCGGCGGCCCCTAAAACGCCTTTTTCTACGATGTCGCTTGGTGCAAGATCAACGACCCCTGACTCGGAAGCTACGATCAAGATATTATCTTTTGTCAGCGAATAGCGTGAAGGGCGCAGACCGTTGCGGTCGAGCGCGGCCCCGACTTGGACGCCGTCAGTGAAGCAAAGCGCGGCCGGACCATCCCACGGAGACATAAAGGAAGCATTGTATTCGCTGAACGCTTCATATTCCGGCGTATGCTGTGCTTCTTTCGACCATGCTTCTGGGATCATCATCATCAGCGCCTGCGGGATCGAGCGTCCTTGGCGGTATAAGTATTCCATGCAGTTTTCAAGCTTGGCTGAATCGGTATTTTCTTCATCATAAACTTCGATATTGTGGCTGACCATCCAGTTCTCGGCACCGCGCAGCGTATTGATCTCGCCGTTATGTGCCAAAAAGCGGTACGGCTGGGCACGATTCCAGCTGGGAAAAGTATTCGTCGAAAAACGCGAGTGGATCAGTGCGATCGAAGTCGTCATCCGCTCATCTTTCAGATCAGGGAAAAACTTGCCGACTTGATAGGCATGGAGCATTCCTTTGTAGCAGACCGTTTGGCTGGAGAGCGAAACGATCGTAAACTCTTCTGAAACGAAGGTTTTTTCGAGCTTGCGGCGCAACCGGAAAAGGTAATCTTCATAAGGGCGCCCGCGGTCGATGTCGTCAGGTCGTTTGAGAAACAGCTGGCAGAAGTTCGGCATCGCTTTTTGCGCGCCGGGGCCGCAGTTTTCAAAAACAAAAGGGACATCACGCTGCCACAGCACGTGACTGCCGAAATTTTCACTTTCCTCTTCAACCGCTTGGAGCATCGTGCGGCAGGCTTCCGCCTCTTTCGGCAAAAAAAGCATCGCGATCGCATAATCACCGTTTTTTGGCAGATTGATCCCACTTTCAACGGCTTTCGCTTGAAAGAAGCCGTCGGGAAGAGCCATCAGGATCCCGGCACCATCGCCGGTATCTGGTTCAGCACCGGTTCCGCCGCGGTGATTCATTCGCAAGAGCATCGTTAGCGCATTTTCGATCAGCTCGTGGCTGGCTTTTCCATCGATTTGAGTAATAAAACCCATTCCGCAAGCATCGTGTTCGAGTGCCGGCAGATACATTGTTGGCTGGCGAGTCATTAGGCATTCCTCCTTGGTAAACAGGGAAAATATCATGGGTTATGAATTGTCAGAATATTCATAGTTCTAATTATTCTATTCATTTTTATTCATAGATGCAAGCTTTTTTTTAAAAAAATAAGATAATTAAAAAATAATGCATTAATTTCGAGCGGCTTCCATAGATAGCGTTTCCAAAAGAATAGAAGAACAAATAAACTGACAATTAATTTGTGTGCCAAAATAATAGTTAGCTTAAAAAAGAGAAAAATTAAATTATTTATTAGAAAAAATTTTTGAAAGATCCGGCCGGTTTGCGGGAATCATCTTTGCGTCTTTTATTTGATAGAAAAAACGGATAGGAATATAATTATTGCTGTTCTAAAAAAATGCATGGAGGAACTTAGATGAGCGACTTTATCGTTTACAAGAGCCGGTTGAAACAAATCAGCTTCGTGCTGATGGGGATCTTCCTGATCTTGATCAGTGTGGGAGGCGGGACAGCCGGCTGGCAAGAGAAGAGCTGGGGATATGTTCTGCTCGGCGCGCTCGGCGTTGCTTTTTTCAGTTTTTTTGAATTTTCGCTCATTCGAATGTTTTTTACTGGCAATGAATTGCTGATTTTAACGGACAAAGGATTTTATGATTTTTCGAGCATCATCGCAACTCGGGGAAAGTTGATCCCGTGGAGCAGTGTTCAAATGATCCAGATCATTCACACTGGCAGATGGAAATATGTTTCAGTCTATCTGAAAGACTCCGAAGCATTTGCGGCATCACAGTCGCGCCTTCGCCGAATGATCAATAAATCAAATTTGAACGGCGGCTTCGGCGCGATCAATATCACTTTGCAACTTGCAAAACATCGTGATGATGACGAAGTGCTTAAACAAATGGAAGACCGACTGGGCGAATATCGGAAGCAGGGGGGAGAAGCATGACGAAGTATTCAGATGATTTTAAAGCGAAAGCAGTCGCGCGCTATGAAGAAGTCGGCGTGACGAAGGACGATGTTTCCAAAGAATTCGGGATCTCGCCCCGGATGCTCAGCAAATGGGTCAAAACGGCTGCCCAAAACGCACCAGAAGAAAAAGGCGAAACGACTCGTTTAACAGCACTAATCCGCACGGCCGAACAAATTGGTGATACGGACAGCAACTATATCGGGAAGATCGAGCTGACGCGCGCGGCGCGGCGTTTTGCGCCGAAAGCTGCCGAAGTGCCGCTTTTGCTTCGCCATCTTGCACAAGTTTATGCGATTTTTATTTTTCTGCTTCTTTATACAGCGGGACTTTCCTTTTATTTGGAAGAGAATCCGGGGTATTTGCTGCCGCTGGTCGAGTTCACTTTCAGCTGGCAGATGATTCCGTTCTTTGTACTTATGGCCGCGCTGCTCGTGCTTTTATATCACGCTCAAAGAACGGATCAAGCATGGCTGGGATTTGTCGCGATCGTGGCAATCGCCAGCGGTATTGCAATTCCGACTGCTTTTATGATCCATTATTTTGCGACATTCGTGATCATCGAAGCCTTTGTTTTGACGAGCATCGTGTACGGCGGCAGCGCGCTTTTCGGGTTGTTGACAAAAAGCGATCTGACCGGCTGGGGTGAGCCGTTGTTCGGCAGTTTGCTCGCTCTCGTCATACTCGGCTTTTTTCAAATGTATTTTCAAAACAGCTGGTTTGCGGTCCTGCTTCTGATCGGCGATATCGTTCTTTTTACGATTTACAGTATGTATGACAATCAAATGATCAAGATTCGTTTTTTGGATAAGCTGCGCGATGATGTAGCGGATACGCCCAACTCTTGGCGGCTTTTAGCTATGGACGGTGCGCTTGATATCTTTTTGGGTTTTTGGAATCTTTTCTTGGATATCCTCAGTTTGCTGGGAAATGATGACGATGACTAACAAAAAAACACGCCCGACTTGCGGACGTATTTTTTTGTTAGTGTAAGGATCTTAGAGTTTTTTGTTGTAGAATTCAACAACGAATGATTCGTCGACGTCTTGCGTCATTTCTTCGCGTTCAGGGAGACGAGTCAAGCTGCCTTCCAATTTTTCATCGTCGAAAGAAACGAATGCCGGACGGCCCAAAGTTGCTTCAACAGCTGCTTTGATCGCGGTGTTGTTTTGCGATTTTTCGCGAACACCGATCACTTGGCCGACTTCGACTTCGTAAGAAGGGATATCGACGCGTTTGCCGTCAACAGTGATATGGCCATGGTTGACTAATTGACGCGCTTGACGGCGAGTCGTTGCCAAACCAAGACGATAAACAAGGTTGTCCAAGCGGCGTTCCAAGAGAACCATGAAGTTGACACCATGTTTGCCTTCGCGGATCTTGCTGGCTTTCACGAACAGGTTACGGAATTGACGTTCGTTCAAACCGTACATATGGCGCAATTTTTGTTTTTCAGTTAATTGAAGACCGTATTCAGAAGATTTGTTGCGGCTGTTTGGACCGTGATCTCCGGGTGCATACGGACGACGTGCTAATTCTTTTCCGGTTTCGGAAAGCGAGATCCCTAAACGGCGGGATTTTTTCCAAGCTGGGCCAGTATAACGTGACATAATTTGTTTCCTCCAATTTATAGTTGAGTTGGAGTAAAATAATCTTTGAAAATCTCGCAATCGTTCAGTTCAGTTTTCCTAGTTCGCCTGTTGCAGCCGCGGTTACTAAAGGTACCCGGTAAAGAGGCAATGAACTGTTGACGAAACTGCTAACTTTCCGCTGCATTATTTTACACAAATTCCATTATATGATAAATGCTCGCCTGCCGTCAAGAGGCGGACGAAAGAAACGGCAGAAGATCCCGCAGGACCCTCCGCCGTTTGATGAGACTTGTTGAGCAACTGGCTTATTTCAAAGAGAAGTCGACTACTTCGCGACCAGTGATCTTTCCAGCTTCCATGTCTTTGATCATGTCCATGATGTCGTCAAGTTTACGTGTTTTGACGATCGGATGAACAAGACCTTCTGCACCGAAGTCGAACGTTTCTTTCAAGTCTTGGCGCGTCCCAACAAGCGAGCCGGCAACGATCAAGCCGTCCAGAACAGTTTTGGCAACATTCAGCTTCATGTCGCCAGTCGGCAGAGCTACGGCCACCAATTTTCCGTCAGGTCGAAGAGAATCGACTGATTGGTCGAATGCAGAGGTCGTTACGGCAGTGACTACGGCTGCATGAACACCGCCGGTCAATTTTTGGATTTGTTCAGCAACATCGTCATCATGACGGTTGATCAGAATATCCGCACCAGCGTCTTTTGCTGCACGCAATTTATCGGGATTTCCGTCGACCGCAACGACGTGGCAGCCGAAGACATGTTTCGCAAATTGGACAGCCAAGTTTCCGAGTCCGCCCGCTCCAACGCAAGAAACCCAGTCTCCTGGATGGATGTCAGCGACTTTCAATGCTTTATAAACCGTTACACCGGCACAAGTCAAAGAAGTGGCTTCGACTGGATCAAGATTTTCCGGCACTTTGACCGCGTAGTCGGCAACCACGATACATTGTTCCGCCATGGCACCGTCAACGGTATAGCCGGCATTTTCAACGTTGCGGCAAAGTGTTTCGCGACCGGTCAAGCAATACTCGCAGTGACCGCAGCCTTTGAAGAACCAAGCGATCGATACGCGGTCGCCCACTTTCAAACTTGTTACTTCAGAACCGATTTCTTTCACGCGGCCGACGCCTTCATGACCGATGATGCGTCCCGGTTTGTCGCCGTAATCGCCGCGCATGACGTGCAGATCGGTATGGCACAAACCACAATATTCCATATCTACCAAAGCTTCATTTGGTTTGATAGCTCGTAACGTTCGATCTTCGATATGAACGTATCCGTCTACTGGATCATTTACTACTACTGCTCGCATGTAAACCACTCCTTCACCCTATTTGTTATTGCATGTTATGAATCGTACGCTAAAAGTATAACGCGTATTATGGTGTAAAGAAAGCGTTTTTTTGAATAACCCACTATAAATAACTTTATTGAAAGCGATTTAAAATAATTTAAATATTGTTAAATGAATTTTTGTGAATCATATGAAAAACATCACATATGCCGAGGATCTTCACTGTATCAGGATTCTCGGAGAATTTAGATAAAGAATCACAAAGTAATCGATAAAGCAGACAGCTGAAAAAATCACAGATTTATTTAGCGGCAATCGCAGTTTAAAAAAAGCGAAAAATAAGCGGAAGGTATTACTTATCAAAAGAGAAATCCGATATCTTTTTCGGAATATATGTTATTAAAGAAGAACGATTATTTGAAAACGGTTAAAGAGTCGAATGGTTACTAAGCATGAAATGAGAAATCAATAGAAAAATCATTAAAACGAACGTTATCTTTTCGCAAGCGTGCTAAGATAAGGTGAACACAACTATATATAGGAAAGGAGGAGAAAAATGGAATTTGATACACGTTTGATCCACGGTTATCCAGTTTTTGACGAGCATACCGGTGCTTCTTCGATTCCAAAGTATCAAGCTTCGACGTTTATGCAAAAAGATCTTGATGAGGTCGGAGAATATCGTTATACGCGCTTTGGCAATCCGACGATCACTGCTTTGGAAAAGGGGATCGCTGCGATCGAGAATGGCGGAAAATTCGGATTTGCTTTTGCTTCCGGAATGGCAGCGATCAGCGCAGTACTTTTGAACTTCAAAGCGGGCGACCATTTGGTCCTTTGCGAAAACATTTACGGCGGAACATTTCAATTGGTGACGCAAGTGATGCGGGATTTTGAGATCTCTGCAACGTTTGTTGACGAGACCGATCCGGCCGCTTGGGAAGCTGCGATCCAGCCAAACACGCGCGCATTTTATTTGGAAACGCCTTCCAATCCGCTTCTGAGCATCACTGATATCAAAACGGTGGCCGCGATCGCCAAACGCCATGGGCTGGCAACGATCATCGACAATACCTTTATGACGCCGGATCTGCAGTCGCCGCTTTTGCTCGGGGCCGATGTCGTGATCCACAGCGCGACGAAATTCATCAACGGCCACAGCGATGTCGTTGCCGGACTGGTGATCACAAGTGACGCAGCTTGGGCCGCAAAGTTGCGGCAAAAACAAGCAGTTTTAGGCGGCATTTTGGGACCGGAAGATGCGTGGCTCGTGATGCGCGGGATGAAAACACTAGGTTTGCGCATGAAAAAAATCTGTACGAGTGCTCAAAAGATCGCGGAGTTTTTGCAAAAGTCGGCTGAAGTAAAAGAAGTGTATTATCCGGGGCTTCCCGCACATCCGGGATTTGCCGTTCATCAAAAACAAGCAAAGTCGGGTGGTGCCGTATTGTCGTTTCGTTTGCAAGATGGACCGGCAGTGAAGGAATTCTGCCGTGCACTCCGGTTGCCGATCTTGGCCGTCAGCTTGGGCGGAGTGGAGTCGATCTTATCTTTCCCGATGACGATGAGCCATGCCTGCGTTCCGCCGAAAGATCGTTTGCGCCAAGGCGTAACGGAGGATCTTTTACGTCTTTCTGTCGGGATCGAGGATGCGGACGATCTGCTTAGTGATTTGTCGCAAGCACTGAAAAAGATAGGGGGAAATAACGAATGAAAGCTTCAGTCATTGCATTAATTGTTCTTAATATTCTTATTACGGTTATTCTGATCGTCGTGCTGAACCGCATGGCAAAAAAACATTTCAGCTTTTCCAAACGGGTTTTTGCTGCCTTGGGGATGGGGATCGTTTTCGGCGCACTGCTCCAAGTGATTTACGGCTCAGCTTCCGAGGTCGTCAAACAAAGCGTCCCGTGGATCAACATCGTCGGCAACGGCTACGTTTCTTTCTTAAAAATGATCGTGATGCCGCTGATCATGGTATCGATCATTTCGGCGATCACGAAGCTCGGCACGACCAAAGGACTCGGCAAAATGGCCGGAATGATTTTGGGCGTTTTGATTTTCACGACTTTGATCGCCGGTACGATCGGCGCGGTTTCGGCAAACGTCTTCCATTTGGACGCGCAATCGATCCAAGCAGGGCAATCTGAAGAAGCGCGCGCAAAAGATCTGGAAAAAACGGCTACCGAAGTCGAAAATATGTCGATCCCGGAAAAAATCGTTGAGTTTATTCCAACGAATCCATTCCAGGATATGACCGGTGCACGTTCGACTTCAACGATCGCGACAGTGATCTTTTCGGCATTTATCGGTGTCGCCGCACTCCAAGTAAGGCGCAAGAAACCAAAACCAGCCCAATTTTTTGCGGATATCGTTGAAGCGGCCTATGTCGTGGTCATGCGGATGGTCACCCTGATCCTGCGGCTGACGCCTTACGGGGTAATGGCATTGATGACGACAACGATCGCGTCGACTGATTGGCACGGGATCGTTAATTTGGGGACGTTTGTGATCGCATCTTATGCAGCGATCATCACGATGTTCCTCGTTCACCTTTTGATCTTGATGCTTCAAGGGATGAGTCCGATCACTTATCTGAAAAAAGCATGGCCGACGCTGGTCTTCGCATTTACTTCGCGGACGAGTGCCGGAAGCATTCCGATGAATATCGAAACTCAGACGAAGCGCTTTGGGGTTTCAGAAGAGATCGCCAACTTTTCGGCTTCTTTCGGCGCGACGATCGGTCAAAACGGCTGTGCTGGAATCTATCCAGCGATGCTTGCAGTCATGATCGCCCCGACTGTCGGGATCAATCCGATGAGTCCAGCGTTTTTGATCCAATTGATCTTGATCGTAGCGATCAGCTCCTTCGGGGTCGCCGGAGTCGGCGGCGGCGCAACATTTGCGGCACTGATCGTACTGTCATCGATGAACTTGCCGGTCGGGCTTGCGGGACTTTTGATCTCGATCGAACCATTGATCGACATGGGGCGGACGGCCCTCAATGTGTCGGGTTCGATGGTCGCAGGCCTCACTTCGTCACACGTATTAGGCGACATCGATATGGATACTTACCATCATGATGATTCTGGCGAAACACTGGAAGCTCAATAAGGAGGAGAGAAAATGCGCATCGTAATCATCGGCGGAACTGCTGCCGGAATGAGTGCTGCCGCAAAAGCAAAGCGGCTTGCACCGGAAGATGAAGTCATTGTTTATGAAAAAGGCGAAGTGATCAGCTTTGGCGCTTGCGGACTCCCTTATTATATCGGCGGATTTTTTGATGACCCTCAGCAGATGATCGCGCGTCAAAAGACCGATTTTGAAAAAAAAGGAATCAAGATTTTCTTGAATCAGGAAGCAACTGCGGTCGATCCTGATCGCAAAGAAGTTACGATCCTTGATAGAGAAAGCGGGAAAGAAAATAAAGTTGCTTATGATCGCTTGATGATCGCGAGCGGCGCGCGTCCGCTTTCGCTGCGCGCACTTGCCAGTGAAGCCGCGAATGTCTTTGTTTGCAAAACGTATGATGACGGTGTGAAGATCCGCAAATTTCTCGAGCAGAAAAAACCGCAAAAAGCAGTTGTGATCGGCGGCGGATTTATCGGGATCGAGATTTTAGAAGGTCTCAAGCACCGTGGGCTCGAGACGACCTTGATCGAATTGACTGATCAAGTGCTGGGTGTCTCGTTTGACCGCGAAATGACGGAGCTTTTTGAAAAAGAACTGCGCCAAGGCGGGGTGGATCTGCATTTGTCAGAAAAAGTTCTCGGCTACCGCGAAGAAGGCGGCCGGGCGGTGGCGGTCAAGACCGATCAAGGTGAATATGCGTGCGATATGGTGATCACTGCGACCGGTGTCGTTCCCAATACCGAATTTCTGCCGCAATCATTTGAGCGGTTGGAAAACGGCGCGCTCCATGTCAACCGCCGCGGCGAGACGAATCTTGAGAACATTTATGCCGCCGGCGACTGCGCTTCCGTTTACCAGCGGATCACCGGCGATGATGTGTATATCCCGCTGGCGACTTACGCCAACAAAATGGGGCGGATCGTTGGTGAGAATTTAGCCGGAGTCAAAAATGAATATGAAGGGGCCTTGGGGAGTACCGGTGTGAAAGTTTTGAGTCTTGAAGCCGGCAAGACCGGGCTGACCGCTGCAGAATGCGAAAAGCTCGATATTCCATACAAAGCCGTTGTGATCAAGGATAAAAATCAAACCGATTACTATCCGAATCAAGAAGATATTTGGGGCAAGATCCTTTATGATCCGCAAACCAAAGTCATCATAGGGGCACAAATCGTCGGAAAAAACGGTGCTCTTTTGCGAGCAGACGTAATGGCAGCTGCCATTGCAAAAAAAATGACGACGGATGAACTCGGCTTCTTGGATCTGATCTATGCACCGCCGTTTTCCAGAACGTGGGAATTTTTGAATGTTTTAGGGAATGTGGCAAAATAGCAGCAAAAAGGACTGGAAGTTTTGCCCTCCAGTCCTTTTTTGGGTTCTATAATATTTAGTGTTGGTGGAAAATCCTTCGGGTTTTTCTTCCAGCACTCTTTTTTATTCTTGAGGATAGAAATAGAGATATCCAAACTGATAGAATGTAGTCGTCAAAAACAAACAG
>JALCOL010000010.1 GCA_022649665.1 Enterococcaceae bacterium
CCATTCAAAAAAATGGGGGAAGAATGGGGGAAAAACGGAAAAAAGAAGCCTGGCTCGAAAGCCAGACCCCTTGATACTACTACTTTTCATCCTCGTCCATCTTCAAAACGGCCATGAAGGCTTCTTGTGGAACTTCGACGCTGCCGATCTGTTTCATGCGCTTCTTTCCTTCTTTTTGTTTTTCAAGAAGTTTGCGCTTTCGACTGACATCCCCACCATAGCATTTTGCTAAGACGTTTTTGCGCAGCGCTTTGATGTCGCTTCGAGCAACAATCTTTTGCCCGACTGCGGCTTGGATCGGCACTTCAAATTGTTGGCGCGGGATCAATTTTTTAAGTTTTTCAACGATCGCTTTACCGCGTTCATAAGCAAAATCTTTATGGACGATAAAGCTCAGCGCATCGACTTTTTCACCGTTCAAAAGAATATCCATCTTGATCAAGTTGCTTTGACGATAGCCGTTCATTTCATAATCAAGCGACGCATAGCCCTTCGTACTCGACTTTAATTTATCAAAGAAGTCAAAAACGATCTCGGAGAGCGGCAGATTATAGATCACGTTGACGCGATATTCATCGAGATAGTCCATCGTCACGAACTCGCCGCGCTTGCGTTGGGAAAGCTCCATGACTGGTCCGACGTAATCGTTCGGCACCATGATCGACGCTTTGACAAATGGTTCTTCGACTGATTCGATCACGCCAGGATCCGGAAAATCGGCCGGATTATCAACTTCGACTTGTGTCCCGTCCGTCTTATTGACGTGATAAATTACTGAAGGTGCTGTTGTGATCAGCGAAAGATTGAACTCGCGTTCCAAGCGTTCTTGGACGACATCCATATGCAGCATCCCTAAAAATCCGCAGCGGAAGCCGAAGCCCAGTGCTTGGGACGTTTCCGGTTCAAACTGAAGAGCAGCATCGTTCAATTGCAATTTTTCCAAGGCTTCACGCAGATCATTATAGCGGGAAGTATCGATCGGATAGAGGCCGCAATAGACCATCGGATTCATCCGGCGGTATCCTGGCAGTGCTTCTTTGGCCGGATTATCAGCAAGCGTGATCGTATCCCCGACCCGTGTATCTTGCACCGTTTTGATTGCCGCGGTCAAATAGCCGACATCGCCGACCATTAAATAGTCACTCGGCACGGCTTTCGGTGAAAACACACCGACTTCAGTGACTTCAAACTGCTTGCCGTTACTCATCAGCTCGATCGTGTCGCCGACGCGGACAACGCCGTCCATCACGCGGATGTTCAAAACGACTCCGCGATAAGAATCATAGATCGAGTCGAAGATCAATGCTTTGAGCGGTGCTTCCAAATCACCCGTCGGTGCTGGAATGTATTTCACGATTTTTTCCAGCAGCTCATCGATTCCGACACCGGTCTTTGCACTGGCAAGGACTGCTTCTGAAGCATCGATCCCGATCACGTCTTCGATTTCTTTTCGGACGCGCTCCGGATCAGCAGCCGGCAGATCGATCTTGTTGATGACCGGCAAGATCTCCAGATCATTATCGATCGCCAGATAGACATTTGCCAGCGTTTGCGCTTCGATCCCTTGGGCAGCGTCGACGACTAAGACGGCTCCTTCGCAAGCGGCCAAAGAACGCGAGACTTCATAAGAAAAGTCGACGTGTCCCGGTGTGTCGATCAAGTGAAAGATATACGTTTCGCCGTCATTGGCATGATAATGCAATTCCACGGCATTCAATTTAATAGTAATCCCGCGTTCACGCTCCAGATCCATTGAATCCAAAAGCTGCTCTTGCATGTCGCGAGTCGCCACAGTATGAGTTTTTTCCAAAATGCGATCGGCCAAGGTAGATTTCCCGTGATCAATATGGGCGATGATCGAGAAATTGCGGATTTTTCCTTGACGTTGTTTCATTTCCGCGATATTTTCGTTTGTCATTGATTCCCCTACTTTCAGTTAGTCCAACATCTATTATAACAAGGGCACCCGTGAATGGAAAGTCCTTTCGCCGATGGTTTGCGGCCCTTCATATCGGGACGGGCATGCTATAATATAGATATTATTAAAAGGAGTGGTTCGTCGTGAAGATCAAAGACTTGAAAGGATTCGAAAAAATATTTTTCTGGGGAGTGCTATTATTTGGGATCAGTGCCTTTTTTGCAAATATTATCAAAATTTTCATTTTTCCAGCGGTTCAAACCTATAAAACGGTCGCCTTTGAAATGATCCCCGGAGTGCTGTTGATGTTTCTGCCATTTGTTTTAGCTAAATTCACCCATTTAGTGATCCCGCAAACGATGCGGATCTTCTACTGGTTTTTCTTATTTATTTCTGTTTATCTGGGTACCGGCTACTTAGTGATCTCGCATATCTCTTTTTGGGACAAGATCTTGCATGCGACAAGTCCGATCCTCTTGACCGGTGTCGGCTACGGCATGATCGGGATGTATCTCGGGAAAGATGAAATAAAAAAAATAAACCCGAATCTTTTTATCGTTTTCGGTTTTGCATTTGCCGGGACATGCGGTGTTTTTTGGGAATTTTGGGAGTTTCTTTGCGACTCGGTCGCCAATATGAATTTACAGCGCTATCTTTTATCAAATGGTACCCCGCTGGTCGGACGCGCTGCACTGATGGATACGATGGGGGATTTGATCACCAATACCGTTGGTGCTTTGATCATCACTATTTTCTCAGTGGTAAAAGGCCGCCACATGCCGGGCTACTTTGAGTCCTTTACTTTTGAGCGTTTGAAGAAAAAATGAAGCTATGTAACGCATCAGGAGCGAAGACCTCAACGGTCCCCGCTCCTGTTTTTTTCTTAACGTGCTGAGGCTTGGGCTTCAGCTTTTTTTTGTTTCAAAGTGGCTTGTGCAGCTGCCAAACGGGCAACCGGCACGCGGTAAGGCGAGCAGGAAACATAATCGAGTCCAAGTTCGACGCAATACGCGATCGAAGCTGGGTCGCCGCCGACTTCGCCGCAAACACCGACAACCAGATCCGGATTGGCTGCCAATCCCTTTTCAGTTGCCACCTTCATCAATTGTCCGACTCCTTTGATGTCCAAGGTCCGGAACGGATCGGCTGGAAGCAGTTTGTCTTTCAAGTAAACTGGCAAGAATTTCCAAACATCGTCACGCGAGTAGCCGAACGTCATCTGCGTCAAATCGTTCGTGCCGAAGCTGAAGAATTCAGCTTCTTTGGCGATCTCGTCAGCGATCAAACAAGCGCGCGGGATCTCGATCATCGTGCCGACATGATATTCGAGCGTCATGCCTTTTTCTTTGAAGACACGCTCAGCGGCCGCTTGGACATATCCTTTCACGAATGCCAATTCTTCTGCGGTGCCGATCAACGGGATCATGATCTCCGGTTTGATCTGGATATTTTTCGCTTGTGAAACCTCCACGGCAGCTTCAATGATCGCTTCCGTTTGCATCACACATACATCCGGGAAGGTGATCGCCAGACGCACGCCGCGGTGACCCATCATCGGGTTCATTTCCTGCAGCTCTTCGATTCGTTTTTCAACGAGTACGAGCGGCATTCCAGTTGCGCCGGATAGTTCAGCCATTTCGTCTTCGGTATGCGGAAGGAATTCGTGAAGCGGCGGATCAAGGAGACGGATCGTGATGTCTTTTTCGCCAGCGGCTGTAAACATTTCTTTAAAATCGCCTTTTTGCGCGACTTTCAATTGCCGCAGCGGTTCTTTTCGTTCTTCTTCATTATTTGCTAAAATCATTTTGCGCATTGCCAACACCCGGTCTTCAGCAAAGAACATGTGCTCTGTCCGCGCTAAGCCGATTCCAGCCGCGCCGAATTCCAACGCTGCCAAGATATCGCGCTTGGTTTCGCCATTTCCTTTGACTTTGAGTGCTGCAACCTTGTCAGCCCAGCCCAAAACTTCTTGAAGCGACGTTTCCTCGGTCGCCATTTGTGTCGGCAAGACCCCGGCATAGATTTCACCAGTCGTCCCGTCGATCGAAAGATCATCGTCTTTCGTGAATACTTTGTCGCCGATCGTAACGGTCCAAGCGTGTTCATCGATCTTCAGCGCTTCGCAACCGACCACGCAGCAAACACCCATTCCGCGGGCAACTACTGCTGCATGGGAAGTCATTCCGCCGCGGCTGGTCACGACTGCCTCTGCAACGACCATTCCTTCGATATCTTCTGGTGAAGTTTCGCTTCTGAGAAGCAATACTTTTTCGCCGGCTTCGCTGCGCTTTTTGGCTTGTTCCGCAGTAAAGCAGATCTTGCCGCTGGCCGCTCCCGGGCTTGCCGGCAAGCCGGTCGCAAGCGGGGTTGCACTGGCAAGTGCCAAGCTGTCGAATACTGGGTGAAGCAATTGGTCGATCATATTCGGTTCGATCCGAAGAACTGCTTCGTCTTTCGTGATGATCCCTTCGCTGACGAGATCAACTGCGACTTTCACGGAAGCTTTCGGCGAACGTTTGCCGTTGCGTGTTTGCAAAATAAACAATTTGCCAGCTTCGATCGTGAATTCGATATCCTGCATGTCTTTATAATGATGTTCCAGAGTATCGCAGATTCCTAAAATCTGCTGGTAGATGCCGGGCATCGCATTTTCAAGAGCACGGATCGGCTGCGGAGTCCGGACACCGGATACTACATCTTCCCCTTGTGCGTTGATCAAATATTCTCCGAACAAGCCCGGTTCGCCGGTCGACGGATTGCGGGTGAACAAAACACCGGTTCCGCTCGTGTCCCCGAGGTTCCCGAAGACCATCTCTTGGATATTGACGGCGGTGCCCAGGTCATCAGGAATATTATTCAAACGGCGATAGGTTTTCGCCCGCGAATTCAGCCAAGAACTGAACACTGCTTCGATCGCCAAATACATTTGTTCTTTTGGCTCTTGCGGGAATTCGATCCCTTTTTCTTCCTTGATGATGCGTTTATATTCTTTGATGATCCCTTGCCAATCTTGAGCATCAAGGGCAGCATCATTATCTTTGCCGGTAGCTTCTTTGACTTTATCGATTTCTTTTTCGAATTTAGCCCCATCGATTTCAAAAACGACATCGCCGAACATTTGGATCAAACGGCGGTAGCAGTCATAAGCGAATGTTTCGTTTCCAGAATTTTTTGCAACCGTCTGGACAGTCACATCATTCAATCCCAAGTTCAGGATCGTATCCATCATGCCGGGCATCGAGATCGCTGCTCCGCTGCGGACCGAGACCAATAATGGCGAAGTCGTTGAGCCGAAGGTTTTGCCGGATTTCTTTTGCAGATCATCCAGCGCCTCTTCGATCTGGCGCTTCATGTCCGGCGAAAATTCAGAACGTTCTTTCAAATACGTCAAGCAAGCTTCGGTCGTAATGGTAAAGCCATTTGGAATCGGCATCTGAAGCTGCGTCATTTCTGCCAAGTTTGCGCCTTTGCCGCCTAAGAGGCCGCGCATATCTTTGTTTCCTTCTTCGAAACGGTATACTAGTTTAGTCAAAGAATACACACCTTTCTTCACTCATGATTTCTGTGCGCCACTCTTTGTGACGTATTAATTATCATGTAATAAATATATAATACGTCACATTAATCGTCAATAGCTAATATAATTCTTTTTTACCGATATTTAAGCGCTGCCATACTTTGGTTTATATTGAATAATCGCGAACAGCTACGTATAATATGAAATGTGACGTACTTTATTAGAAGGAGGTACTTGAATGAAATTCACCGATCGTCAACTGGCGATCATCGACATTGTCAAAAAGAGCCAACCCATCAGCGCCGAAAATATCGCTAAAGAGCTGGGCTTTTCCAAAACGACTTTGCGGACCGACCTCTCGGTTCTGACAATGACAGGTATTTTAGATGCACGGCCGAAAGTCGGCTACTATTATGCGGGCCAGCCGTATGATTCGCTCTTGTTTGACACTCTGTTTGAAGAGACGGTCGAAAGTGTCATGATGCCTCCGCTTTTCGTGCAGCAGGAAACTTCTGTCTATGATGCCGTCATCACTTTATTTATGTATGACGTGGGAAGCTTGTATGTCCAAGATGAAGAAGAACAATTTGTCGGTGTGATTTCGCGCAAAGATCTCTTGCGCGGCACGATCCATTCCGGCGATGCGAAAGAAACGCCGGTCGCGGTCATCATGAGCCGGATGCCCAACATTATCACCGTCCATCCGAAAGATCGCCTGATCGATGCCGGATACCTCCTGGTCGAACATAAAGTCGACAGTTTGCCGGTCACCGACAGCGAAGAACGTACGCATATCATCGGTAAGGTTACCAAAACCCGTTTATTCCATCATTTTATCAAGTGTGGCATGAAAATCGAAGAAGAGAAAATCAACTAAGTCAAAGGAGCAGAATATGAATATCATTGAAAAGACAAACCACCCCTTAACGATCTATGTCATTTCCGACTCGGTCGGTGAAACTGCGCAGAAAGCCTTGAACGCGGTTTTGGTCCAATTCCCCGATACGAAAAAAAGTCGCGAGATCAAACGTTTCCCATTCACGACTGCCGACATTTTGCCGGATATCTTAAAAGACGCTCTGCATGACAAAGCGATCGTGCTGACGACGCTCGTCGATCCGAAGCAAGTCCAGATCGTCCATGAATTCTGCCAAAAATCCGGCTTGATCCACGTAGATTATATGACTCCGCTCATCGAAGCGATCACTCAAAAAACGGGGCAAACTCCGCTCCAAGAAGCCGGTGCCAGCCACAAATTAGACCAATCATACTTCAGCCGCATCGAAGCGATCGAATTTGCGGTCCGCTATGACGACGGCAAAGATGCCCGCGGCTTCAATCAAGCCGACTTGGTCTTGATCGGTGTCTCGCGGACGTCGAAAACCCCGCTCAGCATGTATTTAGCCAATCATAAAGTAAAAGCGGCCAACTTGCCGCTGATCCCCGGGGTTCAGCTGCCGGCCGAACTGAAAAATGTACCGAAAGAAAAAATCGTCGCTTTGACCGCTTCCGCACAAAATCTGCAATCGATCCGCCGCAGCCGTCTCTCTTCGCTCGGGATCGAGGGCGATTCGCGTTATGCCGATTTGGACTATATCAAAAAAGAATTGAGCTATGCCAACGACGTCTTTAACAAGCTTGGCGTCACTCCGATCAATGTCGATCATCGTGCGATCGAAGAAGTCGCAACAGAAATCGAAGAAACACATCCCTTGAAATAACATAAAAAGAAGCAAACTGGAAAAATCAAAAAACCAGTTTGCTTCTTTTTATACTTCCAAACGTTTCGGATCGAATTTGCCGCTGCGCAGCATTTCGATTTCCGCTTTATACGGCGGGTATTTCTTTTCCTCGCCAAGATACGGCGTCTCTAAGATCTTCGGCACCGTTTCGAGGAGCGGATGGTGTGCGACATGATAGAGCGCATCGAAGCCGATCGTGCCCATTCCGATATTCGCGTGGCGATCTTTATGGGCCCCGCGCGGATTTTTAGAGTCATTCAAATGGATGATCTTCAGGCGATCCAAGCCGATCGTTTGATCGAAATGCTTTAAGACCCCGTCAAAATCATTTTTGATATCATATCCAGCATCATTTGTGTGGCAAGTATCAAAAGTAATGGACAATTTTTCGTTGTGCACTACCCCTGAAATGATCTCGGCGAGCTGCTCGAATGATGTGCCGACTTCGGTGCCTTTGCCCGCCATGGTTTCCAGAGCGATCTGGACATCTTGGGCCGGATCGATGACTTCGTTCAGGCCTTTGATCACGTGTTTCAGCCCGGCTTCGACTCCCGCGCCGACATGTGCTCCCGGATGAAGGGTGATTTGGTGTGCGCCTAATTTCTCAGTGCGGTCGATCTCGCTTTTTAAAAAACCGATCGCAAACTCGAACATCTCAGGCTTTTTCGTGTTCGCTAAATTGATGATATACGGAGCGTGTACGACAAACTCTTGAATGCCGTGTTCGTTCATGATTTCATGTGCTTGTGCGATGCTCGCTGCATTGAGTTTGGCGCGCCGCGTGTTTTGCGGAGCCCCCGTATAGATCATAAAAGTATTGGCTTCATACGAAATCGCTTCTTCGACCGAAGAAACCAGCATTTTTGTACTTGAGAAAGAAACATGTGAACCGATCAGCAAAAAAATTCTCCTCTCTAAAACCAGCCGTCTTTTTTCTCCGGATCGATCGGCGTTGGATGCTTTAAATAGGCTAAAAAAGCCGTCCGATACTCTTCAAGCACATCTTCGGTAAATAATTGCGCCAGATCATAGCCGACTAAATAGGGCGAAACGATAAAGCGCGGCACGATATGGACTTGAAGTCCGTCTTCCCGATCGAAAAAAAATAAATTGTAACTGTACATATGGTGCTGACTCATCAAATACTTGATGACGTTTTGCGTCATCAGCGCCACTTCGCGGATCGTTTCCGCAGTCTGATCCGCACCAAGCACATTGAATTCCATCAAGCCGACATTCGGATATTTTGAAAGATTGACCGCCAGCTTGCCCTTTTCTAAGACAGACATGCCTTGAAGGGTTTCCGGCGTCCAATACTCGTAGCCGTCGCGTTTCGTGAGCCCGACCAGCTGCAAATGAGCATGTTCGATGCTGCCGCCAGAGAGCGGGCCTTGGTTTTTATAGACTAGGACTGAGCGGTATTTCCCCGAATTTTTCATTTCCTGCCAGCATTCCCACGCAAATTGAAATACTTCCACCTGTTTTTCCGGCGGATAATTGCTCATATTTGCTTCGTGGTCAGCCGTCTCGATCAAGACTGTTTGCCCGCTGTCAAGAAGTGTCGGATACTTGTTCCTTGTCCAAATCATGTCGCTTTTTGTTTTGATGATGTTTTCTGTGTCATGATAATTGCAGAAAGGACACGCATTTTTGTGGAATAGTGTTTCGGGCTTTTGGTCGCCGATATGGCGATCATAGATCAAAGGTTCTCGCATACTTCCGCCTCCGTTCTTATCCATTTTGAAGGTTCCGTGCTCGTTTGTCAAAGACCGCGAATGATTTTTTATTTGAAATAAAAAAACTTGGAATCCGAAAATTCCAAGTTTTTCTGTTTATTCTGCTTCAGCCGGATGATTTTCAAATACCAGCCGATCATCTAAAACCGTGACTTTTGTCTTCGGCAATACGCGGCCGCTGATGATTTCTTTAGCAAGCGGTGTTTCGACTTCATTGGTAATGAAACGACGGAGTGGTCGTGCCCCGTAGGCTGGTTCATACGCTTTCTCAGCGATCCAAACTTTCGCATCTTCTGTGATCGAAAGTTCGATTTCTTGATTTTCCAAGCGTTTCGCCAGTGTTTTGATCATCTTGCCGGCGATTTCTTTGACATTATCCAAGCTGAGCGGCGTGAATAAGATCGTATCGTCGATCCGGTTCAAGAATTCTGGCTTGAAGTGCCCGCGCAAAAGATTCATCACAGTACTTTTGACGGCTTCCGGGATCTTGCCGTCTGCGGTGACTCCCGCTAAAAGTTCTTGCGAACCGATATTCGATGTCATGATCAGCACGGTATTTTTGAAATCGACGACCCGGCCTTGCGAATCCGTCAAACGGCCGTCATCCAAAACTTGCAGCAGGATATTGAAGACATCCGGATGCGCCTTTTCGATCTCATCTAGAAGCACGATCGTGTATGGATTGCGGCGGACTGCCTCAGTTAATTGTCCGCCCTCTTCGTAGCCGACATAACCAGGAGGCGCTCCGACTAAACGCGACACAGAATACTTCTCCATATACTCGCTCATGTCGATCCGCACCATATGCTCTTCGGAGTCGAAAAGATTTTCCGCGAGTGCTTTAGCCAGCTCAGTTTTCCCGACCCCGGTCGGTCCTAAGAACAAGAAGCTTCCGATCGGACGGTTCGGATCTTGCAGACCGGCGCGCGAACGCAGAACTGCATCACTGACCGCATCGACAGCTTCATCTTGGCCGATGACCCGTTTATGGAGGGTTTCATCCAGCTTCAAGAGCTTCTGCCGTTCGCCTTCGACTAATTTTGCGACCGGGATGCCAGTCAAACGACCAACGACTTGGGCGATTTCTTCTTCGGTCACTGACTCTTGGACCATTTTCAGATCGTCTTTTTGGGCTTTCTCTTCTTGAGCCTTCAGTTCTTTTTCAAGCTGCGGGATCGTCCCGTGGCGCAAAACTGCTGCGCGTTCCAAATCATAATTATTTTCCGCATCTTCGAGCTCATGTTTTGCTTTATCGATCTCGGCCCGTTTTGTACTGAGCGCGCTGACTTCTTCTTTTTCAGTTTCCCAGCGCATTTTCATACTGTTGGCTTCTTCGCGCAAATCAGCGAGCTCTTCTTGAAGACCGGCGAGCCGTTTCTTGCTGGCATCATCGGTTTCTTTTTTCAAAGCCGCTTCTTCGATCTCAAGCTGCATCAGGCGGCGCGTCACTTGATCGAGTTCAGTTGGCCGCGAATTCATTTCGACTTTGATATTCGCACAAGCTTCATCGACCAGATCGATCGCTTTATCCGGCAGGAACCGGTCAGTGATATAGCGATCAGAAAGCGTTGCCGCGGCAACTAGCGCATTGTCGTGGATCTTCACGCCGTGGTGGACTTCAAAGCTGTCTTTTAACCCGCGCAAAATCGAGATCGTATCTTCAAGCGTTGGTTCATGGACCATCACGCGTTGGAAACGGCGTTCGAGCGCTTTATCTTTTTCCATGTATTGGCGATATTCATCAAGGGTCGTCGCGCCGATCAAATGCAGCTCGCCACGCGCCAGCATCGGTTTTAAAATGTTGCCGGCATCCATCGAACCTTCTGTTTTTCCCGCTCCAACGATATTATGGATCTCATCGATAAAGAGCAGGATCCGCCCATCAGCTTTTTTGATTTCTTTCAAAACCGCTTTTAAGCGCTCTTCAAATTCGCCGCGGAATTTTGCGCCAGCGATCAATGAACCCATATCAAGCGAGAAGATCGTTTTATTCTTCAAATTGTCCGGCACATCTTTTTTAACGATCCGCTGTGCCAATCCCTCAACGATCGCCGTTTTCCCGACGCCAGGTTCCCCGATCAACACGGGATTGTTTTTCGTTTTCCGCGAAAGGATCCGGATCACATCGCGGATCTCTTCATCCCGGCCGATCACCGGGTCGCCTTTGCCGCTTTTGACTTGCTGGACAAGGTCAACACCATATTTTTCCAGTGCTTTATATTGATCTTCCTGATCTTTTGAGGTCACATGATCGCCTCCACGCATTTCTTCGATATTTTTTTTGATTTCTTTTTCAGTGATCCCTGATTTATTTAAATACACGGTCAGCGGATAATTTTTGAGCTTCATCAAAGCGAGAAGCACGATTTCCGTTGAAAGAAATTCATCTTGGTAGTGTGCACGCAAAGTGTCCGCTTCTTGCAGCAAGCGAAACAGATTTTGCGAAAAATTCTGGCCATATTGGATATTCCCGCCGGACACCGTCGGATATTCATCCAGCAGCCGGTCCACTTCCTGCTCCATGCGGTCCGCATCAACACCCATATCGGTATAGAAGTTGCGGCCGAAATGATCCGGCTCCAAAAAGATCTTCCAAAGATGAGCGATATCGATCTCTTGGTGGTGTCTAGTGACTGCGACTTGCTGTGCTTCAGCGATCGCTTCCTGCAAAGCAGTTGTCATTTTTTCAATATTCAAGGTATAAGTCCCTCCTTATTCACACTCTTGATTTTACCTTATTGGTCAAATTTGGTCAAACATTAAAACTCGTAAATACAAAAAAAGCTGTGACAAAAATTTGTCGCAGCTTGCTTTTCTTGATAAAACGATGCTTCCAAAACAGCTTCTTCATTTCGATTTTTTTTCTTCTTTTTGGAGTTCTTCGACAGTCGTCCGCAGTTTTTTCTGGTTTTGCCAGGCCGCATAGACCATCCCGATCAAAAACGGCAGCAGATACGTCGCGAAACGGTAAAGCAAAAGCGCACTGGCCGCTTCGACCGTTCCGACGACCGGTTTGAACAAAAGAACAAAGGCAAAATCAAAGGAACCGATCCCCGCCGGCGAAGGAATGACCCCGGCGATAATGATCGCAAAAGAGGTCAACCCGACCGCTTGAAGAAGCGAGATATCGCCCGTCGAGTACAGCACGACATACGGGATCAAAAGCCAAAAAACTACTTTTGCCAAACTGCAGAGAGTGACCCGCCATACTAAGCTTCTATTTTGGAGAGCTTCTTCGACCGCTGAACGCAGCTCGCAGATTTCCAAATTCAAGTGATCAACGCGCGCACGCCATTTTTGACTTTTAAACAGGCGATTCGCGATTTTAAGCAGCAGCACTTGAAAAGAAATATTGATCATCACCCCGAGGATCACAAAAATCATCAAAGTGCTGAGCAGCAGTCCGAAAAAAATCACCCAAAACATTTTCGGCTCTTGCGCTCGCATAAACGGGAACAGCAGGATCAGACTGATCAAAACGTAGATCATCACGACGACTTTATAGAAAACTGTCCGCAATGCGACGATACTGACACTTTTGGAGGGCGGGATGCGGTGTTTATGATAGAAGTGATATTCAGCGACGATCGTGCCCGTACTGAAGGTGATCAGCCGAAAGAAGGCCGTATAACAGCTGGCAAAAAAGCCGTCGCGTGCCCGAAAAGCCGGTTGAAACGGACGAGCGAGCGTCGCGATCGCTTCCCCTTCCATCATTTGATAACTCAATCCTAGGATCGTCGCCATCAATAAGATGTACCAACGGGTCTTGCCGAGTTCAGCGATAATGTCGCTCAGCGAACCGCGCAGCAAATGGATCACGATCCCAATGATCAAAATGACCACCGCCAAATTCAGCAGCAGTTTCAAACGATCGGACTTCACCGATTTTCCTCCCTGTGCGGGTGGTTTTGGCTTATCCATTCGCGGCGTTCATTTCTGCGATCTTGATCAAAACATCGACCGCTTTTTCCATACTTTCAAGCGCAACGAATTCAAAGCGGCCATGCATATTCTCCCCGCCGGCAAACAGGTTCGGTGTCGGGATCCCCATAAAAGAGATCTTAGAGCCGTCCGTTCCGCCGCGGACCGGCTGGATCAACGGCTCGACGTCGACCGCAAGCATCGCCTGTTTTGCCAGTTCAACGATTGACATATCTTTTTCGATCACTTCGCGCATATTATAGTATTGATCGTGCATCTTGATTTCGATTCTTTTTTGACCAAAATGTGCATTGAACTTAGCGGCAAGGTCTGTGATCAAACGCTTCTTCGCTTCAAATTTTTGGTGATCATGGTCGCGGATGATATAGGTCATCGCCGCTTCTTCAGGATTCCCGGACAAATGGATCAAATGGAAAAAACCTTCATATCCCGCTGTATTTTCCGGCCGAGCATCGGCAGGAAGTTCGTTGTGAAAATCAATCGCCGTCTGGAGCGCATTGATCATTTGCCCTTTAGCGGTTCCCGGATGGACATTTTTCCCGTGGATCGTGAGCTGCGCTTGAGCGGCGGAAAATGTTTCATACTCTAATTCGCCGACCACTCCGCCGTCGATCGTATACGCAAAGTCAACATTGAACTGAGCCACATCGAAGCGATCAGCACCGACCCCGATCTCTTCATCCGGTCCGAAGCCGACCCGGATCTCGCCATGTTCGATTTCAGGATGTCCCGCTAAATACTCCATCGCAGTCATGATCTCAGCGATGCCCGCTTTGTCATCGGCCCCTAAAAGTGTCCGGCCGTCAGTGGTGATCAGTGTTTGTCCCGCATAATTCTTCAGATTTGGAAATTCTTCAGGCGCCAATTGATATTTTCCGGCTGCATCCAGGTTGATCGCGGAGTGTCCATCGTAATTTTCGATCACATGCGGCGTAACGTTTTCGGCATTGAAGTCCGCCGTATCCATATGGGCGATCAGGCCGAATGTACGCTGCGGCGTTTTGCTTGTTGCCGGCAAGGTCCCGATCACATAACCGTTTTTTTGATTATAAACGACATCTTCCAACCCGATCGTTTTCATTTCGCTTTCCAGCATGTGCGCAAAAGCGACTTGACTGGAAGTCGAAGGAACTGTTTGACTGTTTTCATCAGACCGGGTTTCGATTTTGACATATTTTAAAAATCTATTTAATAAGTTCGGATACATAAATTCCCTCCTGCTCAATAAAAGCGAAATGGATTGGTATTCGTTTCAGAGATCATAAATTCACAGTCCCAAGCATATTTCTGCTTCCATTTTTCAAATTCTTCAACAAATTTTTCTTTGCACAATTCTTCGATGTAATGTCCCGGATCGATCACCGGCAGATGATGCGCCAACATATCGTGACCAGTATGATAATAAACATCCCCGGTAATATATACATCGGCACCCTTCAGCACTGCTTCCGGATATAATTTGCCGCCGCTGCCGCCGCAGATCGCCACGCGCTGGATCATTTTTTGGGGGTCCTCAGCGATCAAACGCAAACCATCCAATCGGAACGCTTCTTTGACTTGGGCAACAAATCGTTCCAGCGGCAATGCCTTTTTGAGCATTCCGACGCGCCCGATGCCATACACTTTTTCCGGGGCGGAAAGGTCATAAAGATCGTAAGCCGGTTCTTCATATGGATGCGCTGCGAGCATCGCCTCAACGATTTCTGAGGCCAATGTTTTCGGAAAGACCACTTCGACCTTCTCTTCAATGACTTCTTCCAGTTTGCCGATTTTGCCGATCGCCGGATGTGCGCCTTTTTCCGGTCGAAAGCGCCCAGTTCCTTCGGCTGAGAAGCTGGCACCGGTATAATCTCCTAGCCGGCCCGCTCCAGCTTGCTGCAGCACCTCGCGGATATGGTCAGCATTGGGTGCCGGTACGAATACTGCGAGCTTCTGATAAGGAAAGCGGTGGGTCTCTGCCAAAAAGTCATCGACTTGCACACCTAATTTTTCTGCAAGCCAATCGTTCAGCCCCGGCTCCATAATATCCATGTTCGTGTGGCAAGCGAAAACCGCGATATCGTGTTTCAAAAGATCAGCATACATTTTGATTTGCGGGTCATTCGTCGTGAGCCGCTCAATTGGCCGAAAGATCGGCGGATGCTTCGCAATCAAAAGATCGACTTTTTTTTCGATCGCCTCCGCCACGACTTCCGGACGCACATCGAGCGTCATCATGACGCGCCCGATTTTTTTATCGAGTGTCCCGAGATGCAAGCCATTCGGATCGCCTTCTTCACCTAAATAAGGAGGGCAAAACAAATTCAGCTGCTCAATAAATGTTCGTGCTTCGATCATTCCAATTCCTCCTTGATCCAGCAGACTTCCTCTTCCATTTGCTGGATCCGCTCCAGCGGCGGCTGCTTCGCTTTTTTCAGCTGCGTCAAAATATTTTGGCGATGCTCCAGTTCTTGATTCCATTTCACGTGGAAGAGCGGATCTTTTTTCGTTAACAGAAGCGGTCCCATCAGGATCTCTTTGCCGGACAAGATCGGACTTGTTCCCTTTTCTGCAGCAATGATCGCATAGATTTGATGATGTTCAGCGATCATAAACTCGTCTTTGATCCGGTAGTCATGCTGGACCAGCCAGCGGCGGACTTGTCCTTCATCGATGTTGGGCTCCAACACAAGCGTCTCGGCCGTTGCTAATTTTTCTTGCCCAGCTTCTAAGATTGAACGGATCAAGCTGCCGCCCATCCCGCAAATCGTAATCACATCGATTTGGTCTTTTGGATCGATCACGCTGAGTCCATCGCCGAAACGTGCTTCCACATTCGGCGCCAGTTGGTGCTTTTTGATCAATTTTTCTGCCGAATAAAAAGGCCCGAGCGCAATTTCCCCGGCGACCCCAAAAGTGATCCGCCCCTCTAAGAACAAGTTGACTAAAAGGTACGCATGATCGCTCCCGATATCGGCCAAGCGGCTTCCTTCCGGCACACAGCCGGCTACTTGCGCCAGCCGTTTTGATAAATGATATTCATTCAAACTGCTTCCACCTCAAACTTGTACTTTTATGCTTCGTCGTCAAAATGTCCATTTCGGCGGTCGGGACCTTCGATATGCATTTCTTCAGCCAAATAGCGGATCCGTTCCATGATGCGCATCGCCTTGACCGGTTCTTCGCCGTTTCGGCTCGTCAGCAGATATTCGCTTTGGAGCTGCTTCATCTCTTTGTTGGAAGTAAAGAAAGTCGGCAGCTTTTCCTGCATGCGATATTGCAAAATAATCGCAAGGACTTCGTCTCTGATCCAAGCAGATTGGCTATCTGCCCCGATATCATCGATCATCAAGACCGGTGCTTCTTTCGCCGCCTTTAATTTTTGTTTCGTTGTTTTTTCCCCGATCGACTCTTTCATCTCTTGAGCGAAAGTCGGAAAATGCACCAGCATCGAAGCGACGCCATTTACCGCCAGCTCATGCGCTAAAGCGCCTAACAGATAACTTTTGCCAACGCCGAATGAGCCGTAAAGATAAAGCCCTTTGTGGAAAGCTTTTGGATTTTCCAAATAGGCTGCGGAGAACTCGATCAGTTTGGCCGCTGCTTGATTGCGGGATCTGCTCGAATGCTTGGCTGAATCAAAATCAGCGAAGCTTGCTTCCCGAACATCGCGCGCCATTGTGCTGGCGTGGATATGATTTTTGATCTCGGCCGCTCTGCGTGCAGCGAGCAGCTCTTCTGTCGGCACATAACTTACGTCGATATAGTGGTGATTGATCACGAGTTTTGGCTCATAACCGGGAGCGATCACTTCAGAAGCTGCTTTGTTGAATTTCTTTTTTTCCTGCACGAATTCATATAATTTGCTGGCGCTGCGTTCGATCTCTTCTTGGGAAAGTTCACTTTTATGTTTCGTTAAAAACTGCTGGACTTCAGGATCCTGCATAACGTTGCGCATGATCTCTTCCCAGCGCTGGTCGTATTTTTTGGCTTTCATCAACCGCTGATATTCCGGACCAACTGCTTTCATTCTGCCTCACCTGACTTTCCTTTCAGTTTCTTCATTGCATCGTTGAACGCTTGCATGCTTTCTTCATCGACCGGCTGGTATTCTTTCTTTTGCATCCACTGCGGCACTTTTTCTTTTTGGGCTGCCTGTGGTACGCGTTTTTTTGAACGTTTTGGTTTTTCTTTTTGTTCAGGCTGGCTGAATGACAAAACCCGCGCCAATGCCGCCTCAGCAGAATGGATCCCGCGTTGTTTCCAGTCGTCGGCGATCGTATGGAACAGCGAACTGTTCAGGGTCGAGCGTCCGCTTTCGACCAGCAGATAATGCATCAAAATATTCAGCACGCCATCTGGCAAAATGCCGTTTCGGCTGATATTTTGGACCATACTCAGCTCACCCGGCGTGACCATTCCGCCTTTAGCCTCTTTAAGCGCCCGCAAATAATCCGTTGCGGAAAACGATTCCGCTTCCAAAATGATCTGGACCGCGCCGTCTGAGAACCCTTTGTATTTCAGTGCCTGTTTTCTTTCTGCTTTCGAGATCATTTTTGCTGGCTCTTCTTTAGGCCGGCTCGCTGATTCCAGCGTTTTTTTCGTCAAAAGATGCTCCATTTTTGCTGCATCCAGGAGACTTTGCCCTTGATCAAGCTTCACGACTTCAAGTGCCAGATCGCGCAGCTGGAATGTACTCAGCTGATACTGTTTAGCAAGCCACAGCAGCCGCTGTTTGGTCGCAGCATCGAGCGGCGAGGGCTTGATGTTGAAACGGTCCATTTCTTTTTGAAACAGCTCCCAATCGACCGGGCTCTCAAGCGCTTGCGCCTCTTGGGCGGCGCGGCTTTTATCCACGTAAAGACTTTGTTTTTGCAAGATCTCAGGATCAAATGCATATTCATCTAAAAATTTTGTTGTTACTTCTTTGCCCGCTGGAATACGCGGGGCCGGCAAATAGCGTTCCAGGAGTTTATTGAACCGCGGGCCGGTGATTTTCGTGCTGAGGAGCGCACTTAAAAGCTCTTCACTTAAAAAGCGATACGGTGCCAGTGGAATCTGGAGCAAATATCGATAGCAATTATGCGGAAATTTTTTTGTTTTCTCTTCGGTAAATGTCCGCAACAAGCCGATCCCTTCGAGTTTTTTGCGCGCATCCAGAAAATCACGCGGTGAAATCATTAAAACGTCGAGTGCTTCTTCGTGGAGTGTCGTCTCTTCTTTTGAGAGTGTCTCCTGCATCAAGTATAAATACAAACTGCACGCAGCGCGCCCGATAACTGGGGCGTAAAGATCCATCAAACTGCCGATCTCCATCATTGAAAGCGGCCGCGGCAAATAGACATGAAAAACATCTTGCGGCAACAATTTCTCACTCATCGGCAGACCGATTCTTTTTCAATTCGTCTTTTTCATCTTGACGGTCGGCTTGATCATTTTTTTCCATGATCTCTTGCAGTTCTGCCATAAAGGTCGACATGTCTTTGAATTGCCGGTACACACTCGCGAAGCGAATATAAGCGATCTCATCGACCTCCGCTAAATAGTCCATGACATACTCGCCGATCAATTTGGTCGATACTTCGCTTTCACCGCTCGCCCGGATTTTATTTTCAACTTTATTGGCGATTTCTTCCATTTTTTTAATTGGGACTGGGCGCTTTTCAGCTGAGCGGACCAGCCCGCGCAAGATCTTATCACGATTGAATTCTTCGCGAGTCCCATTTTTTTTGATCACTAATAACGGCAGGACTTCGATTTTTTCAAATGTCGTAAACCGAAAGCCGCATTCTTCACATTCTCTTCGCCGGCGGATCGCTCGGCCATCATTGACAGAACGTGAATCGATCACGCGGGAATTATTATGTTGACAGCGCGGACAGCGCATATTCTCCACCTCATTTTATTATTTGAACATTTTATGCTGCAACTTTCCAATTATTTGTTAATAAGTATACAACTCATATTGTACAACATCCTTCGCCTTGTTTCACTATTTCGATTCAAGTATAATAATAACCAGCTGTGAACAGCGCATCGTTCATCTGGAGGGACAAACTTGGCTACACGGAATTATAAAAAAAACGGTCCAAAAAATATGATCATTCTCTTGATCGTCTTGCTCTTAGCACTTTTGGGATTTCAACTTCCCGATTCACTTATTACTGATCTGATCAGTGAAAAAACAGTCGAGAAAACCGAAACGCCCACATATAACAACCCTGGTCCGATTGATCAGGGCAATGCAGCTTTTACTCAAGAAGACCTGAAAACCTCGGCCAGCTGGATCCAATACGAACCGCTCGATAGTTTGGGAAGGGCAGTCGGCGCTGATGCCCTGCTTGACAAAGCCCGCATCGGGACCGGCAGCAGTGCCGATCCGAATATCCGACCAACTGGTTTTATCTCGGGGAAAGCACCCTATTATCATTCGCGCGGACATTTGATCGCCCGCGTTTTAGGCGGCTCCGGCAGTGACCCGCGCAATCTTTGTACGCTTTACCAGCAGCCGGTCAATTCACCTTATATGACAAAATATGAAACACTGATCCGCGACGCTTTAGAGCGCGGCGACCTTGTGCGCTACCGGGTACGTGTCTTATACGACGGCAATGATCTTTTACCGGCAGCGATCACGTTGGAAGCCAAGAGCGTCAAAATGAACTTGATCGACTTCAATATCAAAATCGAAAACAAGCGATAGGTGGTACAAATGTTCGAAAAACTCAAACAAAAAATCCCAACCAATGATCCAGTGGCCTTGCTGAGCATTTTAGAGGAAGAAAGCATTGAGGATTTCCGCGAGATCTTGTTCTTTTCTGATTGGGACCGCGAAGTCCTCGAAGTCAGCCGGGTACTTCATAGCCCCAACAGCCTCTCAGTTGCCGAACTTGAATACTTTTTTTCTCGCGGCGGTCTCGTGATCGCCCGTTCGCTCGATGGCGATTTTGTTGCCGGCACACGGAATGAGACTTGCGTTTGGACAAAAGATCTTTTTGTACCGCTGAGCGAAAACTATCCGCTGCCGCTGATCGACTTTCTGATCCAATATGAACACGGAAAGATCGCTTCCCATATTTTGCCAATTATTCGCTGATTTTTTTATTTGAAAAACAACATTTTAGCGTATCAAGGGGTGTGACGAATTTGTCACACCCCTTGATTTTTCTTATTTACATATTAAATCCATTGTTGCCGATATAAACCAGATAACTGTCTATCCTTTCCGATGAAAAATGAAAAACATAATATCTGCCCTTCATCGAGTGTTCAAGTTCGTTTAAACTGAATACCTTTTTTCCATATGAGACTGGCAGAATATTTTTATTTGGCTATCGCCTAAAAAGACATTTCTTTATTTTTGCCACCCACTGTGACGATCCTTATTCCTCATAAATACTTGGTAATCTATATTGATTTGACCCTTCCAGCATTTCAATCCACGCACTCATGAGGAGTGCGACCAAAGATGATGTACTGCCGCAATATGTAACATGATTTCAATCCACGCACTCACGAGGAGTGCGACGCGCTTCCGCTGGCGGTCGTTTCTGGGCTTAATGGATTTCAATCCACGCACTCACGAGGAGTGCGACGACCATAGTACCAATCAAAGGATATTCTTTACCTGAATTTCAATCCACGCACTCACGAGGAGTGCGACGTTAAGCTGATAAACCATAGACATGGTTTTTCCCATTTCAATCCACGCACTCACGAGGAGTGCGACCAACTGATCGCTTTAGTCCAGCAAAGAGCAAGTATTTCAATCCACGCACTCACGAGGAGTGCGACTTTATAACAAAGTTCCTTTTATTCATTAAAAGAGATTTCAATCCACGCACTCACGAGGAGTGCGACCGCCCGGGTGCCCTTCTGTCCCTCTGGCGTATTGCGATTTCAATCCACGCACTCACGAGGAGTGCGACCTCACATGATCCGAGTTGCATTATCTTGCTCGATATTTCAATCCACGCACTCACGAGGAGTGCGACTTCTTTGCTCATTGCTACTAATTTCGGTTATTTATTTCAATCCACGCACTCACGAGGAGTGCGACATGTTGTATGCTTTTGCAGCCTCTTTTACTGATGCATTTCAATCCACGCACTCACGAGGAGTGCGACTCTTGGATCAATTTTACGTTTGACAGATACCAACGATTTCAATCCACGCACTCACGAGGAGTGCGACATTAAGGAGGCGGCTTAAATGTTTATCACAAATATTTCAATCCACGCACTCACGAGGAGTGCGACTATTTTTTCCAAGCGAAGCCCAGTCGATTTCACTATTTCAATCCACGCACTCACGAGGAGTGCGACGTTTATTTTGGAGATGGGGCAGCCGTGGTCATATATTTCAATCCACGCACTCACGAGGAGTGCGACTCGACCGACCAGGGCCCATCTTTGAGCGTGTCGTATTTCAATCCACGCACTCACGAGGAGTGCGACGAAAGCGGTTCGCGACACGCTCAACACTTTTCTTATTTCAATCCACGCACTCACGAGGAGTGCGACATTTAATCCGTATAAAGATATGACCGTATCCACAATTTCAATCCACGCACTCACGAGGAGTGCGACCGAGCCAAGCGGTCGAGCTGTTTGGCTGACTGTTATTTCAATCCACGCACTCACGAGGAGTGCGACCAGAACACGAGAGCGCGAGCTTGGACAGATTCTATTTCAATCCACGCACTCACGAGGAGTGCGACGTGCCCAGCAGAATCGCCGCTAAGACCAATATCATATTTCAATCCACGCACTCACGAGGAGTGCGACGAAATATTTTGATGAGGCGCGCGATCTGGCGCTTATTTCAATCCACGCACTCACGAGGAGTGCGACGCGACTAACGAGGGTATCAAGCGGACACGGGGATATATTTCAATCCACGCACTCACGAGGAGTGCGACGCTCGGGCGTCAGATAGCAAAAAACTCGATGGATTATTTCAATCCACGCACTCACGAGGAGTGCGACGTTATCTGAGATCCCTTCCGTCGAGCTGTCCGCATTTCAATCCACGCACTCACGAGGAGTGCGACCAGCGGCGAATCTAAACGCGCTGCTTTATCAGATATTTCAATCCACGCACTCACGAGGAGTGCGACATTCGTTTTACAACGCGGGCCGCGCACTCATGCAATTTCAATCCACGCACTCACGAGGAGTGCGACTTGGGCGCAAGGTCGCGCCAACGGTCAAAAGAATTTCAATCCACGCACTCACGAGGAGTGCGACGATCGTTGAGCTTCCACCGAACGGACTCTTGTTCCGCATTTCAATCCACGCACTCACGAGGAGTGCGACAACCTCTTTTCTGATATAATAAATTTAATGACAATTTCAATCCACGCACTCACGAGGAGTGCGACTTTGTTCGGCGCTAAACTGGCGCGGATCCACAAAGCATTTCAATCCACGCACTCACGAGGAGTGCGACTTTGTTCGGCGCTAAACTGGCGCGGATCCACAAAGCATTTCAATCCACGCACTCACGAGGAGTGCGACATATCGTCGGAGACGGGATCGTTTATGAAGTCGGTATTTCAATCCACGCACTCACGAGGAGTGCGACCGTATCGTTTGAACAAATCAATTACGCTGTCCAATTTCAATCCACGCACTCACGAGGAGTGCGACGGATTTGGGAGTACGGGAAACTGAGGAGGAAGAATTTCAATCCACGCACTCACGAGGAGTGCGACAGTACCAGAGTACGATACGGCAAACCTCTTAACTATTTCAATCCACGCACTCACGAGGAGTGCGACCAACCTTCTTTGTATCCCTGATCGAACGTACCTATTTCAATCCACGCACTCACGAGGAGTGCGACAGAATCAACTGCTCGAAGGGTTGCAAGTTCCTAACATTTCAATCCACGCACTCACGAGGAGTGCGACGCCACCCGGCTGTCGCCTTCACCGGCGGCTAATGCATTTCAATCCACGCACTCACGAGGAGTGCGACGGCATGCGGCTATCAAACACATAATGGAGCTTCGGATTTCAATCCACGCACTCACGAGGAGTGCGACCTACTGCTAGAATCTGATAAAAAAGCAAAAAAAATTTCAATCCACGCACTCACGAGGAGTGCGACTGAAATGAATAAACAGGATATTTTAAATCAGATTATTTCAATCCACGCACTCACGAGGAGTGCGACGCAGTAAACAGTGCCGATATAGCTGCCGTTCCACATTTCAATCCACGCACTCACGAGGAGTGCGACGATCTGCTGCATTATCCCGCGTTGGCGGAGGACATTATTTCAATCCACGCACTCACGAGGAGTGCGACTGGCGCTCGCTTGCGACGAAAGCGCTGAAAATGATTTCAATCCACGCACTCACGAGGAGTGCGACAAAGTCAAAGTAAAAATAAGAGCAGGCTACTTTATTTCAATCCACGCACTCACGAGGAGTGCGACTATACTCCTTCATTTTTAGACTTTTGATTATCTGAATTTCAATCCACGCACTCACGAGGAGTGCGACTCTATCAAACTGCAGTTCCGTCCACAGAGTATAATTTCAATCCACGCACTCACGAGGAGTGCGACAGTAGATCTGCCCATAATATCCGCAATATTTTTGATTTCAATCCACGCACTCACGAGGAGTGCGACGCCAAAAGCAGCCGGACGGTAGATATAAAGAGTTATTTCAATCCACGCACTCACGAGGAGTGCGACCAAGCGTTACTTTTTTTCGTTTGTCGCGTTTTTATTTCAATCCACGCACTCACGAGGAGTGCGACAAAAGTATTTCGATTCAAATCCGCTGCAAATCGATTTCAATCCACGCACTCACGAGGAGTGCGACGCTGTTCGAAGCAGATGGACGGAATTGTGAGGATATTTCAATCCACGCACTCACGAGGAGTGCGACATAATTGATTTACTATCTTATATTCCAGCAATCGATTTCAATCCACGCACTCACGAGGAGTGCGACAGCATACTTCGGAATGGATTTCCCAAATCCTATATTTCAATCCACGCACTCACGAGGAGTGCGACCCGACCGCGACGCCTTCCGGTACCCAGACCGCCATTTCAATCCACGCACTCACGAGGAGTGCGACAGGTATCCGGTAATGAGGGATCGTTTGAGCCTTGATTTCAATCCACGCACTCACGAGGAGTGCGACCTTGGAACGAGAAAAAATCGTTATTGACTATCTAATTTCAATCCACGCACTCACGAGGAGTGCGACCGCGCGCAAGCCGTAGCGCCGTTTTGGGAAGCGGGATTTCAATCCACGCACTCACGAGGAGTGCGACTCTAATCATTCTTCGTCCTCCTTACGGTTTTGAATTTCAATCCACGCACTCACGAGGAGTGCGACATCACGGACGATCGCAGGGGTGGTGATTTACCGATTTCAATCCACGCACTCACGAGGAGTGCGACCTCGCCGACGATCCCGATCATTGTCCCTTTTCGATTTCAATCCACGCACTCACGAGGAGTGCGACCACTGCGTCACTTTTGTAGTTTTTTACTTTATCATTTCAATCCACGCACTCACGAGGAGTGCGACATATTATGCATGAGTTGTCTAAATATGTAATATAATTTCAATCCACGCACTCACGAGGAGTGCGACCAAGTCTTTGCAGCACTCGGCGGTGAGACAGCGATTTCAATCCACGCACTCACGAGGAGTGCGACTTCATGGTCACCTTACCAGCTGAAATCCGTGCATTATTTCAATCCACGCACTCACGAGGAGTGCGACGCGTATATCGTAGTCGCTGGTTACTTTGATGATCCATTTCAATCCACGCACTCACGAGGAGTGCGACCGTTGCGGGTATCTGTGCTGATTTTAGCTAACTTAATTTCAATCCACGCACTCACGAGGAGTGCGACAAAAATGGATCTATCAGGCGTCAAAGATATCTGATTTCAATCCACGCACTCACGAGGAGTGCGACAAACGCGGTGGCGGGATCGAATTGACTGATGAAGCATTTCAATCCACGCACTCACGAGGAGTGCGACAGCCGCATGGTCCGGTTGTCCGAGATCGCACAAGATATTTCAATCCACGCACTCACGAGGAGTGCGACTTTTTGGGCGGGCAAGGAGTTTCCTTCCCTTTCTTATTTCAATCCACGCACTCACGAGGAGTGCGACGAGATTCCCGTTTATTGGTGATTTAGTCAATGATATTTCAATCCACGCACTCACGAGGAGTGCGACTATCCATCGTTCAGTATCGCCGCCAATTGTGGAGGATTTCAATCCACGCACTCACGAGGAGTGCGACCGTAAGCAGATAAATCGCATTGTTTTACTTGATAATTTCAATCCACGCACTCACGAGGAGTGCGACACTAAGAGGTTGTGCTTCAACTTCTTTTAGCCAAATTTCAATCCACGCACTCACGAGGAGTGCGACCTAGTTAAGGCTTCGATTCTGTGTAGTGTACGCTCTATTTCAATCCACGCACTCACGAGGAGTGCGACGTGATGACAACCGTCAGGCAATCTTCACTGCCGATTTCAATCCACGCACTCACGAGGAGTGCGACAATCAGTGTTCATTAAAACGACAATGGACAAATTATTTCAATCCACGCACTCACGAGGAGTGCGACGCAAACCCCGGCGATTATATAACGGTGATTGATATTTCAATCCACGCACTCACGAGGAGTGCGACGTTAGGATCAGTGTTGTATGTGCCAACAGCAACAGATTTCAATCCACGCACTCACGAGGAGTGCGACGCTTGACCCTACTTCCCTCAAGAGGAATAGTCGTTATTTCAATCCACGCACTCACGAGGAGTGCGACCATAGAGCTGATCGAGCATTGCAACCTGTTCATCAATTTCAATCCACGCACTCACGAGGAGTGCGACTCTGCCATTTTGACCCAACCGACTTTCGAAACATAATTTCAATCCACGCACTCACGAGGAGTGCGACAGCACCGAACACAATCAGCGCTCCACCTAATGCCAATTTCAATCCACGCACTCACGAGGAGTGCGACGATGGCATATAAAAACAACGAGCCTTGTCTTGTAATTTCAATCCACGCACTCACGAGGAGTGCGACGGTCAAGTTCAGCCAACGTTGTGCTGCGTGTTTATTTCAATCCACGCACTCACGAGGAGTGCGACGAGCTTGGCGAGATGCTGGTGCTAAATATTTATTGATTTCAATCCACGCACTCACGAGGAGTGCGACTATATCTTATCCGTTGGCTTTACCCAGTACGGCATTTCAATCCACGCACTCACGAGGAGTGCGACTTAAAAGTGAGTACTGGGGCGACACTAGTTATAAATTTCAATCCACGCACTCACGAGGAGTGCGACGATAACAACAAGACGATTATTGACATCATCCCTATTTCAATCCACGCACTCACGAGGAGTGCGACTGAATCTCTGCTGTGTCAAGGTTAAACTTCTTGCATTTCAATCCACGCACTCACGAGGAGTGCGACGTGTGACCAGGGCGCTTAAATCGTTCGGCTTTTTCATTTCAATCCACGCACTCACGAGGAGTGCGACGTTACGAAATCAAGGTTTTTCGGAACGACCAAATATTTCAATCCACGCACTCACGAGGAGTGCGACGTGATCGACAAGCTCATGCAATACGAGATCGATTTCATTTCAATCCACGCACTCACGAGGAGTGCGACTGAAAGTTGCCCCTTGGTTTGTTAAAAAGAACTATATTTCAATCCACGCACTCACGAGGAGTGCGACAATCTTACACAGGAATTGGTAAAAAAACAATTTGATTTCAATCCACGCACTCACGAGGAGTGCGACAAAATGAATCAGGAAGCGATCGAAGACGTGACGATATTTCAATCCACGCACTCACGAGGAGTGCGACCGTGAATAAGTCGAACTTATCTTCGATTTATCCACAAATACAACTTTTTTGAGTTGAATTTAAAAAAAATATTAAAAATAAATGAGAAAAATATAATCCAGTTTCATTCACACAGAAAAAATTTGGTGCGAAAGAATGGGATATTTTATGTTCGCATATGGTTCGCACTTGCATCCAAGTCTTCTGCTACTGCTTTACCTTCATCATCGCAGATTTCCAATGCTTCCGCAATGTATTTCAACGGTTGAATGATTATTCTCTTATGATGACTCCCAGCCCACGGGCAATCGTGATAGCTTGTTCCTGATCAACGATCAATCCGCGGAGCAGCTCCATTGATAAGCCGATCTGTTCAAATTCATTGCCGGTCAGATCCAATCCTGCCAGTTTTGTTTTGAACCAGCTGGACTCGCTCAAATCACTGCCGCTGAACCCAAGATTTTTCCAATCAAGTCCGTAAAAATCGGCACCGGTCAGCCGGCAATTTTGGAATTGAACGTCTTTTATTTTTGTGTCGCTGAAGGAAGCTAAATTAGCGATACAGTCGATAAATTGACAGTCGCGCAAAAAACCTTCGGCAAAATTCACACCGATCAGCTTGCAATCTTTAAAGATCACTCGCTGAAAACTTCCGCGGATCCATTCCAAGTTGGAAAAATCGCAATTTTCAAAAATGACATCGCTGCACTCGAATAATTCAAGCTCAGTACTGTGCATGATCAGCTTTTTGATGCGGCTGTTTTTCAAGATCATATTTCTTGCAGCGTCGCCGCTCAGCTCGCCCCCTTCGGAATTGATACTGGAAAATACTTTTTCATTTTCCAAAAAGAAGCTTTCAGCATGAAGTGTTGGTAAATTGGGCGGAACGATTGTTTTCAATATATTTCCTCCTGAAAGAGCGGCGCTCCGGAAAAGATCCCAGCGCACCGCTCTTTTTGATCGTTTATTTTCTTTGAATATTTTACTGCCGATATGATTGTAAAAATTTAGCTAGCGAAGCGGTCGTATACTCCAAATCGTCCATTTGCGGCAGGTAAACGAGGCGGAAATGATCCGGCTGAGTCCAGTTGAAGCCGCCGCCGTGGACCAAAAGAACATGATACTCGTGCAAAAAATCAAGCACGAATCGTTCATCGTCATGGATATTGAATTTTTTCGTGTCGATTTTCGGAAAAATGTAAAAAGCGGCATGCGGTTTGACAGCTGAGATCCCCGGCAGCGCATTGAGCGCATTATAAATATACTCGCGCTGCTCAAAGATCCGCCCGCCCGGCAGCAAAAGCTCATCGACTTCGCCAAAATTATAACCGCCAAGACCTGTCTGGATGATCTGCTGGCTTAAAACGTTTGAACAGAGACGCATCGAACTGAGCATATTCAAGCCTTCGATATAACCTTTCACATGACCCTTGTCGCCGCTCAAAACCATCCAGCCGCAGCGGAAACCGGCGACGCGATGCGATTTCGAGAGCCCGTTCAGCGTGATGCAGAACAGATCGGGTGCAAGGCTTGCGATCGACGTATGTTCGATACCGTCCATCACCAAACGATCATAGATCTCATCAGAAAAAACGATCAAATCATTTTGCCGCGCAAATTCAGCGACTTCTTGCAGCAATTCTTTCGGATAAACGACACCAGTCGGATTGTTTGGATTGATCAAAACGACGGCCTTTGTCTGCGGACCAACTTTCTTTTTCATGTCGTCAAGATCCGGATACCAGTTGGCTGTCTCGTCGCAAACATAATGGACTGGTGTCCCGCCTGCCAAAGATACGGACGCTGTCCAAAGTGGATAATCCGGCATCGGCAGCAAGACTTCGTCGCCGGCATCCAGCAGTCCTTGCATACACATCGTGATCAACTCGCTGACCCCGTTTCCGGTATAAATATCATTGATCGTTACATCCGGCAGCCCTTTGAATTTTGCATAATGCTGGATCGCCTTGCGGGCAGAAAAAATCCCTTTCGAATTTGAATATCCTTCCGAGCTCCGCACATTGGTGATCAAATCGCGTATGATTTCATTCGGTGCCTCAAAACCGAACGGCGCGGGATTTCCCGTATTCAATTTTAAAATATGGATGCCTTCTTCTTCCATGCGGTCAGCCTCTTCAACGACCGGTCCGCGGACATCGTAGCTGACCCCTTCCAACTTGGTTGATTTATCAAAATTTCTCACAAGAGATCCCTCGCTTTTCCATTTTTCTTTCTTTACAAGATACTCTTGTGAAATTGAAAAAGCAATCACTTCCGGGGAAACTTCTGCGGTTAAACGAAGACTCGCGTTTCAAACGGATCATAGTTTTGCGGCCGGTTGACCGGATCTCCCATCCACGTTTTGTTGCTGATCAATTCGTGCCATTCTTTGCGCATCACACTTTTAGGAAAATTGAACAGAGCGCGTTCATTGGATAAATTGATCGCGACTAACAGTCTGCGCTCTTTTGTGACACGTTCAAAAACAAAGACTTGTGGATGATTCTTCAAATGCAAAAGAAAATCTCCTGCCAATAATTCCGGATATTTTTTGCGAGTCGCTAAAAGTTCGCGATAATATTCAAAAATCGAAAAAGCTTCAGCAGGCTCACTCAGCTTACGGTAAAATTGACAAGCCGTTTTGGTATTGAAGCGCTCGTTTGAAAGATCTTCCGCCGCTCTTTCCGCTGAGTATGAAGGCGCGCCGCTGCGCCGAAAAGTGCGCACCTCTTCATAAGCCGGTTCTTCGACTGTCTTGACTCCGAGTCGTTCGATAAACGAGATCCCCATCTCTTGACCTTCATTGATCACTGGAACTCCCTTGATCAGGAGCATCAGCGTCGCGATCGCCTTCGCTGAAATCTCGAAAAATTCTGGCTTGATCTGCGAAATAAATTTTTCTTCTAATTCTTGATCGATATCGCCATAAACGAAAAATTCTTCGGAAGCCAAAGAATGCGGATTCCGCTGCCATGCATTCAAAGCACATTTAAAAGAAAGGATCGGTGAAAGTCGCTCCGGTCCTTCTTGTTCTGCCAGAATGTCCATAAGACTCATTGCCTTGATCACTTTTGCTTGATGATCGCTTTCGATTTTCAGCTCATTTTCTTTCCAGCTGCCAAGCGCTAATACATAGGCATCAGCTGGGATCAGCGACCAAACCGAAATCGCTTTCATAATTTTATTCTGCAATACTAGATCTGGCACGTTCAGCTGCTCTCTGCTGTTGAGTGCCGTAAAGCGGAAATCCATGCTGCGCGGCGCGATAAACCAAGCGTCTTGCACACTGTTTTCGCTGCGTAAATCAACGATGACCCGCAGATGATACTGTTGCAGCGTTTCTACTAAGCGCTGGAACACTGCCGAATCCAGGGCAGCCCAATGCCCATCGGCGTCGCTGATCAATAATTTTTCTGGATCTTCTTTGCTGACTTGCAGACCTGACATCCACAAGAAATCAACTTGGAGTTTCGTCAAATATTCAGTTAACTGGAGAAGCTCTTCAGGTGTTTGCAGCTTCTCGAGATTCCAAGTAAAATAATACCCAACTTTGTTCTTCCACCAATCATCAACATAATACACGAAACCACCCCTTTTCATCTGAAAAGTATTACCTTTTCATTCTGATAGTAGCATATCCTTTATTTCTTTTCTATTATTAAATAACCTTTTGTCAAATAAAAGAAAAATATTTTTCTTTTTCTGGTGTTTTATTTATAACAATTTTATAAACATAGTTATAAAATTGAGCAGCCGATTTGTGAAATTACTCGCTCACTCTAGTCCTGTCTCGGAGAAATTTTGTTTTTTTCAAAATTTGATTTGACAAGTCGCAAATTAATCATTAGAATAAAAGAGCTGTTGCGGATGTGTTGGAATTGGTAGACAAGCATGACTCAGAATCATGTGAGCTCAGCTCGTGTGGGTTCGACTCCCATCATCCGCATTTTTATAAATAGTTGATTCAAAAAAGGACAAGACCGCCGGATAGGTCTTGTCCTTTTTGTTTTAGCGTACATTTTGCTGGTATGTTTCTCCCCAGCTGATCATCCCGTTGATCATCGGCGCCAAACGCTTCCCAAGATCTGTCAGCGTATATTCGACCCGCAGCGGCACTTCCGCATAGATCCGGCGGGCAACCAGCCCGTCCGCTTCCAAAGCACGCAGATTATCCGTCAAGACTTTCGGGCTGATTCCATGAACATGATGCTTGATCTCGCCAAACCGCTGGGTCCCGTCCAAAAGCACCGAGATGATCAGCGGCTTCCATTTATTGCCGATCACATCGACCGTCAACTCGATCGGACACATTTCTTCGCGTTCCATTCGGCATTCCTCCTCATTGTTACCTATAAGTAACCAGGGCACTAAATAGTACCTAATTGCGAAATGATATCACACATAGTATATTATAACCAGACAGTGAAAGATGCAATCCCTCCCGCATCGATTGCTGAGGAACCAAAGAGCGAAAGACACTTTACCTGAGAAAGGATGAATACCATGACCATTCGAAAAGTAATGAAAACCGTAAAGGGGCAACCGACGATCGATGGTGCGGGCGTCCATTTGATCCGCGTGATCGGCCCAAATGATGTCAAAGACTTTGATCCGTTTTTGATGCTGGATTCGTTTGACTCTGAAAATCCCGATGATTATATTAAAGGTTTCCCGATGCATCCCCATCGCGGAATCGAAACGATTACTTATTTGATCGAAGGCGAGATTGAACACCAAGACAGCTTAGGCAATAAAGGCGTGATCGGCGCGGGCGCCAGCCAATGGATGACCGCCGGGAGCGGGATCATTCACCAAGAAATGCCAGCGCCGGTTCCGCGTCTTTTAGGGTTGCAGATCTGGCTCAATCTGCCGCGCGACAAAAAAATGACCACACCGACCTATTTCAATATTGAAAAAGACATGGTGAAGATCAAAGAAGAACCTTTCGGCCGCGTCCATGTGATCGCAGGCGGCTATGATGGGACGGAGGGCATCAAGCCGCTCTATCATCCCGCAACGCTATATGATGTTGAAGTGGATGCCGGCAAAGAAGCGGTCCTTCCGACTGATCCGCAAGAAAATGTCTTTATTTTTCTGATCGTCGGAAATGCTGAGATCAACGGTGAAAAATATGAAGAGAAAACTGCCGTCCTCTTCGGCCAAGGTGATGAGATCAAAGTCAAAGCGGAAGACGATGCTCCGACGCGCTTCATCTATTTTGCCGGCAAGAAACTGCATGAACCGGTTGCTTGGGGCGGACCAATCGTGATGAATACCCGCGAAGAATTGATGGATGCCTTCAACGAATTGAACGATGGCACCTTTATTCAAGAAAACCCTGAAGACCATCACGAAGAATAATCAAAAAAAGATTTGCTTTTTCGGTGATTCTTTTGTATGATGGATCTACAGGGCAAATGAAAATGATTATCAATGTCAGAAAGGAGCTTTTTGATGCTGGCGATCGTCGAGATTCTGTTCGCGTCACTTCTGCTGGTCACCTTTTTTGCTGTTTTTTTAAATGATCATAAGACTTCAATCCAACGAGCAGAAAATCACGCTCACAGCGCTCCTTCTCCGAAAAAAGCTCTTCTTTTTGGCAAGCAGCAATCAAAGTAGGCAATAAAAAAACAGATACTTCTCCCATAAAAGGATTGACATTTAGTCAATCCTTTTATAAACTGTATAAGGTCAGGCGGATGTGTTGGAACTGGCAGACAAGCATGACTAAGGATCATGTGGGCATTGCGCCCGTGTGGGTTCGAGTCCCACTATCCGCATGAAAAGACCTTGAAGGATTTTTCCTTCAAGGTCTTTTTTTAATGCTTTATTTCTTTCGCTGCCGGATCAACCATTGAAAGTCCGATCCGGCTTTTTTCGATATCGACTGATAAAACCCAAACATCAACGATTTGACCAACAGAAACGACATCCAGCGGATTTTTTACAAAGCGCTTGCTGAGATGCGAAACGTGGACCAAGCCGTCTTCTTTCACACCGATATCGACAAATGCACCGAAATCAACTACATTGCGGACCGTCCCGCTCATTTTCATTCCCGGTTTCAAGTCTTCGATCTTCAAAACATCGCTGCGCAAGAGGACCGGCGGCAGATCTTCCCGCGGATCGCGTCCCGGTTGGATCAGCGACTGAATGATGTCTTTGATCGTCGCTTCGCCGGCTTCAAGGCGCACTGCCAGCTCTTGCGGATCAAGAAGCTTCAGGGTGCTCGTCGCTTCGGGTGTTCCAAGGGTCTGCTTTTTTACACCGGCGAGATCCAAAATATCTTTTGCAAGTGCGTAGCTTTCCGGATGGATATTCGTATTGTCGAACAGATTTTTTCCTTCAGGGATCCGCAAGAATCCCGCGGCCTGTTCGTAAGCTTTCGGCCCCAGCCGCGGAACTTTCTTCAGTTGCGGGCGGCTTTCAAACGCGCCGTTTTCTTCGCGAAAGGTGACGATATTTTCTGCGATCGTTTTATTCAGTCCGGAAACAAATTGTAGAAGCTGGATGCTGGCCGTATTCAAATCGATCCCTACTTGGTTGACAGCGGTCTCCACGACAAACGCCAGCTGGTCTTTCAAGAGCTTCTGACTGACATCGTGCTGGTATTGTCCGACCCCGACAGCTTGCGGATCGATCTTGACAAGTTCAGCGAGCGGATCTTGGAGGCGGCGGGCAATGCTGACAGCACTCCGTTCTTCTACGTGAAGATCGGGAAATTCGCTGCGGGCAACTTCGCTGGCTGAATAGACCGATGCGCCGGCTTCGCTGACGATCGTGTAATAAACTTTTCGGGAGAGTGTCTTCAATACTTCGCTTACAAATTGTTCTGATTCACGGCTTGCGGTACCATTGCCGATCGCGACGATATCGACTTGATATTTTTCAATCAATTTTTCAAACAGCGGACTTGCTTCGCTTCGTTTTTTTTCCGGCGCCGGCTTATGCGGATAAATAACAGATACCGCCAGAAGCTTCCCAGTCGCATCAACAACTGCCAACTTGCAGCCGGTGCGATATGCCGGATCGAATCCCAGCACGCGTTTTCCCTTCAGCGGCGGTTGCAGCAAAAGGCTCCGCAAATTCTCGCCGAAAACATGGATCGCTTGGATCTCAGCAGAAGCGCTCAGCTGCTGACGCAGTTCGCGCTCGATGCTTGGCAGCAGGAAACGCTTCAAGCCGCTTTCGATCGCAGCCTGCATTAATTCGACATTCTGCGGCTCTTTTGTATGGATCAGCCGCCATTCCAAATAACGCTCGATTTCTTCATTTGGAAAAGCGATCGCGACTTTTAGTATTTTTTCTTTTTCGCCGCGGTTTAAAGCAAGCGTTCGATATGGCACCATTTTTTTGAATGGTGATTCAAATTCATAATACATCTCGAACGTTTTCTGCGGATCATCGGCTTCTTTTTTGCGTGAAGAAACGATTTGTCCCTTAGCTTCAGTCTTCTCGCGGATATAGCTGCGAAATTGTGCATTATCGCTGATCTGTTCAGCAAGGATCTCTTGAGCACCGAGCAGCGCTTCCGCGATCGTCAGCACTTTTTCGCTGAGCAGTTTTTGCGCGACGACATTAATGGCTTCTTTTCCCTTTTGCTCCCAGATTCGCGCGGCTAGCGGCTCTAGTCCATTTTCTTTGGCGATCATCGCCTTGGTCCGCCGTTTCTGCTTATACGGCCGGTAAAGATCTTCAAGGGTCTGCAATTTTTCAGCGCGCATGATCTGTTGTTTTAACGCTGCCGTCAGTTTCCCTTGTGCATCGATCAAGCGCAGGATCTCTTCTTTTCGTTCGGCGACTTTTTCCTGCATCTGGTATGTTTCCTGGATCGCGTGGATCGCCACTTCTTCGAGATTACCGGTCAATTCTTTCCGGTAGCGGGCGATAAACGGGATCGTATTTCCGTCTTCCAGCATCTTGATGACCGCTTGGATTTGATGCTTTGAATAATCTTGTAACGCTTCGCTTACTGATTGGATGATTGTCTGATTCAAATTGGCTACTTCCCTCTTAATCAAATTCACTCGAAACGGCGAATGTATTGCCGTCCGGATCGACAAAATTAAAAATGTCATGGTCGCCGACATGCATCAAGCCGCCCAGATCGATCCCAAGTTTTTGCATTTTTTCATAAAGCACCTCGATGTTTGGCGTTGAAAAAATGATTGCCGGCGGCGGGGTGATGCTTTCTGCTGCGTAATCTTCAAAATACTTGCGGTCATAAAGCGCCAGCCGCCACGGACAATCCGGTGTCGGCGAAGTTTCATAGACCAGCGTTCCCTCGCTGACTTCCGCTTCCCGTTCGGCAAAACCGATCTTTTGCCAAAAATCGGCAGACTTGCGGACATTTTTTACGTAATAAATGATTTTTGCTTCTGCACTGAACATTTCTTCTGCCTCCTTAGTCTTCGGCTGCGCGCTCCTCGATCGCTTCCTGCCCTTTAGTTACCAAGTGATCAGCCAAGTCATGGGCGTCTTTGATGAACAACCGGCTTTGCGTACTTTCGATCAATAGCGGCAAATTGACGCCGGTGATGATCAACGAATTCTGGTAGCCTTTTAATTCGTGCGATGCAGCGCGGTAAGGCGTCCCTCCCAAAAGATCGGTCAGCACCAAGAGCCCCTCTGCCCGATGCGCTTCTCGGATAAAGACATCGGCCAGCTTTTTCTGATAATCGCTGAGAGCCTCGCCGTTATAAGGGATAACTTGAAAATAATCTTGCTCTCCGGTAATCATTTTTAGTGATTGATACAGGCCGCTTGCGAATTCGCCGTGGCCGGTCAAAATAATACTGATCATTTTTTTCGCCTCTTTCATCTGCTTACCAAACCATACTATGCCGAAAAGCTGCAAGTCAATGGCTCTTCAAAAATTTAGTGGTCATCTGGTGATTCTTTGCTATAATACATGAGAGAGGAGGAGGAAATTTTCATGGAAGAACAACGCAAAGCTTTGGAAAAACTTATCCTGGATACCAACAATTCGATCTACAAGAATGAGCTGACTCAAGAGAAAGTTGCTGAACGGCTGAAAAAATTCGCCGATGAAAAAGGCAACGTTTCATATACTGAATTGATCTCTTTTGCAATGCAGGAAACCCGTGATTATACGACGGCCTTCGTCAGCGATGTAATCATGAATCTCTTCGACCAAGGATACTTGGCCGCACCAAAAAAAGAAGACGAAACAAAATAAGCTTCAAGCGAAAAGAGGTTGGGACAAAAGTGTCCAGCTTCGAGAAATAAGAAGAAAAATCCGAAAATAGTTTCTTATATTTTTGAGATTTTTCGGCTTATTTCCGAAGAAGCTGCTTTTGAAACACCGTTTATTCGGAAAAGAGGCTGGGACATGACTTTTGTCCCAGCCTCCTTTTTTATACTTCTGATGGATGTTCTTCATAGACAAAAGTCACATCACCGCCTAAGTGGGCGATCCCTTTAAAATGCGAACGATCTTCCAGCTTGAGCCATGCCTGCCGGAAATCCAAATATTGATCATGAGTGACAAAGATCTCTTTGATCTCGCCCTCCTTCAGCTGTTTCAGCAAATCAACATAATCTACTTCGCTCATTTGAATCCCTCCTGTTCACAGTATAGCAGATTCAAGCCGGACCGTTCTCAATATTTGCGGAAACGCTGATAGCGCTCCAGCGTGACCGCTTTGCTAGAGAAGTCCTGCCACTTTGCGAGCTGCTCGCAGAGTGCGGTCTTGACCATCCGCACCGTTTTCGACGGCGAAAGCTTCTCGCCGTTCAAGCTTTCCGGGAAAACACGGTCGCAGATCTGCATCTCTTTGAGGCTCGCAGCATCGATCTTCATCAATTCTGCGGCCTCGATACTGCGGGAAGCGTCTTTCCAAAGGATCGAGGCGAACCCTTCCGGTGACAAAACGGCATAAAAAGTGTTCTCCAGCATCCAGACTTGATTGGCCAAGCCAAGTGCCAAGGCACCGCCGCTGCCGCCCTCGCCGATGATGATCGCCAAGATCGGTACGTTGAGGTCGCTCATTTGGAGCAGCGACTCTGCGATCGCCGCGCCTTGTCCGCGCTTTTCCGCATCGACGCCGCAATACGCTCCGGCGGTATCGATCAGCGTGACGACCGGCCGCTTAAATTTTTCAGCCTGCCGCATCAAACGCTGCGCTTTGCGGTACCCTTCCGGATGGGGTGAGCCAAAATTGACCTCCAGATTCTCCTGCAGATTTTTGCCTTTTTGGATCCCGATCAAAGTAACTGCTTGACCGTTGATTCGTCCAACGCCGCCCACGATCGCTGCGTCGTCGCCAAATAAGCGGTCGCCATGGAGCTCTTGAAAATCTTCACTCAACGCAGCGATCCACTCTTTGGCACTCAAGCGTTCAGGGCTGCGTGCTTCGCTCAACAGCTTTTTCAGATCATTCGCCATTTTCGCTCACCTCATTTGTTTGATGGAGCCGCAAAAACTCGGCTAACCGTTCCCGCATCTTTTCCCGCGGGACGATTTGATCAACAAACCCGTGCGCCAGCAAAAATTCAGCGCGCTGAAAATCATCCGGCAGCTCTTCGCGGATCGTCTGTTCGATCACGCGCCGTCCGGCAAAACCGATCAGACTTTGCGGTTCCGCCAAGATCAGATCTCCTTGCATCGCAAAACTGGCGGTTACGCCGCCGGTCGTCGGATCGGTCAAGACGCTGAGATACAATAGGCCGGCATTGCTGTGGCGCTTGACCGCATTCGTGACCTTCGCCATCTGCATCAAGGAAAAGATCCCTTCCTGCATCCGCGCCCCGCCGGAAGCGGAAAATAAGATGACCGGCAGCTTTTGTTCAGCCGCCCGTTCAAATAACCGCGTGATCTTCTCGCCGACAACAGTTCCCATGCTGCCCATAATGAAATGCGGATCCATGATGCCGATCGCTGTTTTGATCCCTTCAAGCGCGGCGGTCCCGGTCAGCACCGCATCGTTCAAAGCGGTCTTTTGCTGAGCAGCTGTGAGTTTTTCCGCATAATCTGGAAAAGACAGCGGATCCTTCGACAAAAGCTCCCCGTCCCATGGAATGAAACTTTTTTCGTCTGCGATCAAAGCCAAGCGCTTCCAAGCGGTGATGCGGTATGCATAGCCGCATTCCGGACAAGTTTTGCTCTCGCCAAGATCTTTGATATAGATCGTTGCTTTGCAGCGCGGGCACTTGATCCACACATTATCAGGTACCGCCGGCTGCGAAGCTTTTCCGGGATTTTCCAAGTCGTTTGGAGGAGTGATTCGAATATATTTTCTTTTCTTAAATAAAGGCAAACGGCATCCTCCTAACTTTCAGCTGTTTCGTTCTCTTCCCATTCTGGTAAAAATGTTTCCGCAATGAAACTCGTATCATAATTCCCTTGCATAAATTCTGGATGCATCAAAAGATCAAGCTGAAACTCGCGATTCGTCACGACGCCTTCCGTCACCAGTTCGTTCAGCGCGCGCTGCATTTTCATGATCGCTTCACTGCGGTCCGCCCCCAAAACGATGATTTTGGCGATCATCGAATCATAAAAAGGCGGGATCGTGTAACCGGAATACATTGCACTGTCGACTCGCAGGCCCAACCCGCCGCTTGGGAGCAGCAGATTTTCGATTTTGCCGGGCATCGGTGCAAAATGAAACCGCGGATTTTCCGCGTTGATCCGGCACTCGATCGCATGTCCGGAAAAATGGATATCTTCCTGCCGCCAAGCCAGCTTTTCGCCCGCAGCGATCCGGATCTGGCTTTTGACTAGATCGATTCCAGTGATCATTTCAGTGACTGGATGTTCAACTTGGATCCGGGTATTCATTTCCATAAAATAAAATTGTCCTGCAGGATCCAATAAAAACTCGACTGTTCCGGCATTTTCATAGCCCGCTGCTTTGGCGGCATCGACAGCGGCTGCTCCAAGCGCAAGGCGGGTCTTTTCATCGACAAAGATCGCCGGCGCTTCTTCGATCATTTTTTGGTGATTCCGCTGCAGCGAGCAGTCGCGTTCACCCAAATGAACCACGCGGCCTTCTGCGCCAGCTAAAATCTGCACTTCGATGTGGCGCGCGGGATAGATCACTTTTTCCAAATACATCGCGCCGTTGCCGAATGCTGCCAGAGCTTCTTTTTGCGCTGACTGGAATGCTTCCTTTAAGTCTTTCGCAGCAGCCACTTGGCGGATCCCTTTTCCGCCGCCCCCCGCTGATGCTTTGAGCATGACCGGATAGCCGACGCTTTGTGCGATTTTTTCCGCTTCCTCCGCCGAGTGGATCTCGCCGTCGCTTCCCGGAATGACAGGAACACCAGCGTGATGCATCAATTTTCTGGCATGGACTTTGTCGCCCATCAAATCGATCGTTTCCGCATCCGGACCGATAAATTTGATCCCGCTAGCTTCGCAGATCTCAGCAAATCGGCTGTTCTCCGACAAAAAGCCAAATCCGGGATGGATCGCTTCAGCATGCGTGACACCGGCTGCTGAAATGATTTCAGGAATATTCAAATATGACGCATTCGCTTTAGGCGGGCCGATGCAGATCGCTTCATCCGCCAGCTGGGTATGGAGCGCTTCGGCATCCGCCGTTGAATAGACTGCGACTGTTTCGATCCCCATTTCTTGACAAGCATGGATGATCCGAACCGCGATCTCACCGCGATTTGCCACTAAAATTTTTCTAAACATGCTTCACCTATCCAATCATGAACGTCAAGCGTCCTTCGCAAACTTTTTTTGAGTCGACGGTGGCGACCCCTTGTCCGATCCCCGCGCGGCCTTTCAATTTCACGATTTCCACTTCCAAACGCAAAATATCGCCGGGCACGACTTTCTGGCGGAATTTTACTTGGTCGATCCCGCCGAAGTAAGCCGTTTTTCCTTTGAATTCTGCTTGCGAAAGCAGTGCGACTGCCCCAGCTTGTGCCAACGCTTCAACGATCAAAACACCCGGCATGACCGGCTCTCCCGGAAAATGTCCGGCAAAAAACGGTTCATTGATCGTCAGATTCTTTTGTGCGACGACCTTTTTTCCCGCTTCGATCTCGACGATCCGGTCCAAAAGCAAAAATGGCGGGCGGTGCGGCAAGATTTTCATGATTTCACGCACATCAAGCATTCTCTTCACCTTCGATCCGGAACAAAAGCTGATCGTATTCTACGACGGCTTCATTCTCGATATTGATTTCTTTCAAGATCCCGCTCACAGGACAAGGGATCTCATTCATCACTTTCATGGCTTCAATAATACATAAAATATCGCCTTTTTCAACAGAATCGCCGACTTCTTTGAACTGCGGCGCTTCCGGTTCGGGCCGCAAATACGCGACCCCGACGAGCGGCGAGCGCAATTCAGTCCAATCTGCCGAGTGGGCTGGCACTTCTTGCGCTTCCGGCGCTTCGACTGCTGCGGTTTCTGCCGGAGCAGCCTCTTTTTCGGGCAAAAGCGGTTCATCAGCCCCTTGAAGCTGTTTATTTTCATTTTTGCTCATTTGGATCGTGTCTGTCGAATTTTTCCAAAGGAATTCACGTAATTCGGAAGCATCGAACTTTTCGAGCAGTTCTTTGATCTCCTCAAAATTCATTTGTTTCCTCCCAACGTTTGAAACACAGCACGCCGTTATGACCGCCGAAACCGAGCGAATTGCTCAATGCATATTGCATCGCGGTCGCTTCGCCGCGCCCGATCAGCACATTTGCACGGATCTTTGGATCCAGATGCTGCGTATTGATCGTTCCCGGTGCGAATTGAGTTTCCAAAGCTTTAAGACAAGCGATCGCCTCGATCGCGCCGGCTGCACCCAGTAAGTGTCCCGTTGCGCCTTTTGTCGAACTGATCAGTGTTTGCGACTCCTCGCCCAATGCTTGCAAGATCGCTTCTGTTTCGGCAACATCATTTGCCGGTGTGCTGGTGCCGTGCGCATTCACATAATCGATCGCCTTGGGAGATATGCCGGCTTCAGTGATCGCCGCTTTCATCGCCATTGCGGCCGGCTCACCGGTCGGGTCAGGCGTCGTCATATGATGAGCGTCACACGTTGCTCCGTAGCCGACGACTTCACCGAGGATCTCGGCGTTGCGGGCTAAAGCATGGGTCAAACTTTCCAAGACCAGCACTCCGGCGCCTTCCCCGATGACGAACCCGCTGCGCGCTTCATCAAACGGGATCGAAGCCTTTGCTGGATCGCTTTCGCGGGTCAGTGCTGTCAGTGCACTGAAGCCGCCGATCCCGATCTCATCGATCGGTGCTTCGGTTCCGCCAGCTAAAATCGCATCGCTATAGCCAAATTTGATATTGCGGAAAGCTTCGCCGATCGAGTGGGTCGCGCTTGCGCAAGCGGTGACGGTTGCCGTGCAGATCCCTTTTGCGCCGACCCGCAGTGCCAAGTTTCCGGCGGCCATATTGGCGATCGCCATCGGAACGAACAAAGGCGAGATGCGCTGCGGCCCTTTGATATGCATTTTGATGATCTGTTCTTGCAGCGTCGTAAGACCGCCGATCCCCGAACCAAGCATCACGCCGATCCGGTAGGGATCTTCCCTTTCAAGGTCGATGCCGCTGTCTGCGAGTGCTTCTAAGCCGGCATAGATCCCATACCATGAAAAACGATCCATTCTTTTGCTGTCTTTGTGGACAAGATATTTATCAAATGGGAAGTCTTTGATTTCGCTTGCCACACTTATTCCAGTGGGACCAGCATCAAAACGCTCGATCGGCCCGATCCCCGATTTACCGCCAGCTAAGTTTTCCCAAAATATTTGCGGATCATTTCCCAGCGCACTAGTCAACCCAGCGCCTGTCACTACTACTCGTTCCATTATAAGCCCTCCTACATTACCAGCCCGCCATCAACGCACAGCACCTGTCCCGTCACATACGGACTCTCTGCCAAATACAAGGCCGTTTTCGCGACATCTTGCGGCGTGCCGAATGATTGGAGCGGGATTTGCTGTTTCAGCTGCTCTTTGACTTTCTCTGATAATTTCTGCGTCATTTTCGTGTCGATGAATCCCGGAGCGATCGCGTTGCAGGTGATCCCGCATTTTGCGACTTCACGGGCAACTGATTTCGTCAGACCGATCACGCCGGCTTTGCTGGCAGCATAATTGGACTGGCCAGCATTGCCAGAAACCCCCGAAACACTCGAAAGATTGATGATGCGTCCAGCGCGCTGTTTGATCATCGGCTTCAGAGCAGACCGGATCATATTGAAAGTCCCGGTCAAATTGATATCCAAAACACTTTGAAAATCTTCCGTCGTCATCCGCAGCATCAATTTGTCACGCGTGATCCCGGCATTGTTGACTAAAATGTCGAGGGTCCCGAATGTTTCGATCACTTCGGCGATGATTCGTTTGCAATCATCGGCTTCGGCAATATTTCCGCTGACACCGATCACCGGAACTTGATAGTTGTTTTTGATTTCTTGGATCAGCTCTTGCGGAACTTCACGCGAGCCGTTCAGCGCGATCTGAAAGCCTTGTGCCGCAAAATGTTCTGCGATTGCAAGCCCAATCCCGCGCGTTGAACCGGTGATCAAAGCTGTTTTTGGTTTATCCATGGTCCACCTCGTTTAAAATGGCTAATGTTTTTTCCAGCGATGCTTGGTCACTGATATTCGCCCGTTCGATCGCTGGGATCGTTTTGCGCGCAAAATTCGCGATCACTTTCCCGGGACCGATCTCAATCAAAAGTTCTGGTTTCCTTTGGGTGATTTCAATCAGCGAATCGGAAAAGCGTACCGGACTTTGGATCTGGCGAAAAAGCATCGCACGGATCTTGTCTGGCGGCACAACTTGTGCGGTAACATTCGTAATCACCGGAAAGTCCGGCGTTTTGAAGTCGACCTTGTCAAGGGCCGCAGCAAGCTTCTTTGCAGCATCTGCCATGAGCGGCGTATGAAACGGTCCGCTGACGTTCAGCGGGATCACGCGTTTCACTCCGCGCGCTTTCAGCGCTTCGCTTGCACGCTCGACCGCTTCGGCTTCGCCGCCGATCACGATCTGCTGCGGCGTGTTGAAGTTCGCCGGCACAACGATCCCCGAAGTATCCCGGCAGACTTCAGCAATCAGCTCGGCATCAGCATTCATCACCGCAGCCATTTTCCCTTGGCCGGGCGGGACTGCTTCCTGCATCAATTCCCCGCGCCGGGCGATCAATGGTACTCCTTCGGCAAATGATAAAGCGCCGCTCGCCGTCAGTGCTGTATATTCGCCAAGGCTCAAGCCCAGTCCGGCAAGCGGCCGAAGCGGGAAGTGCGCCTGAAAGAGCCGCCAGATCGCCGTCGTCAGCACATAGATCGCGGGCTGGGTATATTGTGTCTGGTTGAGCTTTTCTTCATCATTACAAATGATCTCGCGGAGCGAATAGCCAAGAAGATCCTCTGCTTCTGTAAAGGTTTCATCGACAATGGGCTCGGCAAAAAGATCCTGTCCCATTTTCGGGAACTGCGCTCCTTGGCCGCTGAAAGCGACCGCGATTTTCGCTGGACTTTCTACCATTCGGACGCTCCTTTCGCAAAGACCGTGCGGCTTTCTTCCATGATCTCTTGAATGATCGCACGGGCCGGCGCTTCTTCAGCAACCAAGCCGGCGATCTGGCCGGCCATTACCGCGCCATTCACGACGTCGCCGTCAACGACAGCGCGCCGCAATGCACCGATCCCTAAGTTTTCGAGCACTGAAGGATCCGGTGCAGCTTTTTGCAGCTCTTCACGTTCCAGCCGGTCATACGATTGGGTCAGCTGATTTTTCAGCCCGCGCACCGGATGCCCGAAATGCTGCGAGGTGATCGTCGTATCGATATCGCGCGCATTTTTGATTTTTTCTTTATATGCCGGGTGAACCGTGCATTCTTCCGCGAGCAAAAAGCGTGTCCCCATTTGGACCCCTTGTGCACCTAACAGAAAACTTGCGGCCATCCCGCGGCCGTCGCCGATCCCGCCGGCGGCAATGACTGGGATCTGAACGGCATCAGCGATCTGCGGCACCAAAACCATCGTGGTCAATTTGCCGATATGCCCGCCAGCTTCCATTCCTTCGGCGATCACAGCATCGGCGCCGATTTTTTGCATCCGTTTCGCCAGCGCGACAGAAGGCACGACTGGGATCACTTTGATCCCGGCGGCTTTGAATGATTTCATATATTTTGACGGATTTCCGGCTCCAGTCGTCACGACCGGTACTTTTTCACTTAATACTAAATCAATGATTTCTTCGACAAAAGGCGACAAAAGCATGATATTGACGCCGAACGGCCGATCCGTGATTGCACGTATTTTTTTGATTTCTTCCGCGATTTTTTCGCGCGGAGCATTTCCCGCTCCAATGATTCCCAGCCCGCCGGCTTCCGAAACAGCTCCCGCGAGTGAAGCATCCGCGATCCACGCCATTCCCCCCTGAAAGATCGGATAATCGATCGACAACAATTCACAAATTTCGTTTTCCATAAGTGCCACCTTTCATCAATATGTATTTGCTGATCAGACCGATCGCGCCTTGATCTTCTCAGCAATGAAATTAAGCTTGCTGCTTTTCAACGTATTCGACCAAATCTTTGACTGTCGTGATTCCTTCTTCTGATTCGATCTCGATATCGAATTCATCTTCGATTTCATTGATGATTTGGAAAAGATCCAAACTGTCAGCATCTAATTCCTCTTGGATATTTGTATCAAGTTGAACTTCTTCTGGTGTTTTTCCCAATTCTTCTACAATGATTTTTTGGATTTTTTCAAATGTCATAGTGACTCTCCTCTGTGTTTTTATTTTTTATTTTATGCAAACAAGATCAAAGCGTCAGGAGCATCGAACCCCATGTCAAACCGCCGCCGAATCCTGCTAACAACGTTTTTTGTGTGCCATCGAAACGCAGCTCTCCGTTTTTTGCCAAATCATCCAGTAAAATAGGCAGGCTGGCGGAGCTGGTGTTGCCGATCTTTGCGATATTGCTCGGACATTTCTCCGGCGTGATCCCTAATTTTTGAGCGATTTTTTCTTGGATCCGCCGATTCGCCTGATGAAGCAGCAGGAAATCAAGCGCTGAAGCAGAAAGATGATTTTCGTCCAAAAGGCTTTGGATCTGCTCTTTAACGGCTTTCATCGTAAATGCCATCACTGCCCGGCCGTCCATTTGCAGATATCTTTCCGCTTTGGACTCATCGTGCTCTGAATAATGCGCATTTGGATAGCCGCTCGTCAATACTTGGGAAGTATCGCCGGCGCTTTGAAGCTTCGACGCCAAGATCATCGGCGTATTGGCAGCTGTTAACAAAACGCCTCCTGCCCCATCACCGAACAAGATCGCGGTGCGCCGGTCTCCCCAGTCGAGCATCGTCGACATCGTTTCTGTGCTGATCAAAAGTCCCGTTTTGGCCTGTCCGCTATTGAAGAGACTTTCAGCGACAGAAAGCCCAACGACGAATCCCGAGCAAGCGCTGTTGAGATCGAAAGCGAGAGCATTTTTTGCACCGATCGCCCCTTGGATACTTGCGGCGACCGCCGGCATCGCTTGTTCAGCAGACATCGTCGTTACGATCACAAAATCAAGTTCCGCCGGGTCGCGGCCCGCGACCAGCTTCCTTGCCGTCTCGATCCCCAGCGATACCGCATCTTCACTAGTCGCAACATGGCGGCTTTCAATGCCGGTCCGTTCGCGGATCCATTCGTCGCTCGTCGTTAAAAAGCCGGTCAATTCCTGATTGTGTACTTTCTTTTTTGGAAGCGCACTGGCTGTCTTGCTGATTCTCCCATACACCATGTTTCTCCTCCGCTGCTTACTCAAATTCTGCGAAATAAAGATGCAGATTTTTTAAAGCCTTCAATAATACTGCGCGCTCTTCTTCGCTTAAACTTTCGATCGCTTTTTCGACCATGAGACGATGAAAACGCTCGTGCATCCGATACAACAGCCGGCCATGTTTGGTCAGCCCCAGTTTGACGACTCGCCGGTCATCTTCAGATCGGAATCGTTCCACGTAGCCTTTTTTTTCCAGATTATTGATCGCCACAGTGAGGGTCCCCATCGTGACTTTCAGCTCTTTTGCAACTTCCGACGAAGTCTTTTTGTGATACATCCCGATCGCTTCGATCGTATGCATCTCTTTGATCGATAAATCGGAAAAACGCGATTTTTTCAGCTGTTCTTCTTCGATCGTCAGAATATCGTTAAAGACTGTCACGAGAAAACTGTTCACTTGCTTTAACCCTTCATCCATTTCATCGCCCCTTCATTTAGTTTGATAATCAAATTATTTGACCAACAAAATATATCGAATTTTTTTATAAATTGCAACCTTTTTTTTCGTTTTTTGCTTTTTTCTTCAGAAAATCAAGTTTAAATTGACATTTTCCGATTTGTCTCGTATATTCATAATTAATTTGAACATCAAACTATTCAACTATCAAAGGAGATATCGATGAAACTTCCTGAACTTACAATCGACGACCTTACTGTTCCTGTTCCGATCGTTCAAGGCGGAATGGGGGTAGGAATCAGTCTTGCTTCTTTAAGCGGAAATGTTGCCAAAGAGGGCGGCATCGGGATCATTTCCGCCGCGCAGATCGGCTTCAAGCGTGCGGACTTTTTTGATCATCCGATCAAAGCCAACTTGGCACAGATCCCGCTCGAACTTGAAAAAGCACGGAAGATCGCTCCGAACGGCGTGCTCGGCTTCAATATCATGGTCGCCACCAATCGCTATGAAGAATATGTCCAAGCGGCGATCGAAGCTGGTGCAGATGTGATCATCTCGGGTGCGGGACTTCCATTAAAACTTCCGGCGCTGGCCCAAAATTCGAAGACGAAGATCGCCCCAGTCATCTCCAGCGCAAAAGCGGCAAAAATTCTTCTTCATTATTGGGAAAAACATTTTGATTTGACGGCCGACTTTATCGTCGTTGAAAGTCCGGCAGCCGGTGGTCACTTGGGGTTTTCCTATGACGAAGCGGAAATGCCGTTGGCTGATTTTGATCAAGAACTCCCTAAGATCCTGAAAATCGTCGCACGTTTTCGAGATAAATATCAAAAGTCGATCCCCGTTCTATTTGCCGGCGGCGTATACGATCAAAAGGATATCCTGCATTATCTGGCGCTCGGCTGCAGCGGTGTCCAGATGGCGAGCCGCTTTGTAACAACCAAGGAATGCGACGCACCCGCATCTTTTAAAGAAGCCTATTTGAATGCAACGGCAGAAGACATTCAAATTATCAAAAGTCCGGTCGGCATGCCGGGACGTGCCATTCATAATCCGTTTACCGAAAAAATCAAGAGCGGCCCGATCCCGCCGCAGCACTGTTATCAGTGTTTGAGCCGCAAACATTGCGACCGCAAGACCATTCCGTTTTGCATCTCCAAATCATTGATCGACAGTGCCGCCGGCGATGCACAAAACGGCTTGGTCTTTGCCGGCTCGACCATCGCACGCTTAAAGGAAATGACAACGGTCCATGAATTAATGAAAGAATTGACAGAATAGCCAGAAGCCGCTTTTGAAATACCGTTTATTCGGAAATAGGCGCCGCGACAAACTCATGTCGCGGCTTTTTGATATACTTCAAACTATAAAAACATTCTGAAAAATGATATAAAATAGATATATGCTCCACTTCGCTATCTTTAGAAAGGAAGTCTTTGGATGAGCTTGGGAAATTTCATCTATTTTATCATTGCCGGTGTTCTTGGGGGGCTTTTGTCTTCAGTTGCCGGTCTCGCCTCACTTGCTTCTTATCCGGCACTGCTCCTGGCAGGTATCCCGCCCGTGGTCGCGAACGTCACGAATACCGCTTCGCTGATTTTTGCCGGGATCGGCGCGACCTTATCCTCTCGCAAAGAATTGCGCGGTGAAGGGCGCATGATGGCGCTTCTCCTTGCGATCGCCCTCTCCGGCGGCATTTTCGGTTCTTTTCTGCTTTTGGTCGAGTCCCCAAAAACATTTGAGCATATCGTGCCTTTTTTCATCTTGCTCTCCGGCATTTTACTTCTTATAAGTCGGCGAAATGGTACGGGTAAGCAGATGCCTCCGCTGGCTTCGCAAAATAAAGGCTTGCTGCTTTTGAAAGGCGTCGGTGTTTTTGTGATCGGCGCTTATACTGGTTACTTTGGTGCCGCCGGCGGTGTAATGATGTTGGCGCTTTTCAGTTTTGAACGCCTTTAAAAATGTCATGGCTTTTGCCGCCAACTTGATCGCCGCGGTCGTTTTCGCTCTCAACGGCAAAGTCGACTGGCCGATCGTTTTGCCATTAGGGCTCGGCTTTTTGATCGGCGGCTACTGCGGGCCGATCATTGTGCGCCATGCCCCGGTAAAAACTTTGCGGATCTTGATCGCTTTCGGTGCATTCATACTGGCCGGCTATTTATTTTTTGCCGCCTTTTGATTTTCGGTATTTTTCTGCTTGTGAAATAAATTGTAATTTCTAAATATTACCGATATAATTATGCTGCTGAATCAGTAAACTCGAATACATATTTTGAAAGGACGAAAAAAGTGAAAAAGACAAATCTAGCGGCTTTAGGTGCCGCACTTTTAGTTCCTGCTGCCGCCTGCCTCCCCGTTTCTCTGCCGGAAGTTTCTGCCAATGCGGCCGCCTCTCAGTCCAGTGCAGATGGTTTCATTAATGAAATCGCCCCCAGCGCGCAGATCGTGGCAGCAAATCACGGGCTATTCGCTTCGATCCTGATCGCTCAGGCAATGATCGAAAGCGGCAACGGTACGAGCCAGCTTTCACAAGCCCCTTACTACAACTTTTTCGGAATCAAAGCATATAGCGGCGAAGCTTCCGTTACTTTGGCGACCCAAGAAGTGATCGACGGCAAAACGGTGGTCATGCAGGAACCTTTCCGCAGCTACGGTGATTTAAGCGGTTCTTTAAATGATTATGCGGCAACGATCCAGCAAAACTTCCCAGGCGCGACCGTCGCAGCCGCCGGCAATTATCAAACCGCGGCTCAATATCTCGTCGGCCGCTACGCTACCGCTCCAAATTATGCACAAGCCTTGATCCAAACGATCTCTTCTCATCAACTGGACCATTTCGATACTGCGAACACAGCAAGCAGCCAGACCACAGCATCTGTTTCCACTGCTGCCCCTGCCGCTTCTTCAGGACAAACTTACACTGTCCAAAACGGCGACTCTGTTTGGTCGATCGCCCAAAACCACGGGCTTACGATGGAACAGCTGCAGCAGAAAAACGGCATGAGTGACTACTATATTTATCCTGGCCAAACATTGAACGTTTGATTCTTAGGAAAACAAAAAGATCTCCCAGAAATTTTGTGGGAGATCTTTTTTTGATTTAAAAAATGTTCTAAAGTCTTTAGAACAACCATAAAACAATGCTCTTTAAAAACGAATGGCGATGCAAAAACTGTTCTGATCTATTCTTGAACCACGATCTTTATCGGCGTACATTCTCCACCATTGCAGCTGCTTTCAGATACACTGCAGGCAGCTACTGCAAGCAAAACGTCCATTTCAGCGCGCAGCACTATTTTATCTCCAGCTTTGGAGACGGGTTCTTCTACCGATATTTTCCCGTTCGGCAATATTTTTGTGTGCATAAAAATATTAAACGGTGTGATCTCTGCTTTTTTTGTATCAAAAGCTTCGCTTAACGATTGATTGATGTTTGCCAAGCAATTCGGATGATTTTTGCCCGTGTGATAAAAGAAGTCGTACATTTCCGGTCGGCAGCAAGGATGCAGCAGATCATGCTCTTTGACCTCATCTTCAATGATCGTAAACATTTGATGATAAAGGTTTGTATAAATCGAATCCCCGGTGCTGATCTTGATACTCTCATTGCAATCGATCGTGACCCCGGCGGAAAGAAACTCTTCAGGTGTAGTTTGATTTGTCGCAAAAAAATCAACGACCTGCTGCCCTTTCAGATCAATGACCTCGATCAATTCTCCTTTTTTCACCGGAATCTTTATCCCGCTTTTTGCTTTGACGATATATTCTTTTTGCAATTTCTTTTCCTCCATATACAAATATTATTACATATTTTATATTACCATAATCCTCCCGGCAAAATTCAAGACATTTCGATGCATAAAAAACTGCCCGCGAAATGACGGACAGTTGGTCGAGCTTTACTCTAAAAAATTTACATCATTTCAAAGCAGCAAAGCCTAATGGTGAAAAGGCTAAATAGGTCGCGATGACTAGCAGGACCAAGAAAGTTCCGACAAAGAGCGCTTTGCCCCATGGCTTGATATCTACTTTAGTATCAAAGCTGCGCAATTCGAAGATTCCATCGGGACGCCAGTGTGAAATCAAATACATTACCAGCACGTCCAAGAAGAATAAGATACTAAGAACATACAAGAAATGGACATCTTTCAAAAAGACTTTTGACAGCGCATACAATACCACGTGCATGGCGATCGTCACTTTCGCGGAAAGCGCGGTGGCGCGTTTCGAATAAAAAGCGAACAAGATGATCACTAAAAGCGGCATATTGTATAGACCGTTGAACTCTTGGACAAACTGATAGAGTCCCGCTGGTGCAAATGAGATCAATGGCGCCACGGCGATCGAAATGATTCCCACGATGATCGTCACAGTTTTGCCGGCGCGGGTAACTTGCCGGTCAGTGGCCTTCTTATTGAAGACTGGTTTGTAAAAATCAAGCGAGAACAACGTTGAAGTCGCGTTCAATGCCCCAGCGAATGAAGAGAGGATCGCTCCGAAAATCACGGCGGCGAAAACGCCAAAGAGCACGTGTGGCAGAACTTCAGTGACTAGAAATGGATAAGCATTGTCCGGATTGTTCAAAAGTTTATCGCCAAAAATATTTCGGGCAACGATTCCTGGAAAGACTAAGAACAGCGCACCGAAAACCTTGAACCCACCGACAAGAAAGGCGCCTTTTTGCGCTTCAGCGAGGTTTTTCCCCGATAATGCTTTTTGGACGATCATCTGATTCGTACACCAGAAAAAGAGATTATTGAACAGCATTCCGGTGATCAACGTCGGCCACGGCACGATCTTAGAGTCGATCGAACCGACCGAATTCAAAAGCCACGGCGTATGATCAACGACATAATCCAAGCCGCCGATAAAACTCCCGCTGCCTAATTTTGTCAGCCCAAGGATCGGGATCAGCAGTCCACAGATCAAAAGCCCAGCCCCGTAAATCGTGTCGCTGTTCGCACTCAGGGACAATCCACCGATCAAGAGATACAAAATTCCGGTGATCCCGATAAAACCGGCAACGAGAATGATCGAGACGATCGGCCGCACCCCGAGCAATTGATCGATATGAAATATTTTATTGAAGACCAGGGCACCTGAGTACAAAACGACCGGTAGAAATGAAACCATATAGGTGATCATAAAAAGGATCGAAATAATGCGTTTAGTAACGGTATCGTAGCGAATCTCCAAAAAGTCCGAGACGGTGTTGATCCCGTACTTAAAATACTTCGGCAGAAAAATCAGTGCCAGCGCAACGATCGCGATCGCGGCCGTTACTTCCCATGCCATGACTTCCATCCCTGCTTTATAGCTTTGACCATTTTGACCTACGATTTGTTCAGTGGATAAATTGGTCATGATGATCGTTCCGGCGATCGGCAGGGCGGTCAAACTCCGCCCTCCCATAAAGAAGCCTTCCGATCCGGATGTGTCGACAGCGCGCGAACGCTTAAAAGCGTAAATCCAAACACAGCCGACGATCACTGCAAAACTGATGACTGAAAACAGATTCATAATAGGTCCTCGCTTTTCCTACAGTCCAGTGACCGCATTGATATAGGCACGCGCTTTTTTAGCATAAATAAATGGATTTGCTTTTGCCGGATCTTGTTCTGCCTCAACGATGATCCAGCCTGCATAGCCGCTCGCTTTGATCAGCTCCCAAATCGGCTGAAAGTCGATCATGCCATCTCCCGGAATCGTGAATACCCCATCTTTTACGCCTGCTAAAAAGCTCATTTTTGCTTCTTTCACTTCTTGCATTTTTGCTTCGCGGATGTCTTTAAAGTGAATGTGAAAGATCCGGTCTTGATATTTTTTGAAGATCGCCAGCGGATCTTCTCCCGAGAAAACCAAGTGTCCGGTGTCAAACAGCAAAAACACTTTTTCAGGATCTGTTTCTGCCATCAAACGATCGATCTCCGCAGTCGTTTGGACGCCGGTTCCCATGTGGTGATGATAAACGATCTTCATGTCTTTTTCTAACGCCAGCGCACCTAAGCTGTCCAATCCGCTGGTAAGTTTTTCCCACTCTTCTTCCGTGAAGACTGGCTTCTGATCAAATACGGGAGTTTCCATTTGTCCCTGGACACTGTGCCCTTGTTCGGAAACCACGATCACCTTTGCGCCCATCGCCGAAAGAAAGTCGCGATGTTTAATGAAGGCTTCTTTTGTTTCTGCATACGGCGCAGTCGTTAAAAACGAGCTGAACCATGCACTCGCGACATTCAAGCCGCGCGGCTCCAAATAATTTTCCAGCACTTTCGGATCTTTTGGATATTTATTGCCGATCTCCGTCCCTGTATAGCCGGCTAAAGCCATCTCACTGATACATTGTTCAAAGCTGTTGTCTTTCCCCAATTCCGGCATGTCGTCATTCGTCCATGCGATCGGTGCGATTCCCAGATTAATCATCATCCCTGATCCCCCTCTTTATTTTCCGTAAGTTCCGGCTTGTTCCTCGATCAAAGTTTCAATTTGCGCGATCGTCGGCATCGCCTCTGAAGAACTGTGCTTGCTGACGACGATCGCAGCAGCTGCACTGCCGTACTGAAGCGCTCCAGCAACATCTTTTCCGTGCGCGAGTGCGGTGATCAGTGCAGCAGCATAAGAGTCACCGGCGCCGAAAGTTTTCAACACGTTCGAGCGGTAAGCATATCCCCGCGTCACTCTGCCCGCTTTTTCATACGCATATGACCCATCAACACCGTGTTTGATAATGATCAATTTTGGCGAATATTCGAACAAATACTGGATCGTCGCTTCATTTTTGCCGTTTTCTTTTCCTTCCAGCATATCGAACTCGTCGCGGGTGCCGATCACGATATCCGCTTGCTTTGCCGCTAATTGATAGTAGACCGCAACGTCTTCCGCTGATTTCCAAGTATACGGGCGATAATCAAGTTCAAAGATAACTTCGACGCCGTGATTTTTTGCGATCGAAAGTGCTTTGAAGATCGCTTCGCGTGACGGACTCTGTGCAAGAGCTGTTCCCGAGATGACCAGCCGTTTCGCAGCGGCCAGATATTCTTCTGAAATTTCTTCCGGCTGCAAATAGAGATCCGCGACTTCATCGCGATACATCAAAATGCTGCATTCAGATGGACTTTTGATTTCTGTAAAGGCGAGTCCTGCTTTATGCCCTGCTTGATCGAAGACCATTCCCGCCGTATTTACACCGACTTCTTCCATGTACTCTTTAATAAATTTCCCGTGCTGATCATCCGGGATCTTGCCGATAAAGCCGACCTTGAGTCCCAGCTTTGCAGCGCCGATCGCGATATTGGCCGGCGAGCCGCCGACATATTTTGAAAATGTCTTTGTTTCTTCCATTGGGCGATTGTACTCGACTGCATTCAAATCGATACAAGCCCGCCCGATCGCGATCACATCATATTTTTCCACACGATTTCCCCTTTTCAGATGATTTATTTCCGGTCGATGATCCATGCATGCTGCGGATCATTGTGAAACTTCCAGATTTTTTTCGGTCCTGCCATGATATTCAAGTAATACGAGGAGTATCCGTCAGGCACCCCGACTGGATGATACCCTTTTGGCACCAAGACTATCTCCCCGCTTTTCACGCACATCGTCTCATCAAGCAGTTCGTCATCGGTATAGACCCGCTGGAAAACGAAGCCTGCCGGCGGATTCACTTCATGATAATATGTCTCTTCCAAAAGCGATTCCTCCGGCAGCTGATTTTGGTCATGCTTATGCGGCGGATAGCTCGACCAGTTCGCACTTTCGGTATACACTTCAACAACTAAAAGTTTTTCAGCGATCTTGCTTTGATCGTTGAGAATATTGCGGACAAAACGCTGATTATGATATTTTCCGCGATTTTCTTCCGTCGTATCGCAGGCTTTGATCAGCGTCGGCTTACGTCCTTCTGCGGCAGCCGGCGCTTGGCAATGAATCAGCCGGCCTTCGCTTTCGCATTCGATTTCGAATTTTTGCTGTGGCGGAACATACAGGCTGTCGGTCGCTTTTTTTTCAAAAACGCTGGCGCGCGTTCCCACCTTTTCAAAGACTGTTTCGCCGACCGTGATCGTATAGCGGCCAGTCAGTGCGACAATGCACGTTTCATGTGTGGCCGAGAAATGGGAAATTTTCCCGCCGCTTTTGAGATCGAAGACGTCGGTGGCCACGTAAACGAGCGGACTGTTCTCTTCTGTGATGTGATGGACCAATGTTGCTTTTTCATTGATCGCAAAGTGGAGCGGACTCCGTTTCAAATCGACCATTTTTCACTCCTTCTTTCTACAGATTGCTTTGCGGGTATCGTGCGGTAACAACTTTCCGGTGTGTATAGAACTCTGCAGAGTCTTTGCCGTTGCAGTGCAGGTCGCCGAAGAACGAATCCTTATAGCCGGAAAAAGCGAAGAACGCCATTGGTGCCGGTACACCTAAATTGACTCCCAGCATTCCGGCATCGATATTCTCGCGGAAATAATGGATCGCGCTGGCATTATTCGTGAAGATGCAGGCCCCGTTTGCAAACGGTGAACGGTTCGCGAGCGCGACCCCTTCCTGAACGCCTTTGATGCGGATCACCGACAGCACCGGCGCAAACAGCTCGTCTTGCCAAATCGTCATGGCCGGGGTCACGTCTTCAAAAATCGTCGGTCCGACAAAATAACCCGTTTGCGGAAGATTCTCCCGGCCGTCCAAGACCAGTTTTGCACCTTCTGCGATTCCCTTAGCGATATAATCAAACGTACGCTCCTGATTTTCTTTCCGGATCACCGGTCCAAGGAAAACTCCTTCCTCGAGCCCGTTGCCGATTTTGATTTCTTTAGCGGCTTCGAGCAGCTTTTCCATGAATTCATCCGCGATCGTGTCTTCGATCGCCAGTACTGCGCAAGCCATGCAACGTTCACCAGCTGATCCGAATGCTGCCGCGATCACATTTTTGACTGTTTCAGCGATATCCGCATCTTGCAGGACGATCGTATGGTTTTTCGCGCCCGTCAGTGCTTGCACGCGCTTCAAGTGCTTCGTACCCTCTTTATAGACATATTCGCCGACCCCTCTGGAACCAACGAACGAGATTGCTTTGACTAAATCATGTGACAAAAGACCATTCACGACATCATGCGCACCGTGGACGATATTCAAGACGCCATTCGGCAGCCCGGCTTCAGTAAACAATTCGATCAGCCGTTCGGCCAAGAGCGGTGTTTTTTCGGACGGTTTCAAAATAAACGTATTCCCGCAGGCGATCGCCATCGGAAACATCCAGCAAGGAACCATCATCGGAAAATTGAATGGCGAGATCCCGCCGATCACCCCGAGCGGATATTTATAGTTGGTCGCTTCCACATCGGTCGCAATGCTCGAAAGCGAATCCCCCATCATCAAGGTCGGTGCGCCAGCCGCAAACTCCACATTTTCGATCCCGCGCTGCACTTCACCTAATGCTTCTGAAAGACTTTTGCCGTTCTCTTTGGTGATCAACGTTGCCAACTCTTTCTTATACTTTATGAGTAACTGTTGATAGTTGAACAAAATCCTTGCCCGCTTTGGAACTGGAACACGGCTCCATGTTTCAAATGCGCGCTGTGCGACTTCGACGGCACCATCCAGGTCCTCTTTTGTCGAAAGCGGTACTTCGCATAGTACCTCTTCTGTTGCCGGATTATAAACGGTTTCATATTGAGCGGTCGTACTGGCGATCCATTGACCGTCAATATAATTCTTTAATCTTCTGGTCATTCATGCTCCTCCTCATTCGTAAGTGCTTACAAGAGTATAGTACTCGAATCATTTCTGCTCGTCAATACTTTTTTGGCATATATTGAGTTATAATTCCAAAAGTTAATCATTAAAGGTTCATATATCTATTTTATAAATCACAATATTATCAGCTTGTACTAAGATTACTAGTTATGTTATAATATTTTTATGCAAGTTTACCTTAAAAAATCATGAAAGAGAGAGTTATATGAAATCAAAAAGAATCGATGATATTGGAGAATTAGTGCAAGAAAAGGGAAATGTCTCCATTAAAGAACTTTGTGAAATATTCGGTGTTTCTAAAAATACGATCCGCCGCGATATCGATGAACTTGTTCGGAATGGTGCAGTAGAAAAAGTATATGGCGGGATCCGTGCCATAAAGAACCCATTGCTTCCTTTTGAACAGCGCCATGATCAGCAGCATCTCCAAAAGAAAAAGATCGGTGAAGTGGCCAGTACCTTTATTGAAGACGATGACATCATCTTCATCGATTCCGGAACGACCACTTCGCAAATCATGGACCACGTGCGCGATGATATCCGCATCACGATCCTGACCAACAATCTTGATGTCATCAATCAATGTACGAACAAACCAAATGTCACCCTTTTTGTGATGGGTTCGCTCTATAAGCAGGAAACCCGTTCATTCGTCGACATGGACACCAATTTGCAAAATGTGAATTTTAATATCAACAAAGCTTTTATCGCTGCGACCGGTGTCTCGATCGCCAACGGTTTGACTAATTCCGATCCGCTGGAGTATGAGATCAAAAAACTAATCTGCAGCAAAACAGATAATCTATTCCTTTTGGTCGATGAATCTAAATTTGGCAAGTCCACGCTGCTTACATATTGCCCGCTGGAAAAAATATCAGTATTGATCACTTCGGGAAATGTTCCCCGCGACATTCGCGAATTTCTGGAAGAGCATGAAGCAGACATTATGCAAGTCGATGCACCAAAATAACTTTTACCGCCAAAGAGCCTGCGAAAACTCAGAATCGTTTTCGCAGGCTCTTCTTTATGCGCTATTCCGTGTAAAATGCCGGTTTTGCATCGATCGAAATTGCTTCCGTCTTACCGCTTTCTTGTGATTTGACCGTTGCATCACTTGCGACCGCTGCTAAATAACCATCCCAAGTCGATGGTCCAGCCGGGGCTTTCCCCGCATTCAAGCGGTCAAAGAAATCTTGGAACTCGACATCATAGGCCGCTTCAAAGCGCGGTTTCCAATCATAGACGATTTCCGTACTGTATTTGCCAGCTTTGCGCATTGATACCGCCGCCGGACTTGGCAGCTCGATCATTCCCAGCTCTCCAGTGATGTCGCAATGGATATCGTAACCATATTGGCAATTCACAAAGACTTCGACTACACAGACGACCCCTTTTTTCGTTTGAAAGATCGCGATTTGCGGATCCTTCAAGTTGCCGTTGTCCTGCGTTGCCAAACCAGATTTTTCAGGGAAATACACTTTGACATCTTGATAGTCGTCATCCAAAAGCCAGCGCATGATCTCGATCTCATGGATCAATGTTTCAAAAACAGCACGCGCAGTCTTGTAGTCAGCGACTTGCGTTGCGTTGTAGTGCCGGCAATGAAGCATCAGCGGCCGGCCGATCTCGCCTTTGTCGATGATTTCTTTTAATTCTTGATAGCCGCTGTCATAGCGGCGCATGAAGCCGACTTGGACCATTTTTTTCTGGCTCCGCTCTTCAGCTTCCATGATCCTTTGGCAGTCCGCCGCACTGATCGCAAGCGGCTTTTCAACAAATACATATTTCCCAGCATCGAGTGCAGCAACCGCCACATCGGCATGCACTTCATTTGAAGCTGTGATCACGACGACTTCGACTTCCGGATCGTTGATCAGTTCATGATAATCAGCATAGTCGCGCGCTTTGATCTTGAATTTATCCAATGCTTTCTGCGCCTTGCCTGGAACGATATCGCAAACAGCGACAACGTCTGCTCCAGCGATCGCGTTTGCGATCCTTCTTAGATGATCTTCTCCGATAAAACCGATCCCGACGATCCCAACTTTTTTGACCATGATTTTTCCCTCCAATGATTTATTTGATACGACGATCATTCTGTAAGCGGCTAGATTTTTGGATAGGTCGGATCGACCGCGACCGGCTGCCCGGTTTCCAATGATTTTTGTGCCGCAACTGCGACCCGCTGCGCCATGATGACATCGATCCCGGTCGCAAGCAGTTCGCGCTCTTCCAGCAAAGCATGGATGAAAAACTGCATTTCTGCAATGTAAGCTTCGCGGTAACGCTCGATAAAGCTTGGCAGCGGATTTTTCCTTTTTTCGCTTTTATTTCCATAATACTCGACCGCCGATTCGCTCACATTTTCTGCTTTCAAAAGTCCTTCAGAGCCGAAAACTTCAACTCTTTGATCATAACCATAAACCGCACGCCGGCTGTTATCGATCAAGGCGAACCCGCCGTTTTCAAATTGCAGTACGATCGCAAGCGTATCGACATCATTGATCTCAGTCAACGTCGGATCGATCAGCGTCCCGCCTCTGGCATATACTTCGGTGATGTTGCTGCCCATCATATAGCGCGCCATATCGAAATCATGCATCGTAAAGTCAAACAGCAGTCCGCCGATCCGCTTGATCAGCTCATGCGGCAAAAGGTCCGGATCGCGTGAAGTGATCTTCACAAGCTGCGGCTTGCCGATCGCACCGGCGCGGACATTTTCATAGATCGCGTGGAATTGCCGGTCGATTCGGCGATTGAAGCCGATCTGCATTTTTACCTCATGATCTTTGACCGCCCGCAACACCCGCAAGCTGGCTTCTTCCGCCAGGTCCATGCTCAGCGGCTTTTCGCAAAAAATATGTTTTCCAGCCTGTGCTGCTGCGATCGCGATCTCTTCATGAGTATCCGTCGAAGTAAAAATAAAGACGGCTTCGATTTCCTGGTTTGCCAATACTTCTTGATAATCTTGATAAAGTTCCGTGATCCCCAGGGTATTTAAATTTTCGCGAGCGTCCTCAATAAAAAGATCCGCCACACAAACAACTTCAACTTCGCGGATCGTCTGCAGATTTTCGATATGCATCTGCCCGACCCGCCCGGCGCCAATGACGCCGCACTTCAATTTCTTCATCTTTCCACTCCTATAACACAATATCGATCACTTGTCCGGTTTCGGCAGATTCTTTGCATGCTTTGGCAATTTGCAAAGCTTTCACGCCATCTTCGACCGAAATATCGGACTGCCGATCGTTTTTGACATTTTCAATAAAATCTTTTAATTCCGTAATGAATGCTTCCGTAAAGCGTTCTGAAAAACTCTGCATCGCTGGCCGCACGACCCCGGCATCAGTAAACAAAGTGACGAAATCCTTTTCCGGTTCTTGTGCGATCCGGATCCAGCCGTTTGACCCCATGATCTCCATTTCGACTTGATTGCCATGGGCCGCATGCCGCCCGCCGATCAAAGTCGCCGCCATATTGTTTTCAAAGCGCAGATTGGCTACCCCGGTTTCAAATTCGTTGATCGCTTCAAGCTCGGGTGCTGCGATATTGTTTCCGATCGACCACGTTTGGACCGGATCGCTTCCAGTATACCAGCGGATCAGATCGATATCATGGATGCACATATCCACAAAGATCCCGCCGCTGTCGTTATCAGTCGCAAATTTTGTAAAGCTCTCCATCCCCGAAATCGGATCGATCCCGTAAGCACGAATATAAATGATCTCGCCGATCCCGCCCGCATCGATGATCTCCTTGGCGTGGCGGTAAGAGGCATCGAAACGCCGCATAAAGCCTAGCTGGAAGACTTGCTTCGGATGTTCTTGGATTTGACGGCTCATTTCAGCAACTTCATCCATCTCCAAGCCCAGCGGTTTTTCACAAAAGACATGTTTGCCGGCTTTCAAAGCATACGCCGTCATCTCCGGATGAAATCCTGTTGGAGCGACGATCGCGACCGCATCGATCTCTTCAGCGTCGATCATTTTTTTGTAGTCGGTGTATGTTTCAACCCCAAAATTTTCTTTCGCATACGATAGCTGTTCTTGATCAAGAGCGCAGACTGCTTTGACATCTGCATCCCCGATCAAATTGACCAAGTGATCCGTGTGGACCATCCCTAAACGTCCCAGACCGATCACCGCGATTTTTACTTTTTCCATGCTGTTTTCCTCCTCAGATCATCCTTTGGTGCGGAAATATTCTTCGATTTCTACTAATGTTTTTCCTTTCGTTTCCGGAACCATCGTCGAAACGATCACGATCCCGATCGCTGCGCAAACTGCAAAACCGTAAAAAGTCGCGTTGATCCCGACTGTTTCGACTAATACCGGGAAAAACAAGCCGACACAGAAGTTCGCGATCCACAAAACAAATACTGAGATCCCCGAAAACGATCCGCGGAATTTTGCCGGGAAGATCTCCGAGATCAAGATCCACGTTACTGGTCCGACTGCTCCTTGAAAAGCGAAGATGTAGATAAATACCAGAATCAAAATGATATACGGCGTAAAACTTTGCCCAGCCAAGATGTTGGACAAAAGAGCAGCTAAAACCAGCGCCGCTGCACAGACCCCCAGCCCGATATTTTCTAATTTTTTGCGTCCCATCCGGTCAACGACGGATGCACCGACGGTCGAGGCAACAACGCAAATGACCCCGTTCAGCACATTGAAGATCAAAGAAGCACTTTCGCTGAAGCCATACTTGTTCAAGATCTCCGAGCCGTAATACATGATCGCATTGATCCCGGCAAACTGCTGGACGATCCCTAATAAACAGCCGATGAACAGCACTTTCAGTGCCCAACCAGGGATCTTTTCTTTGCCCTTGCTCTCGACCTGTACTTCACCAGTGAATTCCCCGAGCTCTTTGATTCCTTCACGTTGCGCTGCGTCATCACTGTAGATCGATTTGATCACAGTGATCGCAGCTTCCAGCTTACCGTTTTTTACCAGCCATTTTGGCGACTCGAGCACCTTCGTCATGCCGATGAGCATGACGATCGCCGGCAATGCTGCAAGACCCATCATGACTTTCCAGATATGCACATTTCCCATGAACACATTTCCCAAAATGGCATTGATCAGAAAAGCTAAAAATTGTCCGCCGACGATCATGATCTGATTTAAACCGACCATTTTCCCCCGCTGATCCGGGGAAGCGATCTCACCCAGATATAATGGAACCACTGCGGAAGCCGAGCCGACCGCCAGTCCCAGGAAAAAGCGCGAGGCAACCAAAAGTGAATAAGAAACAGACAATCCGCACCCAGCAGCGCCGATCAAGAAGATCCAAGCGATCCAGCGCAATGTCTTTTTGCGGCCGATCTTATCACTGATCGCTCCGCCGAATACCGCCCCAAAAGCCGCTGAAAGCGTCAGCGCTGAGGAGACGATCCCCTTTTGAAAAGAAGTGATACCTAAATCTTTAACGATAAACTGTAATGAGCCATTGACTACCGCGGTATTATACCCAAACAGCAAGGCAGCGATCGTAACGATTGCGGCGATTTGCTTTAAGCGGTTCTTATTTGTTTGCGCCATCCGTATCCTCCATGATCCTGTATTTTTTCATTAAAGTGCCTGTACTTTGACTGGTTTCCCCGACTCAAATGATTCTTTGGCAGCTTGCGCGATTTTTACAGCCATAATGCCGTCTTCGATCGTGCAGGCGATCGGCGCGTTTTCTAAAAGCGATTTTGCAAAGAAGTCTTGTTCCGTCGCATACGACTGCGCGTATCGCTCTAAGAAAAAGTAAACCGGCTTCTCGTGTGCGACATCTTTATTAGAAGAAAAAACAGTATTATGCTCCAAATGATTTGAATTTGCCAGCATCCCTTTTTCTCCAAAGACTTCCACCCGCTGATCATATCCGTAAACCGCTTGCCGGCTGTTATCGATGACTCCAAGCGCACCGGTAACAAATTTTAAATTGATGATTGCTGTGTCGATATCACCGTACTTGCGAATCGTCGGATCGATCAGTGCCGCGCCGCTTACAAATACTTCTGCTACTTCGCCGAACATGAAGCGTGCCATATCAAAGTCATGGATCGACATATCCATGAATAAACCGCCTGATTGTTTGACATATTCGATCGGCGGCCCTTCTGGATCCCGCGAAGTGATTTTTAATATTTGTTTCTCGCCGATTTTATCCAATTGTTGATTGATTTGATAAAAATCATCATCAAATCGCCGGTTGAAGCCTAATTGAAATTTTACCCCTTGTTTTTTTACTTCATAATACGCTTTCATAATTTCAGTCATTTCGAATCCGATCGGCTTTTCACAAAAAATATGTTTTTTTGCTTTCGCCGCCTTAATGATCATCGTTGGATGCAAAGACGTCGGCGTGCCGATCAATACTGCTTCCACCGCCGGATCTTTTAAAACTTCCCGGTAATCATTGACATACTTGATCGCTGGAAATTTTTCCGCAAAATCAGCAGCCGGTTTGATATCACAAACGTGTGTGACCTGATAATTTGGATGATTGATCAGACTTTTAAAATGAACTTGTCCGATTCTGCCGAAGCCGATAATCGCTACTTTGATTTTCCCCACTTTCTTTCCTCCCATATTGCTGTTTTTTTGATCAATCGGTATTCATCAATATTGAATGGACTGATTTTTATAACCTTTTGATCATTACATGAGTATATTAAACATAATTATCCAATTTAACAATACTTTTTGATAATATTTCAAATTTTATTTGTATCTTAAAATGTTTTTGGCAATTTCTTGATAATATTTTGAAATATTAATTGACTATTTAGACTGGTTATACTACTATTTTACTGAAAGCGCTGTCCAATCTTGAAACGACGGAAGTGCCATTCAGCAAAAAACTTATCAATCATTAAAACTAGGAGGCAGAATAGTGAGTAAATTAAAAATGGGAATCATCGGTTTAGGAAGAATGGGAATGGAGCACGCCAAACACCTCGCTTCGATGCCGGGGAAAGTCGATGCTCTATGTGCGTGCGCACTGGATGACGAGCAGCTAGCGATCGCACAGGAACTCGGTTTCAAAACAACGTATAAAGATTACAAAAAAATGCTGGATCAAGAAGACATTGAAGCGATCGTGGTCGCCTCCCCTACTGATCTGCATCCCGAAATGTGCGAATATATCTTAAAACATCCAAAAAAAATCCATATTTTTTGCGAAAAGCCGCTGGATACCAATGTTGAAGATGAAACGGCAAGCTTGCAAGTCTATCACTTGGTAAAAGAAGCCGGCGTCAAATTTCAAATCGGTTTCAATCGGCGAATGGACAAGCAGTATCGCAATGCTTATGAACAAATTCAGGCAGGGAACATCGGGACACCGCAAATCGTAAAAATCACTTCACGAGATCCTTTCGTGATCCCGATCGATCTGATCAAACGAATCGGCGGCCTCCTGGTCGACTTCACGATGCATGACTTTGATATGGCGCGCTATATGATGGGGAGCAATATCAAAGAGATCTATGCCAAAGGCGGCATTTTGATCGAGCCCGAGCTTGCGACGGTCAATGATATCGATACGCTGGCGCTTGTTCTCGAATTTGAAAATGGAACATTCGGTTTGATCGACAACAGCCGGCAAGCGGTCTACGGCTATGATGTCCGGGTCGAAGTTTTCGGCTCAGAAGGAATGCTGAAGATCGAAAATGTAAATGATTCAACAGTCGAATATTACAATAAGACGAATGAGTCGCAGAAGAATCCATTGCCGATCTTCATGGATCGCTATGAAGGGGCCTATATTTCTGAGATGGAGCGTTTCATCTCTTCAGTAGTCAATGACACTCCTGTCGTCTGCTCGATCGAAGATGTGATTTTGGCTCAGCGCGCCGCTGCTGCCGGACTTGAGTCATTGCTCACCGGAAAACCGGTCACGATCGATAATCAATTATAAAAATCGGAAAACCGCTTATTTGGATACAGAGGTTGTGACAAAAGTGCTCAACTTCAAAAAATAAGAAGAAAAATTCGAAAACAGTCATTCATATTTTTGAAATTTTTCGGATTATTTCTGAAGAAACTGCTTTTGGAACACCGTTTATTCGGTACAGGGGCCGTGACAATATATGTCGCGGCCCCTGTTTGGAGGATTCTATCATGACTATTTTCTTTATGCTGCTTGTTTTCGTTGTTGGCGGACTTTTTCCGCTGCAGAGTGCAGTCAATTTTCAATTGCGGCAGGAAACAAATTCTCCTTTTCTTTCAGGAGCGATCAGCAATTTGATCGGCGCATTGCTGATGCTCGGGCTGGCATTTCTTCTGAGCAGACAATTCCCGCTAGCTCTTCCGAAAACAACTTCGCATAACTGGTGGATGTGGCTGGGCGGTGTTTTAAGCGCGCTGATCGTCACTACCAGTATCGTAATGCCAGCCAAACTAGGTTATGCAGCTTATATCGCGATCTTTTTAGCAGGGCAGTTGATCATGGCGCTCTTGATCGATAACTTTGGACTATTTGGGGCATCGATGATCCCGATCCAGCCGCGGCATATTTTTGGAATTGCTTTAATGATTTCGGGCATTCTAATGATCAAACGCTGAAATACTTCTCTTCTCAGAATGAATTGAAACTTCCAGACATTCAAAAAAGCATCCTTCCAGCAAGGATGCTTTTTCACTAAGAAATTTGCTTTATTCATTTACCGTCATATTCAATTCCTGCTTATCAGTCAAGAAGCCATCGATTTTTGCGGCAAAGTCAAGAAAATGAGCAGTTTTCAGATGGGCAGCATGATGCGCCGCCAATTCCCATTGTTCGACCAGCAAATACTTCCCTTCCGTGAACAGATCTTTTCCTAAATCATATTGAATGCAGCCTTCTTCACTTTTCGCTAATTCGACCATTCGTTTTAACAGTTGAATAAACTCTTGTTCATGCGCTTTTTTTGGATAAAACGTCACATTGATGATTTGTATTTTTTTCTCCTTTCAGCATTAAAGTTCACCAGTCAGAAATTGCGCTTCTCCCATCCCAAAAGACCAATCAGCATCTCCGTTTTCAATGATCGAAACCATTAAATCTTCCGGCCGAATCTGGAGCGCCTGCTTCAAATTTGCGGCGAGCAGCTGATAAAAATGCTGCTTGCGCTCTGTGCTGCGCTTGCGGCTGAAAATCGTCAATACGATCACTTCTTCAGAACGCACTAGGCCCAGTCCGGTATCTTGAATCATCATTTCATTTTTTGGATGCTTCCGGACCACTTGGTAGCGATCCCTCTCAGGAACGAGAAATGATTCGACTACCGTTTGATGGATCGTATTCAGCAAGCAGGTCAATTTTTCTTCTGGAAACGATTCGTAAAGATCAACGTTGATTAGCGGCATGGCTCCCCTCTTTTCTTTCTTGATGATTTCATTATACATTCCCCAACTAGAAAATCAACCGAAATATCCATAATATACTATTACATTTTGGGGTAAATACGAATTTTATTGGTATTTATTGAGTTATTTAGTGAATAGTTGTTGACTGTTTGCAGTAGATGTCTTATTATCAAAACAGATGAACAAGATGGTCCCGCCGCTTTTTCTTGTCTTTTTATCAGCAAATGAAATCGCTAACAAATTAGATTTTTCACCATTAAAAATTGCGAGAAATGGAGAGAGAATATGGAAAACACGATCCGCTTAACTACTGCTCAAGCCCTGATCAAATTTTTAAATCAGCAATATATTTACTTTGACGAATGCGAGATACCTTTTGTTGAAGGGATTTTTCACATATTAGGTCATGGGAATGTTTTGGGTATCGGCGAAGCATTGGAAGAAGATCCTGGACATTTAAAGATCTTTCAAGGAAAAAATGAGCAGGGAATGGCGCATTCCGCTATTGCGTTTGCAAAACAGAAAAAGCGGCAGCAGATCTATGCAGTGACCGCTTCTTCCGGTCCTGGGTCAGCAAATATGGTCACTGCCGCCGCGACAGCTTTCGCAAATAACATTCCGGTCCTGTTCCTGCCGGCCGATATTTTCGCTTCCCGGCAACCTGATCCGGTCCTCCAGCAAATGGAGCATGAAAACAGTCTGGCTGCGACAACAAACGATGCCTTTAAAGCCGTTTCTAAATATTGGGACCGCATCCAGCGGCCCGAACAGTTGATGAGTGCTCTGCTCCGCGCCTTCGAGGTGATGACAAATCCGGCAACTTGCGGTCCAGTTACGATCTCGCTGTGCCAAGATGTCGAAGGCGAAGCGTATGATTATCCGGTGGATTTCTTTAAAAAACGGCTCCACTACATCGATCGCCAGCTGCCCAATCCGCGTGAGTTAGCAGCAGCCGTTCAAAAAATCAAAGAAAGCCGTTATCCGGTGATCATTATGGGGGGCGGTGCTTTATATTCGGACGCTGGCGAAGAGCTGTGTGCATTGTCCAATCAATGCAATATCCCGCTGGTAGGGACGCACGCCGGAAAATCGACCGTCTCAAGCGAATTTAAAAATAATCTCGGCGGCATGGGGATCCTCGGAACTTCGGCTGCGAACAAAATCGTTCAGCAGGCAGATCTAGTAATCGGGATCGGGACACGGTACACTGATTTCACGACCGCTTCCAAAACGATCTTTGATTTTGAAAAAGCCCGATTTTTGAACATCAACCTCAATCGCATGCAGGCGTATAAATTTGATGCGCTGCAAGTCCTAGCCGATGCTAAAGCGACGCTCTCCGCACTGCTGCCTGAATTAACAGATTATCAAAGCGCTTTTGGAGATCAAATCAGCGAACGAAAAAGGGAGTGGAATATTGAAAGAGATCGTTTGACGACAACGAAATTCTCACCAGAAAACTTCACACCGGAAATCGCTGAACACTTTTCACAAGAAACATTAAATGAATATGCTGACGTTTTGGATACCAAATTGACTCAAACCGCAGTTTTTCTTAAAATCAACGAGCTTGTCGGGGACGAAGCGATCCCAGTGGGCTCTGCCGGTTCGCTTCCAGGCGACATGCATCGGCTGTGGAATTCGCGCCTCCCGAATACTTTTCATTTGGAATACGGCTACTCCACAATGGGTTATGAAGTCGCCGGAGCACTGGGTGTCAAGCTGGCAGATCCCGCAAAAGAAGTCTATGCCCTTTTAGGCGATGGCAGCTTTTTAATGCTTCATACAGAACTCGTCACGGCACTGCAATATCACCAAAAAATCAACATCGTCTTGTTCGACAATTCAGGCTACGGCTGCATCAATAATTTACAAATGGAAAACGGCAGTGAAAGCTTGGGAACTGAATTGCGGACCGACGAGAATGCGATCATGCGCATCGACTATGCAAAAATCGCGGAAGGCTATGGAGCAAAATCGTATGCGATCCATACGATGGATGAGCTCGCTGCCGCATTTGAAGATGCAAAAAAACAAACCACCGCAGTCCTTTTTGATATCAAAGTCCTTCCGAAAACGATGTCGCACGATTACGACGGCAGCTGGTGGAATACTGGTATCTCCGAAATCTCAAATAAAAAAGCCATTCAGTCTGCCTATGCCGACCGAATGGAAATGTTGAAAAAAGCCCGAAAATATTAATAATATGCATGCTTCTGCGGCGGCTTTCAGAACGCCGATCATTTGGATATTGAGCCTGTGACATCCGTGATGTCACAGGGCTTTTTTTGTATGAATTTCTAAGCTAGCTTTTGCGCTGAACATGCGTTTTCAATTACAATTAGTGTCAGAAGGCCTGTTTTCTTCGAAAGCGGCTGAATATTAACCGATATTACAGACCTGTTGCAAATACGGCAAACAAAATAAGGAGCAAATAAAATGAAAGCGCTATCCATCCACCCTGAATATGCTTTTGAAATTCTGACCGGTGAAAAGACAACCGAATACCGCACTTGGAAAACTAAATATCGCGGAAATCTTTTGATTTGTGCAACTGCCCGCAAAACAGCAGGATTTATCAGCGGACACGCTGTCTGTGTGGTGCGTATCGCTGATATTCAGCAACTGGTGGATGAAATGTACGCTTGGCAGCTGACTGATTTGCGATTGATCAAGCCTTTCCCCGTAAAAGGCAAATTAAGTCTATACAATGTTGACGATGCATTGATCGAATATCCATGCCCCAAAGATCTCACTAAAAATCATGGCATGAAGAGTGTGACAAAACCATTTTGGGAAAAATACTATGAGCCCCTCTTGGATTGAACACTAATTATCATCAGCTTTCACAAACCGAAATTTATCAATCTAATTTCATATATAACAGCGGATAAGGATTGCCTTGTTCGTCTTGCTCGGTTCTTTTATATATTTCAAATCCCATATGTTCATAAAAACCTTTAGCTGGACGATTTTGCTCATTCACGGCTACATCATTGATCGAATATTTTTCTATTCCGTATTTTAGCATTTCTTTTCCCAATCCTTTTCCAGTCTCTTCAGGAGAAATAAACAGCATTTCAAGATGTTGCTCTGCGATCCCCATAAATCCTGCAGGGAGTTGATTTTCGTTCTCTAAAACAATTAAATGAGGTATTTCTTTTAACGCTTGCGGCACATACTTTTTAATATCTTCCACTTCGCTCTTTGATAGAAAGAGATGTGTTGCCTTTACAGATCTCTCCCACACTGCCAGCAGCTGTTCTATTAATGCTGTATTTCTGTCCTTTACTTCGATTATTTTCATTTTTTGACCTCCATCATTTTAGCTCATAAAAGCATTATACTATCTCAAGATCCCGTGTACTAGAGCCCTCTCTTGGACATTGTTTGATCCGATTTGCAGTGACTTCTCACAGATAATTTTTTAACCGGCAGAAGCTGCGTAATCATTTATGGATTACGTGCTGGCAATTAATATCGAAGAGTCAATAGTACTAACTCATTGATAATGCCCCTTTTCTTCTTAGAACACAAAAATAAACCGCCGCAGCCCTTGAGCCGCAGCGGTTATTCCTGTTGATTAATACAATTCCATATATTGATGGACAAAGCTTTTAATAACCAGATATGAGGATAAAACGCTGATAAATAGGCATAATCTACAAATAATACTTTTAAAAAAAGTATTCATAATCTTAGAAAGTATTACTACTTTTGCGCCCAATTTGCGCCCATTAATTGTCACTTTTCAGTTTCTAATATCCTGTTAAAAAAGTATATAAAAAAATCGTCCCTATCACTTTAGGAATTCTTATGTCGGCAAAAACGCAAAAACATTACAAGAATTACTAAAAGATAGAGACGACGACTAGAACGAAGGGGAGAGCAATCTCCCCCTCCACCTAGTTCTATTCTAACACGACTTTTATGATTTGTATTTGATTGATCCAAATCTCTTCAAAACCAAAAAAACCCCGCTCAACTAAGAGCGAGGGTTATTTTTATGGGTTCAGGCATTTGCCCGACTTGTCGAAATCATATTCTTTACCGTCAATACTCTGCCGGCCGGTGACCATGTGGCCATCTGGCTGGCTCAGATAATACCACGTGCCGCCTTTGTCCTTGAACCAACCTTGGGCCATCGACCCGTCTGCGCTCAAGTAATACCAAGTCGACCCCGACGGCAACCAGCCTTCGACCATTGCGCCGGATCCGTCCAAGTGATACCAGCGGCCGTTGATCAACTGCCAGCCGGTCACCATTGCCCCACTTGCGTCTGCATAATACCACTTGCCGCCGACTTGGAACCAACCGGTCTGCATATCGCCGACACCATTAAAGTGATACCATTTTTCGCCGACTTTCTGCCAAGATTCGATCGTCTTTTTACCGCTGATATAGTATTGCCACTGATTATTATCATTTTTCCAGCCTGTGAATTCTTCGACTTCCGGTACGGCGCCTTCGTAACGGTACACGTACCAACCCATTGAATACGGTAATGTATTTTCGTTGTTCACTGTGACACCGTTATTGTCGTAGTTGCAATGAATGACATTTGTCCCGTCCACCGCCATGACGACATGACCACCCGCGCCCGCACTTTGACCCTTGTAGCCGAAAATCACAATGTCGCCGCGCTGCATGCTCCACTCCTGATTGGCTGCGATCAGCTTGTAACCATTTTGGATCAACCAATCATGCATGGATTCGGTGCTCACCACATAGCCCGCGTTGGTTGCGCCCGCATTGCGGAGCGAAATATAAATCGCGCCGCTGCAATCCGCGGTTCCGTCTGTACCGATCCGACTGCCCTCCATCGAATAGGTGATCCCTTGCGACCGCAAATAATACATATAATCGATTGCTTTATTGATGTCCACTGCCATTACTGGTCACTCTCCTTTTTATATTGCGATGAACTGATCATAAAGACTGTTCCTAAAAACGCCGCGACGGCCGAGATCGTTGTGACCGCTGAATCGGTCCAGCTCCAGCCATAAACTTTCCCCAGGGCCCCGATCAGTACCCCTAAAGCAGGCATGACGATCGCGATGATCCACTTGGCCATATCATATTGCTTATTTGATAATTTCATTCCTATCATCCTTTCCTACACTTGAATTCGATTTAATTCCGCTTGCAGTTCATTGATTTTGATCTGCAGGCTCGCGAGTTCCACATTCATCTCATTGATCTTTTGCCAGGCCAGTTTTTCGCTTTTTACCGCCGCATCCCGTTCTGTTTTCATTTCACGGTAAAGCTTTTCGTACCCGTCCTGATCAAACTTAAGCTTGCTGAGCAAATAGGTCGTGATCGCCGTGACGAGCGGCACGATGACTGTTGCCAAAGTCTTCAGCGTCTCCTCTTTCATCAAAAGCCCTCCCCGCGGTACGCCAGCACCATGATCACTAGGCCCATCGCGAAGTTGCTCAACCACGGCATGTGAGTATTTGCTACGATACTATGGATCAGTTGATAGCTGGCCAAAAACATCATTAAAAAGCAGCCGACCGAAGCGATCCAAGCATGAGCGACCGGCGGCAGCTGCAGGAATACCCACGCCAAGAAACTGAGACCGCTGAAAACAAAAAAACCTCCGAAGAGGTTGCTGTTCGCGATCCAGGCTAAAGAAGGCGGCCACCAAAAATAATGATCCATTACGATGAGATAGATCCCAATGCCGATCAGATCCAATCCCACGATCAAATGAATTAGTCGATTTTTTATCAGATCCCCCATTCTCTTCACTTCCCTTTTTTATTTTCCAGACAGATATTTTACCGAGCCGTGAGGAGCATAAAGAACCACGCCCTTGCTGGAATTCACGTAAGATTTGAACTTTATAGTGTCTCCGCTGTTCAGCGAACGAACGGCATTGAGAGCTACCATTCCATTATCGATCCCATAAGCTCGCGCGCTTCCTGAAGCCTCCCCGTTAATGAACAGTATCACCGTGCAATAGGCTCCCCAATTGTGATTGTTTGGAAAACCCGCGCAGGCAGTAAAGCTGATATTATAGTAGCCATTTTTCTGGATCAACAGGGTTTGAGTGTCTTTTGCCTTGACAGGGGAAGAAAAACTCGAAGAAAGAGAAGGGATGGAAAAGAAGCCTGAAAGAGCAATATCTGAATCAGATGTATAAGTTGGAGTATCACTTCCATTCCCAAATCCAATGCCGGTATTTTTCAAATAGAGCTCCGATAAAGCTTGCGGATCAAAGGTTCCTTGCGCCCCTGTATCCCCTTTGGGACCCGCCGGACCTTGTAGACCCGTGTCTCCCTTAGGCCCTGTTGGACCTTGGGGACCTTGGATTCCAGGATCTCCTTTGTCCCCTTTTGGACCTCGGAGTTTTTCAACATTTGCGCTAAGCTCCGCCAAATGTTTTTCTTGTGTATCCAAACGCGTCCTGATTAGTGTTTCTTTGCCGTTCAGATCGGCTTCGGTAGTTGCGAATTCAGCTTTCAATATGACAATTTGTTTATCGCATTCCTCAATAGTGCTTTTTATATGTGTACTTGCATTTTGAGATTCTGTATTGACCTTCCCTACATCTTCCGTGAGCTTTGTAGTTTGGGTCTGAATCGTCTTCAAGGTTGAAGAAGTGGCGGTTAGATTCTCCCCAACTTTTTTTGTTTCTGTATTCAGCCGGGTTTGCTCTGCTGATAATATGGTTGTATCCGATTTTGCCTTGTCCAAGATTACTTTTGTAGCAGACAAATCACCAGTGAGTGTGTTTAATTCTCCATCAGTTTTTGTAAATTTTTGGTCATATTCTTTAACCTTTTCGTCGGCATGTCCTGAAACTTTCTTATATTCTTCGTTAATTTTGACAACATTTTCAGCACTGGCCTTTTTGACCTCTTCCAGCGCAGATTCGAAGCTTTGAAAATAGATCTCCTTTGCAGGAAGTGGAGCGGTGTCAATTGTTGAACGCGCCATAGTGAATTTCATGTTTTGCACATCGATTTTTTCTCCCGATTGAAGAACTACGTATAGGTCCATCATGACTGTCCCTTCATATCCGCGCATTTTCTCCGGGATAATATAAGAAACTTCCCCATCTTCAACAGATTCGATGTTCCCTACGTCTTCGACCATGCTTTCTCCGTATCGTAAGAGCACACGCACCGTTGCATTCCTCAGATCAATATTCCCTTCTAAGGCGGAGAGAGGAAATACAAATTTTTGAACATTGTGATCATATGACCATACCTGTGCCCTTAGGTCGATTTCACGTCGCGTTTTGCCAGAAATCACCAAGGGCTTAACGATTTCTTTGTAGTATGTCATAAAGAGTCAGTTCCTTTGTCTTTTTCTGTAGCCTTCACTTGTTCTAATTGCTCACTTTGTTCTCCGTTGATCACTTCCAGCTTGGCATTCTCTAATTCCAGAATAGTGATCCGCTGTAACAGCTTCTCGATCATTTTTCCTGCGTCTATTTCAGTGTTCATATCATTTCCCCCTCGATAAGGTTTAGATTTGTAAATTCTTGCTTGACTTGGTCATTGTTGTACTCTTGTTTAACGAGCCGGTCATTTTCATATCCTCGGCGCTTTGCTTTGATCTCCCAGACAAATCGCGCAAGTGGCGTGTCTGAACGGACCAAAAATTGATCTGAGCGAAAATCGGCGATCCAAAAATGTGCGTTGTCGTAAGGCTGCAGAAAAACTTCATAGGGAATATCGGTATTAACAGTATCGGAAAACAGCGTTTCGATTGGGACCCATGCTTCGCCATTTTCATTTGTTTGGCTGCGTCCCATATCGCCAAGATAGCTCTCAGCCATTTCATATGCTGGCGTAGCGCGTACCCCGTCACGCGTGACATGAATGGCATTTTTTTCGCCGACTACATTCAAATTTTGGATGGCCATCAACGGCTTCTCAACCGATCCGCCAACGGCTAACCCCATGCTTCCCCAATTCCAAGCACTTTCGTTCGCGTCATTGCATACACGGACAGAAAACGGATTGGCTCCCGAACAGCGGATCGCTGTTCCGTTGGGTTCGGCGGTTGTCCAGTAGGGGCCGTATGACCCAAACGTATACCCATTTCTATTGCGGAAAGTAAATTTTCCTTTATCCATTTCCATCGTCCCAAAGGTATCGGAAGCGATGATTTTTGATCCGGAGATCGTGCCGTTCTTAAGCACAAAGGTCCCGCCATTCAGATCTAGATAGCTCTGACCATCCGTTGTGGCGATGCGTCCTTTATTCATACTGACATACCCCGTCCCTAAATCGATCGATAGATTCGGTCCCTCTAATTTGATCGTTCGGAGGATACCCGCGGTGATCCGGCTGGCGTCGATATCGATTGCCTTCAGCTTTGTCAAATAGGCATTGTTTGCGAACAGATCATTTACAAAAGAAGTGCTTGCTGTCAGATTTTTAATGAAGGCGGTACTGGATACCAGCTTTTCAAAGAATCCTTGAGCCGCGAATACCTTATCGATCAGCGCATTATCTACTTTGATAAATTTTGAAGTGATCGTTTCGGCGGACAGCCCACTCGTAACGATTTGGGTGATATTCGCCGTGACTGCTTTTAAGGAATTGGCATTGAGATTCGTAATGAAAGCGTCCGCCCCGTATAACTGATCGATCCACGCTTTATTGATCAGACTGTCTGGCAGTTTGGTAAGTTTTCCGTCCAAGTCATTCTTCACCTGATTGAGGTTTCTGCTCCAAGTCTCAGAGGCAGAAGTAACTTTCTGCTCAGTATTATTCACAGCACGCTCGTAAGCGGCTTCCGCATCCTGCTGCCCCTTTTTCGCTTCCTCTAATGCCTCTGTCACTTGCTGATCCAGGTCTGCGAGTGTTTTGGTGGACATGATCAACTTCCAGATGATCCCGTCCCATTGCAGCATGTCGGTGAACTCGCTGTTCGGCCGGTACCACAGATCTCCGAGACGGGTCGCTTTTGGTTCTCCGAGCCCATTCTCTCCAAATAGTCCGTAGAAAGTCGTATTTTTCCCGTTCGCCGAAGTCATTGCATAATTGGTCATGGTCTCCACTTCTTTGATTTGGGACTGCTGATCATTGATGATCGACGAAAGAGAAGAACGCTTCTCACCGATCTCAAGCTCATCGTACTTTTCCAACAAGACATTCCAAACCGTTTTGACCACTTGCGAGACCGTCTCTACACCCAGCTTTGGATATAAAACGCGGACATCATCGCATAAATTGATCCGTTCCAAAATAGCGACGTCCGCATAATCTGCTGTTTTTGAAAGATCTAAAAAAGAAACTTTGATCGATACTTTAGGAACGCCGATCTGATTGCTTTTGATATAAGCAGCAGCGAGGTCCGCCAATTTTTCGGCAGTCGGCTTCTCCTCGTTTGTAAATTCTTGTGAGAAATCGACCGGCAGGGCTTTGCGGTTCGGAAAACTCTTCCAATTCTGTGCATCCACAAAGTAGCCTGGGATCGTAATGAGCTGTTCTTCTCCGTTGCTTGGCTTGAAGATCGCGTAGGGATAGATAGAAGTATAGGTATCAGCGATATTCCTCTCCTGCTCAAAATCAGTGATATTCCGGCCGTAAGCAATCAAGGTTTGAGCAGTCGTTCCCCGTTTTTGATGCAAAAGGATCTGATAATTATCGAATTCATACTCGCCGCCCCATCGATCTAGAATCGATCCGCGCACTCCGCCCAGCGCTTGACGGGCGTTTTGAACTTTATCGATCCGCCAGGAGGTCTTGCTGATCGTCTGGACATCTGATCCAACAGACAGCGGATTTTCATCCGTGATCGCATTCTTCCATGCCATCAAAGCAGAAAGTCCGTTTCCAGCGGCTGAAGCTTCCGGCCGGAGCGAAAGCTCCTGCGTGATATAGCTGACATGTTCTGCATAGATCGCTGCGGTGCCGTCATGCTGATCAACGATTCGTTTGATTCGGAATCGCTGATCCTTCAGCTTATGTCCCGCATCGGCTTTGATGACCCCGTTCTCTTGGATCTGCGGATAGATTACTTCATCGATCAGCACGGTCCCCTCAAAAACAAAACTGCCATTACGTTCTTCCGTAACCGCAGCTTTCAGTGCATTTGTCAGCGGACCTAGGCCCAGCGTAGAAAAATCATTTGCATTTTGTTCATAAAGAATCGGATAATTCATAGAATCATCTCCCAACGCGGCAAAATCTTCAGCTCGCTGACTGTTCCGGTGATCGTAATTTCTTGCCGGCCGGAATGGATCAAAGGCAGCGGATAGCTGACCACTTTCCCCCAGGCTGGGGTTGCGCCGTCAAGCGTCGTCGCGGTCTGATATAAAGAATCGACGATCACCCCTTGATCGACTTTCAGAAGTCTGAGCTCTTCGCTGCCGATTTTAATAATGATATTTCCTTGCCCTTTGACCGAGAACCGCGGATAGGCAGCCCAATGCGTCGGATTCGTCAAGGCCTCCCCCGATTGGATCGTCTTTTCCCTTAATCCTGTTTGCAGAAATTTATAGGGCTTCATCGTGAAATTTAAGACACATTTCCCGTAGTAGGAAACGATACGGTCAAAGCTGTATTCGCCGGCGTAGATCGCGCGATAAACATAATCCGGGTCGCCGTCAAAATACAGATCATGCCAAAGACAGTCTTTTTTGACCCAGTTCGAAACGTCATTCGCAATCTCTTCAACAGTCAAACCACTGGGAAGGACCACCCGAAAAGGGAAGGACATGGAAACATTGTTCAACGAATCATCCCCCGTTCGAACTTCGCCGTTTTGGCCATCGATTTTTTGAAAGGAACCATTTCGCCCAGGACTTGGAAAAGCCAGATCTTTTTCGAGATGAAGATAAAAATCATCAGATCTGGAACCGTTAAATTCAATAAAACTCATGCCATTCCGCCCCTTTCATCGATATTTGTGAGCCAAGCCATCTCTTGCATCGTTTTCCGGATATCCTCTTTTCCGCTCCAATTCACATTCATCGTGATCTGCGGCTGGTTATTGATTGTTCGCGTACTGTTTGAATTGTTGATGATTTGCTGAGAAGCATTTCCTTGAGTCACTCCAATCCGATCTTCTGCCGATTGAAATCTATTAGCGAGACTTCCCGCCATCCCTGAAACAGTTTTTTGTACTCCTTTAAAACTATCTTGCAGTCCCTTGTTGAGTCCCCACATGATAGATCCACCATTATCGATCAGCAGTTTTCTATCATAACTGATGGGGCCCTTATGGCTCTTGATCCAGCTGCCGATTCCGCCAATAAAACTTTTTACATTCTCATAGGCGGAGCGCAAGCCGCGAAGAAATCCGTCGATAATCGCTCGACCAGCACTGAAGAGATCAATGTTACTCAAAGAACTGAAATAACCTTTAATTGATCCAATTACATTACTTACGATATTTCGTGCCCCTTCAATCGTATTCGAAATCGTATTTTTGATTCCGTTCCAAATACTGCTCACTACTGCGGAAACCGCATTGAAAACACTTGAAATCGTTGTTTGAATCCCGCTAATAGCACTAGTCACAACACTTGTGATTGCCCCCCAAATTGAAGAGAAAAATGAACTGATTCCATTCCATACTCCACTAATAATGCTTGCGACGGCAGTAAATCCAGCGGAGACAATTGAGCTAATTCCGCTGATCGTAGTTGAAAATATATTTTGAATTCCAACCCAGAGTCCCGAAAAGAATGAACTGATTCCGTTCCAAACTGAACTGATTGTGCCTGTGATCGTTGTCCAAGCATTGGTTAACCATGCGCCGATTGCTGTCACCACAGAAGTGAATGTCTGCTGAATCCCTGTCCAAACCCCCGTGAAAAAGGCGGAAATATCTGTCCAAGCGGCTTTCAACCATGTAAAGAAAGTTGAAAGAATTTGACGACCGGTTTCAGTTTGAGTGAAGAAGTAAATCAATCCCGCAGTCAGTGCGACAACAGCTCCGATAATTAGCACAAATGGGTTAGCGCCCATCACAACATTAAATGCTGCAACGACTCCCTTCCCTGCAGAGATGGCTGTGTTGAAATTTTTAATCACATTAACAACATTAGTAATAATGCTTAAGGTTTTAAACGCAGCCACGGCTATGCCGATACCAATGGCCAACGCCTTGAATACTTCCGCATGTTTCCCGATAAATTCCAGAGCTTTTACCAAAACATTGATGGCTCCAACGATGCCATTGCTCAAGTCGCTAATGATTTGCGTCATGCGCTCTTTACCGATACTATCGATGACTTTTTGGATTCCGCTTACGATATTAGCTTGAAGAGAGCCAATCGCCCCCTCGAAGGTAGTAGTAGCAGTTGCAGCCTCTTTTGCCGCACTGTCCATCCCCAGGTTAGAAATCGCTTGGTTAAATTCATCCGCGCTGATTTCCCCTTTTTCCATTGCTTCACGAAAATTTCCAGTGTAGGCACCATTTTTCCTCATCTCTTCCTGCAACATGCCGCTTGCCCCAGGAATTGCATCTGCTAATTGATTCCAATTTTCTGTTGTAAGTTTCCCCGCCCCAGCAGTTTGCGTTAAAACCATGGCAACACTTTTAAAAGTATCTTTGTTTCCACCAGCTACCGCATTTAAGTTTCCAGCAGCTTGAGTTAATCCTGTATAATCTTTAATCCCATTTGCGGCTAGCTGAGCGGTCGTATTCGCTACATCCGTTAAATCATACACCGTATCATCCGCATATTTTTTTACGGATTTAGAGGCCTTATCGATATCTCCTTGATTAAAACCAGCGAACTTCATAGTTGACTTGAATTTGTCCATCGCATCGCTGGCGCTTGCAGCTTCAGAGATCAATCCGCCGATTCCACCTGTTAAAGTTTGGACAGCAGAGGAAGCCGCTCCGGCAATTGCACCAAACGAAAGTTTATCGCGAAAAGTCCCTAACAAATTATTTGCTTTTTGCCCTTCTTGGGAAAATCCAGTAAATATATCTTTCAACTTTGACTGCTTTCCTGTATTTGAAGTTTCTTGAATCTTCTCTTTTAGTTCCCCTACCGTTGCAACAGCTTGTCTCCCATCCGCCTCAATAATAAGTTTAACTGTCCCATCCGCCATCTTCCTCGCCTCCTCCCTCATCTAATCCAGGCAGCGCAAACAATTGTTTCTGTTTCCGAATCGTTTTCTTTTGTTCTTTGTCTTTGATCTCCGCAAGATCAGTAGCACGAATCTGCCGAATATAGCAAAATCTAGTATCTTCCGGTAATCCATCGAGCATTGCTATAAATTTAAACCAGTGCAATTTCCCTCTTTCTTTCAACAAATCGATTTGATAAGTTTGCCAAAAAGCTGCAAAAATCAAGCTAGCATCAAAAGAAAAATCAAAATCAGGCTTTTGCTTTGGACGCGGCATTGGATTACCATTCAGATCCACCTTTTTAGCAGTTGAATTACGGCTGAAAAGCAACTGATCGATCAAGTTGTACAGTTCCACCCAAATTCTCTTTCTTGGAAGAGGGCCAATAATCAAAAAAGACAGATAAACTTCGAGTTTATCCGTCACATTTAGTTCTTTATCCCTCAACGCGTCATAAGCGGTCAGCACATTATCAAAAGACAAATTGAGTTGATAGCAACTTTTTCCAAATTGTAACCTTTCGACTAAATCTTCATTCAGGCGAAGCATCTGCCCACCTCGCTATCTTCCGCGTTTCTTCAAATATTTTGCTTTTTTATTTTGTGAACGCATATTGATTTTTTGGGCTTTCTTCCTTAGTGCTTGCTCGATATAATCCGCAATCCAGAAATAGAGATCCATCATGTTTAAGAAACTATTTCCACCGCCTGAATTTGCGATTTTATCATACATCCCACTACCAAAGTCGCTATCAAATTGCGTTCGTAAAAGATCAGTGATTCCTTGAATAATGATTGGAAGATTTTCATCAGTGATTTTTTTATTACCTATTTTGGACGAATATCTTCCTGCAATCTCATTCAACTTTTTCTTTGTTTCCTCATTCTTTTGCAGCGCTTTCTTGATTCCTTGATCACTCAAGTCAAATCGCAAAATAAACTCATGAACTTTATTCGGATCTTTTTTATCGCGCACACCGATTGGAATTGCTAGCTGACCGGAATCAACAATATATTTTGTTTCCATGAATGCCCTCCCAGATTCCTTTTACATTAAATGTTTTCTTTCTACACAGCGCCTTTGCCGTCAGTTGTTTCTTCTTTGACAGGAGTTTCTTTCTTCGGAGGAGTAATTTCGGGTGTTTTTACATAGTCTAGATGTCCTTCGAATGCTTCATAATCTGTTGCATCTCCGCCACCAGCTTTGATTTCCAGAGCCTTAGCAACACCTGTAACAATAGACCCATCTGTTTCTTCGATCTTGTGCCAAATTCGTCTTTCATCATCTGTTTGTGCTCTTTTCAAACTAGCAATCAGTTTTTGAGCAGGGTCGTCCGGGTTATAGTTTCCACTAAAGTTCCAAATCTCAGATCGGCCATTAAAAACTGATTCTTCCGATCCATCGCCGTCATAGTAACCAGCCGAATCGGTATTTTCATCGGAATCGTCTTCGATCGTTTCGATATAGTTTGCTAGCGGCAGCCAAGCCAATTCTTCCGGTTTTTCTCCTGCAGATTTAAATGGAGCTACAAAATGTTTTCTTTTTGCATTTTTCTGTCTTGCCATCGTTAAATCACTCCTTATTTCTAAATGTAGTGAGTGTTACTGTAAAATCAATTGCCCAATAAAAAAAGCCCTGTTCATCAGCATTTGATGAAGCGGGCTTGCTCGTGATCACTATCGTTCCAAACTCAAAACTTTCGTCATTACTTTCTAGTTCTTCTAAATTTTCAAGAAAATTAGACACTCTCCAAAGTTGCTGACTAGCAATCTCTTGCCGTTTTGATTTGATTGCGTACTCGTAATTTAGTTGCTGTTCCTTGATTCCATCCATAAAAACTTTGGTAACCTGCCCCCCTGGAATGGGATAGAATGCAGCAGATTCATCTTTAGTATTGATCCCCAATTTTGTCATAATCGGCAGATTTAATTGAGAAATTTTTTCCTTGAGACGTTCATTAAAATCCATTATTTTATTCCAGCTCCTCTTAAAAAAGCTTTCTCCCAAACCTTTATATTGCTTCTTTCTGCTTTTTTATCCCATCTCGGACCCGTTCCAGGCTCCTTTCCTTTTACCCACTTTGCTTTTCCGTTGGATCCAAAAAATTGAGCAGCAGCATATGGAGTATTGTAGTAGATTGCGCTACCGTCCATGGCAACGGAGGCTGATTTTCTGAGAGCATGGCTTTGGTAAGGAACATATTTGTTCATATCTGCCAGCATCTGATCGGCCAGTGCCTGCCTTCCCCTCAGCATACCTTGCGGACCGAGTTTATCGGTGATTCCTCGCAAATTCGCCTTGACCTCGATCTCGACCATCAAATCACCGCCAGTTCCCATGAATAAACTTGATCGGCATAAGGCTCTTTAAACATTGCCGCACTGGTGATCGTGTGAGCTACACCATCAAAAACTAGCACATCTTGTTCTTTAAAATCTGGCAGCGGGTCAGTTAGACCTCGATAGCCAAATACCAGAGCGTTGTATTGAATCTGTTTTCCATCCATATTAATAATATATTGTGGACTGCGGTCAATACGAATAAAGCTGATTGCTTGTTCCGGTCCATACTGAGGCTTGTTGTAGTCTCCCTCACCCAGATATGGCTTGTGAACCATCTTATCGATTAACATTTCTTTTGGCGGTTTTGGCGCTAACATGAGCGGCACCCCCGATACAAGAGCCCTGTCCCTTCCAGATAGATATAGATGTCATCTGCAATGATCGATTTTTGTACGCTCGATCCTGCAGAATTGGATCGGAATCCATTTGATACGCTGGTTGAGCCGATATTAACCGACTGCGGAGCTTTGTTAATTCCTTCAACTGTGTCTGATCCGACTTCAACGAAATAAGCTATTTGGCTGCATAAAGCCAGTTTAAATTGATTCACCCGGAACTTGATCGGATCCGTGACGAGGTCGTTTGTCTGATAGAAATAATTTGTAATTGAATCCAAAACTGCCGAAGCTTTTGGAAGGAATCGTTTAAAATCCTCCTCAATGAAATCCTTTTTACCGGTAAGCTCTTTGAATTCGTTAAAAGTGATATAGGGCATTTTTAGGCCTCCTTAAGGAAAAAGAGGAGCCTAAGCCCCTCCTTTAGCGGTTACCGTTATTTCGCATGTCGCATTTTTGCCGTTTACTGTTTTGGCGGTGATCATTGTTTTTCCAGCTTTGACCGCCGTCACTTTGCCTTGCACCGGCGTCACAGTAGCGATTGTTTCATCACCAGAGGCATAACTGACTGATTTGTCCGTGGCCTCTGCCGGTGCTACTGTGGCGGTTAGCATTTCAGTTGCCCCTTCCTCAAGAGTTAACGTTTGCTTGTTCAACGTGACTCCTGAAGGGGCTACGCTTTTGGGGCTGCGTGAACGTAGATCGCCTTTTTGGCATTTTCAAACACGATTGCGTCATAGTAATCCAAGCCTTTGATCGTATCGCGGTAGCCGTTACGGTCTTGAGAAGCCGGAACGGTGTCGACTGTGCCGAATTTAACGATCGGGGCGATCGCCGTTAACGGCGTGATGATAAAGTTGATTGTGTCCTCAATGCTCACGCTGCTGAAACGTCCTTTTGCCACTTTGATGATCGGCACGCCACCATCGATTTGCGCAACAGTCCGGTTGATCCCATTGATTTGCATTTCATTGGTCGAGAATGTTTTGCTGACGCCTTTCGCGTTCTTCAGCAAGCGATAGGTCGCAGCCGATACAAACATCACATACCCACCTGGAACTTCGTTATCGGTCATGTATTCTTCAGCAGCGTCATAAGCCGCTAGAATATTTTCTTCAGTCAATGCTCCGCTGACTTTATTGCCGGCATTGTCGTAAAGCGCTTGAACAGCAACTTTGTCACGATGCGGCACCGTGATCAGACGTTTGTGTTCGGTCACGACATTGTTGATCGTCAATGCTGCACTTTCCGATTGATCCAATTGATCAACGTCGTAAGCAAACCAATCTTCATGCATTAATTTGATGGTTTCTTTCTCAATGCTGACAGCGCTGCGTGCGTTGTCTTGATTGCGTTTGTATGGAGTGGCTTCGACAAAACCGGACATTTTATTGATCCGTACTTCGTTTGCTCCAACAAAATCAGATGCCGTAATGCTCTTCGCTCCTTGGGTCAATACATCCCATACTTGGGAATCCGCACGGAATTCTTGGTCGATGGTTGCAAGATCTTTGCTATCTAGTACTAATGCCATAATTATTCACCTAATCTTTCTTGAATTTTTTGTACAATGCTCTTTTCAGTTGCTCCATTTTGTGGATTACCCCCAGCCATAATGGTTGGTGTTCGTGGGGCAGTCCCTGTATCGGATTGTTGAAACAAGAAACTTTTGTTTTCTTGCAGGGCATTTAGTTGCTCCTCAAAGCCTTGTAGTCCCTTATCCGTAACTTTAATCGTGTCTTTGTCCAATTGGGCTAAAACAATCTCCTCGTCCAGCGGATTTGCATCTTTCAAAGCCAACTTGATTGCAAAGTCTTTTTGCTGTTCAGCGAGTTTTACTTGAGAAGCAGCTGTGGTTTCATCAAATTTGTTCTGAAGTTCTGTTAATTTTCCGGTCAGATCTTCATTTCCTTTTGCTTGTTCCTTTAGTGAATCCAGTTCTGTTTGATTAGCAGTCAATTGATCTTTGTACTGAGTCGTTTCCTGTTGTGCATTTGCCAACTGGTTGTTTAATTCATTCACGGTTGCGCCATGCAGTGCCATAATCGATCCAATTTGTTCGTCTGATAAACCCAGCTCTTTAAGTTGTTCTCTTTTCATTTTGTTCATCCTTTCGAGTTTTGACGTGGCTACGACCACGATGGATTTGGTAGTTTAACGACCATCCCCGTCGAGTTTTGTGCAAAATAAAAAGCCCTAGCAGTAGCCTAAAGCAGATTTTTGGATATAAAAATAGCACTCAATCATTGAATAAGATCAAGTGCTACTCTTTGTAAACATCTAAATTATCATAAATTTTGTATAGCCGTTTTCCAACTTTATTCACATGCTCTTGGTTATCAAGGCCATCATGAACAATAGTAAAGTTCAAACCTGATTCAAAATCATCATAGTCCTCTTCCTCATGAAACTCGTAGGTTACCTCTTTCTCAGTAATTAAAACCGGTGCGGCAACAACTTCGATTTTAAAGGCGGGTGCATAGTTTTGTATAAAGTCGTAATCATCTCTTTTTAAAACAACTTTTATCAATGAACTCACCTTCTCTTTTTATTTTTTCTAGGACTGACTTGAATCAATTTCCCAGTTATATTATTTATGGTTACTAGACAGTTGGCTCCTTGATATTCTGTAACAGTACTATCTGAACTGCTGATTTTCGGTTTTCCTGATCGTAGTGTGTCCAAAATGTCGCTTACTTCTACACCTGTCCTAGGTTTTCCGGTTTTCGGATCTTCGGTGGTTCCTAAAACTCGCTCAATGAAATGCTTGCGTTGACCATTGATCCTTATGCCATCCACAGTTTGCAGACCAACTATTTGATCATCAATCCTCTTTTTATACTTTTGGTAATCTTCGAAACTGCTGAATGCAGAAATTTTATTGTTTTTCCTAGAGCGCACATAATCATCGAAGAGCTTGGAACTTCTCCCTCCATTATACTTCATTTGCTCATACTTTTCGAATGACGGCATGTTCTTTTTACTCATATTCTTCGCCAAAGAAGAATACTCATCTCTTGTTTTAGGCCGATTTTTCTTCAAGTCATGATGGAAATCTTTCATGACAGTATCCAGCGGCGTGTAGCCCTTCTCATGCTTATAGTTCCGGCTCAAATATTCATTGCTGTCGACAAGCTTTCTCAATGCCTGCTGGTGCAGACGAATCTTTTTTTGATAATCCTTAGCATCTTCAGTATTTCCTAGTTCTTCAGCGATCATCTTGTTCTTTTTCAGTTTAACAACACCACGTTCCAATCGGCGTTGTTTCTCTTGCAATCTGCGAACTGTCTCATTCATTTCAGGATCGAGCGGCTTCGAAGTATTTGTATTGACCCCGTCGATAAATACAAAATGATTATGGTTGCAATTGACCCCGCGATGTCCGCCCGGAGTCCCGTAATGTGCTTCCCAATACGGATCATAGATACTTCTGTACTTCCATCCTGGCGGCAGCTTATTCATCGGCCGAAGATCCACTACATGCCCTTGGATCTTGCTGCAGGCTCGTCGTGCGCCCATATGCTGACTGACGCGAACGAGGTGGGTTCCGTATTCTTCCATGCGTTCCGTTCGGACTTGATCATACGTGTTTCCAAGCGTCGATTTTAAAATCGTTCGCACATATCGTTCCATTGACCATGTATGCCCGCCTTTATCGACAAAGGTAGACTTGATCCCCTTTTGCGCCAGCTCCTGAATTGCTCTTTCAAGTGCCTGATCTTGCGTCAACATCCCAGAGTTAAAAAGCATTTGAGTCCGATTGAGCACTTCTGTATAGGCTCGTGTAGCTGCTCCGTTACCATAATTCGAGGTTACTAACGTTTGATTTACAAGGTTATCAATCCCCGACCAGGCTTGATTTGCATATCCTCGAACGACATTATCAAGGTTAGAAGGTCTCGATTCAGGGATCTTCCCGATCGCTTCATCGACATCTGTCACAGTTTGCTGGCCGACTTCTTCAAAAATTTGAATGACTTCCTCTTCAGCAACTCCAGTCACCTGGGAAACAAGCTTCGCAACCTCTGAATTGAATAGATGCAAATCTTTTAATGCTTGCGCCTGCCATTCTAGGATGTCCGTCTTGCCGTTTGACAGTCGTTTGATCAGCTGCCTAATGATTTCTCCCTCCAGGGAGTTATATAGATCTCCGAGGTTGCTGGACCATAGATCCAACTGGTTCGGTGTTACTTTCACCATCTATATCACTCCTCGTCTCCTAACTCCTCATCAGCAGAAGCTTGCTCTTGTTCCAATGGATCAAGACCTAACGTTTCTGCCTGAATCTTATTGAACCAGTCGGCAGCCTCCTCATCAGTCAATTTGAAGATCGATTTGATCGCTTCAACTTTCGGCACCAGTTGCGCAACGGCAGCCTTTTGATAAAATTCTAGCTTGGCATCTTGGCTTTCAAAAATACCGTCGTCAAAATCTACACTAATTTGTTCAAACGAAGGGATTCCTCCGGTATAAATCTGTTTTCCATCAGCACCATACGTGCGTTTGGCAAGCTCTAACGTTGAAACAACGACCGATTTCACAAATTTTTCGACCTCGCGGCACTGCATGTTTCGGGTCCGATAGGTCAGAGAATTCTCGCTAACGACCTCTGTCGCGGTTTTCACGCTCTTTCCGTCAAAACTAAAGGTCCCAACTGAAAGTTGCAATTGCATTTCTAGTGTCTTTAGGAATTGATTGATTGCGGAAGTGTATTGTTCCACCCGAATATCACTGGTCATATCCTTGATAAAGTCTTGATCGATATCCGTGCGCAGCCGTTTGAACACATTGATATCCGGATCAAACCGCGGAGAGCTTCCTTTTCCTTGCTCATCGGGTGAGTAATTCAAGACGTGATCGCTAACCAATACTGTTCGTTGACCCATCCGGATCTCCCAGTTGAATTGATCAAAAGCATCATTGATCTGTTTTAGAGTATTCTCGCAATTATCACATAGCCCCAAGCCTAACGGGCTATAAGGGCTAATATTATTAAATCCTGCCGGTTTCAAATAGCTGAAGATAGGCTGAATCAAACCAGTGATGATCGCAGTTTCGGCAAGATCTTCATAGATCTCAGACAAAGCGGTCCTTTTTCCGATAATCTTCGCATCCCCAGAAACATAGAGCTCATTTGTGATCGCATATTGACCATCTTGCCACTCGTGAAACTCAAAAAGCGTGTAATAGTAAACTTTATCACCCATGACTTTTTGAGTTTTGAAAATCATTACCCCTTCAGAAATACTGTTTGAATTCGAGCGTAAAGGAATGAAAGAGTTGGCTAAGCCCCAGGAAAATTCGATTTCTTGCGTTCCGCCGTCGAAATAAGGCCGCGCGACTAAACCGCCGGTGGCAAACATTGGTTCAAGATAACGAGCCAAGTTTTTCTTAAAGTCGTTGTGTTCAAAAACATGTTGAATGAATTCGTTCGCTCCCTGAAGAGATTCATCTACATTGATTTCTGTCTGTTCGTTAAATACAAGCGAGGTCATCATCTCAGCAGTAAGCTTCCGCAAGTTCATTGTCATGTACTTGCGTTTTTTGATTTGATTGTTCGAATTAATGTACTCGATATCTGGATAATTTCCTTCATACTGCCGGAAATTAGATTCGATCCGCTGCAACTCTAGACTCGAAATATTGATCTTCGGATGATCGGTAATGCTGTTTAGCGTTTGACCTGTCAAGGCATAGCCCCCTTTCGTAAATAGATTTTTAATGGCTCGGAAAATCCCCAATTCGCCACCTCCTTTACACTTTTAAGCGCAGATCTTTGGCATTGTCGACACAAAAATATTTGAAATCATCTACTGAGTGATCGTTCTCTTTGATCACTCGCGGATCGTCACTGTTCAGCGTCCGCTCATCAAACTGATATTGTCGGTGTTCCTCCAGGAAAATCTCGTTACTGTCGCAATACCGCAATCCTGTCGGTATCGGCTTTTTTAGCACATAAAAACGACCCTGTGCCAGCAGATCCTGCACAAAGTCGATCATATCGATATTTTTCTTTTTAGCCACTGGGTTCCATCGCTGCTGATAGTCCTTGAAGTATTGATTTCGGAGTGCAGCTTCTGCGCTGTCGATCGTGCGCTTGCGGATCCTTGCGCCTTTCCACAGCTCACAATTGGCTGTTTTAGTGATGAACTCATGGATGTCTTGCGATAACTCGCTAGGAGCTTTTTTCACGACTCTTCCTGCTGGCGAATAGTAGTATCCATTGAGCCGAATCACATTGCCTTTTGCAGTCAGCCCATAGCAGCCGCACGAGGTCGCCGAAACACTGTGCCCGGTATCCATCGAGTAGTAAAGATAAATGATTTTGTCATCATCTGGAAGTTCATCGATCTCATGGAATAAATTCATATTGTATACATTGGTGCCTAATCCGACCGGTTCGCCCAAATACAAATAGCGGTAATAATCATAATCGTTCGCCTGAATGCGATCGATCATCGCTTGCATCTGATCAGTTACGAAACCCAGCATATCATTCAAATAGCTCGATTCGTGCACTAAATAATCTGGATCACTTTTCTTTTCATCCGCCCACTTATTGATCCAGCTGTATGGATTCCGCGGTGGATTGTACGACCAGTAAAAACGCACAAAGGCTGTGTCTGCGTGCTTTTGCCGCATGAATGTATTATTGGTCTGATCGAACTCTTCAGCGTCTTTAAACTCTGCAGCTTCCTCATACCAGACAGCTATCAGATCATTGATATCATTAGACTTGAGCTTTTGAAAGTCGTCTTGACCATAGAAGTAGATCGTGCTGCCCGTATGCTGGTGGATGATCTTGAATGGGCTGACTGTCCAAGAAAATTGATCAAGCAAATGATATTTCCCAAGTGCCCATTGCAGTTTGTTAAACACTGAATCGCGGATCGTATTTCCGACTTTCCGCAAAACAACGATATTGGCTTTTTCCCCTCTGATCAAATATGGAAGAAGCAGTGAAACGAGTAGGAGTGCGATTACCGAAGATTTGAATGAGTTCCGACCGCCTTTCAAAATATTGTAAGGCTTATTCGCCTGCCAAACTGTTTTAAAATGCGGATTGATCTCTTTCGTAACATCCATCGTTTTATTTGCCATTGCGATCACTCCACGGGTCAATGATTACGATAGGCTCGTTATCACTACTCGATTCTTCTGGTGTTGTTGCTTTCAACTTAGCAACTTGAGCATCTATCAAAGCTAATCGTTTGTGACGTTCGTCTCTTTCGTCAGCGATGGCAATGAATTGCTTGATAAGATTCGATAATGTAGCCATAGCCCGCGATTGAGCGTTCATGAAGTTTGCTTGTTTATCCCATGCATATTGAATCTGACGGGTAAGCTTGGTTTGGACCGGACCTTCTGTTTTCAAATCTACAAACATTGGATTGACCTCGGAACTGGTAATGTCTTCTGTTTGGTCAAACTCATCTCGAACATACATAATCTTTTGCGACCTAATGATTGCCGTATACTGGATCATGATATTGTTCCAAATGATGTCTTCTGGCTTACTGCTATATAGCTCTTGGATGATCGCCCTGGTGTCGTCGGGCAGCCAATTGGCAAATAACCCATGACTGACTGAGTTTTTATTGTTCGGCGGTGCGCCGCCATTGTTGCTTTTGGCGTTCTGGTTCCCGCGCATTGATTCGTAACGCTCCGTTTCATTCGGAGCGCTCCTTTTCATATCTTTATCCCACTGATCTTCTGATTTCCATTTACGAACAGTTGACGGGGAGACACCTAATTCTTTCGCTATATCTTTGAGCGGCTTCCTTTTGTTTGATTCGATCCAAATACGATAGGCTTGATCTCGCATTGGATTTCGCTTTCTAGCCATCCATCTTCCACCACCTCGCAATCTGTGTTGTTTTGTAGATCTAATAAAAAAAGCTCCCGCTTATGGGGTGCCTCATTTGCTATTGATTCATCATATCTTTGGCGATTGCTATTGCCACTTCCTGATGTGTCGCTGACGAAGTAACTCGTTTCCATCCCGAATCCAAGCCAAGCGCATCGCACCAAACTCTCACAATATGTGGACTAAATAATCCGTCCTCTTTCACTGTAAATCGCTTGGGTAAATAGTAACTTTTATATTCAAAAACTCTTTCATAACTGGTTTCTTCTGAAAGTTCAATCAAAAAAGCTCCCTCGCCGGAAGATTGCAATCCAGTATAAACATAGTCTCTTTCCATTTTTTCCCTCCTTTCTCATATGATAACACTCATCATAACAAACCCCTGCCATTTCTGACAGGGGAAAAGGAGGATTGCTAAGATTACTTCACGCTATCATTCTATCTTTTAAAATCGGTGCATTCAAGGCAGCGTTTGTGCATTAGTGGGTAAATACGATCTGCTCCAGATCATCCAGGCTGTCGATCCCGAAGAGAAAGATTGAAAGCTCTTTGCTTGCACGGCTTTCATCCCGTCTGATTGTTGATTCGTCCACATTGTAGAATTCTGCCAAGTCGACTTTATTTAGCTTATTCTGCGAAAGATACAGCTTATTAAGCACTTCGCTTCGGCGTTGCATAGCTATTCCATTGTTCTTGCAGTAGGCGTAATAAGAGCCCCAGGTAGCATCGAAATAATCCAGCATCTTTTTCGTCTTTGCTTTATATTTCATCAGCGCTTTAAGATTTAATTCCTCAGGATCAAAAATCACATTTTCATAATTGTCCAAGTCATCAATGATCTCTTCACAATGTTTTTGGAGCCAGCGATAATTTTTAAGCAGTAGACGGGTATTTCGCAATCGCCAATCTCGCTTTGCCTTAT
>JALCOL010000011.1 GCA_022649665.1 Enterococcaceae bacterium
TATGTTTCGATCGCTCGAAACGCCCTGCACATTGGTTCGTCTTTGCTTTGTTCAGTTTTCAAAGGTCTACACAGCGCTTGTCAGCACTGAACGCGACTTGTTCGCGTCAACTCTTATATCTTATCATTAAGAAAATAAATGTCAAGCACTTTTTCAGAAAATGTTTTCAACATGTTATTATGCCTCGATTGAAGCGGCCTCAATGACGTATATTACTATACCAAGCGTTTTACATTTGGTCAACAGCAAAAAAGTGCAAAAAAAGCAGTTCGAAACTAGGGTACTATTTTAATATTCGGTAATATTTTACTTTTTAATCAAAAATACTTAACAATAATCATATTTATCATTATTTGCTGATTTTTAATAAAAATTCATCATTGATCATTCGTGATTTATTGTCAAAAATATTTTTTTGGATCAACGGTTTTTTTGAAGTTTCTTGATTCATCTGAAAATAAACAAAAATATCGGCTGTTTGTTTCGCTTCATGTATAATAGAAGCAGATCATCATAACGGAATACAGGGAGGAATTTATCAATGAAAGTTCTAGTTGCTGACGACGATAAAGAAATCGTAGAGTTATTGACCATATATCTGCATAACGAAGGGTATCAAGTAGTCAAAGCATATAATGGAAAAGAAGTTCTTTCAAAATTGCGGACAACCAATGACGTTGATCTTTTGATCTTAGATTTAATGATGCCTGAAATGGACGGCATGCAAGTTGTCAAAGAATTGCGGAAAGAGTCGCAGATCCCGATCATCATGCTTACCGCTAAAACGACCGACATGGATAAGATCAAAGGTTTGATCGCCGGGGCGGATGATTATGTCACTAAACCGTTCAATCCACTTGAAGTGATGGCACGCGTGAAATCGCTCTTGCGCCGAAGCAAGATGCAAGTGACTTCGGATGAACCGGACGAGCTTGAAGCGGGACCTTTAACGATCAATAAAGATTCGCACGAAGTCAAAACGAGCGACGGAAAAGAAATCCAATTGACTGCTTTAGAATTCGGGATTTTATATCTATTGGCGAGTCATCCAAACAAAGTGTTCAGCGCCGATGAGATCTTTGAACGTGTATGGCAGCAGGAAAGCGTCGTTTCCGCCAAAACGGTAATGGTGCACGTCAGTCATCTGCGCGATAAAATCGAGGAAGCAACCGGCGGCGAAAAAGTGATCCAAACGGTTTGGGGAGTCGGATACAAAATTGAAAAACACTAGACAAAAGCAGACCCCGCCCGCCAGTACGAAAATCATTTTGACTTCAAAAGAAGTCAGTGAGCTGGCAATCGAGGGAATCATTACGATCATTTTGCTGGCGCTGGTCAATATCGGTATTTTGATCATGATCGATCAGATTATTGAAAATAATCAATCGCTGACCAATACGATTTTCAATATTAAAGATCTGCTGAACAAAGAATGGGACAGCAATATTTTTTGGAGCGGCAAGAAGTTTTTGATTTTGCTTTTTGTGATCGCAGACAGCGTGATCCTCTATTGGCGCTTGATCAGACGCTATCATCAAATGCAGCTGCGCCACATCATCAGCGAACTTCACTATATCGCGAGCGGACATTACGACTACCGGATCCCGTTTGTTTTAGGAGGCGACTTAGGACGCGTGATCGACAGCATCAACGGACTCGTCGACAGCACGGTTGCCGCAGTGGACGAAGAACGCAAGATCGAAAAGTCGAAAGACGAGCTGATCACCAACGTTTCCCATGATTTGCGGACTCCTTTGACCTCGATCATCGGCTATTTAGGGCTGATCGAAGACAAACAATATCATTCTGAGGATGAACTGCGAAAATACGTCCATATCGCTTTCAGCAAAGCCAAGCAGATGAAGCTTTTGGTCGAAGATCTCTTCGAATATACGAAGGCCCGCCAGCCGGTCAATACGATCAAACCGATCCCGTTTGATCTTCATCAGCTCTTGGAGCAGCTGGCGATCGACTTTGAACTGGAGGCCAACAAGAAAAAGATGGAGATCAGCGTCTCGACAGATCCCGATCCTTTTATAATGGAAGGCGATCCCGAAAAATTGATGCGCGTTTTCAGCAATCTGCTGACGAATGCTTTGAAATACGGCAAAGGCGGCCGCCATATCTTGATGACCGCTGAAAAGTCAGGGACAGAAGTAGTCATCGTCGTAAAAAATGACGGCAAAAAAATTCCATCCGCTTCATTAAAGCAGTTGTTTGATCGTTTTTACCGCGTAGAGTCTTCTCGTTCACAGGAGACTGGCGGTACCGGTCTGGGTCTTGCGATCACGCAAAGCATCATCGCCGGCCACGGCGGATATATTTTCGCTAAAAGTGATGATCAGTGGACTTCTTTTATCATCCACCTGCCGCTAAAACAATAAGTTTTTGCAGATCACGATTGTCATTTTTATTTTGGTTGAAACTCCCTGTGAAAAAAGATAAACTATTGAGGAGTCTATCAAAAAGGGGAGTTAGTAATGAAAAAAACTATAAAAAATAAGACGCGGGGGCTCGCGCTCTTTTCTTTGATCAGCTTCTTTTTGTTTTTTTTAACGGTTCCGCTCCAAACTGTTTCTGCGGCAGAAAGCGGGGCGCCGACGATCGCTGCCAAAGCGGCTTTTGCCTGTGATGAGAAAACCGGCAAGATTTTTTTTGATCAAAATGGCGAAACTCCGCTGGGGATCGCCTCGATGACCAAGATCCTTTCAATGTATCTTGTCTATGATGCACTGAAAGCCGGAACGATCACTGAAACCGATCAAGTCCCGATCTCTTCGGACTTGGCAACCCTCAGCCAAGATACTGAGCTTTCAAATGTTCCGCTGTATCCCGAAACGACTTACACTGTCAAAGATTTGATGAACGCCACGATGGTCGTCAGTGCTAATGCGGCGATCATGGCGCTGGCAGAAAAAATCTCCGGCAGCCAAAGTGCTTTCATCGATGCCATGCGGACCAAACTTGGGCAATTAGGGATCCAGGACGCCAACATCATCACCGTCAGCGGCTTGGACAACGATTCTTTGCCCGAAACGCTGCGCTATCCAAATTCTTCTGCTGAAGACCAGAACACGATGTCTGCCAAAGACGTCGCGCTCATTGCTCGTCACTTGATCCAAGACTATCCGCAAATTTTGGAGCTTTCAAAGCAAGCAAAAGCGACCTTTGCTGAAGGAACGCACGAAAGCATCGAAATGACAAACTGGAACGTGCTTCTGCCCGGGCTTGCGCTCGGCAAAGAAGGTGTTGACGGGTTAAAGACCGGAACAACTGATGATGCCGGCGCCTGTTTTGTCGGTACTAAAGTAAGCGGCGATTCGCACATGATCACCGTAGTCATGAATGCCAGCAATCAAGCAGCAGACACGAATGCCCGTTTTGTTGAAACGGCGAAGTTGATGGATTACGTCACTTCGGATTGGAAGCAATCCTCGATCAACGAACTCCATCCAGCGCTGAAAAAGCATACAATCGATGTTTATGGAGGAAAATCTCCCTCGGTCAAGCTGATCGCTTCAAGCGCCGAAGATATTTGGATCGAAGGAAATCAAGCACCGACTTTCCACGAACATTTGGAGAGGACCCATTTAAATAAAGACAACAAACTTGTCGCACCATTCAATAAAAATGAAACGGTCGGTACATTGACTGTCGAAACAAGCGATAAATTAGGGTATCTGGAAGCAAGCGACGCACATAAAGCCGAAGTCAAGATCGTCACCGAAAAAGGCGTCGAACGGGCGAATCCTTTCGAACGCTTGGTCCAATGGGTCAAACAATGGATCGATGAACTGTTTTGATTTCTCCGTTGACAAATATTTTCAAGTTGATTATGATTTACACAGTGAGGAATAGTAGATCAAATCTTTCTTACAGCGAGCCGGCGGCAGGTGAAAGCCGGCAAAAGATTTTTTTGAATCCCCCTCAACTATCGATGACGTTAAGCCATACGCGAAGTCATCCGTCCCTTTCCGCGTTACTGGAATCGCAAGGGCAGTCTTTGAATAGGCTGAACTTGGGTGGCACCGCGATTTGACTCTTTCGTCCCAAGCTGATTTTGAGCTGGATGGAAGAGTTTTTTTATTACAAAAGGAGGAGAATCATCCATGTTAGATGTAAAAATGATTCGTCAAAATTTTGATGAAGTCAAAAAGAAACTGGAGACCCGCGGAGTAAAATCCGAAACACTGCTCGACTTTAAAATGCTCGATGAACAGCGCCGTGATCTTTTAGTCAAAACCGAACAATTGAAAAAGAAACGCAACGATGCTTCGCAAGAGATCGCACAGTTGAAACGTGAAAAAAAAGCGGCTTCAGCTGAAATCGCCGCGATGAAAGAAGTCGGTGAAGAAATCAAAGTGCTCGATGAAGAGCTCGGTCAAATCGAAGATAAAATGAATGAGATTGCGGTTCGTTTGCCGAATCTGCCGCACGAAGATGTACCGGTCGGGCCAGACGAAGATTCCAATGTCGAAGATTACCGCGTCGGCGATCTTCCTAAATTTTCATTTGAGCTGAAACCGCATTGGGAAATCGGCGAAAATTTGGGGATCCTCGATTTTGAAAGAGGCGCCAAAGTTTCCGGGAGCCGTTTCTTGTACTACAAAGGACTCGGAGCACGCTTGGAGCGCGCGCTTTACAACTATATGCTCGATATGCATGTCAACGAACAAGGCTACACTGAAGTCATTCCGCCGTATTTGGTCAATGATCAAGCGATGTTCGGTACTGGGCAATTCCCAAAATTCAAAGAAGATGTCTTTCAAATCACTGGGCAGCCGCTGACACTGATCCCGACCGCGGAAGTGCCGCTGACGAATTACTATGCTAACGAGATCTTGAGCGAAGAAGAGCTGCCGATCTACTTTACCGCACTTTCTCCTTCTTTCCGCTCTGAGGCCGGCAGTGCCGGGCGTGATACGCGCGGCTTGATTCGGCTTCACCAGTTCAATAAAGTCGAAATGGTCAAATTCTCTCACCCGGACCACTCGTATGAAGAATTGAAAAAAATGGTCGGCAATGCTGAAGCGATCTTGCAAGGTCTAGGTCTGCCGTACCGCGTCATTACACTTTCCACTGGCGACATGGGCTTTTCGGCAGCGAAAACACATGATTTGGAAGTTTGGATCCCCGCCCAAGAGACATACCGCGAAATCAGCAGCTGCTCAAACTGTGAAGATTTTCAAGCACGCCGCGCCAAGATCCGTTTCCGCGATGCTGACGGAAAAGTTCATTTTGTCCACACATTGAATGGTTCCGGGTTGGCAGTCGGCCGGACCGTTGCTGCTGTTCTTGAAAATTATCAAAATGAAGACGGCTCGGTCACGATCCCGGAAGCGCTCGTCCCTTATATGGGCGGCGTGAAAAAAATCACCAAATAATTTGTTTTTAAAATAAAAAGAAGACATTGAAAATCGATTTCTCGATTTTCAATGTCTTCTTTTGCTTTTTACCGCCGCATCAAGTTGCCGGTGATGTGGTATTTCCGTTTTAAGAGATAACGCAACCCGAAGGCTGCTGCTCCGATCGCGATCTGGATCACCGGATCGATGACCGGATTCAAGGCTTGCGGCAAGTACATCGTTGATCCGTAAAGAATGATCCAAACGATCGTCCCCAGCGTCAAAATCAAAATCGACTTCCACATTTTCGGTTTTTTCGAGCGATCAGCACCCGGTTGTTCGTATTGATAAATCATTTGATACAACAGGTAGAAAATCAAGCCCCCCGCAAAAGCCGCCACCAAAAGCGTTAAAAGTCCGGTCCCCTGCGTTTTGTTTTTGCCGATCAGCGAAACAAATCCGAGCATTGCCCCTAACACTGCCAAAAGCAGCAAGGAGTTGTCCAGCCAATATTGCCAAGGCTTCGCCGGCGGAATGATCTCCGGACGTTCAATGATCTCCGTTGCTTTTTCTTGGACGGTGCCGTAAAGCTGCCGAGCTGTTTGACCATTTTTTTGGCCATTGATCATTTGATTCATGATCTCGTTTAATTCTTTTTCAATTTTTTCATCATCGAAATTCGCTGCTGTCAAATTTTTCCGCAGATCAAAAATATATTGTTCGTTCCGTTTCGTCAATTGTTTTTCCAACGTTTGATTCAGCGCGCGATAATCGGTCTTTTCTTCTGTTTCCAACAGTTTCCCTCCAATATTCTCCTCATTCGTCCCCGATATTCTGCCGGTAAACTACACGTTGAAGCGGAACAGCATTACATCGCCGTCTTCGACCACGTATTCTTTTCCTTCCGAACGCATCCGGCCGGCTTCCCGTGCGGCCTGCATCGAGCCGTAGTGATCAAAATCAGCAAACGAGATCGTTTCCGCCCGGATAAAGCCGCGTTCAAAATCTGTATGAATCACGCCGGCGCATTGCGGCGCTTTCATGCCCAGTTTGAACGTCCAAGCACGGACTTCTTTTTCACCCGCCGTGAAGAATGTAGCGAGTCCCAACAATTTATACGCTGCACGGATCAATTGATCCAAACCGGATTCTTTGATGCCCATCGCTTCCAAAAATTCAGCCTTATCGGCGTCATCGAGCTCAGCGATCTCTTCTTCCGCTTCGGCGCAGATCGCGATCACTTCCGCTTTTTCATCCGCAGCATATGCTTTGACTTCTTGAACGTAGTGATTTTTCTCCGGATCGCTCGCATCTTCCTCCGCGATATTAGCAACATACAAAACTGGTTTGGCAGTCAGCAAAAACAAGCCTTTGACGATTTTTTTCTGATCCTCGTCAAACTCGAGACTGCGGACCGATTTGCCTTCTTCCAATGCTGGTTTGATGATTTTCAGCACTTCAAACTCTGCCAGTGCTTCTTTGTCTTTCGTCTTCGCGATTTTTTCAACACGGCTGTAGCGGCGCTCGACGGACTCCAAGTCGGCCAGCACCAGTTCCAAATTGATCGTATCGATATCAGCAACCGGATCGATCCGGCCTTCGACATGCGTGATATTCGCATCATCAAAACAGCGGACGACGTGGCAGATCGCATCGACGTTGCGGATATGACTCAAAAATTGGTTGCCCAATCCTTCTCCCTTGCTCGCCCCCTTGACGATCCCAGCGATATCCGTGAACTCAAAAGTAGTCGGCACGGTTTTTTTCGGGTGAACGAGTTCTGTCAAACGGTCCAGGCGCCAATCAGGTACTTCGACCATTCCGACATTGGGATCGATCGTGGCAAATGGATAATTGGCTGCTTCGGCACCAGCTTTGGTGATTGCGTTGAACAAAGTTGATTTGCCGACATTCGGCAAACCGACGATTCCTGCTGTTAAAGACATTTTTTCACGCTTCCTTAATCTGAATTTTTCGGTAGAATCTTTTTCAACCTTTTTTCAAAATCTCTCCTAGTCATCATAACAATATGCTGGCATTTCGTGCAACGAATTTTTATATCTGCGCCCATTCGAATGATCTCCCAGCAATTCGCCTGGCAAGCATGCGGCTTTTTCATTTCGACCAAGTCATGCAATTCATAATTTTTCAAGCGGGCTTCCTCCTTTGTCCAAAGAAAAATGCAGCCGATCCAAAATTTTGGTTAACTCTTCTTCTGAAGTATAGTTGATCTCGATTTTTCCTTTATTTTTTTGATGCTGGATCTTGACTGGGGCCTGCAGCTCATCACTCAGCTGTGCCGCGATCGCTTGATAAAAGATCTCTTCAGGCGGCAAAGCTTTCCGCGTTTTTTGCTGTTTTTTCTGCTGGCGTTTGTTTTCTTCGGCGACCAGTTTTTCGATCTGCCGCACCGTCAAACTTTCTTTGATCGCGCGGTTGGCCAGCTTCAGCATCGCTTTTTCAGTTTTTAATCCTAAAAGTGTGCGTGCTTGCCCCATCGACAGATTATTTTTTTGAACTTCTTGTTTGACGATCGCCGGCAGCGTCAAAAGTCGCAGATAGTTCGCGATATAAGAACGGCTTTTCCCTAATTTTTCTGAGAGTTCAGCTTGCGTCAGCCCAAGATTTTTCATCAGCATTTGATACGCTTCGGCCTCTTCGAGCGGCGAGAGGTCTTCCCGCTGCAGATTCTCCAAAACAGCGACCTGCATCATTCCGACGTCATCCATATCGCGCACGATCGCCGGGATCGTTTCTTTTTCAGCCAGTTTCGAGGCGCGGAATCGGCGTTCCCCGGCAATGATATCATATCCTTTGATCTTTGATTTGCGCACGATGATCGGCTGGAAAACGCCTGATTGCCGGATCGATTTTGCAAGCTCAGCGATTTTTTCTTCATCAAAGACTTGCCGCGGCTGATACGGGTTCGGCCGCAAATCACGCAGTTTGATCTCAGAAATCTGCGCTTCAGTACTTTTCGCTTCGGTTTCTAAATAATTCAGATCTTTGAAAAGTGCATCCATCCCGCGGCCTAAACTTTTATTCTTCATCGCGTGCGATCACTTCCTCTGCCAATTTGCGGTAAGCTTGGGCACCTTTGGAAGATGGCGCATAATCCAAGACCGACAAGCCATGACTCGGCGCTTCGGACAATTTGATATTGCGCGGGATCACGACATTAAATACCTGTTCTTGAAAATACTTCCGCACCTCTTCGTTGACCTCGGCTCCTAAATTCGTCCGCGCATCATACATCGTCAATAATACGCCTTCGATGCCCAAATCAGGATTAAAGTGCTTTTGGACCAAGTGGACCGTATTCAAAAGCTGGCTCAATCCTTCCAGTGCATAGTATTCGCTTTGGACCGGGATCAAGATTGCGTCGCTGGCGGTAAACGCGTTGATCGTCAAATGCCCGAGCGATGGCGGACAATCGATCAAAACATAATCGTATTTTTCCTTCCCCTTTTTGAGCGCTGTTTTCAAGCGCGATTCTCTAGCCATCATGGTCGTCAGCTCGATTTCGGCGCCCGCTAATCGAAGCGTTGCCGGGACGATCGCGACCCCTTTTGCACTGGTCGGCAAAATCATGTGCGCCAACGGGACTTCGCTTACGAGGACATCATAAATATCTTGCTTTACTTTATTTTTTTGGATCCCGAGTCCGCTGGTCGCGTTCCCTTGAGCGTCCATATCAATGATCAAAATCTCTTTTTTAAGTTCGGCTAAAGCAGCAGCCAGATCGACTGTTGTCGTTGTTTTGCCGACTCCGCCTTTTTGATTGGCGATCGAAATGACTTTTGTCATCCTTCTCCCCCTTTTACAATGGTTTGCGATTCGGCGTTCCCGCCTTGCGCGGATATTTCTGCGGTGTCTTTTTGATTTTTTTGATGACGATCAATGTCCGCGGATCTTCGCTGTCCGGCAAATTCCATTCTTTGACACTTGCGACTTCGCCGCCCAATATTTTAAGCGCTTTTTCAGCATCCGCCAGCTCTTCTTTGGCTTTACTGGCTTTCAGCGCAATGAAACTCCCGCCGATTTTGACCAGCGGCAGACACAATTCTGCCAAGACGTTCAAACGCGCTACTGCACGGGCAGTCACATAATCATACCCTTCACGCTGTTCCGGCAGCTGAGCGAAAATCTCCGCGCGCTCGTGATACAGCGCCACATCGGCTACATTCAGCTTTTTGATCAATTCGCTCAAAAAAATAATCCTTTTGTTAAGCGAATCGACGATCGAAATTTTAAGATCGGGACGAATGATTTTCAGCGGCAAACTCGGAAACCCGGCACCAGCGCCGACATCACAGATCCGCGCATTTTGCGGGAATTCGATAAAAAACAGCGGCGCCAGCGAATCATAAAAATGTTTGAGATAAACTTCATCGCGATCCGTGATCGCCGTCAGGTTCATTTTTTCATTCCATTCGATCAGCAGCTGATAATATATTTCAAATTGTTCTTTTTGATGAGAATTTAATAAAATATGATGTTTTTCTAATGCTTCGGAAAAGCGCTCCATTGCAGATCCTCCTCTTGTGAAACATAATTGTTTCACAGACTGCTTCTACTTTACTCGATTTTGCGGTTGATTGCAATCGACCCGCGCAAAAAAGGATTTTGCTGAGTTATTTCTCACCGTATTTTAATTTCAATAATGTTGTATTTTAGTGAATAAATTGTTAAGATTTCTGTAAATGATAAGATTGTTAGCGCTTTACAGATATTTTGATGACTGGCAGTTTTTCAAAATGGATTAAACTTTCTGATAATATGAACAATGTTTTATTTTTTTTCTAATTTATCAGGAATTTAATAATAAAACACAGGAGGAGTTTGACTGATGAAGAAACAACATTTGTATCTTTCATCTGCTGTTCTGGCGGTTGCAGCCGGTCTTGGGCTAAGCATCGCACTGGACACGCCGGAAGCAGATGCAGCGCAAGTACCAGTTCAAATGCTCGGCATCAATGATTTTCATGGTGCGTTGGACAATCCAGGCAGTTTCTATGATGGAGACGGCAACAAAACGGCGAATAGCGGAGGAGCTGCTCTTTTAGCCGGATATCTGAACAAAGCACAGTCTGATTTCAAAACAGCGACAAATGGTGAAACGATTCGCGTCCAAGCCGGCGACATGGTCGGTGCTTCCCCGGCAAGTTCAGGCCTGCTGCAAGATGAACCGACGATCAACGTTTTAAATGAAATGAATTTCACTGTCGGAACTCTGGGAAATCATGAATTTGATGAAGGCTTGCCTGAATATAAACGAATTCTTGATGGTGTAAAACCGGCTCCTGATCAATTTCCGGAAAACATCCAAAAAATCTTAGATAACTATCCGCAAGAGAAATCGAAAATGGATATCGTGGTCGCTAACGTCGTCAACAAATCAGATGGCTCGATCCCTGAAGGCTTCAAACCTTACACAGTCAAAGAAATCGGCGGAGTAAAAGTCGGCTACATCGGGATCGTAACGACTGAAATCCCAAATCTCGTATTGAAAGACCATATCAAAGACTTCAACTTTTTAAATGAATCGGAAACGATCGCAAAATATTCGAAGGAATTGCAGGAAAAAGAAGGCGTCAAAGCCATCGTTGTTTTAGCGCATACGCCTATGGCAACGAAAAATGACGGTACTTGGACTGACGATACTTCCGAAAAAATCATGGAAAAAGTGGACGCGATTTATCCGCAAAACAGTGTCGATGTCTACTTCGGCGGACATAACCATAAATATGCGAATGGCACTGACGGCAAACGCCGTTACGTTGAATCGACTTCTAACGGCCGCGGCTATATCGATCTTCAAGGGAAACTTGACACTGATACAAAAGATTTCACTGCCGTTCCGACCGCAACGGTCAACCCTGTTGCTCCAAAAAATGATGCAATCACGCCTGATCCTGCGGTAGCAGCAACAGTCAAACAAGCACAAGATCTGATCAAACCGATCACTGAAGCGTCAATCGGGAAAGCAACAACAGAAGATGCTAAAAACGGCATGATCACCCGCGACGTCAATGATAATGTGCAAAAAGAATCACCTGTCGGCAATATGATCACTGACGGCCAAGTCTACATGTCGAAAAAAGCCGGCTTGAATGCTGACTTTGCAATGACCAACAACGGCGGGATCCGTTCCGATTTGGCTGTTGGATCGAACGCTGAGATCACTTGGGGCTCGGCACAAGCCGTTCAGCCATTCGGAAATATCATGCAAGTCATCGATATGACCGGCAAGGATATCGAAAATGTGCTGAATCAGCAATATGATGATGATCTTTACTTCTTGCAAATTTCCGGCTTGCGCTATGATTTCAAAGCAAATACCGGCGCTGACAAAGACAAACAAAAATATGTCGTAACTTACATGGAAAAATCTGATGGTACCCCGATCAAAGCAGACCAAACTTATAAAGTAGTCATCAATGACTTCTTGTTTGGCGGCGGTGATGGTTTCAGCGGTTTCGTAGGCAAACACTTGGTCGGCGCAATGGATCCGGATACGGAAACATTCGTCAACTATATCACCGATAAAACAGCAGAAGCCGGCTATGTGACAGGCAAAGTCGAAGGCCGCAAACATTTAGCGATCGAAAATGGCTGGGCACAAATCGGCGATAACTGGGTTTACTACAAAAACAGTGAACGCCAAAAAGGCTGGCAATTTATTGCGAATGTTTGGTATTACTTAGATCCTTCCACGGGTGTAATGCAAACTGGTTGGCAAAAGATTGGTAATGCTTGGTATTTGTTCAATAACGGTGGCGCAATGCTAACCGGTTGGCAAAAACTCGGCAATACTTGGTATTTGTTCGATCAAGGTGGTGCAATGCAAACCGGCTGGCATTATCTCAGCAATGCTTGGTACTACTTTGATCAAGGTGGTGCAATGGCAAGCGGCTGGAAGCAAATCGGCAATACTTGGTACCTGTTTGATAACGGAGGTGCAATGCTAACCGGTTGGCAGAAATTAGGAAAAACTTGGTATTTCTTCAATCGCGATGGTGCGATGATCACCGGCTGGTATAAAGTTGGCCCGACCTGGTATTACATGGATAAAGGCGGTGCAATGGTGACTGGAACACAAAAAATCGACGGAAGAACTTATCACTTTAACAATTCAGGTGGTTGGATCGACTAGTTTCGAATCATGTCAAAGAGAAATCCGTGTGATTTCTCTTTGACTACTTCTTTCGATTGGTTATCACATTAGTTATTTAAATATCTCTCATGGAGGAGGATATAGAATGCACTCGAAATCTTATCGTTATTTATTTAAAGCGCTTTCAGTTTTAGCTTTAAGCGCCGGTACTGCTGCAGTTTTGCCCGGTTCGCTGCCTTCGGTATTCAATGATGCACCCGCCGCGACTGCGTACGCCGCAGGATTCACAGATATTCCGCAAGATGGCTCATCTGTTACCAAACAAGGCTATGTGGTCGGTGCAGCAAATGGTTCGGCAAATAAAGTCGTCACTGGGAAAGATGATCCTACTTTACCGAATTCAAATCTGGTGATTGCGGAGAGTCCAACTACTGATCCAGCAAAACCAGAAAATTTGATTTTTGTGCAGTTGCCATCGCAGTTCCGCGATCAGTTTGCAGCGAAAATAACGATCGGCAAAAAAGTGGAAGTTAGTGGTTCTGGCGAAAAATATTTTGGTCAAATCGGTATCAAAGACACTACTGCTGTCAAAATCGTCGGCGATGACCCGACTCCGCCAGACCCTGATGTCAAAGACGTCACGATTTTACAAGCGCGGACTGCTTTCAAAGCAAATGATACCAAAAAAGTTAGAGTCACCGGCCGGATCACGACCGACATCGGCTCTTGGGGCGGAAAAGGCTTTTATATTCAAGATGCGACTGGCGGCGTGAATGTTTACACTACGCAAGACTTAGGTCTTTCTCGCGGTGATGAAGTGACTGTGGAAGGAGCTCCTTCTGCAAACAATAATGAGATCCAATTTGCTTCACCAACGATCAAGAAAACCAGCTCTGCTAACCAAATCGTTGCTCCTGCAAAACAAACTTCATTGGATGCGATCACGTCTGACGCTGATCAAGGCGAATATGTTAGTTTCGATAAGGTAACGATCACGAGCGACATCAACAAAGTAGACACTTACGGTACTAGCGAGTTTACGATCACTGATGAAGCTGGAAAAACTGCGACAGTACGCTTTGATAATCGCGCAGGGGTAACTTATGATGATTTGACAAAAACTGCGGATGGTAGCGTGAAATTTACCAAAGGTTCCGTCATCAATATTGCCGGAGTCGTTTCGCAATATAAAGATGCCTTCCAGCTCAAACCAACCCAATGGGATGACATGCATTTCAATGATCCGGCAGAGGATGCAGCAAAAAATCCGAAACCGAAACCAGTCGGTGACGCAACGATCCATCAAATTCAAGGCAGATCGCAAAGAAGCCCATTAGTTGGTAAACATGTCTCGAATGTCGTTGGTGTTGTAACGAACGCGGATAATAGTAAAAAAATCTATATCCAAACACCAGCAGGTCAAGAAGACAATGATCCCGCTACTTCTGAAGGGCTCTTGGTGCAATTTAAAAATGATCCTAACTTGAGCGTCGGCGATCAAGTGACTTTGGATGGTGACGTTAAGGAAGTCTTTCTTGATGGCTATTCAGAGAAGACAAAAACCGACTTGACAACTACTGCATTGACTAATCCCGTAGTCGTCAAAAAAGAGGCTGGCAAAGTTCCTAAACCAGTCGTGATCGGCAAAGACCGGATCATTCCAACCGAAAAGATCTCCAGCAATAATTTCATGACTTTCGATCCGTCGAAATACACGATCGATTTCTGGGAATCTTTGGAATCGATGCAAGTCCAAGTTGATAATCCAAAAGTGATCGGACCAGAGCAATACAATGAATTAACAGTTCTGCCATCTGAAAGCAAACGCACTTTGAATGATATGGGCGGCCTGACGCTGACAAAAGACAGCTACAATATGGACAAAGTCTCTATTCTGATGACTGGCAAGAATAAGAAAGATGTCAAATATTTCATTGGCGATACTTTCCAAGCTCCAGTCACTGGTCCTGTAACTTACGATTATAGCAACTACAAGATCCTATCGGATGTGGATAATCTTCCTGAAGTAACTAAGGGGAACATCAAACCGGAACAAACCACTTTGACACCAGCAACGGACAAATTAAGTATCGCTTCTTACAACGTTGAGAACTTCACGGCAGTTTCCAGCGAAACACCGGATTCCAAAGTAGCAAAATTGGCAAATTCGTTTGTGAATGATATCAAAAAACCCGACGTGATCACACTGATGGAAATGCAAGATGATTCTGGAAGCAAAGACGACGGAGTCACCAGCTCGCAAGAAAGCGGAAAACGCTTGGCAGATGCAATCAAAAAAGCTGGCGGCCCGCAATACACGTATGTCGACGTTGCACCGGAAAATAACCAAGACGGCGGCGCACCTGGTGCCAACATCCGTGTCGCTTACCTTTATAATGCAGATCGTGTTGAATTGAAGAATCCTAAAACTTCCACTTCTACTGAAGAAGTGAAGTGGCAAGCAGATGGTACGCTGAGCGTCAACCCAGGACGTTTAGGCGTTGGCAATGGCGACTTCAAGAGCACGCGGAAACCGCTTGTTGCGCAATTTACTCTAAAATCAACGAATGAAGACTTCTTCGTGATCGCCAACCACTTGAATTCTAAACGTGGTGATGATCCAGTGATGGGCCAAAACCAACCACCGGTATTCAAGTCGGAAACACAACGTCATAAATTAGCAACTTATATCAACCAATTTATTAAAGACGGAATGGCGAAGAATCCGAAAATGAATTTGATCATGGATGGCGACATCAATGATTATGAATTCAGTCAAACCGCAGCGATCCTAGCTGGCGATCAAATGACCGATTTGGTCAATAACCACGATTTGAAGGACCGTTTCTCTTACTTCTACCAAGGAAACTTCCAAACTCTTGATCAAATGTTCGTATCGAATAATTTGAAAGACGATGCAACATTCGACATGGTTCATATCAACTCGGCGTTCGATGATGAACACCGCGCTTCCGACCATGATCCGCTCCATGCAGTGATCAGTTTGAAAGAGAAAGCAGTTGTTTTGAATGGCTGGCATCAAGAAGGCAGTGACTGGTACTTCTATAAAGATAATAAGAAGGTCCATGGCTGGCTGGAAGATGGCGGATCCAAGTACTACTTGAATCCTGATAAAGATGGCGCACGCGTGAGCGGCTGGCAGACGATCGACAATGCATCATACTATTTCAACCAAGATGGTGTTATGCAGACCGGCTGGCTGGATGATGGCGGCTTCCGCTACTATCTGCGACCAAGTGACGGAGCGAAAGTCACTGGGTTCCAAACGATCGATGGTGCGCGTTACTACTTTGATAAAGACGGTCATATGATGACTGGCTGGCAATATCTTGACAACGCTTGGTACTACTTCAATAACGATGGCAAGATGGCGACCGGCTGGCTCAATCTTGGCGGCACTTGGTACTACCTGAACAACGATGGCAAGATGGCGACTGGTTGGATCAATGACGGCGGCACTTGGTATTACATGAATGCCAGCGGCGCAATGACCACTGGTTGGCAGCTTGTAAACGGCACATGGTACTATATGAACGCGAGCGGCGCAATGCAGACCGGCTGGTTGAAGCTCGGCAGTACTTGGTACTTCTTGAATGCGAGCGGTGCGATGGCGACTGGTTGGATGCAAATCGGAAATGCATGGTACTATTTCAACAATAGTGGTGCAATGACGACCGGCTGGCAGCTTGTCAACGGTACTTGGTACTATATGAACGCAAGTGGTACAATGGCAACTGGCTGGCTCAACGATCATGGTACGTGGTACTTCTTGAACGCGAGCGGTGCAATGGCGACTGGCTGGATCCAAGTTGGTCCAACTTGGTACTATATGAACACAAGCGGCAACATGGTCACCGGCACGCAAACGATCAACGGCAAAACCTATCGCTTCTCCTCAAATGGCGACTGGATCGGATAATTGATTCAAATCTCTACACAAAGAAGGAGCTGGCCTAAGCGGTCAGCTCCTTCTTTTGGTTCATGCACTTGTTTTTTTTACGAATTTTCCTTGTTCCAAATAAATCATCAGAATGCTCAAATCAGCTGGATTGACGCCGCTGATCCGGCTGGCTTGTGCCAAAGTATGCGGCTGAATTTTTTGCAGCTTCTGCTTCGCCTCTGTCGCAAGACCATTGATCCTCTCGTAATCGATGTTATCTGGAATGCGTTTAGCTTCTAAGCGCTTCAGTTTTTCCACTTTTTCCAGCGCTTTTTTGATATACCCGGCATACTTGATCTGGATCTCCACTTGTTCGATTTCTTTATTCGTCAAAGGAGTCTCCGGCGCTGGGATGATCGCTAATAAATCGTGATAAACGATCTCAGGGCGTTTCAAAAGATCAGCTGCTAAAATACCATCTTTCAGCGGTGCGGCACCTTTTTCTGCCATTAGTGCTTGAACTTCAGTTGTCGGCTTGATGCGGTAAGACGCTAAGCGCGCCAATTCCGCTTCGATATGTGCTTTTTTTTGCAGAAAGGCTTGATATTGTGCGTCTTTGACCAGACCCAGCATATGTCCGGTCTCAGTCAAGCGCAGATCGGCATTATCATGACGCAAAAGCAGACGATACTCCGCGCGGCTGGTCAGCAAGCGGTAGGGTTCGTTCGTTCCTTTCGTGACCAGATCATCTACCAAAACACCGATGTACCCTTCATTTCTTTTCATGACATATCCCGGTTTTCCTTGTGCTTTCAAGGCCGCATTGATCCCGGCATATAATCCTTGGCCAGCCGCCTCTTCATATCCGCTGGTACCATTAGTTTGTCCAGCTGTGAAAAGATGACTGATTTTTTTCGTTTCAAATGTCGGTTTTAATTGATGCGGGATCACCACATCATACTCGATCGCATATCCCGTCCGCATCAGCTGCGCGTCTTCTAAGCCCGCGATCGAGGAGAGGATTTTGCGCTGCACTTCTTCCGGCATCGAAGTCGAAAGTCCGGAGACATAAACTTCTTCGGTATGCAGTCCTTCCGGTTCTAAAAAGAGCTGGTGGCGTTCTTTATCGGCAAAGCGAACGACTTTGTCTTCGATCGATGGGCAATAGCGAGCTCCTACGCCTTTTACGATCCCTGTGAACATCGGTGCACGATCCAGATTTTGGCGGATGATCTCATGCGTTTTCGAATTCGTATATGTCAGCCAACAAGGGGTCTGTTCTTTTTTATAAGAAGCGTCCGGTGTTGAAAAGCTGAAATGATTTGGTGCTTCATCTCCCGGTTGGATCTCCGTTTCATCGTAATGGATACTGCGGCCGTTGATGCGCGGCGGCGTACCCGTCTTAAAACGCGCCAATTCCAATCCATGTTTTCTGAGATTCGCGGAAAGTTTTGTGGACGGCTGCGAATTGTTCGGACCGGATGAATACTTTAGTTCGCCAATGATGATTTCGCCTTGAAGTGCCGTTCCAGTTGATAAAACAACGGCTTTCGCTTGATAGCGGGCACCAGTCGCGGTGATCACACCGCGGCACTCACCGTTTTCAACGATCAAGTCGTCAACGATCCCTTGACGAAGCGTCAAGTTCGGCTGATTTTCGATCGTTCGTTTCATCTCTGCTGCATAAGCGCGTTTATCGGCTTGGGCACGCAGCGCGCGGACAGCCGGACCTTTGCCGGTGTTCAGCATGCGCATTTGGATATAGGTCTTGTCGATATTGCGCCCCATCTCGCCGCCCAGCGCATCGATTTCACGCACAACGACTCCTTTGGCGGGTCCACCAAGGGAAGGATTGCACGGCATAAAAGCGACCATATCCAGATTGATCGTAAGGAGCAGCGTCTTTGAACCTAACCGCGCTGCCGCCAGAGCGGCTTCGCATCCAGCGTGCCCGGCGCCAACAACGACGACATCATAATCTTCTGCAGTAAATTCCATTTTCTTCTCTCCTTATTTCCCTAAACAAAACTGACTGAATAATTGCGTGACCAGCTCATCCGGTGCGCTTTCACCGACGATTTCGCCGAGAAGCTCCCAGGAGCGTGTCATGTCGATTTGAACCAGATCGACCGGCATTCCTTGATCGATTCCCGTCATCACATCATCCAGCGCTTCCTGCGCTTCTTCCAGCAACCGGATATGACGAATATTGGATATATAGGTGGCATCTTTTTCGCCGACTTGGCCGGCAAAAAAGAGATTTGTGATTTTTTTCGCAAGCTTTTCTAGACCATTCTTTGTCAAAACCGAGATCGGCAGCAAAAGTGCCGGATCGATCCACTGCTTCAGCTGCTCCATTTCCATGCGTGAAGGCAGGTCCGTTTTATTCAAAAGGACGATCCGTTTTGTGCCTTGTGTCGCTTCCAAAAGTTCGATATCTTCTGGCTGGAGCGCTTCGCTTTGATTCAGCACAAGCAGGATCAAGTCTGCTGCTTTCAGCGCTTTGCGGCTGCGCGCCACCCCGATCTTTTCGACTTCATCTTCTGTTTCACGGATCCCGGCCGTATCGATCAGCTTCAGCGGAACCCCGTTTAAATTGACATATTCTTCGATAATGTCGCGTGTTGTCCCAGCAACGCTCGTCACGATCGCCTTATCTTCTTTCAAAAGAAAATTCAGCAAACTGGATTTGCCGACATTTGGCCGGCCAATGATCGCAGTTGTCAGTCCTTCGCGCAAAATCTTCCCTTGCTGCGCTGAATCGAGCAGTTCCTCGATTTTTTTGCGGACGATTTTTGCCTTTTCCTTCATTAAATGAGTCGTCATAACTTCTGCATCATCATATTCCGGATAGTCGATATTCACTTCGACTTCTGCCAAAGCTTCTAAAAGCTCCTGCCGCAATTTTTTGATGCGGCGGGATAGTTCACCGTCCAGCTGTCCAAGCGCCATTTCGGCAGCCTGATCAGTTTTTGCACGGATCAGGTCCATCACGGCTTCCGCTTGCGAAAGATCGATCCGACCGTTTAAGAAAGCCCGTTTGGTGAATTCGCCCGGCTCTGCTAAGCGCGCACCTTGCCGGAGCAAAAGACGCAAGATCTGATTGGTGACGACGATCCCGCCGTGACAATTGATTTCAATGATATCTTCGCGCGTGAAAGTTTTGGGTGCACGCATTACCGAAACCATCACTTCATCCACCAGTAAATGATCCTGCGGGTCGCAGATATGCCCGTAATGGATCGTATGCGAGGCAGCGCTTGTCAAATCCTTCGTCCCGCTTTGGAACACTTTACTGGCGATCGCAACCGCCTCCGGTCCGCTCAAGCGAACAATGCTGATCGCCCCTTCGCCCGGTGGTGTCGAGATCGCGGCGATCGTATCCGTCTCAAAAAACATTTCTTTTGCTCCTTTCCGCAAAAAGAAAAAAGTGCCCAGTCCACCCCTTTCACAAAAAGGGCGACCTTTGACACTTTGACTGTCTGATCATTTTATTTTTCATTCGAGTAAACAACTGATTCGTTTGGATAATAGCACGCTTTGCTTCATTTCGCAAGATAAAAAAGACCCATTGCTGTTATGGGCAACAATGGGAGCAATTCGTCAAAAAGCTTTGACTGCTTATCGCCGAGTTTCGCGGTGATAAGAATGATTTCACTCATAACTATAAGGGGAAACCATTCATCTGTCAATCGGAATTCCGCAGCGATTTATGATTTCGGTTCGACGACCAAATATCGATGCGGCTCCTCTCCTTCTGAATGAGTTTGCACCTCTGGGTAGCTGCTGAGATATGAATGGATGATCTTGCGTTCAAATGCCGGCATCGGGTCTAAAAAGACCGCGCGGTGATTTTTGGCAACATCAGCAGCCGTTCGTTTGGCCAAATTCTCCAAAATTTTCCGACGTCTTTCTCGGTAATCGCCGACATCGACTGAGACTGAGATTTTTTCTTCCGCGACACGGTGGATAAAGATCTGAGCTAAATATTGCAGTGCATTTAATGTTTTGCCGTGGTGGCCGATCAACAGCCCTTTCTTTTCGGTATCGAGGTGAAAAATAGCGAGCGGACCATTTTCTTCAAGCCGCACCAAGGCTGGGGCCCCCATCTCTTCAGTGATCTTCGTCAGATAGAGTGCCAATTCTTTGAGTGCATCTTCTTTGGCTAAAGTACGGATCTCTTGACGGGGTTCATCAGCTGCAGCCGAGTGCTCTGTTTCTTGCGATTCAACTTTCTTCGGCTGCTCTTCAAGTTGGACGACTTCTTCCGGAAGTGGTTCGTTTGACACCGCTGCTTCTTTTCTTTCAGGAAGAATGGTTATCTCAATAATTGCTGCTTTTTTTCCAATACCCAAAAAACCGCGTTTTTCGGCTTGCGTCACCTGAATATCGACTTTATCTCTTGTAGTTTTCAAAGACTGTAAACCAGTTTGGATCGCTTCCTCGACAGTATCTCCAGTAAATTTCGTCAATTGCTTCGCCCTCCTGTTTAGTCACTTTGATTATTTCTAACGCTTTTTGTTGCGTTTTTTCTTTGGACTCATTGCTTTTTCGAGCGCCCGCTGCCGCGCTTTTTCGGCTCTTTCTTTTTCCTGACGCTCTTTTTTGATTTTGAAAGGATTGTTGATCATCAAGGTTTGGACCACTTGGAACGCATTGGAAACGACCCAGTAGATCGCGATCCCGCTGCTCAGGCTGATCGCCATAAAGAAGATCATCACCGGCATAAAGTAATTCATCAATTTCATTGTTGAATTTGTTTCGATTTGCCCCATACTCGTCAAATAAGTGCTGATAAAAGTAAACACAGCCGCCAATATCGGCAAGATAAATGTCGGATCGGGTTGTGCCAAATTCATCCATAGAAATGTCCCTGATCGTAGTTCAGGAATCCGTGCGATCGCTTGATAAAGTGCGGTCATGATCGGCAGCTGCAGTAAAAGCGGCAGACAGCCGGCAAACATATTGACGTCGTTTTCTGTCTGGACCCGTTTCATTTCTTCTTGCAATTTTCTTTGCGTATCAGGATCCTTGCTTGAATACTTCTCCTGCAGCTCTTTCAGCTGCGGCTGGATCTCTTGAGTCTTGCGCATATTTTTTGTCTGGTAGTTCATGAGCGGCAGCAAAATGATCCGAATGATCAAGGTAAAGATGATGATCCCGATCCCGACATTTCCGCCGAGCGCCAAAAATTTGATTGCTTTCCCAAAATAATAAACGATGTAGCGGTCCCAGATCCCGGTACTGTTTGCACTGATGTTCGTCCGCGAACATGCGCTCAGCAAAAGAAGCAGCAAGCTGCTCATGCTGAATAATAGTAAATGTTTCTTCTTTCTCACACCTGTCTCTCCTCTACAATAAACCAGCAAGTTTTAATACGTGGTTCAAGTTTGTTTTCACTTCATTATAGCTTAAATTTTTAGCATTCGGGCGGGCGATCACCAGAAAATCGACATTTTCCGGCAGATCTTTCTGCACTTCATGCAGACATTGGCGGATCAAACGCTTTAACCGGTTTCGATGGACGGCATTGCCGATTTTTTTGCCAACGGAGATCCCCACGCGAAAATGCTCAGCCGCTTCTTTCGGCAGCCAATAAATGACAAACATCCGGTTAGCGACTGAACGTCCTTCGTCAAAAACCTTTTGAAATTCGCGTTCTTTTTTTACGCGATATTCTTTTTTCATCAAGATTTCCTCATTTCCACTGAACAATACTCATCATATCACAGCGTGATGGGATATCATTTCTTTCAATAAGAAAAGATATAAAAAAAAACCACTGAGATTTCAGCGGTTTATGCGGATAATACTTGACGACCCTTGCGGCGCCGAGCGGCCAACACACGACGACCATTTTTTGTACTCATACGCTTGCGGAAGCCGTGGACTTTTGAATGTTTGCGTTTGCTTGGTTGATAAGTTCTTTTCATTATTACACCTCCTAGGCAGGATACTAGACACACTAAGACAGTATACTGAAATAATAAGAGTTTTGTCAATCCTAAAAAAATAAAAAATTACTCTGCCAAAAGCGTATTTATTGAATAAGCGGATCGAAACGGCTAAAATAAATTGTTTTTTTTCCACAATTTGCCGAATATTTTATGGATAAGATCTGTGGATAACTGTGGACAACTATCTTGTCGATTTATCACTATCCACCCAAACCTTCACAAATTATCCACATATCCACCCTGTGGATAACCCCTTTCCACATTTCGACTGCTTATTGTGTAAATCAATAGTATTCCTTGCTGTGACTGCTTTTTAAAACAATATATTTTGTGTAAAAGCTGCGGATGAACTCTGCTTTACACATTCAAAGCCTCCTTGTGGATAACTTTTTGTCCACAAGGAGTTATTTTTATCCACAAGCGTATTTTGCCTGTGGAAAAATCATCCTTTTCATGCTACACTATTTTTTACCAATAACTATTCGATCTGTTTACGAAAACTGATGAACTCTCAAAAATCTAAAGGTATTCTTGAGAGTTTTTTCTTATTTTCGCTTGGATTTCGTATTTTATTTAAGGAGGTTGGGCAATATGCCCGATATGCAATCATTTTGGGAGGAATTGGAAAAAGAATATCATAGCAACATGTCGCCGGCGAGTTTCAATGCATGGGTCGATACCGCCCGTCCGCTATTGTTGAAAGACAATATTCTGACGATCGCCGTTCCGTCAAAACTTCATCAAGAATACTGGGAAAACCATTTGGCAGCAAAAGTCGTCGAAACCGGCTTTCGCCTGACCGGGCTTGAAATCAATCCGGTCTTTCAGATCGAAAATGACGACGTTTCGCAAGCGGAACAGCAAAAAGAAGCGCAAATGATGTCGGAAAAGCTTCTGGCGCAGAGCAAACGCGCGCAGCTGAATTCAAAGTATACCTTTGAGAACTTCGTGATCGGAAAAGGCAATCAAATGGCGCATGCGGCGGCACTTGTCGTTGCTGAGGCTCCGGGGACGACATACAATCCTTTATTCTTTTACGGCGGAGTAGGTCTTGGGAAAACGCACTTGATGCAGGCGATCGGCCACCAAATGCTGGCAAATCAGCCGCAAGCCAAAGTAAAATATATCAGCAGCGAAAAATTCGTCAATGAATATATCGCTTCGATCCAGAAAAAACATACCCGTGAATTTCGTGAAGAGTACCGAAATGTTGACTTGCTGATGGTTGATGATATTCAGTTTTTTGCCAATAAAGAAGGGGCGCAGACGGAATTTTTCCATACATTCAATGAACTGTTCAATAATGAAAAGCAGATCGTTTTGACTAGCGACCGCTTGCCAAATGAGATCCCTAAATTAGAAGAACGACTCGTTTCCCGCTTTGCCTGGGGATTGTCAGTGGACATCACCCCTCCAGACTTGGAAACGCGGATCGCGATTCTGCGGGAGAAAGCAAATGCTGAAGGATTAGCGATCCCTGACGATACGTTAAGTTATATCGCTGGACAGATCGATTCCAACGTCCGCGAACTGGAAGGCGCGCTCGTCCGTGTTCAAGCTTATGCCGCGATGCGCAAAGAAGATATCTCGACCAGTCTGGCAGCTGATGCACTGAAAGCTCTCCAAAGCGGCGAAGTCAAAAAAAATCTCACGATCTTGATGATCCAAGAAACTGTCGCAGAATACTATCACGTTCAATTGAGCGACCTTAAAGGAAAGAAACGGGTCAAATCGATCGTTTTACCACGCCAAGTCTCCATGTTTCTCTCGCGTGAGATGACTGATAATTCGCTGCCGAAGATCGGTGCAGAATTTGGCGGCAAAGATCATACGACCGTGATCCACGCCCATGAAAAGATCAAAAAACTGATGGACAAAGATTTAGCGATCAAAAAAGATATCACGGAATTGAAAAATATCTTGCTCGCTAATTAGCGGAATGTGCACAACTTCAGCTTTCTTGTGTAATGATTCTATCAATTATCCACAACTTATCCACATGTAAACTTCCCGATCTGTCCGCTTTCAGAAAAGTTATCCCCAATTTACACAGGCCCTACTACTACTACTAAGATATTTATTAATAATAATTAAAGGAGCATCCAATCTATGAAATTCTCGATGAATCGAAATCAATTTCTTCAAGCACTGCAAACCGTCCAGCGCGCAATCACTTCAAAAACCACGATCCCGATTTTGACGGGGGTAAAAATCGCTTTATCGGAAGAAAATTTAGTATTGACCGGCAGCAATGCCGATATTTCGATCGAAACCACGATTCGCAGCGCAGATGAAAAGGCACACTTGGAAATCGAAAGTGTCGGTGGAATCGTTTTGCCGGCGCGCTTTTTCAGTGAGATCGTCAAAAAACTGCCGGACCCCGAATTCAGTTTTGAAAAAATGAGCAATCAGCAAGTGCTGATCGTTTCCGGTGCTGCCGAATTCATCGTCAATGGCCAAGATGCCGATAATTATCCGCGGCTGCCAGTTGTAGATTCTTCCAATCAATTCAAGATTTCGGCTAAAGTATTGTCGACGCTGATCAATGAAACAGTTTTTGCAGTCTCTGTTCATGAAAGCCGCCCGATTTTAACGGGTGTGCATTTTATTTTGCGTGAAGAGCAGCTGAAAGTCGTTGCAACGGATAGTCATCGCCTCAGTCAGCGTGTGATCCCGCTCACTGACGGCAAAGATTTCAATTTGGTGATCCCCGGAAAAAGTCTTTTGGAATTGAGTCGTTCGATCGCCGAAGATGAAGAAGATGTCACAGTAGCCGTGATGGAGAACCAAGTGTTGTTCAAAACAAAAGATACTGATTTCTATTCGCGTCTTTTGGAAGGAAACTATCCTGATACCGATCGCTTGATCCCAAGCGAATTCAATACCGAGATCGTCTTCAACTCACAAGCATTTTTGAATGCGATCGATCGCGCTTCGCTTTTGAGTCATGAAGGCCGCAATAATATGGTCAAATTGCTGATCACCGATGCAGTCGTCAAGCTGACTGGCAATTCGCCGGAAATTGGCCGGGTTGAAGAAGTCCTCGAGTATGAAAAGGTCTCCGGCGAACCGCTTGAGATCGCGTTTAATCCCGATTATATGAAAGAGGCGCTGCGGGCATTCGGCGATGTCGACATCTTGATCCAATTTATTTCACCGATCCGGCCATTCATTTTGAAACCGGCGAATGAGGAAGCTTCCTTCATCCAGCTGATTACCCCGATCCGAACCAATTGATAATTGATTGCTTAATTGTATACATTCTAAAAATCGACCATCATCCCTTGAAAATCCTTGGATGATGGTCTTTTCTATGCAAATTGTGGATGACTTATACACATCTGTGCATAAGTCGGTGGAAAAAGGAGGATTTTTGTAAAATGATCCGGAAAACCTGTCAGCTGCTGATTTTTTTAAAATTTCAGCGTGAAATCCGCTGAAATGAAAAATAAAGCTGTTTTAAGCGATTTTGTTTAAAAATGAAAAAAAAGTCTTTTAGGCAAAGAAACGCATGATAAAGAAAAATACCGCGAAATAATTGTTTTTTGTGATTAATAACGGTATAATAAATAGTAATGGAAAGGGGGTTTGCTGCTTGAAAAAAAGTCGTTTTTATATCAAGGAGGAATACCTTACTTTAGGGCAGTTGCTTAAAGAGCTCTCTCTTATTTCTAGCGGTGGTCAGGCAAAATGGTTTTTGCGTGAACATCCAGTTTATGTAGATTCTGAAATCGAAACGCGGCGCGGCAGAAAACTGTATCCTGGAATGATGGTAGAAATACCAGCATCAGGAACTTTTTTTATGGTTTCGGATAACGAGCCGCATCCCGAATCATGAGACTGAATCAGCTGACTTTGCAAAATTTTCGCAATTACAGCGAACTTCAGCTGGAATTTTCTCCAGGATTGAATCTTTTTTTAGGACCGAATGCACAAGGGAAAACTAATCTGCTGGAGGCGATCAATGTGTTAGCGATGACGAAAAGCCATCGCACCAGTCAAGAGCGTTCGCTGATCCAGTGGGGAAAAGATTTCGCACGTGTGACTGGAGAAGTCCAGAAAGAAAATCAAAAGTATCAGCTGGAAGTCCTGCTGACCAAAAAGGGTCGGAAAGTCAAAGTCAATCATCTTGAGCAGCGCCGGCTGAGCGATTATATCGGGCATTTGAACGTGATCCTTTTTTCGCCTGAAGATCTTTCGCTGATCAAAGGCGGTCCGGCAAATCGCCGGCGTTTTTTAGATATGGAGATCGGTCAGACCGATGTCCGCTACTTATATGAATCAGTGCAGTATCAGAAAATACTGCGGCAGCGAAATCACTTTTTGAAGCAAGCGCAAGCAGGAAAAAGAGCCGACCTGCTTTTTTTAGACGTTTTATCTGAGCAGTTGGCGGTTGCCGGTGCGGTTATGGTCGTGCGCCGGCTCGCATTTTTGCAGCAGCTGGGCACATTGGCGGAGCAGATCCATACTAAAGTGACCGGACAAAAAGAAGAATTAGCTTTTGCCTATCAAAGTTCGCTGGGCACGGCGCTTACCGGCGCGGATCAAGAAGCGATCAAAGGCATGCTGCTGACTCAATTGAAAGAAAAAACGCCTGCGGAGCTGATCCGCGGAACGACACTTGCAGGTCCGCACCGCGATGACTTTCTTTTTTTGATCAATGGGCAAAATGTCCAGACATACGGTTCGCAAGGCCAGCAGCGCACGGCGATCTTGAGCATCAAACTTGCTGAGATCGAGTGGATCAAAGAACAAGTCGGCGAATATCCGATCCTGCTTTTAGATGACGTTATGAGCGAATTGGATCATGCACGGCAGTTTCAGCTTTTGGAAACGATCGAAGGAAAAGTCCAAACTTTTTTGACCACGACTGAATTAGATTATTTAACGCCTTACTTAACGGTAACGCCGAAAATTTTTCGAATGAATCAAGGGAAAGTAGAAAGTGAGCGTGAAGAGATTGACAGAAGAGAATCATGAATTAGAGCATGTGGAACATCATGAGATGACGGCACATGAAAAAGACGTCAAAGCAAAAGAATATGATGCCAGCCAGATCCAAGTGCTGGAAGGCTTGGAAGCGGTTAGAAAACGCCCTGGGATGTATATCGGCTCGACCAGCGGCGAAGGCCTGCACCATTTAGTTTGGGAGATCGTTGACAATTCGATTGACGAAGTGCTGGCGGAGTTTGCGACACGGATCCAAGTGATCATTGAAAAAGACAATTCGATCACCGTGATCGATGACGGCCGCGGGATCCCGGTAGATATCCAAGCCAAGACCGGGCGTCCGGCAGTCGAAACGGTCTTTACAGTTCTGCATGCTGGCGGAAAATTCGGCGGCGGGGGCTATAAAGTTTCCGGCGGTCTTCACGGTGTCGGCTCTTCAGTCGTCAACGCATTGTCCGAACATCTGGATGTCAAAGTGTACCGCGACGGCAAGATCTATTATCAAGAATTCAGCCGCGGACATGTGAAAAATGATCTGAAAGTGATCGGCAAGACAGAGCGCCACGGGACGACCGTTCATTTTGTCCCAGATAAGCTGATCTTTAAAGAAACAACTGAATTTGATTTTGAAAAAATGGCCACGCGGATCCGCGAATTGGCTTTCTTGAACCGGACATTGATCATTTCGATCGAAGATAAAAGAAGCGAAGAGCCTTTGTACCGCGAATATCATTACGAAGGCGGTATCAAGAGCTATGTCGAACATTTGAACCGGGAGAAAAAAGTGCTCTATCCGGAACCGATCTATCTGGAAGGCGAACAAAACGACGTGCTCGTGGAAGTCGCGATGCAGTACACGATGGGTTACCACACAACGTTGATGAGTTTTGCCAACAATATCCATACGTATGAAGGCGGGACTCACGAGTCCGGCTTTAAATCCGCTCTGACGCGTGTGATCAACGACTATGCCCGCAAACAGAAATTATTGAAAGAAAACGAAGAAAAACTGAGCGGCGAAGATGTCCGTGAAGGATTGACCGTCGTGATCTCGATCAAACATCCTGACCCGCAGTTTGAAGGGCAGACCAAAACGAAGCTTGGCAACTCCGATGTGCGGGCGATCACCGATCGTTTGTTTTCAGAACATTTCAACAAGTTCTTGATGGAGAATCCTGATATCGCCAAGCAAATCGTTGAAAAAGGGACATTGGCTGCAAAAGCACGTTTGGCTGCGAAACGCGCGCGGGAAGTAACGCGCCGCAAATCAGCGCTCGAGATCAGCAACCTTCCAGGAAAATTAGCAGACTGCTCCAGCAACGATCCCAGCAAATGTGAATTGTTTATCGTCGAAGGGGATTCAGCCGGCGGAAGTGCAAAAATGGGACGCGATCGCCAGTTCCAAGCGATCTTGCCGATCCGCGGAAAAATTTTGAACGTTGAAAAGGCGTCGATGGAAAAAATCTTGGCTAATGAAGAGATCCGTGCTTTGTTTACGGCGATGGGGACCGGTTTTGGTGCTGATTTTGATGTCACGAAGGCCCGCTATCATAAATTAGTGATCATGACTGATGCTGATGTCGATGGTGCGCATATCCGGACACTTCTTTTAACGCTCTTTTACCGCTACATGCGGCCGATCGTCGAAGCGGGCTACGTCTATATCGCCCAGCCGCCGCTTTACGGGATCAAACAAGGCAGCAAAGTCGTTCGCTATATTCCTTCCGGCAATGATTCAGAAGCCTTGCTGAAGCAGGCGCTGACTGAAATATCAGCGACTCCGAAGCCATCGATCCAGCGCTATAAAGGATTAGGCGAGATGGACGGTCATCAACTATGGGAAACGACGATGAATCCAGACCACCGTGTGATGAGCCGGATCAATGTGGACGATGCGATCGAAGCAAACGAGATCTTTGAAATGCTGATGGGCGAAAAAGTGGAGCCCCGCCGCGCCTTTATCGAAGAAAATGCACATTATGTCAAGAACTTAGATATTTAGAAAGGCTGGGAATTTTTGAATGGAAGACCAACAAAAAAATATTCAAGACGTCAATTTAGCGTCTGAAATGAAAGAATCTTTCATCGACTACGCGATGAGCGTGATCGTCTCTCGCGCGCTGCCGGACGTGCGCGACGGCTTGAAACCGGTCCACCGTCGTATTTTATATGGAATGAGCGAATTAGGCGTTACGCCGGACAAACCGCATAAAAAATCGGCTAGGATCGTGGGGGATGTCATGGGGAAATATCATCCGCATGGCGATTCGGCGATCTATGAATCGATGGTCCGGATGGCACAGCCATTCAGCTACCGCTATATGCTCGTCGATGGACACGGAAACTTTGGTTCGGTCGATGGCGACGGGGCGGCAGCAATGCGTTACACCGAAGCAAGAATGAGCAAGATTGCTCTTGAAATGCTGAAAGATATCAACAAAGATACCGTTGATTTTATCGACAACTACGACGGCAGCGAACACGAACCGGAAGTTTTGCCGGCGCGCTTTCCAAATCTGCTGGTCAATGGGGCAAGCGGAATCGCTGTCGGCATGGCCACGAATATCCCGCCGCACAATTTGGGGGAAGTCATCGATGCGATCGATCTTTTAATGGCAAACCCGGAAGCATCCACTGCCGAGATCATGGAAGTCATGCCCGGGCCGGACTTTCCGACCGGCGGCTTAGTGATGGGAAAATCCGGGATCCGGCACGCTTATGAAACCGGTCGCGGATCGATCATTTTGCGCGCGAAAGTCGACATTACGACACTTTCAAACGGCAAAGAGCGCATTCTGGTCACTGAATTGCCTTATATGGTCAATAAGGCGAAGCTGATCGAACGCATCAGCGAGCTGCACCGCGATAAACGTATCGAAGGGATCACTGATCTGCGCGACGAATCATCACGCGAAGGGATGCGGATCGTGATCGACATTCGCCGCGATATGAGTGCTTCAGTCATTTTGAATAATTTGTACAAATTGACCGCCCTCCAAACTTCATTCGGCTTTAATATGCTGGCGATCGTTCAAGGCGTGCCGAAGATTTTAGGCGTCAAAGAGATGCTCGGCTATTACCTCGAACACCAAAAACATGTGATCCGCCGCCGAACAGCTTTCGACAAACGCAAAGCGGAAGCACGCGCCCATATTTTGGAAGGATTGCGGATCGCACTCGATCATATCGATGAGATCATCCGCATCATCCGTGCTGCTGTGAACGATGATGAAGCGAAAACGAAATTGATCGATCAATTTGCGCTTTCCGACAAACAAGCACAAGCGATTATGGATATGCGCCTGCGTCGTTTGACCGGTTTGGAACGCGAGAAGATCGAAAAAGAGTATCAAGAACTGCTCGTTTTGATCGCTGATCTGACTGATATTTTAGCAAAACCGGAACGGATCGAAGAGATCATCAAGACCGAACTTGCAGAAGTCCGCGAACGCTTCGGCGATGCGCGCCGCACCGAACTTTTGATCGGCGAAGTACTGAGTCTCGAGGATGAAGATCTGATCGAAGAAGAAGATGTTGTCGTGACTTTGACGAATAAAGGATATATCAAACGAATGGCATCGACTGAATTCCGCACGCAAAAACGCGGCGGCCGTGGGATCCAAGGGATGGGTGTCCATAATGACGACTATGTCAAAGACTTGATCGCCTGCTCGACCCATGACGTGCTGCTCTTCTTTACGAACAGCGGGAAAGTCTACCGCATGAAAGGCTATGAGATCCCGGAATATTCGCGAACTGCCAAAGGGATCCCCGTCATCAATTTGCTAGGGATCGACTCTGACGAACGGATCCAAGCAGTCGTCAGTGTGAAAGAACATAGTGATGAGCATTACTTGTTCTTTGTGACGCGTTTGGGCACTGTCAAACGTACCTCCGCGAAAGACTTTGAAAATATCCGCAGCAACGGGCTGATCGCGATCAATCTCAAACCGGAAGATGAACTGGTGACAGTACTCTTGACCGAAGGCGATGAAAAGATCATCATCGGAACGCATGCCGGCTACTCTGTGACATTTAACGAAGAGACAGTTCGCAACATGGGACGTACCGCTGGCGGGGTCCGCGGGATTCGTCTGCGCGAGGCTGATTATGTGATCGGCGCCGGCATTTTGAAACCGGAAGAAGAGATTTTGGTCATTACTGAAAACGGCTACGGCAAACGGACGGCTGCCAGTGAATACCCGGTCAAAGGGCGCGGCGGCAAAGGGATCAAAACAGCGAATATCACCGCAAAAAATGGTCCGCTGGCTGGTCTGGCGGTCGTTCAAGGAGATGAGGACATCCTTTTGATCACTGATAAGGGAGTTTTGATTCGTTTCAGTGTTCAAGATGTTTCGCAAACTGGCCGTGCGACCCTCGGTGTCCGTTTGATCCGGATGGAGGAAGGCGCCAAAGTTGCAACGGTGGCAGTTGTCAATCCAGACGAAGAAATCGCCGAAGATTCTGTTGAAGAATAGAACTGATTGCGTAATTAAGTTATAAGCAGAAAAAACACAGTTGCAATTAGTGGAAGATCTCGTTATAATGAAGCATTGTGAGCAGTCAAAGATTGCTCTCTCTGCTCCTGACGTGATCAGGAGCCAAAGTCCATAGGGAGGTGAAAAATCAATGGGTCAACCAACGAATTATGAAATTACTTACATCATTCGTCCGAACATTGATGAAGAAGCAAAAACTGCATTAGTAGAACGGTTTGACGAAATCTTGAAAAACCTTGGTTCAGAAGTTACCGAATCAAAAGATTGGGGAAAACGTCATTTCGCTTACGAAATGGATGATTTCCGCGAAGGAATCTACCACATTGTGAAAGTTTCTGCGACTGATGCTAAAGGGATCGATGAATTCGACCGTTTGGCAAAAATCAATGACGATATCATTCGCCACATGATCATCCGCTTGGATGACTAAGCGACGGGTATTGCTGGAGAAACGCCATCAGTGAAAGGGGATGCCGGGAAATGATAAATAATGTTGTTTTAGTAGGACGCTTAACGAAGGACCCAGATCTTCGCTATACCGCGAATGGAACGGCTGTTGCAAGCTTTACTTTGGCAGTCAATCGGAATTTTACGAACCAAAGCGGACAGCGCGAAGCAGACTTCATCAATTGCGTGATTTGGCGCAAACAAGCTGAAACGATGGCCAATATGGCACGTAAAGGCTCGCTTGTCGGCGTGGTTGGGCGCATCCAAACACGTAATTACGAAAACCAGCAAGGTCAAAGGGTCTATGTCACAGAAGTCGTTGCCGATAATTTTCAAATGCTTGAATCCAAAGCAGCAAGTGAAAAGAGACAGCAGACTGAAGGCGGCAGCTTCAATAAACAGAATTCTTCATTCCCGCAATCTTCAAGCAAAAAGGATACGCCGGATTTCTCTCGGGAGAAGGATCCGTTTGGCGGAGACAACTCTACGATCGACATTTCGGATGACGATTTGCCATTCTAATGATTCGAATTGAATTTCGAGAAGCAAGGAGGAACAAAAAAACATGGCTCAACAAAGAAGAGGCGGCCGTAAACGTCGCAAAGTCGATTTTATCGCTGCAAACCATATCGAATATATCGATTATAAAGATATCGATTTGTTGAAACGTTTCATTTCTGAACGCGGCAAAATTTTGCCTCGTCGTGTAACTGGAACAAGCGCAAAAAACCAACGCAAATTGACGATCGCGGTCAAACGCGCGCGCATCATGGGTCTTTTGCCATTTGTTGTCGAAGACTAATAGATGATAGCCGAGGATTTTCGTACATTCGAAAATCTTCGGCTATTTTTCTGCTGCGGAAGATTTCGAAGGATGGCACGCCGCTGGCGGAATGTGCTAAAATAAGATATCCAAGGGGAGAAAAAGGAGATTATACATATGAAAAAGGTTAAGCGAAAACTATTCTTTTTGACCGCATTGATCCTTTTTTGCCAATTGCTGATCATCTTTTTTGCGCCGCAAAAAGCGATCTTAGCTGGTGCGGTTTTGGCAGCTACGCTGATCTGGTTGTATGTGATCCGTCAAGTCGAAGAGCGGGTCGCTTTATCCAATAAAGAGAGGATCCACTCGGCAACGATGCTCGCGCAGACTGCGATCGGCACGGCGATCGACCATGTGCCGCTCGGGATCATCGTTTACAATTCAGACCGCAAAGTCGAGTGGTACAATAATTATGCTTTTCAAAGTTTGCTTGCGCTGCCGTCGTTCAAAGATGAATCGCTCGACCAGCTTTTTACGATCAGCGAGTCGCAGCCGGCTTGGCTGGAAACCGATCAAAAAGTCTACCATATCGAACATGACGAGGTTCATCAGGCGTTTTATTTTACGGATGTGACGAAAGAAGTCGAGCTGTTAAAAGAGAAAAATGCCCATCGAGTCGTGACGGGTGTGCTTTCGATCGATAATTATGATGACGCGACCGGTCGAATGGATGAAAAACAGATTTCTTATTTGAACAGTTTTTTGACTACGATGATCTCCGACTGGATGGAAAAATATTCGGTCTTTTACAAACGACTGAATGCGGAGAAATATTTCTTCCTTTGCTACTATGATCACTTGGAACAAATGATCGAGAAGCGTTTCAATCTGTTGGACATCATCCGCAAAGAATCCGCTGATCAGGACATTCCGATCACGATCAGCATGGGGATCGCTTATGGATCCGGTCATATCGATGAGATCGGCAAACTGGCACAAACCAATTTGGATATCGCTTTGGTGCGCGGCGGTGATCAAGTCGTCTTGAAAGCTGACACACCTGGAGCCAAACCAGTTTATTACGGCGGAAAAACGACGTCGGTCGCAAAGCGGACCCGGGTCCGTTCGCGCGCCATGGCGACTGCCCTGGGAGAATTGATCGAGAACGCATCAAACGTTTTCGTGATGGGTCATCGTTTTCCGGATATGGACGCGCTGGGCTCGGCCGTGGGGGTCGCGCATTTAGCACGCTTCTATCAAAAAGATGTCAAAGTCGTGATCAACCGCAAAGAGTCGATCAGCGATGTCCAAAAAGCCTTGATCGAGATCGATAAAAATCCGCAGCTCCAAGATCTGATCATTTCACCAGAAGACGCGCTGAAAGAGCTCGATCAACGCAGTCTTTTGATCATGGTCGACTATCACAAACCATCGATGTCGATTTCCCCCGAGCTGTATGCTGCCTTTAAAAATGTCGTGATCATCGACCACCATCGCCGCGGCGAGGAGTTTCCGAAAGATCCGCTTCTGGTCTACATCGAGTCCGGCGCATCGTCAACGTGCGAGCTGGTGACGGAGCTGATCGAATACAAGAGCAGCCGGAAAAATCGTCTGAGCAAATTGGAAGCGACGCTCTTGTACTCCGGGATCGTCGTTGACACGAAGAGCTTCAAAATTCGGACGACTTCGCGTACTTTTGAAGCAGCCCGTCATTTGCGTCTTTACGGTGCGGAAACTTCGCTCGTTAATGAGCTGTTGAGCAGTGATTTGAGCAGTTATCTATCGATGACTCATTTGACGAGCCGCGTTGAATTCATCACTGAAGATATTTTAGTTGCGACCGGTGAAGATGATCGCGACTATGGTTCCTTGATCACCGCAAAAGCGGCTGATACGCTTTTGAGTATGCAGGGGATCAATGCCAGTTTCGTCATCACTAAGCGCGATAATGGGCAGATCGGGATCAGTGCCCGCAGCAAAGGCAAGATCAACGTCCAGCTCATTATGGAGGCGATGGGAGGCGGTGGACACTTCACCAATGCCGCGGTACAATTAAGCGATACGACAGTCGGCGAAGTCAAAGCACGCCTGCTGAAAATCATCAAAGAAAAAATGGATGAAATTTATATAGAGGAGTGAGCACTGTGAAAGTAATCTTTTTAACAGATGTCAAAGGAAAAGGAAAAAAAGGCGACGTCAAAAATGTTGCGGACGGCTACGCGAACAACTTTCTCTTGAAAAACGGGTTAGCGCGGGAGGCGACGACAGCCAGTTTGAGCGAATTGAACGCGCAGAAAAAAGCACAGGAAAAATTAGCAGCTGAACAGCTTGCCCAAGCGCAAGATCTCAAGACGATGCTTGAAAAAGAAGGGACCGTCGTGAAGATCATCGCCAAGTCCGGAGAAGACGGCCGTTTGTTCGGCTCGATTCCGTCTAAACAGATCGCGACCGCTTTGGAAAAACAATACGGCGTCAAGTTAGATAAACGAAAATTAGCATTGGATCAGCCGATCCGCAGTTTGGGCTTCACCAACGTTCCGGTCAAACTTTTCAGCAATGTGACTGCAAAATTGCGGGTCCAAGTTGTTTCTGAATAATCTGTTCCGCGGGGGCCGTGACATAAGTCTTGTCACGGCCCCGATATCTGAATAGGTGGTTTCAAAAGCAGCTTCTTCGGAATAAGCACTTTTGTCATCATCTCTTTGCATTCATAGAAAGGAAGTTCGCATATGCCAAGCGGCGTCATTGACCGCGTGCCCCCGCAAAATATCGAAGCGGAGCAGGCGGTTTTAGGCTCAATATTTTTAGACAGCGATCGTTTGATCGAGACGTTAGAATATATTGGTCCAGATGATTTTTATTTGAATAAGCATCGAATCATTTTCCGCGTGATGAATGAGCTGGTCAATCGCAATGAAGTGATCGATGTCGTGACCGTCAAAGAACAGCTGACCCGTGAGAATCTGCTGGAAGATGCCGGGGGACCAACGTATCTTTCTGAGTTGGCGCTGACCGTTCCGACCGCAGCCAATGTCATGCATTACGCTGAGATCGTCGCGCAAAAAGCGCTTTTACGCAATCTGATCCAAACAGCGACTGACATTGTGACGAATGCGTATGAAGAAACGAGCGATATTGAAGATATTTTGGACCAAGCAGAACAAAAGATCATGCAAGTCTCGGAGAAACGAAACCATTCCGGTTTTCTGCCGATCAGCGATGTCTTGACGGCGGCCTTGGCTAATATCGATATGCTGTCGCAAAACAATGAAGAGATCACGGGTCTCGCTACGGGGTATCCAGCGCTTGACAAGTTGACGACTGGTCTTCAGCCGGAAGAACTCGTGATCCTAGCGGCCCGCCCGGCAGTCGGCAAGACCGCCTTTGCACTTAATATCGCTCAAAACGTCGGCACCAAAACCGACAAGACGGTCGCGATCTTCAGTTTGGAAATGGGGGCAGAGTCGCTTGTCAACCGGATGCTTTGTGCAGAAGGTTCGATCGAAGCAAATCATTTGCGGACTGGCCAATTGTCAGAAGAAGAATGGCAAAACTTGATCATCGCGATGGGCAGTCTGTCACGTGCCAGTATTTATATCGATGATACGCCAGGGATCAAGATTGCTGAGATTCGGGCCAAATCCCGCAAATTGGCACAAGAAAAGAAAAATCTTGGTTTGATCGTGATCGATTATCTGCAGTTGATCGAAGGATCCGGCCGTGAAAATCGTCAACAAGAAGTTTCTGAGATCTCCCGGCAGCTCAAAAAAATCGCCAAGGAGCTGAAGGTCCCGGTGATCGCTCTTTCGCAGCTTTCCCGCGGCGTTGAGCAGCGGCAGGATAAACGTCCCGTATTGAGCGATATCCGCGAGTCGGGATCGATCGAGCAAGATGCGGACATCGTTGCCTTTTTGTATCGCGAAGATTACTATGATCGCGAAGAAGGAGATGAGGAAGCGGCAGAAGATGCCGTTGATAATGTGGTCGAAGTCATCATCGAAAAAAACCGTTCTGGTGCGCGCGGAACCGTCAATCTCTTGTTCATCAAGGAATATAATAAATTTGCATCGATTTCCAATCGCGATGATTTCGGCAGCTAAAGCGAATTATTTTTCCCTGTAAATAGATTTATGCAATAAATGTTCGTGATTTGCGGTTGTTTTGATAAGAAAATCGCCCGTTATTCGATATTCATTGAAACATAGGCGAATTATTGATACAATCGACACGAATGTAATAATATAAATGAGGTGGAGCGATTGTCATCAGTAGTAGTGGTTGGAACCCAATGGGGCGATGAAGGAAAAGGAAAAATTACGGATTTTCTGAGTGAACAAGCGCAAGTTATCGCGCGCTATCAAGGCGGCGACAATGCTGGCCATACGATCCAATTCGGCGGTGTGACTTACAAGCTGCATTTGATCCCTTCCGGCATTTTTTACAAAGAAAAAATCAGTGTGATCGGCAACGGCGTTGTTGTAAATCCGAAAGCCTTGATCACCGAATTGCGCTATCTGCATGATCATCAGATCGTGACTGACAATTTGCGGATCTCTGACCGTGCCCATGTGATTCTGCCATATCATATTTTGCTCGATCAATTGCAGGAAGAGGCAAAAGGAGCGCAAAAGATCGGAACGACGATCAAGGGAATCGGACCCGCTTATATGGATAAAGTGGCGCGCGTCGGGATCCGGATGGCTGATCTGCTCGACAAAGACGTTTTTGCGGAAAAATTGAAAACGAATTTGGATGAAAAGAACAAGCTGTTCGAAAACATCTATGATCACGCACCGCTTCATTTTGATGATATTTTTGAAGAATATTTTGCTTACGGTCAGCAAGTGAAAGACAATGTTACTGATACTTCAGTGATCTTAAACGATGCAGTTGACGAGGGTAAAAAGGTTCTTTTCGAAGGAGCACAAGGGGTCATGCTCGATATCGATCACGGTACGTATCCTTTTGTTACTTCCTCCAACCCGATCGCTGGCGGTGTAACGACCGGTACTGGCATGGGGCCAACAAAAATCAACAAAGTTGTCGGTGTCTGTAAAGCATACACTTCAAGAGTCGGCGACGGTCCTTTCCCAACAGAACTTTTTGATGAAACCGGCAATCAGATTCGCGAAGTCGGTCATGAATATGGTACAACGACGGGGCGTCCGCGCCGTGTCGGCTGGTTTGACTCTGTCGTAATGCGTCATTCGCGTCGGGTTTCAGGACTGACGAATCTTTCGCTGAACTGTGTGGATGTTTTAACAGGCCTTGAGACCCTTAAGATCTGTGTCGCTTATGATCTGGATGGTCAGCGGATCGATTATTACCCAGCCAACCTGAATCAGTTGAAACGCTGCAAACCGATTTATGAAGAGCTTCCAGGTTGGACTGAAGACATTACCCAGTGCAAAACGCTGGCTGAACTTCCCGAAAATGCACAAAACTACATCAAGCGTGTGACAGAACTAGTCGGCGTGGAATTATCGACATTTTCAGTGGGTCCTGATCGGACGCAAACCAATGTGTTGGAAAATGTTTGGGAAAACCTGTAGAATGTATTAAGAACGGATCGATTTCGAACAGAAAGGGGGCCGATGAAATGTCTTTTAAGATTTTAACTGATTCTTGCTGCGATCTTCCTTATGATTTCATGAAACAAAATGATATCGATTTTGTCAGTATGACGATCGAAATGAGTGGAAAAAGTTACTCCGACGATATGGGGAAAAGCTTTAATCTGCCGCATTATTATGAAAAGCTCAAAGCAGGTGTGATGCCGAGCACTTCACAGGTGAATATCGGCGAATATCTCGAGTTTTTCCGTCCATATGCTGAAAAAAAAGAAAAAGTGATGTATCTTGCATTTAGTTCGGGCATGAGCGGTTCTTATCAAAATGCAGTTCAAGCCCTCGAAGTTTTGAAAGAAGACTTTCCGGATGCCGCGATTTCGGTCGTCGACACAAAGGCAGCTTGTTTGGGCGAAGGATTGCTTGTCTATCAGGCAGTTCAGCTGCGCAATGACGGACACTCTTTCGAAGAAACTTTGCAGTGGATCGAAGAGTATAAATATAAATTATGGTCATGGGTCACCGTCGACGATTTGAAACATTTGGAGCGCGGCGGGCGGATTTCCAAACCAGCAGCGGCATTTGGCTCGCTGATCAGTGTTAAGCCGATCATTTATGTCGACCGCGCAGGACATTTGGAAGCAGTCGAAAAAGTTCGCGGAAGAAAGCGGTCGCTGCAAAGGATCGCCGACAAGGCGGTCGAAGGGATCGTCAAGCCATTGAAACAAACTTTATTTATCGCATGTGCCGGTGATTTTGAAGCTGGTGAAGAAGTCAAAAAAATGATCGAAAGCGAGATCCAAGTCCATGAGATCATCGTTTTACCGATGGGACCGACGATCAGCGCACATACCGGATTTGGATGTGTTGCCGTCTTTTCTTTTGGTCATCCGCGTGAGAAATGATTTTTATCAGATCAAGTAAATTCAAAGCCTGGGAAAAACACCAAAAAGGTGCCCTGGCTTTTTTATTTCTTGTGATATAATGATTAGCGATCATATAGAGGAGTGGATTTTATGGGAAAGATCGAAGATACCGGCAAACAAGCTGAAACGCAGCATCTTTCATATGTTTTAAAAGTTATCGGTGCTGAAAAAAATCAGCTCCAAATACACTTGCATACACATTCTCAACAATTTTATGGACAAGCCAAAACTGCTGAAGAATTGAAAATAAAAACTGGATCGGTCGAAGCGCTGGCGGAGACTTCAATGGCGACGAAAGCGCACGAACAAGCACTCACATTGGCCCATCACCGCATGAGTGCTGATCAAAAGCGGATCATCGTTCTTGATCGCATGCAAGAGTCGCCGTATTTTGCGCGAATCGATTTTCGAGAAGATGAAGCCCCTGAGACGCTTTATATCGGAATCGCTTCGCTCTATCAAAAAGACAGCTCGCCATTGATCGTTGATTGGCGCGCGCCGATCGCAAACTTATATTATGAAGGCAAAATCGGTCCGGCATATTATGAAACGCAAGATGGCAAGATCGATGTCGAACTTTTATTGAAGCGGCAATACAAAATCGAGCATGGCGAGCTTTTATTTTATTACGATGCCGACCAAGTCATTGGCGATGATTTCTTATTGGATATTTTATCGGAAGACAGCAACGATCATATGAAAAATATCGTTTCAACGATCCAAAAGGAGCAAAACCGCATTATTCGCGATACTCATAGCAAGATCATGTTGATCCAGGGAATTGCGGGAAGCGGGAAAACTTCTTCACTTCTTCAACGCGTCGCTTATCTGCTTTACCATCATCGTAAATGGCTGACGATTGATCAAGTATTGATGTTTTCACCGAATAATCTGTTCAGTGAATATATCTCGACGGTCCTGCCTTCGTTAGGAGAAGATGAATTACCGACAACCACATTGACGAATTTCGTAAACTATTTGTTAAAAGGCTATCAGATCCAGCAAGATAATTCCGAAGCAGCTTTTTTAGCTGGAAACAACGACGAAGCCGCCTACTATAAAAACAGCTTTCAAATTTTTGTTGCGCTTGAACAGTATCTGAAAGACATCACAGCTGTTGGACCGATTTTTAAAGATATCCGTTTAAAAAAAGAAATCATTTTTTCAAAGCAGCTGATTCGTGAAATCTACCAGCAAACGAATCCTAATTTAAAAGTTCATCAGCGTTTGACACTGACCGCTGAGCAGCTGCTCGAGCGTCTGAAAAAGGTCATGCAGCAAGAGCGGCATAAAAAATGGGTAAAAGACCAAGTCCAAGCACAGATCCAAAGAATTTATGAAAAGGACCCGAATTTGGCGGATGATCAGCAGACGATCCAACGTTTGGAAAAGCGCCTTTCAAAACAATTGATCACCCGTGTATTCCGCCGGATCACTCGTCAAATCAAACGGAAAGAGATCGTTAATTTCGACAAGCAGTATTTACACTTTTTGTTGACGATTTCTGAAAAAACAATCGACCTCGAGTTAAAAAAAGCTTTACAAGCTGATCGAAAAAGAACACGCAATTCATTGAGAGAGCACGTGGTGACAGCGGAAGACGGTATTTTGCTGCTGATTTTGCGTTTTGGGATCTTAGGAAATGAACAGCTGCCGCTGCCGAAAGGACGCTTTATCTTTATTGATGAAATGCAGGATTGGACGCCGCTGCAAGTAGCAATGCTGAGAATGCTTTATCCGAAAGCCAATTATACTTTTTGCGGAGATCTTAACCAAACTGTTTTCGGCAATCAAACAATTGTGGCTGACTTTCAAAAATTATTTTCAGACAAAGAGATCACGTCAATTCAATTGACGACTAGTTATCGCTCTACTGAAGAAATCATGGATTTTGCAAGCTCGCTTTTGCCGGATCATCGCGAGTTCGATTTTACCGCCCGTCATGGAGTCAAGCCGATTTTGATTGAAAGCGATTCGGAGGAAAGACAGCTGGAATGGCTGAAAGAAAAAATCCAGCAAGAAAAAAAAGGCTGGCGGACCGCTATTTTGACTAAAGACTCTGCGGCGGCAAAAAAACTCAGTGAACACTTCCCTGAGGCTGCGCTGATCGTGCGCGAGAGCCAATCTCTTCAACATACAGCGGTTATTTTGCCGAGTTTTTTGGCCAAAGGTTTGGAATTCGATCAAGTCTTTCTTTGGGGGATCGATTCTGCCGATTTTCGCAGTGAACAAGATCGGTTGATTTTATATACAATGACGACGCGCGGCATGCATGAAGTATATTTGCTCTCGCAAAAGGTACCGCAGATTTTAGAGGCAGCCATTGAACAACATTTAATCGATAAAAAAATGATATAATGGAAATTGATTAAAACTGGAGGGAAAAATAGTTGAAAGTATCCAGAAGAATGCGAAAACAAAAAAATCAATGGTTTCTATTTGTTCTTCATGATTTATTGCTGTTGTCCATGCTTTTTGCTATGATTTTTCATTTTATCCATATCATCTCTCATGGATATCCATGGTACTTTTGGGCGCTTCTGTTGGTGACTGTAATTTATTTCGGGCTGGTGATTTATCGATATCATGAAAGAAAAAAATTCATCTCAGCGTTCAAACTTGAGAAGATCCGTGAATTTAATCATCTCTTTATTTGGATCGTGATCATTTACCTGCTTTTTTCGCTGGAGTTGATTTTTGTGATCTATGATTTCCACTTGAATTACAGCAATTTATTATGGCTTTTAACTGGGATTTTTGCGCTTTTGATTTACAAATATATCGGCGACCGTTTGATTTATCATTTGGGGATCGCAGTGATCAATCAACAAGACAGGTAACAAAAAATAATTAATAGTACTGGAGGAGAGTATGTTTTCAAAAATGATAGAATGGGCTCCATGGTTGCAGACTTTGGCTGGGACCGGTTTTACTTATGGCATGACTGCCCTAGGTGCGGCACTCGTTTTTTTCTTTAAAACAATCAAAAAAGATGTTTTGAATTTGATGCTCGGTTTTGCCTCAGGAGTCATGATCGCAGCGAGTTTTTGGTCGCTGTTAGATCCGGCGATTTCGCGGGCGGAAGAGAATGGCGATATCGCATGGCTCGTGGTCAGCATTGGTTTTTTGGTTGGCGGCGGCTTCCTCTATCTGGCAGACCACTTTATCCCGCATATGCATTTCGGTCCAAATCATGAACAAGAAGGTATGCCGACGCACTTGAAACGAACGATCCTGCTGGTCTTTTCGATCACTCTTCATAACATTCCGGAAGGTCTGGCAGTCGGGGTCGCTTTTGGGGCAGCGGCTCAAGCTCCGAATCCGGAAGTTGCTTTCTTCGCCGCGATATCAGTTGCGTTGGGGATCGGCATCCAGAACTTTCCAGAGGGAGCGGCGGTCTCGATTCCGTTGCGGCAAGAAGGTTTAAGCCGTCCGAAAGCTTTTTTGTACGGACAAGCCTCTGGAATCGTTGAACCGATCGCCGGTGTTTTAGGGGCGATCTTAGTTACAAAAATGACAGCGATCTTGCCTTACGCACTGGCTTTTGCCGCAGGTGCGATGATCTACGTCGTTGTGGAAGAACTGATCCCAGAAGCGCAGCAGCAGAGCAGTTCCAAAAATCATTATGCTGTTTTTGGGGTGATGACTGGATTTGTTATCATGATGATCTTAGATGTTGCACTTGGATAAGGAGTGGTCAATTGAAATCGCCAATTCACGTATTTTCTGATATCGGACATTTAAAAACCGTTCTTTTGAAGCGTCCAGGAAAAGAAATTGAGAATCTGACGCCTGAGCTTTTATCACCGCTTTTGTTTGACGATATTCCTTTTTATCCGCGGATGCAGGAAGAGCACGATCAGTTTGCGGCTCTTCTGCAAGCTGAAGAGGTCGAAGTACTGTATTTGGAAAAGCTGGCGGTTGAAGCATTGGATGCTGGAGAGTGCCGCGCCGCTTTTTTAAACGACTTTTTGGCACATTCAGGAATTTTTTCATCAAATGTCCGCGAAGCTTTGACAGAATATTTCCTTTCACTTTCTACTGAGAATTTCGTTGATAAGCTGATGACCGGCTTGCGGATCGATGAATTGTCGATTTCATCTGAATCGTTGGCAGATTTAGCACGCGACAAGCAAGAGCTGTTCTATTTACCGCCGATGCCGAATCTTTACTTTACGCGCGACTTTACTTCTTCGATCGGTACAAATATGCTTTTGGGGCGGATGCACTATGACGTGCGGAAACGTGAGCCTTTGTTCATGAAATTGATTATTGAGAATCATCCGCGTTTTAAAGATCGTGTCTCTTCTTTGCTTGATAGTGATGAAGGACCGAGTATCGAAGGCGGAGATGTCCTTGTTTTGAGCCCGACTGTTTTGGCGGTCGGAATCTCACAGCGGACGACCCCGCAAGCAATCCAGGAACTGGCAGAGCGTTTATTTTCAAATTATTCAGGATTTGAAAAGATCGTTGCTGTCAAGATCCCGCTGGAGCGGGCGATGATGCATCTGGATACGGTGTTGACGATGGTCGACCACGATAAGTTTACGATCCATCCGGGAATTATGAGTGCGACAGAGGAAATGGAGATTTTTGTTTTAGAGCAGACTCGCGACCGAAAGATCCACATCCGTCCGCAGCATAAACTTGCTGAAGTTTTAAAAGAAGTCCTTCACCAGAGCGAGCTGGCATTGATTCCGTGCGGCGGCGGCGACCCGATCGCGGCACCGCGCGAGCAGTGGAACGATGGCTCGAACACCTTGGCGCTTTCACCGGGGAAAGTGATCACTTATGACCGCAATTACGTTTCCAATCAATTACTACGCGAATATGGCATCAAAGTTTTGGAGATCGCATCCAGCGAGTTATCGCGCGGTCGAGGCGGTCCCCGCTGCATGAGCCAGGCGATTTTTCGCGAATCATTATAAATTAAGGAGTGGAGTTTATGAATTCAGTATTTCAAGGTAGAAGTCTATTGGCTGAAAAAGATTTCAGCAAAGCAGAGTTAGGGTATTTGATCGATTTTTCGATTCATTTAAAAGCCTTAAAGAAAGCCGGCATTCCTCATCGCTACTTAGAAGGGAAAAACATCGCGCTTCTTTTTGAAAAAACATCCACCCGAACACGTTCGGCATTTACCGTTGCATCGATCGATCTGGGGGCACACCCGGAATATTTAGGAAAAGACGATATCCAACTTGGAAAAAAAGAATCAGTGGAAGATACTGCGATCGTTTTGGGAAGCATGTTTGACGGTATTGAATTCCGCGGATTTAAACAAGATACGGTCGATCAATTGGCTAAATATTCCAATGTCCCAGTTTGGAACGGTTTGACGGATAAGTGGCACCCTACTCAAATGATCGCCGATTTTATGACCGTTAAAGAAAATTATGGAAAGCTTGAAGGATTGAATTTGGTATATTTGGGAGACGGCCGCAACAATGTCGCGAACTCTTTGTTAGTAACGGGCGCGATCCTGGGCGTCAACATCCGGATCTGCGCACCAAAATCATTGTTCCCGGCAAAAGATGTCGTCGAATTAGCCCAAAACTTTGCAAAGAACTCCGGAGCACAGCTGATGATCACTGATTCCGTAGATCAAGCAGTCAAAGGGGCTGACGTGCTATATACGGATGTCTGGGTATCGATGGGTGAAGAAGACAAATTTGCGGAAAGAGTTGAACTATTGGAGCCGTACCAAATCAATATGGAAATGATCAAAAAAGCTGATAACGACAAGTTGATCATTTTGCATTGTTTGCCAGCATTCCATGACACGAATACGATCTATGGAAAAGAAATGAAAGAACGTTTCGGGATCAAAGAAATGGAAATCAGTGATGAAGCATTCCGCAGCAAATACGCGCGCCAATTTGAGCAAGCTGAAAATCGGATGCACTCGATCAAAGCGATCATGGCAGCGACATTAGGAAATTTATTCATTCCAAAAGTATAAAGTAAAAAAATCTAGAGATCATGACGCATTTGTCATAGTCTCTGGATTTTTTTATTGTTTCATAAACCGTGCGATCCGGTCATGGAAATCTCCGGCCAGCTCGACACTTTTACAAATAGTGATGATCGTATCAACGCCTGCCATCGTTCCGACCACTTCTGGATACCGAACTTCATCTAATAAAGCAGAAACGACATCAGCATTAGCAAAAATCGTATGCAAAACGACCACGAATTCGACTTGTTCTACTTTGACGACCGATTCGCCGCAAGCTTCAGCTAATCTTTTCTCAGGAGAAATATTGCTTTGGCTATAGATCATATATCGGACTTTGCCATTTTTTTGGTGCCCTTTGACAATATTCATTTCACGAATATCCCTGGAAATCGTTGCCTGGGTGGCTTTCACATTTTTGCTTTTCAGCAAACGCAGCAGGTCCTCTTGAGTCTCGATGACATAATCTTGCAGAAGTTGTTTTATCAGTGCTTGACGCTCCGTTTTTTTCATTCATCAGGCATTCAGTCTTTTCAGCGAAAAGAAAATGCGCCTCACATCCTTCCAGCGTACTGATCGTACTATCTTTCTATCATCATACGACAATTCGAACATTTTTCATACATTTTTTTGAATTTTTATAAAAAAATCGATTGCCGAACATCTTCATTCACGAAGGTGTTCGGCAATCGATAGCAAAAAACTTTCTGCAAAAAAATGTAAATGAATCGTCAACTACTCATCAAGGCCTTGATAAACCGAATTACCCAAGAAAAATTGCAACTCACGAATTGCCCGTTGATTATCAGCCTTAAGATGAATTAAAAAGTGAACGAAGACATCATTTAAATTTTCTTTATCCGTCAACGAGATCGTTCGATCCAAGAAAATATTTTGAGTTGCCAAATCGCCGATCACATCTTTGACCATATCTTCTGCCTTTGCATATTTATAGGCACCATTTTCTTCCAGCATCGACAAATTTAAAAATTCGCGAGTTGTCGTTGGAACGATTTGGTCATTATCCAACAGCAGTTCGCCAAGTTCATCGAAACTTTGATAAGTCTTTTCTCTAAGCTGATCAAAAACTGTCCGCAAAGCAGGCCGGAAAGGCCCTTTTACGAACCAGATATATTGTTGTAATTTCAAATTGTGGATCCGCAAATTTGCTAATATGTGGGCAGCCATTGCACCGACAGTCGGGATCTGTTGTTCTTTTTCTTTCTTCGCTAGCTCGCTTTTGTATTTTTTTTCAGTATAGTCCGACATTTGGAAAATTCCTCCTTGTCATAAATCCCTGCTACCTACTATTATAAACAATAATCCAAAAAATGTTAGCAAAACTGACTGAAGAGCAAGAAATCGTTTACAAAAAATCGCCAGTGCGATAAGCTGAGCGGATAAAGGGAACAAATATCAGTGAAAAGGGGAGGATCATCTATGCAAAAGGAAGACCATTTAAAAAATCTGCGGATAGCTATCAAAGTTTCTGCGCAGGCACGCGAACATGGGAACACTCCATTTGGAGCAATTTTAGTAGGACCTGATGGAGAAGTCCTGATCGAGCAGGAAAACATCGAGGTGACCACTGGAAAGTGCACTGGGCACGCAGAAACCACGTTAGCAGATCGGGCATCACAAGCATTTTCGAAAAACTTTTTAGCGAAATGCACGCTTTATACTAGTGCTGAACCATGTGCGATGTGTACTGGCGCGATTTATTGGGCGAATGTCGGTCGAATCGTTTATGCGATGACTGAAAAGCAGTTGCTGTCATTAACAGGCAATGACCAGCAGAATCCGACTTTTGACATTCCGTGCCGAGAAATTTTAGCGCATGGTCAGAAGAATATTGAAGTTCTGGGTCCTTTTGACGAAGTAGCAGCTGAAGCGGCAGCGGTTCATGAAGGATATTGGGAGAAACGGTAAATCGGTTTACAAAATGGAACGAACTATGAGATTTAAATTATTATAATGCTGTTAGGTTACTCCTTCTATCATTGGCGCTTGTCTAAAAAAATGATATACTATTAGATAGAATAGCGAGGTGGGAAATGTGAATACGCCAATTATCAAGCCTCAAGATCTTAAAACCCGTACACGCGAAGCACTGCTTAATTATATCAATGAAATGGATTTGAGCAAAAACGTAAAGTTGCCGCGTGAGGAGCAGTTAAGCGAAATCATTGGGGTTAGTCGCGTGACACTTAGAAGTGTATTGGATGAGCTGGCCACGGAAGGAGTCATTTTCCGTAAACATGGAAAAGGAACTTTTGTCAATACAACTCATTTGGGAATCAAAGCAAATTTCAATCCAGTTGGACACTTCAGCACATTGATTCGTTCAAGCGGTTATGAGCCGAAAGTGGAGATTTTAAAAGTAGCAGTCCAAGATGCCGATGAGGAGCTGCAGGATTCTTTGCAGATCGGCGCTGATGAAAAAGTTGTGCTCTATCAAAAAATGTATTTTGCGGATGGCAAGCCATGCGCGTTTTGCGAAGACTACGTACCGCTTCATATTTTTAATGGGAAAGATCCTAATGAACTGCTGACTTTTCCAAAACCGATCTTTCATTATATTTTTCAATTGACAGGCAAAAAAGTGACTTGGGACAAAGTCGAGCTTTTAGTCTCAAATCGTGAAGAAAAATCTGAATTGAGCTATTTTGAAGAGAAGCCGATCTTGCTTTTGCGCAGCGTCAATTATGATGATGATGAAGAACCGTTAGTAGTCGCAGAAGAGTATGTCGATACCGATATTTTGAAATTCAGCATGATCCGGAAACGGCTGATCAATTATTTTGAATAAAATGAACATTCGATCAGCGAAAAACAAGCAGCGGCACGCGCGTGCCGCTGCTTGTTTTTGTGTTGATGAAGTTTACGATATTGACGGATGAGTGAAAATGGTGCATCATATAAGAGAATGATTCGTCAAGCAAATGATGAAAGAAGGAAGAAAATGGACAAAACGATCAAAGAGATCGCTGATGCGATCGGAGTAACCAAACAGGCAATTTTTCAAAAAATCAAAAAGGAACCATTATCGACTGAAATGTCTCCATATATTACAACAAAAGGAAATCGCCTTTATATTTCTCCAGAAGGGCAAAAATTGATCAATGACAGTTTCGGTTATACTCCGCCTGAAGAAGAGAACCAAAAGAACGAGAATGCTGCCGATCTTGAAGATTTTGATCCGGATGAGATTGTTTTTTTGCGGGATCTGGTATTAAATCTGCAGGAAGAAAAAAAGCAGCTGCATAAATTATTGGATCAGCAGCAGCAGCTTTCATTAAAATCGGAACAACGAATCGATTACTTGGAACAACAGCTTGTATTATCGGCTCCCGAAAAAGCGGAAGAAAAAGATGAAAATGAAAAGATCAAAGAAACGCTAGCGAAGCAGCAAGAACAAATTGCTGAATTACAAAGTGAATGGGAAAAGAAAGAAGCCGAACTGCATACCGAGCTGCAAACCAAAGAAGAAGCATTGGAAGCAGAGCAAAAAAAGCAGGAGGAATTGCAGGCGGTGTTGGATGAAAAAGAGCAGCAAGCAGAAAAGCAAAAGAAAAAAGGTTTTTTTAGCCGACTCTTTGGAAAAAAAGACACAGAATAGGGTGAAAAAATGAGTATTTATTTCTTTCAACCAGTATTTCATCAAAAAATTTGGGGCGGATCAACACTGACAGATTATTTTCATTTAAAAGAAGACCATATCGGTGAAGATTGGGCGATCAGCGCTCATCCGCACGGTCCAACAAAAATCATCAATGGTGAATTGCAAGGTGAGCTGCTCAATAAAGTTTGGGAAAAGCATCCTGAGTTATTTGGAAATCCAACTGAAAAAGAATTTCCACTGTTAATGAAAATCTTAGATGCCCATGAAGATCTATCAGTTCAAGTCCATCCAAATGATGCTTATGCAAAGACACATGGCGGCGGATTAGGGAAGACTGAGTGCTGGTATGTGATCGAGGCTGAACCGGGCGCAGAGATCGTTTATGGTCATAACGCGAAAACGGAAGAAGAGCTTAGAACGATGATCGACAACGGTGAATGGGACAAATTGCTCCATCACGTGCCGGTTAAAAAAGGGGATTTTTTCTACGTACCAAGCGGGATGATTCATGCAATCGGCAAAGGAATCTTGATACTGGAACCGCAGCAAAGCTCGGATACGACTTATCGTCTTTATGATTATGACCGTAAAGATGCGAATGGACATCTTCGGCCCCTCCATCTTAAAGAAGCGCTGGATGTCATTACTGTTCCATCAACTAAAGTTCACGAAAATTATCAAATAAAGAAAATTAACGGAAATAAAATCACCAATTTTATAAACAGTCCATTCTTTTCTGTCACCAAACTAGAAGTGGAAAATCCTTTTCAATTGGAGCGTGAAGGGGATTTCATGCTGGGGACAGTCGTTGCCGGAACAGGGAAAATAACCGACAACGATCAATCTTATGAAGTATCTTTCGGATCAAGTTTTTTGATCCCAAATGATACACCATTTGTTGACGTTATCGGCAATTTGACGATTATTCTAGCTCATCCGAATCATCAATGATTCTTACTGCAAGCTCTTTGTTACATCATTAATGATTTGAGTATTCGCGACTGGACCTTTATACAGCCAAGCACTGTCTTTGCTGAAAGTATATACTTGATTATTTTTCACTGCTGGTAGTTCTTTCCACACAGCTTCATTTTGGATCGTATTTTCACTGTCGCCGTTGATCAAAAAGAGATAATCGGCATCGAGACCCGCTAATTTTTCAAGCGACAACTGAGTGAACTCATCTTTCGACTTTTCGGAAATTTCTTTTACCAGCGCCGGAGTTTTAAAGCCAAGGTTTTGGTACAGCAAATCGCCTGTCCCGCGCTTTTCGCCGACAACGAAAACTTGATTGTTGGTGATCCAAAGAATTGCTGCTGAATGGTCTGAAATTTTGGTTCCAAGGTCGCTCTTTGTTTTCGAAATCAGTTGATCATAATTTTTTAATACTTTCTCTGCTTTCCCTTTTTTATTTAAGACATTCGCTACATCAAGAAATTGATCGCGCCACGTGACGTTGTCGCCATTTTTGACAACGTAAGTTGGGGCGATTTTTTTGTATTGATCATATTTGCCGCCTTCGACGAGCGCAGAAGAGCTGACCATCAGCAAATCTGGTTCATATTTCAAAACTTCTTCATAAGGGAGATCATAAGAGATGGTTGGAACGCCCTTCAACTCGCTTTGTAAATAAGTTTGGACGGTATTATTATTGACAGTCCATTGCGCTTCAGGTTTTACTTTCAGCGCTACCAGATAATCCTCTAAATAAGGGGCGATGATCTTTTTCGGATTGGCAGGGATAGTCACCTTGTGTCCTAAAGCATCTTCCATTACATGCTCTTTTGTACTTTTCGATCCAGTGGAATCAGTTGATGTTCCGCTATTACTGCAAGAGGCCAAAAATAGTACTGTACCCAACGCAAGAACGGCAACCAAAAATTTCTTTTTCATAAAATCCTCCTATCATTTTTGATACTGATTATCAGTATCGTTTATAGTGGTGATTTTGTCAATAAGGGAGCTTTTGATTGCCAAGCTGCCATGTTTTTTATATAATTAAACGATATGATTGAGAACGGTTTTCATTGAAAACTAAGATATAAGGTGGTCTTTTATGGATATATTAACAGCAAAAAATATACAGGCAGGATATAACCGCGGCTTGGTGATCGATCAATTAGCGGTGAATTTTAAAACAGGAAAGGTCACCAGTTTGATTGGACCGAATGGTTGTGGAAAATCGACATTGCTTAAATCACTGGCGCGGATTCTCCCGCAGGCAAAAGGCGAGATCTTTTTGAAAGAAAGGCCGATTCAAGAATATGCCAATAAAGAGTTAGCGAAACAAATGACAATGTTGGCGCAAAACAGCGAGGGAAATCTCGGGATCACTGTCGAGGATTTGGTTTCTTATGGTCGTTTTCCTTATCAAAAACCATTTCAAGGGTTGACGAAAGCCGACCAGGAAAAAATCGATTGGGCGCTTGAGGTAACTGATATCGTGTACATCAAAGAGCGGCCGCTGGCTGATCTGTCAGGCGGACAGCGGCAGCGTGCGTGGATCGCAATGGCATTAGCGCAAGATACTGAAGTGCTGCTGCTTGATGAACCAACGACGTTTTTAGACCCTGCTCATCAGTTGGAAGTATTGGATCTGCTGCAGTCGATCAACCGCGACAGCGGGAAAACGATCATCATGTCGATTCATGATATGAATCTGGCTTCGCGTTTTTCAGATGAGATCTTGGGAATGAAGGCCGGCAAAATCCTGGTTCAGGGAACCCCTGAAGAGGTCCTGACGCCGAAATGGTTTCGGACACTTTTCGAAATCGAAGCGGAAATCGTCAAAGATCCGCACAGTATGCGCCCGCTTCTTCTTAGTTACGATCTCCTTTCAAAAGGAGGTGCAGGGGATGAAAAATAAGCGGTCGCATGCTTATTATCTGCTGCTTTTTCTGTTGGCATTGCTGCTTTTAGCAATTGTTTTTCTTTTTTCATTAAAATGGGGTGCCGCTGATTTAAGCTTTGCAGACATCAATCGTGCTCTTTTCGATTTTGATCGAACAAACCAAGCGCAGCAAGTTTTCCGAACGATCCGTTTGCCGCGTGTTCTCGGAACGGCGCTGGTTGGTGCCTCTTTTGCTATTGCCGGAGCAATGATGCAGGGGATCACGCGCAATCCGCTAGCTGACACCGGGTTGCTGGGGATCAATGCTGGTGCGGGATTAGGATTGGCGGTTTGTTTTGCGCTTTTGCCTCATGCCGGCTATTTTTCCATTTTAGGGGCCTCGTTTATCGGTGCTGCTCTAGGGGTAGCATCGATCTATGCGATTGCTTTCAGCAATCCGTTTGCCTCTTCTCCGCTTCGGCTGATTCTAGCTGGGGCGGGAATCAGTGCGTTGTTTGTCGCCCTTTCGCAAATGATCTCGCTTTTGTTTAATTTGAATCGTGATCTGGCCTTTTGGACGCTTGGCGGAACAAGCGTGATCACTTGGACGCAAGTCGCTATTCTGGCGCCGACTTTCGTTGTTTTACTGCTGATCTCGCTTACTTTAGGCAAAGCGATCACACTGATCCATATCAGTGAAGAGACTGCTGTCAATTTAGGGTTGAATCCTTCGCGAATCCGCGTGATCGTCAGCTTGCTGGTTTTAGGACTTGCCGGAGTATCTGTTTCGATCGTCGGATCGATCGGCTTTGTCGGCTTGATGGTCCCGCATATTATGAGCTTCTTTGTCGGCAGCGACTATCGCTATATCTTGCCTTTTTCAGCGGTGGGTGGTGCGATTTTGCTGACAGCAGCTGATTTAGCCGCGCGAATGATCAATCCGCCATTTGAAACACCAAGCGGGGCGGTCGTGGCACTTCTCGGCGTGCCATTCTTCCTATTGATGGCAAGAAGCCGGGAGGTGGCTAGTTGATGAAAAAACGGTCTTTGAAACTCTTGATAATTCTACTGATTTGTATCGCAGGATTGCTGATCGTTAGTCTGCTGGTGGGAAAACTGGCAATCAGCGGAAAAGATCTGCTTGAAGTTCTCAGCGGAAATATGAGTCGAAGAACTGAACTGTTGTTGTTTGAGTTTCGTCTTCCGCGAATCTTTGTTGCGCTGCTGGCTGGAGCATGTTTAGCACTTTCAGGACTGATCTTGCAGACAGTTTTGCGAAATCCACTGGCAGATCCCGGAATTTTGGGAATCAATGCCGGTGCAGGAATCGGTGTCATGTTTTATTTATTATTTTTGACAGGGAACACAAACCTATATTATCTGTTGCCGCTATGTGCTTTGGCAGGTGCGATCTTGTCTGTCATTTTGACGATCGCCTTTTCATATTCAAAGATGAATGGGCTCGTACCGATCCGGTTGATTTTGACTGGGGTTGCGATCGGAGCGGGGATGAATGCGGTCAATATTTTGTTGACGACAAAAGTCGACAGTGAGAAGTACCGCTTCCTAGTTACCTGGCTGGCAGGTTCGATCTGGGGCGATAATTGGAATTTCGTGCTGATCTTGTTTTTGACGATTTTAGTGATCTTCCCGCTTGCGCTGTTCAAAAGCAAAGTATTGGATATTTTGATGCTGGGAGAAGATCAAGCGATTTTATTGGGGATCAATGCATCGCGCGAGCGCAATCTTTTACTGCTGTTCGCTGTTATCTTAGCTGGAATCGGGGTTTCAGCAACCGGCGGAATCGGCTTTTTAGGTCTGATCGCGCCGCACATGATCAAACAGGCTGACTTTTCAAAACATCGGCAGCTTTTGCCGCTGGTCGCTCTTTTAGGAGGGTTTCTTCTGTTAGGAGCGGATACGATCGGACGGGTAGTTTTACAAAGTGGTGAGCTGCCTGCCGGAACGATTATCGCCGTTTTGGGAGCCCCATACTTCTTGTGGATGCTTCTTCACCCGCTAAAGGCGCAGTAAAAAATGTTTCACGTGAAACATTTCAATTAGCAGAAAAAATTAATAAATAATCACACACATATGTTCGTTGATGTTTCGTAAACAATACTTTTGTGATTTTTTAACGAATATTGGTGAATAGAATGCTAGTTTTACACAAAAGTTTATGGACAACTTTCATGAATTTGTGGATTGAAAAATTTAGTTGATGATTAAAAAATAATCAATAGGGCATGTATTTCTTTATTTCTGATGAAAACAAACTGAAATCTTCACGGACAAAGAAGTAAACTATTCGCAAGAGATGAAAGCATTTCCTGAATACATGGAACGAGTCATCGAAATAAGATTGAAAACGAAAAGAGACCCTGACAAAAGCAATGTCAGGGGTCTTTTTTCATAGACGGTGTTTCAAATGAGCTTCTTCGGAGTAGGCTCCCGAAAATCTCAAAACTGAGCACGTTTGTCATAATATCTTTTCGTGCAGTTGCGAGTTTATGGTTCGATCGTTGTTAAGTTGAACTCAGCAAAGTCAAACAATCCTTTATCGGTAAGCTTTATTTCTGGAATTACTGCCAGACTCATAAAGGAGAGCGTCAGGAACGGATCAAAGTTTCTAGCTGCACCTAGTTCATGAGCTGCAGCAACGACTTCATCGACTTTTTTGCCGACAACCTCCATTGGTTCAACACTCATCAAGCCGCCGATCTTGAGAGGAACAAAGCCGATTACTTTCTGGTCTTTCACAGCAACCATCCCGCCGCCATTTTCAATTAAATAATTAATGGCAGTCATCATGTCTTCGTCATTCGTGCCGACAGTCAGTAAATTATGCGAATCATGAGCGATCGAGGTCGCGATGGCGCCTTCCTTGAGTCCGAATCCTTTAATGATCGCAGTATTTGTGATCGTTGGTTTTTGATAGCGATTGACTACTGCGATTTTCAACAGATCTTTTGCGGTATCGGGTTGGAAGAAGCCGTCTTTTTTGTTAACTTTTTCAACTAACTTTTTGGTAACTAAGCTGTTTGGAATGATCTCGATCACTTTTGCTATATCACCGACAAGCGGAAGTTGCAGATCACTGATTTCAATTGGATTGATATCGATTTTTTCAAGCTGTTTTACTAATGCAGGGTTCGGCTCTTTCGCGAGAGTCCCACAGAATTTTCCATTTTGAGCAACAATTTCGCCTTTGTGGAACACCGTCTCCACCTCAAAATCATCCAAATCAGGTGCAATTACGAGATCGGCTTGATAGCCGGCGCCAATTGCTCCTAGGCGATTTAAATGGAAGAATTGTGCAGGATTGATCGTTGCCATTTGAATGGCTTCTAGCGGTGTTTTGCCGGCTTTAACGGCCATGCGGATCATATGATCGATCGAGCCTTCAGCAAGCAGTTCATTTGCTAGTTTGTCATCTGTTACCATTGCGCAGCGATCAATGTTGTTCTGGTCAACTGCCGGCAGCAAGTTCAACAAGTCTTTCGCCGCTGTTCCTTGGCGCATCAGCAAATACATACCCAAATCAAGGCGATCTTTAGCATCTTGCAAAGAAACTGCTTCATGATCGGTCCGGATCTGCGCTGCCAAGTAAACATTCAGATCTTCTTTGCTGATTCCGGCAGCATGGCCGTCAATGACTTTATTCGCTGCAATCGTTTCATAGAGCTTATCGATCATCTCCGGGTCGGCATTGGCTACTGCTGGAAAGTTCATTACTTCAGCAAGACCCAAAACTTGATCAGGATACTTTTCATAGAATCTTTTGATCATTGCGGCATCGATCGTTGCGCCATTAGTTTCAAAAATCGTCGTAGGCACGCAGGAAGGAATCATATAATAGAGATTCATCGTTGCGCAACTAGCGGAATCAAGCATGAATTCTAGCCCAACTTCACCTTTGACATTCCCGATTTCATGCGGATCAGCGATCGCAGTCGTGACGCCGTGCGATAAAGAAAGTTTGGCATATTCTTCTGGAGGCAGCAACGTACTTTCGACATGCATATGGCCATCGATCAAGCCAGGAACAATATATTTTCCTTTTGCGTCAAATGTCTCTTTGCCGTCATAGTCACCTAAGCCCACGATCATGCCATCTTTGATGGCGACATCTGCTTCAGTATTTTTTTTTGTGAACACATTGACGATTTTTCCGTTTTTGATCACCAAGTCTGCGGGCTGTTTTTTAGCTGCGGTTAAAACTGCTTCGATTAATTCGCTTTTTTTGAACATTTTTTCACCCTTCCTTGAAATATTTTTATTCAAAATCGAGACTTAATGTCCCTTGATGAGCCATAAGAAACCAGCAAATACCAACGCTAAAATATACATAACCGGAGAAACTTCTTTTCCGCGTTTTGCAGCGAGCATCGTGATCGGGTAAGTAATCATTCCCAATGCCAAGCCATCAGCAATCGAGTAGCTGAGCGGCATCCCGATAATGATCAGAAAGGCAGGAATCGCAATTTCCAGTTTGTTCCACGAAATACTAGCTAAGTGGCCGGCCATCAAAACACCGACAATGATCAATGCGGGTGCAGTCACCTGGCTAGTTACGACAGTCAAAAGCGGCGAGAAGAACATTCCCAGAATGAAGAAGATCCCCGTAAAGACAACAGTCATTCCTGAACGTCCGCCAACAGCGATCCCGGCAGAAGATTCAACATAAGCACCGATCGGAGAAGTTCCGAAAATGGAGCCAGCCAGCATTGCCGTACCATCGGTCGTAAGTGCTTTACCGGCACGCGGCATTTCGCCGTCTTTCATAAACCCGGCTTGCTGAGCCAAACCGACTAATGTTCCAGCGGTATCAAAGAACGTCACCAGCAAGAACGTCAAAACGACGACCCAAAGCTGCAGTGAGTTAATGTGAGTAATATTCGTGATCGCAGCGCCGAAGGTTGGGGCCATGCTCGGTGCTGGAGAGATGAAACCGGTTGGCAGCGGAATCAATTTCGTAACCATTCCCAAGCAAGAGGTCAGCACCATCCCAATGAAGATCGCTCCAGGAACATTGCGGATCATTAAAATTGCCGAAACGATCAAACCAAAAATCGTCAACCAAACTTCTGGAGTTGCAAGTGACCCAAGTGAAACAAGCGTCGAATCATTGGCAACGATCAGTTTCCCTTGGTTCATTCCAATAAAGGCGATGAAAAGACCGATCCCGGCTGAGATCGCCAGTTTCAAATCAGATGGGATCGCGCGAATGATCAGTTTTTGCAAACCGAAGATCGAAATCAATAGGAATAAAACGGAAGCGATCAATACTCCGGAAAGTGCGGTTTGCCAAGGAACTTTCATTCCAATACAAACGGTGTAAGCAAAGAAAGCATTGATCCCTAAGGATGGCGCGGAAGCAATTGGATACTTTGCATAGATTCCCATCATAATACAGGCGATCGCACTTGCTAAGGCAGTCGCGGTAAATACCGCGCCTTTATCCATTCCAGCGTCACCTAGTACACCAGGATTCAAAAAAAGAATGTAGCTCATACTGATGAATGTTGTAACTCCGGCTAATAATTCAGTCCGCCAATTAGTCCCCAATTCTTTAAACATAAAATACTTCTCTAGTCTCTCGACCATTAGATAACTTCCCCCTTCTTTGTAAAACGTTTTAAGGATTTTAGATAAACAAAAAATAAGTTCAAAAAAACATAAAATAAATAGCGCTTACAAATACCGTATTTCACTCCTTTCTTATAGAAAGTATACGAGAAAAATATACTAATTACAATATATCACTTGTTTTTTATCGGAAATAAAAAAACGTTGAAAGTATGAGTTAATACCGATTTTTAATATATCTATCTTCTAAAAAGATAACGGTTTTATTTATTTGTGCAAAGCATGTTCGTATTGATAATGTCTTTTGGATCATTTTATTCTGTTTTGTGTTGCTACAAAACGAATTGGAAAAAAGTGAGGAAAATAGGCAGAAAATCAATATCTAAAATGCATCGTTATCTTTATTTTGCCGGATCAGTGTACAAGCGCATAGTGACTAAAAATATACTATGATGAGGTATAGTAATAAAGAGCATATTTTTTGACGGAAATTACAAGTTTTGGTTCAATATACCCCGAAAGGTATATTAAGTATGAACATAAAGATCTAATGTAATAATTCAAGGAGGAAATTTTTATGAAAATCGTGATCGTTGGCGGAGTTGCTGGCGGAATGTCTGCAGCGACAAGGCTGCGCAGACTAAAAGAAGGATGGGAAATCATCATCATTGAAAAGGGACCCTATGTTTCTTTTGCTAATTGCGGATTACCTTATTACGTATCCGGCGAAATTGCAGATCGAAAAGAATTATTTGTTCAAACGCCGGCTAAGTTAAAACAAAGATTCAACTTAGATGTCAGAACGTGCAGTGAAGTCATTGACGTTTCGCCAACGGACCATCAAGTGATCATAAAAAATGAGGAAGAGACTTATACAGAAACATATGACAAACTGATTCTTTCTCCAGGTGCAACGCCAATCGTTCCACCGATCAAGGGTTTAAAAGCAGCAGACAATGTCTATACGCTGCGAAATGTGCCTGACTTGGATCGCATTATGGCCCAAGTTAATGAAAAGCCAAAAAGGGCAGCTGTGATCGGAGCAGGCTTTATCGGTCTTGAAATGGCAGAGAGCTTAAGAAAAAGAGGGATCGAAGTAGCGCTGATCGAACGAGCACCGCATGTGCTGCCCCCATTCGATGAGGAAATGGCAGCCTTTGCAGCAGCAGAACTTAGAAGGAACGGTATCAATCTCTATATTGCGCGATCTGCAGTTGAATTCGCTGATGGTGGGAAAAAGATCATTCTCGACGATGGGACAGTGATCAAAACTGATTTGACCTTGCTTTCTGTTGGAATTCGCCCGGCAAGCGGCTTGGCAAAAAAAGCTGGCTTAGCTACTGGTTTGCGGGAAGGGATCCTTGTTAATGAAAAGTATCAGACAAGTGACCCGGATATATATGCCGTCGGGGATGCGATCGTCGTTAATCAGCAAGTCACTGGCCAGGGAGCCCTGATTTCGCTTGCTTCGCCCGCGAATCGCCAAGGACGCGAAGCTGCTGATGTACTTGCCGGATTGACACGTCGAAATCTTGGAAGTATCGGCACTTCGATCGTCAGAATATTTGAATTGACAGCAGCATCAACGGGATTAAATGAACGCCAAGCGAGGGAAGCAGGTCTGGATATCGCCGTCATCCATATCCTTGGAAAAGCCCATGCAGCGTATTTCCCAGGTGCTAGCGACATGCTTTTGAAACTGATCTTTCACCCGAAAAGCGGCGAAATTTACGGAGCGCAAGGAATCGGGCATGATGGGGTTGACAAAAGAATTGACGTATTATCAACAATCGTCAAGAGCAAGTTGACAGTGTTTGACTTGCCGGAGATGGAATTTTCTTATGCACCGCCATTTGGTGCGGCAAAAGATCCAGTCAACATGCTTGGTTATGCCGCAATGAATATTGTTGAAGGAATCAGTCATTCGATCCAGTGGTATCAGCTGAAAGATGAATTGAAGAAGGGAAAAGTTTTGTTGGATGTACGGAATCGAACGGAACTAGCTGAAGGGAGTTTTCCAAACTCGATCAATATTCCGTTAGATGAGTTGCGCGCACGTTTAAATGAACTTGACCCGAATCTAGGATATATCGTCAGCTGTCACAGCGGACAGCGAAGTTACATCGCAGAACGGATCATGAGACAGCATGGTTTTAAAGTTTGGAATCTGGACGGGGCTGCAGCGCTTTACAAAGTAGTTCGTCCTGAAGACATGCATTTTTCTTAAGCCTGCTTCAGGGGGATTTCTGGAGCAGAAAATGTAAATGTGTTAAAGTTGAATCAAACAGTTTTGCATTGGAGGGGATTCCGTGATTCGCTTGATAGTTGACAGCACGTGCGATATACCAAAAGAATTTCAAGAAAAGCATCACATCAAGATGATTCCGCTGCAAGTGACGATTGATGGAAAAAACTATTTGGATAAAGTGAACATTGAAACAAGAGAAATTTATCAAGAGATTCGCAAGGGTGCCGAGATTCAGACTGCACTCCCATCTTATGAAAGTATCGCCAAAGTATATGACGAATGCATCCGTGATCACGATGCGTTTATTTTTCTGACATTCAGTGGAAAAATGTCGGGAACCTATCAATTTGCAAAGGATATTTTGCAAAGCTATCAAGACAAATATCCCAAAAATGAAATGATCGTCATTGATTCTGAAAGCGGAGCACTTGCGACGGGGCTGATTGTTATGAAGTTAGCGGAATACATTGATCAAGGATCTTCTTTTACTGAAGTTGTCAAGAAAGCAAGATATTTGATCAGCAAGGTGCAGCATTTATTTATGCTGGATGATTTATCTCAGTTGGCCAAAGGGGGACGAATCAGTAACTGGAAAGCACGCGGCGGAAATTTGCTGAAGATCAAACCAATCCTCGACGTCGAAAATGGTGAAATTTGCTTGATCAAACAAGTTCGCGGGACAAAACGCGCCTTGAAAGAATTAGGAGAGTATGTTCATGAACACATTGGCGACCCAAATCAGCTGATCGGGATCAATTATGCGGATGACCGAACATTGGCTGATGAAATCGTTGAAATCTTGAAGGGATATGGCTATCAGCATTTTCTTTACCAAGAGATCGGCAGCGTATTAAGTACTCATATCGGCTTGGAGGCAGTCGGCGTATTCTTCTTTACGAACTGATTGGTGATACTTCACGAATTTTCGTTTTTTGTTGATGGATAGCAAATTTACCATCAACATCATCAACTGAATAATTTGTTTAGGTAAAAACAGAGAGATGAACAAAATTCAAAGCAAGCGGGAATAGCGCCTCAGTGCGTTATTCCCGCTTGCTTTATCATAGATCCCAATTATTATAATTAACAAGGATGCGCTTTCTTGTACGAGAAAATACGGTATAATTGAGATAATGGGTGAGAACTATTTACTTTTCCATTAGCTCTGCTGAAGAGGCATTGCGAATCTTTCTATTGTGATCTTTTTAAAACATCAGCAGAGTTAAAATAGATGTTCTTTGGAGGGGGAACATATGAAAAAGAAGCAATTATATTGGTTGGGGATGGCGATTTTGTTATTAGCGGGATGTCACGCACAGACAAGTAAGGAGAATGATACAAAGGAAAGCAATGTTTCTGCCGAATCGAAAAAAGCAGCAGTGCAAAAAGGCAGAAGTACTTCATACAGCCAATCGATCAAAAAAGACTCTTCAAATGCTGCAACTCAACCAAATTCAAGAAGTAGCGAAACTTCCGCATCACAAACAGCTAGTAATCAGTCGCAAAGTCAGCAACCAGAAATACAAACAGGCTCGGGAATAAATGAAGCAACGATCGGAAATAACCCTATTTTCTATTTCCAAGGAATGAATGTTCCAATATCCGTTTCGCTAGATGATTTTACTACGGCAGAAAAGAAAGTTACTTTTATTACTAAAGTCTCCTCAAATGGTGAACAGGATATCACTCAATATGCTGCAAACTTTCAACAAATTTCACCGAAAAGTATTCGTGTGTTCTCTGCAGATCGTTCGGGGATCCGTACGGTCAATGTTGATGTTGAGATCGATCTGACTGCCGTAATAATGAATAAGCAGGCTAGCAACCTATCTGGACCGTTATATTTATTTATCAATCGAAGTGGAACCTTATCACTAGCGACCCCCAATTATGCAGGAAATGTTCCCGATGATCAAAGGGATGTCATGATTGAATTGGTAAAGTAACTAAAGTCAGCATATATTGACAATTTTGATGGTTTCATTTATAGTAGTTGATGAAATAAATAAACTTCTGAAATCGAAAGAGGTATTTTGATGAGTGTCCCAAGTATCTAATTGCAAGTTGAATAGCTGATAGACTGAACTAGGTCTATTTGGCATGCTTTCAAGTGATACCTGTCGATGAAAAGGAAGAAGATATTCCAAGACGATAGCATGTATGACTATCGTCTTTTTATATTCTCTAGAGGTTTATTTATTTTGGATAGGTGTCTCTTGTTCAGAAAGGAATTAAGAGATGATCGATCAAGAAACGATCCAAAAATTGCAATTTGACAAAATGATCCACGAAGTAGCGAAGTACGCGATTGGCGACTATACAAAGGAGCGGATCCGCGCATTGGAAATATCGACCCGTCTTGCGATTGTAAAAACAAAACAAAAAGAGACTCTAGAGGCTCGTTTGATCATTGACAGTGGACAATATGTTCCCTTTATGGGACTTACTCAAATCAAGCGGCTGATGGATGAAGTGCAAAAAGGGCTGCTCCTGATGCCGCGAGAATTGATCGAGGCTGCTGACTTTTTGCGCAGTAACCGATTGATCCGAAATTTTTTTGAAAAAAATCAATATCAAGCACCGCTTCTTTATGACTATAGCAGAAGCTTGTCGGAATTTTCAGTGGTCGAAGAAACAATCTATCAAAAGATCCAAAATGGTCGAATCGCTGAAGATGCTTCCAAGGAGCTGCGACGGATTCGCAAAAAGCAGCGAGAATGCGAAAAAGAGATCGAAGAGAAACTTTTGAAGTTTTTGCATCATCCGAATAATCGCTCATTAGTCCAGGAGACATTGATCGTGAAGAAGGAGGAACACTTCACGATCCCGATCAAAGCCTCTTACAAAAATAAAGCAGGGGGCAGCATCGTTGCACAGTCAAACAATGGCCAGACCGTATTTATCGAACCCGCAGCGGTCGAAAAGCTGAATGAGCGGTTGATGATGCTTCGCACAGAAGAAACCGCGGAAGAGTATCAGATCTTATCCGAGTTGAATGGCTTGCTGAGCGAACGAGCATTGGCAATCACTAACGGCATCGAAGCGATAACGGCACTTGATATCATTTTTGCCCGTGCAAAATTCGGTCGGGAGCTGGGCGGGATCACTCCGCAAATAAATAAAGAAGAACGAATCGTGATCGTGCAGGGGAAGCATCCTCTTTTGCCATTAGATGCAGTACCACTCGATTTTACGCTTGGAAAATCATATCGCGGCTTGGTGATCACGGGAGCAAATGCCGGTGGGAAGACGGTCGTCTTGAAAACGATCGGGCTGTTGACGCTGATGACGATGTTCGGCTTGCAGATCCCGGCGAAATCCGGAACGGACATCGCCGTTTTAGACCATTTGTTTGTAGATATCGGTGATCAGCAAAATATTGAAAACGCCTTGAGCACATTTTCTGGACATATGAAAAATATTGCGGCGATCTTGCAGAGGATCGAACGCCACACTCTGGTGCTGCTCGATGAGATTGGAAGCGGGACGGAACCTAATGAAGGCGCTGGTCTCGCGATAGCGATCATGGAAACAATGTACCAAAGCGGGGCGATACTCGTTGCGACAACGCATTATGGTGAGATCAAACGTTTTGCCGCAGAGCATGCAGATTTTATTCCAGCAGCAATGGCTTTCGATCAAGAGACGCTGACGCCGAAATATCGGCTGCAAGTCGGTCAGATCGGCGACAGTCAAGCGCTTTGGATTGCAAGAAAAATGAAGATGGCACCGGAATTGCTCCAGCAAGCCGCGGCGTTTATCAATGAAAAACAATACCCTACTCAAAAGAAGATGTTTAAGTTGGCTAAAAAAGAAGACGCGATTTTTGACAAAAAAGTGAATGAACATGCACGGTATCATAAAGGTGATCGGATCTTTTTGAATGAAAGCAAAGAAAGCGCGATCGTCTTTGAAGATCAAGGCAAGCCGGATATTCAAGTTTTTGTCAATGATGAAATACTGGAGGTTCCACGCAGAAGAGTTCGTTTTGAAGCCTCTGTACACGAATTGTATCCGCTGAACTATGATCTGGACAGTTTGTTTACCGATTTTCAAACACGCAAGCAAGCTCGTGACCTCGCACGCGGCTCCAAAAAAGCTCATAAACGATTAGCCAAAGAAGCTGAAGCACGCAAGCAGCAACTGTAGAAAAGAAATCATAAAAGTATCCGCAAGATAGGGGATGAAAATATCTTGCGGGTTTTTCTGTATTTTAAGGTAAAATAGGGTGGTAGCAGGAAAGCGGCTGACCGCAGCTATTTACAATGGAAAAGAATTTTGACAAGCGTTTTACAGCGATGATAAAAGACTTTGGTGGCATAAACAGTCCCTTTTCGCTAATTTATGGATAAAGGAGCAATGAAAATGAACTTACCGAAACAGATCAAAAAATATCGTGATCAATTGGGGCTCTCACAAGAAGAACTAGCGGAAAAAATCTACGTTTCCCGCCAAACGATCTCAAATTGGGAGAACGAGCGCAGTTATCCCGATGTCAATAATCTGCTTCTCTTGAGTGTTCTTTTCAATGCTTCTTTAGATGAGTTAGTCAAAGGAGACTTGGAAAAGATGAAAAAAGAAATCAAACCGAATGAAATGGACCGCTGGACAGGGATAATGATTGTTACAGGCGTGCTAGCAGCTTTTTCATTAGGACCGGCGTGGTTGCTTCGGGGCAAGATCTGGCTAGTTCTTTCGGGGACGTTGATGGTACTGATGGTAATCGCAAGCTTGAAAGTAGAGCAGCATAAAAAAGTGAATGATCTGAAAACTTATAAAGAAATCATCGCCTTTTATGAGGAATGCAAAATAACACCAGAGGAGCGGATACGCAGTCGGAAGAACTACTGGAAGAGCAAGACGATCATCGTCATCTTATTTACTGCTGTTTTCCTAGCGATTGGATTAGTGAGTCTCGGGATCATGAAATTGTTCGGAGCGTGAAGGGAGACTGCGAAATGAATGAAAAAGAATGGATCAGTTTGTGGATAGAAGAATGCGCTAAAGAAGGAATCGTACCTTGGAAATGGGATTTTAAGCGAAGTTACAGTCATAAGACATTTTCACCGATCACTTTTCTTTTAAAGTACAAAAATCATGAACTGGCTGAGATCGGGAAATTCAATACCACTGGAAAAACAGGAAAAGATGGAGATTGCGACAAAGAGCCTTTTCCGATTTATCGACTCTTGAATTGGCAGAAAAATCCTGCTGATATTATTCGCGGAGAAACGATGAATTCATTTATCACGACTTTTAATCAAGCGATTCTATGCTCAAATAATAAAAAAGAAGTATATGCAGCGATCGCGATTGATAGCGCCAAATACTTATCAGAACAACAAGAACTTCTATATCGCGACAATCATTTTCAAAAATTTGAGCTGATCGAAAAGAATATTGATGATTTTACACAATTCGCCAACCAAACACATACGATCGGCAACTTTACGGTACTGCCGCATTGGATGAATACCGGTCGTTACCGATTTTCCAGAGATTATTGGGATCTGACACTGCAATCATTGCGTGAATTTTTACAGCCGCTCGGAGCATGGGAGAAATTTGTCGACAAATACTTTCTGCATCCCTTCTTAAATGATGATCTGACCGTGCGAGAACTCTGGGAGGGGCATTTCTCCGGCGTGATTTGTCCGCGAAAAGCAGAGGAGTTCCAGCAGTTTTTACACCATGCAAATGCAATGATCGAAACGCGTGGAGAAACGCTCATGAAAGAAGTGATCAAAAGACTTTAATAGGCAGGGAACATTTTATTTGATAACAATAAATTTTAAAATAAAGGAGTATCCTCATGAAAAAATATCGTACAGCATTTCTGTTTCTTTTCCTAGGAATCCTATTATTTATAGTTTCGGCAGTTGTCGGTTCATCAATTACTACTAACGGAATTTTAGAAGAACCGGCTTTCTTCTGTATTCCATTAGGTTACCTTTCACTTGCATTAGCAGGGGGATCAGCAGTTTACTCATTTTTTCGTAAGAAAAACAAAGAGGAAAACAATTGACGATATTTGTTTACGAAATCGTCTATTAATATCAACGATCGAGAGATGTCCTGATTGACAAGCGGAAGATGCCGTAGTTGTGGACTAGTTTTTTATTGAGAGAATATCAGGGTTGGACCTGCGAACAGTAAAATCAGCGGATCGAAGAATTTAAGCGAAACATCAGCGGAATTAGCGAAACTACGGATTTTTAAAATAAAAACACAAACACCCCTAAAGGACCGACTCCTTTGGGGGTGTTTGCATGCTTAGAATCCAAAGACTATTCAAACGCTTTCGAGTATTTGATCATCCCCCTTATGCCATCTAAGGCTCCGGTATAAAGCGGTTTGATCATAAAGGCTTCATCAGGGACACTGAACGGAGCGTTCACGTGGAATTTGCTGGCGGGAAGATAAACGAATTTTGGATAATAATCAGGATGACCTAGAATACTGATAAACCGATAATTATGTTTCTTTGCGCGTGCCTCAAGCTCATTGATCATACTTTTCCCCGCACCTGTACGTTGATATTTCGGTAAGACCGCCAGCGGAGCCAAAACCAAGCCGCTAAACGTGTTATTTTCGTTGAGGATATTTACCTTGCTGAGTAAACCATATCCGATGATCTGATCATCCTCAGAAGCAATAACCTCGAGATCACTAATATAGCTGTCGCTTTCACGAATTTTATCAACTAATTCCGCTTCACCGCCATAACCATGAGCAGTATCCGTAAAGGCTTCACGGATAAGCTTGTCGATTTCGTGATAGTCATTTTTGGTAACTGTTCTGATTTGCATAAAAAGGTCTCCAATCAAATAAGAAATAGAAGAGCAGGCAGAATAATATTTCAGGGGCTCGTTTACAAAGAGAAACCTTATTTTATTTTAACAAAAAAAGAAAATAAATGAAGTAGAAGATCGACATTTGCCGTTGATTAATATATTAGTTTCACTTATTTCGTATATATTTTTTTTATAAAACAAGAGTATCCTATCAAATAATTTATAATTTTCGTTATTTTACCTGAGATAATGCTTTTTAGTCAGCAAAATGTGTTTAAAAATGAACGAAAAATCATATTGACATCGATAAACTAATATATTAGTATGTGTGCATAAGAAACTGACAGCGCTTACTAAATCTTGATTAGCCTTAGCACGATATTTATAAAGCATTTGGCAATTTTTTCTAGAAGGGACTGGTGATAAGAGATGATCAGATGAATTATGCGGCAGATTACCTTCTAGCGCTAGCAGAGACGTCAAAGCGGTGTTGAAGCTTATCCTGATTGTCTTTAAAGGAAATTTTCTTCACTTTTTTGTAAGCGCAATCTTACCATCATAAAATGAAAATAGGTTATCGACACAATTTTTGAGGGTTTAACCAAGTGAGAACGGCATTATTTGGTTTACGTTTTAGTGGTTGTTTGTATTATCAATACTTTGATAATGAAAGGACAGGTCACATGAAAAATAATCGTTGGGTATACACACCAAAGGAGATCAGTGTTAAACGGGGAGTCGCTTATGGATTGACCGATTTGATGGGCGGCGGCTGGAACAACATTGTATCAGGAGTTATATTTGCTTATTTGACCTTATCAGTCGGATTGAATCCAGCAATGGCTGGTGCGATCACAGGGGTCGCGCGGATCTTTGACGCTATTTTCTCCTTGATTTTCGGGACGGTCACCGATGGTTTCTACAAAACGAAGTTGGGTAAAAATTATGGTCGCCGGCATTTTTGGATGTTGATTGGCCTGATTGGTTTTGCAGTTTCATTCATGGCATTTTGGGTGCCGGCAACTGCTATTTTTGGGCCTGGACATGATTTCATTTACTACCTAGTAGTTTATACACTGACTGAAATTTTTGTTGGGATGATCTTGATTCCGTGGGAAACACTGCCAACTGAAATGACGAAAGACTATACGAAACGAACTATTTTGTCTGGTTCGCGAATGTTCATTTCAGCAACCGGGACCTCGCTGGTCTTTTTCATCTTAGCAATCTTGCAATCACTGCCTAGTGCGGAAGCGAAGAAAAATGCTTACCTCTTCGCAGGGATCTTGTGGACAGTGCTGTTTGTGGCAGCGATCTTCATTTCTTATCGACTGACATGGGAACGTCCATTGACGAAAGAATTCATTGCAGAGCTAAATGCACGTCCGAAACTCACGGTCAGCCAGTATATTAAAGAAACGCTGCATGATTACGGCCAGACCTTCCGCAACTCAGCATTTCGAAAACATTTGACGATTTATATTTTTTCTTTTACCGGAAAAGATTTTTATGCCACCTTGTTACCCACATTTATCATTGTATGTTTAGGGATGGCACCCAACACGCCATGGGTTTTGAACGCACTGGCTGTGTTTGGGATTCTTTCGACCTTGCTTGCCGCGAAATTAATGATTTCCCATGGGCCGCGTTTTTTATATAGCCTCTCGTATACCGGGACCCTCCTGGCGATGCTTTCATATGGGCTGATTTACTTCTTACATGTTAAAAACCCGATGACAGTTTTGGTGATCACGACGATCGTTTATCAAATGTCTCGAGGGATTTTGGAATTCACTCCTTGGAATGTATTTCCGTTTATTCCAGATGTGGATCACATCATGACCCGCGACGATAAAGCCGGGACTTATGCAGCCGTGATGACGTTCTTCCGCAAATCGACCGGAGCCTTGGCTACTTGGCTCGCCGGGGTCGTGCTGGAAGCGTTAGGGTATGTTTCAACCGCTGCTAAACAGCAACCGGGAGTTACTGATAAGGTGGCGCTGCTCTTCATGATCGCACCAATGATTCTTGTCGCAGTCGCACTCGTCGTTTCATGGGGTTTCAAGCTGGACCGGCAGACACACAAAATTTTACAAAATGAAATCAAGCGTTTAGAAGATGGCGGGGACAAAAAGGATGTTGCACCAGAAGCCTTGGAAGTTGCCGAAGAGCTGACTGGTCATCCTTATGAAGAACTATGGCCAGTGCAAACTTATGAAGAATCACACGCGAGAGCGAAAATATTTTAAACCTATAATAACTGGGAAGGGGAAACGAAACGATGTCTGATTCGATGATTGTTTATAACAAACCAACACAGGAGATATTGACGCTTCCGGCAAGTGATGAAGCTTTAGCAAGCGCTGACTTGACGGAAATCGGCTTGCCTAATGAGGTCAACTTGAGCAAATTCGCCAACAAAGAGACATTTGCGCTAGTCTTTGACGGTTCAAGATGGATCAGCCAAACATATATGGAATGGGAAGACTTGCGGATCAACGAAGCGTTGCAAGCAGTCAAAGCCAATTATTCTGAAGCAACACAAGGTATCCTCACGCGTTTTGTAGCTAGCATGGGCATCAAGTATCAAGGGAAAAAATCTTGGGTAGCATTATTGAATGAACTGGGGAAAGAAATCGAGGGGCGATAAATAATGGCATTCTTGAATGATGATTTTCTATTGACGACAGATGTTGCGAAGAAACTATTCCATGAATTTGCTGAGGATCAACCGATCATTGATTATCATTGCCATCTCGAACCCAAAGAGATCTATGAAAACAAAAACTACGAAAATATTTCGCAAATTTGGATCAATGAAGGGCTTTATGGTGATCATTATAAATGGCGTCTTGAACGTGACCACGGCGTGCCGGAATCATTGATTACCGGAGACGGCGATGACTATGAAAAATTTGTTGCTTGGGCTCAGACGCTTAATAATGCTTTAGGATCGCCACTATATGAATGGTCGCATTTGGAATTGCGCCGTTTCTTCGGAATCACGAAGCGTTTGGACGCTTCTACAGCCAAAGAAATTTGGGACAAGGCGAATCGGCAGCTTGCAACAAAATCTTTCACACCGCGCGCGTTGATCGCTAAATCAAATGTGCAAGTAGTAGTAACGACCGACCCTCCAGAATCAGATCTGAAATATCATGCCCTACTTGCAAAAGAGAACCTTGCCTTTCAAGTACTGCCGGGGATGCGTCCTGATGATGCTTTTGATATCGTCAGCGAAGACTACGCGGAATATCTGAAACGATTGGGAGCAGCAGCAGATATCAAGATCGACAGCTTCAAATCTCTTTGTGATGCACTAGCCCAACGCGCACAATTCTTCACAGATCATGGCGGCAAAATCGCTGACTTGGGCTTGAATTCTTACTATTATGCGAAAGCCGCAGAAGATGAACTGGAAAGAATCTTCAAAAAGGGCGCAGGTAACGAAACTTTGGAAGACATGGAAGTCAGTAAATTTACCACCGCTTTGGTTGAAATGATGATGCGGCTATCTCAAAAGCATGATTGGGTTTTGCAATTCCACGTGAACGTCGCTCGTTCGCAAAATAAACCAATGTTTGATAAGATCGGTCCGAATACCGGTTTTGATTCAGTCGGGACTCAAGCTGACCTTACTGAGCAGGTTCGTCAGCTGTTCTATGATGCGCAGATCAAAGGTATCTTGCCAAAAACCATTCTCTATTCATTGAACCCTAACGACTGGATGGCTGTCGCGACGATGTTGGGCAATTTCCAAGAAGGATCCGTTCAGAAAATGCATCTCGGCGCTGCTTGGTGGTTCAATGATACACGTGACGGCATGGAGCAGCAGATGAAGCTTTATGCCAATGTCGGGATGTTCCCGAATTTCTTGGGGATGCTGACTGACAGCCGTTCCTTTCTTTCATATCCGCGGCATGAGTATTTCCGGCGCATCTTGTGTGATGTGATCGGCCAGTGGGTGAGCCGCGGACAAGCGCCTGAGGATTTCGAGTATCTAGGCGACATCGTTAAACGAATCAGTTACGGAAATGCACGCGATTACTTTGGCTTCTTCGACAACTAGGCAGCATGAAGGGCAAACGGATCATGCGATAAGAAGCGACAAGCACTTGCCAACATGGTGAAAGTCATGTTTGGCAAGCGCTTTTTTATATTTCTATAATATTTAGTGTTGGCGGAAAATCCTTCGTTTTTTTCCAGCACTCTTTTTTCCTTTTGAGGATAGAAATAGAGATATCCAAACTGATAAAATGTAGTCGAGCAAAACCAACAGTCATCAGGAGAGGATTAATCAAAACGATAGTACAGTAATTTGAATATGTCCTTGTTTAATCTGCAAAGTAACGGATTCACGATGAGTATTAAATTTTGCCTTTCATGGAACAAAAGCAAATTATACCTTTAAGTAAGCAAAAAGCCCTCAAAATACAATTCAAGGGCTTTGCAGCGAATAATTTTTATTCCCACTCCGTATTTAGTTAATGTAATATAGAGAGATTTCGTTGATATTAAAGGCTTTTGAAACATATGAATCAATAAAAAATAAAATAAAAGATTAAAAGTGTGCCATTCGTGTGCCAAAAGTGAATAGTAAATTTAGCTGGAAGAGAGAAATCTTTTTCAGCTTTTCTGGAGTGCTCAACAATAAAAGATGGAAGAACAAGACTAACGATCAAGTGTAGGCGCTCTTTGCGGAGGGGTTCGCCCCAAGCGAATACCCCTTTGTAAAGAGTTCGCCTTGAACATGAGTGGGCGTAGCCCGCGAATGTTGTTACGCCCCCCCCTATCTAACAGGGGGGTACAAAAACACAAGAAACTGAGCAAAAAACATTAACAATACCTGATACAACAGTATTTAGATTAGAAATTAAAGATGTGAAGTAGAAAAAAACACTTCACATTTGGAGGTGAACTATTTGGAACAAGAGATTTACACCCGTGAATTGCTGAAAGAAAGACGGACTTCTTTTGGCGTTTCACAAAATAAGCTAGCCGTTGCTTGTAACCTTTCACGTGAGTACATTAATAAAATTGAATCTGGGCTTCTGACATCTCCTGATACGACTCTAGAGAAGATATTTAAGCAGTTAGCTACGTTTGATCCTGACCTTCCCCTAACGCTTTTATTTGACTATGTACGCATTCGCTTTCCTACAACTGATGTAAAAAAAGTGATTCAAGAAATACTGCATTTAAAGTTTGATTATATGATTCATGAAGATCATGCCTTTTATTCTTATCAAGAACAATATATCATGGGCGATATTATCATCATGCTATCTAATGAAGAAAATAAAGGCGTATTGTTAGAATTAAAAGGTCACGGCTGTAGACAGTTAGAAAGATTTCTTTTAGTGCAACATAGAGGCTGGTATGACTTCTTTAGAGATTGTTTAGCGGCTAACGGTGTTATGAAGCGATTGGATTTAGCTATTAACGATCGTACGGGCATTTTAAATATACCTGATTTGACTGCAAAATGTCAGAGTGAAGAATGTATTTCACTTTTTAGAACCTTCAAAAGTTATCGTTCAGGTGAGTTGGTACGAAATGACGGAAAAGAAGATATGGGAAATACGCTTTATATTGGGAGTTTGAAGAGTGAAGTTTATTTTTGTCTGTACGAAAAAGATTATGAACAATATATAAAATTAGGCATTCCAATAGAAGAAAGTGATGTTAAAAATCGTTTTGAAATTCGTTTGAAGAATGACCGTGCTGTCCATGCTTTAACAGATTTACTAGAAAATCACGATATCGAAAGAACAGCCTTCTCCATTATCAATCGTTATGTAAGATTTGCGGATTATGAAGAAAATAAAAGGCGAACAGACTGGAAAAATAATGAGAGTTGGGACAGATTTATAGGGAAAAATCGGTCCCAACTTCAACTAACTTCCGATCCGCAACCATACACATTAGATCGTACCTTAAATTGGTTAGGACGGCAGGTGGCTCCTACTTGGAAACTTGTTTCCGAGCTAGATAAACTTCAGGATACTTCTTATATTGAAGATATGATAAAGAATGCAGAACTATCTAATCATCAAAAAAAGATATTGGAACAACAAAATATAGAAATTGAAAAATTAGTTACTTAAAAGTAAGTGGGATCTAACTCCACGCATTAAGCAACTTAACCACCTCTTTTTCTTATTTCATCACTAAGAAAAAGAGGGACAGTTTTGAGTATAAACGACTACTACATCGATTCAGTTAAATTTGCACGGCAGCACACCGCGATTAAACCTAATCCATCATCCGTTGCCATTATTAAAACCCGCCATATCAAGATCCGCATTTCCCAGACTTGTTCAAAATCATTTGCCCTTTCTTTGTTGAAGGATTAGAAGCGGAATGCTGATTGATTTTTCCCGAATTCCAAACTGTCAATTAAGTCACCAAATACACGGATGTCTCGTAAAACATCAACAGGTTAGCAGTGGATGTGAGCGGTGAATTCGAATTAAATTTATACAGATCTAAGATTTTTAGGATTTTTTTAAATTTGTAATATGTAAAGTAAGCGAAAAGGTTGAGTTATGACAATGAACCGACCAAAAATGGCAGTATTGATAATATGCGAAGTTAATGGTGATATTCTTAATTCATCAAGTATGAAAGACGTGTTTGTGAAATGATAAATATTAATATTTCAATAGGCTATCAGAATGATGTTTTCTATAAAAACTGTAACTTTAAATTTCCTGATCATGGGATTATTTCATTTGTTGGAGAAAATGGAAGTGGAAAATCGACAATCTATAAAACTTTGTTGGGAATGATTCCGCCAGTGGACGGGAAAGTTCCAAAAATTATTAGCTCGCAAAGTGCCGTGGTATCTGACTATATAAGTATTCCAGAAGAAATCAGTGTTAACAATTTACTGGAACTTTTAGGAAAAGGAAGAACCGATAATACAAGGAAGTCATATCCTGAACTACATGATTATGTTTCGAACTTATCTAATCAGAAAATGTCTAGGCTCAGTTCGGGACAAAAAAGATGTGTTGAAATATATTCTGTTTTAGCTTCTGGAAAAAAGGTTATATTCTTAGACGAGGCTAGTAATGGATTGGATTTCAAAAACAAATCTCTTTTTCTTAATCAAGTAAGAAAGCTTTCGAAGCAAGATATATTATTTTTTCATACGTCCCATGATCTAGATGATGTAAGTTATCTAGCTGGAGATATTTATGCACTATTCAAAGACAAGGGTGAAATAGATAAGTTCACAGGGAATCCAGATGATATTCAAGATTTGCGACACTTTTTAGGATATGGAAGGAGTGAATCTTAGGATGAAAAGACTATTTAAATTCGAGTTCACTCGATTGAAAAATACAAAATTACTCATATTGATGCCAGCAGTATTCATAGTTATTGGCTTGGCCGGAATGTTACTAGCAAATGTATTTTATGAGAAGGTTGACTCCGAAATAAAGATTTTAAATGTTTTAAATGCCTATAATCAGTTTACATTCATTTTTTTCTCTTTCATCTACATTTTGGTATTTGCTCAAGATTATAAAAAAGGAATAAATGTGTTTATGGAACAAATTGGTTTTAGTGAAAGAGAGGTCTTATGTTCAAAAGGCGTGTGGCTTTACTTGATTTCGCTCTTATCGACAAATATTACCCTGATAATATTATTCTTTTATCTCGGAAATAATGATATATCTTATCTATGTACGATGTTGTTTTCTCTCGATTTGAATCTCATTTTTATTATCCTATTTTCAATGTTTCTTGCGGTCTTAGTAAAAAATAACATGATAGCCACTCTAATCTGTTTTGCAATGTTTATTGTTTTCAATACCGCAAACCTTCTCTGTTTTGGCATTTTTAATCAAGCTGATCCTAACAGTATTTCATATAATGCTATTTACCAAGCTATTGGTGAAAAAGTGACTCAAGATACATTGAATAGTCTACCTTTCAGATTGGCTGACTATACCCTCCCGCTGATTATTCTTCCAAATATCGTTTGGATAATACTATTAGCTTTGACTATACTATTTTTGACTAGGAAAGGAAGAAAGACTAATGGGTTATAATACGTTAGCATTTACAATTCACCGACGCTGCAATGCATCATGCGCGATGTGCTGTTTTCAATCTAATCCAAGGTGCACGGAGTCATTAGATCGAGAGCGGGTAAAGGAATACATTAGACAAACAGCTGATATTCCTGACATTAAAACTGTGTCCTTTACAGGAGGAGAGCCATTTCTAACTTTTCAAGACCTTGAAGAATTCATTGAGTTGGCAAGTCAGTCTGGTAAACGAGTGACGACTATCACAAATGGATTCTGGGCGAGGGACTACTCAATTGCTTTTGATAAATTAAGTAGATTAAAAGCGTTAGGGTTGAGTCACATAAGTTTAAGTCACGATAATTATCATCACGAGTTTGTTAAGAGTGAGTATGTAAAAATCGTTTTGGAAGCGGCTGTGCAGTTAGAAATTTCGACTACTTTATCAATGGTAGTAAAAAAGGACGAAAAAGTCGGTCACTTAATTGATTCAATTGGTTCTGGACTATATGGCCCAGAAATATATGTTGTTCCTTGTCTACCAGCTGGTGGTGCTTCGATCGTTTTCAATGATGAAGATTTTCATCGGACGTTATCAATTGAAGGCCTGAGATGTATATACGATGGAAACATTATTGTGTCTTATGACGGCTTTATTTATCCTTGTTGTTCTCAAATGATTTTGGATACAGGCTTGACTGTGGGCAGTTTTGAAAGACTTTCGCTATCTCAAGCTTTGGATAAAATCAACAATAACTCATTATTATATTTACTACGGAATGAAAAATTTGACTTCTTCATTGATATTGCAATAAACAAATTGGGCATGGTACTACCCGAAAAAGTGGTTAATGTTTGTGAGTTATGTGCAATATTGTTTACACCAGAGAATGTACCCCTTTTCGCACCATTTATCATGGATAGAATTGAAGAACTTGAAAAGGAGCAAGCATCTAAAGATGAAGTTAGGGCGTTACTATCATAGTCCCCAAATTGAACTATTCGAGAATACTGATAACGAGGTGTATGTAAAAAAAGGTGGAATGTACTTTTTTTCAGACTCAAGTTTATTTCAAAAGGAGCTTAATTCAAGCGATGCCCGAGAGATTTCATGTGGTCCAACTGATTACATTGCAATCGTTCTGGTACTGGGATCGTTTCTCCTGATTATATCAGAGATTACTTTTTCATACTATTTAATTTTTAATGACAAAATCTCTACGGGAAAAAATGATGCCAGTACTTTGTTTCTAAGTATGGGGTTTCTATGCATTAATATTTTTCTTCATGAGATTGCACATGCATCATGGTTAAGAATTTGGCAACGAAAACCTGGTAATATCAAAATTCGTAGGAAGTTCATTTTTCCCATGATTGTAGTAGATACATCCGATAGCTATTTGCTTCCAAGAAACAGGCGATTAGCTGTCTATGCTGGTGGAGTTATGATGAATTCATGGACTATTTTCCTTCTTTGGATGATTGCACCTCAATATTTTGACATAGTGTTCCCAACAATTTCTATGGTATTATATTGCCTTATTCCGTTTGGTGGTATTAGAAATGATGGGTTTCATATTCTTTTCTCGGTGATTTTGAAACGAGAGAGTATAAAAAATCAGAGGTCATGGGTAGACATTGTTGGGCTTGTCATGTTTTCAGTGCTAATGTTGTATCCTTTATTAGTTAGTCTTTTTAGATAAATCGAGATAAATCGAGGTCTCACTTGGGGCACTCTTTTTATAAATAAATTATTGGAGGTGTTTTTTATGGAAGAACGCAAAGCTATGGCTCTGTCTCAAGAGAAATTAGAAGATGAGAGCAAAAAAATGGATGGATTCCAAAAAGATCTTAAAGATCTGAAGGAGCTTGACCCAATCGAAAGTCCTGCATGCATTATTGGGAAATACTTCATCGTATCTTCATAATGTAAAGTGTATTCTCAAAGTGTTACCAGTGAGATTTTGAGAACAGACTGATAGGTAGACGACACCACCATTGTTTTGGTGGTGCCGTTTTCTCTTGTTTATTCTGTTAATGCTTGTTACATACTATTAGATGGCTTATCATTAGTATATGATTATGAAAGGTATTGCTGATGGGTTAAGATAGTAATATGAGCATTACATAATTGTTGAGGTGTTTTTATGATCAAAGTAGCAATCTGTGAAGATAATGTAGAGCAATTAGCTGAACTAGTTGGTGTCTTATCATCTCTCCATAATGGTAGAATGGAGATTGATGAGTTTGATGATGGTACTGATCTGCTAAAATATTTAGAGAAAAATCCAAAGTACTATCAAGTCTATTTCTTTGATATTGAAATGCAGAATTCAAATGGAGTAGAAGTAGCAAAAAACGTTCGAAAAATGGATACCTCAGCCATAATTGTTTTTGTGACTTCCTATACCGAATACATGAGAGATGTATTCGACGTGCTAACTTTTGATTATATCGTTAAGCCCTTTAAAAAGAGTGAAATAGAAAAAGTTTATCACAGAATACTTGAATACTATAAAACATCAGATCAATATTTTAGTTTTTCACAAAAAAGAGTCTCGCACGTAATACAAATAGATCAAATTTACTACTTTGAAAAACAAGGAAGAAGCATCGAGATAGTTACAACTGATAACGTATTTCAAACTAATTTGACGATTGGTGAAGTGTTAAGCCAATTAGATGAAACAAGGTTTGCCCGGATTAATTCAGGGATTATTGTGAATCTTTCTTTTGTTAGAAAAATTGAAGGTTCAGATTTATATGGTGGAACCATCATAACTGATGAGTTCATATTACCGATCAGCAGAAGATTTAAATCGGGGTTAAAAAGTAAAATGGTTACTTTTTTTAAGGGGAGGATGTAGATGCAGATTTTAAAGGTCTCCTCGATGTTATTAAGTATCTACGAATTCTGTCTATATTATTATTTTTTCACAAACCTTGGGTATCAGTTTAAAAAATTTAACATGAAGCAAAAACTCTTGATTGCTATACTTTTAATATTGCAATATGAATTAGAAACAAATCTTCAATCAAACTTGATTAATTTGTTTGTTTCAGTAACTATGGTTTACGTATTTACTTTTTTTCTCTTTCGTGATTGTAAAGCCTCATTTTTCTGGGTGATCTTTGTTTCTGTAATCAGCGTTTTAAGTGAGTTCATGGCTGCTGCATTGATGAACCCTCTACAGGGAGTGAGCAATCCAGCTAATACAAGTGGTTACCTTATACTTGGCGGAATTATTTCGAAATTACTTAAGACCATAATCTTTATTGTAGTTATAGGATTTATTAGAAGAGCAAACGTCCCAGAGAGAATTAAATTGTCAAAAGTGATTATTGCTGGGCTATGTGTGTTACCTACACTAACCGTTGCTTTTCTAATTGGCAGGTATATGATATTGATAAATAACAATGAAGATTTTAATTTCATTGTTGAAATCTTCTATTTATTGATATTACTTTTTGCAAATTTATTTGTACTATTTATGTTTATCGTTCTACAAGACAATCTAGGGAAGAAGTTGGAACTCGAAGAATTAAATAATGCGATAGTTGCTGACAAGTTATACTATGAAAATTTAGAAAAGTCACAAACACAAATTAGAATAGTCAAGCACGATATGAAGAATCTTCTTTTGGGGATTAAAGCTGACGTAAAAAATGGCAGGATAAATGAAGCGTTAGCCACCGTAGATCGTTATTCTGATCAGATAGATAAATCTTTGCTAGTGAATTATTCTTCTAATTCTGCAATCAATCTAATATTAAATGAAAAGATAAAACTTGCTAAACAACATAAAGTTGATATTGATTTGGAGGTCTTTATTCCTAAACAGCTTCAAATGGATAATGGGGTTTTCTCGGTAGTGTTTGGTAATCTGTTCGATAATGCAATTGAAGCAGTCAAGGAGGTCACACGAGATAGAAGAGTCATAAGCATTAGAATTACTTACTATGATCAAAGGTTACTATTGGTTATTAAAAATCCAGTCAACCAAAGTAGTTTTGATGAAAGTTTCCTATCTACAAAAGACGATCCAGAAAATCATGGATACGGACTGAAATCAATTTATGATTTAATCGAAAAGGTTGATGGCTTGATTGACCGAATGGTAACAGATGGAGTGGTTGAATTCACAGTGGTGTTATGGGATAAATGAATGGAGGAAACATAATATGAAGATTTTTGATTTTACTTTAAGAGGGATAGCAAGCTTGGCTACAGTCTTTTCGTATAAAACAGCAAATGCAGCATGTTGGTTTTTGTTTTATCAGGATAAACTTCCTGATGAAGTGGCGTTGCTAAATAAAAAATATGATAAGTAAAAATCTAGTTAGGATAATGAAAAGTCGAAATTTAGTTGATGACTATCAGGCAGTAGTTGTGGGATACGGTATCAACCTGATTGTCGATACGGTAATCAATTTATTTTTGCTAATCACCTTTGGGTTACTAACTAATAGTTTCGTTGAATTATTTGTCTTCTTTACTTTTTTTACCCTATTGCGATTTTATTGTGGCGGTTTCCATGCAAGTACGAGATGGCGATGCCTGATAATTTCTGGCGCGCTTATTATAATAGTCTTTCTAATAAATAAGTGGATCTATCAGAAAATGACAGTTGCTTTTCTGTTTATCGAATTACTATCTACTCTATTATTATGGACTATATCTCCTATAGCATCAGATAATAAGCCTCTCTCTAGGAGTGAAAAAGGATCCTATAGTAGCTTAACAAAAAAAATTCTTGTAATAACTCAAATTACAATACTTTTTAGTCATAAAATCATTGCAATTAATGCCGGAGTAGCAGTAATCATTGTGGCATGCAGTTCTTTGGTAGAGTTGTTACGGAAACAAGTGTGATTGTATCAGTTGAAGTAATAACTCACACACGCAGTAACTAATATCAGAAGGATGGGAAAGTCTCAACCGTGTATAATGCTTCAAGTGATTTGGAGTTCTTTGTGATATGCTTTTTGTATTATTGGTAAAGGGTAACAGATTGAATATGCAAAGCTGCTACTCTTTACTATTTTTCAAACCAATCAATTAGTTCATCTGGACTAACTTTACTATACAATTTGATAAGAGCGGGTCTTAAAGACTGCATAGTTGAAATGAGCTCACTACTATCGAAAGAACCAGAGAACTCTTTATTGGTTAATGATATTGACAATAAGTTTATCAGATCGACAGTTTGCTGCTGATTGCTCAACATATTTATAAGCTTTCCAATGAGGTACCGATCCTCAAAATGCACATCAGAATGGAAATCAAATTTCTCTAACTCTTTGTTTACTATTCGTTTGATACTATCTAAACTATCATAACGATTATCTCCGGCAACTTCCATATAATTTAAGGTGCTTTGTGTTACCACGGTAATTGCTTCGATTTCTTTATCTTTAGAAATATTTTTTACAGTAGACATTTGCTCAATGGATGATTTTACATAGTTCTCAATTTCTTCTTGCATGATCTCATATTTAATTTCATAGTAACAATCATCAATAAATTCTTCTTTGGGATAGCCTACTTCATTTTCCCAACCTATATTTTTAAATTCATCTGTTAGAAATATTTCTTTAAGTTTGGCTACTACCTCAGGGTGATCTTCAAGTAATTTTTGTTCGCCTTTTAAAGACAAATAAGAAGAGACGTATTCCTCCATATCTCCAAAATAAAACCAGCCAACAGGTCTGCCACTAATTTTAGAAATTTTTTCTATTACACTTAGTGGGGCTAGATTATATCCTTGAACGTAAGCGTTCAGTGTAGGCTTCTTCAACCCAAGTCTGTTTCCAAATTCTGAAAGGGAGATACCCATCTCATCTTTTACTTGTCTGATTCGTTGCCCAACTTGCTCTTTACTTGGTTGTAAAATTCCAAACATACATATCCTCCTTGTCGTTTTTTCTTATTATACCACTCGGATACGAAATCGTATATATTTTTTTGAAAAACTATTGACATTGGATATGTTTTCGGATATTATGAGTATGTAAAATTGTTTTGCTTTTTTTAGACTTATCGGATATTAAATCGGATATGTCTGGAAGGAGGAGTGTTAACTGACTGAATATTCCGGTCGGTTTTGAGCCACCGATTTGGACCATGAGAGCCACCAATATGATGCAGAGAGCCACTCAGGCTTTTGTTATAGAATTTCGAGAATATTTGACAATGAGCCTGCTGTGCTGCGAAATTCTGACGGAGAACCGCAGTATTAGGGAATACTCCGTCTCGCCTGCAAGGCTATCACAGCACATCTCATTATCAAATATTCTCTACCAAGTGGCTCTGTGTTATTTATAGGTGTCTTAAAAGCACCATATTGCTGGCTCACCTATAGACAAGAATAGTGGCTCCGCCACACAAGAATATTCAACTGACCTTTGAAAATTGAATATGAATGATTTAATAAGGCGATTAGGCTTTAGTCTCATCATGATAGGCTCACATAATACTAGGAAACTAGTTCTGAATGGATCAACAAAGATTGGCGTGAGATGAATCCTGTGCTGATAGCAAAGAGTTCAATAGATGAGTGTAGGAATTTTTAACAAAAGGTTTCTTGTAAGATTAAGCAATAAACTTACAGGAAATATGGAGATAGCGGATAAACTAATTCAAATTTATTAAGAATCAATCAAGTGCGGTATAATGATTGTGCATTGTATTGGTTCGTTAGGAGGAAGGAGTAATGTGTTACGAATAGCGTTATTAAGACAATGACCAAAAGTGACTTAGTTGCTTTAGGATATGGGCCATCGTTTTCAATTGATATTATTCGTCAAGCAAAATGTTTGATGGTTGAAAAAGGCTACGGCTACTATCAAACTAAAAAATTAGGACGAGTCCCAATTGAAGCAGTGGAAGAAATCTTAGGAATTCACTTAACCTCAGAAGAAATCCAAACAATGCGACACACGAATGCCACTTCCTTAATCAAGGAAGGGTAGTAAAATGGTTAAAGTAAAAAAAAGTATAAATGGAACGTATGAATTTAGAGCTAGTCTGGGATTCGATCCTGTGACAGGGAAAAGAATTCAAAAAAGAAAAAGTGGATTTAAAACAATTGCGGAAGCAAAAAAAGCCTATGCTGAATTACTATTGAATGTTGAAGAGGAGGAAGAACAACAGGCTAATAGTACAAACGTTGATTCGATGAACTTTAAAGAATTCACGGAGACTATCTTCATCCCTTGGTATAAAAATAAGGTCAAGGAAAGTACCTATATCAATCGAAAAAATTCGATAGATAAACATTTTGCTTGCTTTTATGATTTTAGTTTAGTAGAAATTACTCCTTTGATTTTACAAGAGTGGCAAATTAAAATGAGCGAAAAATGTTCCAGTCAATATGTTCGTTCCATTCAAGGCTTATTATCAATAGCCTTTGATCGAGCAATCGTGTTGGGGTTAATGAAGGAAAATCCATCTAAAATTATCGGGAATGTCAAAAAGGAAAAAAGCAAAATCGATTTTTGGACGAAGGAAGAATTTGAAAAGGTGATTTCTCAAATTTACGTGGAGGATTACTTTCAACATTTTCAGTTTGTCTGTATTTGGTTGCTTTTTATGACAGGCATGCGGGTAGGAGAAGCTACTGCAATCCAATGGTCAGATATTGATTTAGATAAGCGAACTCTATCTGTTTCCAAGACACTTTTTTATCAAAATGTCGATAATTATAAATTTACGGAACCAAAAACGAGGGCGAGTAATCGACTACTTGCTTTAGATGAAGATACAGTTACGATTTTGCAGAAATGGCAAAAAGTACAGGCAGAATCCTGTCAAACAGAATTCGTTTTATCATACAACGGTGTGCCTACACAAAAATTTACCATTTCATATGCTATTAATCGGTATGCGAAAGCTGCGGGTGTCCATCGAATTCGGATACATGGTTTGCGTCATTCTCATGCCTCGTTACTTATTAGCATGAATCAAAATCCGTTAGTCATTAAAGACCGGCTAGGACATGAAGACATTCAGACAACACTTGGCACATATGGACACCTGTATCCCAATAGTAACTTTGAGGTGGCGGACAGTTTAAGTGGATTTGTCAAAATGAAAACTAGTGATGTTTCGCAAATTGAGCATTACAGCAGTAATCAATTCATGAAGACAGAATATGGCTTAGAAAAGGGAAAAACTAAATAGTGTGCCAAAATTGTGCCACAATAAAAAAAGAACCTCAAAACCCTTGATATGAAAGGGTTTTGAAGCTCCTGCAATCACTCCCACTCAAGCGTATCTTCAGCGGCGCTAACCCGCGTCATCACTGGCTTCCTATGCCTCAACTGTCGTTTTGGCGGGGAGTTTGGCGGGGCTTAATTTATCGTACTTCACCGCCTGATTACCCACGAACCGCACCTGATTCTGACCCGCTGTCTTGATCGTAATATTACCCGCAATCTGTTCGGCGATGTCGGCATCCAGCCCGCCCCACAAGTGCGAGTAGTGCTTCAGCGTAATCTCAGGTGACGAATGCCCTAAGCGCTTAGACAACACCAGCACTGAGACATTGAACTCATTGATGAGATACGACGCGTGACTGTGGCGCAGCCCTTTGCCTTCGACTGGATGCACCTTCGCTAACTTGGCGTAGCGGTGGATAATTCGCGAGATCGTGGACTTGGTCATCGGCAAGCCGTCGTAGGTCATGATGAAGTCATCAATCCCGCCCAAACCGAAACTCGTCTGCACCTCGCGCCAGCGCCGCAGAATCCCCACGGTGTCATCGTCGAGCGTCAAGATGCGCTTGCCGCTATCTGTCTTCGTGTAGTCGTGGCGCTCCCAGTCATGCCGGTTCTTCATCACCAGCATGTGGTCAACGTGCAGCTGCTTCTTAGCGAGGTCAACATCCCGCCACCACAGCGCCGTGCCTTCGTTGACCCGCACGCCAGTCAGGAAGTACAGCCACAACATCACAAAGTTCAGGTGCCCGTAGATATCATCAATGCAGATTTGCGCGATAACTTGTTCAAACTCGGCTTTCGTCCAAAATGGTACGCTGCTTTTGGCCTTGGGGATCGCCTTAACGCGCTTCGACACATTGTTGGACAGATACTGCATCTGCACCGCGTGGTCAAGGGACTTGCGGAAACAGCCGAACACCAATCCAGCATAGCCTTGCGAGTAGCCCGCACCGCCGTCTTTCTCATCTGTGAGCAACCACGTGCGGAAGTTCTGCACGTCGGTGATATCGATGTCACGCAGCAGCAAGTCGCCAAACCGCGCGATACAGATATCAAAGCTGCGATTACGGACGGCGAAGGTGCTTTCCTCCACGTCGGTTTTGTACGCTGGGATATACGAGTCTTTCATGAATTGGCGGTAAGTCATGCGGAAGTTCGTAAACCCATGCGCCTCATGATATTCACGCTTCACCCGCGTCAGCTCCTTGTTCGCGGCAAACGCGGTACTGAATGGCATTCCTTGACTGTCCTTCCGCCCTTTCTTGCGGACGCGCTTGCCACTCATCTTGTCGGTGCCTAACTCGGTTTCATAGTAGAAGTTACCTTTGGCGTCTATGAATACGCCTGGATATTTGGTTTTACTCATTCTCAACAGCTCCATTCATCGGTGATCCGAGAATGGACTCAACGACAGAACGCGGCACGCGCCCTAAGTTTCGGTTGAGATACAAGGGATACCCCTTTTGTACCATCCTTTGCTTCGCTTGTCTAATGATATCGCGCGCGGTGTGCTGCTTAAACCCTAATGCCATCAGATCTTGATAGCAGACAAAACTCTTATCCAATTACGTCACTTCCTTCTCATTGATTGAAGTGAGATAATCAAACCAGATAGGACCCAAATCTTATCTGTGAAGGGTGACTACTT
>JALCOL010000012.1 GCA_022649665.1 Enterococcaceae bacterium
GACGACTACATTCTATCAGTTTGGATATCTCTATTTCTATCCTCAAGAATAAAAAAGAGTGCTGGAAGAAAAACCCGAAGGATTTTCCACCAACACTAAATATTATAGAACCAAATTTTGCCAACCTCGCTGTTTTTTTCATTACAGATCATTTGCTTTCGTATATCTCTCGTCGATTCTTTTTTCAAGCTCGAAACGGTCTGTTTTGCGGATCGTTTCGGCGGCTTCGGTATACTTCGCTTTGATTTTTTTATCTTTGATTTTTTCGGCTTTGCTTTCAAGTTGTTTGACAATTTCCAAACTGGAATCAGTATATTCATCTGCGTTGATCTGTATCCAGTAGCTGCTTAAATCTTTTGCATAGGTGCGCATTTCCATCGCCTTTTTATCCCCCGGCTTTTCATCGTGCGCTTTTTGATAAAAATCGATCGCTTGGCTGTATTCGCCTTGGGAGAAGTAGCTGTCGCCGTTGGCCATCGCCTGGCGGTAATCCTTCGTTGAAACCCAGTTCCAGCCGAACAATAAGACCGCGACTGCTAAAACAGCTCCTGCGATCTTCAGCATTTTTGCTTTTTTTTCGGGCTGCTGATTAAGCTCCTCGATCGAAGAGCGGACTTTTTCGGTCAATTGATTGTCTTTTGCGGCATTTTTCAAATCAGAAATTTTCTGCTGTGAGTTTTCTTTCGCCGGACGGCTCTTTGGCGCAGCATTTTCTTGCTGGATGCCCGCTTTAGCTTGCGATGCTTGCACATTGCTTGGTTGTTCGAATGCTTGCCCGCATTTGCCGCAGAACTTCGCGTTCGGGCTGACTTTGTTTCCGCAATTTGGACAAAATTTGATCTGCATGGCTTATCCCTCTTCTCTGAAAGTATGGTAGAGCTTGTTTCCGAATTGATTCATCGCGTGGACTTGCGCCGTTTCCTCGCCGTCTTGCGACAATACGACTGCAATCAAGGCTTGCTCGCCCTGTTCAATGATGCAAGCGTCATTTTGCACACCGTATTCCGCATATTCACCAGTTTTATTGTAAATGATCGGATCCCCGTCAATATTTTTCGGCAGCTTCGAATGATCTTTATTCGCTTTCAAGATGTCGAGCATCTGCTGATCATATTGCGGCGAGACCGCCTTCTTTTGATAAATCGCTGCTAAAAGTTCGCCGACGTCAGCTGCAGAAGTATAATTATCCTGCCCAGCGGCCAGCGCATCTGCATCGACAAATTTTCGTTCGAGACGGGTTTGCTTGTATCCGCGGCCCTTGATCAGCTCGGTCGCGTGTTCCGGCCCCCCGAGAATATTCAAAATAATATTTCCCGCGGTATTATCGCTATCGATCATCATATGACGGACCAGCTTTTCGTAAGTCAGTTTCGTGCCTTCTGCATAATCTTGCAAAACGCCGGTACCGCCGACTTTGTCAACGTCTTTCAAAACATACGGCTGCTCAAGCAGGATCGTGCCTTCCGCCACTTCGTTATAGAACGCTTCCATTAAGTATAATTTGATCACGCTGGCGGCGCGGATCGGCAAGCCGCCGTTTTTCGCGTAATGATTCGACCTGTCGCGCGGATCAACTACATACACACTGGTTTCATTAGCGAGTTTGCCGATTGTTTCATCCGATATTTGGCCGATCTTTGTTTTGTCCAGCTGACCTTTTGGAGGTTCTTTCGAAGTTTCCGTCTTTTCACTGCTGGATGCTGTCGCCGTTTTCTTCTTCGTACTTGGCTTCGTTTTTTCGCTGCTGGCGATCGTTTTTGGCGCCGCTTCCTTCTGCTGATTCTGCCAGAAGTACCCCCCGCCCGCTAAAAGTGCAAGCAGGATCACAGCGATCAAGAAACGCTTTCCTTTTTTCGGCTTGCGTTCCCGACGGTTTGGCGGCACTGCCGATTCTTCAGCTGCAGATTCAAAAACTTCGTGCGGCAGCTCCGGCGGCAATTCGGGCGCTGCATTATCTGCCTCGGCCGACTGTGGCGCTTCCTGAATTGTTTCTTTCTTGCTGTCCGAAATATCTTGCGGAACGGGTGCCCCGCAATTTTCACAAAATGCGGCATCTTCCGGCAATTTATTTCCGCAATTTTCACAAAAACCCATCTTGTCACTCCCCCAGCTTTTTTTATTTTGCTGATCCGCTTGTATTTTCTTTGCGGATCTCACGCAGCATCCGTTCCACTGATCGCTGACTATATCCGTATTTGCGCGCTAATGCTTGCTTATTCGAGCCAGTATAATGAGTCCGCAAAATTTCCAAAAAATATGCGCGCGAAATCAAACGGATCGGAAAATTCAGCTGCATCCCGCGATATTCCTGATACAATTTTAAAGTCGCTTCAATGCCGATGATCTTTTCCAAATCACGGTAAGCCTTGTTCCACCCCCGCGTCCGCTGCGTCTCCATCTTTTTCCTCCTTCCCATTTTTGATCCTTTCCTTCATCATAAGCGATTCTAAAAAGCGTATCTCGCGACGTTGTCAGCGACATTTACTTTTGTTTGGCGTAAATCTCCCAACAGCTTATTTTTTCTTTAAAAAGCGTTCGATCTGGCGCTGCGAGTAATCGTATTGACGGGCCAATGTTTGTTTCGTTTTTTGATCGATCACACCGAGCGAGCGGATCCTTTCAGCGACCAATTCCCCCTTATAGAGCTTTTTCGGGATCGTGATCGTCAGTCCCTGATAATTTTCATAGATTTTTTTCATCGCGTCTTCGCCGATTAAATCAAATAATTCCGCATACAGCGGATTTAACAGCTCTTTTTCAATCAAAACGATCCCTCCGCTCCATACATCTATGATACGATAGTGGTGCGACACATTATGTCATTATGGAGGATTTATGAATAGTAATCAGCGAATACTTCATCTTTTCTTTCAGCTTTACCAGGGCAAAAAGCTGACGATCGCAGAAGCGAGCCAAAACTATCAAGTTTCCAAGCGGACGATCCAGCGGGATCTCTCGCTGATCCAAGAAGCTCTCACAGAAAGCGCGACAGAATCAGCACTTATTTATGAGCCCGTTTCCCGCTCGTATACCTTGCAGCGTGCCGATATCCTGAATGTTGAAGAAGTGATCGCGGTCGGCAAGATCCTGCTTGAAAGCCGGTCGCTGACCAAAAATGAGCTGGAAACGATTTTAGCGCATCTTGGCGCGATGCTCTCACCGGCTGCCCAAGATGCTGCTAAGCGCTCCTTTGCAAATGAACTTTTAGATTATTATCCACTGAAGCATCACGAAGATCTGCTCCCTTTGATCCGAAAATTCACCCGTTATATCGCGGACCATACAGTGATTTCTTTTGACTACCGCAAAAATCGCGGACAATTGGTCGAACGGACTGGTCTGCCGGTCTCGCTGCTTTTTTCTGAGTATTACTTTTATGTATTTCTATACAACCCGACGTATCAGCAGTATTTGATCTACCGCTTGGACCGCTTCGGTACGATCCGCGAAACCGCCGAAACGATCAAGATCCCTTATAAAAATCGACTGCAAGACAGCGAATTGCGGAAAAAACTTTATTTTATGTATGCTGGCAAAGAAGTGACGTTTACTTTCCGCTTTTGGGGAATCGTTGAAGCGGCGCTCGACCGCTTGCCCGGTTCCAAAATCGAAAAGAAAATGGCTGACGGCAGTGTCATCATCTCTGCGACTGCTTTTGATTCGGGTGTCATTATGTGGCTCCTCAGCCAAGGCGCCCAAGCAGCGGTCCTCTCGCCGCCGTCTTTTGTACAAAAAATCAAAACAGAGATCGACAAGATGCAAAAAAGATATACCGATTGAAAATCCATTCTTTCGGTATATCTTTATTTATCTTTTTATTTATTTCGTTCATCATATTTTTTTGCTTTATCTTCCAGCTCAGCGATGTACTTCTCAAATGCTTCGACAGAATCGAAGCCGTATTTTCTCTTGATATAAGTGATGACCGGCATCCCTTTATCAAATTCTTTCTTCGCTTTTTCAAACAATCTTCTCACCCTTTCTGCTAATTGGCGCGGCTAAGCTCGCGGCGGCGGTTCAAAAGAAACGCGATCCCGACAAAAAGTGCGCTGATCACTAAAAACGTCGCGACGAGCGGAAGAACTTTCATCCCATGGCTACTATATCCGATGATTTGTTTCAGAAATGCGAACAGCTCCGTGCGAAAGCGGCTGCCCAAAATTTGGATCAAAACTTGCGAAATGATCGGGATCATCAGCAAAAACAGTGCAATGATCAATTGCGTGACTTTCGAAAGACTGGCGTTGATCAAGCCGATCAGTGTTCCCAAAGAAGCTGCTAAAAATAAAAGCAGCGTCGTAAAAAGGAACGTTGCAAAATAGTGCAAGCCGTATACTTGCGCTAAGACATTGCTCAGCTCAAATCCTTGGATCAGCGGATGATTTACGATCAGCTGGGCGATCAAAAGAACCAGTGAAAGAAGCGCAGAAATCGCGAGATTCGTCAGACAGCTGGCAAGAAAAATGTGGAGTCGCGAAACACCGTTTTGCATAAACCATTTGAAATCGATATGCGCACCGATCGCGCCTAAAATGATCATATAAATAAATCCGCTGCTGGCGACTTCTGAGGCGATGGTTTCATTTGTATTGCTCAAAAACATCGCGAGCAAAGGAAAGCCCATGCCGAAAAGAATGAAAAATCCCAGATAGATCACCAGCGAGCGCAGCTGGTAGTTCATGCGGTAAGTAATCGCAGTTTTCAATTTCATGATTCTTCCCCCTTGTTCGTCAGTTGGATAAAGTAGGCTTGGAGCGTGAGCGGCGTCACCCGCAGATTATCCGGGACCGGTTTATCGATATTGCCGGCGATATAAATACTCGTCAGGCCGCCAAGCGTCTCTTTGCCTAGTATTTTCATCCCGCTGGCAAACGCCTCCACCGCTTCTGTCGGCCCGGAAATCGTTTTTCCTTCGCCGCTGATCTCTTCTGTCGGACAATTCCGCAAAACTTTTCCCTGATCGATGATCACGACTTCTTCCAAAAGATCCGCGACCTCTTCGATCAAGTGCGTCGAGATCACGAATGTCCGCTGCCGCTTCTCGTAAGCCGCTAATAAAGTCGAATAAAACAATTCACGGTGATTTGCATCAAGTCCCAGGACCGGTTCATCCAAAAAGACGAAATCGCTTGGCACGCAAAGCGCTGCGATCAGCTTGACGATCGTGCGGTAGCCGGTGGAGAGTTTCTTGAATTTATCTTTCGGTTCCACATCGAACTGTCGGATCAATTCACGTGCGAATTCCCAATCGAAAGCGCCATAAAACTTTTCGGTCAAGTGATAAATTGCATCGATCGTCAAAGTGGAAGGATACAAGTTTTCGTCACTCATCAAATAAAAATGATTTTGGACTTTTTCAGAATCAGTCACATTTTTTCCGTCGAGTACAACCGTCCCGTTCGTTGGGAAAAGCCGATTGTTGATAATGTTCAGCAAAGTACTTTTGCCGGCCCCGTTTCTGCCAAGCAGCCCATAGATCTTTCCTTCTTCAAACGAAAGGTCGATCCCTTGCAATACTTTTTTATGCTGAAACTCTTTATCTAAATGATCGATCGTGATTTTCATGAAGTATACCTTCTTTCTATCAGCTGGATCAGCTGATCTTTTGAGATCCCGACTCTTTTCGCTTCAGAGATCATATGGTTGACTTCATTATTCAAAAAGTCTTCCGTCTGTTCTTGACTGAGTTTTTCATATGCCCCGCGAACTACGAACATGCCGATTCCCCTTTTCTTTTCGAGCAGCCCTTCATCAACCAGCAGATTCATGCCTTTTAAGACGGTCGCCGGGTTGATATGATATGTTTTCGAAATTTCTGTTGTTGATGGCACTTGCGTTTCTTCGGGAAAAGCCTCGTTCAAAATACCGGTTTTGATTTGATTGGCAACTTGCTGGAACAGCGGGAGTCCCCCGGAATCATCGAATTCCATTTTGCGCCTCCGTTCTTAATTGGTTAACTACTTATGTAACTAACTATATACCTTTGCTGGCGAAAGTCAATTAAAAAGTGCAAAAAAATAGCAAATGCCTTTTCAAAAGCATTTGCTTCTTGTTTTTCAAGCCCCTATACTAGTTCCATAAAAGATAACGAACTCAATTTTTTGTACGCGAATGATCCTTTTCGATCTGATCGATTGCGTCAGTGAGTGTCAAAAACGGGATATCCATTTTCCTTTTGGCTAATTCATCTTGGAATACTTCCATAAAAACTCCTTTTTCATTGATGACTTCTAAGGTTTGCAAGTCATCCGCGAGCGGCGTGATCCGCGAGCTGAATTCGCCGAACCAGCGCTTCGAAGAGCAAGTTTTATTTATCCCGCAACTGGGGCTGCCGTCGATTCCGATGATCCCGATGACTTGAAAAACATCCGGCTCCTCGGAATAGGCTGCTAAATTATCGAGCGACTCGCTCAATAGTTCACAAGCACGTTTGCGGTAAAACGGATTCTCGAATTGTTCCTTGACATGCCCCCAGCGGCGCGGTCCATACATCGAAAATTCAGGACATGGAAGTTGAAGGATCGAGATTTCTTTTGTCAGCAGCAGCTGCAGAAGTTTTTGGCGAAGAGCTGCTTCTTTTTCGAGTTGCGGATCGTGACTAGCGACTTTTGCATATGGATTCAAAATACAGTGTGCGGCTGCAATGATTTTTTTCATTCGTTCTCCTCCTTTGATCACGATTTATTGTAATCGATTGCCTATCATTTTAAAAGCGGTCGTTACTTTAAAAATAAAAAATGCTTTACAGAAAGGTGTCTATCCATATGATTCAAAGTATCAAAAGAAATTTCACGATGATGTCGGTCCTTTTGATCCCGATCGGGGTCGCAATCAATTTTATCGGCGGACAAATCAACTCCGCGCTCAAGCTGCCGCTTTTTTTGGATACGATCGGAACGATCTTGAATAGTATCCTGTGCGGTCCATGGGTCGGAATCGCGACGGTGATCGTCGGCAAAGCAGTCGGTTCGATCACTTCCCCTGGGTATTTTGCATTTATTCTCGTCAGTCTTGGCATTGCGATCACGGTCGGCAATTTTTCAAGAAAAGGCTTTTTTACTTCGATTCCGAAAACTTTGCTTGCGATGCTCATCACTGCGATCGTTGTTGCGATCATCGGCAGTTTTGTGCGGGTAACTTTTTACGGCGGTCTGACGGGCGACGGCTCTTCATTGATCATCTCCGCCCTTTTGGCCAATGGAAAAGCAATGATCGAATCGGTCTTCGGCGTCGTATTCATCACAAACTTTATCGACAAATCATTATCGATCTTGATTTCGCTTTTGATCATTCGCGCACTGCCCGACCGGATTTTGTCAGCTTACCCTTATGGAGAAATCTATATTGATAGAAAAAAAAGACTTAAAAATGTTTAGTTTACACAGTAAAGTCCTTCCTTTTCCGCTGACACAAGTGAATCCGTTAGTAAAAGGAAGCGCCGCCGCCGCTTTTTTGCTGCTGCTCAACTTGTATGCTGGTCCTGCTACTTATTTGATCTGTTTTCTCGTGATCGGACTGCTTTGCTTTTTTATCAAGCAGCCCTTGCGCTATTTGAAATACACTTTGATCACCGACTTTTTCCTATTTGTACCGATGTTTTTAATGCAGCTGCTTTTCAAGCCCGGAAAAAACATCTTGTTCTCATGGGGCATGATCCGCATCTCCAGCGAATCGGTGGCATTCTCCACGCATCTTTTTTTCAAATTATGTCTGATCGCAGCGATCATCCTCTTATACTTTTACGTAACTGATCCAAAGGAACTGGCCGTTTCGCTCGAAGAAATCGGTCTGCCGAAAATAATTTCATATGTACTGATCGCGACTCTTCTTTTGATCCCGCAAGCCGTGCGGCGCTCAAAGATCATTATGGAAGCCCAATATGCGCGCGGCATCACGACCAGCGGCAGCTTATGGAAACGATTCAAAATGTTTATTCCGCTGATTTTGCCGTTCGTGCTGGATATGCTGATCGCGACCGAAGATCACGCATTAGCGCTTGAAGCGCGCGGATTTTCCGCCAAAGTCAAGAAAACACATATCGACGCGCCCCAAATCACAAAATCTGGTCAGTACGCGCTGCGCTTCTTTGTAGCGGTCAGCATCGTACTGATTTTAGGAAGGGTGATCTTATGGAAAATATAGTGATCGAATTTAAAAACTTCAGCTACCAATACCCTTCCGCGGAAGCCCTGAATTTGAATAATATTTCATTTACGATCCAAAAAGGCGAGTTTATTGGGATCATTGGGAAAAACGGCAACGGAAAAACGACGCTTTTGAATGCGATCCGCGGCTTTGTTCCGCACTTTTTCAAAGGAAGATCCTCCGGCACCGCCCGCGTGGCTGGCCGCGACATCGCCACCCCTGCAGAAGCCAAAGAGATCGCGCCAAAGGTCGGCTTTGTTTTTCAAAACCCATTCAATCAGCTGAGCGGGATCGAGAAAACAGTGTATCACGAAATCGCTTTCGGCTTGGAAAATGCCGGCATCGCACCAGCACTCATGCGCCAAAAAATCGATCAGGTCCTCGAAGAGCTTGATTTGACCGCGATCAAAGACAAAAATCCGTTTGCGCTTTCCGGCGGTCAATTGCAAAAAGTCGCGCTTGCTTCCGTCTTGGTCATGGATCCTGCGATCCTGTTGATCGATGAACCGTCTTCGCAGCTAGATCCGCAAGCCCGCGCAGAAATTTTCCAAATCTTTCAAAGTTTGAAAAAAGCGGGAAAGACGCTGATCGTGATCGATCACGATCTCGAAAAGCTGTCACAGCTTGCGACACGCTTATTCGTCTTGGAAGACGGCTGCTTGGCAGCGGCTGGGACCCCTGAAGAGATCTTGCGTGCCGACATCGCGGAAAAGTACGGCTTCTCGTTGCCCCAAAGAATCGAGCTTGCTGATTTTTTGCAAAGTCACTTTCCGCTGGATTCGCTTTCTGCTGAACCCGCTGAAATCGCAAACGTTTTAGATCTGATTCTTAAGGAGCGTTGAAAATGAATATCCCTGCAATACAAGTCAAAGATCTTTCTTTTCGATACCCGCAGGAGCCGAAAAACGTTTTGAGCCAGCTGGATCTCGCTTTCAGCCGCGGCGAACGCGTGGCGATCGTGGGGAAAAATGGCGCAGGCAAAACGACTTTGGCAAAAATGATCAGCGGATTGCTGAAGCCGATGACCGGACAAGTTTTGCTGGAAGGCACGCCGCTGCGTTATAAACGCCATGAAGCCCTTCCGCATCCGTTCAAAGTTTGCTATATTTTTCAAAATCCTGATGATCAGATCTTTCAATCGACCGTCGAGCGCGAGATCTGCTATCCGGAAAAAAAGCTCACCGACAAAAAACATTTCAGCGAGATCGTGCATTTATGCGGCTTGGAGGCGCAGCTGGAAACCCATCCGTATAATCTGCCCTGGTCGCAAAGAAAATTTGTCACGATCGCGAGCATCTTGATGCAGCGGCCTGATTGCATCATTTTAGACGAACCGACGGCCGGCCAAGATCATCAAGGCTTGCTGCGCTTGGAAACTATTTTGGAATACTTGAAGCAAAACGGCACGACGGTCTTGATGATCTCGCATGACGTTGAGTTTGTTGCTAAAAACTTTGCACGGGTCATCGCCTTGGCAGACTCAACAGTCTTAGCCAACTGCTCCGTCCAAGAATTTTTTTATGATTTCCCGCTCGTTGACCGCGCCCATTTACTGCCGCCATTTGTCCCGCAGCTGATAAAAGATTCAGGCGCAAAAATGCCGCGGCTTTTGACCCTCGGCGAGCTGACGGCATATTTAGAAGCAAACACGGCAAATCCTCAGGCAACGATATAGCAATAATCAACGATCCACTTCGGATGATCTTTCAAAATGAACCAATCGAGGCGGGTCGCCGGATTCTGCCCGTCCAAGCCGCGACCGTAAAGTGCGATCCCGCCGTGGAAATAGTCATTACTGGAATGGACGAGATAGCTGCGCGCGACTAACGGATAATTTTGATACTTGAATGAATCGTTCGAAAAAACGATTACCGCTTCTTTCCACTGTTCAGGATGCTCTTTTAATTCTTCAAAGGCGATCTTTTTCATCTGGATGCCCCCTCCTTTCTTTCATTTTACGCCAACTTGCGCAAATAATCCGCCTTTCTGCCGATTGTCGGCGAGCGTTTTTTAAATTATACTCTTGGTAAGAAGAAAAAGGAGGAAGTTTGAACGCGGATGATTTGGCTGTTCAAACTATATTCAAATGCAAAATAAAGGCTTTCACCGCTACATACACTATATCCCGATCATTGGACTCGCTCTTTTGGTGATCATCGCTGTTTATGCCCGGTCACAAGGAATTTTTAACAGTGTCGATACCTTGCGGCAATTTATCAAACATTTCGGTGATGCCGCCGTTTTGATTTTTGTTTTGATCCAAGTCATTACGCCGATCATTCCGATCCTGCCCGGCGGTATCGCGGTCGTCGTCGGGATGCTGATGTTCGGTAATTTTCCCGGGATGCTCTACAGTTATCTTGGGCTTGTCGCAGGCGAGATCCTGCTCTTTCTGCTCGTCCAGCGATACGGAAAATCGTTCGCTCGTTTTATTTTATCAGAAAAAAATTATGAAAAATTTGAAGCAATGCTGGCACGCCACACCAACGGCATCCGCAATCTCTTGGTTGCTTCTTTCATCCTGCCGTTTTTGCCGGACGATATCGTCTGTTTGGTAGCCGGCATGAGCAAGATGTCTTTGCGGCAATATACGCTGATCGTGCTGCTGCTTAAGCCTTGGTCGATCGCGACTTACGGCTATTTGATGATCTATTTCGTCGATAAGGCAAGCCACTTGATGCTGCCGTTTTTGTGAGGACTAAATGATGAAAAACCATAGAAAAGGTTTATTGATCGTTCTGGTCCTTATCATTTGTGTCGGATTCTTTGGCATTTCTTGGCTGAAGAATCGTGCTTACCAACCTTCGACACAAGCTGAGAGAATCGGAACAACAGCTAAGTCGCAAAATGAGGCTTACGTTTTCCCGGCGGCAAACGCTGTGAAAGGCACCCTGATCTTTTATCCTGGAGCCTTTGTCGAACCGCTCAGTTACAGCATCTGGGCCAAAGAAGTCGCAAAAGCCGGCTGGTGCGTTTACTTATTGAAAGTCCCTTTTGATCTGGCGGTCCTCGCGCCGAAGCAAGGCGAAAAAATCTTGAAAGATGATCCCAAAGCGCCCATTTATCTTGGCGGACATTCGCTGGGAGGCGTCATAGCAAGCCGTCTAGCGCACCAGCATCCCCGTGAAGTCGCCGGCGTGATTTTTTTGGCAAGCTATCCTGATGAAAAAGGGAAGCTGAAAAATACCGCCGCCCTTTCGATCACCGCTGAAAACGACCAAGTGCTCGATCAAAAGAGTTATCAAAAAAATAAAAAATATTTGCCAAAGAATACGACCTTTGAAAATATCGCCGGCGGAAACCACGCAGGCTTCGGCAGTTACGGCGACCAAAAAGGCGATGGAAACGCCTCGATCTCAAATACGGTGCAGCAAAAAGAAGTCGCGCGCATGATCATTCAGTGGCTGGAACATTCATCCGAGAAAGGAGGAGCGCAATGAAAAAGGGGTTGGCACCAGTTTATAACGCACAGACTAAAATCTTGATCCTCGGTTCAGCCCCCAGCGAAAAATCACTCATGCGCCAGCAGTATTACGGCAACAAAAGCAATCGCTTCTGGTCGATTTTATTCGACTGCCTTCAAGTCGCTGACCCCGAAGATTACCAAAAGCGCTTAGCGATCCTGCTCGCACACCGGATCGGTCTGTGGGATGTCTATCATACTTTTGAACGCAGCGGCAGCATGGACCACCAGTACGGAACAGTCGAACGAAACGATTTTTCAGCGTTCTTACAAGCCGCTCCAATCGAAACGGTGATCGCTAACGGCAAAAAAGCTTTTCAAGAAGCACAAAAAATTCCCGAGCTTTCAAATTATCCATTGATTTCGTGTTTATCGACCAGCGGCGCGAACAACGCCAAAACAAAAGAACGTCTCTCTCAGTGGAAAAGAGTCTTCAATGAATTGACCTGATGATCCAAAAGAGGCTGAGACAAAAGCGCCCAGCTTCAAGAAATAAGAAGAAAAATCTAAAGAAGCTGCTTTTGAAACACCGTTTGTTCGGAAACAGTATCGAATACATTTTCAGAACAGTTGGGAAAGTTCTCCTTCTTTTATTGCTTCTTCAGATATTCACGTGCAAATTGGATCCCGGCAAAAGCTAAGGCCGCTCCGAGTCCGGTATAGAAGATACCGATACAATTTTCCGGCATCCAGGAAAATGTCCGGATCAGCATGCCGAAAGTCATCATCAACAGCATTATCAAAAAAGACTTGCGGTCAAAAAACTTCCAAAAATACTGTTTTTCTTCGGTTGATTGTTTGATGCGGCGCGAATGTTTTACCAGCAGATTGCGAAAGATTTTAAACCAAAAAACCGTAAATACAGCCAATGAAATCCCTAGATTCAACATGCTGAGGTAGGGCAAGTAGGCCAAAATGCCGATCCGCAAAATATTAACGCCCGCGGCCAGCCAAACCGCTCCCGCGATCAGCAACAATTTTTTACTTTTTACCACTATAGATCCTTCTTTCCAGATTAATATGAACAATGTTCATTTTGATGAAAAAATGATCCCGCTTTTACGCGGGAGTCAATAGATACATTGAGAGATCATCTGCAGAAGTGCCTGACAATCTTCTTTCTTTTGCACAAGAAGTGCGATCAAAAGTGTAAAAACATACTCTGCGAAGACCTCTTTGGATAACTCTTGTTGAAATGCGCCAGCACGGACGTTGGGATCTTTTTCCAGCACGCTGACCATGCGCGCTTTCAACCTTTCAAAATATTGATTCATTGCAGCTTTTCCCTTTTCTTTATCATCCGCCGCAAAATCAAGCGAATGAAGCGAAAAAAAGCCGGGATACTTCTCTTCCCCTTTTTTGATCGCATCAAACATCTCACTGATAAATTTCGTGAAATCATCGACTGAACTGAGCCGGGCGAGCGGTTGGAAGATTTCTTCCCAAATACTGCCGATCGTTGCACTCAAAAGATCGGCTTTGGAAGGGAAATAATTATAAAGCGAGCCGACCGCTACTCCGACGGCCGCAGCCGTTTGACGCATACTAAAAGAAGCAACACCCTTTTCAAGAATGATCTTACGGCTGGCAGCTAATATTTCTTCTTGCGAAGTGGCGATTTTATTCATAAGATTCTCTCCTATATGAACAATGTTCATTTTGCATGATAGACTTCGACAGAACAATTGTCAATGAAAAAAATCATTTCGCTTTTACATATTCAGTCGCTTCCGTCAACCCAAGCAGACCGGCTTTAGCTTCCATATGGTAGCGCATTCTATCGTTTGAGATTTTTTCAAAATAATACTTTGTCCCGGAACTGTCTTTGAGCTCAAGTGTTTCATTGTCGCCGGCCGGTTTCTGCAAAACAAGTGAAACCGTCTTTTCATCATTTCGTTTGAACGTGAGTGTATCTCTTTTGACATCCGAAATTTTGAGGACCTCTTCTTTTTGGCTGATCCCGCCGTTTTTTTCGACCCACGTTCCCTTCAACCAGTCGAGCGTGTTGTCCGCATTGCGATTTTTCACAAAGAACGCGCCGCCGATCATCACGACGAACAGCAACGCACCGCAAAGCCAAACCCATTGTTTTCTGTTTTTCATTTAAATCACTCCTCTGTGCCGATTTTACCAAAACAACGAAAAAAATAACAGTATTTCTTTCTTTTTCTCGGCGTGCTACACTGAAAAAAAGAAGAGAGGGATTCTGATGAAAATCAGCCAAACAACATTGCCGTCGACCGATCAAGTCCATCAGCTGCACCTTACGCTTTGGCAACCGGAAAAAGAGATCCGCGGGACTGTCCAGCTGATCCATGGCATGGTCGAGCACATCAGCCGTTATCAGGAGTTTGCCGAAATGTTGGCCCTGAACGGCTTCTTTGTAATCGGTCATGATCAGATCGGTCACGGCGAATCGATTCTTTCGGCAGAAGACTTCGGCCATTTTCCCGCAAATGGCAGGAATGTTTTAGTAGCGGATGTTGAAAAAGTCCGCTGCTATGCACAAGAAACAGTCTCAAGCCGCCGGTATTTTCTTCTCGGCCACTCGCTGGGCTCGCTTATTCTGCGAAATTATTTGTTCGAATATCCAAATATCCCGCTCACTGGGGCGATCATTATGGGAACGGCGTATGCGCCGAGCGTTAAAATGAACAGCGCACTTTTTCTGGCCAATCTGATCAAAAAATTCCGCGGCGAAAATTACCGCTCCAAACTTTTGGAAAATTTGGCCCTTGGTCAAAATAATCGCGCATTTGAACCCGCGCGAACCGAAAAAGATTGGCTGACACGCGATCAAAAGATCGTTGACGCCTATCTCAATGATCCATTGATCCGTGATATTTTCACGGTACAAGCTTATCATGAGTTGTTTGTTTTGACGAAACGCGCCAGTGATCAAAAACTCTTGGCAAAGATCGATCCGGCACTGCCTCTTTTGCTGATCTCGGGAGCTGAAGATCCGGTCGGCAATTTCGGCAAAGATGTCAAAAAATTGGCAGCGCTCCATAAAAAAGCTGATCTCGAACTTTTACCAGCGAATCGCCATGAAGTCCTGAACGAGATCGACCGCAAAGAAACTTACCAAAAACTGCTGACGTGGATGATGCAGCAAACGGTGCGTACTTAACGCAGGCTCAGAAAATTTCCTAAATGATTGATCACCGCTTGACCTTGACGCGACGTCAACCTATAGAATGATTTTGTGAGGTGAACGACCATGGAGTATCAGATCCAGCAACTGGCGAAACTCGCCGGTGTGAGTTCCAGAACATTGCGTTATTATGATGAGATCGATCTTTTGCCGCCGCATCGCGTGTCAGCAGCCGGCTACCGGATCTACAGTACTATCGAAGTCGACCGGCTGCAGCAGATCTTGTCTTACCGCGCGCTTGGCATTCCGCTGGCTGAGATCAAAAAAATCATGGAAGATCCCCGCTATCACGCGGCGGACGTTTTGAAGCGGCAGCTTGCACATGTGGAAAACGAGCTTGCTCAGCTGGAAATGCAAAAAAAACATTTGAAAAAAACGCTCGCCTACTATAAAGGAGAGGTCCAAATGAACGATCAAGAAAAATTTGAAACTTGGAAGCAGCAGCAACTCAGCAAAAATGAAAAGCTGTATGGTAAAGAAATCCGCAAGCACTACGGCGACGAACAAGCAAATCGCGCTCAGCAGCATTGGGGAAAGCTGAGCGCCGCACAATATCAAGCGATGCAAGCGGCCGAAAGTGAACTGCTCGATGCACTCGATAAACTGCTGGCAAAAGAAGTCGAGCTGCCTTCACCGCTCGCAGAAAAAGCATTTCAAGCGCATCGGCGCTGGCTGATGCTCGCTGCTCCTGATTACACACCTGCATATCACCGGGCATTAGCTCAAATGTATGCCGCTGATGAACGCTTCGCTGCGTATTATAATCAAAAAACCGAAAAATATTCCGTCGAACTGCTGCAAAAAATCATCGAGTATTACACAACGCACTAATCTAAGAAAGCTGCTTTTGAGAATGCTGTTTCTGAATAAACGGCGTTCCAAAAGCAGCTTCTTTTGTTCAAGAAGTAACTTTGATCCCGATCAGGCCGATCACGAGCATCACGATAAACATCCAGGTAACCGGCGCGATTTTGTCATGAAACAGGATCACGCCGGCGATGATCGAACCAACGGCACCGATCCCGGTCCAAACCGGATAAGATAAACTGAGCGGCAAATGCTTCGTCGCCAGCGCTAAGAAAACAAAACTAAAAACCAATCCGACGATCGTGATCCCTGTGTAAAACAAGTTGGTAAAGCCGTGGCTGAACTTCATCGCGACCGCCCAAACAATTTCCAAAATTCCGGCGATTCCTAAATAGATCCAAGACATCTTTTTTCCTCCTTAAAATAAAAAATGGACAAGCCGCGACTTCTTCTTTGACCTAACGAAGTCGTTGTTTGTCCGTACCCGGTGGTACTTTTGTATATTATCTCTACATAATAGCAAACAGTTCGTTTCTTGGCAAGTTTAGCGGGATTCATGTTAAAATAGGCGCTGAAGGACGGGATACCAATGTATTTGGAATATGGTGAAAAAGAAGTCGATTATTTGAAAAAGAAAGACAAAAAATTTGCGGCGGTGATCGATCAAATCGGCCCGATCCAGCGTACCGTCGACCCGGATCTTTTTTCGGCAGTGCTGCATCACATCATCGGCCAGCAGATCTCAATGAAAGCTCAAAAAACGATTTGGCGGCGCATGCAGACGAGTCTGGGAAATATCACACCGCAAACTGTCAGCAATGCAGGCATCAAAAAAATCCAGGCATTCGGGATGAGTTTTCGAAAAGCCGAATACATATACAACTTTGCTGAACAAGTCGCAAGCGGCCAATTCGATCTCGAGCGGATTCGCGAACTTCCAGATGATGAAGCGATCAAGGCGCTCTCATCACTCAAAGGAATCGGCGTTTGGACCGCAGAGATGATCCTGCTCTTCAGTTTGGAGCGTCCTGATATATTGAGCTACGATGATTTGGCGATCCAGCGCGGTTTGCGGATGATCTATCATCATCGGCGGATCACACGTCCTTTGTTTGAAAAGTATCGCCGGCGCTTCTCGCCGTATGGCAGTATCGCTAGTCTCTATATTTGGGCAGTCGCGACCGGTTCGATCCCCGAGATGCACGACTATGCTCCAAAGAAAAAGTAATCAAAAAGAAGGAGTTAATCATGAGTTATTACGATACGTATACTTCCCCGCTTGGAGAAATGATCATGACCTCAAACGGTGACGCTTTGACGCGTCTAGCGTTCAATGGACAAAAATATCTTCGTGAAGATGAAACTGCAGAACTCACGCAAAAAGAATTGCCGATCTTTCAGGAAACCAAAAAATGGCTGGATCTTTATTTTGCCGGCAAACACCCTGACTTCACTCCAGCGCTTGCTCCTTCCGGCACGCCATTTCGCGAAGAGGTTTGGAAAATTTTGTTGACGGTCCCTTACGGAAAAACGATCACTTATGGTGAAATCGCTAAACGCATGGTTGCAGATCATGGAAAAGAAAAAATGTCCGCGCAAGCGGTCGGCGGCGCCGTTGGACACAATCCGATCGACTTGATTATTCCATGCCACCGGGTTGTCGGCAAAAACGGCAGTTTGACCGGTTATGCTGGCGGACTCGATAAAAAGATCGATCTGCTGTCACTTGAAAAGACAGATATGAAAAAGCTGTTTATGCCGAAATCCTAAACATTCAAAAGAGCGCAAGCCCTTTCATTTGTGAAAAAAACAGCGGTACTTTAGAATTAGTGTAAAAGAAGGAGCGTGGAAATATGATAAAAATCAATGCCGCAGTTGCAATGCTGAAGGTAATGGAAGCGTGGGGGATCGACCATGTCTTCGGCCTGCCGGGCGGATCGATCAACTCAACAGTCGATGCGCTGCATTCTGAAAAAGAACGCATCAAGTATATCCAAGTCCGCAATGAAGAAGGCGGCGCGCTCGCAGCGGCAGCGGAAGCTAAATTGACCGGAAAAGTCAGTGCTTGTTTTGGCTCGGCCGGTCCCGGTGCCACTCACTTGATCCAAGGACTGTATGATGCGCGAATGGACGGTGCACCCGTTCTCGTGCTTTTAGGACAAGTCGCGACCGGTGCAATGAATACGTATGGTTTTCAAGAGCTGAATGAAAATCCGATGTTCAACGATGTTGCCGTCTATAACCGCACGGTCACGTCAGCCCAAAACCTGCCGCTGATCATTGATGAGGCGATCAAAGAAGCGTATGAGCAAAATGGTCCAGCCGTCGTCACGATTCCTGTGGATCTTGGGTTTGCGGAAATCGCTGATGGTTTCCGGCCAACAACTGCCACCTATCAGACCGGTGTCCCGCTGCCCAAAAAAGAGCAGCTTGAAAAAGCGCTGCCGCTGATCGCAAAAGCGAAGCAACCGGTTCTTTATATCGGCCAAGGGCTCCGCGGCGGATTTCCGGCGATCAAAAAATTCTGCGAACATTTTAATATGCCGGTCGCTGCAGCGGTGCTGGCTAAAGGAATCGTGCCTGACGATTATGAAAACTTTTTAGGTTTTACAGGACGCGTTGCCACCAAACCAGGGGTCGAAGCGCTTTTGGCAGCCGATTTGATCATCTGCGCCGGCTCCAATATGCCATTCGGCCGCTTCACATTCAATCCAAAAGCGAAATTTATCCAAATCGACATCGATGTCCGCAAATTTGGCCTGCGGCACGAAGTTGATCTTGCGATTTTTGGTGACGGCATCACAGCACTTGAACAATTGACTGAAATGGGCGCGAGCCGTTCGGCAGACAAGTGGCTTGCGGTCAGCCGCGAAAATATCAAAAATTGGCATGCTTGGCGCCATAGTTTCGATGAAACGGATACGACGCCGCTGCGCGTAGAACCCGTTTTTAAAGAACTCAACAAAATTGCTGAAGAGGATGCGATCTTTGTTTCCGACGTTGGAAACGTCACGATCAATTCCGTCCGCCATATCGAGATGAATGGCAAGCAAGGTTTTACAACGTCCGGCTGGTTTGCCACGATGGGGTACGCAGTTCCCGGTGGGATCGGCGCCCAAATGGCATTCCCTGACAAACAAGTCATCACCATCTCCGGGGACGGCGGCTTCGGGATGAATATGCAGGAGATCATTACCCAAGCAAAATATGATTTGCCGATCATCAATATCGTGTTGACGAACGATCTGCTCGGCTTTATCAAGCCTGAACAGGAACAAACGAACCGCGCCATCTACGGGGTCGATCTTTATGATGCTGATTTTGGAAAAGCTGCGGAAGCAATGGGTGCAGAAGGGTTCACGATCACATCGATCGACCAGCTGCCGCTCGCTTTTGCTGCCGCGAAAAAGTCGCATCGGCCGGTCGTGATCGAAGTCAAAACGACCGATGAACAGCTGATCCCAATGGATACGATGAAACTTGATCCAACAAAATTCTCACAAGACGAAATCAAAGCTTATCAAGAAAAATATGTCGTTCATGATATGCCGAGCCTTGCGGAACTTTTGCAAAAATAAATCAAAATACGTATTGAATGGAGATTTTTAAATGACGGCGAATTTGTATGATGACCCAGCATTTTTTGCTCAATATCAAAAAATGCTGCGGAGCCAAAAGGGCTTGGCCGGCGCCGGCGAATGGCAGACTTTGCAGGCGCTCTTGCCTGACTTTCACGGTAAAACCGTGCTCGATCTGGGTTGCGGTTACGGCTGGCACTGTAAATATGCTGCCGAACACGGCGCAAAAAAGGTGATCGGCGTCGACATTTCGCAAAAAATGCTGACAACCGCCCGAGCGAAAAATAGTGCGCCGGCGATCACTTATTTGCAGCATGATCTAATGACAGTCGCCTTCCCGCCGAAATCTTTCGAGATCGTCTTGAGTTCGCTTGTCTTTCATTATCTGCCTTCCTTTGATGCGGTCGCAAAAAAAGTCCATACATTTTTACAGCCAAACGGCCGCTTTATTTTTTCCGTCGAGCATCCGATTTTCACCGCTTCCGGCACGCAAGACTGGGAATACGATGCACACGGCACTATCAAACATTTCCCAGTAGACCGCTATTTTGACGAAGGAGTACGAAAACCGCGTTTTTTAGGGATCCAAACGAAGAAATACCACCGGACACTGACAACGTATCTCGAAGGTCTGCTTGCGAACGGCTTTCGTCTCGATCATGTGGTTGAACCGCGGCCGCCTGAGGAAATGCGCGACCTTCCGGGGATGAAAGATGAGCTCCGCCGACCGATGATGTTGATCATCGCCGCAACGAAAATCGCGAGATAACTGCTTCTGCTCATCTCAAATAAGTTATCCTATGCTAGGACTACCCGCTGAACACAAAAAGAGAAAGCCGAAAATCAAATCGGCTTTCTCTTTTTGTCTGCACAGTTTCCTGCAAGCTGCTTCTTTAGAGATCCAAACTGACCATTTGCCCGAAGTTAAAAATCTCCATCTGTCGGCCTTGCGCAACAGCCTCGAACAATTCATCTTGTTCGATCGCCAAAAAGCCTGAAAGATTGTTCGCACCATGATCCGCCAAAATCGGCGACATCGGCACACTCGGACCGACCATCGCGATCTTGACTTTCCCTTTGCTCACTTCAAAAAGCCGCGGGAGGGTTTTGTTTGTCAGCGTAACCCCGGTGATAAACGCGAAATCCTGCTCCGCCAGCAAGTATTCGCTGGCACTTGCCGGAAAATCACCGTCTTGCGGCTGTTGTTCAAAAATCGACAGCTCGCACAGCGGACCGTATTGCTGTTCGATGAACGGAAAATGTCCGATGATCCCGACTTTTTTGCCTTTCACTTCATCGGCAAACGCAATAAAGGCTTCCTGTTTTTTGCGTTCCGCCAGCGTTTTGTTTTTTAGCGGTTTCGTTTTGAACCCGGGAAGCGGTGTTAAAAACTCGCGCCGATTGTAGTAGGCATTGATCGCTGCCATCCCTAGCGATGCTTCGATGAAATTCCAGGATTTAACCAGCTGAGCAGCTTCTTTAAGCGGCTTGCCGATCATGTTTTCACTCATCAGGCGCGGGCGGCTTGTCCCACGCACCGTCATCACAACCCCCAAATTTGTTTGTGTCTGCACACAAGTCCAATCAGATGCTGCCACGCAGCGCTCGATCGTTTCAGTGCTTTCAATACCGTCGATCAATTGATCATAGATTTCCCAACTGCTCATAATTCCTCCTATTCGATCCATTCAACGTCGATCAGTTCCCCAGGATGAAAACCCAGATTCCCGCGTTCAAGGATCCGCTGCCCGTTTGAACTCAAAACTTGCCCCATTGCTCCGCCTCTAGGCGACAAGAAGATCGCCTCATAGGCGTCGCCGTTTTTCATGAGTTCCATTCGGCATAAAAAGTCTGCCAACCCCGGTCCACCGCATTCATTTTTCATTTTAGCTTGAACTTTTGCTTTTTCAGGTACTTGCGTTCCGTAGTAATGTGCGATGATATGGCTGACGCACCAATCCAGCCCAAAATATGTTGCGACCGGCGGACCAGGAATATTGAGCACCGGTGTTTCGCCGATCATCGCCAGACAGAGCGGCCGACCAGGCGCTGCTTTGACACCGTGGCAGATCACCTCACCCATGCGTTCCAATATCCCAGCATTGTAATCTTCTTTGCCGCGCGCCGATCCGCCGTTGATCAGCACAAGATCAGCTTGCGTAAGCGCGTCCTGCAGAGTCGCTTCAAGATCTGTTGTGATGTCTTTAACGATCGGGTAAATCAGCGGTTCGACCCCAAATTTCTCCAGAGTCGCTTGGACCATCAAGCTGTTGCAGTCGATCATCTGTCCTCTTTTGGGGAGGCTTCTGAGCGGAACCAATTCGCTGCCAGTCGGAATGAAAGCGACTTTTAGTTTTTGATACACCGGGATGCGGGTGTTTCCGCTCAAGGCAAACGCCGCAAGATCAGTCGGCCGGATCCGCCGCTGCTTTTTACTGACGAAGTCGCCAGCTTTGATCGTCGAACCGCGGTCGGCAATGTTTTCACCTTTTTCAATGGACGGTTCTAAAAAATGCAGACCGCCATTTTCCAAAAAATCAACTTTTTCGACCATGATCACCGTATCAAAGCCATCCGGAAAATCATCACCCGTATCTGCGTAAGCATAATCGCGGCCGAGTTGCCAATTTTCCGTTTTCTGTTCATCGGCAAGATACTGCGCGTAAGAAAAAGCGATCCCATTGAGCTTTGCGGCCCGATAAATCGGAAACGTCATTTTCGATGTCAAATCTGCTGCTAGGATCCGGTCCAGTGATGCTTCGATCGGCACCCACTCGATCGCCGGCTTTGCATGCCACTTGCTATCAATTGCTTCCAACACTTCTTCACGTGTCGGGTATCCATCAAATTTCATTGATCTTCCCTCGCTTTACTCCGCTTGATTGACTGAATGCGCCAACAACTCATTCACCTCATCATCCGTCAGATCTTTATGATAGAACAAGCTGTAAAACTCTTTTGTTTGCTTGACAATATCGATTTTGTAGACATCTGGATACAGCAAGTTGGCGATCCACTGGATACCTAAGAAGCGGTTGACGGACGGCGGACGATCGATCCAATTATACGGGGAACCCGGCATAACGTAGACCCGGCCATCTTTGACCGCTTTGATGTTTGCCCAATTCGGATCGGTTGTGATCTTCGAATAAGCACCACCCATATCTTCTCCCCAAGTAATAATGACTTCCGGATTCCAGGTGATCACCTGCTCCAAAGAAACCTTGCTCATGCCGCTGCCGGCTTTTTCTTCGACACTGGCAACGTTTTTTGCACCGGCGATCTTTAGTGCAGCCGCATGACTTGAAGTTTCCGGTTCAGTCGTCAGCCCATCTGCTTGTTCAGCATAATAAACCGAAACGCGTTTATCTTCAGGGATCGTTGCCACTTTTTCTTTAACATCTTTCAAAACTTTCTCACAATAATCAGATAATTTCTTGGCTTCTTTTTCTTTTCCAAAAATTTTGCCTAGCAGCTGATAACTCTCTTCAACTTTTTCCATGCTGCCATCCACCGTTACTACCGGGATTTTCGTCTGGTTTTGGAGCTTATCGGCCTCGCTGATCGCATTGTCGTCGATCTTGTTCGGTCCGATCGAGAAGATGATCTGCGCTCCTGACTCAACGATTTTTTCGATATTCATCTTACTGCCGGACTGCATACCGCCCAAATTTTCGAGCTTCTGCAATTGCGGGAGCAGATATTTCTTTTCTCCCGGACGCAGATCATATGGCAATCCTGCCAATTTGTCCGGCACCAATGTGTAAATATAGATCATTCCTAAAGGACTGGTGAAAAATACTTTTTTGATTTTATCTGGTGCCGGGATTTCGACTTTTCGGTCGGCAGCGTCTTTGATCGTGACTTTATCAGCATTTTTCTTTGTAGATTTTGCGGTGTTTGCCGTTTTCGCCGAAGAGCTCGTTGCACTCTTCGCTGCGCCGCACGCTGCCAGCATCGGCAAGAGCAGCGTCAAAACGACTCCGATCAGAAAAAATTTTTTCAAAACTTTCTTGCTCATTTTGTTCCCCCTTGTTTGTTGCATTTTTGGTCAAACTGCAGATTTGGAACACAGGTTTTCGTTGAACGTTCACGGTCGAGTTCGATATCCGCCACTTTTAAATTGGTCGCATAAATATCGCGAAGTGCGGCTTCCGTCAGCTGATCATCCGGCGTTCCCTGTACGTAGATTTCACCTTCTTTCATGACGATCACTTTATCAGCAAAATTGAAGACATGGTTGGGATTATGAGTCACCATAATGATCCCTTTGTCATCAAAGCGCACCAATTTGAAGATTTCTTCCAGCACCCGATATTCATTTCCAAAATCCAGATTGGCGGTCGGTTCATCCATCAAAATAAAATCCGTCTTTTGAACGAGAGTCCGCGCGATCATCGTCAGCTGCTGCTGGCCGCCGCTCAGCTCGGTGTATGGCGCTTGGGCAAAGCGCTGGATCTGCAAGCGTTCCATGGCATCGTCGACTAATGCCAGATCTTCCTTTTTGGGACTTCGATTCTTCCCCAAATAAGGTGTTCTTCCCATCGTGATCACATCTTTGACTAAAAAAGGAAACGGTGCCGAGTGGACTTGCGGGATATAGGCCACTTTTTGCGCAAATTTTTTCTCACTGATCGTTGAGACTTGCTGACCGTCCAGCAGCACTTGCCCATGAAGCGGTTTTAAAAAGCCGAGCATCGCCTTCAAAAGAGTCGTCTTCCCGCAGCCGTTGGCCCCTAAAATGCAAATGAATTCGCCGCGCTTTGCCGCAAGTGTGATCTCGTTGATGATCACCTTTTTGCCGTAGCCGGCTACTAGATTCTCTACTTCGATCATTGGCTCCACCCTTTTGTATAATTCCGCAAGATAAACATAAAAAAACGGCACGCCGAGAATCGCGGTGATGATCCCGATCGGCGGTTCAACTGTCCAAATCCCGCGAATGCATGTATCGACCAACAGCAAATAACTCGCACCCAAAAGAATCGAGGCACTCAACAAACGTTTAAAATTCGGCCCCACCATTGCCCGCGCGACATGCGGGATCACAACCCCGACCCAGCCGATAATGCCCGAGATCGAAACGCAAGCACCGATCAAAAGTGTTGTTCCCAAGATAACTTGTGCTCGAACTCTGCGTGTATTCACCCCTAAACTGCGCGCTTCTTCCTCACCGAAAGATAAAACATTCAGTTCCCACTTTTGTGTCAGCAGCAAAAAGAAGCCGACCGCAAAAGGCAGGAGACCTGCCACCAGCTCGTTTTGACTGATTGAACTGAAACCGCCCATCAGCCAAAAAGTGATCGCCGGCAATTTATCATCGGTATCGGCGACGATCTTGATGTAAGAGATCGCGGCCGATAGCAAACTGGAGACCAGCATTCCGCCGAGTACCAGTCCCAAAATCGGATCTTTTGCCACGATCTTGTTGATCAGCATCGTCAAAAAAACTGACAGCAGACAAAATACAAACGCATAGATCTCCACGACGATGGTCGATTTCGACCACAAAAGTGCTAAAGAAGCCCCCACTCCTGCACCTGCCGAAGCCCCCAGCACATCGGGCGAAACAAGCGGATTTCGAAAGATCCCCTGATAGACCGCTCCCGAGATCGAAAGTGCCGCCCCAACTAATAAGGCGGTCAAAACCCGCGGGATCCGAATACTGAACAGAACCGTCTCCATATTGGGATCACTGATTTGACTAGGGTCAGCAAAGTGGTAATAGATCGTATGCAGCAGCTCCTTGATCGTCATCGCGTAAGGACCGATCACAAAAGAACCGATGAAAATCACGACCGGCAAACTGAATAACAAAATGTATAAGATTTTTTTTGATTTTTGATCTGCTGCTACATTTTCTCGAGAATGATCCACCGTCCGCGCTCCTTTGAATCGATTATTTTTGCTTGGACTCCCCAGCTTGAAAATTTCTGATGAAGTTCAGCCGTCGAAAGTTTGTGCTGATTTTTCATAACTGAGTGCGGCCAATTCGGATCAAGCGCTTTCATCTTTTGATCGATGATTTTTTGCGTTTCAGCATTGCCCATCCCACCGCCGATGTACGTTTTTCCGCCCGGTTTCAAAACGCGGTAGATTTCACGGAATGCCAGATCGATATTCTGCCAAAATCCCATCGAACCGCGGCTGATCACCAAATCAAAGGAATTATCGCTGAAATCGAGGGCATGGATATCTTGCACACTCGCATGTCCCTTTTGTGACAATCCAACTTCCGCCAGTCGGGTTTGTGCGATCTCGATTGCTTGCGGATGAATATCGACCAGCTCGCCATTCATTTTTGTCAATTTCAGCATCGCGATCCCTAAATGTCCCCCGCCGCAGCCGACGTCAAGCAGCCGGCCGCTGGTGATCCCAGTTTCTTTCACGATGTCGGCTGCAATAATCGGATAGATCGGTCCAAATATCGTTTCGGCGATCTCGTCAAATGAATATTCCGGATCTTTCATGTGCTTTTTCCTCCTTGGTGGCGCTTTCAATTCTTCTTAGTTTCTAAACGAGTCCCTTCCGTTGTGATCGCCATTTTCGTTATACTCAAATAATATAACCCTCATCATAGAATATTAAGAATCGATCAAAAAGTCAACATTAAAAAAAATATTTTCTTCTTGTTCTATAATTAAAGAAGACTATATTTATCATTATTGTTTAATGATAATGATTACCATTATTTTCATAAAAAAGAGCTGGGACATAAGTCTTGTCATAGTCCCGACATCTGAATAAACGATTTCCCAAATGTAATTTTTCGGCTTATTTCTTGAAGCTGAGCACTTTTGTCACAACCTTTTGTTTGCTGTCAGCGAAGATCATGTTCTTTTTCATAGAGTATTCTAGAAAACTTTTTGTGTACGTATTGTCCGTGATGCTGGGTTTTTTGATCATATTGAATCGCAAACACCGGACAATGATGCAAACAGCGCAGACACATCATGCATTTTTCCTTGAGCCAAACCGGATGTTTTTCCTGCATTTCGATCGCTTTGATCGGACAATCCTTTGCACAAAGGCCGCAGCTGATGCACTTCTCTTTGTCCACATGCAGATGGCTGGTTTGGCGGTCTTTCTCATATTTCTTACGACCGATCGCCGCTAAAAAATATGGAAGTTCCCGCTCCATATAGTCGCCGATCGCTTGTTCTTTGACTTTTGCGATCACACTGTCGATTGCTTCTTCAGCTTTTTTATTTTTCTTTTGGACTTTTTCTTTGTCAGATAAATCAAAAATCACCGTCCAAGTATCCGGCATTTTCACACTGTATTGCGCTTGAAGAACAAAGCCTTTTTTCAGCAGCTCTTTTTCAGCTGCTCTGCCAGTGTCGCCGCTGATCGTCCCGTAAGTCGTCACATAGTAGAAATAGGGATCCGCCGCGGTTTTAAAGTGAACTTTTTCAAAAAAATCCCAAACGATGCTCGGCAAGCTCCAACTGTAGACTGGACAGACAAAGCCGACATTTTCGCCTGACGGAATTTCAAAATCAAGTTGTCCGGTTTGCAGGCATTTCGTGATCGATTTTGTTTTTTCGCCGGTCGCATAAGCGAGCCGATCAGCAACATATTTACTGTTGCCGGATGCGGTAAAATAAAAGATCATGCAGATCCCTCCAGAAGTTTTTTCTTTCCAACCATCCTATCATGCTGTTGAAAAACAGCACAAATCAAACCCGTGCGTGTTTTATATCGCAATCGTCTCACCGCAAGCTAAGTATCTCAGCTGTTCACCGAGCTGCGTTTTCAAATAACGGTAAGCGTACTTTCCTGTGCAGTGGCAAGTGTAAAATATCGTAGAATACTTGGACAATGCAGCAGCCGTATTTTCAAGGGATTCCGCTGGTTCTTTTTTGCGCGTGATCGGATTGTACAAGTGAAAACCTGAGATGCAGTAATCGATACCGGACACGCTCCGCCGGTCTGCTGCTTTCATGATGTTCGCGATCCCCTTATGTGCACAGCCTGAGATCAAATAATTTTTCTCCTTTTCTCTAAGCAGCAAGTATTGTTCATGCGAAAAGTCGTCCGGCACGATGCGGCCGTTTCGCATTTCATAAAGATTTTTATTCGATCGCGGTGCAGGATTGTCGGCGGCGATGTGCGAAAAAACGACGATTCCTTGATCGATTTCGCAAAAATCAGCCAGTTTGTGGATGCGCGTCGAATTTTCCAGCGCTGGATCGATGCCGACAGGGATCTTGATCCCCAGCATCTTCTGGTAATGCGGGGCAAACACGTGCTCCTGTACATATACTTGCGCCTGTTGATTGATTTTCAAAAAGGCAGCCAATGCCCCGCCGTGATCGACATGCCCATGGGAAAGGATCGCAAGATCGACTTTTTTCAAGTCGATCTTCAGCCTTTTGGCATTCGCCAGCAACCGCGCACCACTTCCCATATCGAATAAAATCTTGTGTTTTTCAGTCTCGATATATAAAGACAATCCGTGCTTTGCTTTGATATTCGGCATATTTGTCGTGTTTTCCACTAACGCCGTGATTTTCATTTTATTCCACTCCGTTTCTTCTGATCACTCTAAGCCTATCACGACTCGCATTCAAATGAAATCGCAGGGCAATCGTTTGACCAGAAATGCTCGGAAACGCTATTCTAGAAACAGGACTTTTCTTCAAAACTGCAGCCAGCCTTTTCATGAAAGAAGGAGTTTCTATGAGTTACCAAGCAAGTACGGAAGAGCATCCGCTCACGATCATCGATATCGCCAGTTTAGCGCCGCTCGTCAAAGCCCGCATGGATGCCGGCCCATTCGATTATATCAGCGGCGGGGCGGAAGATGACTGGACGATGCGTGAAAATACCCGTGCGTTTAATACGAAACAAATTTTGCCGCGTGTTTTGCAGGGCATCGAGCATGTCGATCTCACAACAAATTTGTGGGACATCGAGCTTTCCTCTCCAGTGATCGAAGCCCCGACCGCCGCACAGGGATTAGCGCATGCCCGCGCGGAAAAAGCCGCAGCAGAAGGAACTGCGGCAGCCGGATCAATATTTACGATCGGAACTTACGGCAATACGCTGATCGAAGATATCGCTGCCGCAGCTCCCAAAGCCCCCCAGCTTTTCCAATTATACATGAGTAAAGATGACGGCTTTAACCGTTATATTTTGGACCGGGCGGTCAAAGCCGGAGCGAAAGCGATCGTTTTGACGGTCGATGCGACGGTCGGCGGGTATCGCGAAGAAGATCTCCTCAATCATTTTCAATTCCCGCTGCCGATGCCGAACTTGACGGCTTACCACGGCTCCGCCTCCGGTAAAGGCGAGGGGATCGCCGCGATCTATGCAGCAGCCAAACAGGCGATCGTTCCTGCTGATATCGAAAAGATCAAACAAATGTCCGACTTGCCGGTGATCGTCAAAGGCATCCAAGCATCCGCCGATGCAGCGGTCGCACTCGGGGCCGGAGCGGATGGGATCTGGGTCTCCAATCACGGGGGACGCCAATTAGACGGCGGACCGGCTTCATTTGCTGTATTGCCGGAAATTGCTGAAGCCGTGCAAAAGCGGGTCCCGCTCATTTTTGACAGCGGCGTCCTGCGCGGCGAACATGTTTTCAAAGCATTGGCGAGCGGAGCAGATCTAGTCGCGATCGGCCGTCCGGTACTTTATGGCCTGAATTTAGGCGGTGCCGCCGGAGTGGAATCAGTCTTCAAACATTATCAAAAAGAACTTGCGATCACGATGCAGCTGGCCGGTGCACGTACGATCGAAGAGATCAAAAATACCACGCTGCGAGAATTGTAGGCAAGCCGTTTTTTTGCTCTGCTGGAGAAACAACTCTTTTGTCAGCGGGCGAATCTTTTAGCAGTACAATTTAAACGCCGCAAATAGCAAGCATCACTTGCATAGCGAACAGACCAAAAGCAGCCTGAAATGACAGATTCGTCACTTCAGGCTGCTTTCAATCATTTTGGACCGCACCTTCCAGCCGCAGATCAAGCAATTCGTCGATCAGATTTTCCCAATCTTCCGGACGAGGCGGCGAAAGCCAGATCACTTTCGAAATATCGCACTCGCTGTATGCATTGACGAGATCGGTGATGATCAATTTCGTCTCCGGCAGAACAGTGTTGGTCACTTCGACATTCAAAGTCGAGAAATACTTGATATCTCTTTCGATGATTTTGTTGTATTCTTTACCGAGCGTAAAATCGACACAAACTTTGATCGGCGCAAGAATTTTATTAAGCGGCACATTCGCTGCTAAAGTCAATAAACAATGATAAAACATGAATTTCGCTTTATTGCTGTCGCTCTTCAGTGTTGTTTCATGAAGAACAAATTTTTGACAATATTCGAAGAATTCCGGATACGTTCGAAAGAAAAAACTGACCTCGATATGCTCGTCAAAAAACTGACTGCGAAACGGCAGCGTCAAAATATCAACAAAACATTTATCGACTTCATATTCGATATTTGCTTTCTCGCTTTCTTCCAGCTTGAGATGAAAGTTCTCTTCAAGTCCTTGGGTAAAAGCACGTCCCTTGCATTTGATCGCTTCTGGAAATGTAATATCCTCTGCAGTAATGATCCCCATGATCGCCAAAAAAGTCACCAGATAATCACATTCGCTGTTGATTTCTCTTTCATCATCGCGAAAGTAGGTCTCAAAAACGCGGACAGCATTGATGCGCGCCCCAACAGTCTTTTGCCCGATGTTGCGGATCAAATCGGCGATCTCTTGAGAAGTCTTGATCGAATAGCCTTGTTGAAAGCGCAGAAGGCTCACTAAAAAATACGATTTCGTTTCGATCAGCTGACTCATCGACAAAATGATCTCCGGCGTGTCCGGCAGGTTCAGCAATTGATCGACGGCCGTCCGCACGTTTTCATTGAAATGCGATTCTTTCAAATGGGTCATGATCACGATTTCCGACAGCAGGAGCCGGATCGCCAGCTCATCGCCGGTCAGTTCCGCATTTTTATTCAGAACGATCCCCCACCCCGTCAGCGTTTTTCGAAGCATCGCAAAACGCTTATACATAAAAGCATAGCTGACGTAATGCGCTTCGGCGAAATCATTCAAATTAAATGTTTTGAATTCATACATCACCGCGATCAAAATTTTGACTTGATACGATCTTTTCAGATAATGCGCTAAAAATACCGAAGCATTTGTGTTGTGGTGTTCGTACAAAATCGTATGCGTTTCTGTGATCTCGATATTAAAAAAATCACTCAGCTGAAAAGCATCGATATCTTCAGCGACTTCTTTTGTCAAGTTCTTGAAAAGATAATAAGAAATCTGCAGTTTGTCTTGGATCACATTGTTTTTTACTTTTTGGTTTGGATATTGATCAAGAAAATACAGCAGCTGGATTTTCTTTTGATCATTCTTCTCCATCAGCTCCACTAGTTTCACATATGTCACCTTACTATTCAGATCAAACGATCGCTTACCGGGCCAACAAAACTTTTCCGGCGAGTCGATAGGCAATATCCGCCCAGTAGCCTTTTTGTTCATTTGGGGCGTCCCCGCCGCCAGCACCGTCATCATTCGAATTCAAAATACTCGTCTGTTCCGCGCTGAACAGCTCGTCTAAAAACCGCCGTGCATGTTTTTGTTTTGGTTTCTTTGAACTCGGCTTCGCTTTTTTCTTGGGACGCTCGACTTCTTCCGCTGAACTTTTTGTGACCTCTGCTTCAGCAGGGGCATCGCGCGCACCCGCTGGTTCAAGCGGCTCGACGATTTCTGACGGATTGGTCGGATTTCGGACCGGTTCTTTGGCATGGACGTTGATCGCCGGTGCGATAATGGTCAAAAATCCTGCTATTACTAAACATTGTACCACTTTTTTACTACTCATCGGCAATCATCTTTTCTCTTGTTCTTTCTTTTTCAATACCACAAAAATCAATACCGCAACGACTGTGATCAAAAGGATCAAAAGTGCGATCAGTACATAGATCCACCAGTGGTTTTCTTTTTTAAGCGAGACGTCTTTTTTATTCAAATTGTCCGCGACTTTTTTCTGGACTGTAAATTCTTTTGTCAGTGTCCAGTGATTGGCAAATTTTTGCTCGCCCTTGCTGCTTTTTCGCGTGAGCGCGCCATTCTCATTTTGATTGCCATACACTTCAAGCTGCGCGACATAATTCCCTGGTTTCAATTCTTGTCCTTCAAGCGAAATCGGAAAATCAAATGTTGCGTCCGGCGCCATCTGCAGGCCTTCTTTTGACATCGAATAGAGCGCTTTGTCGGACCCTTTTTTCGAGATTTTCGCATCGACCGCCACTTTATTGATAAAAGTCGCTGTATCGTTTTCAAGCGGCGCAAGGATCACATTGCGGTAGTTGATCTGGGTCGGTTTGACGTCGGCAAGTTTTACGTTGGCCGCCACCGGATTCGTATTCTGCTGCATGACTAGTCCGATCACATAAGAAAATTGATTTTTGATCGAAACGCCTTTCTCATTGCTGCTTGCTTGATCGTTCGTATCTTGGTGCTCTTTCAGGGTGATCCCGCCCGCCATGACGCCGTCAAATTTTTCATTCGGCATCGCCGCTTGCAAATCGAGTGTCGTCGCGGATTTGGCAGGGATCTTCACTGTGTCTGGCGCTTTGACATAATCCTTCATGTTGAACTTTAAACTTTTCGCAGGTTTGATCTCGTTCGGGCTGTATTCAACAACGCCATTGATATTCGTCGTCGTGCTCGAAATGTCGACATCGACAACAACTTCTTTTTCTGTATCGTTGCGCAAGTCGACATGCAAGGTCTGCTGTGCCCCTTGATCAAGTTTTATATCAAAGTAGCTGACCCCTTTATCCAGCTGGTTTTCTGGAATTTCGGCTTGCGCGGCGAAATTGAACTCCGCTGCGGATACTTTTGGCGACATCATAATGACCAGAGCGACGGCCGCTGCAAAAAGCAAAAGTGTTTTCTTCATGAAGGGTCTCCTTTTCTAATTCTGGATTCTATTTATTATCTGGGGCATCCGTCAATTTCCATGTAAAAGTCGTTGAATATTTTTCCGCATATTTAGTCGTCGAACCCGGCACGGTCAAGTGGACACTCGTCGCACCGTCTTTTTCATCATTTCCCCAATCAAGCAAGTATGTTCCCGCGCCGCTGCCGGTTTTGGCATTCATCACTTTTTGATCTGCTCCTACTGCGACCGTGATCGCTGTTTCGCCCGCGGGAGCTTTCGATTTCGAGTTGGTCACGACCCGGCCGTTCTCTAATGAAACTTGGGCTCCGATCAGCTCTTTGCCGTTTGTCGATGTAAATTGCTTTTCTTGTTTCAGGAGCAGTTTCCAGCCGGTCTCCGTCCCGCGGTTATCTGAAACTTGGACAAAGTTCGGACCCGTTTGTTCTTTGCCGGCCGAATCAAGATATTTTTGCGCAGCCGCATTATAGGTTTTCGTTTCCGAGGTGATCTCCTGCTTTCCAAAATAAAAGTTGGAAGCAAAATCGATCGATAATGGCCCTTGCGTTCCCGGAGTGATCGGTTTCGTCGGGTTTTCTGGATCGATCGGCTTGACTGGCCGGCTTGGGTCTTGCGGATCGACCGTTTCAGCCCGTTTTTTTGACGGGGTGAACTCGATCACGCCATCCGTCGTATATACCCCGCCTGTTTGGTCAGCAAATGCTTGCGTGGTTGTGATCGCCATCGTTGCGAGCGTTGCCGCTGCAGTCAAAAATACAAATTTTTTCAATTTCTTTTTCTCCAGTCATTTTTTAATTTTTTGGGATATCTTTCAAGTTCCAAATCAGTTCTGTATGGTATGTTGCGGGTGCTTTGAGGATCGATCCTGGGACTTTCAGCACGACCCCGTCAGCGACCTGCCTCACTTCTTTTTGGCCAGCAGGATTTTCCTTTGCTATTTTTTTCAAAGCACCCCAGTAAACTGTCCACGTGCCGGTACCTGCGCCTTCTTCGGCGGACAATACGACCGTTTCTGTCCCCGCGGGGTCCATCTGCAGCTCTTGGCGAGCTTCCGGTTCGTCGATATCTGTGACGATGCTGTTGACTCGTGCATTTTTGAGGACGATTTGTGCACCGGAAAGTTCTTGCGGCTTCGTTTTCGCTGAAGTCCGCAACTGGCCGTTTTGTTTCAACGTCAAAATCCAGCCAGTTGCAGTGCCGCGATGATCAGAGACTTGAACAAAGGGTGCCGTGGTGTCTTGTACATCTTTTTGCGTCTGCGCTTCAGCAAAGTACACTTGATCTTGTGCGGATATTTTATTCGCACCAAAATCAAAACTGGAAGCAAAATCGATCGAAAGCGGCCCCTCCTGCCCTGAAGCCGGACTTTCTTCGCTCACGGCGTCGACTAACACGATTTTTTCTTCGGGGTGATACGGATGGACTGGCTCAACGATCCCGCTGGCCGGCGCGAAGTCCACCGTTCCTTCGCTTTCAGCCGCAGCAGCTGTTTCGCAGGACAATACACTTGTGAAGAAAAGCAGGCAGATTATTGATATCTTTTTCACGTTGCTTGCTCCTTTTCCTGCTCCGCTGGTTTTTTAAGGGTTCGGCGTCGTTTCCAGCGACCAAGTCAGCGAAGTCGTGTATTCTTTAGCCATTTTCGGGGTTTTGCCCGGTACGGAAAGCGCGACTGATTTTGCTTTCGTCGCTTCATCGCCGAAGCGGTACACCCAAGTTCCCATTCCTTTATCTTTCGCAGCCGTGAGCGGCGCGATTTGGGAAGAGCCCGGTGTCAACTTGAATTCGCTTTGGCCATCTGGAGCGTATTTCGAGTCGACCGTAGAAGCTGTGCTGGCGTTCAAGAAGCTCAGCTCCGCACCCTCTAATTCCTTTGTCGCATCGTCGATCACCGCAAATTGTTTGTCCTGCTTGACTTTAAGCGTCCAGCCTTCAAATGTACCGCGTTTATCAGAAACTTGGACGAAGTTGGGCCGTTCGACTTTTGTCCCATCCTCTTGAGTGAAGCTCTGCGCTTTGGCAAAGTATGTTGCATCATCGGAAGTGATGCCTGCTTCTCCAAAAGAAAAACTAGAAACAAAATCCAGCGACAACGGACCATTCGTTCCTGGAGTCACTTTTCCGTTTGGATCGATCGGATCCAGCGGTGTGCCCGGTTTCTTTTCGCCCGGATCCAGCGGATTTTTTGGATCGGTCGCGGATTTGTCAGCCTGAAAAGAAACCCGGCCGTTCGACTGGATATCGCCAACCGGGGCTGCCAGTGATACGCTGGGAACAGAGACTGCTGCAAGCATTGTGACTGCAAATAGAGTAAGCATTTTTTTGTTTTTCATTGTTCATTTCCTTCTTTCTTTTCTCGTGTTTTAAGTAAGATAAGCAGTGCCATCAATATCATTAAAATCCCCGATAAACTGCAGATCAGCGAGCGTTTCTCGCCAAGCTGGGGAAGATAACCTTTTTTTGCTGGATCTTGGATCTGGGCAGTTTCTTTATTTTTTCCGCTGAGTACCGCAAGCGGTGAATCATTGTCCGTGAAAAAGCTGACCTCGCCCGCGGAACGATATTCATTTTCCGGTGCAGCTGCAGCATCCTTGGCAGAAACCGCAACCCCCATCCCTAAGATGAGGAAAATGATCCATAGTCTTTTTTTCATGCGCAAGCTCCCTTCTCTTTAGTTACTTGGCACATCTTCTAAAGACCATTCCATTGCTCCTGTATATGTGCCGGCTTTTTGTTTTTCAACAGGGACGGACAATTTCAATCCACGCGCGCTGCCATCTGTCGCCATATTCCATTCACTCGAAATTTCACGCATATCTTGATCGACCGTCTCTTCGATCAGAACCGTTTGATCGCTCAGCAGCTGCTCCTGACCGGCCGAATTCGTGTAGGTCAAAAGGTCTGCCAGCTCGAGATCGCCGTTTTTAAGCGGTTGTATCACTTTCAAGGACAATTTGGATTTTTTTCCCGCTTTTGTTCTTGTATCTTCGACGGTTAATGTTCCTTTGACTGCCGGGCGCAAAATTTGGGTCGTATCGGCAACGAGATGGTCGCCGAAATCAAAATCCGGTACAGACGCTAGTTCTAATTTCCCGTCATTTCCGCTGGATATCCTATTTCTGAGCAATTTGAAAGAAGAAGCTTCTTTGATCTTGTCGGGAGTATCGGGATAAAGAAAAACGGTTCCTCTGTCGAACTCTTTACCGCTGATCTTCCAAGAAGACGGTTGATGCTGCGTTTCAAGCCGCTGATCATCTGCATAGATCCCGTAGTCTCTTGTATCATTATTAAAGGCTACAAAAAGCAGATTATCTTTCAAACCTGTTAAGCCGGTTGGGCTTGTCCCTCCGCGTTTTCCGGTCTCAAATGATAATTCATCGGCATTATCGATCTTGATCGTCCCGATTCCCAGGCAATAAAAGTCGCCGTTTTTGTTTTTTAATTTTGCTTTTGAACCCGGCCCCAAATTCAAACTTGAATTTAAATTGAATGGTGTCGGTGCCGCGGTGTTGGTGATCAGCCGGCCGTTTTCTTGAACATCGATATCCAGCTCATGATCTTGAAAGATCAATTTCCCTTTCACTTTATCGGTCTCGTTGACATCAAGGACTGCCCCTTCGCCGATGATCAGTTTGTTTCCGAGCGCAACATCTGAATAAATAAACGCATTGCAGGAATCGACTTTCAGCCGAGCATTTTTTTGCAGCTCGATCTTGATCGGTGCGAATACTGACCAAAAAGTCCCGACCAATTCGTTATTTTCCATCTTGATACTCGTGTCCGAATTTTCTTCAAAAAGAAAATTGGTTCCTTCAGCGAATTCTTGGACACAAGCAATTCCTGCTTCTTTTTTGGTAGTAAAAAATGAGTTTTTTCCTTTAAAGACGATTTGATTCGTTTTCATCCGCATATGAAAAGGCTGCGCCCCGCGATCAGAATAATAATCGACATTTTCGACGATGATTTTGCTGTTGTTGATAGAATCATCTGCCGGTGCGATCCCATAGTAATTATTTGCTGATTTGCTGACTTTCGGATCACCGATTTTCAAATTTTTGAAAGTGATTTCGATGTTGTTGGCAGCAAAGTAAATTCCGTGGTGCCAATTTTCTCCGCCGTTATACATATAGGTATACTTATTATCGCCGTCGATCGTGAGCGAATTTTTCACAGGGATCCCCAGCTGATCAATATTGATATCTGCGGTCAGTTTGATATAGGTTTCGCCCGCGCGGATCGCTTGTTCCAGTTCGGCAGCGTCCCCTACAAGTGTCGGATTATTTGCAGCGGCCGAAGCGGCTCCGGTTGCTTTTTGTTCATCGGAAGAAGCCGCGCTGTTTCCTTCCTTGTTTTTTGTTTGGTCGGCTGACGACATTCCAAGAATGTTATCGGTCTGCTTGGCTGGCTCCGCCGTTATCGATTTGTCTTTTTCAGGATCACCAAGAACATCGCTTCTCCCCCCCAATATATCCCCGGAAGTTTGTCGATCACTTGATGGGTCGCTCGCTGCTGCAGCAAATGCAGTCTTTGGCAAAAGCGGAAAAAGCAGGAGCATCCCGCAAAAAAACAACATCTTTTTCATTTACCACACCTCCTTTCATAACATGAATTGATTATATAATCATGATTCCCTTTTTGTCTTTTTTGTTTTTTTATCCGCGGTAAAAAAAATAAAAAAAGCCGCAATTGTCTGAAGATTCATTATTATTGCACAACTATCTTGGCAGCGCTTACCTTGGCTTGCCTACACAAAACAGCCTTGCAGACTTTATTTTTTAATAGAGGCTGCAAGGCTTCTTTTGCACTAAAAATGATTCGATCCATTTGTTTCTTTTTTTAGATACAAGCTGGAAAAATCATTAAAAAGAACAAAAATATTGAATTTTTTTAAAGGAATAGAACAAATAGAGGGCTATGACAAAAAATTGTCATAACCCCCTATTTCCAAAAAAGTGATGTCCCAAAAATCAATTTCTTCGTGCCAAAAATAAGAAGTATAAAAATAAGAAACTATTTTTGAATTTTTCTTCTTGCTTATCGAAACTAAATACATTGCTCACATTCTCAAATAAATATTCATTCTTCATTTAGTCTTTCTTGCAAAAAGCCAGCACAAATTTCAAAACCAATCATTAATGCTTCCTCATCTGGTTTAAATTTTGGATGGTGAAGACCATACGGACTATTCACTCCTAGCCAAAACATCATTCCCGGAAAAATATTCGATAGAAACCCAAAATCTTCCCCAGCCAGTGTCGGCTTTGCAATTTCAAAAGCGATATCCGTTCTGTGTTTGATATAGTTGATAAACTTATGGGTTAATTCCTCATTATTGATTACCGGTAGATATCCGCGGTAATTAAAATCAAGAGTTATCTTGCAATCATGAAAAACTTCGATACTGGCAGCTGATTTTTTTAAATTCGTTTCGAGTTTCTCTTTCGTTTCTTCGTTCAAACTTCTGATTGTCCCTTTCAAAGAGACTTTTCCTGGCAAGATATTATAAACATCTCCACCTGTTATTACACCGTAGGAAATCACTGCCGGCTCTAACGGATCTTTTTTACGACTGATGATCTGCTGCGTTTGCTGAATAAAATCTGCAGCTGCGACAATTAGGTCAGCTGAATTTTGCGGCATTGCAGCGTGCCCGGATGTTCCTTCAAAAGTAACTGTTAATTCACAAGCTGACGCGAACAGCACTCCTGATCTAGTACTGACTGTCCCTGTCGGCAAACTCGGATTACAGTGCAGTGCATATATTTCAGTCGGTTCCCACCCCGCTAATAAATGATTATTATAGATACGTTGCCCGCCACATTCATTTTCTTCTGCCGGTTGAAACAAGATCAATAAATTGTCAGCCGGTTGAATCTTGCTGAAATAGTCGAGCAGTTCCAGAGCAATTGCCGTATGAACATCGTGACCACATGCATGCATCCACCCCGGATGGACAGATGCATAGCTGTCGCCAGTTTCTTCTGTGATCGGCAAACCATCGATATCTGCACGCCAACCAATTGTTCGTTTGCTTTTATTTTTCCCTTCGAAAAATACAGCAACTGCTGTTTCTTGTACTCGATAATTAATCCAGCTCTTTGAAATTTTCTTTACGCGTTCCAAAATATAACGGCTTGTTTCATATTCTTGCAAGCCTTCTTCAGGAATTCGATGAAGATCTCTTCTTGTTAAAATAATTTTTTCTGATTCATTCGTCAATATTCATCACCTCTACCTGATGTAAACTATTTGAAAGATCATCTAACAAATCCTCAATATCTTCAATCCCAACTGATAAGCGAACCAGCCCATCAGTTACCCCAGCTGCCAAACGATCTTGCTTTGACATACAAGCATGCGACATTGTTGCCGGATATGACAAAATTGATTCTACTCCGCCAAGACTGACTGCTGAAATCGGGATCGTGAGGTTTTTGAAAAAATCGGCAACCGCTTGCCTGCTGCCAAGATCAAACGACAGAACCGCCCCACCGCTTTGCGCCTGAGAAAAATGAACTGTGCTCTTTTCATGTGTCGCGAGTCCCGGATAATAAACTTTTTTGACAGCCTCATTTGTTGCTAGAAATTCTGCGATTTTTTTTGCATTCTCAGTACTTCTTTCAAACCTAATGCCTAATGTTTTCAGCCCACGCAACACTAGCCAAGCATCTTCCGGGCCTAAAATGCTGCCAAAAGTGACCTGCCTTTTTTTTAATGCAGAAAATATCTTCTCATCATTTGTCGCTACCAAACCAGCTACAACATCACTGTGTCCATTGATAAACTTGGTTGCACTGTGGATCACCATATCGACACCCAAATCAAGCGGTGTTTGACCTATTGGTGTCATAAAAGTATTATCGATTACTGTTTTCAACTGAAATTTTTTTGCAATTGAGACTACTTCTCGAATATCTGTAATCTTCAGCAACGGATTTGAGGGAGTTTCAATATAGATCATTTTTGTGTTAGGCTTCAAGTTTTGTCCAATTTCCTCTGCAGTCATTTCTTCCAAAAAAACACTTGAGATCCCATAATTTGGTAAAAAATCATGAATCAACTGGTAAGCGCCACCATAGATATCTTTAGGCGCTATCACATGATCTCCAGTTTGAAGTGTCATTAAAGCAGCTGTAATCGCTGCCATTCCTGAAGAAAATGCCAGCCCAAAATTAGCGTTTTCCAGTGTTGCAATCCCATTTTCAAGTGCTTCGATTGTCGGATTCCCAAACCGAGTATACGTATATTTTTGTTTATTGAAGATGTCTTCCTGATGGTAGGTTGATACTTGATATTTGGGAAGTGAAGCTGCTCCGGTCAGCGGATCGACCGATGGAACATCGTGAAGAAGCTTTGTATTAAACTTCATTGGATCATTTCCTTCTTTTCAAATGCCTTTTCTCCGCAGCAATAAGTTGCTAAAAGTGTATTATGATCATCAACCACAATGAAATCTGCATCTTTGCCGGTTTCCAAGCTGCCTTTTCGGTCGTCTATGCGGCATTGGATCGCTGGATTCAAGCTGGCAACAATCGCAATATCTGCAAGCGTAGCACCGGTATATTTGAGCATATTTTGAACACAGCCAATCATCGTCATCGGCACTCCAGGGTGCATATTTCCACCATCATAAGGTGTAAAAAGCCTTCCATCCTTTACATCAACTTCCCGGTCCATCATTTGATAATGTCCATCCGGCAAGCCTTTAAGCGCTGAAGCATCCGTCGTCAGGATCATCCGATTCACGCCTTTCACGCGAAAAATCATTTTCCAAATTTCCGGATGAATCGAATATGTGTCAAAACCAGCCATCTCAGCATAGATCCCATCATTGCACAGCCCCACCCCGCTGATTCCTAGTTCACGATGATGCATGCTGCGCATGCCATTGAACAAATGTGTTACTTGATTACATCCGGCTTCGATTGCAGCATTCATTTCTTTCATTGTTGCATTTGAATGTCCTGCAGAAACCACCACTTTATTTTCAATCAAACATCTGATCACTTCGATCGCACCTGGCAGCTCAGGAGCGATCGTCATGATCTTCATGTTCCCATTCGATAGCTGCAACCATTTTTTGAGCGCATCGATATCCGGATCGATAATTGCTCCTTCCGGCTGCAATCCAGCTTTATCGATATTTAAAAATGGTCCTTCAATATTTGTTCCTAAAACATCACATATTCCGCTTTTTTTCTCTGACATATAACGATTGATCCGTAAAATAAAATCAGCGATTTGTCGCGCTGGCATCGCGCCGATGGTGGGAATCACCGCAGTGATCCCCTCCTGCGGCAAGATGTGCATCAATTTTTCAATGTCATCCAACTCCGCCGTCATAAAGTCAATTCCATAGCCGCCATGATCGTGGCTATCAATCAGCCCTGGCAAAATGCAATATTCTCGATAACGTTCATCGAGATTTTCATAGTCTGTATTTTGATCGTAGTATGCGACCGACTGGATTTTTCCATTTGAAACTACCAGGACTCCCTCTTCAAATGTCGTTTTTCCTGTATAGATTTTGCTGCATCGATATGTTTTCATGACGGCTGCTCCTGCTTCGGCGCTACTTCTTCAACTAATTGCTTGATTTGCGGTGCTAGCTGTTCAACTTCCAATCCGACCACCACGTGCACTTTTTTGTTTGCCATCTTCATCACTTCAATAATTCCCAAGTTCTTTAACCCAGCAACATCAATCTTATCAGGATCTTTGACTTCCAAACGCAAACGTGTGATGCAGTTGTCAATGGAAATCAAGTTAGCGGCTCCACCCAAAAGCGGAAGTATTTTCTTCGCTTTTTCGGTAATCGATAGTTTAGCGGCCGCAGCAGTTGCGGTTGCTGGTTCGCGTCCCGGTGTTTTCAGATCAAATTTCTTGATCATAAAAGTGAAGGTGAAGTAATAGACAGCACCTAAGGCAAGCCCAATCGCTAAAATCATAAACGGCCTGGTCGCTCGATTAAATTGCAGAACATAGTCGATGATTCCTGATCCGCCGACCCCGACGATTTTTGCACCGAAAATATTACATACCACATTGGAAAGTCCCAGTAAAACCGCATGCGTCAAGAATAATAATGGTGATACAAACATAAAGGAAAATTCGATTGGTTCAGTGATCCCGGTAATAAATGAAGTCAACGCAGCACCGAAGAGAAGCCCTTTGACTTTCTCTTTGTTTTCCGGTCTGGCACAGTGATACATTGCCAATGCTGCCCCTGGCAGACCAAACATCATCATCGGGAAGAAGCCTGCCACGAATCTTCCGGCAGTCGGGTCGCCTGCAAAGTAACGCGGGATTTCACCAACGACTCCGGCAAATTGCGGCAAACTAGAAGGAAGCTGCATTTGAATATATGTGTTGATGATATGGTGAAGACCAGTTGGAATCAGCAATCGATTTAATACCCCAAAGAAGAACGGCCCGGCAGAAGCATTCCCGATCGCCACCCCTAAATGATTGATCATGCTATCTAACGGCGGAAAAGCGTAAGCCAATACCCACGATACAATAATTGCAAAAAATGAAGCCATAATTGCTACTAAACGTCGTCCGCTAAAAAATGATAAAGCTGCTGGTAATTGTTTGTCTTTAAACTTCTCATAAGACAGTCCCGCTACGATCCCAGCAATAATCCCAATCAAGATATTATTTTCGACATTGGCAACAGCGACTCGCCCAAATGAGTTTAGCCCCGTATCGCCTTTTTGCAAAGTACGAACCAAAATTTCATAAACAATCACTGCCGAAAGTCCGGCTGCAACATTTTTATCCTTCGCAATACCACCTGCCACACTGACTGCAAATAAAATCGGCAAAATTGCAAAAATCGTCCAGGCTGCAGTTTTTAAGAATGGAATATTTAACAGATCCTGGTCAGAAATACGATTCAAAATTGCGGCAGCTGGCATTACGGAGATCGCTAGCAGCATCGATCTTCCGAGAAGCTGCAGCCCATCGCTGACCTTCTTCATGATTTTTCTCATTTTGATCCTCCTCTTTTACTTAAGCGCCGGCCATAGATCCCCGTTAGCAATAATAAATTCATCCAAAACTGCTTTTGCCACCCTAGCAGAAGGAACCGTTTGATTTAATGTAAACGCTTGCAAAACTTTTTGATATGAATGCTCAAAATATCCATCTACCAGCAACTTTTCAGCAGCATTTTGCGCTTCCATCAACCCCTTGTGAAAATCATTGATTTCAAAACGCAGCGAAATCGGCTCAGCACCTGTTCGGCCGACATATGCCGGAATTTCGACTACCGCATCGTGACGCAAATTTGGGATCGCCCCCATATTTGGCATAATCAGCATGAAGCGATCATGGTTGTCATTTAAAATAGAAACTGCCATGTCAACAATATATTGCCCATGTGCCCCAAAATTAAAATTTAAAATTTCGCCGCTTTCTTTTCTTCTGATTTTTGCAGCCATTTCTTTTGTATTTTTTTCCCGACCATCCATTACCATATTCGCTCGTGTATAGTTCGGATCAGAATGCTCCACAACTATGTCTGGATATAAATAATACTCAAGATAATTATTCGGCAGATAACCCGGAAATTCTTTACTGATCAAACACAACATGTCCCAAGCGGATTGCCATGTTTGGTCGCCCGCGTTGAAGTCAGCAATTTTTAGACCAAATTCATCTAATTTATCTAATATTTCAGGCAAAATATCCCGATCGATTGATTTATCATAAATCGATTGATACCAGCCAAAATGATTAAGTCCATAATAAATCGGGATCCAATTTTTTCGGTCATATCCAAAATTATCCGCAATCGTTTCTTCGATCGAGATCGTCATATCACACGCATTCAGCATTTTGATATTTGGATATTGCCGGCGGATCGCTTCAGAAATCAACGTTTCTGGATTTGTATAGTTCAAGATCCAAGCTTCTGGTGCATACTTTTCCACATAAGAGACAATCTCCAATAATCCGCTGATTGAGCGCAACCCAAAAGAAAAGCCACCCAAACCGCAAGTCTCTTGTCCGACAATTCCATGCTTCAAAGGAATCTTTTCATCGATTTCTCTCATTTTCATTCCGCCAACGCGGATTTGCGAAAAAACAAAATCAGCTTTCATAAATGCTTCTTCCGGAATAGCCGTTTGCCGCAATCTCACTTGTTCCTGTAAGTTTTCTTTTTCCAGCATGTAATGAATGATTTGGAACATATCATCATTGCGTACTTCATCAATATCGTACAAAGTGATCTGTGAAAAATCGAAATTTGTCCGGCTGTCGATCATTGCTTGAATTATTCCTGGTGTATAGGTGCTCCCTCCTCCCGCGATGACAATGTTTAAGTTTTTATTACGCATTGAACTTCACCCGCCTTTCTTTATGCTATACTCATATTATAATCTGGTGAATAATAAATTGAATATTTCTCATTGAAAGCGGTTATAGTTACATTTTTTGATTTCTATTTCACTTGATGAAATTCATTTCATGAAAGGAGGAGCCAAAGATGATGCGCTTAGAAGAACGAATTAATCGACTTGATGGCCTTTCAAATACCGAATACAGCTTGATTGAATACATATTATCTGCCAAAAACAAAATAATTAATATGCAAACATCTGACTTAGCTAAAGCAACCTATACTTCTCCCGCAAGCGTGACCCGGTTAGCAAAGAAACTTGGCTTCTCCGGATTTAATGAAATGAAATATTTTCTTAAAAACGAACTGCAAACCCAAAGCAAAGTCAAAGCTGAAAGTTGGGAGCTGCTTCAAACCGACATCGAAAAAACGATCAATTTGATTTCTAAAACAAGCCTCTTACAGATTAATGAGATTATTTCGAAATCGAAACACGTTTTTGTTTTCGGAACCGGTTGGGGAGAACGCAATGCTGCACAGCTTTTTGTGCGCAACTTCTTAACGATCGGTGTCTATTTGATCCCAATCCCTTCGATCACAGAATACCGCTGGATTACTGAGACAATTAAGCCGGAAGATGCTGTGATCGTTGTTTCTTTCAGTGGAGAAAATAAAGAAGTCACCCAAGTATCTGAATTGATCCAGTTAAAGGGTGCCAAAATCATCTCGATCACGCCGTTATCTAAAAATCACCTATCGAGTTTGACTACCTACAATCTCTACTATCAAACATCAGAATTATACAAAACTTCTATCGATCCAAGTGCGGAATACAATATGTTTACTACCCTACATATCGTCTTGGATGCGCTCTTCAGAAATTATTTTGATAATTTCCCTACAAACACACCATAAAAAATTTCCTTTAGGCATTAAAAAACCGTGAAATGACTTTTCTGATCATTTCACGGTTTTTATTATAATTTTCTAACAATTGTTTAAAATTTTGCCACTTTGTTATAACTGTCGTATTGGATCCGGAATTATCTTCAATCAAAATTGAAGAAATCAACTATGAATACATTATTATGCTGATCCAGTCCTTTGTTCCTGATGAGAAAGATGAATATGAGCTGCTTCCGAACTATGATCAAAAAGCGATTGCCGAAGTTGATAAATATTTGCAGGACTTGTCGCGCAACAATCCAAAATTGGCAGATTTGATTACTTCTTTATGGAAAGAAATCAAGGTCGATCCAGAAAATTATCGCGGACAAGTTATCTCCATTTTGCTGGAAAATAAGATTCAAAAAGCAATCAATCAACAAAGCAATCATTTTGCAGGATCCTGGGGACTTGATCCGCAAGCCGTTCGCTTTTATATTGAAAGCTTTAATCCACGTCGCGAAAAACAAATCGGCGAAGCGGAAGTTAAAGCAACCAGCGACTATCAGCAATATAAAACTGTTTCCTCTGCTCCTGTCAGCAAATTGAAATATCGAAAATCATATTTTGGAGCTCTGAATAATATGATCCGCACTGATATTCTTCCACTTCAAACACGCTAATTGAAAAAGACTGACCAGAAATACCTCTTTCTGATCAGTCTTTTTTCAGCGAAAGCGTTTGGCGAGCTCCGGCTCATTTTTGCTGAGCAGATAGCGAAAAGGAACGCGCTCCAATTGCTGAAAAGGAGTGGGGTCAAGAGCTAAAAAATGTACAAGTGCAGTGAGCTGCTTTTTTTCGAGCCAACTCATGCGCTCCAGCGAATCAAGCATGTGTTCAGAAGAATCGGTGCAGTAGGTTTTCATGAGCATCTGAAAATCGCTTGGATCTAAATAGTTCATGATCTGGGTGTTCTGTTTCCCGTAGCTGCGCCGAAAACCGTGATCGATGCCGACTGTCCAAGCGATTTTGCGCAAGAGTTCGTTGCGGGTCAAATCAAGCGCGGCTTCCGCTGACAGCCACTCTCGGCGCAAGACAGCTTTCAATGTATTGCACGTCTGCCAGGCAAATTCGTTCGCTGAGCTGTACAAAAGCTTTGCTGTCGGCGGCGCGAGCCAGTACTGCGTATCATGCGGCACGATTTCTTTATGGATGCGGTGGTCTTTGTCGCCGATGACCTTCGTCAGTGTATCTGCTTTCAAATACTCGCTGAGTTGTGCGAGCGTTCGAAATTGAAAATCGATCCGGATCCCGCTTGTATATTGTACAAGATAGATATATCCCGTCCCAGCAGTAAAATCTGGCGGGTACAAGCCATCTGTTTCCGGCTCACTCATGATCAAGATCTCGCCGAATCGAGCTAAAAAAGCGGGATCATGAAGATATTTGTCAATCTTCTCGGCGAAAAAGACGACATCGTAGTCTTGGAATTTATCTGCCGGGATCTTTTCATTTACTCTGGAGCCGTTCATCGCAAAAAGCCGCAAATCGCTCTCCTGCCAAAAGAAGTCTTTCAGTCGCGCCATTGTCGGATCCATCTGCTCACTCTCCCTTTTCTTCTAAGCGGAAAATGAGCTGGCCACGCTGACCAGCTCATTTTTTGCTATTTTATCACTCTTTGTATTTTTTGGCCTCCGCGAGCAGTTGCGCAGCTTTATTCGCGATTTCTTTCGGAAAATACGGAGCAGCTAAAAACATCTCCAGATATCCCGGATAAAAATCGAGTTCCAAAAGTGCTTCCGCGAAATTCATTGCGGCGATCTCGCCCAAGCTTGCGATCGGCGTTTGATGCGTATAGGGCCCGAGCTTCCAAAGCGGCACGCGGTACGTCTCCACGAAATCAACTGCCTGCTGTTCTTGAAAATAATGGAACATTTCGTGGGCGATCGCGATGTCTTCCCACGGATCGGCAGCGAGCCACGGATATTCCTCATGATAAAAAGGATCCATCTCGTGCATCTTGCGGTTGATCACGATCAGCCGCGGCGCTTCGAAATATCCGACTGATACGAACTGTTCATCGATCGGCAGCTCTTTTTCGCGGACTTCCAAGCCGAGCGCTTCGGCGATTTTGCGGACGTCCATGTCCGGATATTTTTGTTTGAGTTCGCCAGCGAGTTTCCCGCCGCTGTGCGCGGCTTTTTCAATGATCTCCGCGACCTCTTGCGGCGGGATCTTATCAAAAAAGCGGTCTTCGCGCAATTTCAGCAGCATCTGGGTTTCCTTCGGCAAAGCGGCGGCTTGATTGACTGCTTGAATTGCCTCCATTACAGATTATTCCTTGCGCCGACGACGATCACTTCTTCTCGTCCGCCGTGCTGCATCAGTTCAGTATCCATCACCATGTGAAGCTGAGAAAGTTCCAGCATTCCGGTATAGTCGACGACTTTCCCGCCGATGCATAAGTAGATGTCCGGCGCCAGTTTGATGTCGCTCTTATAAACTGCCAGCTCTTCCCAATAGGCATCCACCACATTGCGGATCCCGCCGACAGTCGTTTTGGTAGCTTCCCCGTCGCCCCGCTGGATCTTGATAAAGCCTTTTTTGTCGATGATCCGCAGCTCTTGGTGGTCTTTTTTCATCGTTCCAAAGCAGTAGAAGAAATCGTTTTTGGCGACCAGATAGACTTTTTCCGCATCTTTTGGTTCGATCTGCATCGATTTTTCGGCGATCGCTTTGGCTTCCGGTTCATCGACTTTGGCAGCCAAATCAGTCGTCTGCACTTCTGTCGACCCGGTCGCGATCGCGCGGACTTTATTGGTCTGCGAATCGAGTTCCATTTGGACTTCGATCGTCTCTGGTGCTGCACCGGATCTGGTGGCGGATTGGATCGCTTCATTGCGGATATCTTCCAAATCTTGCGGCGAAGGATTCGGAATGACCCGTTCCACAACGTCCCGCACCATGGCAAGTGCAACACCGATCGAAGAGATCACTTCGGCATGTTTGGCGATCTCGTAGCCGAGCCCCATTTTTTTCGCCGTATACGGCAAGAGTGCGGTCGCTCCGCCGCCTCCGCCGACAAGCGAGATCTGGTTGCGTTCAACTTTATGTTTATCGGCCAAGAAATTAATGACTTTGATCACGATGTCAGATGCTTTTTCCATGATCTGTGTCGCGGCATCTTCGACAGTCGTCCCTAAATCGTCGGCCAGCGCCTTCATTCCTTTATAGCAGGCTTCGTAATTCCCGAAGGCATAATCGCCTTCTTTAACGATCTTCAGCACGTTTGCGGCACATGTCACTGTCAAAGCGAACATTTTGCCGTCTTCGCCTTCGATCGCGATATAGTCGGCTGGATCATTGTCGAGCGGCTGGATCCGGACGACTTTCGGATTGATGATCTCTTCCGGTTTGGAGAACGCGCAATACGGTAATTTCGCAATATGCGCCGAGCGCGGCCCGACAGCGATCACCGCTTTTTCATCGGCCCGCACCATGCTTCCGCCGGCAACCCCCGAGACATGCACATCGAGCGAGCTGATCAGTGTTTTGTGCCCGCCGACGACTGAATAATCGATCATCGGACGACCATTTTTAATGACGCCGATGTCGGTACTTGTGCCGCCGACTTCAAAGAAGATCGCATTCGATGCTTTCAAATACATCAAGGCGCCGACAGTCGACGCGGCCGGCCCTGAGAGCATCGTCAAGACTGGGCGTTTGCGCATTTCATTGATATCCATGACTCCGCCGTCGCCCCGCATGATCATCAGCGGGACTTTGATCCCGGCTTGGCGGACACTGTTTTCAGTGCTGTTCGCCGTTTCAAACATTTTCGGCAAAATCGAAGCATTGATCACAGCAGTTCGCGTCCGGCGCAAAAGCCCGTACATTTTACTGATGTCGCTCGCTTGTGAAACTTCGATATCCATCTTCTTGCCGATATTCGCGACGACTTCTTCTTCCGTCTTGTCGTCTACGCCGAACGCTTTTGAAGCAACGATCACTTCTGAACCTTCGCCGACCAGCTCTTCGATCGTCCGTTTAGCGACTCCTTCATCAAACTTGCGCAGCGGAATATATTTGTTGTGGGTCACGATTTTGTGCTTTCCAGCCTCATCCAGCTGAATGTCTTTGATGATCGATTGCCGTTTAGCGAGGAAGCTGTTGCCCATCCCGATCACGCCCGTCACCGCGACATCGCCTTCAAGGAGCGCATTGGTCGCTTGTGTCGTACTGTGAGCGATGAACATCACTTCGTCTGGTGAAATATCATGCTCGGTCAGACATTTTTTAAATGCTTGGATCACGCCGGCCGAAACTCCCATTTTATCATCATGCGTTGTTTTTACAGAACCGATCCCAACGATCTCAAACGTATCGTTGTCGATCGCCACGGCTTTAGTATGCGTACCGCCAACGTCGATTCCCACGCGAATAGCTCGTTTCATATCTATATCCTCCTTTGATTATCCAAACATCATGTAACAAATCGCGACGTTGATCGCACCTGCCACCCAGCCCCACGGCACCCCGGTCAGCATGAATTCTTTGGCGCTGACTTTCGAGTAGTTGAGCGCCCAAAGGTTCCAAGACTGTGTTGGGCAAGTCGACAAGTTCATGGTAATCGTCGGAATGTAGATCAAGGGGAAGAGCAGCGACACCGGGAAGATTCCCATGCCCATCAAGATCCCGACAGTCGCACTCCCGGCACCGAAGATCGTCAGCGGACCGCGGAAAAGTCCCAGCGGAATCAAGATGGCAAATGCGATACACAAGACCAAAGTGCTCGTCGGTACAAAGTCGCCGATCACCGCTTCAAAAAATGGTGCCGCAATGCCTGATGCTTTGTTGAACATTGGCAAAATGAACAGGAAGCCAAGCAAAGAAGCGACATCGACGACCCCTTCATAAAAAGTCCGCGTGATGATCCGCGTGCCAGCTTTGTAGTTCGGCAGTTTTCCGCAGATCAAGAGCGCATAAAGAGCGGCCACGATAAAGGCCGGAATCGGCTGCCAGTTGAAGAAAATCGCCAAAACGACCGGGATGACCGGTGTGATCAGCGCATAAAACGGAATATCTTTTTTCTTCGGTTCTTCTTTTGGAACCGTCGCGAGATTATATGTTTTCTTTCTCCGCAAGCCGAAGATCAGCATCAAAATGACCATTACGACTTGGACAGCCAGTGCGGTGAATCCAAAACGAAGATAATTCCAATCATATTTATAGGTCGTGAAAATTCCCTGCATCTGTTTGAATAAAACGATATTGACGAACATCCCGCTCCCGACACTCATCAAGTAGCTCGTCACTGCGAGCGGCTTCGGAACGCCTAGAGACATCAAGATCGGCAGGACGATGATCCCGATAGCTACGACCGCTCCGGCACCGAATGTCGAAGTAAAGATCAACGTCGTGACAATGCTCAAAAGAATCGTCGTGAACAGCGGATTTTCACCGCTCAGCTCGACCGTTTTCTTGATCAAGCTTGAAGCGATCTCCGTTTCGATCAGGATCCGGCCGAACCAGCTCCCGAAAATAACGATAACGGCCGTTGCACCCCAGCTTTCGGGACCGCCTTGGAAAACATCCACCATCGCTTTGCTCCAAGTAAGCTCGCCGCCGATAATACTGAAGAAAACCCAGACAATTGCCATAATGAAAAAGCCGATCATCAAGTTGCCGCCTTTTGCCGCGAAGCGGATCAGCAAAAAGTACGTGATCAATAAAATAATACCAATAATGAATTCCATAATCCTACTCTCCTTTTACTCCATATTTGAGTGCTGCTGGTTGGCTTGTTCGTTGGTGATCGCCGTCTTTTGACTGATTTTCAGACACAGATAATCGAGGGTAATGTGGAGCGTTTGATCAAAAAGCGTGCTTAAGAGCTGGATCGACTTCACCCCGGCACCGGTTTTCGTAGCCCCGGGGATAACAAGCAGCTGGTCGGCCAGTTTCGCAAGCGGCAAATTGCTGTCGCTTGTGATCCCCAAAACGGTTGTCCCCTTCTTCGCTGCTTTTTCTGCCAGCGCGAGCACTGTTCCGGTTTTCCCTGAACCGGAGATCGCCACCAAAATATCATCCGGACGAATCGCCGGGGTCGTCGACTCGCCGATCACAAACACAGTGCGCCCGAGATGCATCAGGCGCATCGCGAACCCTTTCCCCTGCAGTCCGCTGCGTCCTTCCCCCAGGACGAAGATCCGGCGCTCGGTCGCCAATAATTCGACTGCTTGCATGAGCTGCTGCGGATCTTCCAACGCCAGTACTTTTTTGATTTCAGCTAAAATACTGTCCATTTCCTTCACTTCATAACCTCCTTAAACTTTTTTATCTCATTCGCGGGTCTTGTGCTGCTGACGATCGCACTGCCGACGATTGCGATTTCAAGCGGCGTCTTCTGCAGCTTTTTTACTTTTTCTAAATTCAAGCTGCCGGCTAACGCAAGCCGTTTGATTGCGGGATGGGTGCGGATGAACTGGTTGACTTCTTTGACGACATCGACGTCTCTGCCGCTGTCTTTTGAAAAATGCATGCCGTAGATCGCTTCTTTGAAGTGGGCGATCTTGGCGATTCTTTCCGCCGAACATTCTAAAAGATCGATCAGCATTTCCTTTTCGTATTCTTGCGTGACTTGGTAACAGATTTCCAGAGTCTCCGGCGAACTGGCCCCCATCACTGTCAAAATATCCGCGCCGGCATCAAAAAACTGGCGAAATTCATATTCGCCTTCATCGATCGTTTTGATATCCGCTAAAAGCTGACTTGTTCCGATCACTTTTTTGATTTCGCGGACTGCTTCTAACCCGTAATCTTTGATCAAAGAAGTCCCGACTTCGACGATGTCCGCCGTGTTCAACTTAGCCGCTAATACGAGTGCCTCTGCCAAATCGACCCGGTCGATCGCTGCTTGCAGTTTCATATGTTCCCTCCGTTTGGATGGCTCTTGAGAAAATCTGCTAATTCAGCGCGCGTCGGCAAATTTTCGTTGTCGCTGATATGGCTGACTTGGATCGCGCCGATCGCGTTCGCCCGTTCAAGCATTTCCGCTGGCGGCAGCTCTTCCAGAAGACTCGTGATCACCCCGACAGCAAATCCGTCCCCGGCCCCAACCGTATCGACGACTTTTTCGACTTTGAATCCCGGTTTCGTGAGTGTTTTTGCGGCTCCGTTTTCGCGATATTTCATGATCGCACCATTCGGACCGCTTTTGATGATCACTCCGCGTGCTCCCAGATCGAGATAAAAATCAGCGATCTTGTCAGGCTCGCGGCTGCCAGTTAAAATCTCGCCTTCACTGATTCCCGGCAATACATAATCGGCTGACGCGGCTACACGGTTGATGCGTTCGATCATCGTTTGTTGATCTTTCCATAGAGTCGGCCGCAGATTCGGGTCAAAGGTGATCAGTGTCTTTTGGGCCTTCGCTTTTTCAATAAGAGCTTCTATTAAAGCAAATGTCTCATCATTGAGCGCCATCAAGATCCCGGTCACGTGAAGAATATCGACATCGCTGAAATCGATCTCCTGCGCCCGTGCCCGCTGCATATGGTAAGCCGCGGACCCTTTGCGGAAATAAACGACCTCGGGATCATGCTCAGCGTCTTTACTCTTCAGCTGAAAACCCGTCGGATAGGCCGGATTGATTCGGATCAAATTCGTGTCGATCGCTTCTTTTGTCAAGAAGTCCATGATGTGTTCAGCGAAAGGATCTTTCCCCATTTCCGTGACGTACTCGATTTCGTGTCCGAGCCGAGCAACGCCGACCGAGACATTCACCTCGGCCCCGGCAATAAAGTGATCAAAACTTTTGACGTCTTTCAATTTTCCCGGTTCGCGGGCGATAAACATTGCCATCGGTTCACCGATCGTTACAACTTTCCCCATTTTGGATGGCCTCCTTTGCCTTTTCTGCTTCGCTGTTGATTTCTGTCAAGTGCATCGGATATTCGATGCCAACGGGCCAAGACCCTGTCAAAAAATGCCGCCAGTCGAAGATTCCTTCGTCCAATAAGGTCGTCTGCTGCTGCTCATCCACATTTTTCAAATGAAAGATCGTGATGCTTTCTTTCGTTTTCGCAAAACTTTCTGCCGCGTCTTCGCCCATCACAGCCCAATTGCCGAGATCAAACGTATAGCCGATCGGCAGCGCTTGCTCTTTGATCCTCTTTAATGCGCGTAAAACCGGCTCCAGATATCCATTTCCCGGCGTTTGGTCATTTTCGATCGTCAATTGAAATGGAAGCGGTGCTAACTGTTCTTTTGCCACTTGTGCGATCCCGGTCAAATCGCCGATATTCATCTTGACTGAGACCGCTTGCAAAAGTTCTGCTTCTTTTTTCCATTGCGCAAAATCCGGATTGAGGCCCCCCGCGGTAAAAAGCGGTTCAGGGATCGAATAGCGGATCTCCCAGCCGTTTTGTTTACCGGTTTCCAAAATAGCTAAAAGTTCTCCTTCCCGCTTTCTCGGCTCTGGCGCAAAGAATTCTCTGCGCACTTCAACGCCTTTGATCGGCGGCTTCAGTTGAGCCAGTTTTTCAAGAAAAAGTTGCTGATCTTTGATTCCGTCTCCCAGCATTGCGATCGTATTGACAAACAGGTTCTCCACTTTCTCCACTCCTTTTTATAATGAATGACGCACAATGATCTCTGCCGGGATCTCGATCTTTTCAGCCGGCAGCGGATGCGTCATTTCTTCCATTAAAATCCCCGCAGCGCGCTGTCCGATCACGTACGGATTTTGGTGGATCGTCGTGATCCCGGGCTTGATCAGCTCCGCCCAAAACCAGTCATCAAATCCGCAGACACCGATGTCTTCCGGAAAACTTAAATCTTCTTTGATGATCGCTGCAACTGTCTCTGAAAGTGCATTTCCGTTCGAGGCAAAAAAGGCGGTCCGTTTCGTGAGCGGATGCTTTTCGAGATATTGGATCACATCTGCGCCGTGACCGCGCTCCTTCAGCTCAAGGACCTCGATCTCGCAATCGCTTCTTAATGTCCCGAGGCGCACACCTTCCAGACGCTCGACCCGCGGCGACAGCTCGTTGATCGGCTCAGTCACAACAACGATCTTTTGGTACCCGTGCTGAACGATCGCTTGCGCCAAATTTTTCGAACAAGTCAGATTATCAGACTGAACAGTCGTCCACACCGGTTCATCCAAGACCCGGTCGACCAAAACAGTCGGGATCCCCGCTTCCAAAATCTGTTCATAATTGTGTGAAGCATGCGCGATCGGCTGCAAAAGCAGCCCTTCAACATTTTGATCGATCAGTTTTTGGATCGCTTTATGTTCTTCTTCAACGGAATTATTTGTATTCATAATGATCAATTGGTATTCAGTATCTTCCAACGCATCTTGCGCAGCTTTGATCAGATAGGCGGAAAACAAATTTTCGATATCCGCGACAAGCAAACCGATCAACCAGCTCTTGCGCGTTTTCAGCCCTTGGGCTTGTTTGCTGGGCCGATAATCCTGCTCTTCGATGATTTGTTTGATCTTGGCTTTTGTTTTCAGCGACATATTGCCGTATTTTCCATTTAAATAGCGTGAGATCGTTGTTTTAGAAACGCCGGCCAAATTGGCGATTTCTTGGATCGTGACATTTTTCTTCATAATGATCTTCCTTTTTTCGTTTACCGGTTCACTATGATTGTAAGCGGTTCCCGAATTAAAAGCAAGCTGTTTTTTATTTTTAAGAGAAAAAGCAGCTTCGGGACCCTGCCTATCAAAAAAAGAGCGCCGACAAAATCTTGCCGCCGCCCCGTTTTCCATTGATTCGTCCACCTCATTTATTTTGCCGCGACCGGAAATTTCTGCCGAATTCTTTTCATTGTAAAATAATACAAACTGCCGAGACTGAGCCCGATCACATTATCGATGATCCGCATCGTGATCGAGGTCTGCAAACCGAAAAGTACGCTTGCGGTCGATAATGCGCCGAAACAGTTGAAAATCGTTTTATGGCGATAAAAGGAGCAGAATCCAAGCGCCAGACCGCCCAAAACCCCGAGGATCTTGACGGGGATCCACTGGACCGCAAATGCGAACAACAGTGTCCCAAGGACGACGCCAAGCAGCCGGTCAAAAAAGCGTTCTTTCAGATCGACCGCTTCATAACCTGACAACAGCGATGAAAAGGCAAAACCGACCCACATAAAGCGCTTGAACGGAAGAAAGTCGCCAAGCAAAAGGATCAGACTGACACCAAGAGCATAATAAACGAGCCAGAGATTGCGGCGGCTGAAAAATTTTTCGCCGATGTATTCGCTGGCCAAGGTTTTCCTGCGGTGCTTTTGGCGATGTTTCCCAAAAAAGATCAAAGCAAATCCGGCAAAAGCGCACAGCAAAAGTTGCGCACGCGCGCTGATATGTACCACATTTTCAGCTTGCATCGTTCCCATCAAAAAGATATATGAAAAAGAGTACAGCCCTGGATTACCCATTTTCGGATGGCTGCCGGTGATCACAAAGATCGCTAAAAGTGCGGCAAAATTGAACAGCCACTTGCTGAGCGGCAGTGTGATCTCGCTTACGACCGGCAAAACGAAAAGGATCAAAAGCACGATCCCGAGACCGGCCAGCGATTGTGTGACTTTGTAACCGAAGTCTACAAAACGGATACTCAGCAAAATGCAAAAAAGAACCACCGCCAGCGATTGATTTTCCTGCCCAAAAATACTGCTCAACCCCGATACAAAAATGATCGCGAACGCGACGAGCAGCAGATCACGGAAAACAAGCGCCTTGATAAAAAATCTTCTTTCCCCTTGGGAGCGTGCTTGGCGGATTTTTTGCGTCAGCAAAAACGGATCGAACTGCATTGCTTGATAAAAATTCATTGTTCCCCTTCCTTTTGATTATATTCATCAAGCAGCTGGTTCAGCCGCCCGATTTGCGCGATCAGGCTCGCGAATGCTGCCGGATCACTTCTTTGCGCATAATAATACGGTGCCAGCAATATTTGATAATTTTCATTCAAACTTTTCAATCCGCACGGTGTGAGCGATAAACAATGGCTGCGTTCATCACGCGGATTACTGGTCTTCTCAGCCAGTCCCAAATCGATCAGTTTCTTCAAAGTCCGGCTGACCGATGCTTTTTGCAGCTGCAGTTTTTGACCGATTTGATTGGCAGTCACCTGATCGGCCGCTAAAAAAATCGCTGAAAGAATATCCAGCTCATTCGTCGTTAAAGTGAGCGAACCCTGTTGCGAAAAGATCTTGCGAGCGAATTCATGCAGCACCGCGATCTCTTTTCCCATTTCGATCCAATGATCTTTCGACAAAAAAATCCCTCCTTATATAGTTAACGTCGTTAACTATATAAGGAAAGGAATGTGCTGTCAAGTCAAAAATGAAGCAGCTGATCCTCTCACTGCCGCAAACTATAGTGCCGTGAAAAAAGTGATCAGACCGAAGATGATCCCCGGAAAGTTTGCAATCGAAAGCGGCAAGTCGCGCGGTTTTTTCCCAAGACCATAAACGACCCAAAAGCTGCAGTTGATAGCGGCTACCAGCGGCTGAATCGGATTTCCCTTTGCCCCGGCCAAATTATCGATGATCTGCGGGATATAAGAAACATACATGAGAACCGACATGACCGTCGCGATCCAGCTGATATAAGTGATAAATTTACTGTTTTTCATCCAAGAAGATCCCTTCGCATACTATTTTGCTTTATTGTAACGTAAGCAAAAACAGTTGGCAAAGATCATTGCTCATCATTTATTCCAGAAAAATGTCCATTCGTCGAGGGTTTCACCGTTGTTTACGCGCCCAGCCAGCTGGTAGGCATCGATCGCACCAAAAATCGCCACGATCCACGGTCCGGCGATCGGAATGATAAAGATCCCCAAAAGAAACGCAATGATCATCACGATCCCTTTCGTTTTCTGCCCAAACCAGATCAGAGACGGCAAACCCGGAATAAACAAACCGATGATCGTCGCTAAGATTGGATTTACGACCGAACTCCCCGCGGCGCGTACTGGCGCTGCTGCGCTGCCAGCGGCTCCCGTCCGTTTGATTTTGCGCGGGTTGACACCGCACGTCAAACAGATCTCTTGATTCGGTTCGATCGTACTTCCGCAGTTGTAACAGTAGTTGATCACTTTCCCTTGTTTGACTCCGCAAGATGTGCAGAATTCCGCCTGTTTGTTCATCGGTTTTCCGCAATTTGTACAATAGTAGTTTTGGCTATTTTCCATTCTTTTTCTCCCCCATCATTTTGTGTACTGGATTTTTTGTTGTTTTTTCTGATTCTTTGGCTGCACTTAACAGCCTTCTGATCTGTCTTTCTGAGTAATCAAAAGAAATCGCCAACTGCTGTATCTCTTCTTTTGAAAATGATTTTCCGTGCGCGATTTCTTTTTTCAGATACTCCTTCACATACGCCGAAGCCATCAATTTTGTTGGAAAGCTGATTGTTAATCCTTTGAAATTTCGGTACAAAATCAAACTGTCTTCCAGCGAAGTGAGTTGTGCGATCGTCTTGTAGATGCCATTCAACCCTTCGATGTCTTTCTTCACATATTCGCCGCCTTCCCTTCTTCCCAACTTTCTTTCTTAGTTTAAAGGTTATTTTTTGACATTTCCCGTTCGCAAGACAAGTCATTTTGCACTGCCATTTGCATAACATATGTCGTTTCACGCAAACGATAAAAAAACCGAACCGCTGTTCACGATCCGGTTCGGGTCTTCTAGATCATCGCAAGATCGCAAGTGCTTGGTACGGCTGCATTTCAAAGGAAGTCGTCAATTTTTTGGCAGGATAATTATTGATCAGTTCTTTCCCATTGAGAAATTCTTTCGGGATCGTCACTTTCGGATGATCCGCATAAAAATTAGTAAGAACAAGCAGTTTTTGTCCCTCATATTCGCGCAAATAACTGTACACTTGCGGATGAGCTGGCAAATAGGCTTGGTAGCTTCCGCGAGAAATGAGCGGATACGCCTTGCGCAGCGCGATCAGCTGCTGATAAAAAGGAAAGATCTCGCCGCTTTCCAGCTCGCGCGCCGCATTGATCATCGGATAATTTTGGGCGATTTTCAGCCAAGGAGTCCCTTTTGAAAAGCCGGCATTTTTTTCTGCCGACCACTGCATCGGTGTCCGCGCATTGTCGCGCGCCTTCGTTTTGACGATCTGCAAAGCTTCTGCAGCCGATTTGCCAGCGGCTAAAAGATTTCGATAGGCGTTTTGCGCTTCGATATCTACGTAATCGGTGATATCGGCATAATCCGGGTCAAGCATCCCGAGCTCTTCGCCCATATAAATAAACGGGGTCCCGCGGTTCAAATGGATCGCGGCTGCCAGCATCTGTGCACCTTTGACGCGGTGATCCTGCCACTGGATAAAACGGTTCAAAGCCCGCGGCTGATCATGATTGTTCCAAAAAAGCGCGTTCCAGCCGTCGTTGCGGCTCATCGCTTCACCCCAGCTGTGCAGCAGCTGCTTCAATTCAGCAAAGTCGAACGCGCAAGTCGTCCATTTTTGACCTGCTTCATAATCGACTTTCAAATGATGGAAATTAAACGTCATGTCCAATTCCTTGCGGTCTGGCCGCGTATACAAGATACAATTTTCGATCGTCGTCGAACTCATTTCGCCGACGGTCACGACTGACGGATCTTTGCCGAATGTTGCGCGGTTCAGCTCCTGCAAATAATCGTGCGTGACCGGTTTATCCGTATATTCCGGTTTGCCGTCGTCAACCGGATTGTCTTTTAATACGGTGTCTTTCCCAATCACATTGAGAACGTCAAAGCGCAATCCTTTCACGCCTTTTTCCAGCCAAAAATCAACGACTTTGAATAACTCTTCGCGCACACGCGGGTTGCGCCAATTCAAATCGGCCTGGCTTGGATCATAAAGATGCAGATAATATTTGCCGGTATCGCCAAACGGTGCCCAGGCGCTGCCGCCGAACTTTGAGATCCAATCAGTAGGGGCATCGCGCAAAATAAAATAATCTTGATATTTTTCATCACCGGCCAACGCTTTTTGAAACCACGGATGGGCCGTCGAGACATGATTCAAAACCATATCGACCATGATTTCGATCCCGCAGCTTTTTGCTGCCGCAATAAGCTTTTCAAAGTCCTGCATCGTCCCGAAAACCGGATCGATCCCGCAATAATCTGAAATGTCGTAGCCGTTGTCCTTTTGCGGACTTGGGTAGATCGGGCTGAGCCAAAGCATGTCGACTCCTAATTTATGTAAGTAAGGCAGGCGCTGGATAATGCCCGCCAAATCTCCGATCCCATTTTGGTCAGTATCTTGGAATGATTTTGGATAAATCTGATAGATCACTTTTTCTTGCAATGACATCGAAAATTTCTCCTTTAAACAAAACCGCCGGAAAAGTCCCCGGCGGTTTTGAATGATTTTTATTAAATCGGGGTTGCCTGCATGATCGTTTCCGCATGCTTGATATTGAGCGTATTGATCGTTGGGTCTACTTGGAAGTGATGCGAATTCGTCACGATGACCGGTGTCTGCATTGAATATCCTGCGGCCTTGACCGCTTTCAGATCAAATTCTGCCAAGAGCTGTCCTTGTTTGACATGGTCGCCTTGTTTGACATGCGCCGTAAAGTATTTTCCTTTTAATTTCACAGTATCCATTCCCAAATGGATCAGCACTTCGATCCCTTCGTCGCTGATCAGACCGATCGCATGCTTCGTCGGGAAAAGCAAGCTGACCTCGCCGTCAAATGGAGCGGTCACGCGTCCTGAGGTCGGTTCGATCACGACTCCCTGACCCATTAAACCTCCCGCGAATGCTTGATCCTGCGCTTTTTCCAGTGGCAGGATTTCTCCTTCGAGCGGAGACGCGATCGGTGTTTTGGCATGGACAGCGGTTGAAAAATCTTGCGGTGCTTCTTGCACTTCGACCGGCAACTCTTCGCCGATCCGGTCGATCTTATTGAACAGCCCGATCCGCCGAAAAGCTAAAGTCAATGTGATCGGAACTGCGATCGCGATCACCATCGCGATCAAAAAGGCTGGATAGTCTTGCGCACGGATCGCCAAGATCCCCGGCAGTCCGCCGACACCGATCGCGTTAGCACGAACTTTCATCAAAGTAACAAAAAGTCCAGCGACGCCGCTGCCGATCATCGCAGCAACAAACGGATATACATATTTCAAATTGATCCCGAACATGGCCGGCTCAGTGACCCCCAGCCACGCGGAGATCGTTGACGGGATCGAAACTTGTTCTTCTCGCTTGTCGCCCCGATGTGCAAAGATCACCGCAAGCACGGAAGCACCTTGCGCGATATTCGACAAACAGATCATCGGCCAAAGATTCGTTGAACCGAAGTCGGCGATCAGCTGAGTATCGATCGCAAGCGTCGTATGGTGGAGACCCGTGATCACTAACGGTGCATAAAAAGCGCCGAAGAGTGCGCCGAAGAGCCAGTTAAAGGAAGAAGTCAGGCCGCCGTTCACGACCATCGAGATCCATGAGCCGATCGTCCAGCCGATCGGTCCCAAGATCATGTGTGCCGCCAAAATCGTCGGCAAAAGTGAGAAGAACGGGACAAAGATCATCGAAACCGCTTCTGGGATATGTTTTCTAAAGAAGCGTTCCAGATAGACCAGCATGAAGCCCGCCAGCATCGCCGGGATCACTTGCGCTTGGTAGCCGATTTTATCCATTGTGAAAAATCCAAAATCCCATGTCCAGTTTTTAGCGATCTCAGCCGCCGAAGTCCCGTTCACCGCATACGCATTCAATAATTGCGGCGAGACTAAGGTGATCCCGAGAACGATCCCGAGAATCTGTGTTGTGCCCATCTTGCGCGTGATCGACCAAGTGATCCCGACCGGCAGGAAGTGGAAGATCGCTTCCCCTGGGAGCCACAAGAATCCATTGACACCACTCCAAAATGTCGAAGCTTCAACGATCGTTTTGCCGTCCAGCATACTCATCGGCACCGCTTCTAAAATATTGCGGAACCCTAAGATAAGACCGCCGACGATGATCGCCGGCAATAATGGCGTAAAAATTTCGGCTAAAACAGTCACTGCCCGCTGCAGCGGATTCAAATTTTGTTTCGCCGCCGATTTGGCAGATTCTTTTGAAACTCCCTCGATCCCTGAGACTTTGACGAAATCATTGTAAAAATCCGGCACTTCATTACCGATGATCACTTGAAACTGGCCAGCGTTCGTAAACATTCCTTTCACGGCTGGAATATTTTCGATCGCCTTTTTTTGGGCTTTTTCCGGATCATTCAATACAAAGCGCATCCGCGTCGCACAATGGGTCACTGCCGAAACATTGTCTTTCCCTCCCAATGCGCGCAGAAGATCGCGCCCATCTTTTTCAAATTTCCCCATTTCTATTCCCCCTACAGATTATTTTTAACTTGTACATACATGTTTTACATTTCCATCATATACAGGTTTCAGAATAATGTAAAGGCTTGCAAAAATCCATTTCATTCGTTATTGTTTTAAATATGAAAACCATTCACATTTAATGATTTTTCCTTTGAAAGCAAAAGAGGGAAAAATGAAAAAAATCGCGCGGGCAAGTAGGGCGCAAAGCCTACAAGTGAAAAAAAAAGCACACAAAAATTAAATTTTGCTAATAAATTCATTGGCAAGCCTCGCAGAAACATTTACAGAAGAACCACGGACCGATACAATGAATTCAAAGCAAAACAGGAGGAATCGATGTGAAATCTTATCAGCGGATCTACCATGAAATCGAAGAAGCGATCCTCGCCGGCCGCTACCAGCCTGAAAGTTTTCTGCCGAGCGAAAATCAATTGAGCACACAATATGATGTCTCGCGCGACACGGTCCGCAAAGCACTCGCCTCACTCGTCGCCAACGGCTATATCCAAAAAATCCGCGGCAAGGGCTCGATCGTGATCCAGCGCGAACAATTGCGTTTCCCGCTATCGGGTCTGACAAGCTATCACGAGCTGCAGCGCGCTTATGGTTATGATTCAACAACGGAAGTAGTTTCGCTGGAGAAGGCGATCATCACCCCGGAGCTCGCTGAATCGAGCGGCTTTTCAGTGGGCGAAGAAGTTTGGAAGACTGTCCGGATCCGCAAGATCGACGGTCAAAAAGTCATTTTGGATAAAGACCTGCTGCTGGTCAAGTATATCCCGGAGTTGACGGAGGAGAATTTGACGCATTCGCTTTACCATTATATCGAAAGCGATCTCAAGCTTGCGATCGCTTATGCGGAAAAAGAAATCACGATCGACAACTTGACGCCTGAAGACCATTTGCTCGATCTTCATGAGAATGATATCAATATCGTTTCCGTCAAAAGCCGCGTCTATTTAGCAGACGCGGCGCAATTTCAATATACCGAGAGCCGCCACCAAGTCGACAAATTCCGCTTTTTCGACTTCGCGCGCCGCAACCCGAGTGTTTACTGACCTGGTCAGCGGACCAATAGTCGCAGTTTTCTCTCTGTCACGGCATCGCCCGCATTTTGCATCACAAGATACTGCTCGGCGCTCGGCACTTTCATGACACTTTCGACCAAATACAAGTCGCCGACCGGCACCGTATTTAAAATGATCCGCTGCTCTTCAAAATCGCAAACAGACAGCTGATTCCACGCATCCAAAAAAATTGGATCGCTCTTGAGTGCTTGAAAGATCGAAAGCAGAAAAGGCGAATCCGCATTTTGTCCGCACAGCTGCCGAAAGACCGAAGTCAAATATACCGCATAATGCTCCCAGCTGATCAGATTTTCGCGGTAATACTCCTCTTGGAAGACCCGGTAGATCCAATTCCGCTTGAGCGGCGGAACTTCGGACGAATAATGATAAACTTGCTCATAGCCTTGGTTCGCTGCGATGATTGTCATATTGCGGTCGATCGCAAACGCCGGATGCGGATCCAAGACGTTCAGCCAGTCAAAAATACTTTGATTGACTTCCATGATCGGCCGCGCCGGCGGAACAAATCCGGCTAGATTGAATACATAATTGATTTCTGACTGGTCGAGCTTCAGCGCTGTACATAGGCTCTCCAATACTTCAGCGGAAGGCGCCGCACCGGTCCTGCCCTGTTCGATCCGCGTATACCAATCCGTACTCACGTGCGCCAAAGCGGCCACTTCTTCGCGCGTCAACCCGCTTGTTCGCCGCTTCCTGTTCTGTGAAACCGGAAATTGTTCGACATTCGCATTCTTTCGGCGATACCGGAAAAAATGTCCTAACACTTTCTCGTTCATTTGCCTCACCTCCGCATAGGAGAAGTTATCCTATGATAAATCAGCTCTTACTGTTGTTATTCAAGCACAGTATACTATACACGTAGCTAAGAAAGACAGTAAAAAGGAGGAGTTCCATATGACAGCAAAAATTGGAATCAATGGTTTTGGACGAATCGGCCGCTTGGCTTTTCGCCGTATCCTGCAGCAGGAAAAATCAGGAAATCTCGAGGTCGTAGCGATCAATGATCTGACTTCGACGAAGATGCTCGCTCATTTACTTAAATATGATTCAACCCATGGCGTATTCGATGCAGACGTGACCTACACAGAAGACTCGATCGTCGTGAACGGCAAGAATTATCATGTCTATGCGGAACCTGATGCCCGCAAGATCCCGTGGGCAAAACAGGACGGTGTCGATCTGGTGCTCGAATGTACCGGCTTCTATACCTCCAAAGAAAAATCACAAGCCCATCTCGATGCCGGCGTCAAACGCGTTTTGATCTCTGCACCCGCAGGCAATGATGTAAAAACGATCGTTTACAACGTCAATGACGATATTTTGACTCCCGAAGATAAAATCATCTCCGTTGGGTCCTGCACGACAAACTGCTTGGCGCCAATGGCTGAAGCGCTCGATAAAGAATTCGGCATCGAAGCCGGCACGATGACGACAGTCCATGCCTACACTTCAACGCAAATGATCTTGGACGGTCCCGTTCGCGGCGGCAACTTGCGTGCAGCTCGGACCGCTGCTTCCAACATCATCCCGCATTCTACCGGTGCTGCAAAAGCGATCGGTCTCGTATTGCCGAACTTGAAAGGCAAACTCCAAGGCCATGCACAACGGATCCCAGTGGACGATGGTTCATTGACCGAACTCGTGACCGTCTTGAATACCAAAAACTTGACCGCCGACTCAATCAACCAAGCGGTGAAGAAATATACTGAAAACAACGAAAGCTTCGGCTGGAACGAAGATGAGATCGTTTCAAGAGATGTCGTCAACTCGACATTCGGCTCGATCTTTGATCCGACACAAACCGATGTTGTCACCACTGCCAACGTTCAGCTCGTGAAAACCGTTGCTTGGTACGACAACGAATACGGCTTTACTTGCCAAATGGTTCGGACACTCGAAAAATTCGCAGATCCAAGCTAAGTCATGAAATTTAGATGAAACGAAAGCTCCCCTTCGAAAATGAAGAGGAGCTTTTTTTGGTGGTTATTGTGTGGTGGATTTATAACTGCTGATATAATGTAGTTGAGAGATAAGGATAGACTTGTTTATGATGCGCCTCACCGCAGAATACAATACATTCCGCCACTGATTCCCATTTGTAAAAGAAGGAGTGGCTAATCACTGCTAATGTACTTTGAGTTTCTCTTGCGAATACTGTTCGAATTGATTACTCTGCCGATTCGTGCACTAATTGGTTGATAAGTTAAATCTAAAATATGCAAGTTGGATGATCCGACTGAACAACACTACTGATAATCTTACCGTTACTGAATCTTTAAGGGTACAAAAACTGTTAAACGCGTTCATGAGCGATACGACCGGTTTTACCGTTACTGAATCTTTAAGGGTACAAAAACGGTTTAAAACCATTTATTGACATACAAGGGGTTTTACCGTTACTGAATCTTTAAGGGTACAAAAACTATTCATGCCTGCTCCTTTCGATTTCTCGTGTTTTACCGTTACTGAATCTTTAAGGGTACAAAAACGAGAGGAGAAAATGAACATGAAAAAACTAGGTTTTACCGTTACTGAATCTTTAAGGGTACAAAAACCTTGCGTCCAAGCATAATTTTTCATTTTAAGTTTTACCGTTACTGAATCTTTAAGGGTACAAAAACTCAAAGCGATCACGAAAGGCAAGGACCTAAAGTTTTACCGTTACTGAATCTTTAAGGGTACAAAAACGATCAGCAAAACGATCGCTGATCGGTAAAAGTTTTACCGTTACTGAATCTTTAAGGGTACAAAAACTGCCATCGACTTTGCCGAAAAGGTCGCAAAGTTTTACCGTTACTGAATCTTTAAGGGTACAAAAACATAGAGAACGAATTGAAGTTAACAAACTTGGTTTTACCGTTACTGAATCTTTAAGGGTACAAAAACCTCGGATCCGGCTTATTTGTGCTGCGGTCAGTTTTACCGTTACTGAATCTTTAAGGGTACAAAAACCTAGCGGATCAACGATCGACATCAGCGATGGTTTTACCGTTACTGAATCTTTAAGGGTACAAAAACACGACGTTTATTGGAGCTGGAATAAAGATAGTTTTACCGTTACTGAATCTTTAAGGGTACAAAAACCGACTGGTGGCGATAGCTGCCATAACCGGCGTTTTACCGTTACTGAATCTTTAAGGGTACAAAAACGCACTTGTCCTAGTTGCGGCAGTGAGATTCGTTTTACCGTTACTGAATCTTTAAGGGTACAAAAACGAAGTGTGGACGATTCATATTTGGGAAGCAGTTTTACCGTTACTGAATCTTTAAGGGTACAAAAACTCAAATAGACGTCTCTATTCAAATTTTTGTACTTTTAGTCAATTATTTAAGAAAATCTTCTCCAATTTGGAAATTTTTCCCGCTGTTGAAGCAAAATCATAGCTCATTTTACTTCCTAATAACTGACTAACTACTTTCAATAATACCATATCTTTCGCTTTTAAATAGATTTTTCCTTGTATCGATTCATCCCAACCGATATATGAAAGAATTCGATAAAATGAATCCAATAATAGTTCATCACTACCAAATGATTCATCAGGATAATTTCGTTGAATCGATTCTTTCAAAAAGGAAAATTCTGGAATTTGCTGGTATTCTTCATAAAATACAATCGTACTGCTGGTATCATCATATGAATAAGGCAAGCTAAGGTAGTCTTCACTGAGAATAAAAATCTTTAATAATCCAGTGCTATCCCCAATACATTTCAATTTATCTACAAAATCACAAAACTTGCTTTTGGCGATAAACGAATTCAGATTACTGATCCAGACCCAGCTTTCTAATTGAGTCTTTTCCAATTGCATCTTCAATAATTGACAATATTCATCGATCAACTTCCCAATATCCATCATTTCTACCGGATACAAAGTTTCTTCTTCAAAAAAAGCTAATTCTAATAAATACTTTTTTATATCCCCGTAATTCATTTCACGAATCATTGGCACAATATGCTGAAACTCACTTCGTACTGTTTTCTGTAATAGGATTTCTAGATTTAACAATCCGTCATTAATCTTTTCAATTCTTTTATTCGTTTCAAAATCGCCTTCAAAACCCTCCAAGTATTCTTGCATTAAACTCCCTTTGAGTAATTGAAATTGTTCTAAAAAACTCGCACGACAATCTAAAAAATAAATAGGCAATTCTCTGCTTTTCATCATGCGGCCATCAATACAGATATTTATTCCATCATCTCCATAAATATTTTCCTCCAGATCAGAAAGACTTTTTCCGGTACTAAAGCGTTTCAACCCACGATATAATTTCCACTTTATTTCATGGTTTGCACCGAAAAAGTAAGTGATCCTTCCCGCGTCAAATTCAATAAATTTTGACTCCTCATACTCTAATTTGACATTCATCAGATCACCACCAACCGTTTATTGCTTACTGTCTCTTCCTGATGGCTGCGATTTCCGACTAATAGTTGCATCTCTTCAAATTGCTTTTCACTTACATAAAGTAATCGAACTTCTCCAATCGGCGGTGTCATCCGTTTTAAAATTGCTTCATACTTTTTCCCTGCAGAACGATTGGGAACAACACGATAATATATTGAATATTGCAGCATGACGAACCCATTAGATAGCAGTTCTTTTCGAAACATGCGATACATTCGCTGTTCTTTTTTTGTTTCCATTGGTAAGTCAAACATACATAAAACGCGCATTCGCTGGTACCTCATCTTTCTGCCTCCACAAAATCATCTAGTCGAACATCATGTATCAACTTTTCATCTTTCGATGTAATCGCTTTCATAAAACTAGTCACATATTTCAACATTACTTGATCAACCGTACTTTTTCGTCCATTATATTTCATTGGTTGATTTAGAAAATCAATCATTGTCAACCTCGCATCATAGCAAAGATATTCAAATCTTGTAAATATTTGCGTATCTATCCAATAATCCATGATTGGACGAAATGGCTCCATCAAGTCGTCGACAAGATTAAAAGAATTATATTCATTGCAGTGAAAAACACCAATCATCGTCATTAATCCTTGACCAACTGTTAACCGAGCAATTGCGGCACGCACAATAGCATATCCATAGTTCATAGCAATATTAATCATATCTTCTCCGTCTCGCGTGAACCCTTTTCCATACAGTGAATTAAAATAAACTTTCGCTACGTGTCCTTCTCGATTCGTATCATCACCAGGCAGCAGCTGACTGTATAGATCTTTCATGATATCGATTCTGTCTTGTTCCACTTTTTTAATCTGAGCAAAAAGAATCTGATTGATTATTTTTTGACCCACGATATTTTGCCAGATCCTGCTTTTTATTTCAGGATCCCACTCAAGCTGTTGCAATGATCTTTTTGCACAATGATGATAATTTCCATAATTAAGCATGATCCCCGTCGGCAAATATCGATCATCACAAATAATCAATGCGATATTATATTTGGTGAATTTTGCTAATAATTTCGTGGTGATCACTGTTTCTCCTTCTACGATGATCATACTGATGTCGGATAATGGAATCGTATATTTCTGCCCCCTTTTCATAATTGAAAGATTGTCCAATTGCAACTGCATATAGTCGCTTTCCTTGATATGCACTATTCGCCAAGTCATAATCCACCTCCAAGTTTTTATAATAAAATACAAAAAACCCGCTCTAATAAAAGAGCGGGAAATTCGGCATAAAGCCTTATTTTTGTAGATCCTTAAAAGATTCAGTAACGATAAAACTGTGAAGCGTCCCTCACAACTTCATGTTACCAAGAGAGCGATTACATGTCAAGAATATTTCGCGATTGACCATTCTCTTTCTCTATATAAAAAGGATTTCCCAGCTCATCAGTATTCACTTTATATAGCTTGTAGCCTTTCCTAGTAAATTTTTTTACGAATCGCCCTGTCGGAGTCATTGTTCCGTAGAAATCAACAGTCTCTTTATTATCAAACTTTGCTTTCGTGATCGGTTTTAATTCGACATATCCTAAGTTATCAGGAACGGTTCTTGAGCCAAATAGCAGTTCCAGTTCTGCTTTGTTGTCATCAATAATTTTTATTCTGTCGTTTCGGTACAAAGAGAACAAAAACTCAGAATCTCGATCGACATGTTCTTTTTTCTTAACAAGATCATAGCGATCCGCTGCAACACCATACTCCCCATTCTTCCCATACTTAAGATCAGAATATTTTAATCCCATAATCTCATACTCTTTCGTCAAATGATTGAAATAAACGTCTGTTCTCCAAGGTTTCAACGATTGTAAAGCGACTTTCTTATTACTAGCTGCTTGAGGAGTAATATCGATATGTGACCCCAATTTTTTATGATAATATTTCAAAGACTTGACGATCGGTCCATTATTTTTTTTGGAATATTTCTTAATGAAACCATTTTCTTCACGATACATTGCAAAAGGACTGACTTTGACTTCTTTGACTTTTCCATTATCTTGCACTTGTTCAACCGATTCTGGATATTCCTGTAGGATTCTCTCTAATTTCTCGAATGTTTTTGGATCAATCCGCTGCATCAAGAATTTAGTTTTATCTTTTTCATAGATTTTTTTAAAATCAAGATAATCTTCTTGCTTATAAATGTCTTTGATTGTCCCCAAAACATAGTCTTCGGGCTCTTTATCTTTTCCAATTTGAGCTTTACGCGTCGTATAAATCGTTGCGTCACTTACTTTGCGATTCATTTTTTTGTCTACCTGATGATTAAATTTCACTCGTTTCCAAAGTTCCGGTAATTGATCTAAAAAATGAGCGTAAGGCAAATCATACATAGCGTGTCCATAATCTTCTTCATTCAGTATTTCTCCAGTTTTGATATCGATCACGTTTTCGCCAACCTTGTTTGGGATGATCGATGCTCCCTTTTCCCATAATTTCAACATTGGAGAGACTGCGATCACTGCTGCGTCGATAGCATGATGATGATGTGTATCGCGCGATTTGCTCACATTCCATTTTTCCCGCAATTTACTCGTAAATTTCCCTCGAATAACGGTAACTTTGGCATCCATGTTCTTGCTGTCGACAAATTGCTGCAACTCATTTAATACTACTCGTGAGGCGTAGCGAGTATCAACTAAGTTGCGTGCGATGAATCGCTTGCGGACTTCAATATTATTTAAATCTTCCGTGAAAAATAGATTTCTTATCTTGGCCCCTGGTACCCGCTTATTTGATTTGAACATTGCCTTCATTGCTGCAAATCCTTGACCCTGCCCAGTTTTAAAGTATTCATATGGTGTATTGTTTCCTTTTTTTCGATTGGCTTCAGCGTAGCAAAGAACCTTATTGTTCAAGCCGTCATCAAAAGAAACAGAGCGTGGAATGATATGGTCGATATCAAAAAGTTCTTCATTAGAATACATATCTTCCGGCGATATTGTTTTTCCCGAATAGGGGCATTTGCCCATTTGCTGATACCATAATCGTAATTTAGTTGCAAATTTTTTTGATTTTCGGAATTTAGCAATCAATTGAATATCGCTCAATCCGGATATGTCTTGAAATTCCTGACGGGCATCATCTTTTTCTTTTTTATTCTTTTTTTGAAATTTCTGGATGTCGCGGCGTACTTCTTCCTCATTGCCATCTCGTGGCATCTCTATCACGATATAAGCTATATTCGGGTATTTTTTGATCAACTCATTGAATATTTTCATTGTTTGTTTGACTGATTTCCGAACAACCGGGTTATAGATATTCTCTGATAATCGCTTGATATCTATTTTATTTTTTCCGTTATAGTCATTTCTTCCTTTTTTGATCAAATTCATTTCAGTCAAGATCGTCATTTGCTCTTTTGAAGTGTGCAATAACTCCGGTATCAATAATTTCATTGTTTTATACGAAAACCGGTGCCACTTTTGATTGCTGGTTAAAGCAAACCAAGTTTTGTTTTCAATAATCTTATCAATCAAATCGTTGTTTAGGAGAGGGTATTTTGCTTGCAATTCATCTGTTAGAATGCGTCGAATCTCACCATTCTCAGTATTCAATGTCAAAATATCTCCCAATTTATCCAATAATTCAGTCGGCCATTCAGTAATATCATATCCCAATGACAAAAAATTTTTATGGATTTTTCGATATATCGGCATGGAATGAATCTCTGGCTTCTCATCGCTATTTATTTGATAACCATGGATTTGATCTTCTTTGACACCGGCGACTTTGGAAATTAGTTTCATCATTGTTACTGCTTTTGTGGTTGTTTTTAATTCAGTGAGAATTTGTTTTTTTTGTTCTGAACTTAGCCTTCCGCTTTCGGTCTGACCAATACGCAAATTATTAAGATCATTAAGCAAATTGTATACTTGGGCAGTGTATGAATTGCCGGCTGCTCGGTATTCATCCGGAAAAATCTTGTCTTTGCCGATCAAAATTTCAAATAGATTGGTCAACGTCTCTCCGTTCGTTCGGTAAATGCCATAATCTGTTCGCGATTTCTCATTGCCCGGCCCTTTAAAATAATCGCGTTTTCGTTGGATAATAGCAATTATCTTCTGAATCATTTCATCGGTTATTTCAGGATAAAATTCTTGCTGCTTTTCTAGAATCTTTTTCGCTTCTTCAAGATAATCCTTTGTCGGAAAAACATTTAGAAGAACTTTACCACCTGTTTCTCCACTGCCTTCAACTTCGACTTGACCACGAACCTTTTGAAATTCTGTCAGCCGCTTCAATTGGATCTCAGCAGGTGTTTCATTTTGCAATGCTTTTTGATTGTGTGTAAGACTTGCTTTATAAGAAGAACCCTCCTCATCTTCTGCATCGACAAGTGAATAGCTGATACCACGCCTTTTCACCAGATGATGAATCGCTGCAGCCAATTCTTCACGAGATAACTTTTCGCTGACCCCTTTTACCCTGGCACGATACGGATCATAATTTATCAATTCAGCTGTATACGGGAATCCATACTCTTCCAACACCTTCTTCGCATCTTTTACGCGATTTTTTCTGCGCCGCAATAATCGGCGAGCTTGCCGGAATTGGCGTCTCTCCACATTTTTCGAAGCCGAAGCAGCCGGAAAAATACTGACACCTGTTTCCAAAATCCGGCCACCTTCTGTTGCGACAACACTCCAGCCGCAACTGGCAATCCCAATGTCAAAGCCAAGGTTCACCTTTTGTTCAACGACTCTCATTTTATCTCCTCCAAAAGTAAGCGTTTCCTTGATTGTATCAAATAATCGCTACAAATTAAATAATCTCTCATTTTTATTCATTCAGATTTATCTATACAAATTTTTCCCTATTCTTTTTTAAATATCTTTCCATCTTTCTTCTGGAATAATCAGCTTTTCATGGCTAGCAAAAAAAGGTGCAGTCAACTCATGCCAGCGCGCTTCAAAAAATTGAGCAGCGAGCGCAGGTGATAATCCATAATTTCCTAATGCATAACCATCATTTACTTCGACTACTAATGTGCGATGATCTGCAGTGACGCCAATATCTAAAGAATAAGCAATTGGCGAGTTGGACCACGCCGAGATTGCTTGATCGATCACTTTGGCATCGTACTGATAATGATAGTCTCCCTTATATGGACGAACGTCCAGCACTTCCCTATTTAGCACAAAAGTACGCCATTCCCGTTTAAAATCTATTCCTTCGCTGATCCATACGGGATAATCAAAAGGTAATCCTATTCCAACTAAATCTTGTGTTCCATTAACAAGGCGGCCCGTAAAAGTTTTACTTCCTTGCTTTGGTTTGATGAAGGATCCCCAATTATCCGGATTATTCACAATTTCTCCCAAAACACCGGTACGAATTTTACGCCCAAAAAATGGTTCTAATTCCGTTGGGTAATCTGTCTCATCAATTTTAATTCCCATTAATTCAAGAATTGCTCTCGTTTCATAAATATAATCTATCAAAATATCATCTTTAAATAATGCTGGAATTTCATGAATCGATTGATACAAAACAATTTCTTCCCCACGAAGATAAAAACCCACTTGGACATTATATTTATTCACACTGACCTCGATTGGGAATTCGCTATCTCTGATATATACTGTCAAGTCTTTCTCCTTCTTTCTTGATCCAGATAATTTATTAAAGCGTTTTCATTTCGAGCTAGCCTATTTCCTATTTATTGGTGCCTTGAAATCAAGTTTCTCCCTTTGCCGCTTTTACATTAAATATCTGACTCATTTGGATATATTATATCAAACAAACTCATGTTGATTTGCACAGGCAACTTCTGCCGCAACAAATTAATTGTTAAAAAATTTTATTCAGTAATCCATACCAAGTAAAATTATGTTTAGATCACAATATGTTCGTTTCCAAATAATAACTAATATAGGAACTGGACTTATATATCTTTCTGTGCAGATACTGTGTCAGAGATTAAATATATATGGCTTGCGACCATGGAGATTTTCAAAATTTAACTAACCAAAATAAAGGCCTAGAAAAATCGAGGAACCGATTTCTCTAGGCCTGATAATTTATTTTATTTAGCTGGTTTTTTTACTGTTTCGCCGAGCCGTTCCCGTGTCCCGGCGAATAATTTGCCGCTTCGGCAGCGGTGATCAGTTGATAATTTCCCGGATTTTTCACTTGTCCATAGGTTTTGCCGCTGTCTGGTTTCAAGAACTTATACCCTGCTGGTGCTTGATACCAGCCGCCGACTTGGGTCGGTGCGGCAGCTGATGCTTGTGCGGCGGCATTATTCTGCTTTTCCGCTTGTGCGGCAGCGGCGGCTGCCGCAGCTGCTTCCTGCTCAGCTTTTTTCTTCGCTTCAGCTGCCCGGCGCTCGCTGCTGGCGGAAATATCCGTATAGTTTGTTTGCAGTGCTTGATAATGCGTATTCAGCTGTCCCGGCTCGATTTCTTTCAGTTGCAAAGTATCAGTTAGAGTTTGACTTGCTTTCGTCAGCTGTTCTTTTTCTTCCGCGCTGACATCACTGCTTGCCAGCAGTGCTTTCGTTGATTCGATCAGTTCACTCGCTGGCTTTTCATTTTCGGAAAACTCTTTTTCAATCTTTTCTTGTTTGCCGGCTAAATCTTTCAGCAATGATTTTGAGGTATCTCTGCGTTGTTGAACTGTTTGATAACTATCAGCATCCGCAAAAAATTGTTCGTTCTTCTTTTGCTCTGCTGTTAAGGTCGCCTTATCTTTTTCTGATAAATATTTTTTCTCCGCCAATTCAGCTGCTGATTTATTTGCCTCTTTCAGCTCATCGACCACCGCAACTAATTTTGCCTGATTTTTATCGATTCGGCTCGTCAGTCCCTTCACTTGATCGGCGAACGTGCGAACCGGCGCGACTTGTTTGGCTGCCGTGAGCTGTTTGTATTTAGCGCTTACATTCTCTGCCTCTTTAAAATCATCGGCATCGATAAATGCTTCTGCTTTTTTTCTTTTCTAGAGTGGTGACCGTGTCTGTCAGTTTCGCCAATTCTGTTTGCGCTGCTTGCGCTTCTTTGGCAGCGGCACTTTTTTGGATTTTTGCGATCAGTGCTTTTTCCTCAGCTAAGCGCGAACGTAGCGAATGACGGGTCTCTTTTTTTTCTGCTTGTTCGATGGCTTTTAAATCTTTTTTGAGCTGCTCTTCCTGCTTCGCTGAAACAAACTCTGAAGCCAACACTTTTTGAATTTTTTGTTCCTGCCGATCATGCTCTTTATAAACCGTTTGATAAGCTTCGGCATCAACTGTAGTCATCACGGAACCCGCGGTGATGAATGCTAAAATAATTGCGATGGTTTCCCGACTCAACTTCACGAATTTCTCCCCTTTTTAAACGAAATCTCTTTTGCGATTTTCTTTTGAATCGCGATACCATTGAAGCGAGATCTCGATGTTTTCATCTAACGTATTGTCGACCGATACATACTCATAATAATCTTTGATTTCCGCGATGATCTCGGCCAGCTTATTCTGCGCCTTTTCATCGTTTTGCTTGTCATCATCCAATAGATCATCGATCAGTTCGGCTGATTCCTGCGTAAAGTAGCTGTCCAGCTGATAGGCGATAAAAAAGACCAGCCGCTCATTCTGCATGATTTCCGGATCGTTTTTTTCTAAATATTTTTTCAAATTCTCGTAATTTTTGCTTTCCACGCGTGTTCGAACAGCATAAATAAGCGCGACAGTCATCGTGCCCGCGAAAATCAAAAATGGGGCGACCCGCACGAGGTCTAGCGATACAAAAATGCCTGCAGCGATCAGCAAGGCCAATGAAACAAAGATGACGTTCCGCTCATAGTTCTTAGACTTTTGATACAACGACAAAATATACCGATACTCACTCAATAATACCCGCTCCTTTTTGATCAATAAAAACAACCTTTTTTAAATATAACATAGTTCATCTTTGAGTGATAGCACAAAAAAAGACCTAAAGACATTGAGGCTTCAACATCTTTAGATCTGGAAATTTTTCCTAGGATTTTTTTGCTGCAGATTCTTGCTGCAGAATCTTAACCAATCGGAAACAGCTGATCCAACGTCACGAGCACGCCGTCCTCATTATTCGACGGACAAACAAAATCGGCCGCTTCTTTCACATCATCCGGTGCATTCTCCATCGCGTACCCGCTGCCGCAGTATTTCAACATCTCCAGATCATTTCCGCCGTCACCAAACGCAGCACATTGTTCTGGCGCGATCCCCCAGCGCTTCACTAGCCTTTTTAGACCTGCAGCTTTGTGGCAACCAGGGATGATCAAATCAATCGATCCATGCCCGCTGCTGGTTGGAACTAATGATCCCTTCAATTTCTCGTGAAATAAATCGCAATAATATGCCGTCTTTTCCGCCGGGACAGTCGGTGCGAATTTCAGGATCTGATCATCGACTTGGGCAAAATCATCGACCCATTTCAGCCGATGATAATAGATATTGGTCAGTTCAAAAAATTCTTGGCTCACTGTTCCTCGCTCGCAATACGCACTTTCCAGTCCGCACATCACATTTTTCACTTCAGGATGCGCTTTGCATAATTCGAGGACCTTTAATATCGCCGCTCTTGACATCTCCGCTGAAAAAACAAGTTCTTCTTTCTCTTTTACAAAAGCCCCATTTTCGGCAACGAAACTCAGTTCATCGTAATACCCCGGAAAAAGCGCACGCAGCTGATAATATTGGTTCCCGCTCGCGATCACGAATTGGCATCCTGCCGCTTTCATCCGCGACAAAGCCGCCTTGAATCTAGCAACATCGTAAGTATAATCGCTGCGCGCAAACGTACCGTCCATATCTGCGGCAACTAGCTTAATATCGTGCGGATTAAGGTTCATGCTGATTTCTCCATTCGGTTATGTTTTCTACATTTTAGGGATAAATCACTTCGCAAGCAAGTTTTGCCTTTCCCTGAGAGCTTGCAGAAATCAGCATTTTCTAATCTTCTCTGTTTCAACATGTCTTTTTTTGCTCTTTTCGCCTTGAATTCCGCGAACAAGTATCGAAAAAAACCGACAAGAAAGAGAAGAAAAACCGTATTTTAAAATTTTTATCATCTGCCGCTCAAAAATTAAAAAGAGCCATTTTCTCAAAACAAAAAATCTCAAGCGGGCATCACTCTCCGCTTGAGATTTGCTGCATTTTATTCCGTTTGAAAGCTCACCAACACTCTTTGATGAAAAACCCCTTTTTTGACGCAATGTTTTCATCGAAACAACTGTTTATTCTAAGACGTCTTCAACTGTCCCATCCCGATAAACTTTGATAAAACCAGCTGATCCAGTGCCGCCTTGTTTTTGCCGTCGCCTTAGACAAGTTAGTTGCATCCTCCTCCTTGGTCTGAGATTCTGATATATTATAGACTGCTTTTAAAATAAGGTTTGGTTCATCTCCATTCAGTTTGATGTCTCTCACAATCGTTACAAGGTCTTTAAGATACACCGTATTATCAGCAATTTCTCTAAGGACTTTACTTTGTTTAACAACTTCTAAATCCGCTTGATAAGCGGCAGCTGTCTTCTGAGCTTCAATTTTTTTATTCGATCAAAGCTATCTCGAAGGATGTTTGCACTATTCATTGAGCTTTGGAGTATTTTTTGATAATCTGACCTGTCAATATCCATCTCTTAACCTCTCCATATACTTTTCTAGCTTTCTAAAGTTCTTAGGGTAGTCATTAGATCCACTGCTAACCCTAACCCCTGTGATATCCTCAATCTTTTCAGTTTCATCCGCCAGGCGATCAGTTTCTTCTTTTGAATGAGTTGAGAGCAATATTTCCCACTGTGTTCCATCTATAACATCAGGATCGAAGTACTCGGCATCCCACTTTTTAATAATCTTCTCAATGTCAGCCAGCACTTCATCAAAGTAATCCACAGGCTTAGACTTTGTTTCCGGTTCTTTCATCCAGTGACGCAGGGAAAGCTTCGTTTCGATCTCCCCTCGTTCCAAGTATATAGTTTCATGCCCTCCAAAATAACCGCCAATTGAATAAAAAATATAATTCACTTGACCCATGTCATCACCTTCTTTTTTCAAGTATATCAAAAAAGCCCACCCTAAAGACGGACTTTCTAATTTGTTCAATTACAGACACATTCATAGTCTTCTCACAGTCATCAAATCTGGTAACCTCATATTCGACTGTTTGACCTTTCCACTTAATTTTCGTTATTTTTGCAACTAATTTATTTCTCAAATTTATATTCTGAAACGATCTGGCGCATTTTATCCTTAAAAAGCTCACTTTCATCTGGTTCAATTTCAAGTGTCTCTTTTTTTCTTTTCTGGTGCAATCTCTTTAATCCGGCGTATTGCTAAGGGATTGTTTTCAAAGAGACAGACCTTTAGACAGACCTCGCCTGTTTTTGACAAAAGAAAAAAGCTAGAAACCCCATCTCACAAGGTTTCTAGCTTATAAATAGGTTCTTACCCCACAGACCCTTCCATTTAACGATTTTCTATCTAAATACGCACAAATACTGTTATATCAATAAAAAATCTCTAAAAGTTATCTTCTAAAATTCGTATATTCTCAACTATTTTTACAAATAGATAGTTTTTAGATAGCTTTTTTTAGCTGGGGGCAACATTAAAATAACTTTTACAATTGGAACAAACCTTATTTCCCTGACGAGTCATAGCTCTACTTGAATTTGTCAGATGAACTAATTGACGATTTGAATCCCAACATTTTACACAATACGGTTCTTTGTCATTTTGTAAAAAGTAAGCGTCATTTTTAAAGGTTAATTGATGTGAAATTTCATCCAATCTTTCAATTTCCTCTAGTTTCAATCTTAACTCTCTGTTTTCGTCTAATATAGCATAGGCTTGTTGTTGTAATTCCATAAGCATTCCAACTGCTTCTGCATTGTTGACACCAATAAGAATCTCTTTTAATGGAGATATATTATCTAAAACTCCCATTCTAACACTCCTTTTTCATTTCATTATAGCAAAAAAACACGCCCATAAAGGACGTGCCCATTAAAATTATCAAACGAATTTAAAACAATTCGTGACCACTCATTAACTACTGTCAACAATGGTTCACCTTATGAAAAACAATTTTTGAACTAAAACTAATTTCTGCATTCCCTCTAGCAAAAAAAGCATAGCCCCGACAGTTGTCGGTTTTGAACGTTCTTAATCTATCATCTTTCCTAGTCCAGCATGTTTGCAACCACACCTACAATTTTCAGTCCAACAATAGATTTCGACTAGCTAAGTCTTGCAAAATTCAGGCAGCCAACCCCTTCGTTTACTACTTATATTATACTAAATTCCAGCATCGTTTACAACTGTAATCTTTATTGTTTTTGCTTTACTAACAAGACCATATACTCTTTAAAAGCTGTATCAGGATTGACTTTTACCACATTATATTTGTTACCTTGCCATCCAATAATCATCTTGGTGGATATGGTTTGTTTTTGATCTTGCCGAATAACTATTTCCAAAGTGTCATCATACGTTGTTCCAGCCATTTCTTTTACATCTTTGATATTTTGTGTGCGTATTTTAGCCCAGCAACTAAAAATAATTGTTTCAACATCTTCACCAGGCATTGGCCCTGGTTTAGGCTTTACTGTGATTACATCTATTCGTTCGTTTAATTCATTTACATTTTTAATGATCGGCATAATATAGCCCCCCTCATTTGCTGGATCAGGGCTTGTACCGTTACTGGCATACGGTCACTGTTTGGCGTGTCCCTTGTCTCATACCAATGTTGAGTAAGTAACGACACTGACCAATCAAACTGCTGGTAAGCTTCTATGACGCCTTCTTCTGCTTTTGAATCAATGGCGCTGATAACGTATTGTGCAGCAGTATCTAGTAATTGCTGCAATAAATCGTCATCAAAATTATGGTCTATCCGTAAGCTATTTTTTAAGTCTTCTATTTTTACCACTTGATCCCTCCTAATTAAAAAGGCAGCGGATTAACCGCCGCCCATTATTTTTTTAACCTTGTGTCGCTGGCGTAAACTCAATATACACTGAAGCATTTTCATCAATTTTCTTGTAGTCGTTGCGAACGATCACTGCAAGCCCTTGTGAGTAGTAATCGAATTTTTCCCATTGAGTCGTTACTTGATTTCTACGAGCAACAAAGATAGATTGTGCAATATCCCCCATAATCATAGGGAATGTTCCAGCTTTAGGATTGGCAAACAATGTATCTGCAATCAATACTACTGGCATACCGGACAATGATTTACCACTAGGCGCTGTCACATCGGGTTGTAAAATGTAACGTCCATCTGAATCTTTCAATGTATCTAGGTGGTTATATCCGCTTTGGTTTAGAATTACCATTTTATTTAATGCTGGGTCTAATGCCACATTGTATAGTTGTTTCAAATCGTCCAACGTAGCAGCCGTTTTCTTGGTGAATGTTTTCAACAAATCCACGATATGCTTATTGTCGGTATTTTCAACCAATTTCGCTAACTGATCTTTGACTTCTTGAACGATATTTACTGCTGAATCTTCCACAACTTCATTAGACAAGGCAATCTTTCCAGCTCTTGTTTCGGCTTTATATTCCACTTGTGTGAACATTTCAGCGTCAATATCGTCAATTTCTGCTAGTTCAGCTTTTGTCGCTAACACTGCTTGTTGATTAGTAGCCACTGGATACTTTCCTTGTCCGTTAGACACTGTTTTCACTGTTGCATATTGAGCTAAGTTATAATTTGAACGTTTCAAATCAAAGACTTCACCAATGACTTCTTCTGGAACAACTGCCGCTGCATTTACAGTAGCGACTCCTTCACGAACTTCTCCTTGTGAACGGATATATTCTTCATACCCACGCATTTCTGTTTTCTCGTTATCGATTAAAGTTTTTTCCATGTTATTACTCTCCTTTTGTGCTTTAGAAGTGGATTCTAAGCTATTGTTTGTTTGTTTTGCTTGGTTATTACTCATAAACGTTTCATAGGAACGCTTATTAACTTGGACATTTGATGAATCATAAGCAGGAACGGTCACAACACTGATTTCATTTAAGGCTTTCATTTTATCAATGGATCGGACTACCTCGCCATCTTCTTTTTTGTCGAAGGAATCGATCCCTAACACAAAACCAAAACTCATTGAGTCCAACAATTTTTTTTGATACATTCTCATACACATCATTGGCATAGCTCGTATCGTTTAAAGTCGCTTCAAAATGTAAACCAACATCATCAATGTTTAATTTTAACGTGCCTGCTTTAACGCTTGCTAAAGGCTTGCTATAATCATGGTTCTGCAATAAGAACACATTTGATAAATCCACCTCTTTCAAGGCTTCTGGTGTAATTACTTCTACAAAACCACCTAAATCTTTTGACGGATGGTCAAACTTCAAAGCATAGCCTGAAATAGTTTTACCGTCTGTTGGTTCGGCTTCATTTTCTTTCTCCACTTTTGGGGAATCGGCTGTTAGCTCAGCTTCTTCTGTCAGCCGTTTTTCCTTTTCTTCTTCATTATTCAACTGGTGTAACTCCTTCCTGTTCTTTTAATTGATATTTCTCCAACGTATCTAAATACGTAAAGTTCAAACTTGCTAGTAAACGATCTCCGCCATCCATTGGGGGTAGCCCCATTTTCGACCGCCCTTCATTAATTGTGAGTAGCGACCCTTTGACCTGCTCCAACACATTTTTAACTTTCGTTTCGGGGTCAGTCTCTAGCAACTGATCGGAATTAAAACGGATATTGGTTTCAAGTTTCGTATCCAATTCACTCACAAACACATTAAAGTAATGAATTAGCGTGCTTTGTATATACTGCAAGTTACTTTGAACCGTGCTAGAGTGTTCATTTTCAACGCCTAAACGCTCAATCGGTACACCAAACGCTTTAGCAATTTGTTTCGTTGTCCAATCACTCGAATTAACCAACTTCAAAACATCTGTGTTTACTTCTAAAGATTTATAATCCATCGTTTCATCAAGAATGATCGTCCTAAGTGCATTGTCACCGCTGCTTGATCCATTGGCTTCCTCAAATTTTTCCCGAATCGCATTTTTAGCCGATCCGTCTAAGTCTGATTTATGGACTTTTAAAATTCCCGAACCACTGACACCACGGGTAAAGAAATTGTGCAGCGTTCGATTGCCAGCTTGCTGAATCTTCATTTCATCACGTAGCGCATACAGTGGAGGCAATCCTGTCAATCCATCTTGAGTAAAACACTTGAAGTGTAAAATATCTCTAGACTTCACACGTCTTTTTTTATCACCAATCTGATAAGACAACGTGCCATTATCTAATTGAGTAACCGTTACACTTGAGTTAGGTAATAAGTGAAGCTCTTCTACCTTTTCACCGTTACGCTTGATTTCTGCAAAGCTATTACCGTTTAACAGCATATTGACTGCTAAAGCAAATTTGAAATGCCAACCGTCCATTTCTGAATTAGGTTTCTCGTTTAGTACCTTCACCAGTGCATTATCTGCTTGTGGCATATTGTTTTTGACTAATTGAATCGGACTAGAAGCAATATCACTGGCAATGATTCGGATAGCTGCAAACACATCACTATTTCTTAATGCACGAACGCTTGTAAAACTGGTGGTGTAATCATCCGATTGGATTGCTACCACATGATCCAAGAAAGGATCTCCCGTTGTATTTTGTCTCGCTTTAAAAAATGCCATCTTTTAACCTCCCTTCTGTCCTGTATTTAGCATGACCGCTATCCCAATAAGCACTACGCCCAGCGCTAACAAGCCATAATAGACATTTGTTAGTAAGGTGATTGCAACCAATACACACACCAATCCAAGAAGTAAAAGAACGGTATGAATGTAATTAGAAAGAAAATTCTTCACTTGTATAAAATTCATTGTCTGCTTTCGCTCCTTCCGTTGTGGTGAAGTAATCCATTGCAAACACATAGGCATTGATGAGTGCAGCTATTGGATCAATCTTGTTACTGTTCTTCGATTTATTAATCTGAATGCCATTGTTATCCTCTTTGATAATGGCGTTGTTGACCGCATGAGTGAGAATCGTATTCTTCTTATGAATCACGTTGCCCTCATAGACCTGTTCTCTGAAAGTTCGACTAGGTGTGTTAAGGCTAATGGTACCCTGGCGTACTTCTAACATTGGGTAGTTGGCTTTTTCAGCTTTACTGATAAGCGAATTAGCGTTATACGGGTCATAACAAATCCCCATACATTCCAAATCATTTTCTTGAATCAAATCTTGAATAAACTGAAATACTTGGTCATAGTCCACAATCCCACTGTCTAATTGAGTAATGGAACACTCACCAGCCTTTTCTAATTCTCGATAAGGCAAACCGTCACGTTTTTCTTTATCTTGAAGTCCATACTTGGTGGCTACAAAGCTATGAGAATCACAATAAAGCTTGCCATTATCTAGCGGCACAATCCAAGAAACACTGGTTAAGTCGTCTGTTTTAGATAAATCCACTCCGATATAAACGGGCTTACCTGTAATATCTTCGTTGCTTACTTCGGTTGCTTGCCAGTCCTCGGCACTCATATAGCTGTCTTCACTGGCTTGTCGCCATAAGTTGAATGATTTAACCAGCACAGCATTTAGATTGTTCTGCTTCAATGCCAAGTCCACATCATCTTGAATGGTTGGGATCATTACTTTCTTGATTTCTTCGCTTTCAAAAATCGGGTTCGCTTTGATCCATTTTTCTTGGTCGTGAATTTCTTCGGGATCATCTAATTCCCATATCGCTATAAAGTACCTGTCAGCTTGTTCTTCGCCTTTTAGCACACGATCTAACAACAAGTATTCCGCGAACATAGGAACATTCAAATCAAGTCCAGCGGTACTAATAACACACAATAAGCCGTTCTTTTGTTGGGTCATTCCTGACTTAATGACGTTGTACGTTTTACGAGTTTTTGCTTCGTGCCACTCGTCAAGAATTGCGGTTGTTGGTGCAAACCCATCTAGCGTGCTGGTTTCACTAGCCAGTGCCATAGCGAACGAATTAGAGGGCAAGTGCTGAATCTTAGAGTTCATAATTTTCAGTTGTGGTCTTAAAAACTTACTAGACTTGACCACGTTTCTAAGTGAATTAGACAGCATATCATAGCCCAATTTAGCTTGTTTCAAAGCGTTACTTACAAACAAAACTTGTCTACCTTCTGCCGGCTCCTGTTCCATAATCAGCGCATTGGCTGCCATACTGCTCGCCATATACGTTTTTGAATTTTTACGACTCATACTGATAAACGCCCGATTAAATCGCCGGTAATTTCCATCTTTGGTTCGCCATCCATACAAACTACCAATAATAAATTTTTGGAACCCTAGCATTTTGATTCGCTTACCATCCGTAGAAGGCAATAATCCAACAAATTTGATTGCTTTATCAGCTTCTTTTTCATCAAACACATAAGGAAAGCTATCTGACTTAGAACGCTCTAAATCGCTTATATGGCGCTTACAAGCTTGGACGATTTTCTTAGGTGTAATTAATTCGCCTGATAGGACTTTTTGAATATATTCATTCATGATCCCATCAGCTCTTTAAATGGATCTTCGGGTTCGTCATTCTTCACTTTATTCAAAGCTAGTCTTGATCGTGATTCTAAGGTCATACCTAATGACGTGGCTTGTTTTTTCAAATCGCTCATGGCTTGTGATTGAACCCGAACCGCTGGATTGGCTTTTTTTACGCCATTTTCGCAAGTAACAAACGTTCCTGACTTTTTAATTTCTGCTTCCGCAGACTTGACTCGTGCAAAGGCTAAACAGTATGCCACCAATGACCCATAATCCGTTTCACTCAATGGATAATCTTTTTTTAGAGCAGTGATTACACGTTTCCACTCACTTCTGGCACTCGCTGCCATCCAGTCGGGGGGTGTGATATTCACTAAAGGTTGTTGCTTAAACAATTCTTCTCTAGCGTCCACACGAACTGCCTTCTCTTCGCTTGAAATATTTCCTTTTGTGTCATGTAATAATTTTGGGTGCCCCATGTTGTCCTCCTTTCTGACAAAAGAAAAAGGGTTCTATAATATTTAGTGTTGGTGGAAAATCCTTCGGGTTTTTCTTCCAGCACTCATTTTTATTCTTGAGGATAGAAATAGAGATATCCAAACTGATAGAATGTAGTCGTCAAAAACAAAC
>JALCOL010000013.1 GCA_022649665.1 Enterococcaceae bacterium
TCGTTTTGAATTGCCAGCAAATTTGCTAATTTGCTTTGTATCAGTTATGTTTCGATCGCTCGAAACGCCCTGCACATTGGTTCGTCTTTGCTTTGTTCAGTTTTCAAAGGTCTACACAGCGCTTGTCCGCGCTGAACGCGACTTGCTCGCGTCAACTCTTATATCTTATCATCAACGATTTTGCTTGTCAACAATAATTTTTATATTTTTTTAAGAGTTGTTATTGGCACTACCTCTTTCCTTCTGGAAAAGCAGTACCTTAATACTATAACAATAAACATTTTGTTCGTCAACAAATTTCTTTTAAAAAAAGACCGGAAGCTGAAAAGATCAGCTCCGATCAATTGGATTCATTGATTAGAAAAAAGGGACTCCCTCAAAATTGATTTGTTCAAGCAGATTGCGCATCGTCGGTGAACGGGTCCATTGGAAGCCCGCGGGCAGGATATTTTCATCTTTGCTGACTTTATCTGCTTCAAAAACGAACAACGGCACGGTTCCTTCAGCAAATTTCGCGTTGGCCAGATCAAACAGCCGCAAAGAACTCGTATCGACTCGTAATATTTTTTTGAAATATTCAAGTATACTGGCTAAACCCGTCATATCGTCTGCGATATTCGTTGTGATAAAAGAATAATCCTGATCGTGTACATCCATCAAAAACTGCTTTTCTCCATCCGCATTTGTCAAGATGATCGTTCCAGCTACTTTTTTGTTAACCACGGTCTCACCTCATCTGATGTAAACAGCTCATTTTTTATTTGAAGCTATTATAGCATAGTTTCTGAAAAAATTCACTCCGATTACAACAGTTTTCAGCCTTTTTCCTTCATCTTCTTCAACCGCTTCTTTTCTTCAGCAACCCAGATCGGCATCATTCTTTCCAATGATTCAAAGCCGATATGGTTCTTGCGGTTCGTAAAATAATGTTTGCGCCGCTGGCCACCCGACGGATAATTTTTTTCAAGCGAACGGAGCGACAAACTGATTTTTTTGGTAAATTCTTCGATATCGATGATTTGGACTTTGACCGTGTCGCCCACTTTCAGCATCTTTCCGATATCTTTTGTAAAGCCGTGTTGTATTTCGGAAATATGTATTAATCCTTGGCGGTTTTTATCAAGCTCGACAAAGACCCCGTATGGTTGGATGCCCGTGACTTTCCCAGTAATGATCATACCGATTCGATAATCCATTTTCTTCCCACTTTCTTTCTTCTTCCATTATACTATACTAGAGATCACTCGTTTTGTCTTTGCCCGTTCGCGAGATTATTTCGACTTCTGAAAGGATGAATAAAATGAATGCTAGCAATGATTTTTCTAGAATGCCTAAGCGCTTAGGTACGAATTGCATCAAATGGGATACGCTGGACTCTACCTATCACGAAGAGGATTTGCTTCCAATGTGGATCGCCGATATGGATTTTTGTGCTTTTCAGCCGATCCGCGAAAAACTGCAGAAAGTTTTAGACCAGGGAGTACTTGGTTATACATTCGCCGGTGACGATTTATATCAAGCGGTCATCGATTGGCAAAAGCGTCATCACCATATTTCATATACAAGAGACGAAACTTTGTTCATTTCAGGAGTTGTGCCGGCGATCGCGGTCGTCCTCCAAGCCCTGAGCGCACCGGGTGAGGCGGTCATGATCAACGATCCCGTCTATCCGCCTTTTACAAACGTCGTACAAGCGAATGACCGGAAACTAGTTCGTTCTGCTTTGGAAACAAATCATGGAAAATTTCTTTTTGACTTTCCAGATATCGAAGAAAAGTTCAAAAAGGAAAACGTTAAATTATTCATTTTGTGCAGTCCGCACAATCCTGGCGGCCGCGTTTGGACGAAAGCCGAACTGCACCAGCTGGGTGAGCTTTGCAGAAAGTATCAAGTCAAAGTGATCAGCGATGAGATCCATCAAGATTTGATTTATCCCGGAAATATATTTACCACATTTTTGAATTGCGGAGATTTTGATGATTTCGCTGTGACTTTAGCCGCGCCCACTAAAACTTTCAATCTTGCCGGCATCAAAAACTCGATGATTTTTGTAAGAAATCAAGCGATGCGCCAAGCGATCAAAGACGTTATGCTGATGAACAAACAAGACGAAATCAACACTTTCGGCTATGCCGGGACCCAAGCGGCTTACGAGCTCGGGGACAAATGGCTCGCTGATCTGCTGATCTATCTCGAAGAAAATATGATCCTCGTGCGTGATTTTTTGAAAACTCATCTGCCGAAAATCAAAATGATGATCCCCGAAGGCACTTATCTGATTTGGCTCGACTTTTCTGCTTATGGACTGAGTGACAGCGCGCTGGAAGAAAAAATGATCCACAAAGCGAAAGTCGTCCTCAATCCCGGCATCATCTTCGGTCCAGCCGGCAGCGGTCATATGCGTCTCAACATTGCTTGCCCGCAGGAAAATGTCGTGGAAGCCTTACGGCGGATCCAAAACGCTTTCGCTAAATAAAGTTTTCATTTCTGGAGATCTTTTCAGCAAAAGAGGCTGGGACAGAAGTCATGTCCCAGCCTCTTTTTCCGAATAAACGGTGCTTCAAAAGCAGCTTCTTCGGATTAGGAGCCGAAAAATCTCAAAAATATGAGAAACTATTTTCGGATTTTTCTTCTTATTTCTTGAAGCTGGACACTTTTGTCTCAACCTCTTTTGCTATTCACTGATTTCGACTTTTTCGATCACAACGTCTTCGACCGGTTTATCTTGCACACCTGTTTTGACTTTTGCGATTTTTTCGACGGTGTCCATGCCGTCCGCTACTTGACCAAAAACGGTGTGCCGGAAATCAAGCCAAGGCGTGCCGCCATTTTCTTGGTAAGCCTCGATGATTTCTTCAGGATACCCGGCTTGTTTCAGCTGCTCCAGCATTTGGGCCGGCGTTTCGCTTGCCTGTACAATGAAAAACTGGCTGCCGTTCGTATTTGGACCTGCATTCGCCATCGAAAGAGCCCCGTAAAGATTGAAAAGTTCGCGTGAAAATTCATCTTCAAACGTTTTTCCGTAAACGCTTTCGCCGCCCATGCCTGTTCCAGTCGGGTCGCCGCCTTGGATCATAAAGTCTAGGATCACCCGGTGGAAGATCACGCCGTTATAATAGCCCTTTTTTGCAAGCTCGGTAAAATTTTCGACGGTTTTAGGGGCTTGTTCAGGAAATAATTGGATCGTAATATCACCTAAGTTCGTTGTGATCACTGCTTTCGGTCCTTTTGCGTCTTCTAGTGTTAATTGTGGAAATTTCGTTTCTTCAGTCATCAATGATTCCTCCTTTGATTTTCTTCATCATACTAAAAATTCGCAGTGCTGGCTATTTTAAAAATCATTATGCTGATATTCACGGAAAAACCGGAAAATGTAATATCCCTGCACCAAAGTGAAGCCGCCGATCAAGAGTGCGCAGAGCCAGATCGCCCGTACACCGATCACTTTTGAAAGCCAAGCCGAGATCAATGCGCCGCTGATGAACGTCAGAATGATCCAAAAAAATTGCTTCAATTTACTTTTGGCTTCCGCCGAACCGCGTGTCAACGTGAAATATAGATTGTCGATCAGTTTTTTTAAGTTGCCTGTTGTGAACAAGTTAGCATACGCCAAACCGCGAACCGTTCCGAAGCTCGTCATTTGAAGCCCGGCTGTGAATGAAATCGGGATCGTGACCAGCGTATCAGGCACTCCTATTCTGGCAAAACCCAAAACGAAAAAGACCGTCGTCTCGATCCCGAGGACCACGAGCCGCCAAATATTGAACTCGCGGCGCATAAAACGATCTTCTAAAAGATGAGCGCTGAAGATCCCAAAAGCAAATGCCACGATTGGCATGACTTTCAAGAAAACCCCGTAAAAGTTCAAATTGACTAAACTGATCATCGCTGTAATGACATTTCCCGTCTGCGCCGTGGCAAATGCACCGTCATGCAGCGTGAACGTATACGCATCGAGAAAGCCGCCGACAAATGTCAGCACCACGGCTGCCGGGGGACCATCATGATAATTGATTTTGATTTCTTCCATTGATCGTTGGCCTCTTTTCACACTTTATCCTTTAATAGGATAGCAGTGCTGAAAATTTTTTCAAGTTTTCTGCGGCTTTTTTCAATTATTTTTATAGCTCATCGTTGCTTGGACCGCTTGCTGCCAGCCGTTATACCGCTTGGCGCGCTCGTCTTCGGCCATTTGCGGCATAAAGATGCGGCTGTCTTCCAACGTTTTCAGCTGCGGCAAATCTTTCGGCTGCCAAAAATCGACCGCCAAAGCTGCCATGATCGCCGCTCCAAGCGAGGTGCTCTCAGTAAATTTGCGCCTTCTGACGGGCAGATTTAAAATATCCGCCTGAAACTGCATCAAAAGGTCATTGCGCGAGGCCCCGCCATCAACATGCAGTTCCTTCAGCGGAATATGCGAAACTTTTTCCATCGTCAAAGCGACATCGCAAGTTTGATAAGCGATCGCTTCAAGCGTTGCACGCGTCAAATGCGCACTGGTCGTGCCGCGCGTCAGTCCGAAAATCGCACCGCGCGCTTCTTGATCCCAATACGGTGCCCCCAATCCGGTAAATGCCGGCACGACATAAACGCCTTCAGAGTCGTTGACCTCTTCAGCTAGCGCCTCCGAATCCGCCGCATCTTGAAAGAAATGCAGTCCATCCCGCAGCCACTGAACCGCTGAGCCGGCGACAAAGATACTGCCTTCAAGGGCGTAATTGACTTTGCCGTCAAGACCATAGGCGATCGTCGTTAAAAGTCCCGCCTGATTATTGATCGCTTCTGTACCAGTATTCATCACGATAAATGCACCTGTGCCGTAAGTGTTTTTGACCATTCCTTTTTCAAAAGCCTGCTGGCCGATCAAAGCCGCCTGCTGATCACCAACGAGTCCTGCGATCGGCACTTCTTCCCCGTAAAAATGATAGTCTTTCGTATAGCCGAAGATCGTCGAGTTCTCGCAGACTTTCGGCAGCAGCGCTTCCGGGATATTGAACAACTTCAAAAGTTCCGCATCCCAAGTCAACGTATAAATATTGAAGAGCATCGTCCGGCTGGCATTTGTATAGTCCGTCGCATGGACTTTCCCATCGGTCAATTTCCAAAGCAGCCATGTATCGATCGTTCCGAACAGAAGCTCGCCTTTTTCTGCACGGGCTTGTGCACCTGGAAGATGATCGAGGATCCAGCGGATCTTAGTCGCGGAAAAATAAGCATCGACGATCAACCCTGTTTTGGCTTGGATCAAAGCGGCATATTTTTTGTGCCACGCTTCAGCGATGCCGCTCGTCTGTTTCGATTGCCAGACGATCGCCGGATAGATCGGCCGACCCGTTTCCTTCTCCCAGATGATCGTCGTTTCTCGCTGATTGGAGATCCCGAGACAATTAATCTCATCAGGCTTCATATGTCCATCGATCATTGCCCCGGCGATCACTGACAAGACTGATTGCCAAATTTCCAGCGGATCTTGTTCGACCCAGCCAGGATGCGGAAAAGTTTGTGAAACTTCCTTCTGCGAACGGGCCGCCACGCGGCCAGCTTTATCAAAAACGATCGCACGCGAACTAGTCGTTCCTTGATCGATCGACATGATATATTTTTTCATTGCTTCCTCCTTTTCGCAAAAAAGGGAAGCGTGACAAATTGCCACCGCTCCCCTTCGAATATCCAGCCTTTATTTCAAAATCAGAATTTTTTAGCGACTTCTTTTGCCAATTCGATCAAGCCGTCTTTTTCTTCCCCTTCAGGCGCATTGTTGATTTTATAAACTGGTGCGAGTTCTTTTGCCCCCGTTTTTTCAAAAATCTTAGCTGCATCGATCGCAGCAAAGCAAAATGTGTCTTCATGCATTTCGCTGTCACCGGAGCCGATCACGACAAACGGTTTGCCGGAAAAGTCCTTCTCTTCGATATCATCCAAAAAATCTTCTGCTTCTTCCGGAGTATCGCCCATCCCGGTCGTGTACGTTGCATAAACGATCAAGTCTGCGTCATCATAAAAATCAGCATCCGAATCATCGACCTGTTCTTTTTCCACAGTCATTCCGGAAGCTTGCAGCGTTTCTTCAAAGAGGTCCGCGGCCTGCTCCGTATTTCCGGTCATACTTGCATAAACGATTTTTGCTAAAGCCATAAATTCATTCATCCTTTCTATTCGTTCGATTCTTTACTCACAGTTTAGACTGAAAGTCTTTTTTCCGTCAAATCATAAGTCTCCGTGTGTATGATTCAATTCGGTCGTGTTTTTTCTGACTAATAAAAAGTTGATCAAAACAAGCACGGAAGTGGAGATAAATACTTGCCGGTAGCCCATCAAACTCGAGACCGTTGAGCCGATAAACGGACCCATGACATTGCCGATCGACTGGAATGATTGATTATAGCTGAAGACCATCCCGGCCGACTCGCTTGGTGAATACTTAGCCAGCAGCGACTGAACAGACGGCACCAGGCATGCATCGGTGATGCCGACTAAAAACCGCAAGATCGCGAGCTGCCAAATATTTTGGACAGCCGCCATCGGCAGATAGAGCAGAATCGCACATGCCAAACCGATCTTTAAGATCTTGTCTGAACCGATCCGGTCGCCCAGCCGCCCGAACTGCGGGGCGGCGAGCAGTGTGGCGACGCCGGGAAGCGCGGCGATCACACCGCTGACCAGCGTCACGTTCCCTTGACCGTGCAAGATCTCGCGAACATACAAACTGAGGATCGGACTGATCGAGTTGTTCGAAGCTTGGATGATCATCGTGGTGATCAGCATCCCGATGATCAGCCGCGGATGGGCCAGGGCTTTGAAAAAGCTGCTGCCGGTTCGATTCTGCTTTTGGAGGGGCACCGGTTTGAAATCCTCTTTCACAAAGATCAAACTCAAGAAGAAGATCACCAGCATGATCGTTCCGGTCGTAAAAAACGTATAGCGGTAGCCGACGACAGAAGCGATCACGCCGCCGATCAAAGGTCCCAGAAGCGTGCCGCTCACGCCGCCCGTCGAGAGCGTCCCTAAAACTTGACCGCTTTTCTCGCGCGGCGCTTCCGTCGCCATCAAGGCAGTCGCATTGCTGATGTAGCCGGAAAAAATCCCCTGCAGAAACCGCAAACCGACCAGCTGATACACACTGGTGACTGTTCCCATCAAGCCGATCACGATCGCCATTCCGAAGCTGGCGCGCAAAAGCATCAGTTTACGGCCTTTTCGGTCTGCTAAACGCCCCCACCAAGGAGAGATCACTGCCGTGACAAAAAAAGTTGCCGAATAAGTCAGTCCGCTCCAAAAACTTAATTCTGCGCGGTTGAAATCTCCCAATGTATCGATATAAAGCGACATGAACGGCATGATCAAGCTGAAACCGACCCCTGCCATAAATGTTCCCAGCCATAAAACGATCAGATTTCGTTCCCAAATCTGCCGTGGTCTGAATAAATCAAACCCAATGATTCCCACCCCCTTATTAGATTTCTTCCCTGCTCTTTAAAGTATAGCAAAAAAAAACAGCAGCGGAAACTTTCCGTTGCTGAAAGTCGACCATTAACTGTCCCGGCTGGGAAGGCCGCTGGAAAATGGATCAGCGAGCCCGTAGCTTTTGAGCAGGGCGGGAGAAGTTTGCGCATAGCGTTCGCTCAAACGCGCCAGCTCTTTTTCCATTTCATAGCGCTTCTTCCCGAAGCTGCCCGTCGTTTTAGCCGCTAGTGCTTCAAAGCGCAACAGATTCATTCCGCTAAGAAGAGCCTCCTCAAAAATTTTTGCGACCTCTTGATCGATCGCGCTTTGGCGCCGTGCAATCAGCTGCAAAAATGCAAAAACATCCTGATACTCGCCGTTCACGATCCAATCCTCGAATCCTTCTGTCAAAACGAGCCGATCGGTGATTTTGATCAGCGCTTTTTCTTCATTTGTCAGCATGATTTTCCGCCTCTCCATTAGTAGATCGTCGCACCGAGCACCTTTTCAAAATGATTGAGTGCCCAGTCGTGGCCGACCGGATCAAAACTGGCGACTCCGTGACGATGGATCACGATCCGGTACCCGAGGTTATACGCATCGACTGCCGTGTGGAGCACACAAATATCCGTGCAGACCCCAGTCAAGTGAATCTCTTTGATATCGCGTTCGCGCAGCCGCAGATCGAGATCAGTCCCGCAAAAAGCGGAATAATGCCGTTTGTCGAGCCAGTACACATTCGCAGCATTTTGATTTTTTTGATAAACCTCACCGAGTTTGCCGTAGAGCTCGCGTCCCCAAGTCCCCTTGATGTTATGCGGCGGGAATAACCGGTTTTCCGGATGATAAAAATCTTGCGGATCATGCCGGTCGATCGCGAAAACGACAAACTCACCCGTGTCAATAAAGGCTTGCGTCACTTCCGCTAAACGATCATCGATCGCTTGTCCGGCTTTGCCGGTCGTCAGCGCCCCGTCCGGCGCAACGAAATCATTCGTATAATCGATCGAAATCAGTGCTTTCATTTTTGTCTCCTCCTTTAGTTAAGGAAGCCGTCTGATCAGCGTTAAAACCATTTCTGCGCTTTTTTGACCAGCGGTGATAATAAATTGATCAAAATGTTCGGCTGCGTCTTCATCACCGACGTCGCTCAGCGAACGGATCACTAAATACGGCATTTTGAACTGAAGCGCTGCTTGTGCGACCGCGGCGCCTTCCATTTCGACCGCCAGCGCTTGCGGGAAGATCTCTTTGATCTCTTTGATCTTCTCTTCATCATTCACAAATGTGTCACCGGTCACGATCAGTCCTTTATGAACACTCAGACCGGTGCTTGCAGCGGCTTGGACCGCTTGATCGACCAGATAGCGGCTCGCATCATAGTAAAGCGGCATCGCCGGCAGCTGGCCCATTTCGTAGCCGAAGCCGGTCACATCGACATCGAAATAAGCGGTCTGGGCCGCGATCACGATGTCGCCCACTTTCAGGTGTTTGCCGATCCCGCCGGCGGAACCTGTGTTGATCACCATATTGACATCATAATGATCGATCAGCATGGCAGTGGTGATCGCTGCCATGACTTTGCCGATCCCCGAACGGACAACGATCAATTCATGTTTGCCGAAATTTCCTGCCATAAAGATCACCGAACCGCGCTGCCATGTTTTTGTGTGATCCATGCTTTCTTTCAATACTTTGATTTCTTCATCCATTGCTCCGATAATTCCGATTCTCATTTCGTTCTCCTCCTACCATTTAAAAATCAAAAAGCCGATCAGCCCTAGAAGGAGCAAAGAGACTACGATCGCAAGGTTGATCCGGCGGTTCCATTTGCGGCTTTTTTCTTGAGCACGCTCCTGCGCGTGTGCTTTGCGTTTTTGCGGCGGCGCAGATGTTTCCAGGTCAGCCGGGGCAACGCGTTTGCGCGGTTTTGGCTGCTCTGCGGGCGGCTCTTTGATATTGGAAACTTTCTCTACCAGCGCATCAGCTTCGGCGCGCGAGATCCGCATTGCGCTCGCCAAGTGTCCGCGCGGGTTTTCCGCGTTTTTCGGCTCGTGGATCGTGACCGGTGTCTCTTCACGATAATTGCGCCAAAGCGAACGCTTCTTTTTAACGCGGTTTTTCAGTATGCTCGCCTTTTCTGGAGCATGGCGGCTTTTTTGGCGAGCGGCTCGTCTTGAAAGCTGCTTCATGCTACTCCCCTTTCAAAGTCCTGATTTCCCAAGCTTGGATCCCGATCACCGTTTTGGCGTCTTGGATCGTACCCTCTGCGATCATCTGTTTCGCCTCAGCTAGCGAGTATGCTTCCGGCAGGATCCACTCGTCAGGATCTTGTGCCCGCGGATGCGCGACAGCGTAGAGGTCGCGCGCCAAATAAATATGCAGGAACTCGTTCGCGTAGCCTGGTGAAAGATAGACCCCGCTGAGACGCTGCCAATCGATCGCCCGCATTTTGATTTCTTCTTCCAGTTCGCGTTTGGCCGCGGCCAGCGGATCTTTGTCTTCGCCTGGATCGAGCTTGCCGGCGGGGATCTCAAGCATTACTTTCTCCATCGGTTTGCGGAATTGTTTGACGAGAATGATCTTATTCTCCGCCGTCAGCGGGACGATCCCGACACCGCCCGGGTGAAAGACCAGCTCGCGCTTAGCAGTCCCTCCCATGGGCAGTGCAACCGTGTCGACAAAAACATCGATGATCTTTCCGTGATATATTTCTTGGCGGTCGATTGTTTTCTCCGCCATTTTTTTATATTGATCCTCCATTAGAATCGCTCCATTCTATTCTTTCTTTATCTTACTTTAGCCGGTTCGATAATTCAAATCTTGTCTCTTTGTTCATAATTGTATAGTTTTTGCTAAAATTGAAAATCCTACCTTAGTCCCATATCAGAATAAAATTAAACTATGTTAAAATGAGTTATGACGATGAAGGACCCGCTCAATATTGGAGGCAATAACCGATGAAAAATATATTCAGGTGGTTTCAACACTTATTCAGCGTGATCGCGCTTTTGTTTCTCATTTTGTTCGTGATCGGCTTTACCAACTCCGCGCCGCCGGAAAGAAACATCGCACTGGCGCTCTTCTTTTTAGGAGCGGTGATCTTGCGGCGCTATTTGAAGATTCGTGCGCTGCGCAGCGAGCCGGCTGCTTTTCCCAAGCTGACGAGCAGTAAAGAAGAGCATTACCGCGCTTGCGGCATGAACGAAAGCGAGATCGAATTTTTCAGAAAAACGATGGCTTCTGCTAAAGAACAGATCACGGCCCTTGAAAACAATGTTCAGCAGGCAAACAAACTCAAAGCGATCAATCTGCGGACCGAGATGCTGCCGCTTTCGAAAAAGATCTTCAAGGAACTCGTTCAAGATCCCCTCAGACTCCACTTGGCCAATCACTTCTTATATACTCATTTACCGAATCTGGTTGATTTGACTGCTAAATATTTAGAGATCAACGAACATTCGCTGAAAAACAAAGAAACATTTGCCAAACTTGAAGAGTCTGAGCAGATCATCGAGCAGCTGGCCGGACTCATCCAGCGCGATTATCAAACATTGACGCAAGATGAGCTGGAAGATATGGATGTCGAGCTCGAAGTAGCAAAATCGAATCTGGAAAGCAAAGAACATCCGCAATCTTAAAATCACAAGGAGGACCTTACCATGTCTGACAATCCGCAAAATAACGTTCCTGAAAATAAAGAATCCGCTTCGGTCGATCACACGCTGGATCAGCTTTTAGCTGATCCTTTTACTGATCAGAACATCGCTTCGCTGCCCCGTCAACAGCAGCAGGAAATGCAGCAATTAAAAGAGCAGCAAACCGCGCCGCGTGTCTATGACAAGCTGCCGGAAGACCGCCGGCTGCAAGCGCGCGAACTTTCAGAAAAGATCGATGTCAAAGATTCGCAATCTGTGATGAGCTACGGCGCGATCGCTCAAGAAAAGCTGAATCAATTCTCGCAGTCGATGCTCAACCAAGTCCAAAGTTCCGACATCGGACCAATCGGCGACTCGCTGAATGACTTGATGTATCAGCTGAATCAAGCAAATCCCGATGAACTGCGCGCGCAAGAAAGCAATATCTTCAAGCGGATGTTCAGCAAAGCCAAACAATCGATTTATGAGATCACTGCCAAATATCAAAAGGTCGGCGCAAAAATCGATCAGATCGGGATCAAACTCGAACACGAAAAAAACGGCTTGTTGAAGGACAATCAAGTGATGGAGCAGCTCTATCACAAAAATAAAGACTATTTTGATGCGCTGAATCTGTATATCGCAGCCGGCGAACTAAAAATGGAAGAGCTGCAGACAAAACTGATCCCGGAAGCGCTGAAAAAAGCGCAGGAAACCGGCGACCAGATGGATGCCCAAATCGTGACCGATCACGAACAATTTCTGGATCGGCTGGAAAAACGGGTCTATGATCTGAAACTGGCGCGCCAAATCACGATCCAGCAGGCGCCGCAGATCCGTTTGATCCAAAATACAAATCAGACGCTCGCCGAAAAGATCCAAGCCTCGATCAATACTGCGATCCCGCTCTGGAAAAACCAAGTCGTGATCGCTTTGACCTTGCTGCGGCAAAAGGATGCGGTCACTGCCCAGCGTCAAGTTTCCGAAACGACGAACGAACTCCTGAAGAAAAATTCTGAAATGCTCAAGATCTCGACGATCGAAACCGCTAAAGAAAATGAGCGCGGCTTGGTCGATATCGAAACATTGCAAAAGACCCAGGATGATCTGATCGAAACGATCGAAGAAACCCTCCATATCCAGCAAGAGGGCAAAGAAAAACGCTCCGCCGCCGAAAATGAATTGGCAATCATGGAAGACACGCTGAAAAACAAACTGCTGGAATTGACCAAAAAATAATCTTGCTATTTGAGGCTGGGACAAAAGTGTTCAGCTGCGAGAAATAAGAAGAAAAATCCGAAAATAATTTCTTATATTTTTGAGATTTTTCGGATTATTTCCGAAGAAACTGCTTTTGAAACACCGTTTATTCGGAAAAAGAGGCTGAGACAAAAGTGTCCAGCTTCGAGAAATAAGAAGAAAAATCCAAAAATAGTTTCTTATATTTTTGAGATTTTTCGGATTATTTCCGAAGAAGCTGCTTTTGAAACACCGTTTATTCGGAAAAAGGGTCTGTGACATAAATCATTTCACAGACCCTTTTTTGTGCAAAAAAGCGCTCCGGAAATGATTTCCGAAACGCTCCTCCTGTCTTTTATTCAACGGTGACTGATTTAGCCAAGTTCCGCGGTTTATCGACATCCAAATGCCGCTGGATCGTCGCATAATAAGCGATCAATTGCGCCGGAACGACGCTCAAAAGCGGCGTCAGCAGCGGATCGATCCTTGGCAGGACAAGATTGTCTTCCGCTTTTTCCAAGCCTTTCATGCTGATCACATACGTATGTGCGCCGCGACTTTCGACTTCCTGCAGATTCCCGCGCGTATGCGAAGCAGTCACGGCATCCGTAATGACACCGAAAACCGGCGTCCCCTCTTCGATCAGCGCGATCGTGCCGTGCTTCAATTCGCCGGCTGCAAACCCTTCTGCTTGGATATAAGAGATCTCTTTTAATTTCAAAGCAGCTTCCATCGAAACATAATAATCTGGTCCGCGGCCAATATAAAACGCATTGCGGCGGTCCGTCAAATAGTTGTAAGCTTGCTGTTCAAGCAGATCCTTTTCGGTAAAGATCTCTTCCATCCCGTTTGCGACCAAGCCAAGCTGATGCTTCAGATCAAAATCTTGCGCCGCTGCTTTTCCAAGCGCCTCGCCGGCTGCTTTTGCCAAGCAGGCCAAAACAGCGATCTGCGCTGTATACGCTTTTGTTGAAGCGACCGCGATCTCAGGGCCTGCTAATAGCGGCAGTGAAAATGTTGCTTCCCGTGCCAATGTTGAGCCGGGAACATTCGTCAGCGTCAGCGACGGGATCCCAAGCCGTTTCGTTTCGACCAATACTTGCCGAGTATCGGCCGTTTCGCCGCTTTGCGATGGAAAGATGAAAAACGGCTTTTGGCTCAAAAGCGGCAGCCGGTAGCCGACTTCGCTGGAAAGCAGCACTTCTACCGGCAGATCGCACAGATTCTCGAAAAGAAACTTGCCGACCCAGCCGGCATGCCAGCTCGTACCGCATGCGACGATATAGATCCGGTCGCTTTCTTTCATGGCTTCCAAAATTTCGGGAGCGACTTCGACTTCTTCACCGGCAAAATATTCGCTGGCGATCCGGCGCATCACCGTCGGCTGCTCATCGATTTCTTTCAGCATATAAAATGGATATGTCCCCTTTTCCAGATCAGCCGCATCGATCTCGGCAGTGAACGGCAGCCGGCGGATGATTTCCCCGGCTAAATTTTTGATTTCATAGCGGTCTGCGTGAACGAGCACCATTTCCATATCATGGATCTCGACAAATTGATTTGTTTCATTGATCATCGCCATCGCATCGCTGCAAACCATATTGTAGCCGGCACCAACGCCGAGCAAGAGCGGGCTTTTATTTTTCGCTACATAGATCGTATCGGGGTCTTCCTGGTCGATCAAAGCAAATGCGTAAGAACCCTTGATGATTTTGAGCGCCTGGCGCAGTCCTTCTTCAGTCGAACCGCTTTCCAAAGTCATTTTTGCGATCAGATGGACCGCGATCTCAGTATCCGTATCACCGTAAAAAGTATCATCTGCTAAATAATGGTCTTTGATTTCCTGGTAGTTTTCGATGACCCCATTATGCACTAAAACAAAACGGCCATGATCAGCTGTATGCGGATGGGCATTCTCTTCAGAAGGTTTGCCGTGGGTCGCCCAGCGGGTGTGGCCGATCCCGATCATCCCTTGAACTTCTGGGGTCAGCAGCGCTTTCAGCTGTGCAATCCGGCCGACTGATTTTACCAAATAGCTTTTTTCTCCCTGCACATAGATCCCCGCGGAATCGTAGCCGCGGTACTCCAGCCGTTCCAACCCATGGATCAATATATTTGTTGCTTTAGGATTTCCGATCACACCGACGATTCCACACATTTTTATCATCCTTTTCTTATACCAATTAGGTATACCATTTTTTCTTTTTGATTGATTTTAATTTTTTTTCATTCATGAGAACAGTTAAAATTATAAGTAAATCGGTCTTTGTTGTCAATATATTGATTCATTTTCATTCAATTAAGTTTTTTTAATTATATAGACCAATTTTAAAAAGAAGCGCCAAATGCAAAAAGCGCGGGAATTCGCAATGGGATTCCTGCGCTTTTTGCTTTTTTTCATTTTACTCGTCCGTGCCGTATTTGCGCCGGACGACTAAAGCGATCTGATCAGCGTATTGATTCGTTTTTTCTTCCGTTGGTGCCTCGACCATCACGCGGATCAACGGTTCGGTTCCAGACGGTCGCACCAGCACGCGCCCTTCCCCGTTCATTTCTCTTTCACAAACGGCGATCGCTTCTTTTACTTCGCCGTCTTCTTGCGCCGCAGTTTTGTCACTGACACGAATATTGACCAGCTTTTGCGGATACTCCGTCACTTCGCTTGCCAGCTCCGACAACTTTTTACCGGTCTGCTTCATTACGTTCAGCAGTTGGATCCCCGAGAGCATCCCATCGCCGGTCGTATTCAGATCCAAGAAGATCACGTGTCCGGACTGCTCACCGCCCAAGTTGTAATTGCTTTTGCGCATTTCTTCGACCACATAGCGGTCGCCGACTTTGGTAGTCGCCGCTTTGAGACCCGCTTCTTTTACAGCTTTGTAAAAGCCGAGATTGCTCATCACGGTCGCCACGATCGTATTGTCGTTCAATCGATTTTGCGAAGCTAAATATTTTCCGCAAATATACATGATCTTATCGCCGTCAACGATCTGTCCTAATTCATCGACTGCGATCACCCGGTCGCCGTCGCCGTCAAATGCGAGGCCCGCTTGCGCTTCTTTTTCAAGAACAAATTTTTGCAATGCTTCTGGATGAGTGCTGCCAACATGATCGTTGATGTTCAGACCGTTCGGCGAGTCGCCCATTGTATAAAATTCGGTTTCCAGATCAGCAAACAAGCGGTCGACGATCGCTGAAGTCGAGCCGTTTGCCGCATCGAGACAGATCTTCATTCCTTCGAGATCTCCTGAAATGCTTTGTGTCAAAAATTGCGAGTATTTCAAAATCCCTTCTGGAAATTCTTCAACTGTCCCTAGCCCTTTTGCCGAAGGACGCGGTAAAAGATCTTTCGGAGCATCCAGCAGCGCTTCGATCTCAAGTTCTTTTTCATCAACGAGTTTGAACCCGTCACCACCGAAAAACTTGATGCCGTTGTCTTGCGCTGGATTATGCGAAGCCGAGATCATTACGCCGGCACTGGCTTTTTGGACACGTGTCAAATACGCCACGCCCGGTGTTGAAATGACCCCTAGCCGGAAGACTTCGATGCCGACCGAGAGCAGACCGGCGATCAGCGCTTCTTCCAGCATCTGTCCAGAGATCCGTGTATCCCGGCCCACCAAAACACGCGGCTGTTCACCATTTTCTTCTTGGTGGCGGCTCAAGACATATCCGCCGCAGCGTCCAAGTTTAAAAGCTAATTCTGGGGTAAGCTTTTTATTTGCTTCCCCGCGAACTCCATCTGTACCAAAATATTTTCCCATTTCTTCTCCTCAATTCTTTATCGATTCAATTGATCTGCCTTGTGCAGGTGCTTTCCCTTTAAGAAGAGTGCGTGCTTGCGGCAGTCGGGGTGATCGTGACTTCGACGCTTGCCGGATCCGCACTGATACCGGACTCGACCGGGATCTTCATGGTCTTCGTTGTTTTCTGCTTGATGTTTGAGATATCGACTGAAACCGCGACACTTTCGATATCAGCCAGTTGGCTGGCATCGCCTGACAATTTGATCAAGTTTTTATCCGCGGTAACTTCCACCGAAGAAATGCCGGCTGGTGCTGTTCCGGTTTGTTCGATTTGAAGCGGAACACTTTTTGACGGCAGGCTCACCTTGAGCGAGACCGTCGCTTGCGCCGGACTGGCTGCGATCGGCAGGGCATTGCCGTCTGCGTCATATGCTTTGATCGTAACCTTTTCTGAATAGTTGCCGGTGACCTTTTCCGTTGGATTGACACTCGCCTCGACTCTGGCGATTTGCGCGATTTCCGCTTCGCCGGTCGTGATTTTTACTGTTTTGGGTGAAACGCTGGTTTCTTTCAGCGTATAATCATCAGCAAGCTGGGCTTTAGCCACTACCGGCGTGATTTTGAATTCTTTGGAAGCCTTTTTTTCAACTGTGATGCTGGTCGTTTTTGGATCGATCTGCGCTTCGATGCCGTCCGGCAAGTCTTGGGTCGTCAAGACCATGTCCATCGTTCCCGTCTTTTTCGTCTTGCGCAGATCGGCGACGACTTTAAAGGTCCGTGTATCTTCATTTTCCTGCTGCCCCAGCTTTACGAGATTGGTGCTGCTCAGCTGGACCGTTACATCGCCTTCATAACCGGAATAAAAGTATTTGTCATTCCCCAAAATATTGACAGGGACGTTCGCAAGTTTGACCGAACGTGTCTGGACATTTGTCGAAGTCGACGAGCTGCTGGATGAGTTTTTTTGCGAATTTGCATTAAAAAACAGCAATAAAGTGAAAAGCAGCGCCAAAAGCCGCAAGATCCAATTTTTTTGGAAAAAGCCTTTCATTTTTTACTCCCCCTTGTCACTTCATCGATGAACTGCTGGAGAGTGTTTTTCTTCTCATTTTCTTTTGGAATGCCCAACTCTTCGGTCAAGATCTTGATATATTCTGCTTGACTGAGATGGGGAATAAATTCATTGTTGAGCGTGATACTGACGCCGCCGGTCTCTTCGGAAACGACGATCGTCAAAGCATCGCTCACTTCGCTGATCCCGATCGCTGCGCGGTGGCGTGTCCCAAATTCTTTTGACACTTTCGTGCTTTCCGTCAACGGCAGATAGGCGCTGGCAACGGCGATCTTATCATCTTTGATGATCACTGCCCCGTCATGGAGCGGCGTGTTCGGAATAAAAATATTGATCAAAAGCTCACCCGAAATATCCGCATCGAGCGGGATCCCGGTCTCGATATATTCATCCAAACCGGTTTGACGTTCGATCGTGACTAATGCGCCGATCTTGCGCTTGGACATATATTGGATCGCTTTATCATACGCTTTGATCAATTTTTCTTCTTGATTGCGTTTATCAAGCCGGCTCATCGTAAAGATCGGACTGCGGCCCAAATGTTCCAAGCCGCGCCGGATCTCCGGCTGGAAGATCACGATCGCCGCGATCACGCCATAGTTGATGATCTGATCCATCAGCCAAGTCAAGGTGTTCAGGCCGATCAAGCCGCTGATCGTCCGCAGCACGAAGAAAAATGCGACCCCTTTTAAAAGCTGAACGGCTTTCGTTCCGCGGACCAGAATGATCAAGCGGTAGACTAAGATCCAGACGACCATGATATCTAAAATATTAATAAAAAAATGATACGAAAAAAAATCATGTGTGATGAATTGCTGCAAATATTGCCAATCGAATAGTTTACTTAGGTTCAAAGACTGCTCCCTCCTTTTCTATATTTTTTCGTCGGATTTACCGCCATGATTTTAATAACGGAGGAAGCTCCTGTAATCGTGAGATCGTATAAGTCGGCTGGACATTGCCGGCGGTCAGCTGTTTAGGATTATACCATACGGTATCGATCTGCGCATTTTTTCCACCAGCAATGTCAGAAGATAAAGAATCCCCGATCATCACCGCTTCTGCTGCCGAAAAATCTGCGATCAGTGAAAAAGCCGTCTCAAAAAAACGCTTCTGCGGTTTTTGAACGCCGAGCTCTTCGGAAATAAATGTTTCTTCAAACAAAGCGGCAAATCCCGAGTCCTGCAAGCGCTGATGCTGGATCCGCGCGATCCCGTTGGAGGCTGCAAACAACCGGTAGCCATCCCTTTTCAATTGTTCCAGAAGCGCTTTTGCGCCGGGGATCTGATCATGTCCCTGCGCGAGATAGCCTTGGTAGCGCATCTCGTAAACGGCGCCGTCGATCTGCTGGCCGAAGTGCGAAAAAAGTTTGGCAAAGCGTGTATTGACCAGTGTATCTTTGTCGATCGCCCCGGTCTCATATTCGTGCCATAATTGCTGATTGATGCCGTCATAAACTTGGATCAGCTGCTGCGGATCCAGTTTGGTATTGTCCGCAAAAAAATGCTGCAGCGCCCGTGCTTCGGAGGTATCAAAATCCAGCAGGGTATTATCGATGTCGAACAGTAAAATCTTTTTCATAATTCCCCTCCGATTTTTTTCTTTTCTGATTTTTCACGCAGTTCCGCTGCCACAGCATTCAATTTGCGGATCCGGTGATTGATGCCGGATTTTGAGATCTGCCCGCTCGGCAGCATCCCACCCAGCTCTTTCAAACTGACTTCAGGATGAGCGAGCCGCAATTGTGCGATCTCGCGCAGTTTTTCCGGCAAGGCATCAAGACCGATCGCTGAGTCGATCAGCTGGATATTTTCCAGCTGGTGCGTCGCCGCATCCACCGTTTTATTCATATTGGCGGTTTCGCAGTTGACCAGCCGGTTGACCGAATTGCGCATATCGCGGACGATCCGCACATCTTCAAACTTCAGCATCGCATTCGTCGCCCCGATCAAGATCAAAAAATCAGTAATATGCTCGGCCCCTTTTAAATAAGTGATATAGCCGTTGCGGCGGTCGAGCGTCCGGGCATTCAAATCAAATTCATTCATCATCGTACAGATATCTTCATTCAGCTCTTCATAGATCGAATAGATCTCCAAATGGTAGCGGCTCGTCTCCGGATTATTGACAGAACCGCCGGCTAAAAAAGCTCCCCGTAAATACGAACGGATCTTTTGATGATTATTCATGATCGACGGCGCAACATGGCCGTTGAACGTCATCCCATCCATGATCTCCAGATCTTTCAAAATTTCTTCCGTACGGCTCTTCAAGCGGACGATATACACGTTGTTCTTTTTTAATTTCATTTTTCGCCGAACCAACAGCTCGCTTGTTACATGATAGTGATCTTTCAGCAAGCGGAAAATGCGGCGGGAGATCGCCGCATTTTCTGTCTGAACGTTCAAAACAAACTGATGATTCACCAGATTGAGCGATCCATTCATTCGGATCAAGGCTGCGAGCTCCGCTTTGGCATGTTCCCGGTGAACCTCCAAAGTCGTCAGCTCGCGTTTGACTTCTGCTGCAAAACTCAATACTTTCCACCTGCCTTTATTGGGCGCTCAGATCAAGCAAACCCAAGAGCGCACTGACGACTTTGCTGCCGTCGTGATAAACTTTGTCATTTACGATATGTAGAAAATCAGCCGAGATCACCTCGCACTTTTCTTCTGCCAGCCGCGAAGCATCGTGGCCGACTTGAAAAAGATATTCGCCCTTTTCTTGACCGATATATTTCTTCGGGACTTCTTTTGTATTGACTAAGACAGTATTGATGAAAGGACTCTTCAGCTGTTCATTTAATACATGGATATGCTGAGCATCTGTAAAATGCTCAGTTTCGCCTCTTTGGGTCATAATATTGCAAATATAAACGACTTTCCCAGCAGCTTCTTTGACGGCTTCGCCGATCGCTGGGATCATCAAATTCGGCAGAATGCTGGTAAAGAGCGATCCCGGTCCCAACACGATCAAATCGGCTTCTTTGATCGCCTGGATGACTTTGCGTGCCGGCTGCGGGATCGTTTTGCCGTCCATATTCGTCACAAAGACGCGTTCGATTTGTTTGCCGGTCTTCACGATCTCGCTTTCTCCGCTTGAAGTCGAGCCGTCGGTAAAAACGGCATGCAAAATAAGCGGCAGCTCAGAAGCCGGATAAACATCTCCCGTGATCTGCATCATTTTGCCCAAGATCTGAACAGCCGCATATGTACTGCCCTTCATTTCCGCTAGACCGGCGATGATCAAATTTCCCAGCGAATGATTTGCTAAAAACTGATCGCTGTTGTGAAAACGATATTGAAACAACTCTTCAAAGATCTTCGGCATTTCGCTCAAAGCGACGAGCGCATTGCGCAGATCGCCGGGGGGCGCCATATCAGCGATGCTTTTACGGATCTCGCCGCTGCTGCCGCCGTCGTCAGCGACTGTCACGATCGCCGTGACATCGACATCCTGCTCGCGCAAAGCCCGCAAGATCACCGGCAGACCGGTCCCGCCGCCGATCATGACGATCTTTGGTTTATGAATGCGGTAGATTTTAGTCATGAGCGGTTCACCGTTTCCTTTCGTTTGTCTTTGTCGCGATGAGTGATATTGACCGGATACTCTTCACGCAAGGCCCGCCCGATCCGTTCCGAAAGCGCCACCGAGCGGTGCTGCCCGCCGGTACAGCCGATCCCGATCGTCAGCGAAGTCTTTCCTTCTTTTTGATAGCCCGGCATAATACTTTTCAGCAGTCCATAAAACTGCGTATAAAAACTTTCCGTTTCCGGGAAGCTCATCACATAATCATAGACCGCTTGATCAAGTCCGTCCAGAGCCCGCAGCTCGGGAACATAGTGCGGATTCGGCAAGAAACGGACATCCATGATGACATCAGCGTCGAGCGGCAGACCGTATTTGAATCCGAATGAGACCATCTCGATATGAAAGGTCTGATCATCATCTTTTTTGAACATCAGATCAAGCTTCTCCCGCAATTGCCGCGGGGTCAGATCCGTCGTATCGACGACATATTGCGCCCGATCTTTGATATCTTTTAAGATCGCCCGCTCTTTTTTGATCCCTTCGCTGATCAGTCCGTCCATCGCGAGCGGATGTGTCCGGCGCGTTTCTTTATAACGAGAGATCAGCTCGCGATCGGAACAATCCAAAAACAGCACCTTTGCGTCGATCATGTCCGAATTATCGAGCGAGATCAGCATATTTTCCAATTCGCTGAAGAAGCTTCGCGAACGCAGATCAACGACCAGTGCGATCCGGTTGATTTTGCCGTTTTCTTTCAAGAGCTCCCAGAACTTCGAGAACAGTGACGGCGGCAGATTATCGATACAAAAATAACCGAGGTCTTCGAAGCTTTGGATCGCGACGGTTTTCCCCGCGCCGCTCATCCCGGTGATGATCACCAATTTCAAAACTGTTGGTTGGTTTTCGCGCTTTTCCACAAAGACTCCTCCTTCATTTCAATCTTTATAATTATATCATTACAATCCCGGCGTGTCTTGTTTATTCCCCACTGTTCAACAAATTTTACATTTCTCTTGCATTTCTATGAAAAAATACAGAAATCAGCGAATTTTCATTGATTTTTTTTCTTTCTGTGATTAAATTGTAATATTCGGAATATTCTTTCGGCTTGATACTTCAAAGATGGGATGAAATGACTAATGGCAAATTTGAAAAACAACATCGCCGCAGAAAAAGATGCCGCACGAACAAAAGAGCTCGACCGCGGATTAAAAAATCGGCATGTCCAGCTGATCTCGATCGGCGGCGCGATCGGAACGGGTCTCTTCTTGGGCTCCGGCAAATCGATCCAAGCGGCGGGTCCTTCGATCCTTTTATCTTATTTGATCATGGGCTGCATCTGCTTTTTGATCATGCGCGCGCTGGGCGAGCTATTGCTCTCGAATTTAGAACACCACTCTTTTTTAGAATTTATCGAAGATCATCTCGGCAAAAAAGCCGCGTTCGTGACCGGCTGGACTTATTGGTTCTGCTGGATCTCGATCGCGATGGCTGATTTGACCGCGACCGGTCTGTACATCCGCTATTGGGCGCCCGGCATCCCGCAGTGGCTGCCCGAAGTGATCGCACTGGTGATTTTGCTCTCGCTCAACTTAATGGCGGTCCGCTTGTTCGGCGAGATGGAATTTTGGTTTGCTTTGATCAAAGTCGTTGCGATCATCGCTTTGATCGTGGTCGGCGTGTATATGATCGCGACCGGCTACCATACGAATGCCGGAAGTGCCGGATTTTCCCAGTTATGGACACACGGCGGCTTCTTTCCAAAAGGTTTCAGCGGCTTTTTGGCTTCTTTTCAAATGGCGGCTTTTGCATTCGTCGGGATCGAGCTGGTCGGTTTGATCGCTGGCGAAACGCAAGATCCGGAAACCGTGATCCCAAAAGCGATCAATAATATCCCGATCCGGATTATTCTCTTCTATTTAGGCTCATTAACAGTGATCATGTCGATCTACCCGTGGGACTCGCTCAACGCTGCCCATAGTCCGTTTGTCGAAGTTTTTTCTGAAATCGGGGTCACTGTTGCCGCTTCCGTCATCAATGTCGTTGTTCTGAGTTCAGCTGCTTCAGCCTGCAACAGCGCGCTCTACAGCACTGGCCGAATGCTGCGCTCTCTGGCAAAAGAAAACAGCGCGCCTTCATTCTTTTTGAAATTGACCCGCCACCAAGTTCCCGGGAGCGCGATCCTTTTTTCAGCGGCAACGATTTTTACCGTGATCCTGCTGAATTATTTCGTTCCGAGTGAAGCCTTTACACTGATCACCGGGGTCTCGACGGTCTGCTTTCTATTTATCTGGTTTATGATGGTCTACACCCATTTGCGCTACCGTAAGACGGCCGAAACACTTCACTCGTTTCGGATGCCGCTCTATCCGTTTTCTGATTATCTGGTCATGGGATTCATTTTAGTGCTCGTCGGTATTCTTTTCTGGGAGAAAGCGACTCGGATGATCATGCTGCTGACGCCGTTCTGGTTTATCGCCTTGCTGGCGGTCTATCACTTCAAATATGAACGCGCCGCAGCATTCGAATATTCAAAAGATTAAAGCAAAACAAACAGGGCTCATGACCAAAATGGTCATGAGCCCTGTTTGCAAGTCTTTCTTTTTATTTTTTCAAATATGGTTTCAAATATTGACCGGTATAGCTGTTTTTGTTGGCCGCGATGTCTTCCGGCGTCCCGAGTGCGACGATCTGACCGCCGCCGTCGCCGCCTTCTGGTCCGAGATCGATCACATGATCGGCTGACTTGATCACATCCAAGTTGTGCTCGATCACAAGCACCGTGTTGCCCTTATCAACGAGCCGCTGAAGAACCGCCAAAAGATGCTTGATGTCATCCGAGTGGAGGCCGGTCGTTGGTTCGTCCAAAATATAAAAGTTTTTGCCATTTGAGATTTTGTGCAGTTCGCCCGCCAGCTTCATTCGCTGCGCTTCGCCGCCGGAAAGGGTCGTCGCCGGCTGACCCAATTTGATATACCCCAAACCGACATCAAAAATCGTCTGCAGCTTGCGGCGGATCTTTGGGATCGAACGGAAGAACTCGAGTGCTTCTTCGACCGTCATATCCAAAATTTCAGCAATGTTCTTGCCTTTATAGTGAACTTCAAGTGTCTCTGAGTTGTAGCGCTGTCCATGACAGATTTCACAAGGAACGTAGACATCGGGCAAAAAGTGCATCTCGATCTTGATGATCCCGTCGCCCTTGCAAGCTTCGCAGCGTCCGCCTTTGACGTTGAAGCTGAAGCGGCCTTTTTTATAGCCGCGGACTTTCGCTTCATTGGTTTTGGCAAACAAATCGCGAATGTCGTCAAAGACGCTGGTATAAGTCGCCGGATTGCTGCGCGGTGTGCGTCCGATCGGTGATTGATCGATATTGATGATTTTTTCGATCTCATCATAACCGCTGATCTTTTTGTATTTTCCCGGTTTTTCCGAATTATGGTTGATCTTCTGCGCAAGAGCACGCTTTAAGATCTGATTGACCAGCGTGCTTTTCCCAGAACCGGAAACCCCGGTCACCGCGATGAATTCACCCAGCGGGAACTTGACTGTCAAATCTTTCAAATTATTTTCACGCGCGCCGCTCAAAGTGATTTCTTTGCCGTTTCCTTTGCGCCGCTTTTTCGGCAGCGCGATCTGCTTTTTACCGGATAAATATTGGCCGGTCAAAGAATTCGGATCTTCCTCAACTTCCGCAGGAGTCCCGGCTGCGACGATCTTGCCGCCCTTTTCGCCAGCACCGGGCCCGACATCGATCAAATAATCGGCAGCCCGCATCGTATCTTCATCGTGCTCGACGACGATCAATGTATTGCCCAAGTCGCGCATTTTTTTGAGCGAGCCGATCAAACGGTCGTTATCGCGCTGATGAAGACCGATGGATGGTTCATCCAAAATATAGAGCACGCCGGATAAATTCGACCCGATCTGCGTTGCCAGCCGGATCCGCTGCGCTTCGCCGCCGGAAAGCGTCCCAGCCGCGCGGCTGAGTGTCAAATATTTCAAGCCGACATTTTTTAAGAAGGTCAGCCGGTCTTCGATCTCTTTTAAGATCGGGCGGGCGATCATCATCTGCTGCTTGCTGAGCGCAAGCTGATTGAAAAAGTCCAAGCTTTGGCCGATCGAATCATCGCACACCTCGCCGATATTGCGGCCGGCGACTTTGACACTGAGCGCTTGCGGATTCAAGCGGTGGCCGTGGCAAGCCTGACACGTCAGCTCCGTCATATAAAGGCGCATCTGCCCGCGCGTAAAGTCGCTGTTCGTTTCGTGATAGCGCCGCAAAATATTCGGGATCACTCCTTCAAAAGGCACATCAACATCGCGTACGCCGCCAAATTCATTTTCATAGTGGAAATGAAACTCGTCATCACCTGAGCCGTTCAAGATGATCTGCTGCTGTTTTTCCGGCAGCATTTCATACGGCGTGTCCATATCGATCCCGAACTGTTCACAAGCTTGTTCGAGCATTTGCGGATAATAGTGCGAGCTGATCGGATTCCACGGGACGATCGCTCCTTCTCTCAGTGTCTTGCTGACGTCCGGGATCACCAGATCTTGATCGACTTCGAGCTTGATCCCGAGCCCATCGCATTCCGGGCAAGCCCCAAACGGTGCGTTGAATGAAAAAAGTCTTGGTTCGAGCTCGCCGACTGTAAAGCCGCAATAAGGACAGGCATAATGTTCAGAAAAAATGATCTCCTCTTTGCCGATCACGTCAGCGATCGCATAACCATTCGCCAAGCGCAGCGCCGACTCGAAAGAATCGAAGAGCCGCGAGCGGATCCCGTCTTTGACGATGATGCGGTCGATCACGATCGCGATATCATGCTTGCGGTTTTTCTCAAGCACCGGCACTTCCGAAATATCATACGTTTCGCCGTCAACGCGCACGCGAACGTAGCCTTCCTTTTGGATCAAGTCGAAGACTTTTTTATGCTGACCTTTTTTGCCGCGCACGATCGGTGCTAAAATTTGCAGACGTGTCCGCTCCGGCAGATCAAAAACACGGTCGACCATTTGATCGATCGTTTGGGAAGTGATCTCGGTCCCGTCATTTGGACAGATCGGCGTCCCGACCCGCGCAAAGAGCAGCCGCAAATAATCATTGATCTCGGTCACCGTTCCGACGGTCGACCGCGGGTTTTTCGATGTTGTTTTTTGATCGATCGAGATCGCCGGGCTGAGCCCGTCGATACTGTCGACATCCGGCTTATCCATCTGCCCTAAAAACTGCCGGGCATAGGCCGAAAGACTTTCGACATAGCGCCGCTGTCCTTCTGCATATAATGTATCGAAAGCGAGCGACGACTTCCCCGAACCGGATAAGCCGGTCACTACGACCAGTTTGTCCCGCGGGATCGTCACATCGACATTTTTTAAATTATGAGCACGCGCTCCGTGGATCACGATTTTATCATTTGCCATTCTTTAACCTCTTACTTTCCAGCTTTCAATTCTAAAATTGCATCCCGCAGCGTCGCCGCTTTCTCGAAATCGAGGATCTTCGCCGCTTCGCGCATTTCCGACTCCATTTGTTCGACCATCTTCTTGCGTTTTTCCGGCGGCAGTTTCGTATAATCTGCCAGTGTTGGCCCTTCTTCTGCTTCCGGATCCGCTGAGATGCTGATCAGATCGCGGATCTCTTTGATGATCGTTTTCGGCTTGATGCCGTGTGCTTCATTATAAGCTTCTTGGATCTCGCGACGGCGTTTCGTCTCGCTGATCGCTTTTTTCATTGAATCCGTCATATTATCGGCATACATGATCACTTTGCCTTCAGAATTCCGCGCCGCGCGGCCGATCGTCTGGACGAGCGAACGTTCGCTGCGCAGAAAACCTTCCTTATCAGCATCTAAGATCGCGACCAGCGACACTTCGGGAACATCCAGTCCTTCACGCAGCAAGTTGATCCCGACTAAAACGTCGAACTTGCCGAGCCTGAGATCGCGGATGATCTCGGTTCGTTCGAGCGTTTTGATATCACTGTGAAGATATTTGACTTTGACACCCATTTCTTTGAAATAGTCTGTCAGATCTTCTGACATTTTTTTCGTCAGCGTCGTTACAAAGACCCGTTCATTTTTTTCAACGCGTTCATTGATCTCGCCTAGTAAATCATCGATCTGCCCCATGATCGGCCGGACTTCGATGACCGGATCCAAAAGACCGGTCGGCCGGATGATCTGTTCAACGATCTGCTGAGCACGATCGGTCTCATACGGCGCCGGCGTTGCTGAAACATAAACGATCTGGTGGACATGTTTTTCAAACTCTTCCAGCCGCAGCGGCCGATTGTCAAGCGCGCTTGGCAGACGGAAGCCGTAATTGACCAGCATTTCTTTTCTGGCACGGTCACCATTATACATCCCGCGAACTTGCGGCATCGTCACATGAGACTCATCGACCATGATCAAAAAATCTTTCGGGAAGAAATCGAGCAGCGTAAACGGCGGTTCGCCGGGTTCGCGGCCGTCCATAAAACGCGAATAGTTTTCGATTCCCGAAGTATAGCCCATTTCGCGCATCATTTCGATATCGTAATTCGTCCGCTGTTCAAGACGTTGGGCTTCCAGCAGCTTGTTTTCATTTTTGAGCGCATTCAGCTGGACAGCCAGCTCTTCTTGGATCTCGCGGATCGCTTTTTCCAATTTTGTATCATTCGTGACAAAGTGCGTCGCCGGGAAGATCGCGACGTGCTCGACATCTTGATAAACTTGGCCGGTCAGCGTATCGACTTCGCGGATCCGCTCGATCTCATCACCGAAGAACTCGACGCGCAGTGCCCGTTCATCGCGGCTCGCCGGAAAGATCTCGACGACATCGCCGCGCACGCGGAAGCGCCCGCGCTGGAAATCGATATCATTGCGGTCGAACTGGATATCAACCAGCTGATTGAGCAGTTTGTCGCGGCTGATCTCCATCCCGACCCGCAGCGAAAGAACTTTATCTTGATACTCTTTCGGATCGCCCAAACCGTAAATACACGAAACAGAAGCGACCACGATCACGTCGTTGCGCTCCAAGAGCGAGCTTGTTGCTGAGTGGCGCAATTTATCGATCTCATCATTAATCGAAGCATCTTTTTCAATATATGTATCGCTGGAAGGCACATACGCTTCCGGTTGATAATAATCATAGTAGCTGACGAAATATTCGACCGCGTTGTGCGGAAAGAATTCTTTGAATTCGCTGTAAAGCTGGCCCGCAAGTGTTTTATTGTGCGCGATCACCAGTGTCGGCTTATTCACTTTTTGGATGACTTCGGACATTGTGAATGTTTTGCCGGTCCCGGTCGCTCCCAAGAGAACTTGCGACTTATCGCCGGCTTCGATTCCTTTGACAAGCTTTTCGATCGCTTGCGGCTGATCGCCGGCCGGTTGATATTTAGAAACAAGTTCAAAATGATTATCATTTTGTCTTTCGATCATTCATTTTCCCCTTTTCCATGAAAAGAAGTCCGGAAAAAGAAGTGCTCCTTTCCCAGACCCGTGGACTTTTCTACTGTGATAATTTTACCATATCGAACATATTTTCGCCATTTATCCGCCTATCTTTTTACCGAATCTAAAGGACTTCTCATCACGTGAACATGTCACATTTCCCTTGCTATTTCAAAGTATTATTCCTTATAATAAAAGGGTTCACTACACAAGGAGGTTGCTATGAAAAAGAAATATTGGCTTTCATTTGCAAAAATAGGAATTTGTTTTGTCCTGCTGTTTCTCGGCGGCAAACTGGCATCCGCGGAGAGCAGTACAACGACCAGCCAGCCCGCAACAGCTGAAAAAGAATACGTGATCGCGACGGATCTGACGTTCCCGCCGTTCGAATTTCAGAACGACCAGCAGAAATATGTCGGGATCGATATCGATCTAGTCAATCGGATCGCCGAAATGAAAGGTTTCAAAGTCAAATTCAATCCCGTCGGCTTCAATGCGGCGATCCAAGCCGTCGAAGCCAATCAGGCGGATGCGATGATCGCCGGGATGACGATCACTGACGAACGAAAACAATCTTTTGACTTCTCGGATCCTTATTTCGATTCCGGGATCCAGTTAGCAGTCAAAAAAGGCGACAAAGATATCAAGGGCTACAAAGATTTGAAAGGGAAGCTGGTCGGCGCGAAGATCGGCACCGAGTCAGCGGAGTTTCTCAATAAAAATGCTGATAAATACGGCTACACTGTGAAAGTCTATAATACTGCCAACGACTTGTACAACGTGTTGAACACTGGCTACGTGGCAGCGATCATGGATGATTATCCGGTGTTGAGCTACAATGCCAAACAAGGCCAAGCGTTCGAGCTGATCGGCAAGCCGGAAATGGGCGGACAATACGGGTTCGCCGTCAAAAAAGGGACACATCCCGAACTGCTGAAAGCTTTCAATGAAGGACTCGCTGATCTGAAGGCAAGCGGTGAATATCAAAAGATCTTGAATAAATATCTAGATACCGGCAAAACAAAGGCCGTCGATCATTCCTTCTTCGGTTTGATCAAAAGCAATTACCGCGCGCTCTTGAAGGGCCTTGGAATGACGATGTCGCTCGTCTTGATCTCGTTTGTTTTGGCGATGATCATCGGAGCGCTTTTCGGGATCATGAGTGTTTCACAAAACCGCCTCATGAAAGGGGCCGCTGGGTTGTATGTCGACTTGATCCGCGGCGTGCCGCTGATGGTTTTGGCCTTCTTCATCTTCCTCGGGATCCCGAATGTGACTGGTCTTTCGATCAGCGATTATACCGCTGGGATCATCACGTTGACCCTGAACGCCAGTGCCTACATCGCCGAGATCTTCCGCGGCGGCATCCAAGCTGTGCCGATCGGCCAGACCGAAGCTTCGCGTTCGCTTGGCTTCAACTACTCAAAGACGATGCGCAAGATCATCTTGCCGCAAGCGATCAAGATCATGATCCCTTCTTTGATCAACCAATTCGTGATCAGCTTAAAAGATACGACGATCCTTTCAGCGATCGGACTTGTCGAATTGCTGCAGACTGGGCAGATCATCATCGCCCGTACCGCGCAAAGTTTCAAGATGCTTTTGATCATCTCGCTGATCTATCTGATCGTGATCACGATCTTGACGAAACTTTCGAAACGTTTAGAAAAGAAGGTGAATATCAGTGCAAAAGCCTAAAGAAAAAATCAATGTCTCCCATCTCGTCAAAAAATTCGGCGATCAAATGGTGCTGGATGATCTCAGTTTAAAGATCAATGAGGGCGATGTCGTTTGTATCATCGGGCCTTCCGGTTCCGGGAAATCGACCTTTTTACGCTGTTTGAACTGCTTGGAACAGCCGACTAGCGGCGACATCCAAGTCGACGGCTTTGATCTGATGGATCCAAAGACGAATATCAACAAAGTCCGCGAACATATCGGAATGGTTTTCCAGCACTTCAATTTATTTCCGCATTTGACGGTGATCGAAAACATCACCTTGGCACCGATCGATTTGAAAAAAGTACCAAAAGAAGAAGCGGAAAAACAAGCGATGCTCCTTTTGGAGACCGTCGGTTTAGCCGAGAAACGCAACGTCTATCCGGATTCGCTTTCCGGCGGTCAAGCACAGCGGGTCGCGATCGCTCGAGCGCTTGCGATGGAACCAGATATCATGCTTTTTGACGAACCGACTTCTGCACTTGATCCTGAAATGGTCGGTGACGTTTTGCAAGTCATGAAGCGCTTGGCAATGAACGGGATGACGATGGTGATCGTCACACACGAAATGGGTTTTGCAAAAGAAGTCGCGAATCGTGTGATGTTTATCGACGGCGGCCACTTCCTAGAAGACGGCACCCCTGAACAAGTCTTCGATCATCCGAAAAATCCGCGGACAAAAGACTTTCTTGATAAAGTATTGAATCTGTGAGATAGCAAAATAACAAATAAGAAGGCTGCGACGCAATCCGCCGCAGCCTTCTTATTTGTTTAAAATATACGCGTTTCAATACTATTTTTTTCCGCTGAAGGCATCCTTCATTTTGTTGAAGAAACCTTCGCCGTTTTGTTCTTGGACTTTATCGCCGCCGGCATTCGCAAATTCGCGCAATGCTTTTTTCTGCTCATCGCTCAAATTGCGCGGGGTAACGATATTGACTGTGACTTGCTGATCACCGCGGGTATTTTTCACATTGAGTTTCGGTGCGCCTTTGCCCCGCAGCCGGAATTTAGTCCCCGTTTGGGTGCCCGCGGGGATCTTCAGCTTCACTTTCCCGCTGACCGTCGGAACATCGACTTCATCTCCGAGTGCTGCTTGGACAAAGCTGAGCGGCAAAGTATAGTAGATATTCGCGCCTTCGCGTTCAAAAATGTCACTAGGTGCCACTTTGAAGATCACATACAAATCACCATAAGGTCCGCCATTCGTTCCCGCTTCGCCTTGGCCTTGCAGCCGCATTTGCTGGCCGGTCTCGACCCCTGCCGGAACTTTGACTTTGACTTTATGCGTTTCTTTAACATGTCCAGAACCATGGCAAGTCGGACACGGTTCTTTGATTTCTTTTCCGGTCCCATGACAGACATCGCAGACTTGGCGCGTCATTACGCGGCCAAGCGGTGTTTGCCGCTCGATATTGACATAGCCGCTGCCGTGGCATTTATGACAAGTGACCGGTTCAGTTCCAGGTTTTGCCCCGCTGCCGTGGCAAGTTTCACAGACCCCTTCACGCTTATATTTGATCTCTTTTTCAGCGCCGAAAACTGCCTCGTCAAATGAAAGATCGAGCCGGTATTCCAGATCCGCTCCAGGACGCGGAGCAGTCGGATCCGCTGAGCGGCTCGCGCCGCCGAAAAATGATTCAAAAATATCTTCAAAGCCGCCAAAACCGCTGTTGAAGCCGCCGGTATCGAATCCGCCAAAGCCGCCTGAACCACCGCCAAAATTCGGATTCGTCGCAGCATGCCCGTATTGATCATATGCAGCCCGCTTTTGCGGATCGCTCAATACTTCATATGCTTCGGTGATCTCCTTGAATTTTTCTTCGGCATCCGGTGCTTTATTGATATCTGGATGATATTTTTTTGATAATTTACGGTAAGCTTTTTTGATTTCATCATCTGAAGCACTTTTGGATAGACCCAAAACTTCATAATAATCTCTTTTTTCCGCCATGGGTGTTCCTCCAAACCATTTTTTTGTACAATTTGCTATCGACAATCATAACATAATTGCCTTAAGCCCGCTACCGTTTCTGCTAAGAAGGCGGCGGCTGCCCGTTTACTAGGAAAAAGGACTTGGGGACTTATTGCCCCAAGCCCTTTCAAACGACAGATTACTTTTTGTCGTCGTCATCGACTTCGCTGAAGTCGCCGTCAACCACTGAATCGTCTTTGCCTTCTTTTGCTGCTTCCGGATTTTCTTGTGTTTCTTTTTGGGCAGCTTGTTCGTAAAGTTTTACAGTCAAGTTTTGGACCACTTCGTTCAAAGCATCGCGTTTGGTCTTGATGTCTTCCAAATTATTGGCTTCAACGGCAGCTTTCAATTCGTCGCGAGCCGTTTCGGCTTTTTTGATCTCTTCGGCATCGACTTTATCTTTGAGTTCTTTCAAAGTTTTATCTGTTGTGAAAAGCAGTGCATCGACATCATTGCGCAGATCAACTTCTTCTTTGCGCTGTTTGTCGGTCTCAGCATTCGCTTCAGCATCTTTGACCATCCGATCGATTTCATCATCCGAAAGACCGGAAGAAGATTTGATCGTGATCTTTTGTTCCTTTTGCGTTCCCAGATCTTTCGCGGAAACATTGACGATCCCGTTTTTATCGATATCGAAAGTTACTTCGATTTGCGGGATCCCACGTGGAGCTGGCGGAATATCTGTCAATTGGAAGCGGCCGAGTGTTTTGTTATCAGCAGCCATTGGACGTTCTCCTTGAAGAACATGGATGTCGACCGCGGGCTGATTGTCGCTTGCAGTAGAAAATACTTGGGATTTGCTGGTTGGGATCGTGGTATTGCGGTCGATCAATTTTGTGAACACGCCGCCCATTGTTTCGATTCCAAGTGACAGCGGCGTTACATCGAGCAATACGACATCTTTGACGTCGCCGGTGATGACTCCGCCTTGGATCGCAGCACCCATCGCAACGACTTCATCGGGGTTGACCGATTTATTCGGTTCTTTGCCGGTTTCTTTGCGGACAGCATCCACAACGGCAGGTGTCCGCGTCGACCCGCCGACTAGCAAAACTTCATCGATATCCGATTGGCTCAAGCCGGCATCTTTCAATGCTTGACGGACTGGTTGTTTTGTCCGTTCGACCAAGTCAGCGGTCAATTCGTCGAATTTCGCACGCGTCAAGTTCATTTCCAAGTGGAGCGGACCGTTTTCGCCGGCCGTGATGAATGGCAAGCTGATTTGCGTACTTGTGATCCCTGAAAGATCTTTCTTCGCTTTTTCAGCTGCATCTTTCAAACGCTGCATCGCCATTTTATCTTTAGAAAGATCGATCCCATGTTCTTTTTTGAACGTGTCGACCATGTAATCGATGATCTTATTATCAAAATCGTCGCCGCCCAGATGATTGTCGCCGGCAGTCGCTAACACGTCAAAGACGCCGTCGCCCAACTCAAGGATCGACACATCGAAAGTCCCGCCGCCGAGGTCGAATACTAATACTTTTTCGTCGCGATCGGTTTTATCCAAACCGTAAGCGAGCGCTGCGGCGGTCGGTTCGTTAACGATCCGTTCAACTTCAAGGCCAGCGATCTTCCCGGCATCTTTCGTCGCTTGCCGCTGGGCATCGTTGAAATAAGCAGGGACCGTAATGACTGCTTTTTCAACTTTTTCACCCAAGTAATCTTCAGCAAATCCTTTGATATATTGCAGGATCATTGCCGAGATTTCCTGCGGAGTGTAGGTTTTTCCTTCGATTTCGACTTTATAGCCGGCTTCGCCCATATGGCGCTTGATCGAGGAAACCGTATTCGGATTGGTTACCGCTTGCCGTTTTGCAACTTCGCCGACTTGGATCTCGCCGTTTTTAAAAGCGACAACAGACGGAGTCGTCCGGTTTCCTTCAGGGTTGGTGATGATTTTTGGTTCATTTCCCTCCAAAACAGCGACTGCTGAGTTGGTCGTTCCTAAGTCAATACCGATTATTTTACTCATTTTTCATGCTCCTTGCTGAAAAGTTTTTTTATTTATTGAGCTACGATCACCATCGCCGCGCGCAAAACGCGGTCATGAAGCTGATAGCCTTTTTGTAATACTTCAACGACGGTGTCGGCTGGATGATCTTCATCGGCCGGCATCGTTTGGACTGCTTGATGGACTTGCGGATCGAACGCTTCGCCTAATGCGGGGATCTCCGTGATCCCTTCATTCAAAAGACCGCTCTGCAAACTTTCGAGAACCATCTTGATTCCTTTTTTCAAGCTTGCTCCTTGTTCATCATGGACTTCGATCTCCATCGCACGCTCGAGATTATCAAGCGCCGGCAAAATCGCCTTGCCGAGATCTTGCGAGCGGTACTTCGCCGCCTGCTCTCTTTCGGCGCGGTTGCGTTTGATGATGTTGGCGATTTCGGCTTGAGCGCGCAAATACTTGTCTTCCAACTCATCGTATTTGAATTGGAGATCTTCGTTCGGCGCTTCCGCCGGTTCAGCCGCGTCCGCGGCCGCTTGTTCCTCCGCGTCTTCGTGCGGAAGATCTTGTTCATCGGGTGCATCTTCCGGCGGAGTATGTGCCGAATTTTGATAGTCCTTTTCTTCTGACATCCACTGACATTCCTTTCTATAAATCATTAACAAGCTATAACGCTTGGTAATAATCAGATAGCTTTTGCCCTAATTCTTCACGGAAAACGTTCAGCAATCCGTAGATTTTCGAATAAGGCATATTTGTCGGTCCCAAAAGGGCGATCAAACCCTGACCGTGACCTTTGATGTGATAAGCAGCTGTGATCATGCTCATATCCTGCAGCAATTTGTTGCCGATCTCTGAGCCGATCTTGATATCTACCGCCGGAACCCCTTCTGAATCATCGAACAGATCGATCAGCGCCTGCGGGTTCTCCATAAAGGAATATACCGAATGGAACTGATTCAAATCTTGCGGGATCTGATTGAAATGAAAATCAAGCAGATTGACTTTGCCGCTGACATAGATCGAGCGATTGTCGAAAACATCGCCGAAAAAAGTGTCGAACAGCTTGGCCATCCCGTTCGGCTGCTGGAAATACCGGTTGAGGATCAGCGGGATCTCCGTACGCAGCTTGTGATAGACCGTCAGCAAGTCGAGTCCGACCAGCCGTTCGTTGATCAGCTGGACCATCTTTTTCAGATCTTCGCTCGTCACTCCTTCTGGAATCATATAGACGCGGCTTTCGACATTGCCCTTGTCAGTAACGACCACGGCGATGATCTGATGATCATTCAGCGCGATGATTCGAAATCCAGTCAAGCGGCGATTATTCATTTCCGGTCCAAGCGAAAACGCTGTATATTTCGTGAGATCCGCCAAAATCTTTGCAGAGCTTTCAATGATATCATTGATCTCATGAAAATCATGGTCCAAGGTGCTGCTGATATAATTTTTTTCCGCCAGCGGTACATCCGCGGGCTGCAGCAAATGATCCACATAATAGCGGTATCCCAACATTGACGGGATCCGCCCGGAAGAAGAATGATTCTTCCGCAAAAGCCCCATTTCCTCCAAAGCACTCATATCATTGCGAATGGTCGCACTGCTCGCCTTGATCCCAGCGTCCTTTAAATATTTGGAGCCGACTGGGGTCCCGGTGGAGGTGTAAGTCTGGACAATCATTCGCAAAACATCCGATTGCCTCTTCGTTAACATGTTCATCACCTCTCTTAGCACTCTGAAAGAGCAAGTGCTAATCACATTTATTATCTTATCAACCACACAAATAAATGTCAAGAAATTCACACAAAAAATTAGCACTCTTGATCGAAGAGTGCTAATCCTGTAAAAATCCGGCAAAAACAATGTTTCCAAGCAAAAAGCCTTGCGGGGTCAAATGGATCCGGTCTGCTTCTTTTACGAGCAGCCCTTGGTCAATAAAGCGTTCGATCACTGGACCGTAAACTTCGTCGAGCGTTTGCCCGAACCGCGTGAAAAATTCCGCGAAAGAAACGCCTGAAGCTTTGCGAAGTCCCAAAAACATTTCATCTTCGATCGCTTCTTGGCGGCTTTCCAAGTGATGCGTCCGGTACGGCAGCTCTCCGACGCTAATTTTTTTTAAATAATGCGCGACCGGGCCGATATTCTGCGTTCGGCAGCCTGCAAAATTTCCGCTCGCGCCAGCCCCGAAACCAAAATATTCTTGATTGTTCCAATAAACCAGATTATGTTTTGATTCTTTTCCAGGCAGCGCAAAATTACTGATCTCATAACGCTTGCGGCCGGCTTTTTCAAGAGCAGCAACCGTCCGCTCGTACATATCCGCGCTCAGATCTTCTTCCGGCAGCACTAGCTTCCCGTGCCGCTCCCATTGGCTGAAAAGCGTTCGTTCTTCTAAGATCAGCGAATAAAAGGAATAATGCGGCAGATCGAGCGCCAACGCTTCCGCAAGCGTCTCTTCATAATCTGCGAGCGTTTCGCCGGGCAGCGCATTGATCAGATCCACCGAAATATTGGTGATCCCCGCAGTTTGAAATGCTTCGATCGCGCGGTAAACATCTGCGGCCGTATGCTTGCGGCCGATTTTTTTCAACAATTTTTCATTGAAGGTCTGCACCCCCATGCTGATCCGGTTGACGCGCTGGGCGGCAAAAAGTTCAGCGAGCTCGCGCGATACGTCTTCCGGATTGACTTCGATCGTGAACTCGCAATCTGGCAGAAGCTGGAAATATTTTTCCAGATCCGCGAATAATTTGCGCCACTGTACAAGGGTCAGCGTGCTCGGAGTGCCGCCGCCGATATATAAGGTCGCCAACCGTTGAGGCACATCTTGCAGCGTCCACTCGATTTCTTTCGCTAAGCCGTCCAAATAACGATCGACCGGCTGACCTTCCAAAAAGACTTTATTAAAATCGCAATAGTAGCAGATATTGCGGCAAAATGGGATATGGATGTAGACAGAGCGGATTCCCTCTGTTGATTGCTTCGTTTGTTCCACGTCGCGCATTTCCTTTCCTATTATAAATTTTCTTTCGTAAATAGCTGATTCAATTCTTTGACTTGCCCGAGCAGGGCGAAAAGATCAAGCGGCTTCCCGGCAAAATGTGTATCGTAGACATCCCGTGAAACACAAGGCAATTCTTTTTGGATCTTTTTTCCTTTCGCAGTCAATTTGACCAGCACTTTGCGTTCATCAAGCGGCGAACGATGCCGGATCAATAATTCCTTTTTTTCTAATTTTTTAAGGAGCGGGCTCAGCGTACCGGAATCCAAATAAAGCTGTTTGCCGAGATCATTCACGGTCATTTCGCCTTGGATCGCCAGAAGAGTGATAAATTCAGTGTAAGTCACTCCATATGGCGCTAAAAGCGGTTTATACATTTTGATGATCTCTTTTGAAGCTACGTATAATTGAAAACACAATTCCTGGTCCAAAATTTTTTCTTCCTTCGCCATCTTGATCCCCCGCTTTCCAGTAGAATTTTAGCGTGAATGTTTCTGTTTGTCAAACCCAATTAAATTGTGTACAATCGGTTAGAACAATTAAGGAGGTATTAAAATGAACATTTACGATTTGACCGTCCAAGCGGTCAACGGGCAAGAAATCCCGCTCAAAAAATACCGCGGCAAAGTCCTTTTGATCGTCAATACGGCGACGGGCTGCGGATTTACGCCGCAATATGAAGGACTGGAGGAGTTGTATCAAAAATACCAAAAAGACGGTTTTGAGATCCTCGACTTTCCGTGCAACCAATTTGGTCATCAAGCGCCTGGAACAAATGAAGAGATCCAATCATTTTGCCAAATGAAATATGATACGACCTTTGAAACTTTTGCAAAGATCGAGGTGAACGGCGACCATGAATCCCCGCTCTACCGCCTTTTGAAAGAAGAAAAACCAGGGGTCGGCGGCCGGGCGATCAAATGGAATTTCACCAAATTCCTGCTGGACCGGGACGGCAAAGTCGCAGAACGGTTCGCCCCCGTGACAAAACCCGCAAAGATCAGCGGTGCCATCGAAAAACTGCTGTAGCTTGCTCAACCAGCTTCGCAAATCCCAATAGAAAAGAGCCTACTTATGCTAGAACTGAAAGACATCAAAAAGTATTATATGGTTGGCGGCACGATCACCAAAGCACTGGACGGTGTATCAGCAGCTTTCCGTGAAAAAGAATTCGTCGCGATCCTCGGACCATCCGGCTCCGGGAAAACTACCCTGCTGAATGTGATCGGCGGCTTGGACCGCTATGATTCCGGCGACATGATCATCAGCGGCAAATCGACCCGTTCTTTTAAAGAATCGGACTGGGACGCTTACCGCAATAATTCGATCGGTTTTATTTTCCAAAGCTATAATTTGATTGGCCACTTGGGGATCATCGACAATGTTGAGCTTGGCATGACGCTTTCCGGCGTATCAAAGCAGGAAAAACGAAAACGCGCAGAAGAAGTCTTGATCCGCGTGGGTCTGAAAGAACACATGCACAAAAAGCCCAACCAGCTTTCGGGCGGTCAGATGCAGCGCGTCGCGATCGCGCGCGCTTTAGCCAATGATCCCGATATTCTGCTGTGCGACGAGCCGACCGGCGCACTGGATAGTGAAACAAGCGTACAGATCATGAATTTGATCAAGGAGCTTTCAAAAGAAAAACTGGTCATCATGGTCACGCACAATCCCGAATTGGCTAAGGAATACGCGAACCGGATCATTAAATTTTCCGACGGCAAGATCCTGAGCGATTCCAATCCTTATCAAGAAAAGACGGCTGGCGAGTCTTTCAAGCTGAAACGTACGAAGATGAGCATGTGGACCGCTTTGAAGTTGTCCTTCACCAATTTGCGGACCAAAAAAGGACGAACGCTCTTGACGGCTTTCGCTTCGAGCATCGGGATCATTTCGATCGGGATCGTCCTCTCTTTGTCGAGCGGCTTTCAAAAACAAATCGACAAAACGCAAGCCCAAACGCTCGCACAATTTCCGATCACGATCTCGCAGATCGCAAATGATCAAAAAGCCGCCGCACAATCAAACGAGACGAACCAAAAAGTCAAAACACCTAAGGGCGACGCGATCATCGCCAAAACCAGCGTGCAGGATAAATCCCAGCATGACAACAAGATCGACCAAAAATATGTCGACTATGTAGAAAATATCGATCCTTCGCTCAGCAATAATATCGGTTTTACGCGGGCCGTCAACATGAACCTTCTGCGTGAAGCCGATGGAAAAGTATCGCAAGTCAAATTTTCCAATGCAAAGGAAAACGGCACAGCTTCAATGGCTGATCAAATGAGCGCAGTGTCCGGCATCGGGGTCTCTTCTTTCCCGGTCCAGCTGGATAAAAACAAAGGCAACTTTTTGAAAGACAATTACCGCGTTTTGAATGGTGCTTACCCGGCAGACAAAAACCAAGTCGTCCTGATCGCTGACAAGGACGGCTCAACGAATATCAATGCCCTGAAAAATCTGGGTTTCACGGTCAAAGAAAATCAAAAAATCAATTACGCGGATCTCGTCGGCTTGAAACTGAAAATCGCCGCAAATGATCAATATTATCAGAAGCTGCCGACGGGAAACTTCATTCCAAAAACAGATCTTGCGGCGATGTACAATGACGCTTCAGCGATCGAGCTGACAGTCGTCGGCGTTTTGCAGCCCAAAGAAGATTCAACCATGGACCTTTTAGCCCCGGGCTTCGCCTACAGCGATGAATTGAGCCGCGAGATCATTGCAAAGGAAAAGACTTCTGCGATCGTTGAAGCACAAGAAGCCAGCAGTACGAATGTACTGACCGGCCAGCCGGTCGATGCTGCAGGCAAGGAGACAGTCTTGGCTTATCTGGGCGGCTCCGCGATCCCGAGCAGCATCATGATCTACCCGAACAATTTCAAAAACAAAGAAAAGGTCCTCAATTATTTAGACCGCTATAATAAAGGAAAGAAAAAAGCGGACCAGATCATGTACACCGACTTGGCAGGTACGATGACCAGCTTGACTGGCGGCTTGATGGATGCGATCACTTATGTCCTAGTCGCTTTTGCCGCGATTTCGCTGGTCACGTCGATGATCATGATCTCGATCATCACCTATACTTCAGTTGTCGAACGCACCAAAGAGATCGGGGTCTTGAAAGCGCTCGGGGCCAGAAAACGCGACATTACCCGCGTTTTCGATGCAGAAACGCTGATCCTCGGTTTGACCTCGGGGATCTTAGGGATCTTGATCGCTTACTTGGCGACTTTCCCGATCAATCACCTTCTCTACAACTTGACTGATTTGAAAAATGTCGCGCAGCTTGATCCACGTGCCGCGATTATTTTGGTCCTTGTCAGCACCATCCTGACGATGCTCGGCGGACATATCCCGTCCCGCATGGCAGCCAAAAAAGATGCTGCGATCGCTTTGCGTTCCGAATAAAAAAAAGCAGACCCGCGCGGGCCTGCTTTTTTTATTTGAGCGGGTCATCAATGACCGCTTTTTCTTTTTTTGCAGAAGAGAAAGTCGTGTTTTCTTTGACCACTGCAGTTTCTGGCGCATCTGCATGATTTCTGTCCGACGTCGCAGTACTGCTCGTATTGGTACTGGTGCTCGTTTCCGTTGTAGCACTTGTCGAAGTACTGGCGGCCGAAGTTGTTTCCTTCGTTGAACTAGCTGATGATTCTGTAGTTCCCTGGCTTGCTGCAGTAGTCGTTTCCGTTGAAACAGGCGGCGCCGCCGTTGTCTCGCTGCTTTCGCTAGTCACAGCAGCATCTGAAGTAATCGTAGACGCTGCCGCCTCACTCGATGATTGGCTGGCTGAGCTTTCCGAAGAAACAGCGATTACTGCTGAAGAAGATCTCCCAGGTGAAACATTCTTTGCAAAACGGACTTCCTTCGCTGAAGATGCCGGCGCAGCAAACAGCTCGGCGGAATCATCATTCACAAAAAGATTCATCATGATCGCAGCGATGCCGCTGATCAAGAGGATCCCAAGATTTGATTTGAATTTCATTCGCGCACCTCCCGGCTCTCGAACGACTTGCGGGCTACTTTTCAGTAAGTTCTTTGAAATAACTTTTCGTAGCGATTTTATCATGTTTCAGCTGGGCAATCAAACCCGCTGCATCTTTGAAAGCGATCTGACCGCGCAGCAGCTGATACCAGCGGATCGCTACTTGCCGATCATAAATGTCTTCATCAAAATCGAACAAGTTGATCTCGATCGTCAGCTGGCGGCCTTTGCCAAAAGTCACATCATGTCCGACCGAACCCATCCCGTCGAACCAGCGGCTGCCGACTTGCAGTCGAACTGCATATACACCGATCGCCGGCAGACAGACAGACGGATCAGTCGCGACATTTGCAGTCGGATATCCAAGCTCACGACCGCGCGCGTCGCCATGGACGACGACACCTTCCGTTTCAAAAATATATCCTAAAAGTTTATTCGCCTGTGCGACTTCGCCTTTTTGGATCAGTTGGCGGATCTCAGTCGAGCTGATCTTTTGCTCGTTTTGCTCCTCTTTGGAGACAACGACGACTTGAAAACGACCCGCCGCGTCATGCACAAGGTCGTCAGCGGTTGCTTTTCCTTTCGCGCCATAAGAGTAATCATAACCAACGACAACGATTGCCGCTTGCAGTCGGATCAAATATTGCGAAATAAATTCTTTTGGTGAAAGCTTAGCGAATTCTTCGGTAAAATGAATGATATACATCCAATCAACACCTAAAGAAGCCATATGGGCAGCTTTTTGATCGATCGTATTCAAATATTTAGGCTGGACCGATTTATTTAAAACGGCTTGATAATGCTGATCAAAAGTAACGATACCGAGCGGCAAGCCGGCTTTATCAGCAACTTGTTTCGCTTTTTTGATCACTGCTTGATGTCCGCGGTGGACGCCATCAAAAAAACCAAGCGCCAAAACAAGCGGTCCGCTAGTGAGCGGGATCACTTTCTGTGGTTCATTCAGATAAATACATTCCATGTTCATTGCTCCTGCAGCTCGACCCAAAACATTTTTACGGGTCTGGCAATATTTTCTTTTTCTGGATGCAGCTGATACAAAGCAACCAGTTTCTCTTCAAAAAAAAGGGCCTTCGTCTCTCCTGGATTCATTCCATCAAGGGATTCAGCGGGCAGTTGAACGCCATGTTTGACTTTTTCAAACAATTCGTCAGAAAGTTCAAATTGCGGAAAATGCTGGACACCGGCAGCAAGCGGCAATACCCACTCATCGATCCGGCCGTCCGTTTCCTTTTTTTTGCGGATCTCGTCTAAAGTGTGGCAATCTTCAGCGGTCAGTCCACCGGCAGCCGTCCGTGTCAGCTGGCTCATATGAGCCGGATAGCCAAGCTGCTTGCCCAGATCGACCGCGAGCGTGCGGACATACGTTCCTTTTCCGCAAATGACTTCAAATTTCCATGAAGCGGTTGCTTGGTCTGGATGATACTCTACGGGACTTGTCCGTTTGAAAGCACCGATCCAAGCTCTTCTTTGCGGCCGTTCGACCGTTTCATGTGCCCGCGCATATTGATAGAGGCGCTTGCCGTTGACTTTTACAGCGGAGTACATCGGCGGGATCTGTGTAATATACCCTTCAAAATCGGCCATCGCAAAATCGATCGCTTCTTCTGAAAGTTTTTCCACCACTTTTTTGCGGGCAATGACTTCGCCCTCTCTATCTTCTGTTTCAGTTGCAATGCCCAGGGTGATTTCCCCTTGGTATACTTTGCCGTTTTCTTGCAGGAATTCTACCAGCTTGGTTCCCCGGCCGATACAGATCGGCAGGACTCCGCTTACTTGCGGATCCAGCGTTCCGGCATGGCCGATTTTGCGGATATGCAGGATCTTTCGCATCGCTGCTACGCAATCAAAGCTGGTCATGCCCGGTTCTTTCCATACGCCGATCATTCCATCCATAAACATCGCTCCTTCGCTTTTGACATTATAACACATGCTTTGAAAATGAAAAGAATCCAAATCGAGCCAAAGAAAAAAGACTTGGGGAAATCCCAAATCTTTCTTCACTTAACGCCCTGCTTCTGCTGTTTCTTTTTCAGGAGCAGTTTCTGGCGGGGCATCGATGATCACTTTCAAAATCTGTTTCGGCGGCTGGATCACGTTCGACGGACATACTGCAACACATTCGTGGCAGTGGGTACACTTGCTTTGATCGATCCGCGCCAAATTTCCCTCGACCGTGATCGCGCCTTCCGGACAAGCCCGTTCACATTTGCGACAGGCAATACAGCCGACGTCGCAGCTCTTCTTTGTTTCCCCGCCCGGTTTTCGGTTGCTGCACAGAACGATCGGATCATCTTCCGGCGCTTTCATCCAAAAGAGATTTTTCGGACAAATATCTTTGCACGCACCACAGCCGGTACACTTCTCTTCATTGACGACTGCGACCCCGTTTACGACTTCCAAAGCCCCAAATTGACAGACTTTGACACAATCACCCAGTCCCAAGCATCCGGCGGAGCAGCTGGAATTTCCGCCATAAAGCTGTGCCAGATCGCGGCAGCTCGGCTCACCGATATAATTGAACGTCTTCTTCGTGTGCCCGCAAGTTCCGCGGCACGAAACCACTGCGATCTTTTGATCGACTTTCTCGGCTTCTTTGCCCATGATCGCCGCGACTTTCTGCGCCACCGCGTCGCCTCCAGGCACGCAGCGGTTCACTGCGGCATCATCGCCGACGATCGCGTTGGCATACGCTTGACACCCGGCAAATCCGCAAGCACCGCAATTCGCCTGCGGCAGTTCAGCATTGACTTTTTGAACGCGCTCATCTTCTTGGACCGCCATGAATTTTGAGGCGAACACCAAGATGATCGCACCGATCAAGCCGATGATCGAAATCACGATCACCGCATTAACTACCTCCATTGGGCTGCCTCCTTTCTATACCCCGATTTGAAACAGGTTTTCCAAAAGTCCGGCAAAACCCATAAACGATAGCGAAGTGATCGAAGCCGCTACCAAAGTGATCGGCAGCCCTTCAAAGGACTTGGGCGGCTTCGATTTGGCGATCGTTTGCCGCACTCCTGTGAAGATCACCATTGCCAGCAGAAAGCCGACCCCGGCTCCGAGCGAACAGATCAGCGCTTCCGGATATGTATAGTAGTGTCCGGATCCGGCGATCAAGCTTTGCGTGTCGATATTCAGCAAAGTCACTCCAAGCACGGCACAATTCGTTGTGATCAGCGGCAGATAAATCCCGAGCGCTTCATAAAGCGGCGGAACGAAACGACGCAGCGTGATCTCAACCAGCTGAACCAAGACCGCAATGATCAAAATAAAGCAGATATTATTCAGATAAGCAAGGTGGTTTGGTACTAAAAGATACGTATAGACCGGCCACGTTACGGCAGTTGCCAAAAACATGACGAAAATAACTGCCATACTCATGCCGACTGAATTTTTCAAATTTCCGGAAACGCCGAGAAAAGGGCAGATTCCCAAAAATTTAACCAGCACGTAATTATTGACTAAAATCATTGAGAAAAAGATAAATGCGAGTTTGACTGCCATCTCATGCTTCCTCCTTCAGGCCGCAATGACTGCTTGACGGGCAGACACCGCAGACATTTTCGATTGGTCCTGACGGCTGCGCGGCTAAGCGGTGTTCCAGCCAGTTGGCGCCGGCCATCAATAGCCCGAAAACCAGAAATCCGCCGGGCGGCATTGCCATGATCCGCAGCGGTTCCATCGAAGACGGCAGAATCGCAAGTCCCATCAACGAGCCTGCTCCTAAAAGTTCGCGGATCCCGCTCATCAAAACCAGCACGATCGTAAATCCCAGACCCATTCCCAAACCATCCGCGGCAGAGGCGACTACAGTATTTTTCGAGGCGAACATTTCTGCGCGTCCCAAAATAATGCAGTTTACGGTGATCAGCGGCAGATAAACGCCGAGCGCATCATCGAGCGCCGGCAGATACGCTTTGATCAGCATCTGGATCACCGTCACAAAAGACGCGATGATCACGATAAATGCCGGCAAACGCACTTGATTCGGGATCGCTTTGCGCAAGAGCGAGATCACGCTGTTGGAGCAGATCAAAACGAAAGTTGCAGCCAGTCCCATCCCGAGCCCATTGAAGACAGCCGTTGTGACGGCGAGCGTTGGGCAGGTGCCGAGCACCAGACGCAGCACGGGATTCTCTTTCAAGATCCCGGCTGAGAATATTTTTCCTAAACTATTGCTGTTTGCTGTTTCTTCCATTCCTATTTTCCCCCTTGCAGCGCCTGATAAGCTGCAATCGCATGATTGACTGCGTTCATCGCAGCCTTCGAAGAAATCGTTGCCGAGGTGATCGTATCGATATCACTCAGCGCGATTTCATTTGAAGATCGTTTGGCAAATTGGGCTGAGAAGCTCTTATCGCGAACTTTTTGACCCAAGCCGACCGTTTCGGTATTGCTCAAAAAAGTGACACCGGCAACTTTGCCGCTCTTATCAAAGGCAACCATTGCCGGAACAGCGCCGGAATACCCTTGTTCATAACTTTCAATGACCATTCCGACCCCGTTTTCAGCTTGATAGACACTGTTGATCTTATCTACGCCTTGCGGGGCAGCAATTTCTTTAAAGGCATTCGCGTTCGGCAAAAGCTTTTTGCGCTCTTGATCCGCGACTTTAGCGTTATTGCTCGCGATCACCGGCGATGTCGCCTGATTGGTCATTCCCAGCGCTAAAGCCGTGATGATGCAGATCAGAAACAAGGCGATCACCGGCAGAATGATCTCGCTTTTGATATTGGCTTGCTGTGCTGCTCTGGTTTGTGTTGTTTCCATGATTAATCAGCCCCCTTTTTCGGAACTCCTAGTGGTCTTACGCGTGTCAAACGATTCATATACGGAACGAATAAGCTGACTACCAGCAAAGCGTACGATACGCCTTCATCCATATTTCCCCACTGGCGGATCGCCACGGTCACGATCGCCAAACTGATTGCAAAGATCCGTTTGCCCTTCAATGTATACGGGCTCGTTGTATAATCCGTTGCCATGAAAAATGCGCCTAAAAGCAGCCCGCCGCTGAACAAACTTTGAAACGCCAAGTTGAGCGCATTCGCCGCCGGCATTTCCAGCAGCTTCAGCAAAAATCCAAATACAAATGTCGAGCCGACATACCAGAAAGGAATCGTCGGCTGGATCACTTTTACGAATATCAGAAAAATCCCGCCTGCCAAAATCGTCAAGCTGCAGCTTTCGCCAAGCATCCCGCCGCGCGCACCGACTAAAAGATTCAGCAGATCAAGCGACTGTCCTTGGCCGATCGTTTGCAGCGGTGTAGCACCGCTCACAGCTTCAGCGCCGAATGAGAAACGCGGGGCGATATAATTCATCATCGCACCCGTAAACGACAATTGCAGAATGATCCGGGCAACGATCGCCGGGTTAGCAAAATTTTTTCCGATCCCGCCGAAGAGCTGTTTCGTAATGATGATCGCGAAAAATGCGCCGACGACCGTCATCCAAAGCGGAAAAGAAGCTGGCAAATTGAAGGCTAATAAAAGCCCGGTCACGATCGCTGAAAGGTCGCTGATCGTTTGTCTTTCATTGCGCAAGCGGTTCCAAAGCCATTCAAAGAAAACACAAGCCCCGACGCTTGCTGCAGTCACTGTCAAAGCCGAGAAACCGTAAAGGATCACGCTGGCGATCGCAGTCGGTACTAAGGCCAGCGTCACGCTTCCCATGATCTTCTGCGTATTGCTGAGCCCGAGAATGTGAGGGCCGGTCGAAACATAAAGATTATTTTGTTCCATTCTTTCTAACCTCACTCAAATAGAATTTTCTTGCTTGGCTCGTTTTCGTCGACAAGCGCCGTTTCGCTGGACAAACGAAACTGCAGACCCCGCAGTTCATGCATGATTCAGCATAAAGAGCTGCTAATGCATCGACATCGCGGTCATCGTACGCTTCGACGATCTCGACAGGTGAAAGTCCGAGCGGACAAGCATCGATGCACTTGCCGCAGCGGATGCAAGGCTCTTCAAGCGAGTCCTGGATCTCTTCGGCGGTCAAACACAGAATCGCATTGATCTGTTTGGTCACCGGCATCGACAAATCGGCGATCGCGTGTCCCATCATCGGACCGCCTGCCACGATTTTCTTTGGAGTTTCGGTAAACCCGCCGCAAAATTCGATCACTTCTTCGACCGGTGTCCCGATCGCGACTTCGACGTTTTGCGGATTTTTGAGCGCCCCGCCGGCAACTGTCAGCCGTTTCGTCAAAAGCGGCTCGCCGGTTTCAATGTACTTGCCGATCACCGAAAGCGAAGTCACGTTCATGACCATCACTCCCAGTGAAGAGGAAGACCCGGAAGTCGGCACTTCATCGCCGCAAACGACTTGGATCAAGATCTTCTTGCCGCCTTGCGGATATTTCGCTGGCAAAACGAAAACTTCCATCCGCGGTTCATCGCGGAAAATCTGTTTCATGCGCATGATCGCTTCCGGTTTGTTTTTTTCGATCGCGATCACGCCGCGCGGGATCTGCATCGAATCAAGCGTCGCCAGCACACCTGCACGGATATACTCATCTTCTTCGATCATTGTGCGGTCATCAGTCGCTATGTAAGGTTCGCACTCTGCGCCGTTGACCAATAACAATTTGATCTCACCGGCTTTTTTTCGTCCCAATTTTGCTGCAGTCGGAAATCCTGCGCCGCCCAGACCAACGACCCCGCTGTCTTCAACCGCTTTCAAATAAGACTCGCGGTCGATCACTTGCGGCTGGGAAAAGGTTTGTTCGGGTTGTTCCTCGGCGGTTTTGATGACTAAGGTTTCGACTTGGAATTTTCCCGGCAGATCGACCGTCGTCACACCAGTCACTTTTCCGCTGGCTGGCGAATAGATCGGTGCGCAGACGGCTGCAGACATTTTCCCGAGCAGCTGTCCTTTTTCAACCTCGTCTTTCTTTTGAACGACCGGCTCGCACGGAGCACCAGTATGCTGCTGCAGCGGGATATATAACTTCTTGGATAATGGCATTTTGACTGTCTGCAGCTTCGCAGTGACTTTATGGTGTGGAAGCGCTACGCCGCGCTTTTGAAATAAACGAATTCTTGACATGACTCCACCTTCTTCGGCTTGTTTGTGTTCCGTCTCTGTCCCATTATTTTTGGGACAAGTTCATTGTAACACAACTAAACAGTTTATTAGAATATTCTAATGTAAAAAAACACCCCTCTCATGCGCTTGGAATCGTTTAAAAAACACAGGTATTACCTAACCCCAATTGAAGGAAAACTGTCCTTACGCTGTAAGCACTTTCTTTTTTTGATTTTTGGTAAAAAAAAATATAATTTGTCCTAAAACTTAATTTGATTAAAAAAGTGCAAAAAAAAACAAGACCAAAAATCAGCCTTGTCCTTTATTTTTATTGTTCTAAAAGTTTGCGCCAAGCAAACTTGCCGCGAATACGCTTGGAAGCAGGCTCCATCGCTTCTTCCATCGCGCAATACTTGTCGACAAAAGTAACAACGTACCCTTCTTTATAGCGCGGCGGTGCGATCGTAGCACCCCACATATGCTTGATGATGATATCTCTTTCCATATCAGTCAGCGTTGTGATCTTTTCTGCATTTTTTGCAGCGATCCGCGGATGCATGTAAGCGTGCGAACCAGTATCGAATTTCGTTTCCCGCCAGTCATAGTAGAATAGATCATGCAAAAGGCCGGCTCTTGCGGCAGAACGCGCATTCAAATGCCATTTTTTTGCGATCAGATAGCTATAATATGAAACATGGATCGAATGATCCAAGCGGTTTGTATGCAAATGTTGTTTGTGTTCACTTAATTTTTGGACTTCGTCAGTCGCTAACAATTCTCCGACATAGCTCATGTATTCTTGGTCATTTTGCCATTCAGTAGTCATGTCTTTCCCCTTTTCTGATATGTCCCTTATACGTTGAATAGTATAGCATGGATCTGCGGTGCTTAAAGGGAGAAAGCTGCAATTTAGAGTGCTCTTAACTTTTATTTAATCGTTGGATGTTTTTTCTTAAGAATCGAATAAAGCGAAGTAATACATCAAGATCCCGGCGGCGACCCCAACATTGAGTGATTCTGCCTTGCCGATGATCGGGATATAGAGATTATGATCTGTCTGTTCCAGCAGCTCTTTTGAAACCCCTTGACCTTCATTGCCGACGATCAGCGCCAAATCGGCTGCTCGCGGTGCTTGCCGGATGTCGAGCGCTTGTTTGTCCAGATTTGTGCCGAAAATCAGCAGCGTTTCCGCCATCTTGCCGAGCAGCTCTGTCAAATCACCATTCAGCACCGGCAAATGATACTGGCTTCCTTGAAGCGCGCGCAAAACTTTCGGACTATAACGGTCGGCACTTCCTTTTCCCAAAACAACGCCGGCAAAACCGGCTGCATCCGCCGTGCGGATCATCGTCCCGACATTTCCCGGATCTTGGACACGGTCCAAAAGAAGCCAGCGGCCGCTCCAGCGTGCCGGTGGCAGTGTTTCTTCCATCGCCGCCACTGCCACGATCCCTTGCGGACTTTCGACTTCAGTCAGCCCGATCAGCAGTCCCCGCGGCAGAAGGATCAAAGACTGTTGATAGTTTTTAAGCCACGGGAGACTTGCGAGCTGCAGGTCATCGATAAAGATGTAAGGAAGCGTGATCTCGGCTTGGCAAGCTTCCGCGACTAAATGTTTTCCTTCTAATAAATACTGTTTATTTTTCAGCCGATATTTCCGGCTCAACAATTTACGGCACTCTTTCAAGAGGCTGTTCTGACTCGATGTGATCTCTTTCATGCGTTTCCCTCATTTCAATCTTCAGTATAGCAAATTCCGGCGCCGATGAAGAGCAAAATAGAAATCCAAAATCGGCTGTGCTAAAATTGAGTTATCAGGAAATGGAGGGGATATGTATGTTAGGAGCAAAAATGCTGGTCCACGGACAAGTCCAAGGGGTCGGATTTCGCTATATGGCCGTCAACATCGCGCGCAAATATGAGATCACCGGAAAAGTGAAAAACCTGATGGACGGCAATGTCTATATCGAAGCATTCGGCAAAGCAGCCGAACTGGAAAACTTCATCAAAGAAATCAAAGCCTCCCCCTTCCCTTCCCACGTTGCGGATGTCGAAATTAGTTATTGCAATACCGATGACCCGCCGCAGCGGTTTCGCGTCGCCTATTGAGAAAATTCGTAAATTTTTACGAAAAAATTGAATTCTACAGCTTTTTCAAGTATGATTACTTTTGTGCAAAAAAATACTGAATAGGAAAAGGAAGAATTCAATGAAGTTATTTAAAAAACATTCCCGCAAGCTGCTTTTAAGCGGCAGCCTGCTGAGCCTCCTCTTTTTGCTTTCCGGCTGTATGACCTATAACAAAAGCGGCCATCCCAACACGACCGGGATCAGCGGATTGACGTATCATCTTTTGGTCCAGCCGATGAGCCACTTCGTTACGACACTCGCTGATGCTTTTAACGGCAACTATGGCTTAGCGATCATCGTGATCACGATGATCGTGCGTGTGATCATTTTGCCGCTTGGTTTGTATCAATCGAAAAAAACAATGATCCAATCTGAAAAAATGCAAGCCGTCAAGCCGCAAATGGACGAACTCCAAAAACGCATGAAAGAGGCTCAAACTGTAGACCAGCAGCAAGCCGCGCAAAAAGCGATGACCGACTTTTACCGCGACAACAATATCAGCATGCTGGGCGGTATGGGTTGTCTGCCGCTGCTGATCCAAATGCCGATCTTCTCCGCTTTGTTCTATGCGGCGAAATTCACACCCGGGATCAACAGTTCCGTATTTTTCGGGGTCAACTTAGGGGAACGCTCTTTGCTTTTTGTTGTTCTGGCCGGCTTGGCCTATCTTCTGCAAAGCTATCTTTCAATGATCGGCATTCCCGATGAACAAAAGAAAACGATGCGCACGATGATGCTGATGAGTCCTTTGATGATCGTGTTCTTCTCGATGACCTCGCCAGCCGGCGTGACGCTTTACTGGATCATCGGCGGGATCTTCAGCTGCATCCAGACCCTTTTGCAGAACCTCTGGCAAAAACCGCGGATCCGAGCAGAGATCAAAGAAGAATTGCGAAAAAATCCGCCGAAGCTGCCGAAAGCCCCGCAAGTTAAAAAGCAGGCGCCAAAAAGCCAAACACTTTATCAATCTCCGTATAAGAAAAAGAATGCTGCGAATGCCAATCGCCAAGGCAGCGGCCGCAATGCCGGGCGAAAACAAAATATCCACCGCAACTGAGCAAAAAAAGAGGCTGGGACAAAAGTCATGTCCCAGCCTCTTTTTCCGAATAAACGGTGTTTCAAAAGCAGCTTCTTCGGAAATAAGCCGAAAAATCTCAAAAATATAAGAAACTATTTTCGGATTTTTCTTCTTATTTCTCGAAGCTGGACACTTTTGTCTCAACCTCTTTTTGCTTACGATAAGATCTTCGACAAGAAATCGATCGTCCGTGCATTTCTTGGATGATCGAATAATTCTTCCGGCGTGCCTTTTTCCATCACGATTCCTTCGTCCATGAACAGAACCTCGTCGCCGACTTCTTTGGCAAAACCCATTTCATGGGTCACGATGATCATTGTCATTCCCTCTTTGGCGAGGTCTTTCATGACTTCCAGAACTTCACCGACCATTTCCGGATCAAGTGCGGAAGTCGGTTCATCGAACAGCATCACATCCGGCTGCATCGCAAGCGCCCGTGCGATCGCGATCCGCTGCTGCTGACCGCCGGACAAAGATTGCGGATAAGCTTGCGCTTTATCTTCCAAACCGACCTTTTGGAGAAGACCATGGGCGACTTTTTTAGCGGCCGCTTCCGTCAGCCCTTTGACTTTGATCGGTGCAAGCGTGATATTGTCCATCACGGTCATATTCGGGAAAAGATTGAACTGCTGGAACACCATTCCCATTTTTTCCCGCATTTTGAACACATCATTTTTCTTATCGGTGATATCGACGCCTTCGAACAAAACTTGTCCGCTGGTCGGAACCTCTAAAAGATTCAAACAGCGCAGAAAGGTCGATTTCCCCGAACCGGAAGGCCCGATCACCACAACGACTTTCCCTCTTTGAAAAGAGTAGCTGATTCCTTTTAAAACTTCATTTGAACCAAAATATTTATGCAGATCTTTTACTTCGATCAGTGCTTCCGTCATTCTTCTGCCTCCTAGCGACGATATCCTTTGCCCATTTTGCGTTCCCAAAGACCCAACAAGCGGCTGGCGATAAACGTCATAATAAAGTAGATCACTGCAGCGACCAGCAACGGTTCGAGTCCCTTATACGAAATCGTTTGGACTGCCTGCGCTCCGTACAGCAATTCTGCGATCCCGATCGTTGACAAAAGCGAAGAATCTTTGATGATCGTAATGAACTCATTGCCGAGTGCCGGCAGGATATTGCGGATCGCTTGCGGCAAAATGACGTACTGCATCGCGAGCTTCGGCCGCAGACCAAGTGAATAAGCAGCTTCCAGCTGTCCTTTGTTGACCGCTTGGATCCCGCCGCGGACGATCTCAGCGACATAAGCGCCGCTGTTCAAAGCGAGCGGGATCAACCCGGGTACTAAGCGGGACATGTCGACTTGCATGATCGTCACCGCCGGGATCGGAAAGACCCCTTGCAGTACTAAAAAGCCGATCAAAATCTGCAAAAAGAGCGGCGTTCCACGCAAGATCTCAATATAAATATTAGCGATCCAGCGCAAAGGCGCCAGTTTCGAAAGCTTCATCAGGGCCATCAAGACCCCGATGATCGAACCGAATAAAACGACGACGACAGAGATAAATAAGGTCACGACGGTCCCTTGGAGAAAATACGGATAATAAGTATGCAGAAATGAAAAATCCAAAGAGATTCGCTCCTTTATTTATTCGCGCTGTCCGCGGTTTTTTCAGCAAGATCGGTGTTCTTTGTCATAAATTCATCGATTTTTCCTTCATCTTGCAATTTTTTAACGACTTTATTGACTTCCGTTACGAGTTCACCGGAGTTTTTCGGCAAGGCAACCGCATAAGCTTCATCATCGGAAGATTTCAAAGTAACATCGGCGATCGCCAGATCGGCATTTTGCGCGACATAAGATTGCGCGATCGCTGATTCCAAAACCATCCCGTCCAGCGTTCCCTGTTTGATTTCCATCAGCATCGTCGTTACTTTCGGCAAGGAAGAAACTTGTGCGCCTTTGATTTGATCTTTGGCAACGTCTTCTTGGATCGAACCTTTTTGTGCGCCGACTTTTTTGCCTTTAAAATCTGCAACGGATTTATATTCGCTGAGCTTGTCTTTTTGAATGACGATTTGTTGTTTCGGCGTGAAATATGCTTCTGAGAAGTCAACATTTTTCTTGCGTTCTTTCGTTGCTGAGACCCCTGAGAGGACCATGTCCAGCTTGCCTTGCTGCAAACTTGGCAGCAGATTGTCAAAACTCAAGTTCATCACTTTGAGTGTCACCCCGAGATCATCAGCGATCGCTTGGGCGATGTCGACATCCACGCCGACGATCTGTTCTTTGCCGCCGTTCATTTGCGGAAACTCAAAAGGTGCAAAATCGGCTGAGGTTCCCATGACGATTTCTTTCTTTTCTTTGATCGCTGCTAATTTTTTCGTGTTGTCAGCTTTTTGCGAAGTCGCTGCCGAGCTTTTCGCCGTACTGCTTTCTTTTGAACTGCCGCATGCTGCAAGCGAAACAAGCAAACCTACTGCCAAAATCGTTCCAAAAATCTTCTTTTTCATATTATTCTCCCCTTAATAATTATTCATGTTTTTTACATTTTTTGTATAGAATTATCGTATCATTTTTTCAGTAATATGCAAGAAAAAATCGTTCTTTCCATATAGAATGTTCGTTTTTTTGCAAAAAAAAGGTGAATATCGTTCTTTTTTTATGCATTTATTATACTTATCTGATTTCAAAAAAGACGCTGAGGAGCAAGATCAAAAGAACGAGCAGCGTGATCCAAGTATATAAATAATCTTTTTCTTTGAGAAAAGAAAAGACGGATGCGGCGACCCGCAATACCGGCGTTAAAATCAAAAGAAACAAGCCGATCATGATCAATTTATCCGGTGTCAGCCGGCTAAAGAAAGCCAGCGACTTTTCGATCGCAAACGGAAACACTTCTTGATTCCCCGAAAAGAAAGCCCATAAAACCCCCGCCAGGATCACGGCCGCTGAAATGACCGTCCCGATCAAAAGGATCTGACCGATGATCTTTTCAATGTCATGGAGTTCTTTTTGATCTGCTTTTGTCTTTTGTTCATTCATTTTAGACACCCTTTCGGATCATTTCGATTCCCAAATAGATCAAGATCGGCACAAAAATCATCCGGATCCCGCGGGAAGGCAAACGCTGCATGATCCGTGTTCCGATCGTTGCCCCGCACAAGACCCCGATCGCGAGCGGTCCTGCGATCACCGGCTGGATCGCCCCGTTGAAAAAATAGATCATCGCACTGGCCGCCGCCGTGACGCCCATCATCAAATTGCTGGTGGCACTCGACGGCTTCAGCGGCATTTTCATGATCGTATCGATCGCGATCACTTTGAATGCGCCTGAGCCGATCCCCAAAAGCCCGCTGGCGATCCCTGCGCCGTACATCATGGCGGCGCCGCCCGGCAGGTTTTTCAGGTGATAGCGGACCGTTTTGCCGGTCTGTTTATCAAAGTATTCGCCGTAAAAGCCCAATTTTTTGATCATCGGCGTCATCTCACCAGTGTAGAGGGAGCTTTTATCAACATGAACGATTTTTTTCAGCATATTATAAGCGGAAAAAAGCAGCAGTCCGCCGAAGAAAATATACAGCAGATTTGGCGCAAACACCCCGGTCAGCAAGGCTCCTGAGATCGCTCCCAGCGTCGTTGCGATTTCTAAAAACATCGCGACCCGCAGATTCAGCAGCTCATCTTTCAAGTAAGCGATGCTTGCTCCGCTCGAAGTAGCGATCACAGAAATGATACTCGCCCCGATCGCATACTTGATGTCGACGCCGGCTGCAAGAGTTAAAAAAGGGGTAATGATGATCCCGCCGCCGATCCCTAAAATCGCTCCCAGTCCGCCAGCGAAAAGTCCGATCACCAAGTACATTCCCATCATTAAAGCTGGATCCATCCCGCCTGCTCCTTTCAAATTTTTGCATATTCAAATATTGTCCGCTACAATGATCACTAAAGGCACTTGTTTCACCAAGGAGGAAAAATATATGAAATTGCTGCTGACTTCATACGGTTATATCGAAGATCAAGGAGAAACACTGACAACGGTCGGCAAAGGCGGTCAGGAAAGCTTTTTAGCTGCCCCGGTCGGCTTCGGCGAACGCAGCGATCAGGTCCTCGTTCGTGCGTTTTGGGAAGATTTCAAATTGAAAGTATTCCCGGAAAAATTTGTTGGTCTGGTTGAACGCTTCGGCGATGACGAACAAAAATATCATGAGCTTCTGTTCCTATATAAAATGACACCGCTCGAGACACTGACAGAAGCTGCTCACCGCAAAATGGATGATCTTCCGCTTTCCAAAGGACGCAAAAGCAAGTGGCTGCCGTCCGATCTTGTAAAAACCCTGCAGCCGGATAGTCTGAATATCTTATTTTTGCATCGCGAAGGCGAGTTCCAGCATCTGTTTGAACAAGCCGAATGAAAAATGGGGCGCTTAAAAGGAACGCTGAATCAGCTTTCCTTTTAAGCACACCCTTTTTTATTGCTGCAGCTGGTAATGACGGATCCCGTCTTGTTCATAGGCAATAGTGTAGTCTGCCGGATCATGATAGTGCCGGCCTGCTGCCAGCTCTTCAGTGAACATTCTTTCATAGTCGGCCACTGAAAGAGCTTGACGGCTGTCGAGCATTCTTTGATGAAAAGCTTCATCAAGCGCATCGCGAAAACCCGCTTGGATCGTGCCGGAAAAAATCTCGCCTTCCGCCCCGGAACCATAGCTGAATAGCACGAGCTTCTCGCCGCCTTTGAGCGTCGCGCTCTTTTCCAAAAAGGAAAGCAGACTCAAATAGAGCGAACCAGTATACAAATTGCCGACTTCCTGATTGTACTGAATGCTGGCTTGATAGTTTTTGCGCCAGCGATCTCCTGTCGCTTCATCGACCGTATCGATGATCGTTTCCAGCGCCTTTTTCCCCATTTTTGTATACGGGATATGGAATAAAAGCGCCGTGATCTCGCTAGGCGGTGTTTGTGAAGCCTCGCGATAACTTTTCCAAAGGATCTGAAAGACTTGTTTATAGGTTTCGTTGGAAAGTTTGCCGTCTACCAGCGGAAATTTTTCGCCGGCCGGCCGCCAAAAATCATAAATATCTTCTGAATAAAAGCGGTTATCGTCATTCAGCGCCAAGATTTGCGGATCTTCTGCAACGAGCATCGCGACCGCACCAGCGCCCTGCGTCGGTTCCCCGGCTGTATCCAGACCATATTTCGCGATGTCACTCGCAATGACAAGCGCTTTTCGTCCTGGATGCGTCTGAAGATAGTCTTTTGCCTGTTGAAGTGCCGCCGTCCCGCCGTAACAAGCCTGTTTGACCTCGTAGCAGCGTGCAAACGGCTGGATCTTGAGTAAATCATGGATCACCACCGCCGCTGATTTTGAGAAATCGTGACTGCTTTCAGTCCCGACGATCACCAGATCGATCTTTTCGCGGTCTTCAGCCGTCAAAATTTTTGCGGCCGCATTTGCGCCAAACGTCACGATGTCTTGGGTCGCCGGCAGAACCGCCATTTTTTTTTGCCCGATCCCGATCAGATACTTGTTTGGATCGACGTTTCTGGCTGCTGCCAAGTCTGCCATATCGATATAATATTGCGGTACATAAAAAGCGATCTTATCGATGCCGATGCTCATAACTTTTCCCCTTTATGCTGAAATTTGCCCTAATAATCATACCACGCATTCCCTTTTTTGCCTATTTTCAGCGGCTCATTTAAATTTTTCTTGATTTTGTTTCGAAAAACAAGAAACAATTCTCTGTTTCAGCAAAAAATGATATAGTGTTATTCGGAGGTGTTACTTTGGAAAAGGTTGTTATTTTAGGCGCCCGGCGAACGCCGATCGGCAAATACCGCGGCAAGCTCGCGGCGACGACAGCAGCCGAACTGGGGGTTTGTGCCGCAAAAGGGGCCATCCAGGAGGCAAATATCTCTCCTAACGAAATCCAGCAAGTCATCATCGGCAATGTCCTTTCTGCCGGCAACGGTCAAAATATCGCACGGCAGATCGCGATCCGCACCGGCATTCCCTATGCGGCACCGGCAACGACGATCAACGAAGTCTGCGGCTCCAGCATGAAAGCAGTCCTCTACGCTGCCCAGCAGATCCGCTTGAATGAAGCGGAGGTCGTGATCGCCGGCGGGACGGAAAATATGTCGCAAGCACCCAAGATCGCTAAATACGATTATCAAAATGAAGCATGGGCAGAAGCCGAATCCAGTTTGATCGTCGACGGCTTGACCGATGTGTTCTCGCAAGTACATATGGGCCATACTGCCGAAAAAATCGCTGCCGAATTCGCCGTTTCGCGCAGCGCCCAAGATGAATTTTCGCTGCAGTCGCAGCATAAAGCAGCCGCAGCCCAGAAAAGCGGCAAATTCACGCGCGAGATCGTTCCAGTCGCCGCTTCTGACGGCACGCTCGTTTTGGCAGAAGACGAAGGGATCCGCAAAGATACTTCGCTTGAAAAACTTGCACAGCTCACGCCGGTCTTTCTGCCTGACGGCAAAGTCACAGCCGGCAACTGCTCCACCTTGAACGACGGAGCTTCAATGCTTATATTGGCGTCGAAAAGCTATGCAGATGCTCGGCAGCTTCCCTACTTAGCGATTTTGGAAGATTATGCGGAAATCGGTATTGATCCGCAAAGAATGGGAATCTCGCCGATCCGCGCGATCGAAGCTCTCGCCGAAAAAACCAAGCTCGACTTGAAAGACGTTGATTTGTTTGAAATCAACGAAGCTTTTGCTTCCACTTCGCTTGTTGTTGAAAAGACGCTTGATCTCACTCCGGATAAAATAAATCTTTACGGAGGCGCGATCGCGATCGGCCATCCGATCGGCGCGACCGGCGCTCGCCTTTTGACCACCTTGATCTCTGAGCTGCAGCAGGAAAAGAAAGATCTCGGGATCGCATCGCTTTGTGTCGGCGGTGGGATGGGACTTGCGATGCTGCTGCGGCGCGGCAAAGCACGCCCTGAAAAACCGCTCTACCGGCTGACGCTTGACGAGCGGCGCCAAAGCGTCAGTGATGCCTTGCAGCTTTCAACAGACGAACGCCGCATGTTGCAGCAAAGTGGTCTAGAGGAAGAAATCTTCGACCATTTGACGGAAAATGCTCTGACGACGTTCGAAGTTCCCTTTGGAGTCGCGCAAAATTATCTGATCAATCAAACCGAGAAACTGATTCCGTACGCCACCGAAGAACCATCCGTGATCGCAGCCAGCAGCCACGGGGCTAAACTGATCAAAAGCGGCGGCGGATTTGTCACAACGACTTTGTCCCATCAGATGCAAGGACAGATCGTTTTCCGCCAAGTCGCCGATCCCGAAGCACTAAAAACAGCCCTCACGCAAACATTTCCGCAGCTGAGCGCAGCCGGCGAAGAAATTCACCCATCGCTTTATGCACGCGGCGGCGGGATCCGCGATTTCCAGATCCGGTCGTTCCCGGACGAAGGATTCATTTCGCTTGATGTGTTTGTCGATACGCTGGATGCGATGGGCGCCAATCTGATCAATTCGCTCTTGGAAGGGCTGGCGGCTAAACTCCGCGTCCTCTTCCCGGACCAAGAGATCCTCTTCAGCATTTTGAGCAACTTCCCGCTGCGTGCGTGCAGTCGCGCGGAAGCAAAGATCCCGTTCAAAGCACTGGCACGACCTGGCTTTTCGGGCAAACACGTCGCCAAAAAAATCGTCGCTGCGGCAAAATTTGCTAAACTCGATCCTTTTCGCGCAGCAACTCACAATAAAGGCATTATGAACGGAATCGACGCGGTCGTACTGGCAACCGGCAATGATGTCCGCGCCGTTGAAGCTTCTTGCAGCGCCTATGCCAACAGGAATGGTCGTTGTGAAGGTCTGAGCGATTGGGAAATGGATGGCGAGTATTTGTACGGCCGCTTAACACTCCCGCTGCCCATCGGGATCGTCGGCGGCGCGACGCGTGTCCTGCCGAAAGCCCAACTGGCGCTCAAGATCCTGGAGGTCAAAAAAAGCACCGATCTCGCTGAAATATTGACAGCAGTCGGCTTGGCACAAAACTTAGCGGCATTAAAAGCACTCGTCAGTGAAGGAATCCAAAAAGGCCATATGACCCTTCAAGCACGCTCGCTGGCGATTTCTGCCGGCGCTGGCGGAAATGATATCCCGCGGGTCGCTCAAGCACTCCAAAAATTGCCGCGGATGGATCTGGCCGCAGCAAAAACGATTGGCTCTTCGTCAAATAGTGTTGGTGAGCTTTCAAACTGAATAAAATGTAGTGGATCCCAGGCGAGCAGAAAAACCCGCTTGGGATTTTTTATTTCAAGAAAATGGATCCTTTTAAGCAGTTTTTCCT
>JALCOL010000014.1 GCA_022649665.1 Enterococcaceae bacterium
CGGAAAAACTGCTTAAAAAGATCCATTTTCTTGAAATAAAAAATCCCAAGCGGGTTTTTCTGCTCGCCTGGGATCCACTACATTTTATTCAGTTTGAAAGCTCACCAACACTATTTGACGAAGAGCCCTTTCTTTACAATACGTTCTTCCAAATAAGCAATTTTAGAAGCAACGTAATTACGGGTATCTTCAAGTTCTGATAGTTTATTTTCGATCTCTTGCCGGTAGCTTTTGAGATAATCGACCATCAGCTGATCGCTTGAGTGCTGGCGGCCGATGAATGTTTTGAGAGGAAGATCAAAGGCGCGCAGCTGAGCAACGATCAAGAGCCAGTCGATCTCCGATTGGGTATAAGTGCGGTAGCCGTTTTTATTGCGGGCGACTTTATCCAGAACGCCGATCTCTTCATAGAAGCGCAATGTCGATTTTGATAGCCCAGTCAACTCGGCTGCTTCTTTTGGAAAATAATAAAGCTTCGTTTGCATCATTTGCCTCCTCTCGGTTTTAAGTATACGTCATTATTCAACGAAAGGACAACTTTGCCAAAAACACAAAAGTCTCCTCATGAAATGTTTCGGGAAGAAGCATTTCACGAGGAGTGCAGGTCGTTCAATCGTCGATGCGTGCCAAGCGGCTGAGTGTCATTTTCGACCATTCATCAGCGTAGGTATAATCGATATGCTGATATACATCCGGATGAGAGATTCCGTGAACGATCGTGCGAAAATACAATACCAAAAATTCATTCGTATAGCGCGGATCGATTTTTCCCTGTTGGCGCCCGATCTCACACAGCGCAGCCAGATTCTTCTCATGATTTTCAAAAAACTTTTCAAACCGGATCGCAAATTTTGATGTTGGATTTTTCTTTACATATTCTTTCAGATCATAATGCAGCTGCGGATTGGTTTTGGAAAAGTAAATAAACATTTGATGGATCAATGCTTTGACTTTTTCATCAAAAGGCAATGATTCATTCCCGTATACTTCATCAGAAAGTTTTTCATTTTGATCCAAAATACGGCTTAGAACACTTTGGATCAGCAGATCCTTAGAAGAAAAATACTTTAAAATCGTTGTCTTAGAGATTCCTGTTTTTTGACATACTTGACTGATCGTAAATCCTGAAAGTCCGCTATCGGTATTCATGAGCTCATAAGACGCTTCGAGGATCTTCTGATATTTCTCGCGCGTCCGCTTTTCATTTCCACCCACCGCTGTCTCCCCCTTTTAAAAAATATCCCTCACTCTCATTATAAGTTATATGTATGCGATTACAAACTTTTATTTTCACCAAACGAAAGGAGGCATTCCAGTGTTAGTGTTTTTCGACCGGTGCGATCCCTTTCAAGATGATCTCGGTCCATGGGGCAGTGAACGTATAGTCTAGCCGCTGATAGATCTCGGGTTGCGAGACCCCGGCTGTCAAGGACTCAAAGAAGAGCATCAGGAAGTCATCAGAATATCGCGGATCGATCTTGCCTTCTTGACGACCTTGATGAAAGAGCTCCCGCATGATTTCGAAACTCTCTTCAGTGAAGAGTTTCATGACTGCGGCAAATTCTTGATCAGCAGTCTGGGTATAATACTCCATCAGGTCCAAAAAGAATTGATAGTCAACTTGCGCAAGCTGCGCGACTTTGATCTCAACGAACTCATACATTTTTTCCTCAAAAGACAGCTGTTTTGCCATCGTTTCCCGTGCCTGATCAGCCATTTTCGTCAAAAAATCGGCGAAGACTTGCTGAACTAAATGATTTTTAGAACCGAAGTATTTGAAGATCGTCGCTTTGGAGATCTTGGTTTTTTTTACGATTTCATCGATCGTTAGTCCAGCAACACCGCGCGGAGTATTCATCAGTTCATAGGCCGCAGCGAGTACAAGCTTTTTTTTGGCGAGGCTTCTTTTTTCAAATCCATTCATTTTTTATCCTCCTTGCCGGTTCATTCACACAGTTAAATTATAAACTAAAATGAATTGAAAAGTACATAATAAATTGACTTTATATTTTACAAGCGATAAAATTGAACTAACAAATAGCTCGAAGTTTAAAAATGGGGGTGCTTTAGATGACGATTTTAGTCAAAGCGGATCATCTGCAAAAGAAGTTCGGAAAATTCGAAGCATTGAAAGATGTCTCGTTTGAGATCAACAGCGGAGAAGTGCTGGGATTTATCGGGCCGAATGGGGCAGGAAAATCGACCACGATCCGGATCTTGCTGGGGATCTTGAAAACGAGCGGCGGTGTGGCGGAAGTTTTTGGAAAAGAAGTCTGGAAAGACAGCATCGCGATCCATCGCCGGCTTTCTTATGTGCCGGGCGAACTTGCTCTCTGGGGGAATATGACGGGTGGTGAGATCATTGATCTTTTGATCCATCTTCATGGAAATGCCGATCAGGGCAAAAAAAAGAAGCTTATCGAACGCTTTGAGCTGGATCCGCGCAAAAAAGCAAAAAGCTATTCGAAAGGCAATCGTCAAAAAGTCGGATTGATCGCCGCTCTTTCGGTGGATTCTGATCTATATATTTTGGATGAGCCGACTTCCGGACTGGACCCGCTGATGGAAAATATTTTTCAGGAAGAAATCGTTCAGTTGAAAGCGGAAGGCAAGTCGATTTTGCTGTCTTCCCATATTTTGAGCGAAGTCGAGCGGTTGGCCGATCGGGTCGCGATCATTCGCGAAGGAGTGGTCGTCGAACAAGGGACACTCGATGAACTTCGCCACTTAACACGCTCAACGATGACACTCGAAACTGCCGGCAATGTCGAGGAAATCAAGAATCTTCCGGGAGTCCATGATTTTATTTTGCGCGGTCATGAAGCACGCTTTTCGATCGATGGGTCCGCCGTCAATTCGATCATGGAGAAAGCGACTGCCCTTTCGATCAAAAAAATCGAAGTCGTTCCGCCAACGTTGGAGGATTTGTTTATCCGTCATTATGAAAGCCAGCGATGAGGAGGTGGGCACGATGTATGAGCGATTTGCACATTGGACTTTTTTATTTACACATTATTTGAAGCGCGACTGGAAAAAAATCATTTTTTGGATCGCAGGAGTTGGTCTTTTCAGCGGCGGTTTTGTTCCCGCATTCAAAGAGATCGCCAAAGGCAGCGGTCTGGCGGGGATGTTTGAAACGATGCAGAACCCGGCGATGATCGCGATGGTCGGGCCCTTGCCGGTCAAAGCGGCCGCTGACTATACGATCGGGGCAATGTATACGAATGAAATGCTGCTGTTCTGTGCACTTTTGGCAATGATCGTAGCGATGCTCCACGTTGTCAGTCATACGCGCAAAGAAGAGGAGCTGGGATTGACTGAAGTGATCCGGGCACTACCGGTCGGCCGCCAAGCTAATTCGCTGGCGATCATGATAGAAGTGGTAGTCGTCAATTTGCTTTTGGCCTTGTTTACCGGCGGCTTGATGACCGCTTTTCAAGTCCACTCAGTCGATTGGGGAGGGAGTATTATCTTCGGGGCTTCGCTGGCAGCTGCGGGCATCATCGGCGGGGCGGCGGCCCTGTTTTTAGCCCAGATCATGCCGACCGCCACTGGGGCTGCTGGAACTTCGCTGGGGCTGGTCGGAGTGCTGTACCTCGTGCGTGCATGGACAGATTATGCGCATCCCGCATGGTCGTGGATGAATCCCTTGGGCTGGACGTATTTGACGAGCCCATTCGTTAAAAATAATTGGCTGCCGATCGGATGGGGATTGTGTTTTTCACTGATTGCGGTTTTTGCTGCATTCATGCTGGAAGGAGCAAGAGATTACAATAGCGGCTATTTACCGGAGCGGGAAGGGCGAGCAGATGCCCCGAAATGGATGACCAACATTCCGGGATTTACCTATTATTTGAACCAAATGACCGCTATCAGCTGGTGGACCGCTTTTCTTTTGTTCGGTGTCGCTTATGGATCGATCTACGGCGACATGAAAAACTTTTTAAACAGCAATCAGCTCTTGCAAGCAATGTTTGCCCAAACGAAAATCTCGATCGAGGTCTCGTTTACATCATCGATCATGATCGTACTGGTCGGGATGTGTGCGATCCTGCCGATCGCGGTCGTCAACAAGCTTTTTACGGAAGAAGAGCGCGGGCGTTTCGGACCGATCTTCGCCTCAAAAGTAACGCGCACTCAGTTATTCGGCGCCTCGATTGCTTTCGCGGTGATCGCGGGGTTGATCAGTATTTTGCTGAGCGCCGCGGGTCTTGGCGGGACCGCTTTGATAGTGATGACCCATACAAAGATGACTTTTTGGGACTTTTTGTCTGCTGGTTTGAATTATGCGCCGAGCGTACTCTTTTTCATCGGGTTGGCTGCTTTGTGTTTGGGCTGGCTGCCGCGGCTCGCCAAGATCGTCTATGTATATCTCGGATATGCATTTATGTTGAGTTATTTCAGCGGCATCTTGAACTTGCCGAAATGGGTCGTCAAGACTTCGCCGTTTGAGTGGCTTGCCAAAATGCCTACGGACTCGTTCAAATGGGGAAGTTTTTTGATCGTCAGTGCGGTCAGTGTCTTGTTGATCTTGTGTGGTTGGATCGGCTATAAGCGGCGGGATCTGGCAGACAATTTGTAAAAAAAGAGGCAGATGAAAGTGGGAATCCCACTTTCATCTGCCTCTTTTAGATTGCTATTCAACGCGTGGTTCTGCGTTGTTTTTCATCGAATCTTGCACTTTGCTGGTGCCCTTTCCGATCGCTTCTTTTGCTTTTTCAGTTTGTTTCGAAGTGAATTTGCTGGTGCTGGAAGCCACATCGCTTACGCGATCTTGCAGCGTCACCGAATCTTTATCGTATTGTTCTTTGGTCTTGATATCTGTTACGTTCACGTTCACTTCAATGACATCCAAGCCGGTCATTTTTTTGACTTCTTCAGTGATCAGCTTTTTCATCTTGTCATAAAGATTCGCGATATCGATTCCGTATTCGACAACAATGTTCAAATCAATGGCCACTTGTTTCTTTCCGACTTCTACATCCACACCGCTTGTAACATCATCATTGTTCACGAGTTTGTCGGCGATGCTGGAGAAGAATCCGCCGTCAACGGTCAAAAGTCCATCGACTTTCTCCAAAGCGATCCCCACGATCTTTTCGATCACCTTGTCATCGTAAGTCAATTCGCCTTTGATATCCTTTGGTGCCACCAGATCCTTTTTGTGGTTCATCGCATTCGTATCCATCATCATCTCTTTCCCCCTTAATTATTTTTTTGAAGAGAAAACATTCTCTAAAAGACCAGTTTGTTCAACGTAATAGCCGATAACAGCGCCAAGGCAAGTAAACAGAAGGATCAGGAGCGTTTTAAAAAAACCGACTGTCATCAATAAAATAGCAATCAGGAGACCGGCTAAAGCAAACAGCAGCGGCCAACGATATTTGCTGATCAGATCAGCCATGCTGCAATCCCTCCTTTCATTCGACACGGGCAAGTGTTCTTTTTTGATCCGGCTGGTAATCTTTGAAAGTAACATACACTTTTACTTTTCGATCGACGCCCAGCAGGCTTTCCAGTTTATGAGTCAGTGATTCGCTGAATTCAGCTGTTTTTCCAACTAAACCAGAAGTCCGTTTCAGACTGCCTGAAATGTCGACGGTGATTTTTTTGTTCGTCATTTGGACTTTGACTTTTGGTGGTGCGATAAAGTCGGAATTGTCCAAACAGGAGGAAGCAAAGCCTTCGATCGCCTTTTTATCGAGTGTCAGCTGGCCCTCGCTTTTATCGAAACCGATCGATGTTTTCCGCTTCGGATAAAATAAAACAACCAGAATCCCGATGAGACAAAGTGCGAGAAAAACCAAACTGCCCCAAAATAAATACATGGGCATGAAATTGCCGACCACCGGATAATCGATAAACGGGATCAAGCGGAATGGTAAATCAGCAGCGGATTGGTGGGTGATAGCAACGGAGAATAATAAAACAGCCAATAGGAGCAATATAAGGATATAGATTGCTTTTTTGGCAACGCGCAAGTTGATCGCCCCCTCAAACATATTTTTTTAGAAAACGTTTTCTATATATATAATTTTAATATATTTTTGGAGGCGCGTAAACATTTTTGGTTCTTAAAATGATGATATTTTCATGAATAGTGTGAAGTTTGCGTGAATTTGATATTATTTAATTTTATCTAAAGTAAATGATAAAATAATACTTTTGGTTATATTATTTGACCATTTCTTCGGTGAGGCCGAGCACTTTGGCAACTCGCAGACCATAATCAGGGTCGGCACGGTAGAAGTGCTTGGTCTGTCTGATCTGGATCTCCTGGCTGACTTTGCTTAAGCCCGACGTGATGTTTTCGATCAGCCGAGCCTTTTCATCTTCCGGCAGCAGGCGGTAGAGGTCGCCGGGCTGGGTATAAAAATCTTGATCATAATCAAAGCTGCCGACATCGCCGTGGACGGGGTAGCCGACGACTTTATCTTCCGGCACCTCTTGCGGTCCGTTGAAGCTGTTCGGTTCATAATACACCGAGTCGCCGCCGTTGCCGTCAAAGCGCATCGCACCGTCGCGCTGATAGTTGTTTGTCTCCGTTTTCGGCTGATTGATCGGCAGGAGGGCATTGTTTGCGCCGATCCGGTGGCGATGAGCATCACCATACGCGAAGAGCCGGCCTTGAAGCAGCTTGTCGGGGGAAGGTTCGATTCCAGGGACATAGTTCCCTGGAGAGAAGGCCGCCTGTTCGACTTCCGCGAAATAATTTTCCGGGTTTTTGTTGAGGACCATTTTGCCGACTTCGATGAGCGGATAATCTTTTTGCGAAACGACTTTCGTCACATCAAAAATGTTGAAACGATACTTCAATCCTTCTTCAAAGGGCAGAATTTGGACATACATCGTCCAGGAAGGAAACTCGCCGCGCGCGATCGCTTCATAAAGGTCTTCCAAGTGATGATCAGGATTTTCGCCGGCGAGCCGCTGCGCTTCGTCAGCCATCATGTTTTTAACCCCTTGATCGGTGCGGATATGATATTTGACCCAGAAACGTTCACCTTCTGCATTGGTCCACAAATACGTGTGGCTGCCGTAGCCGTGCATATGGCGGAAGGTTTTCGGGATCCCGCGATCGCTCATCAAGATCGTTACTTGATGAAGAGACTCAGGGGACAGACTCCAAAAATCCCATTGTGCCGTGTTGACTTTTAAATGGGAACTTGGATGGCGTTTTTGCGTGTGGATAAAATCAGGAAATTTCAGGGGATCGCGAATGAAAAAGACCGGCGTGTTGTTGCCGACTAAATCATAATTGCCGTCTTCCGTGTAAAACTTCAAAGCGAAGCCGCGCGGATCGCGCAAAGTGTCAGCCGAACCGGATTCTCCGGCAACCGTTGAGAAGCGGGCGAACATCGGCGTTTTTTTCCCGACCTTCGAGAGAAAAGCAGCTTTCGTGTATTTCGAAAGATCTGCAGTGACTTCGAAAGTGCCGTGTGCACCGCCGCCTTTGGCATGAACGACGCGTTCGGGAACACGTTCGCGGTTGAAATGCGCCAGTTTTTCAAACATATGCGCATCCTGCATCAATAGCGGTCCGCGTTCGCCGGCACTTTGGGTGTTCTGATTGTCGCCGACAGGAACACCTTCCTGAGTAGTCAAACGTTTGTCGATCGATTCTTTTTTCATGTTGCATCTCCTTTCGTAGAGCTACTAAAAGTGTAGCATCTCTGCATTTGGAAACGCAACCATTATGCTAACTGCGCGAATCACCGGTTTCTTCTCCTTCTATAGAAAGCGTTTCGATTGTCATTGGCTGGAAAGAACGCTATGATTGAATCAATAAGGATCAGGAGGAATGAAAGATGACAAAAACGATTGGATTTTTAGTTGGAAGTTTGCGTGACGGCTCCTTTACCCGAAAAGTCGCAGAAGCTTATCAGCCGCTTTTTCCTGAAGGATACAAAATCAAATTTATCGAAATCGACGACGTGCCATTCTATAATCAAGATCTGGATATCGTCGATGATCTGCCGGGCGTTTGGAAACGTCTGCGTGAAGATATCGCGGATTGCGACGGCTACGGATTCTTTACCCCGGAATATAATCGCAGCATCCCGCCAGCTCTAAAAAACGCACTCGATGTTGCCTCCCGCGCGGAAAAAAATCCTTTTGACGGCAAACCGGGTTTCATCGTCAGTGTTTCTCCAAGCCGTTTAGGCGGATTCGGCGCGAACCATCATTTGCGTCAAGTACTGGTTTGGCTGAATGTGCTGGCGCTTGCTCAGCCGGAAGCGTATTACAGCAACATCATGGATTCGCTGGATAAGGAAGGCAATTTGAAACCAGAAGCGGTCAAACGCTATCAAAAAGTCGTGGATGCTTACGTTAAATTCGCGGATAAATTTTAATTTCACCGCCGGAGCAGGGCTGTGACAAAAGTGTTCAGCTTCGGGGAAGAAGACACTTTTTGAAACACCGTGTATTCGGAGAAGGGAGCCGCGACAAGAACTTACGTCTCGGCCCTTTTCTTTTCTATCATAATAGGAGGCTTTCAATGAAAAAGATCGTGTATTTACCAGATGATATCGCCCAGGTCGGCAAAGACTATTTAGTTCAGCACGGGTATGAAGTAAAGATGGGAACGGATCCGACCAGTGAAACGACCATCAAAGAAGCTAAAGACGCCGCTGGAATGATCGTGCGTCTGCCGGTGATCGATGCCAAGATCATCGACCAGCTGCCGAATCTTAAAATCATTGCCCGCCACGGAGTCGGCTATAATAATATCGATTTGGCGGCTGCCACTCAACATCAAGTTTGGGTCACCAATACGCCGCTTGCCAATTATGAAGCGGTCGCGGAGACCGTGATCGGCTTTATGCTGATCTTGGCCAAACGACTCGTTTTTTATTCAAATGAGATGCGTCAAAAAGAGGCTTATGATCCGATCGGGATCTTCGGGCATGACCTGGCAGGAAAGACTGTCGGGATCATCGGCTACGGCAAGATCGGTTCAGATCTCGCCAAAAAGCTGCAAGCGTTCGATATGGAGGTTTTGGTGTATGATCCATTCGTCGAAAAGCCGGCGATCGGTAAAAAAGTGACGGAAGATGAACTTCTCGAGCGTTCGGATTTCGTGACCCTCCACTTGCCGGAAAATGATCAGACACGTCAATCGTTCGGCGCAAAACAATTTCATCTGATGAAATCGAGTGCCTATTTTATCAACGCTGCGCGCGGGGCACTAGTCAATGAGAAAGAAATGGTCGAAGCGCTGAAGAATAAAGAAATCAAAGGCGCGGCGCTGGATGTATATGCGCATGAACCGCTGCCTAAAGATGATCCGCTGTTCCAACTGGACAACGTTTTCTTGACGCCGCATATCGCTGCTAATTCGGTCGAAGCGATGGACAATATGGCGCTTGATGCAGCCAAAGAAGTCGACCGCGTCTTGTCTGGCGAAAAGCCGTTGTGGCCGGTCAATCATCTTTCATAAAAAACTTTTGCTGAAGAGGCTGTGGGTGCTTTCCCACGACCTCTTTTGCTGAAGTTTATTTTTTTTGGATTTTTTTGTTGACAATTATTGTTTACAGTTGTAAATTAATATTGTAGAGAATTTACAAACGTAAATGTTGGAAGGAGTGGGGCGAGATATGGCGGAAGTCAAAGTCTCTGATTCCGAATGGGAGATCATGCGAGTCATTTGGACCCAAGGAGACGTCACCGCACAAAAAGTGATCGATGCGCTCGCTGATGAGATGCACTGGAAAGACGCAACGGTCAAAACCTTGTTGGGTCGGTTAGTCAAAAAAGGGATGCTCTCAACGACGCGGGACGGCAAGTGTTTCATTTACCATCCGCTCGTTTCAGAAAAAGAGACGGTCAAAAGTGCAACAGAAACCTTATTTGCGCATATCTGCGCACGCAAGATGGGGCACGCGCTTGCGGACATTATTGAACGGGCCGTCCTCAGCAAAGAGGATGTCGCGCTTCTCGAGCAAGTTCTTCAAGAAAAAACAGCGGTCGATGAAGTGGCATGTGATTGTATTCCGGGACAATGCGAATGCAACGATCACTGCCACGCGTCAAAAGCATAAATTTATGAATACAATAGGAGGAATTTCATTATGAAACAAACATTTAAAGTCGAAGGTATGCATTGCAATCACTGCGTGGCACATGTTGAAGAGGCAGCTAAAAATTTGAATGGGGTCGAAAAAGTCAAAGTCAATCTGAAAAAGGGAGAAAGTAAAATCAAATTCGATGAAGCAGTCATCACTCGGGCGGAGATTGAAAAAGCGATCACGGATGCCGGCTATCCGGCGAGTGCTGCGCAATGAATGAAAAAACAGAAACTTTCGTCATCACCGGAATGACTTGTGCCAACTGTTCGGCGCGGGTGGAAAAAGAGTTGAATCAGCAAAAAGGAGTAAAAAAGGCGACGGTCAACTTGGCGACTGAAAAGGCGACCGTTTCGTATGAGCCGCAAGCGACCTCGACCGATCATTTGATCCACAGTGTCGAAGATATCGGCTATGGTGCGATTTTGTATGATGATGCACACCGGCAAAAGATCCAGCAGGATGAACAGACACGCACCGCGAAAATGAAAAACCAGCTGATCATTGCCGCCGTTTTGACATCGCCGATGATCCTCGGGATGATCGCGATGATGCTAGGTTTCGATGGACCCGTTGTCCAGTTCATCCACTTGCCGCTTGTCCAGTTCCTTTTGGCGACGCCGGTGCAGTTTTGGATCGGCGCTAGATTTTACCGCGGCGCGTACCACGCATTGAAGACGAAAGCGCCGAATATGGATGTTTTAGTTGCGATGGGAACTAGTGCTGCTTATTTGCTGAGTATTTATAATGGCTTTATCGCGGGAACCCATGATTTGTATTTTGAATCTTCCGCAATGATCATCACTTTGATCCTTTTAGGAAAATATTTGGAGCATCGGGCAAAAAACCGAACAGGCGATGCGATCAAAAAATTGATGAAACTTCAAGCGAAGACGGCGCTGCTGTGGAAAGGCGGCGAAGCGCAAGAGATCCCGATCGAAGAAGTCCAGCTCGATAATGAACTGCTCGTCAAACCAGGCCAGCAAGTCCCGGTCGATGGGATCATTATGGAGGGCTTCAGCGGGATCGATGAAAGCATGCTGACCGGTGAAAGTCTGCCAAAAGAGAAAAAGACCGGCGATAATGTTTACGGCGGAACGGTCAACACGAACGGCCGCTTGATCATCCGGGCGAATAAAGTCGGAAATGAAACAGTTTTGGCGCAGATCATTCGAATGGTCGAAGACGCTCAAGGTTCAAAATCACCGATCCAAAAGATCGCGGACCGGATCTCAGCGATCTTTGTCCCGACTGTGTTAGGACTGGCGCTCTTGACGTTCCTTGCGACCGGCATTGTGACCCAAGACTGGCAAATGGCGATCGTTCATGCTGTTTCTGTTCTCGTGATCGCCTGTCCATGCGCGTTAGGACTCGCAACTCCGACCGCGATCATGGTCGGCACTGGTCTCGGCGCGAAATACGGGATCTTGATCAAAGGCGGCGAATCGCTTGAAACCGCGGCTCATTTGGAAGCGATCGTTTTTGACAAAACCGGAACGATCACCAAAGGCAAACCGGAAGTAACTGATTATTTAGCAGTTGCGGAGCTTTCAGAAGCGGCACTTTTGGATTTGACGACCAGCCTGGAAAAGTCTTCTGAACATCCGCTTGCTCAGGCGATCGTGCGTTTCGGCGAAGAGAAATCAGCGAAGACGCTCGCGATCACGAATTTCAAAGCGCTGCCTGGTGCAGGTGTAGAGGGCGAGGCAGACGGCAGTCGTTATGCAATCGGTAATTTGCGGCTGATGAAGCAAAACGGTGCAGATACTTCCGCTTATGAAGAAAAAGTACATGAACTTGAAATGCAGGGCAAGACGGTGATGTGGATCGCGAGCGGTAAAAAAGTGCTCGGGATCATCGCTGTTGCCGATCAGATCAAAGAAAATGCGAAAGAAAGCATCCGCCGTTTGAAAGAAAAAGGTATCGCTGTCTATCTTTTGACTGGCGACAACAAACGGACCGCTGAAGCGATCGGCCGCGAATGCGGGATCCCCGCGGAAAATGTTCAATCTGAAGTCTTGCCGGAAGACAAAGCAGCGAAGGTCATCGCCTTGCAGGAAAAAGGCTTGAAAGTCGCAATGGTCGGTGACGGGATCAATGACGCACCCGCCTTGGCAACTGCTGACATCGGGATCGCAATGGGGACCGGGACGGATATCGCGATGGAAACGGCTGATATTACTTTGATGAATGGAGACTTGAATAGTGTTGCGAATACGATCGATTTATCGCAAAGTACGCTGCGCAAGATCAAACAAAACTTGTTCTGGGCCTTCATCTACAATACGATCGGCATTCCGTTCGCTGCGCTCGGCTTTTTGAATCCGATCGTTGCCGGCGGCGCAATGGCCTTCAGTTCTGTATCGGTACTGCTCAACTCGCTCAGTTTGAACCGCAAGAAATTGACAAAGATCCAATAACCAGCGAAGCAACAAAAGTGCTCAGTTTTGAGAAGGAGCTGCTTTTGGAACGCCGTTTATTCGGAAATAGGACCTGTGGCATCACTGATGTCACAGGCCTTTTTTGTGCCGCCAGAGTGCAAGGAGGAAGACAGATCCAGAGAAAAAGAGATGAGAATTTTACTCATTTTTGCTTTAACTTTACCTTAAAACAGGTGTACAAAAAAATATAAGGGGTTATACTAAGTGCAAGAGAATTTAGGCGATCGTGCAAAAGCAGCTTGAATAAAAAAATCAATTGTCTATTTTATCGAAAATCAAGATAAAGGGTGAGAAGACATGAATGAGCAAATGAAAAAATACAAAACACGTGATTGGGTCTTGATCGCAATGGTCGCAGCTGTTTTAGGGGTCATCTTTATTTTTTTGGATAGCATATATACTCCGCTGAGCAATCTTTTGGGACCGGTATTTTTAGGGATCACTTACGGCGTCTATACGCTTTCGGCATTGTTGCCGCTGTATCTGATCAGAAAACCGGGGGCTGCGCTTGCCGGCAGTTTGTTTGCAAGTGTGATCAATATGCTGGGCGGCAGTCCGTATGGGGTCAATATTTTAGTTGCTGGGTTGCTGCAAGGACTTGGCGCAGAGGCGGGCTTTGCGATCGGAAAATACCGCCGCTACTCGCTTGCTGACTTCTTCATTGCGGCGATCTTTATGACGGCGTTCGTGTATGTCCGTGATTACTTTGTCTTTGGTTTATCACAATTATCGTTATCTATTACAATAGAAACGATTTTAGTGCGCTACTTGAGTACCGCGATCATCGGCTACCTGTTATGCAAAGTCATCGGTAAAAGTTTGAATAAAGTCGGGTTAGTGCAATATGACAAGTAATTATACCCTTGATCAGCTGAACTTTTGCTATAAAGATCATGAGAAGCCGGTTCTTTCAGATATCTCAACGGTCCTGCCGGAAGGAGAGATCTCGCTTCTTTTAGGGCCTTCGGGTTCGGGCAAAAGCACGCTGATTTCGATTTTGATGAATATCATCCCGGAATATTTTCCGGGAATGCTTTCGGGTCAGTTTGCCCATGGAACCGAAAGTCTATCAGGACTGCCTTTGACCGAAATGTCGACGAAAATCGGCATAGTTTTTCAAAATCCGGAATCGCAGTTTTGTACATATACCGTGGAAGACGAGATCGCTTTCGGTTTGGAAAATTTGAATGTCGCCCCTTCAGCGATCGCACAAAAAATCAATGACGTTTTGCGGCTTTTGGACATTACCGAGTTAAAAGCAAAGCCGCTCCAGTGCCTCTCTGGCGGCGAAAAGCAGAAAGTCGCGATCGCAGCCGTGATCGCTTGCGATCCGGCGATGGTCATTTTTGATGAGCCGACTGCTAATTTAGATCCGCAAGCGACGCAGGATGTTTTTGAGATCATTCAAATGCTGAAAGAAAAAGAACGAAAAACGATTTTGATCGTAGAACATAAATTAGAGGATCTTACTGAGAAGATCGATCATTTGCTCGTGCTGAATAAAAGCGGGCAGCTGGTCTACAGCGGGCCGGCCGCAACCGGCTTGCGCTACATCATCGACCAAGGAGATTCGGGGATCTATCTGCCGCCGAGTTTGCAGTTTTATAAAGAGCTGCAACAGCGCCCCGCCGAAATGTTTTCAACCTTCAGTGAAGCGGCGCAGTATTTGAAAAAGCGGCCGCTGAAAAGTGGGAAACGGCCGCAATGCTCATCGCGCGAAACGATTATTGAAACCAAAGATTTAGCGGTTGAAGCCGCACATCAAAAAATCGTAAAGAACATCGATTTGACGGTCCAAAAAGGCGATTTTGTAGCGATCGTTGGGCCGAATGGGGCAGGGAAAACGACGCTGTTCGGCGGGATCATGCAAGTCTTGAAAGGTGCCTCGGGAACGAGCCGTCTATTCGGCAAAGATATAAAAAAATTAAAGTACAAAAAGTGGGAACAAGCGGGCTTTGTCTTTCAAAATCCCGAATGGCAGTTTGTGACGCATTCGGTGGAAGATGAGCTGGCTTTCAGTTTGAAGAATAAAAAGCTGACCGCTGGCGAAAAAAAGGCGCGGATCGAAGAAAGTCTGCAGAAAAATGATCTTTTGGATAAGCGCGCGCTGAACCCATTCTCGTTAAGCCAAGGAGAGAAGCGCCGTTTAAGCGTCGCCGCAGTGTTGATCGACCATAAAGACGTGATCTTGCTGGATGAGCCGACGTACGGCCAAGACCGCAATACCCGCGATGAACTGATGAATAAAATGGAAAGTCTGAATAAAGCCGGCACAACACTTTTGATGATCACCCACGATATGGATCTGGTCTATCAGTATTGCAATAAAGTGCTGCTCTTGGTCGCGGGTGAATGCCGTTATTTCGGCGATACGCAGTCTTTTTTTGAGAATAGCGCCTTGTGCAGTGCGGGGCATTTGCACCCGCCGTTCTGGTTTCGAATGAGCCGAGAGCTCGGGGTCCAAGCGCCGATCAGAAGCGGAGATGAAGCGATTGCGCGATTGTCTATATAAAATGAATCCATTGAGCAAGCTGATCATCATGGGAATCTTAGCGGTTTTTGTGACGTGCAGCCAAGACATTTATTTTCCGTCCGCAGTTTTGCTGGTGCTGATCATCAGTGGTTACTTTTCGAAGATCACGCTGTTAGATTTTTGGCGTGCGATGAAAGTCGCGGTGATCGGTGCGCTGTGTCTGTGTATCTTTATCTTGCTGAGCAAAAGTGTCAAAGACGGCGGCGATTTTCAGATCGGGGCATTCGGTCTTTACACGTATGAGATCGAACAAGCCGCTTCGCTCGCGCTCCGGATGCTGGGATTTGCTTATGCCGGATATTTGTTCAGTAAAACGACGGATCCGGTGATCTTTGTTTTGAATTTGATCAAATATTGGAAAGTGCCGGTCCCGGCTGGATACGCATTTTTGACTGCTTACCGTTTTGTGCCGACCTTCCAAAGCGAGTTTCAAAAAATCCGTTTGGCACATGAAGTGCGGGGAATGAAGCAGTCTTTCAAATGGCTGCGCTCAGTTGTCCAGCTGCCGATCTATCTGTTCCCGCTGATGATCCAAGCGATTCGGACCGGCGAACGCGTTTCGATCGCGATGGAAGCACGCTCCTTCGGCTTGAAAGAGGCGAAAACGTATTATAAAACAGTCCAAATGACGCACTACGACACGCAGGCCGTTTTGATTTCTTTGGTTGCGCTGAGTGCAATGGCGATTCTTTTCGTTAAGCTGGGCGTTTTCAAATTTGGCTTAGGATTTTAAAAATAAAGGAGAAGATATTCGTGCCTTATAAAAATAATCGAATGAAGTTTGCAGAAAACAAGGAATTGGTGGCACCCGAAGAGATCCGCGAAGCAGTAGAGGATCTGCAGCTTGCCATTGATTTGAAACAAAAACCAGTCGGCGTGAAATTTTTAAATACGAAAGAAGCCTATGACGAAGCGCCGGGGCGCGCTCCCAAAAGCAAACTCGCATATTGTCAAATGATCGCTTATGCCAGAAAAGGAAAAATGATCAAATCGACCGTCGAGCACCACTTGTGCGACGGTGCGACGACGGCGCTCGGACTCGAAGCGAGCACCCCGAAAATCGAAAGCGGCGAAGAATATTTTTCTTATCATTTGTTTGAATGCCGGGCGGCTGCCCGCCGGCTGCGCGCCAGCATTCAAAGTCTTGATGGCCGCCAAGTGCAGACATATGGAATCGTGGTCGGCCCGGCTGATCAGTTTGCGACCGCGCCGGACTTGGTGATCTTGATCGTTGATCCGTATCAAACGATGCGGCTTGTCCAAGGGTATGAATACAAAACCGGCAAACCGGCTGCGATGCATATCGGGGCAATGCAGGCGATGTGCTCTGAGCTGACCGCCGTACCGCTTTTGAGTGGTGAAATCAATGTCAGTGTCCTTTGTCCCAGTACGCGGATGCTGTGCCACTGGAAAAAAGAAGACATGGGGATCGCGATCCCGTTTGAAAAATTTTATGAAGTAGTTGATGGAGTTTTTGCAACGATGAGCACGACTGAATCGAAGCCCAGCAAACGCGCGATCATCGCCCGTTTTGCAGCAGCTGGAAGAACCCTTGATCTGGATCCGAATGTCGGATATTAAAATCAAAAAGCCGCCAAAACGATTTTTCCGTTTCCAGCGGCTTTTTGATTGCTTTCATGCCAGCATTCTCAGGTTGGCGAAAAAAACGGAGACTGTTATAATAGTCTCTCGGAGGTCCGCAAATGAAAGAAAAGAAAATAGCGGTGCGCGAGTTCGTCGAGTTTTTGCTGACACGCGGCGATATCGATAATCGGCTGCGTTCACCGCACACCGCTTCGGAAGGTGCCAAGCTGCACCGCAAGATCCAGAAGCAGATGACCAAAAAAGAAGAAAATTATGAAAAAGAAGTTTCGTTTCGGTATCCGCTGCGGCTGAACGGAGAAGACTGGCGCTTAGAAGGCCGTGCCGATGGAGTTTACCAAAGAGCGGGACAGTGGGTCATCCAAGAGATCAAAACTTCAGGGATCGCCCCTGAGGATCTGCCGGAAAGCCAGTGGGAGTTGTTTCGCGCGCAAGGAGCACTATATGCCTGGATGTTGATAAAAGAAAAAAATCTCTCAGCAGTCGACGTCGAAGTTCTTTATTTTGAAACACTCAATGAGACGATGACCAGCCGTCTGACCCACTTTACCAAAGCGGAACTTGATCAGTGGGTCGATTCTTTGGCAGCTGAATATACCAACTGGCTCGTCTATCAAGAAGAATGGCAGAAAAAAGCACGCCAAAGTTTTGAAAAGCTGAAATTCCCTTATCCCGTTTACCGGTCGGGTCAATATGAAATGGCAAAAACGGTCTATAAAACTATTGCTGCAGAAGGCGAGCTGTTTATCGAAGCACCGACCGGGATCGGCAAGACGATCTCAACGTTGTTTCCAAGCATCAAAGCGCTCGGCAGTGATTTGGCAGAACGCATTTTTTATTTGACAGCTAAGACGGTCACCCAGCGGCAAGTCGAAGAAGCAATCACGCAGATGCGCACGAGCGGGCTGCACTTGAAAAATGTCACGCTGACCGCCAAAGACAAAGTCTGCTTTTTAGAAAAGCGTGAATGTACACCAGAAGCCTGTCCGTTTGCAAAAGGCTATTATGACCGGCTCCACGAGCATCTTTTACCGATTTTGCAAGAAGCCGAACATTTTGACCGTCAGACGATCGAAGGATTTGCGCGCAAATATTCGCTTTGTCCATTTGAGCTGGCGCTTGATATCAGCAGCCACTGCGAGCTGATCATCGGCGACTACAACTATGTTTATGATCCGCTCGTCTATTTGCGGCGCTTTTTTGAAGAGACAAAAACAGCACAAAATATCTTGCTGGTCGACGAAGCGCATAATCTGCTGGAGCGCGGGCGCGGGATGTTTTCTGCGGCGCTGTCGACGCGCAGTCTTGCCCGCATGAAGCGCGACCTGAAAAAACTGGAAACGACGAAGCGTTTGAGCAAAGTCCGCCGCGCCCTCAATGCGGTACTGAAAGAAATCAACCGGCCGGAGATCTCGCTGAAAGAACCGTGGCATCAAAAAGAAGCGTGGCCGACGCTTGACGGGAAGATTTTAAAATTGGGAGAAGCACTTCATCTTTGGCTGCCTGAGCAGGATAAGGTCGCCGAACAGCTCTTGGAAGCCTATTTTGAAGTCTTGCATTACAGCTTGATCCAAGAGTTTTACAACAGCGGCTATGAAACGATTTTGCAAACCGATGAAAGCGGGGAGCGGATCGTCACGCAATTTTGTATCGATCCTTCAGCGCTTTTAGATCAGCGAAACAAAGCAGCGAAAGCCGCGATCTTCTTTTCGGCAACCCTTTCACCGCTCGCATTCTTCAAAGAGACTTTGGGAGGCGAGCTGGCAGACAAAGCTTATACATATCGGCTCCCTTCACCGTTCCCGCCAGAGAATCTGCAAGTACTAAGAGCAGATCTGCCGGTCACTTACCGTGAGCGTGAGGCTACGCTGCCTGAATTGGTCGACCGGCTGGCTGCTTTTGCGGATGAAAAAAAGGGCAACTATTTATTCTTTTTTCCTTCTTACCGCTATTTGGAACTGGCAGCACAAGCCTTCAAAGCGAAGTATCCCGCCTTTACCTGCTACCTGCAGGAGCCAGCGATGAATGATGCCGATCGCGAAGCCTTTTTAGCGCAGCTTCAACCGCATCCTGACCAAGCGACCGCGGCTTTTTGCGTCTTGGGCGGCTTGTTTTCTGAAGGTATCGATTTGAAAGGCGAGCGCTTGAGCGGAGTAGCGATCGTGACGGTCGGCTTGCCGCAATTTTCATTTGAAAAACGCTTGATCCATGATTATTATGAAGAGAAGAACGGCAAAGGCTACGCTTATGCTTATCAGCTGCCGGGGCTTGAACGGGTGCTGCAGGCGGCGGGCCGCTTGATCCGCAGCGAAAAAGATGTCGGCAGTGTTCTTTTGATCGATTCAAGGTTTGGACGCGGACCCTATCCGGCTCTTTTACCACCGAATTGGCAAGTCCAGCGTGCCGGCAATGCGAAAGATATTGCGCGGCGCATGCATACATTTTGGAAACAAAGAAGAGAGGTTGCAAAATGAAAATCGCTTTATTCAGTCGTGAAAATTTTAATGAACCTTGGGCGGCGAAAGACTTGGCCGAATGGCTTGATCCCGCTATGACCGCGGCGGTTTTAGAAGTCAATGATCCTGCCGCCGGAAAAGCTTATCTGCGGCAAAAACACCGCGAAACACTTTTTCATGATTTGGGATTCGCGGTCGACAAAGGTTCTTATTTTGATCTGAACAACGAACAGTGTGATTGGGAGGAGCTTTTGCAGAAATTTCCGCTGCTGGTTTTTTCTGAAGGCGATCCGGAAAAATATTTGGCAAAGATCTCGCCGGAAACCGCTGAAAAGCTGAAAAAGTATCCAGGTGTGATCATCGGTGCCGGCGGCGGGGCAAAAATACTGCTCGAACGCTTCTTTTTGAATGATCGGGGAGCGGTCCCTGGTCTGGCTGGGCTGGATTTTATCAAGGAGCGTTTTGTGTTCGACTATGAGAATGCAAAAGAGCAGATCATTTTGATCCAGACGCTGCTGCGCGCTGGACAGCTCGCTCAAGTTTATGCGCTGGGGCGCTTTGGCGGCGTGATGATCACGGAAGGCACGCCGCTGCATTTTTTAGGAACGCATGCGGTGTTTCCGAATATCGAATTGAACTGGCCAAACTAAAAAAAGCTCCAGACTTCTTACGACAGAAGTCCGGAGCTTTTTTGTTTTTATTCAGCGGATGAAGAAGCAGCTGCAGTTTCCGGATGAAGCTCTTTGTAGCTCTTCGTCTGGATATCGTTTTTAGTATCACCTTTTTCGGAGTAGATACTGGTCGATGCTGCACCCTTTTCTTTTTCGATCTTTTCGGCTTTTTTCAGCAGATTTTTGTAACTATAGTCTGCCGGATCGATCGCTTTCAGGCCGCTGTCGGTATCGAAGCGGAGCAGATCACCGTTGTTGATCTTGTCGCTCATCGTGAGCTGTTCAGTCACTTGCTCTTGGATCTTTTTGATCTGGGCCTCTTGGGTCGCGTTCGGCGTGATGACCGCGCCGGTGGCCGTGTCATAGACGGTCCCGCCGTAAGACGTGTATTGCGGTGTTACCCATTCGCCGCTGCGGAAGGAGACGATCTGATTGCGGTTGCTGGAGAATAAGTCTTGTCCCAGTTGAACATATTTCGTCGTATCCACGCCCAGCAGATGCAAAAGCGTTGGTGCGACATCGACTTCGCCGCTGTACGTATGATTGATCCCGCCGTTCGTTTGTCCCGGCACATGGATCATAAACGGTACCCGTTGAAGCATCGCATTGTCATAGTCGCTCCACGTATCTTTGCTCTTGCCTAAAAGTTCCGCCAGATCTGGATTCCGTGAATTCGAGATCCCGTAGTGGTCACCGTAAAGGACGATCACCGAGTTGTCATACAAGCCTGAGGTCTTCAAGTAGTTGAAGAATTCCGAGATCGCTGTGTCCAGATAATTGGCAGTTGCGAAGTAGCCGTTGATCGTTTGGTCATCTGTCGTCGCTTGCGGGAAGCCGCCTTCATCGCCAGTGAACGCAGAATACGGATAATGGTTCGAGACTGTGATGAGTTTCGTATAGAACGGCTGCTGCAAGTGCTGCAGATAGTTCACGGATTGCTGGAAGAAGTACTTGTCATGCAGTCCATATTGAAATGAGTTTTGATCATTGACATCATAGTAATCAGCATCGAAGAAATATTGATAGCCGAGATGTTTGTAAGTTTCATTGCGGTTCCAGAAAGTCCCGGCATTCCCGTGGAAAGCGGCCGTTGTGTAGCCTGCGGTCTGACTCAAGATATCCGGAACAGCTTGGAAAGTATTTTTTCCGCCGAGCTGTGCGAACAGGGAACCTTGATCAAGACCAAAAAGCGAGTTTTCCAGCAAAGTTTCAGCGTCTGATGTTTTTCCGGCTTTGACTTGGTGGAAGAAATTATCAAAAGAATAGGTGCTGTTGCTGTGATACAAACTGTTGAGGAACGGCGTCACTTCGTGTTCGACACCATTTTCATCTTTCAATTTATAATCGATCAGAAACTGCTGGAAGCTTTCCAAGTGGATATAGATCACGTTTTTATTTTTTGCGATCCCGTACATCGAATCGTTCGGTGCAGTGTAATGCTGTTTGACGTAAGATTGGACTTCCGTCAGATCATTCGGTGAAGCTTCAGCGCGGACTTGATCGGTTTGATACGTTTGGTATCCATCATATCCGGTGAAGAAAGTCAGTCCCAGATACTTGACCATATAGTCTCGCGAGAACGTCCGGCCCAAAAGTTCCGAACGGTCCATTTCAGCGATCGATAAATTCATCGAGAAGAACAATCCGGCAAAGACCGTGACTGCTAAAGCGACTCGTGCACGAAGCGGTTTCGGATCGACTTTGATCTTTTTGCGCCACAAGAGAAACGTCAGGATCGGGAGGTCGATCACGTACAAAAGATCATACGGCCGGAACAGCCGCAGCGCACTTTCTCCCAGACCGGAAGCCACCTTGCCGACTCCCAGCATCGTGTTGACGGTGATGAAGTCGGTAAATTCCCGGTAATAAACGGCATTTGAGAAAATCAAAAGTGTCAAAAGCGCGTAAATCACCATCATCGTGACATAAGAGCGCACCGGCTTTTTGACGTAGAGCGCGATCGAAAGCAAAAAGACAGTCGTCGCGATCGGATTGATGAAGAGGATGAAGTACTGCAGCGCACTGTCGACTCCTAAGTTAAAATCTACAAAATATGAAAAAATGCTTTTCGCCCAAACAAGAATGACTAAGAGAGCGAAAAAGCCCATTCGTCTATTTACCCAACCGGGAACTAAAGAACGTTTCATTCTTAAACTTCCTTTCTAAATGTAGTATGCTATTGGAAGATCGAGATCTTTCAGTTATTTACAATCTGCTTACATTCTACTTTACTTTTGGGGAAAGTGTCAATTTGAAGCAGTTCTTTTCCCCGCTCTTTATGTTTATTTATGAAATGAAACTTAAATCAGGAGGAACAACATGCCCGAACAAAAACTGATCCGTCAGCTCACGCGCTACAAAAAAGGATACCCGCTGCTCGAAAAAGATACCGTCGCAGAGAAAGAAACCAAGGAATGGTGCCGATTTGTCGACGAACGCGGGCACTTTGTCGCTTGGGGATATTTAGGAAAACAAAACAAGGGACGCGGCTGGCTTTTTTCGTGGAATGATGCTGCTCCAACTGAACGATTCTTCATGCGATTGTTCACGAAAGCTTTTGAAAAACGGACTGCTTTTCAGCAAAATCCGCTGACGGATTGTTTCCGGCTGTTCAACGGCGAAGGCGACGGACTGGGCGGGATCACGATCGATGATTATGCCGGGTATCTCGTGATCTCCTGGTACAATGCGACGATCTTTGCTCATCAGGGCGAACTTTTGCGCGCGCTCACGCAAGCAGCTGAAAAAACCGGCTTTGCAGTTCACGGGATCTATCAGAAAGAGCGTTTCCCAGGCGGCGCGCAAGCAAGCCACATCGCAGGAGATACCGCACCCGCGCCGCTCCTCGTCAAAGAGAACGGGGTTTCCTATGCCGTTTATTTAAATGAAGGCTGGATGACCGGGATCTTTTTGGATCAGCGCGAAGTCCGCGGCAAATTAGTCGACGGACTGGCCCGCGGCGGACGTGTCTTGAATACCTTCAGCTATACCGGCGCTTTTTCGCTGGCGGCACTGATGGGCGGGGCGGCACAGACCGTAAATGTCGATCTGGCAAAACGCAGTTTGGCAAAAACGCGCGAACAGTTTGAAATCAACGGCATCGATGCGGATCAAGAAGAGATCCGGGTGATGGATGTTTTTGCTTATTTGAAATATGCGGCGAAAAAAAAATTGACATTCGACGTTGTCATTTTGGATCCGCCGAGCTTTGCCCGCAACAAGAAAAAAGTATTTTCGGTCGCGAAAGATTACGAGCCGCTGGTCGCAGCGGCACAAAAGCTGATCAAAAACGGGATACTGATCGCTTCGACGAATGCTGCGAATATGGATCTGAAACATTTTCGCCGACAAGTTGATGCGGCCCTGCTGGCTGCCGGGCGGGAGTATGCGATCACTGAAATTTTGCGGCTGCCGCCGAACTTTGCCGTCGATCCGCATTTTCCGGAAGGCAACTATTTGAAGGTTTTGTTCATCAAATTGAAAGAAGGGAACTAATTTATGGATGCGCTGTTTTTTGAAGAAAAAGTGCCGCGGATCTGCGTCGCTTTGACCAGCCGCGACCGCACAAGTCTGCTGGAAAGCTGCCGAAAAGCGGCCGCCGCCGGGGCGGAGATCTTAGAGTGGCGAAGCGACCTGTATGCTGGAGACGACGCTGCGGAGATGCTGGTGGAGCTCGCACACGCCAGCCGCTTGCCGTTGATCGCGACTTACCGCTCGAAAGCGGAAGGCGGCGAAACCAGCCGTGAATGTCCCCGAACGGCGGAAGAGATCTTTCAATTATTGCAAAGCCTGCTCGCGTGCGGTGCGGCCGATTGGATCGATGTCGAGCTTGCGCTGCCTTTTCAAAAAGAATTGGTCTTGGCGGCTCATCAGCAGGATCAAGGAGTGATCATGAGCCGTCATTATTTTCAAGAGACTCCGAACGATGCCGTTCTTCAAAAAGACTTTGAAGCGATGCAGGCTTACGGGGCAGATGTGCTGAAGCTCGCGGTGATGCCGCAAAACCTGCCAGACGTTTTGCGATTCATGGATTTTTCCGCCAAATTTGCCGAAACGGCGAGCGAGCCTTTGATCACGATGAGCATGGGCAAGCTCGGTACATTGACGCGCTTGGGCGGCGCGGTCACAGGATCGGTGCTGACCTTTGCCGCGCTTGATGCTGCAGAAGCTTCGGCTCCGGGGCAGCTGCCGCTCGCATTTGTCCGCGAATTTTTAAAGAATTATCGCAAATTTTGAGAGTTTTCAACCAAATCAAAAGACAAATGAGAAATTAAAGAGTAAAATGAGAAAAGCTTAAGTTATGGAGGGAATACTATGGGACAAACTGCAAAAGAATATCTAGCAGCTACTTTGGCTGCGTTTCACGCAAAAGATGCGCATCAACCTGAATTTTTGCAAGCCATCGATGAATTTTTCGCGACGATCGAAGATTACGTTGCTGAAAATCCGGAAATCATCGAAAAAGATTTGTTGTCGCTGATCACTGAACCGGAACGCTTGATCCAATTCCGCGTTCCCTGGATGGATGATGATAATCATTGGAGAGTCAACCGCGGCTACCGCGTCCAGTTCTCTTCAGCGCTTGGACCTTACAAAGGCGGCTTGCGCTTCCATCCGACCGTCAATTTAAGTATCTTGAAATTTTTAGGGTTTGAACAAATCTTTAAAAATAGTTTGACAGGGCTGCCGATCGGCGGCGGCAAAGGCGGGAGCGATTTTGATCCGAAAGGCAAATCAGACGCTGAAATCATGCGTTTCTGCCAAAGCTTCATGACAGAACTGTTCCGCCATATCGGCCCGAATTTGGATGTTCCGGCTGGCGACATCGGGGTCGGCGGCCGCGAAGTAGCTTATCTATACGGGCAATACAAGCGCCTGCGCGAATTCGATGCCGGTGTTTTGACCGGAAAACCGCTGACGTTCGGCGGCTCATTAGTCCGCACGGAAGCGACCGGCTATGGTTTGGTCTATATCGTTCAGCATTTGCTGAATGACCGCAGCGACAGTTTTGCCGGCAAAAAAGTCCATGTTTCCGGCAGCGGCAATGTGGCGACATATGCGATCGAAAAATTGCAGCAGCTGGGCGCACATGTTTATACTGCTTCAGACTCGAGCGGTTATATTTATGATCCGGAAGGGATCGATCTTGATCTTTTGAAAGAGATCAAAGAAGTCAAACGCGAACGCATCGAACGCTACGCAGAACAACGTTCCTCTGCGACATATCACGCTGGCAAGCGCGTTTGGGATGATACTCATCTGTTTGAGATCGCTCTGCCGTGTGCGACGCAAAACGAGATCTTAAAAGCGCAAGCTGAAAATCTCGTGAAGATCGGCGTCAAGATCGTTGCAGAAGGTGCGAATATGCCAAGCAACATCGATGCGGTTGATCTGTTCCATGAAAATCAGATCGCTTACCTGCCGGGCAAAGCGGCAAATGCGGGCGGCGTCGCGATCTCTGCACTGGAAATGAGTCAAAACTCCGAACGGCTCCATTGGAGTTTTGAAGAAGTCGACCAAAAATTGGAAGAGATCATGCTCCATATTTATGAAACTTGCCGCGATACGGCAAAACATTACGGCCACGAGGGCAATTATCAGCTGGGGGCGAATATCGCCGGGCTTGAAAAAGTCGCTTCCGCCGTTTTGGCACAAGGACTCGTTTAAACCAAAAGAGATGATGACTTAAGTGCCAGGTTTCAAGAAAGAAGAAGCTTAGTTGGCACCCTGTTCATTCGGCTAGCGGGACCGTGACTGATTTATGTCACGGTCCCTTTGTTTTACGTGCGTCAAATAGTTTTTCTTGAAAATTCGTTATAGAACCGATACTCTGTAGGTAGCAAGTGATCTGTGATTTACCAATAAGGAGGAAGAAAATGGCACACATCAAATTTGATTATCAAAAGGCGGCACCATTTGTTCAACCGTATGAATTGGATTATATGCAGGCACAAGTTTCCGCAGCACACGAAGAGCTTCGCAAAGGCACCGGCGCGGGCAGTGATTTTCTTGGGTGGGTCGAGCTCCCGACAAATTTCGACAAGGATGAGTTTGCTCGGATCCAAAAAGCCGCCGAAAAAATCAAAAAAGATTCCGACGTCTTGATCGTGATCGGGATCGGCGGATCGTACCTCGGCGCGAAAGCTGCGATCGACTTTCTGAATCAAACATTCAATAATCTTTTGCCGCAAGAAAAACGCAAGGCACCGCAGATCTTTTTTGCGGGGAACTCGATCAGCTCGACCTATTTGGCTGATTTGATCGAAATGCTCGGTGAAAAGGATTTTTCGGTCAATGTGATCTCGAAATCCGGGACGACGACAGAACCCGCGATCGCTTTTCGCGTTTTCAAAGAGCTGTTGATCAAAAAATACGGGGAAAAAGAAGCGAACCAGCGGATCTACGCGACGACAGACAAAGCGCGCGGTGCGGTGAAAGTTGAAGCGGATAAAGCCGGCTGGCAGACATTTGTGATCCCGGATGATGTCGGCGGCCGTTATTCGGTCTTAACAGCAGTCGGACTATTGCCGATCGCCGCCAGCGGCGCAGATATCACACAACTGATGAAAGGCGCCCAAGATGCGCAAAAAGCGTACGCTTCGGATACATTGGCTGAAAATGAAGCCTATCAATATGCGGCGATGCGCAATATTTTCTACCGCAAAGGCAAAGCGATCGAACTTTTGGTGAACTATGAGCCGACGCTGCAATATTTCTCGGAATGGTGGAAACAATTAGCAGGCGAATCAGAAGGCAAAGATCAAAAAGGGATCTTCCCGGCTAGTGTGAACTTCTCGACGGACTTGCATTCAATGGGACAATATATCCAGCAAGGCCGCCGCGATCTGTTTGAAACGGTCATTAAAGTCGAAAAACCGCGAAAAAATGTCACGATCCCCGAATTGCCGGACGATCTGGACGGTTTAGGATATCTGCAAGGGAAAAATATGGATTTCGTCAATACAAAGGCCTTTGAAGGAACCCTGCTGGCACATACCGACGGCGGAGTACCGAATCTGGTCTTGGAGATCCCGGAAATGGATGCCTATACGCTAGGCTATATGATCTACTTCTTCGAGATCGCGATCGGGCTTTCTGGGTATTTGAACGCGGTCAATCCATTTGATCAACCGGGTGTCGAACGCTATAAGAAAAACATGTTCGCGCTGCTCGGCAAGCCTGGATTTGAAGAGCTCGCTAAAGAATTGAACGAACGCTTATAAAAAGCTGTTTTGGAAAACTATTGATTCAGAAAAAGGAGCTGCGGAAAACATTTGCCGCAGCTCCTTTTTGCGGAGAAATATTAAAATAATATTAGCGTTTGAGGAAAATTTATGTATATAATTGAACAATTCTTGGTCACGGGATCTAGCAGATTTGAACGATCGGGCGGTTATTTTTCTGTATAATTCATTGCGGTTGTCAATCAGCCAAAATATTTTGTAAGGGAAGAGACGATGCATGAAAAAAACGATTGGTTCAAAAGTAGCGACACTCTTAGTCTGCACTACTGTTCTTTGCAGTGCGACCTTGAATACTGTTCAGGGAGTCACGGCTTTCGCTCAGGAAACCGGGGAACAAGCGGAACTAGAAGAAAGCCGCTGGCCGGAATGGTCGGAGTTGGGGAGATTCGGTGAGCAGGACACCAGCAGAAAGCAAGTCAAACATGATGGTTCGATTTGGCAGGCAAAATGGTGGATCACCAGCGAACAAAATAAAGAACCGGGAAGTGAGCCCGATTATACGACCGGCTGGGAAGAAGTCGGCGATATTTTAAGAGGCGGCGTTGTCAAAATGAAAGCGGGGATCCAAGCGAACCCGCTGGGAAGTGCCCAAGCTGCTCAGGCCTCTCAAGCGAATCCAGATCTTTCAGCGGAAAAAGCCGAGAGCACCGCAAGCACTCAAACATTTGACGCCGGCGAGTGGAGAGAATGGTCCGAGCTGAAAGAATACGGGACCAGCGACACCAAAGGCTTCCAAGTAAAGCATCATGGTGCAGTTTACGAATCACTGTGGTGGACCAATAAGGCGGCCGATGTCGAACCGGGAAGTGCCCCAGAAACGACGACGGGCTGGAAAAAAGTGGGAACGATCGATGCTCAAGGCAAAGTGCAGCTGGACGGGCAAGCGAAAAAAAATCCGCTGCAAGTCTCAATGGCTGACCCCAGCACGCCTTATTCACGGATCAATGCCGGAAAAGGCAAGAAGTGGGGAGAACAAGTTTTCTCGCCTTATATCGACTCAGGATTGTGGTACAGCATGGAGGGCCATCAAGGACTCTATCCGCTAGGCAAAGAGCAGGAAAAATCAAAGATTTCGTATGCGAATATCGGCTTTATCGTTTCAGATCCGAAAAGTCCAAAAACCGCATCATTCGGCGGATACTATAATGTCGACGGCACTGGCGAAAATGGCGGGATCGTCGCGGGCTTCGCTGATCAAATCCGGCAGTTCCGCGAAAAGGGCGGAGACATCATGCCTTCATTCGGCGGTGAGAACGGCACCCCGCTTCATAAAGCGATCGAAGACGAAAATGAATTAGCGAATAAGTATATGGAGATCGTCGAAAAATATGGTTTGACGATGATCGACTTCGATATCGAAGGGACGCACGTTCGTGATAAAGCGGCTTGGCAAAGAAACAACCGGGCGCTTAAGATCATGCAGGATAAATTAGGCGATCAAGCACCAAAAGTCTGGTTTACTTTCCCGGTTTTGCCGACCGGACTGGTTGGTGAAGGAACGGATAATGACGCTTATAATGTCTTGAAAGATGCTGTATCAAGCGGCATCGCGGTGCAAGGGGTCAATGTGATGACCATGTGCTTTGGACCAGCATTCGTGAAAACAGCCGGCAAAGACTATTACAAGTTTGTTATTCAAGCTTCCGAAAGTTTGAAAAAGCAGATCCAAACGATCTATCATGAATCAAATACTGAATTGAGCGATCAAGAAGCGTACCAAAAGATCGGTTTGACGCCTTGGATCGGCAAGTCGACCCAAGCAAATGAAACCTTCACGCAAGAAGACGCGAAAGGTCTGCAAAAATATGCGAAAGAAAAAAATATCGCGATGCTTTCCTTCTGGTCATTGAATCGGGACAACAACATCAATGAAGATTTAAAAAATCCAGGGATCGAAGAAAAAGGCGCCTATGAATTCTCCAGCATTTTAAATCCTTTCAACTCTGAGAAAGTCGCGAAAAATGACGCCGCAGCTGAAAAAACGCCGGAAACGAAACAAGCAGAAAAAACGGCAGAAGCCGCGAAAACAGAGAAAAACACCGGACAAGTCACAACGACTATTAAACCGGACGGCTTCCAGAGCAGAGTGGGGATCACACTGAGCAAAAAACTGTTTAAGTCCAGTAAAAATATTCGTGTCGAAGTCAATGGAAAATATATTTACTCGACTGAAAATGGAGTAAATTATTACTCTAACCGCAAAATAACTGGTGAGCAAGTCTTTATTTCAGCGACGGAAAAACTGAATGCAGGCGATAAAATCAAAGTATCCATCAGAGAAAGCAGCGAACCTGTCAAAAAAGCGAAAGTTTTGCAAGAAATCACCGTGACCGAAGACATGCTGCCAGCTGCATCAGCGATCACTCCTGAGAATACGACGGCCGACCTCGCGATCTCTAAAGCGATCGGCGGCAACCAAGTTTCCTTGAAATTGACCAGCGACGAGCTTGCTTCTCCTTGGAACTATCAAGTCTGGCATAACGGGAAGTATCTTTTTTCAACGGAAAACGGGGCTCACTACTATTCATACAAAAAAACCAGCAAAGATGGCAAAGCAGCAGAGATCTATGATCATTTAAAAATCAAGGCTGGCGATGTTTTTGAGCTGACGGTCCGCGATAGTCAAAATACTCCGAAGAAGAAAAAAGTCTTGAAAAAGATCGTGGTCACTAAAAAAATGGTTGCTGCTGAAAGTACGATCAGTTTAAAAAATGCAAAAGGTCTTCTTTCCGTGACCCCGCAAAAAAACGGCAAATCAAGAGTAAATTTGAAATTGGATCAAAAGAACTATCAGTCACCGATCGATTTTACAGTTTCAGTGAACGGCAAATATCTCTTTAAAATGAGTCAAAAAAAGAATTATGGAGCAACTTTTTCGTCTGCTGGCGGGTACAATTTTTATCAAGATCTCCAGCTTACAGAAGGGGATCAAGTGAAATTGGTCGCTAAAGATCATTTCAACGATAAAGCGGCAGATAAAGTATTGCAAACCATCAAAGTCAAAAAACAAGAAAAGAAAGCTGCGAAAAACAAAGATGCGAAGTTGGCGATGGATGATACAAAAAATCTGATCAAGGGACTCGATCCTTCGTTCATGTGGTCCAATGATGACGGAAAGTCTTGGAATAAAGGAAATCAAAACCAGACATTTCCGGGAGAACAGACAGTTGAAGTCGCTAAATATGATCAAAAAGCCTTTGACAGTGTGCCGTGGTCGAAAAAGACATTTGCCGGCGGTTCGCTAGTCGCCGACAAAGGCGCACTTTGGACCAACAGCTATTGGGCAGACGCCAGCCAGCAACCTGGATCGGCACCGATGTGGAAAAAAGTTTGCGATTTGCCGAAAGTCGACTATACTTTTTCTTTCACAAAGTTTGACCAAGCAGCAGCGCTGGCCTTCCAAAAAGAACAAGCGCAAAAAGTTCAAAATAAGAAAAAAGTCATCGGCTACTTTGCCAATTGGCAAGGATATAAAACTGACTATGAACCAAAAAATCCGGACTACAGCATGACAGAAGGGATTTTAGACGGCAAAGGATATGATCCGATCGACATCCCGTTTGACAAGCTGACCCACGTGAACTACGGTTTCCTAGTGATCGACAAAACGACCGGCAAGCTCAAATCAAATGATCCATGGGCAGACTTCGGCGGTGACGGGGCGAAAGACTATATCCGCCAAGTAGCCAAGTTGGCCCACCAAAACAATGTTTCCGCGATGTTTTCGATTGGCGGCTGGAACAACTCGGTAGTTGATCATGGATTTGATCTTGTCACCCAAACTCCTGAAAAAATGGATGCTTTCACGACTGAAGCGGTCCAATTCATGCTGAAATACGATTATGACGGACTGGACATCGATTGGGAATATCCGGATAATGCGGAAAGACAAGCGAAATTTACCGCATTGATCAAACAACTGCGGGAAAAGTTGACAAAAGCGGGCATGCAAGATGATCGTTACTATCAACTGAGCATCGCGGTCACCGCAAATCACGAAAAAATGCCGTTTATCGCACCGAAAGAAGTCAATGAAGCAGTCGACAGTTTCAACGTGATGACTTATGACTTCCACGGCGGTTTTGACAATCAGACCGGCCACAATGCGGCCCTCTACCCGAACAAAACCGATAAAAATCAAAAATTCAATATTTCTGCGGCGATGAAGGAATATGAAACGGTCTACGGTTTGCCGAAAAATAAACTGATGGTCGGCATGAGCTTTTATTCCCGCGGCTTTGCAAATGTTGGAAAAGCCGGCTTGAATCAAAAAAGCAGCGGCGCTCCTTACGGCGGTTCTTGGGATGATCCAGCAGAAAAAGCCGGCATCAAACCATGGTGGCAATTGAAGCAATACGAGAAAAAAGCGCAAGCTGATCCAAATGATCAGCTCGTCTTCCAGTGGGATGATGAAGCAAAAGTACCGACGATCTATGATGGCGCGAAAAAAGAGTTGTATACGTATGACAACTACCGCTCGATCAAAGAAAAAGCGGATTGGACGAAACAAAATGAATACGGCGGCGCGATCATTTGGGAGCTCTCATATGATACGCCTAACAATGCCGAATTGACCTCGCTCGTTCACGGGGTTTTGGATGAAAAGTAAAAATATTTGATGCTAAAGAAAACCGACCAGCAAAAGCCGCGAGGCTGCTGGTCGGTTTTTTATTCGACGGAAAAAAGCGAGAGACTTTCGCGGTATTCTTCGGCAAGATGCTGGGTCTTAAAGCGGTCAAAGGCTTCACGGTTTTCTCTGACCGCCGTTTTGATCGTCCGCGGGCGGAACTCTTCCGGCTTCAGCAGCTGGTTTTCGATCAAAAAGCGGTACGTCAAGCGCCATTCCATCGTATAGCCGAACGGCCGGCAGTGATAGGTGATCGAACCGATCTTCGTTGGCGGAAAGCGGTGGTGCGTGTGACCGAATGTGACATCGGTGATATTTGGATAGTGCGCTAAAAGTTCGCCGAGGCGCGGCGAGCCTAAAAAGGCGTTTAACAAGTTCCAACGCTTTGAACCGCCTGAGCGCCATAAAATAAATTCGGGTCGCGGGACAAAATGCGTTGCGAAAAGAACGGTCTGCTTTTTTTTGGACAATTCGTCCAACAGCGGTTTAAGACGGGCCAGCAGCTGATCCATGATCATCGGGTCTTTCCCGCCGCGCAAAATCGCACGGTCGTACAAATACAGTTCTTTGCGCTTTTCATTTTCAGCGGTCGTTGATCCCGGCAGAAAACCGTAGTCATACCAGCCGTTAAAGCCGACCAGTGTTGTGGATTCCGAAAGGGACCTGCCTTTCAGATTTAAAAAATGCGGATCAGGATAATCTTCCATCTGTTTGGGGTCATCGATCTCACCCAACTCGTGGTTGCCGAAATTAAAGGTCGTTTCGATGCCGGCGTTCGAAAATTTCGCGGCGATCGCACAAGTTTGGGCTGGCGAGTTGCTGGTATCGCCTGCCAGATGGAGTGCTGTGACATTTTCTTCTTTCAAGACTTGGATGAGCTGCCTCAGATCTTCTTCCGTTAAATAATTGCGGTCGACGTGCAAATCGCTCATGATCGCTAATTTCATTTGCCCGCCCCCGTAAAGAGCAGTGTCGCCGAAGCGAGGAGATCGATCAAAAAGATCAAACCGATCACCAGCAAGTGGCGCCGTTTATTGAGCAGGACGATCGCCGCAAATTCGCGTAAAAATGCATTCGGCCAGTAGTAAAAGGCGGTTTTGGCCGGGATCCCGTTTGCTTTCAGTCCTGCGGCACGGGCATACATCCCGGCACGGAACAGATGGAAGTTATTTGTTGTGAAGATCGCGCGGACTTTCTTATTGCCGGCGTCGCGCGCGATCACTTGTTTTGAGAATTTCATATTTTCAAGGGTATTGGTCGAGCGGTCCTCGAGCAGAAGATCCGCAGCCGGGATCCCGCGCTTTTCAGCATAAGCCGCCATTGCGGCAGCTTCTGAGACCGATTCATCCGCCCCCTTGCCGCCGCTCATCACAAGTTTCGGCTGGTGTCCGCTTTTTTTCACTTGTTTCTGATAAAAGGCGATCGCGGCGTCGATCCGGTTGCCCAAAAGCCTTGAAATTTGATCGCCATGGAGCAGACCGGCACCGAGCACGATGATATAATCTTGATTCAAACGCGGGTGATTGAACTGATAGATCGTTTGGATCGCTAAAAAATTGAAAAAGATCAAAATCAGATAAGAAAGGGTCAGCGGGATGAACGACGACATCGGCTCCAGCCACTCGGGCAGCATGTGAAAGAGCGGTCTGTAAAAGAAAATAAACAGCAGGATCCCGGCCGCTAAGAGGAGTGTCAGCATGTTGGAAAGCGAATGGCTTTCGCGCTTCCAGACTTGCCGGGCATTCCACAAAAGAAAAATGAGGAGACCATACGTCCCGAACAGCAAGAAAAGAAAAAAGATGACCGCGAGGATCGCAACGATCACGATCGCGACCTCATTGACGCTCATAAAAGCATAAACAGCCAGGGTACCGAAAAATGACAGCAGAAAAAGATTCAGCAGGAGCCCGTTGAGCAGCCGGCGTTTTTCGTGCCAGTAAGAAAATGCAAAAATCAGCCCCATGATCAGCGGGAAGATAAAAACCAGCCATCCTTGGGCTTTGAAAAAGTCAACCAGCGATTGTTCAGTCAAAAAGTCCACATCCTTGATTTGTTTTTCTCTAGTATAGCGAATAGCTAGCCGATTGGGTAGCTTCAGACAAAAACAAGAGGCTGGGACAAAAGTCATGTCCCAGCCTCTTTTTCCGAATAAACGGTGTTTCAAAAGCAGCTTCTTCGGATCAGGAGCCGAAAAATCTCAAAAATATAAGAAACTATTTTCGGATTTTTCTTCTTATTTCTTGAAGCTGGACACTTTTGTCTCAACCTCTTGTTTTGGATTTAACGAGCAGCTTCCTCAGTAGCGCAAAATGGCAAGCAGGCTGTTTTCGTCAGGAGCGTCATGCTGATCGAGGACAAAGACTTCGCCGCCGCTTTTCAAAACATCAGCGGTGATCCGGTTCAGCTCTTCGCGCCGATCATATTCAGTATCAGGGTCTTCGCCAAAGCCGTCAGCTAAATTGCTGGTCGCGATGAAAAGATGCGATACTTTGCCGTCTTTTGCCGCCTGATCGATATCGACCAGTTCATTGATGAATTTGCGGTCCATCAGTTTTGTATATTCAGCGATTTCTTTTTTGCTCAGCTGCTCAGCGATCTTTTCAATGATCCCTTCTGAACCATTGCCGTTGATCGGAACCGGTGAAGACTCAAGCGCTGCATCCGGAGAGTAGTACGGATTTTTGGTGAGTTTCTTGAAGCGGGTGATGCTTTCGGGCAGCGCATACAAGTAAAGCGGCGCTTTGTCATTGCTCGAATAGTTTTCTTTGACATATTTATCAACCACTTGGAAGAAGTTTGTCCAATCGATATCGACCTCTTCATCTTTTGTATTGACGCCGTGATAAGCTAGGCCTTCTTTTCCGGCACTGCTGCCATTGCCGGAGCCGGCTTTGATCGAATAATTCAGCTCATCGCCAGTCAATTGATCGCCGAGTGCTTTCACGATCGTATCAGGGGCATCTTCCGGCAGCTCGATTTCTTTGAGCGTTTTGTTTGCAACGTGATACAGTTTGAAATTGTCGCGTGCCAATGCTAAAAGATCATATTCATAATTGAATTGTCCATTTTTGATAAAAGCCAGCAGATAGGGCAGGTCGCCGACATAATATTGATCATCGACTGGGATCGTCAAACGGAAAACATGCGTTTCCGGCGAAAAGACGATCGCGACACTTTTAGTGGCTGAACGCCAGAACTTTTGATCATCAGTCAATGCATCGATTTGTTTTTGATAAGCTTGCCAATCACGCTCAGGAAACTTCTTCAAGAAACGTTTTTTTGATTCTTTGGCAAAGTTTTTGAAACGAATCACGTCTTGATCCACTGCGGTATGTCCGACATGGGTGTTAAGCATGATCGTGACGAACGGACCATGAACATCTTCGTTGACTAATGGTAAAATTTCTTTATTTTTATTAACCATATGAAAACCTCCTGAAAGTTAATTGGTTCATTTTTATAGTAGCACAAATAGTTAGGGCTTTCATGCAAAAGCACTTGCAAAAGAAGAGCGGCGGCAGAGAAAAAAGCGGTCCGGTGCTTGACAAAAGGCGGATCGGTAGAACATGATAGGAAAGGTTTGGTATAATCAAGATGAGTTTTTCTTAAGAATCGGGGTGAAATGAATGCATATCATTACCGCGATCATTTCGATCGCTATCACAGTGAACACGATCGCCGCACTGATCACCGTCTTTTGGCGGCCGCGAAGCATCACGAGTACGCTAGCTTGGCTGATGGCGCTCGTTTTTGTGCCGGTCATCGGCTTTATTCTCTATCTGTTCCTGGGGCGCGGGCTGGACCGGGAGACCAAGCGCGCGATGAAGGAAGATTACAGCGGGGACTTGAAGATGATCCGCCGGTTAGCGGAAAAAGACTCGATCCGCCAAAGCCGGCGCAACGAGCGCAAATTCACCGCGAGCGAATGGGCGCTGATCCGTTATTTTGACCATTTGGAAAAGTCGCCGCTGACCAATGACAATCAGCTGTCGATCTTTACTGACGGCACTGAAAAATTTGAGGCGCTCTTCAAAGATATCCGCGCTGCCAAGCAGCATGTCCATGTCGAATATTATTCTTTTTTTAATGATCATATCGGCAATCAGTTTCTGCACTTATTAGAAGAAAAGGCTGCGCAAGGCTTGGAAGTCCGGCTGCTTTATGATCCGTGGGGGTCGCCGGGTGCTACTAAAAAATGGTTTTCAAAACTGGAGCGCCTCGGCGGGAAAGTCGAGCCTTTTATCACCGGACGCGGCTTGATCTACAAAACGCGTCTCAATTATCACTTGCACCGCAAGATCGTGGTCGTTGACGGCTTGATCAGCTGGACCGGCGGCTTTAACGTCGGCGATCAGTATTTGGGCAATTCGAAAAAATTCGGCCCGTGGCGCGACACTCATATCCGGATCGTCGGACCGGCGACTTTTTCGCTTCAAGGGGTCTTTTTCCGCGACTGGAACGCTTCAGTCAAAAATCCGGCAGACGAAGTCCATGCGCTGCCGAAGTATTTCACGCTGCCGGACAAATCGGCACGCGGCAATGTCCTGATGCAGATCGTCCAAGACGGACCGGACAACTCGGCTGACATCATCAAAGGCAGCTTTTTGCGGATGATCATGTCTGCCAAGTCGCGTGTGTGGATCCAAACACCGTATTTGATCCCGGACGACGCGATCATCGAAGCGTTCTTGAACGCGGTACGGATCGGAGTCGACTGCCGGATCATGATCCCGTCGATGCCGGACCATCCGTTTATTTACCGGGCCACGCAATATTATGCTAATTATTTGACGAAAAAAGGCATCAAGATCTATATTTACGAACCGGGATTTCTGCATGCGAAGATGATGCTGGTCGACCGCCAATTCTGCACGGTCGGCTCAACGAATCAGGATATCCGCAGCTACTCACTGAACTTTGAATGCAACGCTTTTATTTATGATGCGCCGGTCGTTGATCAATTTGCATCGATCTTTGAAAAAGATCAAAAAGTCTGCAGGCTCCTTACGGAAGAAATGATCAAGGAACAGTCGCATTGGCTGAAGTTCAAACAAAATTTTTCACGTCTGCTGAGCCCAGTATTGTAAAATAAAAAGGCCCGCAAAATCAAAAAACGATTTTGCGGGCCTTTTTATTTGGTTAGTGGCTCATTCCGATCACCAGACCGATGAAATATGGGATCAGCCAAAACGCCCAGACAACGATACTGAAGCGGTGGAAATTACTTTTGGCTTTGTCAGTTCCGCGCCATAATACATAGGCCGCCCAAAGGAAATGGGCGAGCATCAGCAAAAGCGCTGCGCCGCCGGTGATTTGGTGAAGAGCGATCCCGCTTGCAGCCTGTGCGCCGACGAGCCGCGACATCAATGTCGTTCCGGTCGTGTCGCACACTAAGCCGAGACCGAAAAACAGCAGGTGAACTGGTTTCAAAGTTTGGGCGTGCCGTTCGCTGAAAACGCCGATCGTGTAAAAGACTAAGGCGAAGGTGATCGTGATGATTGCTAATAGTAAAGTTGGATTCATTTTTATCACTCCTTATGGTTCGCTGCGCAGATCGAGTTCTTGGCGGACATTGTAAAGCTGCGCTTTGTCGGTAATGATCGTTAAAAGATCGCCATTGCGCATTACCGTGTCGCCGTGGGTGATCAAACTTCTTTCGCCGCGGCGGATCGAGGTCACGAGCATATTGTTCGGCCACGGGAAGTCGCGGATCGTACTGCCGTCCATCCGGCTGGCCGCGGTGACAGAATATTCGAATGTCGCTTTTTTACCGCTGATCGACAAGTCGCGCGGCGGCAGAGATTTTTCGAGCAGCGCTTCGTAGATCGGTTTGCCGCCCAGCATGTCGACGACCAGATACGCGACGAGCGAAGTAAGCGCGAGCGGCATCAAATGGTTGACCGTTCCGACCATTTCCGTGACTAAAATGATCGCGGTGATCGGTGCTTTCCCGATCGCAGCGAAATAGGCCGCCATCCCGAAAACGATATAATTTGCCCAAAATTTCGGATCATTGCCGACGAGGATCTCGGCCCCGCGCCCGTAGATCGCCCCCAAAACCGCCCCCAGTGTCAAGATCGGCAGAAAGATCCCGCCGGGAAGCGTTGAGCCGTAGGAGATCATTGAAAAGACAAAGCGCAGTACGAACAGACCAATCAAGATCAAGAGTGCCGCATGCTGGCGTTCAAGGGCTAAAATGATCTGATTGCCGCCGCCCAAAATCTGCGGATACCACAAACCGATCGGGATCACGAGCATAAAAGGCACCAATCCATAGAAGTTCGAAGGCAGTTTCGGGATTTTGAGGAAGATCTTCGGCAGACTGAGAAGCACTTTTTGATATAAAAAGGCGAAGATGCCCAACAAGATCCCGAGCAGAATCAAATGGCCGTATTGATTCAGCGGGAAATACGGCAGTTTTCCAGGATAAAGCATTGGTTTCAAGCCGAAAAAGTAAGAGGAAATGAAATTGGCGCTCAAAGCGCTCGCAAACGAAGTCAGCAAGACTAAAGACGAGAAATTATGATGGACTTCCTCTAAAATAAAAAGAAGACCAGCCATCGGCGCATTGAAGGCCGCCGACAATCCCGCGCTCGCTCCGGCGGAGATAAAGATTTTTTTATCGGCGTCGCCAAGGTGCATCGTTTCTGCCAATCCTTGGGCGACACTTGAACCGAGTTGGATCGACGGCCCTTCGCGCCCGAGAAACAAGCCGGAGCCGATCGCCAGTACGCCCCCCAAAAATTTGCAGACCAATACCGGCAGCCAAGCGATCGTAAAAATCCCCTGCAGCTGACCTTCGACTTGCGGGATCCCGCTGCCGGTGATCGCCGGTGCTTTTTTAATGAGCCAGCCGCAGATCACCGCGAAAAGAAACATCAGCGCGGCCCACGGAAGAATCAGCGCCGGTTTCAGGGTCAATTGATGATAAATGCCAGGCAAGCGGTCGCTCATTTTTTGGATCATCAGCCGAAAAGCGCTGACAACGAAGCCGGCGAGGATGCCGATCAAGATGCCGCGAAAGATAAAACTCAAACGGCTCGAGTCAAAATTTTTTTTCAAGTCAGCGAAAAGCAAAAAATCTCCTCCTTCAATCCATTCTCCTTGAAATAATTCGCAGAGCTTTTCAAGATTGTTTCGTAATGTAGTATAATGGGAAAGATTGAAAAATGAAAGGACGAATGAGAATCGATGGATCATCCTTTGTTAAAGAATATGAACCCGAAACAAAAAGAAGCGGTCATGGCAACAGAAGGCCCGCTTTTGATCATGGCCGGTGCGGGCAGCGGCAAGACCCGCGTTTTGACGCACCGCATCGCGTATCTGATCGAAGAAAAAATGGTCAGTCCGTGGAATATTTTAGCGATCACGTTTACGAACAAAGCGGCCCGTGAAATGAAAGAGCGGGTCGCGGCGCTCCTTGAGAGCGGCAGCGAAGATGTTTGGATCTCGACATTCCACTCGATGTGTGTGCGCATTTTGCGGCGCGAAGCTGACCGGATCGGCTACCAGCGCAACTTTACGATCATCGACGCGAGTGATCAAAAGACGCTGATGAAGCAGATCTTGAAAGAAGAAAATATCGATCCGAAAAAATTTGACCCGCGCAGCATTTTAGGAACGATCTCAAACGCCAAAAATGAAATGCTCGATCCAAAACAATATGAAGCGCTCGAAGGCAGTGCCTATGAAGCGGTCGTTGCCCGCTGCTATAGTGCTTATCAAAAAGCGCTGAAAAAAAACGAAGCGATGGACTTTGACGATCTGCTTCTCAATACTTGCCGCTTGTTCGCTGAAGTCCCGGAAGCGCTGAGTTTTTACCAAAATAAATTCCGCTACATCCATGTCGACGAATATCAAGATACGAACCATGTCCAATATGTACTGGTCAAGCAGCTTGCCGGCCGCTTCCATAATTTATGTGTTGTCGGTGATGCGGATCAATCGATCTACGGCTGGCGCGGGGCGGACATGCAGAACATTCTCGACTTTGAAAAAGACTATCCGGAAGCGCAAACGATTTTACTGGAGCAGAATTACCGCTCGACGAAGCGTATTTTGGCGGCAGCGAACAGCGTGATCTCGCACAATCATTTGCGGAAAGAAAAAAAACTGTGGACCGAGAACACCGAGGGCGATCAGATCACTTATTATCACGCGCAAGGTGATCGTGAGGAGACGCATTTCGTCGTTGAAACGATCCAAAAAGAACGCCGTGAAAAGCACCGCAAATATGCGGATTTTGCGATATTATACCGCACGAATGCCCAGTCGCGCTTGATGGAAGAAACGCTTTTAAAATCGAATATCCCGTATAAAATGGTCGGCGGCCAGCGTTTCTATGACCGCAAGGAGATCCGCGACATTTTAGCGTATTTGACAGTTCTGGCGAATCCGGCCGATGCGTTAAGTCTCGAGCGGATCATCAATGTCCCTAAGCGCGGGATCGGGCCCGGCAGCATCGAAAAGTTGAATCGTTTCGCAGCGGAACAAGACTGGACGCTGTTTGAAACGCTGACGAACGTTGCGCTCGTTCCTTTGAGCGGCAAAGCTGCCAAACAAGCCGGCGATCTTGCAGCGATGTTTGCGGCGCTGCTGCAACAAAGCGGGACCTTGACTGTCACGGAAGCAACTGAAACTCTTTTGGAGAAGAGCGGTTATCTGGAGGAGCTGAAACGCCAAGAAAATTCACTCGATGCACAAATACGCCTGGAAAACTTGGAAGAATTTTTATCAGTGACAAAAGCTTTTGATGAGAGTTTTCCGGAACGCATGGAAGACGAGGGTGCCGAAGAGAGTGACCGCTTGATTCTTTTCTTGAATGATCTGGCCCTCGTTTCGGATGTCGATCATTTGGAAGAAGAGGAACCAGGCGTCACTTTGATGACTCTTCACGCGGCGAAAGGACTCGAGTTTCCGGTCGTTTTCCTGATCGGCCTGGAAGAAGGACTTTTTCCGCTCAGCCGCGCGCTCCTGTCCGAAAACGAATTGGAAGAAGAGCGCCGCTTGGCGTATGTCGGCATCACGCGGGCGGAAGAGGAACTATTCATCACAAACGCCTCAAGCCGGATGCTTTACGGCCGCTCACAGCGCAATCTGCCGAGCCGCTTCGTCAAAGAGATCGACCCTGAACTGCTGAAAAGTACAGACGACACTAATGTCTTTCAAAAACATACTTTTGCTACTGGGACACGTCCGCCAATAGCCGCGCGTCCACAGCCGAAAGCAGAAAATGCCGGCAAGTGGCAAGTCGGCGAAAAAGTCCAGCATAAAAAGTGGGGCGTCGGCACGATCGTGAAAGTCGAAGGGAGCGGCAATGATCAAGAGCTGAATGTCGCTTTCAAATCACAGGGCATCAAACGACTTTTGGCAGTCTATGCGCCGATCGAAAAAATCGAGAAAGGATGAAAGCTATGATCCCCAAAAAAATCGTTGAGGAAGCCAAAGCGCTGCGAGACGAATTGAACCGCTATTCTTATGAATATTATGTCTTGGATCAGCCGACGGTCGAAGATTATATTTATGATCAAAAGTACCGCCGGCTGGTGGAGATCGAAACGCAGTACCCGGCTTTGATCACGCCTGACTCGCCGACGCAGCGCGTCGGCGGCAAAGTACTGAGCGGCTTTGAAAAAGTAACGCATGACGTCGCGATGCTGAGTTTAACGGATGTCTTCTCGAAAGAAGAGATCGTCGATTTCAACGAGCGTGTCTGCCAAGCACTCGGCGTGGAAGCTGTCGACTACTGCTGCGAACTGAAGATCGACGGTTTAGCGGTTTCTTTGAAGTATCAGGAGGGTGAGCTGATCCAAGGGGCGACTCGCGGCGACGGACACATCGGCGAGAATATCACGCAAAATCTGAAAACGGTCCGCTCGGTCCCCCTTCAGCTGACGCGGCCGATCACAGTCGAAGTTCGCGGCGAATGCTATATGCCGAAACGCTCCTTCTTTGATTTGAATGAAAAGCGCGAGGCAGACGGGCTGAGCGTGTTTGCCAATCCGCGAAATGCGGCGGCCGGCAGCTTGCGCCAGCTCGATCCGAAGATCACCCGTTCACGGAATCTGGATACATTTTTATATACAGTGGCTGATTTTGGCCCGCTGAAGGCAAAAACGCAAAGCGATGCCCTGCAGGAATTGCGCGACCTGGGGTTTCATGTGAATCCGGATTGGCGCGTCTGCCGCACGATCGATGAGATCTGGGCATATGTCGAAGAATACCATGCCAAACGCAAAGAGCTGCCGTATGAGATCGACGGGATCGTCTTCAAAGTCAACCGGTTCGACCAGCAAAATGCGCTCGGCAACACGATCAAAGTGCCGCGCTGGGCGACTGCGTATAAGTTTCCGCCGGAAGAAGCGCAGACGATCGTCCATCAGATCGAATGGACGGTCGGCCGCACCGGGGTCGTCACGCCGACTGCGGTCATGGATCCCGTGCGGATCGCCGGGACGACGGTCAGCCGCGCGAGTCTTCATAATTATGATTTTATCCAGCAAAAAGATATCCGGATCGGCGACACCGTGACGATCTTTAAAGCCGGCGACATTATTCCGGAAGTTGCGCAAGTCGACCTTGAAAAGCGCCCGAAAGACGCGCCCCCCTATCCGAAGCCGGTCCATTGTCCGGCATGCGGCTCGACACTTGTTCATTTAGAAGAAGAAGTCGCCCTGCGCTGCATCAATCCGAAATGTCCCGCGCAGATCAAAGAAGAGCTGATCCATTTTGTTTCCCGTCAAGGAATGGATATCGCAGGACTCGGGCCGCAGATCTTGACACAGCTGTTTGAAAAAGGGCTGGTCCACGAAGCGGCCGATCTGTATTATTTATCGATCGAGCAGCTTTTGACGCTTGAAAAAGTCAAAGAGAAGTCAGCGACGAACCTTTACAACAGTATCCAGCGCAGCAAAGGAAATTCGCTGGAACACTTATTGGTCGGCCTCGGGATCCGCCACGTCGGCGGGCGCGCCGCGCGGCTTTTGGCGCAGCATTTTGTGACACTGGCCGCTCTGAAGAAAGCGACGACAGAAGAAGTCAATGGGATCGAGAACTTAGGCGAGATCATCGCCGAAAGCGTGACGACGTATTTTCATAATCCGAACGTCCTTGAGATGCTTGGAAAATTGGAGCGTGCGGGGGTGAACACCCGTTACCTCGGACCGGAACTTGTGACAGAGAAAACGAACTTTTTCAGCGGCAAACATATCGTGCTGACCGGCAAGCTCGTCCATTTCACGCGGGAAGAGCTGAAAGAGCAGCTGGAGGCGCTCGGGGCAGACGTGACTGGCTCAGTTTCCAAAAAGACCGATCTCGTGATCGCCGGCAGCGATCCGGGCAGCAAATATACGAAAGCCGTCGAGCTCAAGCGGCCGATCTGGAGCGAAGAAGAGCTCCTGGATCACTTGAACAAGGGGGCAGATCAATGAAAAAACGGGGATACTGGCTGAGTGCGCTGGCATGCGTTATGCTGCTCAGCAGCTGCGGCAAAATCGAAAAAAGCGTGACGACGACCAATCAAAACAGTACGGCCAGTGAATCGGCAACGACCGGAATGGCTGACAAAACGCTTTACGAGTCGATCACAAAAGATGGCAAATTCACGCCCGGTGTTGCGCGCGATTATGAGGCCAGCGCACTGAACAGCAATTACAACCTTGATAATTTTGAAGAGGGACTTTTGCGCTTATCGAAAAAAACCTATCCGACAGCCGATTATTATTTTCAAGCCGGTCAATATATTTCAGAAGATCAGCTCAGAAAGTGGCTCGGCCGCTATTCTGCCAGCAACAAAGAAGGCTTGAATCCTGAAGATGCCAAGAGCGGCAGTCCTGTTCAGCAAGTGCTGGAATATGATTTTTTGGATAAAAAAGAGAAAAAATTGAATGGGATCTTTCTTGGGATCGCGCTGAATCAAGTCGACTATTCGGCAGAAGGCGAGCCGAAGATCAGTGCTGAAGAAATGGAAAAAGCCGGTAAAGCGGCGGCTGATGCGGCGGTTGCCTATCTGCGCAGTGAAAAAGAAACGAAAGATGTGCCGATCACAGTCGCGTTATTCAAACAGGCCGAGAAAACCGATCTGGCTGGCGGCGTCTATTTTCAACAAGGCTCAGCCAAAGCCGATGCGAAAAAGGCCGGCGACTGGCAAGCTGTGAATGAAACTTATGTCCTTTTGCCGACAGACGAGAGCAGTTCGCTCGCTTCAAAAGACGGCACGAGCAGCAAATTCAAAGATTTTCAAAACAGCGTCAATACGTATTTTGCTGACTTATCCGGAGTGACCGGTGTCGCGCATTATGTCGATGACAAGCTGCAGGAAGTAAGCGTCACGATCAATACTAAATATTACAACCAAAGCGAGGTCGAAACATTTGCGCAGTTTGCCGCGACGAAAGCTGACAGCCAGCTGGCCGTCGGAGCCCCTTTTGAGATTTTGATCTCTTCGATCGAAGGGCCGCAAGCCTATATTTCAAAAACCGATAATGACAGCAAGATCCAAGTACACATTTTTTCGTAAAAAAAATGAGAGTATTCTCACAGGCATGAGCGGTTTATGATAGAATGACAAATGTATTAGTGTGGAAAGAGGGGAAAAAGCATGACGATCAATGTAGATCAAGTAAAGCATGTCGCTCAACTAGCTAAGCTGAGCTTTAAAGAAGACGAACTTGCCGGCTTCACCGAACAACTCTCCGAGATCATTTCGATGGTCGAGAAGCTGGAAGAAGTCGATACAGCCGATGTTCCGGTCACGGTCAGCGTGGCGGACGCGGTCAATGTGCTGCGCGAAGATGTCGCAGAAGCGGGGATGAGCCGCAAAGAATTAATGAAAAACGTTCCAGAGAGCGAAAACGGCTTTATCAAAGTGCCGGCAATCATCGATGAAGGAGAGGCGGGAGCTTGATGACAACACTTTTTGATAAAGACTTGACTGAATTGCATGATCTGCTCGTTTCTAAAGAAATCAGCGTCGTCGATTTGACGAAAGCGACTTTTGAACGGATCAAAGCAACCGACGACGTGATGAATTCATTCCTTACATTGAATGAAGCGCGCGCGCTCGAAATGGCGCAGGCGCTCGATGAAAAAGGGATCGATGAAGCCAATCTTTTGGCAGGGATCCCGCTGGGCATCAAAGACAATATCATTACCAAAGACTTGCGGACGACTGCCGCCAGCAAGATCCTCTACAATTTCGAACCGGTCTACGAGTCGACTGTGATGGAAAAAGTTTATGATGCGGATATGATCCCGATCGGCAAAATGAATATGGATGAATTTGCGATGGGCAGCTCGACAGAAACGTCGCACTTCAAGAAAACCGTCAATGCATGGGATCACACGAAAGTGCCGGGTGGGAGCTCCGGCGGCTCAGCCGCAGCGGTCGCTGCGGGTCAAATCCCAGCCTCGCTCGGAAGCGATACCGGCGGCAGTATCCGCCAGCCGGCGGCTTTCAATGGGATCGTCGGCTTGAAGCCGACGTACGGCCGCGTTTCCCGCTACGGTTTGATCGCTTTCGCTTCCAGTTTGGACCAGATCGGGCCTTTGACGCGCAATGTCAAAGACAATGCACATCTTTTAAATGCGATCGCGGGCTATGATCCGAAAGATTCAACGAGTGCCGGCCGCTCGGTTCCCGACTTTGCGGCTGGACTTGACGGCAATATCAAGGGCATGAAAATCGCGCTGCCAAAAGAATATTTGGAAGAAGGCGTGGCTCCGGCAGTCCGCCAAGCAGTGCTCGATGCAGCAGACACCTTCAAGAAATTGGGGGCGACGGTCGATGAAGTCAGCCTGCCTTATTCTAAGTACGGGGTGGCGGTGTATTACATCATCGCCTCTTCAGAAGCAAGTTCCAACTTGCAGCGCTTCGACGGGATCCGCTACGGTTACCGTTCAAAGAATGTCAAAGATCTGGAAGACGTTTATGTCAACTCGCGCTCAGAAGGCTTCGGAATGGAAGTCAAACGCCGGATCATGCTCGGAACGTTCTCGCTGTCAGCGGGCTATTACGATGCTTACTTTAAAAAAGCCGGACAAGTGCGGACTTTGATCGTGCGCGACTTTAAAAAAGTATTTGATCAATATGATTTGATCATCGGCCCGACTTCGCCGACTCCGGCTTTCGGTTTGGGTGAGAACATCAATGACCCGATCACGATGTACATGGCGGACATTTTGACGATCCCCGTCAATTTGGCTGGACTGCCGGGAATGAGTTTGCCAGCGGGCTTTGCGGAGGGCTTGCCGATCGGGCTGCAATTGATCGGGAAACCGTTTGACGAAGCGACTGTTTACAAAGCAGGCTACGCGTTTGAACGAGCAACTGATTTCCACCGCCAAAAACCAGCGATTCTAGGAGGAGAATAACGATGAATTTTGAAACCGTCATCGGACTAGAAGTCCATGTAGAATTAAAAACCAACAGCAAGATCTTTTCTCCTGCACCGAATCACTTCGGCTCAGAACCGAATACCAATACGAATGTCATCGACTGGGGTTATCCCGGAGTTTTGCCGGTGATGAACAAGCGCGCGCTCGAGTTCGGTATGAAAGCCGCGCTGGCTTTGAACTGCACGATCTCGCAAGAGACGCACTTCGACCGGAAAAACTACTTTTACCCCGATAATCCGAAAGCTTACCAAATCTCGCAATTTGATCAGCCGATCGGCCATGACGGCTGGATCGATATCGAAGTCGACGGCGAGACCCGCCGGATCCGGATCGAACGCGTTCATTTGGAAGAGGATGCCGGCAAAAATATGCACGGCAAAGAAGGCTATTCCTATGTCGATTTGAACCGTCAAGGAACGCCGCTGATCGAGATCGTTTCAGAAGCCGATATGCGCTCGCCTGAAGAAGCGTATGCGTATCTCGAAGCGCTGCGCTCGATCGTGCTCTTCACGGAAGTTTCAGATGTGAAGATGGAAGAAGGCTCGATGCGCTGCGATGCGAATATTTCTTTGCGCCCTTACGGCCAAGAAGAATTCGGCACGAAGACGGAACTGAAAAACTTGAACTCGCTCAATTATGTGCGCCGCGGTTTAGCGTACGAAGAAAAGCGCCAAGCGCGCGTCTTGATGAGCGGCGGCGTGATCCAGCAGGAAACACGCCGTTTTGACGAAGCGACCGGCGAAACGCTTTTGATGCGGGTCAAGGAAGGCTCCAGCGACTACCGCTACTTCCCGGAACCGGACTTGCCGATCTTTGAAATCGACGACGAATGGATCCGCAGCGTCCGCGAAACACTGCCGGAACTCCCGGCTTCACGGCGCGAACGCTACGTCCAGGAGCTCGGTCTGCCGGAATACGATGCGAAAGTGTTGACGTTATCGAAAGAAATGTCGGACTTTTTCGAAGAAACGATCGGCGCCGGTGCGAATCCCAAACAAGCTTCAAATTGGCTGATGGGCGAGATCTCGGCTTACTTGAATGCGGAGAAGAAAGAATTAGCTGAAACGAAACTGACACCGCATAATTTGGCAGAAATGATCCAATTGATCGACGACGGCACGATCAGCTCGAAGATCGCTAAAAAAGTCTTCAAACATTTGGCAGAAAACGGCGGCAGCGCCAAATCATATGTCGAAGAACACGGGATGGTCCAATTATCCGATCCTGCGAAACTGGTGCCGATCATCGATCAAGTGTTGGACAACAACGAACAATCGGTCGCCGACTTTAAAAACGGCAAAGATCGTGCACTGGGCTTTTTGGTTGGCCAGATCATGAAGACGACAAAAGGACAAGCAAATCCGGGAATCGTCAATCAGCTTTTGCGCGAAGAATTGAACAAACGGTAAAAATCAGTAAAGGAGAAACCATATGCGAGCGCGAGTCATTTATAATCCAACTTCCGGCAAAGAGCTCGTAAAACGGGCTCTGCCAGATATTTTAGATGTCTTGGAAAAAGCTGGATATGAAGCCAGCGCGTTTGCAACGACACCTGCGCCAAACTCTGCGCGCGATGAGGCAGAGCGGGCGGCGCTAGCCGGCTTTGAGCTGATCGTAGCAGCCGGCGGCGACGGCACGATCAATCAAGTCGTCAACGGGATCGCACCTTTGGAACATCGGCCGAAAATGGCGGTGATCCCGGGCGGCACGACCAACGATTATGCCCGAGCGCTCAAGATTCCGCGCGACGACATCAAAGCGGCGGCGGAAGTGATCTTGAAAAATCAGACGATCAAGATGGATATCGGCGAAGCGGTCGATGATGAGACCGATCAGTATTTCATCAACATCGCGGCCGGCGGATATTTAACGGAATTGACGTATGACGTTCCGAGCGATCTGAAAAGCGTCTTCGGGTATTTGGCTTATCTGGCCAAAGGGGCTGAGATGCTGCCGCGGGTCCGGCCGATCAAGATGCGGCTCGAGTATGACGAAGGTGTTTTCGAAGGAAAAGCTTCGATGTTCTTTTTAGGACTGACGAATTCGGTCGGCGGTTTTGAACAGATCGCCCCCGACGCGAAGCTCGATGACGGCAAGTTTTCGCTGATCATCGTCAAGACCGCGAATATGTTCGAACTGCTGCATTTGGGAGCCAAGTTATTGAACGGCGGCAAGCATATCGGCGACCCGCGCGTTATTTATACGAAAACGTCCCGGCTGCGGGCGATCAGCTTGAAGAAAAAGCGCATGATGATCAACCTCGACGGTGAATACGGCGGTGACGCACCGATGGACTTCATCAATCATCACCAGCATATCGAGATGTATGCCAATCTGGACGATATTGATGACGCGGCGGTGACCGGCGATGAAGAAGAAGTCACCGATGAAGTCCGCAAAGCGTTCGTCGAAACGGTCGGCGAACTGCCGGGCGATGAAACGAAAATGGATGAAATGAAAGAGGGATCCGAATGAATGTGATCGAAGCGATCGAAGCAAGACGCAGCTGCCGGACATTTGCCGAGAAACAGCTGTCTAAGGAAACGGTCAAAGAGCTGCTCCGTTTGGGAACGCTCGCGCCCTCCGGCTCACATATGGAACCGTGGGGATTTGTCGTGATCCAAGATCCGGAAGAAATCGAAAAACTGGGGCAGGAAGCGAAAAATTATGCACTGTATCATTTAGCAGAATATCCGCATTTGCAGCAATATGAAAAGTCATATGCGAATCCCAAAACAGACATCTTTTTTGGGGCGCCGACGCTGATTTTAGCTTATGGCGACACGAATTCCCATTTTTGGGCGATCGATCCCAGCCTGGCGCTGGAAAATATTACTTTGGCGGCGCTTGAAATGGGGATCGGCAGCTGTTTTGTCAGCAACTCCGAACCTTTTTGCGCGACACGGGAATTGAAAGACCGCTATCACGTTCCCGGCGAATATGCATTTGTCACTTCGCTTATCATGGGATACATGGAACGCCCAGCAGCTCATCCGGCGAAGCGGAAAGAAGCGAAGATCTTCAACGAAGGAATTTGATTGAAAATAAAACCGGTCGCTTTTCTCAGCTGGATCGCTGACGAAAAGAGACCGGTTTTTGGTTTTTATTTGACCAGCAGCGCAACGGCTTCGGTGTGGAGCGTTTGCGGGAACATATCGACTGGCTGGATCTTTTGCGTGTGATATCCTTTCTCAGCAAAAAGCGCCAAGTCGCGTGCCAAAGTAGCCGGATTGCAGGAAATATAAATGATTCGGCGGGCGTTCGTTTCGGCAGCGCTGTTGATAAAGGAGGGCGTCAAGCCTTTGCGCGGCGGATCAACAAAGATCACGTCCGGCTCGATGCCGTCAGCCTGCCACTTTTCCAGGGCTTTTTCGGCAGAGCTGCAGACGAAATGTGCGTTTTGGATCCCGTTTTTCCCGGCATTGTAACGCGCATCTTCCACCGCTTGCGGTACGACTTCGACGCCGTAGAGTGCTTTGATTTTATCAGCGAATGAAAGGCCGATAGTCCCGATCCCGCAATAAGCATCGATCGCGACATCTTCCGGCGTCAATTCGGCAAAATCGATCGCCGTTTGATAAAGTTTTTCTGCTTGCGGCGTGTTGACTTGGTAAAATGAGCTCGGTGAGATCCGGTACGTTTTTCCAAGTAAAGTGTCCGTGATCGCGTCTTTGCCCCAGAGCGTTTTATTCGTATCGCCTAAAATGACATTCGTTTTTTCGGAATTCACATTTTGAATGATCGAAACGACTTCCGGCAGCGCTTCATGGATCGCCTGCGCTAATTTTTCGCCTTCAAAAAACTTCGCTTTGCGTGTGACAAGAACGATCATCATCTCGTGGGAATAGTAGCCGCGCCGCACGATGATGTGACGGAGCTGGCCGGTGTGGTAATTTTCATCGTAAGCGCGGATCTTGAACTTGCGCAAAAGATCGCGGACGATGATGATCGCGCGGTCGATCGCTTCATCTTGGATATAAAAATCTTCCAGCGGGATCAAGTCATGGCTCCGTTGGCGGAAAAAGCCGGTCGCAAGGACGGTATCGATATTCCGGACCGGGACTTGCGCTTTATTGCGGTAATGGAAGACCTGCTCGGCGCCGAGGATCGGCAAGACTGGGACTTCAGGAAGTTTTGCGATACGCTCGACCGCATTCTTTACTTGATGTTCCTTGAATTTCAGCTGCTCTGCGTAATCCAGATGAGCGAGCGGAGCGGCCCCGGTTTTTAAAAGATCAGCTGGGACTTTTTGGCGGTGCGGACTTTCTTTGATGCGTTTGACAACGCGGCCGAACGCGATTTTTTTACCGACTTTGACGATTTGGTATTCGATCTCTTCGCCGGGAAGCGCATTGGCGATAAAGATCGGGAAATGGTCGATCTTGACGACCCCTAAGCCTTCGTAAGTCAGATCAGTGACAGTTCCTTGGAGCGTTTGATTTTTTTCGACTGGAGAAATTGTGGACATGTGAAAGTGCTTAATTCAGCACTTCTTCACTTCCCTTCCGTGTATGATAGTGGGTTTCGTTGACATCGAGATAAAAAAGTTCTTCAAAATTTTTTTCAAGGGTGATCGCCAAAAGAAGTGCCAATTTTGCATTCGGCACCATTTCGCCGGTCTCGATATTGCTGATCGTCTGCCGCGAGACGCCGACTAGTTTCGCAAGCTGCGACTGGTTGAGGCGGTGTTCCGCGCGCGCGAGTTTCAAGTGGTTTTTTAATTGGATCAAATCTCTTTGGACCATTTTCCGTCTTCCTTTCTGCTTTTTAAAATTAGCACGAGACACTCGGCGTGTCAAATGAATTTGGCAAAAAAACAAAGAGACTTGACGGATTGTGGATAAACAAAAACGAGTCTGCTAAAATAATGGATAAATGGTGGAGAGAAATGGAGTGGAGCACATGAAGCTTTTGCACACATCCGATTGGCATATCGGGAAACAAATCAAAGGGTATCCGCTTTTGCCGGCCCAAGAAGATGCCTTTGAACAGCTGCGAAAGATCGCCAAAGAAGAACAGGTCGACGGGATCATCATTGCCGGTGACTTGTTTGACCGGGCGATCCCGCCGGTCGAAGCGGTCGAAGCAGCGGATGACATGCTGCGGCGTTTGAACTTGGAGGACGGTTTTCCGCTTTATATCGTCAGTGGCAATCACGACGGGGCTGAGCGTCTCCATTTTGCGACGGAATGGATGAAAGCCCGCGAGCTCCATCTGGTCACAAAATTGCAAGACGCTTTTACACCAGTCGAAACGCCGGAAGTACAGCTCTTTTTCCTGCCGTTTTTCGACCCGCTCGATGCGCGCATTTATTACGGCGAACCACCTAAAAAAATGCGCACGATCACCCAGGCACTGGAGCGGATCATACCGGAAATGGTCGAACGATTCGATCCGGCCAAAAAACACTTGCTGATCACACATTTTCACGTGACCGGCAGCCGCAACGAAGATTTTGAACGCACTAGCGAAACACCCTCGACGGTCGGCGGACTTCTCGGGGTCCCGCTGCAGATGTTTGCCGACTTCGATTATGTCGCACTCGGCCACTTGCACACGCGCCGGGCTTCTCCAAGCGCGCACATTCGCTACAGCGGATCGCTCGTCAAATACAATACGCTGGAGATCGGGCAAGAAAAAGGGGTCTCGCTGATCGAAACGCAGCCGGACGGCTTTTCCGAGCGCTTCATCCCGCTCAAAGAAACGTTTCCGTGGATCAAACTGCGCGGGACCCTCGAAACCTTGCGCGATCCGGAGTTTTACCGGCAATATCCGCGCGGCGGCCAAGCCTTTTATCAAATCGAACTGACCGAGGCGCCGCATGTAAACGGCGTCAACCACTTGCTGCAGCATATTTACGGTCAAGTCGTCGAGATCCGCTATCCGCGCCAAACAGGGAAAACGCGCGATCCATTATTCAGTCAGCCGCAACAAAAGCTGCCGCCGGAAGAGCAAGTCGCTGCTTTTTTTGAAAAAGTAACGGAGCAGCCGCTGAGTGAAAAACAACGCAAATTGGTGCAGGAGAGTCTCATCAAGATCGAAAAGGAGCTGGAGGAATGAAGCCGATCACGTTAGCAATGAAAAATTTTGGTCCCTATCAAGAGGTCAAGATCGATTTCTCGACTTTTGAGGCCCAAGCGAACCAGCTTTTTTTGATCAGCGGACCGACCGGTGCCGGCAAAACAACGATTTTCGACGGGATGACTTATGCTTTGTACGGCGTCAGCTCCAGCGACCGCGATGCCAAAGAACTGCGAAGCGACTTTGCTGCCGAGGAAGAGCAGACAAAAGTCGAGTTTGTGTTCGAACACCATGGCAAGTTTTACCGCGTTGTGCGCACGCCTGCGCAAGAGATCAAGCGGCGCAAAACGCCGCGCCCAGCCACACAAACGATTTCGGAGGTCTCTTATCCCGCTCTGATCCCGCTGGGAAGTGCTTTTACCAAGAGCGGAGAAGTCAAAGCATTCGTAGAAGAATTATTAGGCCTGAACGCCGATCAATTTCGGCAGATCATTCTGCTGCCGCAAAACGAATTTCGCAAATTTTTACTCGCGCCGAGTGAAGACAAAGAGACGATCTTGCGGAAACTTTTTGATACCGGGCGTTTTCGCCGCTTGATGGAAATGATCAAAGAACGCCAAAGCGGCCAGGAGAAAGAGCTGCAGGAGCTGGAGAATAATCTAGCGCATCGTTTGCAGGATATTCCATGGGGAGCGGAGGCAGCCGAGCAGCCGAATGAAGAAAAAATCCTTTCATTGCAAGCTTTGCTGAAAACAGAGCAGGAAAAAAATATACAGCTCATTCAGGCGGAGGAAAAAGCCCGTCAAGCGGCCGAAGCGGCGGAGAAGCAATACGATGCGGCGGTTGAACTTGAGCAGTTTTGGCAGCAGCTGGCGCAGGCCGAAACAGCGCTGAGCACAGAGCGAAAACGCAAAGACGAGATCGCGCAAGCCAAAGAGACGCTCATCTGTTTAGATTGGGCAGAAAAGCAGCTCAAAGAAGACCAAGCGCTTCACCAGCTCACTGATCAAGAAAAAGAGCTGGCGGTCCGCCGCGAAGCAGCACAGAAAGTACGAAAAGCGGCGCTGCTCGATCAGCAGCTTCATCAGCTCGAGCAGGATGCATTGGCAGAGAAAAATGGGCAATATCTTGATTCAAAAACGCAGCTTGCCGCCGTCGAAAGCCGCTTTTTGCCCAAAGCGATCCAAAAAGAGCGGGTCGTCCAAGAACAGAAGAAGCTGGCGAGTCTCAATGAGCAGTTGGAAAAGACGCTCAGCAAAGTAAAAAAACGCATCGCACTCACGGAAACGAGAAAAAAAGAGCGGGAAAAAGCAGCCCGCCAATTGCCGGACCTGAAAGAATTCGGCTGGTTTTTGCAGCAGGCTGAAAAAGAATTTGCTGCCGAGCAAGCAACGCTGGCAAAAATCAAAACGACTGCGAAAAAGCGGGAAAAAGCAGCAGCGGCAGTGATCGATCAAGAAAAACTGCTCCAAATACGTGAAGGCGCACAAAAGCAGGCCGAACAAACGCATCACGACGCGCTGAAAGCACAGAACGACTTGATCATTGTGAAGCTTCGGCAGGAATTAAAAGAGGGAGAAGCGTGTCCGGTCTGCGGCAGTACCGCACATCCCGATGCACAGAGACTTGCCAAAGAGAAATCAACGGAGTTTTCCGAAGAGCTGCATACCGCGACTGAAAATGTGCAAGTGAGCGAAAAAAAGCTTGTTGCAGCAATGGACGCCCGCCGCGATGTTTCTGCCGCTTTGCAAGCCGCTAGCGAAAGAGAGAAACAGCTGACGAGCGATGAAAATGAATTGATCCATACCCAGCAAATCAATGCGGCGGAACTTCTGGAGCGCTGGTGCGCCCGTTTGCCGGAAGCGCCGAAAGAAGCGACGTTGAAGAGCGCGATGACGGCCCTCAAGGCATATGGACAAGTCCTGAAAGAAAAGACGCAACAGCTGGCAGAAGATGTAGAAAATGCCCAGAAAGCCCTTGATCAGCTGCAGGGGGATCAAGAAAGCAAACAGTCGGAATGGCAGACGAATCATGGGCGCAAAGCGGCCCTTGAAGCGCAGCTCGAAGAGATCACGCGCGAGATCCCCGAACTGGAAAGTGTTTCGACCCTTCAAGAGCGTCAAAGCATTTTGCGGCAGTTTCTCAGCAATTTTGAAAAACGCATGCAAGAATTTCAGCAGAAAAAAATCGAGATCGAAAAAAAACTGGCAGCCAGCCAGCAAGCGATGCAGCAGTTGGAGCGCGAATCTGCAGTACTGACTGGTAAGCTCCAGGCCGCCCAAACAGCGGCGGAACAAATGCGGAATAAGCGCCCTTCAAGTGCAGCGCTCGAAAAGCTGCCGGAATATCAGCACGCGATCCAAGTAGGCCAAATCGATCGATTGAAGCAGGAAATCACGCGTCATGAAGAGCGCCTGGAGCTTTTGACCAGCAAAAAGGAAACGCTGCAGCAAGTGATCGCGTCGCGCCCGCATCCCGATTTGACTGTGCTGGCAGTGGAAAAAAACAGACAAAGAGAAGTCGCACGTGAAAAACTGCTGGCGGCTTCCAAACAGGCAAGTTTGGTGGAACAGCTGACAAAGAAAACGGCTGAGATCCTGCATGCCGCTGCTGAACTTGAAAAAAAGAGCGAGGCACAAAAAGAATATTTTGCTTTAAATGAAGCTCTCCAAGGCAGAAATCCGCTGAAGCTCGGCCTGGAACGTTTTATCTTGCAGCGCTATCTGGCGGAAGTGCTGCAGCACGCCAATGAGCACTATCTGCCGCTTTTATCGAGCGGCCGCTATTTGTTCACGCTGAAAAAGGAAAAGGCCTCCTACGCGAAACAGACTGGGTTGGAGATCGAAGTATTCGACGGCGACACGAATGAAGAACGCCCGGCAAATACGCTTTCAGGCGGTGAAAGTTTCATCGCTTCTTTAGCGCTCGCGCTATCGCTGGCGGAAGTCGTCCAAGAAAGCAGCGGAAAGGCCAGTGTTGAAGCCTTGTTCATCGATGAGGGATTCGGTTCGCTCGATGATGAAACGCTTGAAAAGGCGCTTGCCGCGCTCGAGGCGATCGGCCAGACTGGGCGGCTCGTCGGAGTGATCTCGCACGTCCAAGAACTGAAACGCGCGATCGCTTCCCAGCTGATGATCGTCAAGTGCGGGGACGGGACAAGCAAAGTCAAAATTGAATTTTCTTGAAGATTGAACACAATCAAAAAAGAGGCTGGGACAAAAGTCGGCTCTTCGTCAAATAGTGTTGGTGAGCTTTCAAACTGAATAAAATGTAGTGGATCCCAAGCGAGCAGAAAAGCCCGCTTGGGATTTTTTATTTCAAGAAAATGGATCCTTTTAAGCAGTTTTTCCTGCGCGGAGAATGGAATGATCTTGAAAAATAAGCCCTTGGATCATGTAGATCCGCGCGCGGAAGTTCAAGAAATTTCGATAGCCATAGGCTACTCTTTTCATGACTTTGATCTTGTTGTTTGTTCCTTCGACCGGGCCGTTGCTGTAGTTGACCCGCAGGGCATTTTCGATCCCTGAGCGGTAACGGCGGAAAAAGGTGAGCTTCTTGCGGAACCACT
>JALCOL010000015.1 GCA_022649665.1 Enterococcaceae bacterium
ACTGTTTGTTTTTGACGACTACATTCTATCAGTTTGGATATCTCTATTTCTATCCTCAAGAATAAAAATGAGTGCTGGAAGAAAAACCCGAAGGATTTTCCACCAACACTAAATATTATAGAACCTGAATCCAGCGGTCTTTTTTTGGCATTTTTTTGCAGATCTGCTGTACAAACCTGCTTTTTTTATTTTTTCTTAAGCAATTTGCGTCTTTCATTTGAAAATGCTTCTTATTATAGTGTTTTTTTTCACAAGTGTTTTTGCGCTTTTTTTATGTTCTCGTTAAAATTAAATTCCAATTTTCAGTTTTTTATATAACCTACATTAATCTTATTTTTGGAAAAAAACGCCTTATTCTCCTTGATACATCGAAACGTATTACCTTTAAAATATAATGCTTTCAACATTAAAAGAACGTTTGACTCAAAAATTTTTATTGACAATAAATTTATTTATAAATATACTTGTCTTGTTAAATGAATTATTTTTTCTCAATTGAAGAACTTTTGAACGCGCTTACGGCAATGTTTTCAACTTGTCGTTTGAAGTTTTTACAGTATTAACTTTTTATTCTTCAATTGCCGGCAGTGCCACTCTGCCGGTTCGCTTCCGCGGGGAGAAAAAAGAAAGGAGACAACCATGAAAAATGTAGTAAAAGGAAGCGCAGCGAACCCAATATTCTCTTGTTTTCCAATTTGCTTCGCCGACGCTTTCCTGACGGACTGCAGAGCGGCCGTGGTTTCCAATCAAACTTGAGGCTGATCCAGTCTCTCAAATAAGGAGGAGCTATTTTGGTAAAACAAGCAAACACAAACCCGCAAGCCCCGCTGACCGATGAACAAATGGTTTATCAGCTGGAGGGCAAGCCGAAGTTGACGGTCGCACTGCCACTAGGTCTTCAGCACGTTTTGGCAATGTTCGCTTCAAACTTGGCGCCAATGCTGATCATCGCCGGAATCTTAGGTTCCAGCGGCGCAGACAAAGTATTGATGATGCAGGCTGCAATGGTCGTATCCGGTTTGACCACTTTTGTGCAATTATATCCTTTAAAAATCGGTAATCGGCAGATCGGTGCCGGCTTGCCGATCGTAATGGGAACCAGCTTTGCTTTCGTTCCCACGGCAGCAAGCGTTGCCGGGACCTACGGAACATTCGGCGCCGTTCTCGGCGGCGCGATGATCGGGAGTCTTTCTGAAGGGATCATCGGATTCTTTTACAAATATCTCGAACGCTTCTTCCCGCCTTTGGTGATCGGCTGTACACTGATCACGATCGGTGTTCACTTGCTTGATGTCGGCCGCGATTACTTCGCCGGCGGAACCGGAGCAAAAGATTACGGTTCTTGGCAAAACTTGACGATCGCTTTTCTGACATTCATCTTTATTGTTGTCTTGCAGCGTTTCGGCAAAGGAATCCTCAAAACTGCCGCTTTGCTTTTCGGTTTGGTTTTTGGTTACTGTGTCGCTTTCTTCTTCGGAAAAGTCGACTTTGCAACGATTTCACAAGCAGGCTGGTTCAGCCTTCCGCTTCCGCTTCATTTCCGTCCTGAATTCCACTTGGATGCGATCATCAGTTTCGCAGCCCTTTACGTGGTTTCTGGTTTGGAAACGATCGGGAATACTTCCGGGATCACGGTGGCTGCATTTGACCGTGAAGCAACTCAAAAGGAAACCAGCGGCGCGATTATGGCTGATGCTGGCGGATCGTTCCTCGCATCGATCTTCGGGGCATTACCGAATACTGCCTTTGGTCAAAATGCCGGGATCGTTTCAATGACCGGCGTTGTCAATAAATGGTGTATCGCTACTGGGGCATTCGTTCTGACGATCTGCGGCTTTCTGCCGAAACTCGGGGCGATCTTCGCATCGATCCCGAATGCTGTTTTAGGGGGTTCCCTGATCTCAGTATTCGCGATGATCTTCATCAATGGGATCAAGCTGATCGCAAAATCCGGATTCAGCGAACGAAATGTTCTCGTTTTGGGAATCACTTTCGCAATGGGCTTAGGTCTTGCCGGCCACGCGGATGCAATCAAGGGTCTTTGGGGCCCGCTTCGCTTCATCTTTGAAGATGGCGTGGCTGCAACCTGTATGGTGGCGATCCTTGTAAATATCCTTTTCCCGATGGACAAAGATGACCGCGGAAAAGCAGATAAAGCAGCTCACGAAGAGATCCTCGAAGACATTTAATTTCTCTTTCATTATCCAAAAATCAAAAAGAACGTCGATCAACAGCTAAGCAGCTGTTGCGGCGTTCTTTTTTTGTTATTTTTATTTAAAATATTTGCTGGTTCGATTAGCATTAAATAATAAAAAACGAGGTAACACCTTATATCTCTTTATAAATGGTATGACCTATTTGCGAAAGAAACCCTTTTCTTTTCCGGTAAATCAGTATTTTGCCGCTTTTTTGATTGACATATTTTAAAAATGGTACTATAATTCATAACGTCAAATTATTTTTCTTGACTCATAAATTTTTGGATGCGCTTGCTGAAGATTGTTCTCAATCGATCGCGCACTCCGCTGGTCAAGATCAATTAACTGCATTTCCCACCTACGGGGAATATTGATTTTCTGAAGAAAGGAGTCTACGTAATTAGATGTTTTACCAAAGGGAGCGCCGCAGACAATGTATGAACCTTGACTTGTTGTTCTGCCTGCAAAAAGATTCATCCGCTACAAGCACTTCTTGATTTTTCGCATAAAAGCACCCAGCTTCTGTGCGAATGAATCATCACTATACTAATGACCGCGAACCAGTGGTCTCGAGGAGGAATTTTAATGGCTGCACAACAACCTGAAACAAAACACTATTCTGATGGTCGGGAACTCGTGTATCAATTAGAGGGCCATCCCAAGCTTTCGATCGCATTTCCACTGGGGATGCAGCACGTCTTAGCGATGTTTGCCGGAAACTTAGCCCCAATGATGATCGTTGCCGCAATTGCAAAACTGAGCGCTGCCGACACTGTCGTGATGATCCAAGCCGGGATGCTGATCTCTGGGCTTGCGACCTTTCTGCAATTATATCCCATCAAAATCGGCCGCTTCCAGCTCGGCTCGGGCTTGCCGATCGTAATGGGGACCAGTTTCGCCTTCGTCCCGACGGCTTCAGCGATCGCTGCTACCGGCGGCATCTCAGCGGTATTCGGCGGAGCGATGATCGGTGCAGCTGTGGAACTTTTGATCGGGCTCTTTTATAAATATTTGAAACGCTTCTTCACGCCGCTCGTCATCGGCTGTACGCTGATCACGATCGGGATCAACTTGCTTTCCGTCGGGCGCGACTACTTCGCCGGCGGAGCGGGCGCAAAAGATTACGGTTCTTGGCAAAACTTGATGATCGCCTTCACGACATTTATTTTCGTGATCTGCTTGCAGCGTTTCGGTCGCGGCGTTTTCAAATCTGCAGCACTGCTTTTCGGTTTAGTCTTCGGCTACATCATTGCGGTCTTCTTTGGAAAAGTCGATTTCAGTACCGTTGCAAATGCCGGCTGGTTCACCGTTCCAATGCCTTTGCATTTTAAACCAACCTTCAGCATGGGCGCGATCGTCAGTTTCGCAGCGATCTATTTGACCGTTTCGATGGAAACGATCGGGAACACTTCCGGGATCACGATCGCGGCTTTTGACCGCGAAGCAACTGAAAAAGAAACTTCCGGCTCTGTTTTGGCGGATGCGATCGGTTGTGTCGTCGCTGCTTTGTTCGGTGCTTTGCCGAATACCGCGTTCGGTCAAAACGTCGGGATCGTTTCCATGACTAAAGTCATCAACAAGTTCTGTATCGCACTTGGCGCCGGGGTCCTAGTGATCTGCGGCTTCCTGCCGAAACTCGGCGCACTCTTCTCCTCGATCCCTTCAGCAGTGCTTGGCGGGGCATTGATCTCTGTTTTCGCAATGATCTTTATCAACGGGATCAAAATGCTGGCGCAAGCTGGATTCAGCGAACGAAACGTTCTCGTGATGGGAATCACGTTTGCAATGGGGCTCGGCCTTGCCGGACATGCGGATGCCATCAAAGGTCTGCCAGGCGCCCTGCACTTCTTCTTCGACGACAGCATCGCTGCAACGACGTTTATCGGGATCTTAGTCAATATTCTGTTCCCTGATGAAAAGAAAGTAAAAATCACTGCCTGAGTCTAAATATGATCCAAAAACGGACCGCTCACCATCGAGCGGTCCGTTTTTTACTTTTTCATTGAAAAAATCACATAGCCTTTTGGCGCGATCTCGAGGCGGCCGCGTTCGATCTGACAGCGATTTTGATCGATCAGCCCGGTGGCTTTGATTTCGCGCGGCAGAACAACTTTGGAAGTCCCAGCATTCAAAAAGATCGCGATGGTCGTATCCGCCGAGCGGCGAAAAAGTTTTAAGAGCTGGCGCTCGTCATCGATCTGCCAAGTCAGCTCACCTTTCGAAAAAAGTGCCGCAAAGCGTCTTCTGATATGGATCAATTTGCGGATCCGCGCTTTCAGCGTAAGATCCTGCTCGGCTTCCTCCCATACCATACAAGCGCGGTTCAATGGATCCGCTCCGCCTTTCATCCCGACTTCAGTACCGTAATAAACACACGGCTCACCAGGCAGCAGATACGTGAAAGCCAAAATCTGCAGCAGCAGTTCTTTGTCTTCCCCGCAAACGGTCAAAAGACGCGGCGTATCGTGCGAATCGAGCGCATTCAGCATCGCTTCATCGACTTGCCAGCGGTACATCATCAGCTGCTCATCGATTTGATCCTTCATTTTGCTGAGCGAGATCTCTTTGCGGCAGAAAAACTGCAAAATCGAATCGGTCAGCGCATAATTCATCACACCATGGAACTCTTCCCCTTGAAGCCATGGCTGCGCTGAATTCCAAACCTCGCCTAAAATATAAAAATCAGGCTTGATCATCAGCAGCTCTTCATGGAATTTGCGCCAGAAATGATGATCGACTTCATTAGCGACATCCAGCCGCCACGCATCGATATCGCATTCTTCGACCCAGAAACGGGCGATCTCCAGCAGATAGGCGCGAACTTCCGGATTGGCAGTATTCCACTTCGGCATATGCGGATTGAATGCAAAGGTATGGTAGGAGATCGAACGGGCAAATTCGGGATCATCCGTCGGTTGATAGACTGGCGGAAAGCGCGGGATATGGAACCAATCGGCATAGCGCGAGCGCTGACCGTTTTTCAGGACATCCTGCCACTGCATCGAGGCATCGCCGATGTGATTGAAAACAGCATCAAGCATCACTTTGAAGCCTTTCTGGTGAGCAGCAGCAACCAAGTGTTTCAGCAAATGGATATCGCCGAAATGCGGATCGACCGTAAAATAGTCGCGGGTATCGTACTTATGGTTCGTCGGCGAAGTAAAAATCGGACATAAATACAAACCATTCACTCCGAGGTCTGCCAAATCATCCAAGTGATCAATGATCCCCTGCAGATCGCCGCCGAAAAAATTCGTCCGCGTCGGCGGCACTTTCCCCCATGGTTCGACTCCTTTCGGATCATTTGTCGGATCTCCATTTGCAAATCGTTCCGGAAAAATTTGATACCAGACCGTCTCTGTGACCCACTCCGGGATCTTGGTGCGGTCGATCTCATGCAAATAAGGAATTTTGAAATAACTGTTTTCAAATTTTAGATTCGTTTCATTATAAGGAAACACCCCGCGGTCGCCGAAGAGTGCGGCGACCCCGCTTTGATCTTCCACATAGAAAGTATACATCAAGCGCCGCAGCGGCAGCGTGATGCTGAGCTGCCAATAATCAAAACGGTCGGTCACGGCAGTCTTTTTCATCCAAGTCGTCTTTTGATGCCACTCTTCCTTTTGAAACAAATAAGGATCGCCATAGATCAAGCCGACTTTTTTCAGGTCTCCTCGTGCTGAACGGAAACGGATATGAACTGTATTTTCCGAATATAAGTAAGCGTACTCGCTTTCTGAGCGGTGATAGAAGCTTTTCGTATCCATCGAGATTCCCCCTTAACTCAGTCGAATCGTAATATCATCTTCACGCGCAATGAAATAGCCGTCATATGGCGGGATCCGGATCCCCGTCACGAGCTGCGCCAAAACCTGTTCAGGCAGCGGGCTTTCGCCGGCAAATGTCATTTCCGTGGCATGGACCGTTTGAACAGTCCCGGTCGGATTCAAAAAATAGATCGCAAAAGTTTCTTCTGAGACTGTCCGGCAGATCCCGAACAATTCGTTCGTGTAAAACGGTGAGAAGCTGCCGCTGCGCAAAGCTGCGTATTCTTTGCGGGTCCGGATCCATTTTTCAAAGATTTTATAATATTGAGAATCCAGATCGCCCCACGGAAAGAATTTGCGGTTCTCGGGATCTCTTCCGCCGGTCAAGCCCGCCTCATCCCCGTAATATACACACGGGATCCCCGGCAGCATGAACATCATCCCGACTGCCAAGTTGACCTTTTCGGGAGAACCGAGCAAACTTGCGATCCGTTCAGTGTCATGAGTCCCGATATTGTTCAAATTATTGAAAAAGATATTGCGCGGATAATTTTCCGAAAGCGTCATAAATTTCTCAGCGATCATTTTCGGCTCTTGATTGAATTGCAAAAGCTGCAAGATCAAATCGCGAAACGGATAATTCATGACGCCCTGCAGCATATCGCCGAGGATGTATTGCCGTCTTTTTCCGTAAGAAATTTTTTTCGAGGCGTCCTCCCAGACTTCACCGATCAGGACTTTTTCATTGTAACTGTCGAGATTATGACGCAGGCCTTGGATAAATTCATCGGGAAGCTCGTCAGCGACATCGAGCCGCCAGCCGTCGATCCCCATCTCATTCCACTTTGCCAAGACGCTGCCGACGTCGCCATAAATAAACTCCTGATAGGCGCGGTTCTCTTTTTTGATTTCCGGCAGGTCTTTGACGCCCCACCAAGAGCGATAGTCATCCGGGTATTTCGTAAAAGTGAACCATTCGTAATACGGGCTTTCCGGATTTTGATAGGCGCCGACGTCTTTACCGTATTCGCCGGAATAATTGAAATATACCGAGTTGCGCCCGACATGCGAAAAGACACCGTCAAGGATCACGTGCATCCCGCGTTTGTGCGCCTCTTCGAGGAGACGGGCAAAGTCGCCTTCTGTCCCCAAGACTTCATCGATCTGCAGATAATCTTCGGTATCATAGCGGTGCGAGCTTTTTGCCTTGAAGATCGGATTCAAATAGAGCGCATTGACCCCCAGCGATTCCAAATAGTCCAGCTTTTTTTGGATCCCCAGAAGATTCCCTCCGTAAAAATCCCAGCGGACAATCTCGCCAGCGGCATTTTTCACATAATAAGGCTCGTCTGTCGTGCGTCCGTAGATAAAAGTATCAGGTTTTGGCGAATCAACATTTTTGGCAGGATTGCCGTTGAAAAAGCGGTCGGGAAAAATCTGGTAAAAGATGCTGTCGCGATACCACTCCAGCGGCGCGTCGTCTTTTTCATAGCAAGTCAGCTGATAAGGCATCACTTCGTCTTGCGTGCCGTAGATCTGCCCTTCCCCGCCCAAATCCTCGCGGGCCCCGTAATAATAGATCTTTTTGCCGTGTTCGATCTCTTCAGAAATTTGAAAATAATAAAAATATAGTCCCTTGCCGTCTGCTAAACGATATGGAAAATGGAAATGATGCTTAGCGACCTCTTCCATTTGATAGACCTCTTGCCCGAGGGTCGATCCTTCATGATGAATAAAGAGCTGGACCGCTGCATTTGTCGGTACGTAGATCGTAAAATCAGCTGTTTCGCCTTTTTTCAAGCTGCCGAACGGCTTTTTAAAGTAACTTAACCACGAATTATAATATGTATGCTCCATCCTGATTCCTCCCGTGAGAAAAAAAGGCCAAGCGAGTGCTGCACACTCCCTTAGCCAAAAGTTTATTTTTCAACTTCACTGACTGGTTTGACATGCCAAATATCGTCCGCATAGCGCGTGACTGTTTTATCAGCTGAGAAGCGCGCTGAGTTAGCGATATTCATCAGCGACATCTGCGTCCAGCGCTTCTGATCTTTGTAAAGATTACCCAATTTTGTCTGGGCAGCGACATACGCTTCGAAATCGGCAAGCACGAAATATTCATCATTGTATTTGATCAGCGAGTCAAAGATCTCGCGCCCTTCCTGCTCGATGTTCGGGATCGTCCCATCGACAAAAGCATCGAGTACGCGGCGGATCACCGGGTCGCTTTCATAAAGCGCAACGGCGCGATATTCATGGTTTTGATAATAGTCATACACCTCATCGACCGTCAAGCCGAAAATACAAATATTATCGTCCCCGACTGCCTCTTTGATCTCCACATTCGCGCCGTCGAGTGTTGCCAGTGTGACGGCCCCGTTCATCATCAGCTTCATATTCGATGTCCCTGAAGCTTCTTTTCCGGCCAGCGAGATCTGTTCGCCGACTTCAGCCGCCGGAACGATCCGCTCCGCGAGCGAAACATTATAGTTTTCCAAAAAGACGACTTTCAGTTTGTCGCCGATGTCCGGATCATTGTCGATCATGCGGCCGACTTCATTGATACATTTGATGACGGATTTCGCGTAATGATAACTCGGCGCAGCCTTCGCTCCGAAGATGAACGTCCGCGGCGTGATCTTTTTCTGCGGATCATCCTTCAGCTCGAAGTACATCTTCAAAATATGCAGCAAATTCAAAAGCTGGCGTTTATAGGCATGGAGCCGTTTGATCTGAACATCGAAAATACTGTTTTCATTCACGACGGTCCCGGTCGTTTCTTTGATGTAACGCGCCAATGCCTGTTTGTTTTGCGCCTTGGCCCGCTGCAGCTTCTTCAAGACACGATCATCATTGTAATAAGCCTCCAAAAGTTTGATATCATCGATATCATAGCGCCACTGTTCGCCGATCGTCTCGTCGAGCACGCGGCTGAGCGGCTCATTCGCCAGCTGCGACCAGCGTCTCGGGGTGATCCCGTTCGTCTTATTATTGAAGCGTTCCGGAAACAGTTGATAGAAATCTTTGAGCACGACTTTTTTCAGCAGTTCAGTATGCAGGTGCGCAACGCCGTTCGTCGAGTGGCTGCCGATGATCGCCAAATTCGCCATCTGGACCGTTTCATTTTGAACGATCCGCGTCCGGTGAACGAGCGCCGGGCCGACTTTCGGCGTATATTCTGCAACGAAATGACGATCGATCTCTTGGATGATCTGTGCGATTCGGGGGAGCAGGTTGTCGATCATTCGCAGCGGCCATTTTTCGAGGGCTTCTGCCATGATCGTGTGGTTCGTATAACTCATGATCTTGACCGTCATGTTCCATGCTTTATCCCACGAAAGCCCCTCTTCATCGAGCAGGATCCGCATCATTTCAGCGACACACATCGCCGGATGCGTATCATTGATATGGATCGCGATCCGCTTGTTCAAGTCTTCGACGGTTTTGTATTTGTCTTTTTGCGTCCGCAAAATGCTTTGGATCCCAGCCGAAACAAAGAAATATTCTTGTTTAAGGCGCAGTTCTTGCCCTTCCCAATTTGAATCATCGGGATAAAGGACGCTGGTGATGTCTTGGACCGCCCGGAGCTGCTCGCCGTTCACGTATTTGCCTTCTTCAGTCGGCGGGATCTCAACGGACCAGAGACGCATCACGTTCGAGACATCGTTGCGGAAGCCGACCATCGTCGTATCATATGGAACGGCCCGCAAGATCTGGCCGCCTTCATACACCGGCTGCAAACGCCCATGGCCATCATCGACCATATAGCATTTTCCGCCGAGGCGGACATCGACTGCTTTTGAATCCAAGCGGACTTCCCACACATTGCCGCGGTTCAGCCAGACGTCCGGCAGCTCGACTTGATAGCCGTCTACAAAACGCTGTTTGAACAATCCGTATTTATAACGGATCCCGTTGCCGTGCCCCGGAAAGCCGCAAGACGCTAAACAATCCATAAAACAGGAGGCCAACCGTCCCAATCCGCCATTTCCCAGCGCCATATCGGGCTCTTGAGCGGTTACTTTGGCAAAGTCGATCCCCATTTCTTTCATCGCGTCTTGTGCTGTATTGAGCATGCCCAAATTCAGCAAATTGCTGCGCAAAAGCTTGCCGGGCAGAAATTCGATCGAAAAATAATACACTTGCTTCATTTCGTGGTCGATATAAAACTGCAGGCTGTCTTTGCGATTTTTCGCATTATAAGCTTGGACCAGCGAGCCCAATGTTTGATAAATTTCATAATCCGAAGCGTCTTTCGCTTCGACTGCATATTTTTCTAAGAGCCGTCGTTTAAAATCTGCCGTAAACTGTTTGGTCGAGATTTCTTTCATTGTTCCTCACTCCCTGAGCATCCGCTCACCGACTAATTATCCTTGAGTACATTTTCACATATTCCGCACTGTTTTTCTGCCAGCTGAAGTCCTCTTCCATAGCGGCGGTCATCAATTTGTGAAAGATTTTTTGATCGTCCCAATACAAGTCGACAGCCCGCAAGACGGTCTCAGCTAAGACATTCGGCTGAAACAGCTGGAAGCCGAAACCGGTCCCGGTTTTTCGGACCGGGTCAAAAGGGGTCACCGTATCCTTCAAGCCGCCGATCTCATGAACGATCGGCAGCGTGCCGTAACGCATCGCGATCATTTGCGACAAGCCGCACGGTTCAAAGGCGGACGGCATCAAGAAAAGATCGCTCCCGGCGTAGATCAGCTGCGCCAGCTCAAGATCAAAATTGATCTCCGCGGTGCATTTTTCCGGGAAGCGTCCCGCAAAATAGCGGAAGCCGTTTTCCATATCGGTGTCCCCCGTCCCAAGTACGACGAGCTGGACATCTTGCTGCAAGATCTTTTCCAATTCCGCCAAAACCAGCTGAAACCCTTTTTGCTGGGTCAAGCGGCTGACGATGCCGATCAGCGGCACTTCGCGCTCGACCGGCAGGCCCATTTTCTTTTGCAGGAGCTTTTTATTTTCAAATTTTCCGGTCAGATCTTTCAGTGAATAATGATATTCCAAATGCGCATCGGTCGCCGGATCGAATTCCTGATCATCGATCCCGTTCAAGATCCCGGTCAGCTTCCCCGAAACCGAACGCAAAACGCCATCCAAGCCTTTGCCGAACTCCGGCGTTTGGATCTCAGAGGCATAACTCGGCGAAACGGTCGTCACTTCATCCGCATACAAAATACCGGCTTTCATAAAATTCAGGCCATCTTCGTAGCGGACGGTGCCGTCATCATAGCGTTCCATGCCGACACCGAAAATGCTTATCAGAACGGTCGGATCCATTTGCCCTTGGAATTCGATATTGTGGATCGTCAAAACCGTTTTGACGGGTTCGAATGCCTTGACCCAGCGGTATTTCTCACGCATCAGAAATGGCACCATTGCTGTATGATAATCATTGACATGCACGATATCCGGAATAAAATCCAAGTACTGCATCGCTTCGATCACCGCGAGCGAATAAAAACCGAAACGTTCGCCGTCATCATAATAGCCGTATAGTCCGTCACGGCCGAAGTAGTCCAAATCATCGATAAAATACCACTCGACGCCGCCGTATTTGATTTTTTTGATCCCGCAGTATTTGGAACGCCAGCCAACTTGGACTTGAAAATTCCCGACATCTTCGATCTGTTTCTTGAAGCGTTCGGGGATCTTTTTGGCGAAATACGGCAGGAAGACACGGACCTCAAGCCCGCGGGCCGCCAAAGCTTTCGGCAAGGCGCCCGCGACATCTCCCAATCCGCCGGTTTTGAAGAAAGGAGAAGCTTCAGTAGCAACATATAACACTTTCATTTTCTTCATCACGACTCCTTTATGAGAGGACCGATTCCTCGATATTGCCGCTGACAACGGCCCCTTTTTCGATCACGACCGGTGCATCCGGCAATCCCTTGATCACGATATTTTCTTCCACGACCACATTTTTATCCAAGATCGCGTATTCAACTTGCGCATTCGGGGCGATCAAACAGTCCGGCATGATGATCGATTTTTTGACCGAAGCACCCTTTTGGATCTGCACGCGGCGGCCGATCAGTGAATCTTCGACTTTGCCTTCAATGATCCCGCCGGTCGCGAATTGCGAATCTTTCACTTCCGATTCTTTATCGTAAAACGTCGGGACCTCATTTTTGACCTTAGTATATACTTTTTGCGCCCCGTAGAGAAGCGAATTGAATTTTGAGACATTCAGCATATCCATATTGGCTTGATAATACGAATTGATGCTGTGGATATTTTTCATGTAGCCGGTATATTCATAGCTGCCGGTCTTCACTTTTTCCAAATAGCGGTACAGGAGCGGGATCAAATAGAAATCTTCGCCGTTTTCCATCGCCCATTCCAAAAACTTGATCAGCCAATCCGTCTCAACGATCATCAGCTCCATATTGAAATTATACTTTTTCTGCGGGTCGATGTCTTCTTTGGCGATTTGGCTGTGTTTCAAAACTTTGCCCGAGCAGTCTTCCAGATCAAAGATATGCTCGCCGCCGTCCATTTCCGAGCCCGGCACTTTTTTATAAACGACCGTCACTTCATTTTTTTGCTTCATATGGACTTGCAGGATACTTTGCAGATCCGCATTGCACAAAATATGACTGACTAAAATGCAAGCGTGGGTCGCTTTCGATTTTTCCAAATAATCGATCAATGCACCGTAATAGCGTTCGCCCTTCTCTTTTTGTTTCCTGAATGTTTGGTAGAAATACATGAAATAGCGGTTCTGCAGTGCATCGAGGTTCCATTCTTTTCCGCCGCGAATATGGTCGAAGACCGATTGCGTTTCCCCTTCATTGAATACCATGAATACCGAATTCACCCTGGCATTGCAGATCTCTGAAAGCGGAAAATCGATCAAGCGGTATTTACAATCAAACGGCAAGGTCGCGACCGGCCGGTGGAGCGTCAGCGGGTGCAGCGAATTGGGCTGCGTTTCACTTTCTAAAACTGCACACATCCGATTAATCTTCATCAGGTTTCACTCCTATCACTTCGTCATACCCTACAACAGCAATTTTTTGGTCGCCGATCACTTCGGCATTGTCGCCTATCACCGCGTCTTCTCCCACGATCGCGCGTTCGATCGTCACGTTTTTGCCGATATTAGCACCCGGCATGATAAAACTGTCCTTGATGTGGCTGCCTTCTTTGACATGAACATCATTGGAGAGGATCGAATGCTCGATATTGCCGGCGATGTAGCAGCCGTCAACGACCAGCGAATTTTTGACCGAACCAGTCTCGGTAATGAAGTGCGGCGGCGAACTCAAGTTTTTCGCATAGATGCGCCATGTATTGTCGCGGATATTCAGTTCATTATCGCGTTCGATGAATTCCATATTCGACTCCCATAAACTGTCGATCGTCCCGACGTCTTTCCAGTAGCCTTTAAAGCGGTAGGTGAAGACATTTTCGCCGGAATTCAAGTAGAACGGGATCACGTTTTTCCCAAAATCATCCATATTTTCTTCTTTCGCATTGCCGTTGATCAAGATTTCGCGCAGGCGCGGCCAATTGAAGATATAGATCCCCATCGAAGCCAAGTTGCTCTTCGGATGCTCGGGCTTTTCGGTAAACTCGATGATCCGGCCGTTTTTATCCGCGTGCATGATCCCAAAACGGCTGGCCTCTTCAAGCGGCACTTCGATCACCGCAACGGTCAGCGAAGCATTGTTTTCTTTATGCTGCCGGAGCATCTCTTCATAGTTCATCTTGTAAATATGGTCACCGGACAAAATCAGGACATATTCGGGATCCATCTGATCGATGTAATCGATGTTTTGATAGATCGCATGCGACGTGCCTTTGAACCATTTTGATCCTTCACTGGAGGAGTATGGCTGCAGGATCGTTACCCCGCGATTGATCCCATCAAGTCCCCAACTCGCACCATTGCCGATATGATGATTCAAAGCGAGCGGCTGATACTGTGTCACGACCCCGACCGTATTGATCCCTGAGTTCGTGCAGTTGCTGAGCGCAAAATCAATGATCCGGTAGCGGCCGCCGAACGGCACGGCTGGTTTGGCGATATGCTTGGTCAGCTTTCCCAAGCGGGTCCCCTGCCCACCAGCTAAAATCATGGCTAACATTTCTGTTTTCATTTCTGCGGAATTAAATTCCTTTCCCTCCCTATTTCTTATTTTTAGTGTCGCGTTCCAGTTGTTCCGGTTGAAAAATCACTGCCCCCAAAGCCGGCAGCGTGAATGAGATCACTTGATCGAACTTTTTGAACGTCTGGCGGCGGCTTTTGACGATCCCGTTGCCTGCGGTCCACGTACCGCCGAATTCTTTCATTTCGGTATTCAGGACTTCGCGATATGTCCCGGCTTTTGGAACTGCGATCACAAATTCACGTCTTTCGATCGGCGTCAAATTCAAAATAACGACCGAGAAATCTTTCTGTTTCTTTCCTTTGCGGAGATAGGAGAGCACTGTTTCATCATAATTATCCGCATCGATCACTTCGAAGCCTTCCGGTTGCAAGTCGAGTTCCCAAAGCGAGCGATTTTCACGGTAAAACTGATTGAGGTGTCCGAAAAAGTGGAGTTCGCGCTGGTTCAGCTCATCTTCCAAATCGACCCACTGGAGCGCTTGGTAAAAACGCCATTCAATAAATTGGCCCCACTCATTTCCCATGAAATTCAGCTTTTTTCCGGGATGAGTCATCATGTAAGTCATCAAGCTGCGCAGCTGCGCTTTTTGTTTGTAGCGGTCGCCCCACATTTTATGCATCAAGCTTTTTTTGCCGTGCACCACTTCATCGTGAGAAAGCGGCAAAATGAAATTCTCATTATACATATACATGAAAGAAAACGTCAAAAGGGTCAGATTATATTTGCGGTACAGCGGATCCATCTCGAAGAACTTCAGCGTATCGTTCATCCAGCCGAGATCCCATTTGTAATCAAAGCCCAGCCCGCCCATCTCAAGTGTTCCGGTGATCTTGATCTCAGAACCCGACTCTTCAGCGACCATCAGGACTTCCGGATGGACTTGATGGGAAACAGCATTCATTTTTTTCAAAAAGCTCGTGCCTTCATAATTTTCACGACCGCCATCTTTGTTCGGCGTCCACGGACCCGAATCAAAATCGCGGTAGATCATATTGCTGACCGCATCCACCCGGATCCCGTCCAAATGATACGTATCGAGCCAGAACAATAAACTCGAGATCAAAAAACTTTGGACTTGCGGTTTGCCCAGATCAAAGTTCAAGGCGCCCCAATCATGATTTTGCGCACGGTCCGGATCTTGGTATTCAAAAGTCGGGGTGCCGTCATAATAGCGGAGCGTATCAGCATTTGCATTGAAATGCCCCGGGACCCAGTCGACGATCACCCCGAGATTGTTCAAATGGCACGCTTCGATAAAATCCATAAAGGAAGCCGGGTCGCCGAATCTGGGCGTCAAAGCGAAGTAGCCGGTCAATTGATATCCCCAAGAAGCGTCCAGCGGATATTCCATCAGCGGCATGAATTCGATATGCGTGAATCCCAGATCTTTGACATACGGGATCAAATGCTCTTTCATTTCTTCCCACGTGTAAAAAGAACCATCTTCATGCTGCTGCCAGCTGTTCGCATGCACTTCGTAAATATTGAGCGGCCGCTGGAATTGATTTTCGCGTTTCTTGCGGCCTTTCCATAAACCATCGTGCCATTTGTATTCCGGCAGGGTAAATACTTTGGAAGCATTTCCGGGACGCAGCTCCGTGTGAAAAGCAAAAGGATCGATTTTCAAAACGATGGTGCCGTCTGCTTGCTCGACCCGGTATTTATACAAATCATCGAGCTTTGCTTTCACCGTAAAAACTTCCCAGATCCCGCTCTTTGAGTCGAGTGTCATCGGCAAGCCGACATTCCAATCACAGAAGTTTCCAACGACATGAACACTGCGTGCATGCGGCGCCCAAACACGAAATATAAATCCTTTCGCTCCATTGACCTCCGCGGCGTGACATCCAAGCAGCCGCTGGCAATAAAAATTTTCTCCTGTCGTAAACGTTCGTTTGGCTTCAAGAATCGGATCTGTGAGTGGTTTTCCCGCCATAATGATTTCCCCGTCCCTTCACTTTCTTTTAACGATACTCTTTATTTTATCATGCCGATAAAATACTTCTTTATGTTTTTATAATAACATATTCTGTATTAAATGCTAGTTTCTGTCCTTCTATTTTCATAATTTTTCACAACATTTCGAAACATCGTTCCATCTCAGCAGCTGGGCTGTTTCAGATTGCGATCCCATTGTTTGTGATTTCTGGATGTTTTCATTCACGAGTGAAAATATTTGTGGCTGCCGTTTGCAGCCGCGGTTTTCGGTAAGGATATTGGCACTCTGTGCGTAGTACTCCGTTACGATAAGGAACCTTTTTTACAATTTATATCGTTATTTATTTCGTTTTCTTGTAGAAAAAAAGGCATAAAAAAGCCGAAAGTGCGGCAAAAAGCACAACACACTTCCGGTTTTTACAAGCTCAGTTTATGACAAAAAAAGTATCATTTTCACACTGTTATTTCTTTTCTTTTAGATACTCGCTGACTTCGGCAAGCGCCTTGGAAAGTCCAGCTGGATCTTTCCCGCCGGCTTGTGCCATGTTCGCTCGGCCGCCGCCGCCGCCTTGGATAAACGGCGCGATCGCCCGGATCAGCTCTTTTGCATCTAATCCGCCTTGGACGGCTTCGTCGCTGAGCGCGACTAAAAGATTCGCTTTGCCGTCTTTCGCTGTTCCCAGAACCAGGACATCCGCATTCTTTTTAGTTTTCCACTGATCGGCCATTTGGCGCAATTGATTCATATCGCTGTTTTTGACACTTTCAGCGATATAGCGGTAATAGCCTGCTTCCTGGACATTTTCAAGGATCGAGCGGGCCTGGATCGCTGTCAAGCGGCTTTCTAATTTTTCATTTGTTTTTTGGAGTTCACGGGCAAGCGCGGTAAGTTGTTCGGTTTTTGCCACAACATCTTTGAGCTGCGGGGCTTTGACGAGTTCCGCTACTTCTTTGAGCATCAGTTCCTCTTCATGGAGCGCAGCATACGCTTCTTTGCTGGTCACTGCTTCGATCCGGCGCACGCCCGCACCGATCCCCGACTCGGAAGTGATCTTGAAAAGGCCCAGCTCCTGCGTATTTTTGACATGTGTTCCGCCGCACAATTCGATCGAAAAATCATCGACTTCCACGACACGCACATCATGCCCGTATTTTTCGCCGAAAAGCGCCATGGCCCCCATTTTTTTAGCCGCATCGAGATCAGTTTCGATCGTTTGGACAGGCACAGCTTTCCAGATCTCTTCATTTACGATCGCTTCCATTTGATTCAATTCTTCTGAAGTCACCTGGCCGAAATGCGTGAAATCAAAACGCAGATAACCCGGCGCCACAAGCGATCCCGCTTGAGTCGCATGTTTGCCTAAGACCCGTTTCAGGGCTTGGTGCAACAAATGCGTCGCTGTATGATTTTTAGCGATTTTATTGCGGCGCGCTTCATTGATCCGCAATGTGTAGGTCTCGCCTTCATTCAGCGGCTGATGAATTTCAACGACATGAAGCGGCTGACCGTTTGGTGCTTTTTGGACGTCGATCACGTTAGCGATCAGCTCGCCGGCTTTGTTTTCGATCGTTCCGTGATCGGCTTCTTGCCCGCCCATTTCAGCATAGAACGGCGTCTTTGAAAAGATCAGCCGGGCCGTGCCTTCTGTCGCTTCGCTGACCAGCTTGTCGTTTTGAACGATCGCCAAAAGTTCGCCGCGCACGTTCTCTTCGTGATAACCAACGAATTTGCTGGCCACTTTGATATCCAGTAAAAGCGCCGATTGCGAACCCATCGAGATCTCGGTCGTCCGCGCCTTGCGGGCCCGCTCGCGCTGAGCCGCCATTTCGGTTTCGAATCCTTTTTTATCAACGGTAAAGCCCGACTCTTCAGCGACTTCTTCGGTCAATTCTACTGGAAAACCGAATGTATCATACAGCTGAAAAACATCTTTGCCAGCCAAGACTTTTTTGCCGTTTGCCTTGGCGGTTTCGATTTTTTCCTGCAAAATCGCTAACCCGTCATTGATCGTTTCATTGAAGCGTTCTTCTTCGTTGCGGATCACTTTTTGGATGAACTCTTGGTTATCAAGGATCTCCGGATAATAGCTTTCCATGATCGAACCGACAACCGGGACTAATTTATACAAGAAAGCGCGCTCGATCCCGAGCTTTTTGCCGTGCATCACCGCGCGGCGCAAAAGGCGGCGCAAAACGTAGCCGCGGCCTTCATTGTCAGGAAGCGCTCCGTCGCCGATCGCGAAACTCAGCGCACGGATATGGTCAGCGACGACTTTGAATGAGACGTCGTCTGCAGCATTTTTCGCATACCGCTTCCCAGCGCTCATTTCTTCAGTCGCGTGGATGATCGGCAAGAACAAATCGGTTTCGAAGTTCGTCGGTGCGTCTTGGATGATCGAGACCATCCGCTCGAGCCCCATCCCGGTATCAATATTTTTATGCGGCAGCGGTTCAAACGTGTCATCCGGTTTATGGTTGAATTCAGAAAAGACCAGGTTCCAAATTTCGAGATAGCGTTCATTTTCGCCGCCGGGAAAGTTTTCCGGATCATCTTCGGCGACATTATTGTATGACTGGCCGCGGTCATAAAAGATCTCGGTATCCGGCCCGCTTGGACCAGCGCCGAGGTCCCAGAAGTTGTCCTCCAGTTCGATGATATGTTCAGCAGGCAGCCCGACCTCCTCCTGCCAGATCCGTTTAGCTTCCGTGTCTTTCGGATAGACCGTTACATACAGCTTTTCCGGATCAAATGCGAACCATTTCGAATCGGTCAAAAGTTCCCATGCCCAGTGGATCGCTTCTTTTTTGAAATAGTCGCCGATCGAAAAATTCCCGAGCATCTCAAACATCGTATGGTGGCGCGCGGTGCGGCCGACATTTTCGATATCATTCGTGCGGATCGATTTTTGGGCGTTCGTGATCCGCGGATTGTCCGGCACAACAGTCCCGTCAAAATACTTCTTCAGCGTAGCGACTCCTGAATTGATCCAAAGAAGCGTCGGGTCATTGACAGGGATCAATGATGCGGATGGCTCGACCGTATGGCCTTTCGACTTGAAAAAGTCTAAAAACATTTTTCTTGTTTCTGCAGAGCTCAATCGTTTCATCTATTTATCTTCCTTTCTTTTCAAAACAAAAAGACAGCATTACAATTTGGGGACGTCGGTGCGCGGTACCACCCCAATTGTAATGCTGTCGCAATTACCTCTTTATCCCGGATAACGGCGAGTGCCGGCCTTTCAGGCAAAATAAGGGAGCATCTGGAAAATCCTCGTACTCTCTTCCACCACCGAGAGCTCGCTTTGATCGAAAACTGCACCAGACATATCCTTACCTTGGATAGTATATGAAAGTTCCGGCGCATCGTCAAGGACTTATGGCTCGATTCGGACGACTTTTCGGTATAAATAGCGGTACGGATCGAGCACCCCTTCCAGCGGCACTTGATGCGGCGCCCGGTAATACGTGGAAAGCGGCAAGATCTGTTCGATGAAATGACCGCCGCCCCCTAAGATAGGGCCGCCTTTCAAGCACGAACTGTCCTGCAAAAGACAAAACTGATTGCGTTCGCTGTTGATCACAAGCCCAAACATATTTTCTCCGGTGACTTCCGGCGGCAGCGGCGAACGATGGAGCCCGCGAACATCCGGTCCCCAGCGGAAAAGACGGCGCGTGCCGGCACCGACGAAATACTCCCACTCGTTTTCGTTGGGCAGCGAGAAATTATATTTGCGCAGTTGTTTGAGGAGCTGCGAATAGTCGCACGGAGCATGTGTATAGATCTGATAGCGATTTGTCGCCGGATCCATTTCCAAGTAAAACTCGTCTCTTGCCAAATAGCTGCGCGGAAAATTCCAATTCAGAGCGCGTTCCGGCGGCAGCTCGGGCATCACCGCTTTTTTGATTTTCTCTTCGATCAATGAATAGGCGTCGACTTGTCCGGAAAATTCGCCGGTCACGACATCCAAAGTCCCGATAAAGCGTGTTCCGACCGGTGAACTGTGTTTTGCAACGAGCATCGGCGGAACGACCGTCTTGCGCAGCGGCGAGGTATGCGAATTGATATAATCAGCAACTCCGCGGATCGTCGTGAAATCGCAAGCGGGCGCATCCTCCTCCGCAAACTCTGCGGAAAGAAAATTTTCCGCGTTTTCCCAGCGGAGCTCTTCTCCCGCCAAAAGCTCATGGCTGGCGAGGCCTTTCGTCCCTTCATCCCAACCTAAAATCGCTTCTTGGTTTCCGGGCACAAAAACAAACGACTCGCCGTTGATCGAAAGTGTAAATGTTCGGCATTTCACGCCGCCCAGCGAATAGTTTTTTAATCGAATATTTTCGATCGGCAAAAGCGGGCTGACAAAATACATCAGGATCTGCCGCATCTGAACTTTTTTTTCGTCGTCATTCAGCTGTTTCCAAATCTGCCAATCAAGCAAATGAAATTGATTTTTCATGGTCTCTCTTTCGCTTTCGTTTTCTTTTGGCTGGCTACCCAGCGCTTTTGCGCCGCGGGACCGTAAAAGGTTTTATTGATCCCTTTATAAGGAAGCCCCGGCCCCAAAGTGAAAATGGTAGCCGTCCCGGCTGGCGATCTGCGCCAGCTCTTTGAGTCGCGCCTGATTACTGCGGTCCAAACAGAGATGTCCTTTCATCAGATACAGTGAAACTTGATTGATCAAATGATGCAATTCGAAATAAGGATTGCTCTCTGTCCGCTCGAGCACACCGATCGCCGTTTTCAAAAGCGCCTGCAGTTTCTCATCCTCATGCAAATCATCAACGATTTGACCAATCAGGCAAATCGCTTCTTCTTTATCTGAATCCTCTTTCATTCCCTTCACCTCACTAGAAATATCATATCATATATGATTAAAATTTTCTCATTTTTTCTAATGAAATTCCAAATATAAAGGAAATTTTTATCAGCTGTTTGAATCTTTTTTTGCTTTGCGACGCTGGCGTTCGCTGCGGACACGTTCTTGCCGGCGATTTTGTTTATTTTTGTCAGCGATCGCCCGGTTGATCTTCTTTTTATAGCCGGGTTTGATCTTTTTCTTTTTCTTTTTCATCAAGCCGATCAGTTCAGGATCCAGTTCGTCCTTTTTCTTTTTGCGATTGACGCGCCGTTTGCGGTCATGCGTTTCAATGAGCGCACCGTCTTTCAAAGCGACTGGGATAAAATGGACACCTTTTTTCTCCAGCCAGCTCAGCGTCTCTTCGTCATCCGGCCCGTATAAAGTGATCGCTTCGCCGTGCAGCCCGTTTCGGCCGGTCCGTCCGACCCGGTGGACGAAAAACTCGGGATCGTTCGGCAGCTCTTCATTGATCACCAGCGAGACCCCTTCGATGTCGATCCCGCGGGCAGCTAAGTCCGTCGCGACGATGAACTGATACTGCATGTTTTTGACTTCGCGCATCAAGCGTTTGCGTTCGCGCGGCGGAAGATCGCCGTGGATCTTTGCAACTTTCAATCCTTGCTCTTTCAAAAAATCAGTCAGCGCATCCGCTTGCTTTTTCGTATTGGAAAAAACGATCGCCAAGTACGGCTCGCCCATCGTTAAAAGTCGATAGATCACTTGATTGCGCGACTGGCCTTTGATCGACAGCAGCTTGTTTTCGACCGTATCAGCAACGGCCGACTTCGTATCGATCATTTCGACCGTCGGATGATCGAAGTATTTTTTTAAAAACGGCTGGATCTTTTGCGGGATCGTCGCCGAGAAGATCAAAAACTGCGCGCCTTGCGGCAGCTGTGAAGCGATCTTATCGACATCCGGCAAAAAGCCCATATCAAGCGCCATATCCGCTTCATCGACAACGAGCGCTTTCGCCGTATATAGTTTGAGCGCCCCTTCCTGGCTCAGATCAACCAGACGGCCGGGCGTTCCGATCACGACTTGCGGCTGTTGATGGGCCAATTTTCCCAGTTGACGTTTTTTATCTGTCCCGCCGGTATAATTGCTCACTTGGATCGCTTCCGGCGCAAAAGACGCCAAGTACTGCGCATCTTGATAGATCTGGTCCGCCAGTTCGCGGCTCGGGGCGGCGATGACGACTTGGACTTCTTTTTTTTGCGGATCGAGCCGATCAAAGAGCGGCAGCAGATAAGCATGCGTTTTGCCGCTGCCGGTCTGCGACTGGCCGATCACGCTGAGCCCTTCGCGGATCTTTGGGATCAGGCGCTTTTGGATCTCAGTCGGACGCGTGAATCCTTTTTTTTCAACTGCTTTCAGCAGGAAAGGTTTTAATTCAAATGTTTCAAACTTGTTCATGTTTTCTCCTTCATCGTCTAGCAAGACTTCAATGCATTTTCTTCAATGATTATAGCATAGATCCAGCGGCTTCACGATCGCACAAAAGTTTTCTTTCAAGAAAGGCTTGACAAGGTCTGCCAGATTGCCTAGAATAAATAAGCGTGGAAAGGTGGCAGAGCGGTAATGCACCGGACTCGAAATCCGGCGAACGGGCTTATGCTCGTGCACGGGTTCAAATCCCGTCCTTTCCTTATTTTAAAACAAAACGCCTCTTCGGCTACGGAGAGGCGTTTTGTTGTTTCTTAACGAACATTTTTGCTATAGTAGAAGTGGTCTTGTGCTTTGAATAGAAAAAAGCCCCGCTCAGCAAGGCCGGCTGAAAGGGGACAGGTTAAATAAAAGGTCTGCTTGAATTATATCACAAAATTTCACCAGTTTCAAAATAGGTATGACCTTTTTGCAAATAAGGGGGAGTTTTTATGAAAATCCATATTACTGAAATGGCAGGGAACGTGCTCGACCAGCACCTCACCCCCGCAAAAACTTTTTTGCTCGCTTTGAATGACGGCTCAAATCAATTTTCAAACGCCGGCGGCACCTGTATGATCGGTGACGCGTACCAAGTGATCCCGGTCGATCAGCCGATCGCGCCGTTTACGATCGAACTCGACAATCCCGACTATCATGTGTATATTTCCAAATATGAACAGATCTTTCTGCCTGAATCATTCACTCTGGATATCTATCCAGGCGTCGGGACGCTGGTCTTGAAAAGCGCTGATGGCATTTTAGATGCCAACGTGCAATTCGGCAACACGACTGCAAAATAAGAAAACAAAAAACGAACAGCAGACGCCAAAACTTTGACCGTCTGCTGTTCGTTTTTTGTTTAATAATCGTTTTTTTGATAAATGATCAAAGCGGAGAAATTTTCATCTTGTTCGGCATTCAACGGTGAATCACTGTACTTGATGTCGACGATCTTGTCCCCTTTGCGCTGCAATTCAGCCAAATGGTCATTCAGCTGTTCGCCGAAGCGAGCTGAGGTACATTCTTTTACAAAACGAGTCTGGATCATATTTTCACCACCTTTCGAAGTGCTGATCGAATCAACATTTGCCATTATAATACAAATTCATGCAAGTTTTAATATTTTTTTCATTTCTTGCTTTAGAACGCTGGTGTACACTAAAGAATGTGTGTAAGAGTGAAATGAGGTGAAAACGATTTTATTACCAATTTTTCTAGGATTATTTGCCGGCTTTATCCTGCCGGTCCAAACCGCGATCAACTCCAAACTGCGCAGTACGCTCGACTCGCCTTTCTTGAGCGCACTGGCTTCTTTTTCGTTTGGGATGCTCACGCTTTTGATCGTTCTGGAGATCACGCGGATCGGGATCCTGCCCGCGCTCGCTGATTTTCAAACGATCGCTTGGTGGGGCTGGACAGGCGGCCTGCTCGGGATCATTGTTTTGACTGGAACGATCATCCTGCTGCCAAAAGTCGGCAGCATGCAGACGGTCCTGCTGCCGATCCTCGGTCAGATATTGACCGGCATGGCGATCGATCAGTTCGGCTGGTTCAAAATGGCGATCCACCGCTTCAACAGCATGCGCCAGCTCGGTACACTGCTTCTGATCATCGGCGTTTTTATGATCGTCGCGCTGGAAAGTCTCTTGAAAGAACCCAAGCGGAAAACGAAAGGGAAGGCGGCGTGGACCCGCAAGCTGCCGTGGATCTTTCTTGGGATCGCGATCGGGGCTGCCTCGGCGGTCCAGACCGCGATCAATGGCTACTTGGGGATCGAACTGGCTGCGCCGCTGAAAGCCGCTTTTATCTCCTTTTTCGTCGGCTGGCTTGGCCTGCTTTTGATCGTCGCCCTCAAAGAGCGCGGTATCCATTATTCTGCTGCGCTCAAAAATAAGCCGCATCCAAAGTGGGTCTGGCTGGGCGGTTTTTTGGGTCCGATCGTGATCGGCAGCAATACCGCCCTCGTTCCGATCATCGGAACCGGAATGGTCGTTGTTTTAGCATTGATGGGGCAGATCTTGGGTTCGCTTTTGATCGATCAGTTCGGCTGGTTTACGATCCCGAAACATCCGATCGATCTCCTGCAAATTGCCGGTGTCCTCTTGATGATCGGCGGGATCGTGCTCATCAAGCTGTTTTCATAATTGTTGGAAGGTCATTGTTGGAAAGTCCGCAAAAATTTTTTATGTAGAAACAAATAGCAGACCGCGACCTTTGCATTACACGTCGCGGTCTTTTTTTTGCGCTGCCTGATAGTCGCGCAGCGCGTACATTCCGCCAGCGACCGCGGTCACCTTGAAGCCCTGTGCTTCCATCAGTTCGCCGCCGATCCGCGTTTTGCGTCCGGTGCGGCAGATCAAATAATAATGCGTTGCTTTGTCCAATTTTTCCAGCTCATCAGGCAGCTCCTCCAGCGGCAGGCTGCGGGCTTCCGGCAAATGTTCCGCTTCATACTCCAGCGGTGTCCGCAGATCCAGCAGTTCCAGAGCGGCGTCTTTTCTCTTCGCTAAAAATTCCGAGATCGATATTTCCTGCATTTTTCTCCCTCCTTTATAAACATTTCTAAATCTGTTCGAATCGATTTTACCTTTTTTTCACGGTTTTCGCGAGCCGCACATCTTTTGGTCCGGCGACATCAGACGAGCATCGGGAACAGTTATGCTATAATTTCAATAGGCAAGCGTGTTCCAATCATTGAAATGCAGGTGGATATTTATGTACAAACAACATTTTTTTACAACCTTTGATGGTTCAAAGATCCATTATTTGACTGCCGGCAGCGGTGAACCGTTAGTCTTGCTTCATGGCAACGCTGGCAGTATCGCTTATTTTAAAAACCAGATCCCCTATTTCGCCAAACACTTTTTTGTGATCGCGATCGATTCACGCGGTCAAGGAAAATCAACGAACGCAAGCGATCGCTTGACGTTTTCAATGATGGCCGAAGATATTTATGCACTTTTGAAGCATGAACATCTTGAGCATGTCAATATCTTAGGTTTCAGCGACGGCGCAAATTTGGCGATGCAGCTGGCGGTCCTTCATCCGGCGATCATCCGTAAGATGGTGCTGAATGCCGGGAATATCCGGACGACCGGCGTCCACTGGTGGAGCCAGATCTTAAGCGATCTTCTCTATTGGCTGACCGCTTTTCTGGGGCTGTTCAGCCAAAATATGCATAAAAAAAGCCTTGTCTTCCGGCTATTGATCAAAGATCTGGCTTTTTCTTATCATGATCTTGAGAAGATCACCATCCCGACGCTGGTCCTCGTCGGTGCGAAAGATGTCATTTTGCGCTCGCATTCGATCTCGCTCTATCAGGCCCTGCCGAATGCGACCTTTCTTGAAATGCCGCGCGTCGGTCATCGCTTTGCTTGGCAAAACCCGCGCGCTTATAATAAAATCGTGTTGAATTTTCTGGAGGGAGATTTTGTATGAAACGTGTTGTTGATTGGCTGAAGAGCCACGGGAAATTATTTAAATGGATCTTTGTTGTTTCCGTTCTTTATCTGGTGATCACCGAACTTGCTTCGATCAGCAAGACGATCGACTTTGTTCAATTAAAAAACTATTTAAGTGATTTGTCGATCTTCAAAATCGCTGGTTTGACTTTTCTTGGGCTCTTTTCGGTCAGTATCATGCTGAACTATGATTTTATTTTGAACCGTCTGCTGAAGACTGATTATTCCAAACGCTATATCGCTGAGACCAGCTGGGTCACCAATTCGCTCAATAATATTTTAGGATTCGGCGGCTTGATCAGCATCGGGCTGCGTTCAGGGTTTTATGGCGGTGAAAAAGGCAGCAAAAATGTCGTCAGCTCGCTCGCCAAGATCCTGCTCTTTGCAATGAGCGGTCTTTCGATCTGTTCTTTCTTGTCGCTCTTATTATTAGTCTTTTCACCAACTAATCCGCTCCTTCATCAATACGGCATATGGCTGATCGGCGGATCGCTTTATTTTCCAATGGTCATTTTAGTTTCTTACTTCAAGAAAACCGGCCTTTTAGGCGGTCTGGCACCGAAATACATTGGCGAACTGCTTTTGACGAGCTTTTTGGAGTGGGTCGGCGTGATCGCGACTTTTGTTGTGATCGGCTGGGCGATGGGCGTCCATTTTACACTGCATGAAGTGATCCCTTTATTCGTTGCAGCGAACATCATCGGGATCATTTCGATGATCCCCGGGGAATTGGGAAGTTTGGATGTCATCTTGATCTTAGGCCTCAGCAACCTTGGGATCCCGCGCGAGATCATCGTTGCCTGGCTTTTGCTCTTCCGTATTTTTTACTATATCATTCCATTTTTCATCGGACTTTTCTTCTTCGGCAGAAATCTGAACGGCCGCTTCAATACCCGTTTTGGCGGACTGCCGAAGATGCTGGGCGAGGAGTTCTCCCATAAACTCCTTGTCGCACTTTTATACTTTTCCGGAACGCTTTTGATGCTTTCAGCGACGATCCCGCAGGCGCTCAATCAATTCAGCTGGCTGCGGCGGATCGAACCGATCGCCTTCCACTGGGTCACACGGCTGCCGAGTATTATTTTCGGTTTTCTTTTGATCATTCTTGGCCGCGGGATCTCTGCCCGCGTCAAAAAAGCCTACCCGATCGGTTTGGTCCTTGTTGCAAGTGTTGTGATCTATACGTTCGTCCGCGATTTTTCGTGGAGCATGATCATTTTTATGGGGGTCCTGCTGGTGTTCCTGCTGTTCTCCAAAGGCGAGCTTTACCGCAAGCAATTAGTGTACTCATGGGAGATGCGCACGACCGATTTTCTGATATTCGGCAGTTTGATGGTCTTATATATCATCATCGGCGTCTATAATCTGCCGACTCATCTTCTGCGCCACCGCCACCCGATCGATTTTCTGCTTTTCCCGTCGGAGCAGCTCTGGTTCCAGGGTCTCGTAGCGATCATTTTAGTCGCGCTTTTCAGCGGACTCGTTCTCTATTATCTCCAAAGCCCGCGACACCGCTTAGGTGAGAAGCTTGATCCCGATAAGCTGCAGGCGCTCCTTGATGCCTATGGCGGCAATACCGACAGCCAGCTTGCTTTTTTAGGTGACAAAGATCTCTACTATTATGAAGACGAAACCCGCACCCCGACCGTTGTTTTTCAGTTCCGCACTTATTGCGACAAATGCATCATCATGGGAAATCCTTCGGGCAAACATGCTGATTTCGCCAAAGCCGTCGAACAATTCGTCAATGAAGCCGATGAATGGGGCTATCAGCTCGCTTTTTATGAAGTCACTGAAGAATATGTGATGCTCCTGCACGATTACGGTTACGACTTCATCAAAATGGGCGAGGCGGCCGAAGTTGACTTGAATAAATTCACGCTCTCCGGCAAAAAGCACAAAGGTCAGCGGGCACTCGTCAACCGCTTTGAAAGAGACGGCTATTCATTTGCGGTGCTTGAGCCGCCATACAGCGAGGCAACGATGCACACCTTGAAAACAGTCTCTGATGCTTGGTTGAACGGCCGCCGTGAAAAAGGCTTCTCCCTGGGTTTTTACGATGAGGACTATTTAAAACGCGGTCCGATCGCCGTCATCAAAAGCCAAAAAGGAACGATCGTCGCTTTTGCGAATCTTTTGCCCGTGTACGACAAAAAAACGGCTACGATCGATCTGATGCGCTACTTGCCGGAAGTTGCCAGCGGGGCGATGGATTATTTATTTGCCAAACTATTCGCCGATCTGCGCGAAAAAGGTATTTTGTATTTTGATCTGGGCATGGCTCCTTTGAGTAATGTCGGGACTTCGCGCAAAAGTTTCACACAAGAGCGGGTCGCCAACCTCGTCTATTCTTTTGGCGATCACTTCTATTCATTCACCGGCTTGCGCGAATTTAAAGACAAATATGCGAATTTTTGGATCCCGAAATACAATCTGTACAGCCGCGACAACTCTCTGATTTATACGATGCTGCAGATCTTGATCATTGATGATAATAGTGCGCAAGGCAAAGTCCGCTGGCCGCTCTCACGCAAGATCATCCGCTTCTTCACAAAAAAAGATTAAGAAGGTGGTCTCTCTGGAAATCCTTATCAGCGCGCTCTTGCCGATCGTTGTGACGCTTGGACTGGGCTTTTTTGCCGGCTGGCGTCACGATTTTTCGGCCGCACAAAGCGCTGTCTTGAACCGGATGGTGATGCTTTACGCGCTGCCGATGAGCTTGGCCGCCGGTATTTTGAGCATCGATAAAACGCACCTGCTTCAAAACCGCGGGATGTTTCTTTGGCTCGCCAGCGGAATGATCGGCGGATATCTTTTCTTTTTCCTTATTTTTCACTATTTATTCCGCAAGAAACTCGGACTTGCCGCACTTCGGGCACTCGCGGTCGCCGGCCCCGCCGTGCCATTTGTCGGCACTTCTGTTTTGAGTGTGCTTTTTGGCAATGAAAGTTCCGTTTCGATCACGATCTGCTCGCTTTTGATGAATCTATTCCAAGTCCCGCTGACGCTCGTCTTTCTTTCCGTTGCTACCAAACAAGCTTCCGGTGAAGTCATGGAACGGACCGATTTCTTCCGGCACCTCTTCTCTGCCTTTCAGGAGCCGGTCGTTTGGGCCCCGATCCTCTCCTTTTTGCTGGTCATGTGTGATTTTCAGCTGCCGCATACGTTTAAGAGCTCTTTCACGCTGCTGGGAAGCGCGACTGGCGGGGTGGCACTGTTTGCTTCCGGCGCGATCTTGTATGCTCAAAAAGTCCAGTTTTCAAAAGGGGTCTTTGCCAACGTTGCATCAAAGAATCTCCTCTTGCCGGCCCTTCTCTGGCTCGCGATGGCGTTAAGCGGGACTAGTCATGCCTTGATCAGCATCACCGTGATCACGATGGCGATCCCCAGTGCTTCGATCGCTGTGATCCTCGCCGTCCGTTTCGGCCTATACGAAAAGGAAACTGCCTCGACCCTGTTTTTCAGTACCGTTTTATCCCCTTTGACGATGGGGCTCTTTATTCTTTTTCTAAAATAAGCACAAAAAAAGCCAAGCCCGCAAAAACGGGTTTGGCTTTTCGATTGCCAGGATTTATGCTTCGATTTCAGAAACGATACCGGAACCAACGGTACGTCCACCTTCACGAATAGAGAAGGTCGTTCCTTTTTCGATTGCAACTGGGTGGATCAATTCAACGTCGATCGATACGTTATCGCCAGGCATTACCATTTCAACGCCTTCAGGCAATTCGATCACGCCGGTAACATCCGTCGTACGGAAGTAGAATTGTGGGCGGTAGTTTGTGAAGAATGGAGTGTGACGTCCGCCTTCTTCTTTGGTCAAAATGTAAACTTCGCCTTTGAACTTCGTATGCGGAGTGATTGAACCTGGTTTTGCCAAAACTTGTCCACGTTCAACTTCATCACGAGTAACCCCGCGAAGCAAAACGCCGACGTTGTCTCCAGCTTCACCAAAGTCGAGTGTTTTCCGGAACATTTCCACACCGGTAACGACTGTAGTTTTGATTTCTGGTTTGATACCAACGATTTCAACTTCATCGCCGACACGAACCATCCCGCGATCGATACGGCCGGAAGCTACTGTTCCGCGCCCAGTGATCGTGAAGACATCTTCAATTGGCAAAAGAAGCGGTTTGTCAGTATCACGAACTGGTGTTGGGATATATTCGTCAACAGTATCCATCAATTCCATGATCGCTTCTTCAGCAGTCGGATCGCCTTCCAAAGCTTTCAATGCAGAACCTTTGATGACAGGAATATCGTCACCAGGGAAACCGTATTCTGTCAACAATTCGCGAACTTCCATTTCAACCAAGTCGATCAATTCTTCATCATCGACAAGATCGATCTTGTTCAAGAAGACGATCAAATATTTAACGCCAACTTGCCGTGAAAGAAGGATATGTTCACGTGTTTGCGGCATTGGGCCATCAGTTGCGGATACAACTAAGATCGCGCCGTCCATTTGGGCTGCGCCGGTGATCATGTTTTTTACATAGTCCGCGTGCCCTGGGGCATCGATATGCGCATAGTGGCGTGCTTCCGTTTCATATTCAACGTGTGCTGTATTGATCGTGATCCCGCGTTCGCGTTCTTCAGGAGCAGCATCGATATTTGCGTAATCTTGTACTTGTGCCAATCCCTTTTCCGCTAAAACTTTTGTAATCGCAGCTGTTAAAGTGGTTTTACCATGGTCAACGTGGCCAATGGTCCCAATATTAACATGCGGTTTGGATCTGTCATAATGTGCTTTTGCCATAACTAAACAAACCTCCAAAAATATTTATTAGGAAGACCCTTCGTTGAAGGATACAAACCTTAATGAAATTTGACCTTCCATCTCTACCATTATATACTTTTTTGCCAAGTTAGCAAAATAATTCTGCCTGATTTTCTAATTTTTTTCCGGCTTCGTTATCTTTTCACTGATTTTCGCTGGATTTGTGATTTTTTCGATCAGCGGAGCTGTCAAAACGCGATCCCAAAAATGGATGAACGGCCCCGTGAAAAACGCATTGATCACTGTCCCGATCCCGACCGGTCCGTGAAAGACAAGTGCCGTCACGACGAAGAAGACATCTTGAGCGACCCGCACCGGAACGAAGGGCCAATGGGTGTATTTCAAGATCATCGGCGTGATGCCGTCATAGATCCCCGCCCCGAGATCAGCCCCGAGATAAAGCGAGATCCCCATCGTAAATAGCAGAACACCGATGAGCAGTCCGCACAGCTTGATGACGATTCCCGGTGTCTCCACGAGCGGAGCTAAAAGGCTATTGAAGAATTGGATGAAATAGCCGACCAGCACCATGTTGATCAAAGTCCCCCAGCCCAGATTCTTCCGGTTGAACACCAGGATCAAAAGAAAGAACAATAGATTCAGCAAAAGCTGAAAGTTCCCCAAACTCATCCCAAATGCGCGCGACATCCCGATATTGTTCGCGCTGTAAGCATCAACACCGACTTGAGCAGCATTCAAGATCGCTGCCCCGAACGCTAAAATCACGACGCCGAAAAAAGCGAGCAGGAGCCGCAAAAACAGCTGCTCTTGCTTGATATTCTTTTTAGTACTTTCTTTTGGCAAAGCGCATTTCCCCTTCTTTTTCCACAAGAAAAGGGCCCGTGACATTTTTGTCAGGGTCCCTATTTCCAGATAAACGGCGTTCCAATAACAGCTTCTCCGGAGATCGTCCGAAAAAAACTCAAAAATATGACAGACTATTTTCAACTTTTCCTTCTTATTTTTCGAAGGCAGACGCTTTTTTCACAGCCGCTTCTTTTAACTCTTTGTTTTGCGCCGCTTCTTTTTTGGCGGCGCATTCCGGGCAGAGCCCATAGACTTCTAAGCGGTGATCGTCGATTTGATAGCCGGTCAACTGGCTGGCCGCCGTCTCAACATCTTCCAGTCCCGGATAAAAGAAATCCGTTACTTTGCCGCACTCGCGGCAGATCGCGTGATAATGAGGCTCTGTCACAAAATCAAAGCGGCTGAAATTGTCGCCATAACTCATTTCATCGACAAACCCGATTTTAGTAAACAAACGCAAATTATTATAAACCGTCGCCACACTAATATTAGGGAAGCGCGTTTCAATCGCATGATAAATTTCGTCTGCTGTCGGATGGCTGCGATGCTCGATCAGATACTCCAGGATCGCATAGCGTTGCGGGGTGATCCGAACATTTTCGTCTTTCAGCTGTTCGATTGCTTGCTGAACAATTTGATTTTCCACTGAAAAGACCTCCTTTCAGCATTTGTTCTTACTCTTACATAATACTATTTATTAGAAAAGAATTCAATCCTTTCCCGCAATTATCCGAGCCAATTCCCAGAAGAGCTGAAATTGTTCCAGCGGCCGCCGATCATCTGCCAGCCGGTCCGCATCGCACCATCGCCGCCAAAGTAATACCAAGTGCCGCTGAGCGAGCGCCACCCGGTCGCCATCGCGCCGCTCGCCTCCAGCAGATACCAGGTGCCGCCGAGATTTTGCCAACCGCTCCGCATCGCCCCGCCGGAATCCAACAGATACCAAGTGCCGCCGACCATTTGCCAGCCAGTCGCCATCACACTGTCACTTCCAAAGTAATACCAAGTGCCCGCTGACTCGCGCCAGCCGCGTGCCGCTGCGCCGTTAGCGCCTAATAGATACCAGCGGCCGGCGACATTCTGCCAAGCATTGCTTTTCATCGCGCCGCTCGCATCCAGATAGTAGCAAGTCCCGCCATCACTGACAAGTCCGGTTTGCATCGCACCGTCCGCGTTAAAATAGTACCAGCGGCTGCTGATCATTTGCCAGCCGGTCGCCATCGCGCCGCTCGCATCCAAAAAGTACCACTTGCCGTTGATCAATTGCCAGCCGGTCGCCATCAAGGCTTCTTCGTTCATAAAATACCAGCGGCCGCCCGCCAGACGCCAGCCGGAAGCTTGCTTCCCCGGCGCATCAAAATAGTACCATTTGCCGCTTTCCGCCTGTTTCCAGCCAGTAATTCCTTCAGTGAGCGACTGGATGAACATTCGGTTCGGCTCCGTGATTTTCGGTCCGTAGTTTTTATATTTCAGCCATTCATACGCGTGGATGCCGACGATTTCGTTATTTTCATTATAAAGCGCGCCGCCGGACGTTCCGGCGCTGCCAAGCAGCCGGTAATATAAACGGCCCGTATCATCGTCTGCCAGCACTTCTTTTTCACTCGTCATTTGATATCCATAGCTTTCAGGATAGGCATTCAAATGGATCGTCTCCCCGATCGCGATCCCTTGGGCAAGTGCGAGTGTTCCGGTATTTTTACCGAACGCACGGTTCAGCTGCACCAGCCCGATATCTTCATCGTGGGCATCTTCCGGTGCCTTTTTCCAGCGGTTCGTCACAAAAAGGGCTTGATCGACGGCAAACCCGAATGGAGCCTGTCCGCGCGCCGCATCATATGCCGGAAAAACGATGACCGTTTTTGCATATCCGCCGTTTTCTGCGCAATACAAATTATGCCCTGCTGTGAGCAAGATCCCTTTCGTATCATCTGCCGGATCAGCGCCGACCAAGTTGCCGCTGCCGCGCTTGACGCTGCCGTCTGGAAACTTCATCAGCAAAAGTGCAGCGGTGGAATGCGGATAAGTCGTTGGTTCCGCTGCCGCCAGTGATCCGCCGACCGGTCTGCCGACCGGCGGCAAGTTCGGCGCAAACCCGCTCGCGGTCGTTTTGCTCAGCACTTCCAACTCAGAACGATCCAACTGAATGATCGCTTGCGTCGCTGAATCAGCTGCTCTGACCTCCCCTGCCCAGAAAAAAATCGAGAAAAAAGCAAAAAGTGCCGCCCAACGAATTTTATTTTTCAAAATAATCCCCTCATTTAATTAATCGATTTAGTAAACAATGCGTCAATTAAAATCATTTTAACATAAAAAAAGTCTACGCGATTACTAGGTTTTAGTAAAGGCGCAGACTAAAGATTATTTTAATATAAACAACTCACCGCGAGCGTGCAATGCTTGAAAAGCAAACTGCTTAATCGTCAAAGTCATAGAGCGAAGTCGACAAATAGCGTTCACCGTTATCTGGAACGATCGCAAGTACTTTCTTCCCTTTGCCGAGTTTTTTAGCGATTTCGAGGGCCCCGTAAATATTCGCACCTGAAGAGATCCCGACGAGGATTCCTTCTTCTTGGCCGACTTTTCGAGCCATTTCGATGGCAGCGTCACTTGGGACTTCGATCACCGCATCATAAATGGATTCATCCAAAACTTTCGGCACGAATCCGGCACCGATTCCTTGGATCTTGTGAGGGCCAGGTTTCCCGCCTTCAAGAACCGGTGATTCCGCGGGTTCGACTGCATACACTTTGGTCGCCGGATCATGTGCTTTGAGCGCGCGGCCGACACCTGTCACTGTGCCGCCGGTTCCGACACCGGCCACGAATGCGTCCAATGTATCCCCGTCAAAAGCTTCTAAGATCTCAACGCCGGTTTTCTTCTCATGCACATCCGGATTGGCAGGATTGTCAAATTGAAGCGGCATATAGTAGCCGTCTTCTTTGGCTAGTTCGGTCGCCTTGGCGATCGCCCCTTTCATTCCTTCCGCGCCGGGAGTCAAGATCAATTGTGCTCCGTAAGCCTTCATCAATTTGCGGCGTTCGATACTCATCGTGTCAGGCATCACGATCACGACTTTGTAGCCTTTGGCCGCGCCGACCATTGCCAAACCGATCCCAGTATTGCCGCTTGTCGGCTCAACGATCGTATCGCCTGGTTTCAATTTTCCTTCTTTTTCAGCGGCTTCGAGCATGCTTTGGGCGATCCGGTCTTTTACAGAACTGCCGGGATTGAAAAATTCCAATTTTACATACACATCTGCCGAATCTTCCGGAACGATATTGTGCAATTTAACGATCGGTGTATTTCCGATCAAGTCAACGACATTCTCAACGATCTTTGCCATGTGACATCCCTCCAATTTGATTTGAGTCCATCATACGATAGAACCGCTTTTTTGCAAAATAAAAACCATCTGCGCCTCTCAAGCGGATTCGCTATACAATTTTTTTAAAAATATTTATAATAGTTATAAAAAAACAAGGTGATTCGATGGAATATAAAAAATTCCGGACTGCTTTTGACAACTATTTAACTAACTTCGACCGCAGTGATCCAAAAATCGCGCTGAAGATCACTCACACATTTGCGGTCGTCGACTGTATGGATTATTTGACAGCTGCGCTTGAACTGCCGGCAGATGAACGCGAGCTCGCCTGCATCATTGCACTCTTGCATGACATCGGGCGTTTTGCCCAGCTGGCCCGTTTTGACTCATTCAGCGACCGCAATATTGATCACGCAGTACTCGGTGTATCAACGCTGGCGCGCGAGCCGCAGTTTCAAAAACTTTTACATCGTGAAAAACTAAACGCCCAAATCATCAAGGAAGCGATCTTGAATCATAATCGCTACCAAATCGATCCAACAGTCAAGGGCCCTGCTCTGCTTTATGCACGCTTGATCCGCGATGCTGATAAACTCGATAACCTGCGAAATAAACAGACCGAAAAGCCTGAAGTGCTGCTGGACGCTCCGGCGGAAGCGATCGGTGCTTCCCGCATCTCGCCTGCGATCGCCCGCTGTTTTTTGGAAGGACGTTTGATCCCGCGCGACTTGCGTGAAACGCTGCTGGATCGTTGGGCTTCTTATATCGCATTTATATTTGATCTCAATTTCCAAGCAAGCTTCCAGTGGATCGCCGAAAAACAGGCGGTCCCGCGGCTGTTCGCTCGTTTTCGCCCGGCAGATACCCAAACATTTTGCACTTGGCAGAAAATGGAAGCTTTCGCAGAATCTTATTTGACCCGGCAGCTAAAAAAATAACGTCAAAAAAGCTAGAATCGTTATTCTAACCTTTTTGACGTTCCTTCCTTTTCGGAATCGCGTTCACAGGTGATCGGAAATTCCGATCATCTCGAAAAGCAATTCCACCACTTCATCCCTGATTTAAGGGTAGCACGTTCAAAAACGGATGTCACTTTTTTCGCTTTTTCCAAAGAAGAAGTGCAAGAAAAAGGGTGCGGCAAATTCGCCGCACCCTTTTTCTTGGATAAACAGTGTATCTAAAGCTGCTTCTGATCTTTTTAGCTGTTTAAAGGCTTTCGTAAACATCGACGACATGTTCAACCGTAAAGCCGTAGTCTTCGATGATCTGGCCGCCTTTTCCGCTTGCCCCGAAGCGGTCGATCCCGATCGTTTTGCCTTTGAGGCCGACATAGCGTTCCCAGCCGAATGTCGAACCCATTTCGATCGACACGCGGTTCGTTACCGCTTCCGGCAAGACGCTCTCTTTATATTCAGCATCCTGCGCTTCAAAAAGATCAAATGACGGCATCGAAACGACCGAAACATCAAATCCTCTCGTGCGCAATTGTTTTTGAGCTTCGATCGCCAAAGCGACTTCAGAGCCGGTCGCGATCAAAATGCCTTCTGGCAATGCAGCCTGTGCTGGTGAGATGACATACGCGCCTTTTTCCAAATGATTTTCAGCAGAACCTTCGAGGACCGGCAGCCCTTGACGGCTCAGTACCAAAGCGGTTGGTTTGTCGCTCGTTTTCATGGCCACTTTCCAAGCACTGACCGTTTCATTGCCGTCAGCCGGACGGATCACTTGCAAATTCGGCATCGCCCGCAAGCCAGCCAGCTGTTCAACTGGTTCATGCGTCGGACCATCTTCGCCGACTGCGATCGAGTCATGAGTCAAAACATAAACGACCGGCGTCTTTTGCAAGGCAGCTAAACGGACCGCTGCCCGCAGATAGTCGACAAATACGAAGAAGGTCCCGCCGTAAACGCGTGTCCCGCCGTGAAGCTGGATCCCGTTCATTGCGGCCGCCATTGCGAATTCGCGGACGCCGAACCAAATATTGCGTCCGGCATAATTGTCCGGTTCAAAATCATTTTCTGCTGCGACCATCGTATTATTTGAAGAAGACAGATCGGCCGACCCGCCCCACAATTGCGGAATATTTTCCGAAAGGACTTGGATGACTTCTTTCGAGCTGACGCGGCTCGCTTGCGAAGTCCCAAGAGCATAGACCGGCAGATTTTTCTCCCAGTCCTGCGGCAATTCTTCAGCAAAACCTTGTTCAAATCGCGCTGCTAATTCTGGATACTCTTTCCGGTAGTTTTCGAACATTTCATGCCACGCTGCTTCCGCTTTAGCGCCGCGCTGAATGATCGCCTCTTGGAAACGATCCGCTACATCTTCCGGAACTTCAAAAGGTTCATAACTCCAGTGGAGACGTTCTTTCAAAGAGCTGATTCCCTCTTCGCCGATCGGGGCGCCGTGGACTTTGTTCGTCCCTTCTTTCGGGGTCCCGAAACCGATCACCGTTTTGACTTCGATCAAAGTTGGTTTGCTGGTTTCTTCTTTGGCTTTTTCGATCGCTTGATCGATCGCTTCCAGATCATTGCCGTCTGCAACGGTCAAATGCTGCCAACCATATGCTTTGAAACGTTCGCCGACGTTTTCGGTGAATGCTTTTGAAGTCGGACCGTCCAAGCTGATCCCGTTCGAATCATAGAGCATGATCATTTTGCCAAGCTGCAAATGTCCGGCAAGCGAAGCCGCTTCATGCGAGATCCCTTCCATCAGATCGCCATCGCCGCAAAGCGCGTACGTATAGTGATCTACGACGGGATAGCCCTTCTTATTATAAGTCGCTGCCAAATGAGCTTCTGCCATCGCCATTCCGACTGCCATTGCGATCCCCTGGCCAAGCGGTCCGGTCGTGGCTTCGACGCCGTCCGTGTGTCCGACTTCGGGATGGCCCGGCGTCAAACTGCCGACCTGACGGAATTTTTTCAAATCATCGATGCTGACTTGATACCCTGCCAAATGGAGCAGGCTATAAAGAAGTGCTGAACCGTGTCCGGCAGAAAGAACGAAGCGGTCCCGATCGGCCCAATCCCGTGAAGTTTTCGGATTCACTTTCAAATGGCGTGTCCAAAGCGCGTAAGCCATCGGTGCAGCGCCGAGCGGCAGACCCGGATGTCCTGAATTGGCTTTTTGAATGGCATCGACACTCAGCGTACGGATCGTGTTGACGGCTAATTCATCAGTTTTATCAAACACAATTGTTTCTCCCCTTTTGTAAACGAATTTATCTGAAGGCAATCTTGCCTAACGACCATGGATCCCTTTGTCTTTTTGGATCTTTTTTAGTTTTTCCGGTGTGACGTCGTGCCCTTTTTCATCGACCACTTTGAGAGACTCGATGTGCTGGCGCATCCCTTTGCGGAAATGATGAAGATACTCTTCGCGAAGCTTTTTCTGTTCTTGTTTTTCTTCAGCGCTGAGACTTGCTGTCTTAGCTTTTTTTGCTAAAAAATTGATTCGATCCATTTTTTCTTTGCTCAACAATCGCTTTCCCTCCTCATACGTTTTCATATTACTTGAAACGACGTGAAAAAACAAGAACCTCGACGGGAACCTTTGTTTGATAACATTTTTATGATATGTTATACTTTAAAAAAATGAACATAAGTTCTTATTAAAGGAAGGTGTCAAGATGGCCCGCAGAAATGATAGCCGACAGCTCGCTGTCTTACGATTTATTCATGAACAAGTTGCTACGAAGGGATATCCGCCGACTGTTCGCGAAATCGGCGAAGCCGTCGATCTAGCATCGACTTCAACGGTCCACGGTCACCTCTCGCGTTTAGAAAAAAAGGGGCTGATCGCACGCGACCCGACCAAGCCGCGTGCGATCGAGCTGACCCAAGCCGGCCTTGAAGCGATCGGCGAACAGCCGCAAGTGATCCCGCTGCTGGGGACGGTCACCGCCGGGGAGCCGATCTTAGCAGTTGAAGAAGCCACTGACTATTTTCCGCTGCCGCCCGCCCTTTTGCATGAAGACAATCCGCTTTTTATGCTAACGATCCGCGGAGAAAGCATGATCAATGCCGGTATTTTCGATGGTGATCAAGTGATCGTCAGAAAACAAGCGAGCGCTGACAATGGTGACATCGTGATCGCGATGACCACCGAAAATGAAGCGACTTGCAAGCGATTTTTCAAAGAAAAAGGGCACTTCCGCCTGCAGCCGGAAAATCCGGTCTTTGAACCGATCTTGCTGGATGAAGCACATATCCTTGGAAAAGTCGTTGCTTTGTACCGCGATCATATTTGATTTTTGCGGCTGTGACAAGACCTATTGTCACAGCCCTTTTTTTGTGCAAAAAATTTTTTTCACGAAGAAGCCTCCTTTGTGTATCATATAGATAAAGGAGGAATGAATATGCGCAAACACCGCTCTATTTTTATCGTGATCCTCATGCTGCTCACGGTCGTCGTGATCAATGCCAGTCAGATCATCAGCGCGCTCATCGCTTATCAAATGAATCGCCCTAATGCGGCCGTAATCGAGATCGTGACTGAACTTTTCGCGCTCTTGCTGATGATTTTGCTCAATCGTTTCATCTTCAAAGCCAAGGTCGCTTGGCACCAGCTTCCCGCCAGACGCCAGTGGCTGCTGCTTCTGCCGATCGTGATCGTTCTGATCGGCGATGCGACGTTAGGGGCCCGTTTCCTATTGACCCCTGAAAACATCGTGCTCGCTGTTGTCACCGGTTTGGCTGTCGGCGTCTTTGAAGAATATGTCTTCCGCGGGATCGTGATCAGTTTTTTAAAAACAAACTTTCATGCCCGCAATTTGACCCTGATCCTTTTCAGCGGCCTCGCGTTCGGCGCGCTCCATTTGCTGAATGCTTTTGAAGGCAATGTTTTGAATACGCTTCTGCAGGCAGTTTCAGCGGTCGCGATCGGCTTTTTCTTCGCTGCGATCTATTTGATCACCGGTTCTTTATGGCTGCCGATTCTCGCGCACGGGATCATCGATGCTTTCGATCAGCTGGCTTTTCAAACCTTGAGCAATACCGCCGGCTTTGGGATCGCGACTTCGCTCATCTACACGTTCAGTTTTACCTTGATCAGTTGGTTATTGTACCGAAAATATTTGACCCGCTGATACTCAATGAAAAGAAAAGAGGATAATGATGGATACCAACAGACTACCGATTTCCCCCAAGAAAACGATCATCACACTTTTGATCCCGATCGCGGAGCTTTTGATCGGCGACGCCTTGATCCCAAAGCTGACTTCTCAATGGGCGAAAGTCATTTGTACAGTCCTTATTTTTTTTACCGGCTTATATATCGCCGTGTACTTGTATCAAGATGTTTTGCGCAAAGATTGGCGCACGTATAAAAATCATCTATGGCGAAATTTTGCGATCGCATTTTTAGGCGTAGCGGCTTCTTTCGCGCTGCTTGCGGGCGTCCGCTTTCTTTTGGATTCGCTTCATGTCACTCAAGCTTCGGCACTTTCTGCCAATGGTTTCTTAAGTATCGAAACAGCTTCGATGGGGCTTGTCGCCAGCACGACTGCCTTGATGGCGCCGTTTACTGAAGAGATCGTGTTCCGCCATGTTTTATTTTACCAATGGAAAAATCGCGGAGTATTGACTTGGCTGATGTTCCTTCTCTCGGCGATCGCTTTTGGGCTGGTCCACTGGAACAACTTCAACGGCCAGCTGGATCAAATGATTCCTTATATGTGTGTCGGAGCGCTGTATGCTTTGATCTATTATTTCTCTAAAAATATCTGGTACAATATCATGACGCACTTCTTTTTTGATTTTTTCCAAGTCATCGGAGCGATCTTGATGTTTATTCTCGCTTTTACCGGCGCCTGAGCAGCACAAGACTGAAAAACCCGCAAAGCGCGGGCTTTTATTTTGCGAAAATATGTTCCCCTTTTCTCTTTACAAAGCGAACAAACATTCGTATAATGATTTTACAAACGTTTGTTCGCATTTAAATCAAGGGGGAATTATTCATGAAAAGCATCTTTGCCATCCTTCAAATAGTATTTTTTCTATTTATCGGTGTCTTGATCGCTCTTTTCGAGTTCGATCTAGCACTGATCTTCGGACTCGCTTTTTTGATCATCAGCCTCTTCCAATGGAATGAACGCGACTTCCGCAAAATGGAAGAAGCGGATCACGCACATGCTCACGAGCGGCCGATCAGGCGAGCCTCTTAAGCAAAAAATGGACAAGCTCTCAACGGCTTGTCCATTTTTTCCTTTCCTCTTAAAATTTCATCAGTGAAAAGACTTCATAATTTTCTTCATTGATCCGTTTGCGGCCATTCAGCTCCAGTAATTCGATCAAGAAGGCGCAGCCGACGACAACGCCGCCGAGTTTTTCAACCAGCTCGATGCATGCGTGGATCGTTCCGCCGGTAGCCAGAAGGTCATCGCAGATCAAGACTTTCTGGCCCGGTTTGATCGCATCTTTGTGCAGCTGCAGCGTTGCTTCGCCGTATTCCAGCTCATAAGTGACTTCGACCGTTTCACGCGGCAGTTTGCCTTTTTTGCGCGCCGGCGCAAATCCCGTCCCAAGTTCGTACGCTACTGGGCAGCCGACGATGAAGCCGCGTGCTTCCGGGCCAACGACCATGTCGATTTCTTTTTGGCGCGCATATTCGACGATTTGATGTGTCGCATATTGATATGCTTTGCCATCAGACATCAATGGGGAGATGTCGCGGAAAATGATCCCATCTTCCGGATAATCGGGAATCGAAGCAACATAATCCTTTAAATTCATTTTGTGTCTTCCTCCTTGGATAAAAGCCATTTTTTGATCTCAGCCATCTCACTATATACTAAAAATTTCTCGACCGCAATTCTTTCTGGTTGTTTCTGATACCGTTCACTCAGCGAGAGCGCCTTTTTTGCTGGATGCGGAACTGCCTCAAGCACCCCGTCGCGGATCGTTACAAAATCCAATTCTTGAAATACATCCAAGATGAATTTCAGGCTGGCCGCGGAGATCTTCAAGTAGCGCGCGATTTGATCCAGCTTGTAGCGGACATCGAGCGTCCGCTGCTGCAGGATCAAACTATATGCTTTTTTGAACTCCGTTTGCGGCGGCACACCGGTCAGATAAGCGTCCCAGTCCGTCGCGAAGCGCAGATAATAGCGGCTGCTTTCCAGCTGATCAAACGCAGCTTTCAGATCGCTCAGCTGATCGGGAAGATCCATAAAGACGACATTGGCAGCTGTGCGCGCCGCTTTTTTGATCACCGGCTCTTCGAAACAGCGAACGATGTTTTGCGCACCGCTCGCTGCCAGGTGTGCCGCACTTTCCGGTTGAAAAAGAATATACACCGTTGTTTCCGAGGGAAGCGGGGTCTCGAATCCTTTCCGGCAGTCAAAAAATTGGACCCCGGGGACCATCAGATCTTTTACCAGAAACTGGATCGTTCTTTGACCATTCCATTCATTCAAGTCCAGCTGCCCGGCGAAATCAGCCCGCGCCGCGCCGCGCAGCTCTTCAGCCATTTCGCCCGCACCAAAAGCGAGCGCGGTGACCGGCGTCTGATTGGCAAGGATCGCAAGCTTCAAATGGTTTTTCTGCGCGCCGATTTGACGGGCTTCAGTCACTTCGCCGCACAATTCAAAATAAGGCTGCGGATTTCCCTGCCCAAAAGGCGCCAGGCGCTGGAGCGCTTCCCATGTGCTCAGATCAACTGCCGAACCGGGCAGCTGGTCGGTGATCACCAGATCCATTTTTTCTGGGATACTGAGATTCAGCTCATGAAATGTTCGCAGCAATTTTTCTTTCCAATCACCAAGCTTCGTTTGCAAAAGCGCTAGTCCGGCGGCCATTGCATGCCCGCCGAATCGTTCGAGCAGCCCACTCGTATGCGATAGCAACTCGTAGAGATCCACGCCTGGGACCGAACGCGCCGAACCCTTCAACAAGTCGTCTTTCGGTGTCAACACGATAACCGGTTTATGGAAATGACTGACTAAACGACCGGCCACGATCCCGAGTATCCCTTCCGGCCAATCGCCGACCACGACTAAGACTGGACGCGAAGCTTGTTCTTCGCCGCGCGGCAGAGCTTCGCGGACCGCGTCTTCCACCAGTGTTTTGCGCTCGGTATTGAGCTGTTCGACTTCGCGTGCGATTTCCTGCGCTGCTGAAAGATCAGACGTGCTTAAAAGCGTGACTGCTTCTTGAGCATTTTTCAAACGGCCAAGAGCATTCAGCCTAGGGGCGATCACAAAGCCGACCGTCGTTTCCGTGATCGTCCGGCTGTCTGCTTTTGCCTCTTGGAGCAGCACATTCAGACCCAAACGCGCATGATTTTGCATCTGCTGCAAACCAAGAGAAGCGATCACCCGATTTTCACCCGTCAGCGGCACCAAATCGGCGATCGTCCCCATCGCAGCTAAATCCAGCATTTCTCGCGGGACTTCATCCAAAAGAGCGCAAGCCAGTTTAAAAGCGACCCCCACTCCCGCCAGCTCATCAAACGGATATTCGCCGCGCGGATCTTTGGGATGGATCAGAGCAAAACTAGCCGGCAGCTGTTTCGGCAGCGTATGGTGATCGGTAATGATCACATCCACACCGGCCGCTTGCGCTTTTTCGATCACATCAGCGCCCGCCACCCCATTGTCGACAGTGATGATCAGCTGGGTCCCTTCAGCGATAAAGCGCTGATAGACTTGCCAGTTTGGCCCGTAACCGTCGTTGAAGCGGTCCGGTATGTAGAAGCGAACGCGCGCTCCCAAGCTCTCTAATGTTTCTTTCAAAAGCGTCGTCGAAGTGATCCCGTCAACATCATAATCGCCGTAGATCAAGATCTCTTCATCATTTTCGAGTGCTTCTTCGATCCGGCGGACAGCTTTTTCCATATCGAATAACAGATACGGCGAATGAAGGCTGCTCGTCTGCGGGTCCAAAAATTCTGCCAGGGCTTCTTCATCCGTTACGCCGCGCGTCCATAATAATTTGGCGATAAACGGCGGAAGCTGAGCCGCCGACGCTGCCGCGCTGAATGAATCAGAAAGAGCTTCCGCAGGTTCTGTCCTAGTCCAATGATAATTGCTTTCCTTCAATAGAATCCCCTTTCCGTTTTTATCCTGCTATTCTTTTTTATCAGGAACAAAAGGATCGATTTTCGTTTCATCAGTCTTCGGAATCTCCCGGCGCGGGGCGCCGCTGGGGGCCTGCGTCAAGATTTGATTGGTTTTGACCTTTTTCAACTCTTCCGCCAGTTCGTCGATCCTTTTTTGCGCTTCCTCCAGCTTTTCAGCATTTTCAGCTGCCTGCTCTTGCCGGACCTCTTCGGCGATCGTCTCATTTTCCTGGGTCAATTGCTTGATCTGACGATTTTTATCGCGCGCAGCTTTGAAGTTGGCTAAAAACAGGATCGCTGCGCCCAAAAAAGCCGAACCCAAAATGATCATAACTAGCGGGATCGCCTGCAATTTGAAAAACCCGAAACTGATATTGACCGGCTGACTGTTGATCAGCGCAAATAAAACGATCACGATCAAAAGAATAATGCCCAAAATGATGCCGATCCCGTTCCCAGATTGTTTTTTCATTTAGTTTCCCTCACTTTTTATTGAAGACCTTGCCGGCCAATTGATCGCCGATCTGCGGAAAAAGTGTGTACAGCACATCGGCCGCTGCCATGATCTTCGGTGCATTGATCTCGCGGCGCGGGATCGTCAGCGCCCGCACGATTTTTTTCGCTAATTTTACCGGATCAAGCGCGATCCCCTTCATCTTATTCAAATACGTTCCGGTCGGATCAGCGATCTGAAAAAAACTGGTCGCGACCGGCCCCGGATTAACAGTCGTTACCCGGATCCCCAGCGGCAAAAGCTCGAGGCGCAGGGCGTTTGAAAAACCGATCACCCCGAACTTGGCTGCCGAATAGACCGTACTCTTCGGCGTCGCGATCTTGCCGGCCTGTGAAGCGACATTGATGATATGCCCGCCGCGTCCCGCTGCGATCATCATTTCAGCGATCACTCGCGTCATATACATCGTACCGAGCAGATCGACTTCGATCATTTTGCGCATCATTTCAAAATCGATTTTGGTAAATTCAGCGAAATAGCCGAAGCCGGCTGAATTTACCAAGCCGTCGATCACCCCAGCGCTCGCTTGGGCCCAAGCGGCAAAAACGGACACACTCGCCGGATCGCCAACATCCAGTTTGTGAAAATCCGCCGGCAGATCCGAAAGCTGCCGGCATTTTGCGGCAACGGCGGAAAGGGCGGTTTCATTGCGCGCACCTAATAGGAGCACTGCTCCTTCAGCAGCGGCGCGATAGGCGACTGCTTCGCCGATTCCGGAAGAAGCCCCTGTGATCAAAATCGTTCTCCCTAATAGGCGTTTACCGTTCATTTGTTTCATGGCCTTCTTTCGGCAGTTTTACAAACTTGTGATGGACATCCAAGCGGAAGAGATCAAAATCATTGGCGATCTCAGTCAGCGGAAAGACTTTGCGCGCCTCTCGCAGCAAACGCTGGGCATCTTTGAACAAATAGCGTGCAGAGATATGCGTTAAAATCAAGTGCGAAACTTGCGCCTTTTTGGCGATTTCAGCTGCTTGGAGACTGGTCGAGTGATAATATTGTTTTGCCATTTTTGCTTCATCAGCGCTGAATGTCGCTTCATGGACTAAAACATCTGCGCCAGCCGCCAGTTCCACACTTTGCGGCGTCGGCCTTGTGTCGCCCAGAATCGCCAAAATGCGGCCTGGGATCGAAGGCGCCAAAAAATCGCGGCCGTCTAACATTTCCCCGTTCGGAAGTTCGACTTGCGCGCCTTTTTTCAATTGACCGTATAGCGGACCTGACGGGATCCCCAGCGCTTTCAATTTGTCGACTTGCAGTTCACCGACATGGTCTTTTTCATGGATCCGGTAGCCGAAACTCGTCATGCCGTGATCCAATACTTTTGCTTCGACGCGAAATCCTTGTTCATCGAACAAGCAGCCGTCTTCTGCAAGCTCATGATAGCGGATCAAATATCCTAAACGCGTGCCGGAGGTTTCCAGACTGGTTTGGATAAACCGCTTGATCCCTTGCGGCCCATAAATATCAAGCGGCGTGTCCCCGCCCTGGAAAGAGCGGCTCGACAAAAATCCGGGCAGACCAAAAATATGGTCGCCGTGCAGATGGGTGATAAAAATCTTGGTGATCTTGCGCGGACGGATCGTCGTGCGCAGGATCTGCATCTGAGTGCCTTCCCCGCAATCGAACAGCCAAGTCGCATTGATCTCTTCTAACAGTTTCAGCGCAATACTTGAAACATTCCGCTGTTTGGCCGGGACTCCCGCGCCAGTTCCTAAAAATTGAATCTCCATAGCTTTCCTTGCTTTCTACTTGTTGTCGTTTTCCGCATTATTTTCCGCGGGCTTCTCTTTATGCGGCACTTCCTCAGCGGACGTTTTCTTCGCTTCTTCTTCCTGCTGTGTTTTTTTCTTTTCACGAGCCGCCTTGATTTGTGCCTCGACCTCTTCATAAGATAAGCGGCTGATCTCGCCTTGAAGCTCCGTCATGACCAATTGATTCAGCGGACGATTGTCGTCTTCTTCGGCGATCAAGATCACACCGGTCGCCCCGGCATCGATTTTTTCATAAACGTTCGTAAAGATGTTTTGTGCGTTTTTGATCCCTTCAGCATCTTGAACTGAGCCGATGATCGAGCCGGTCAGCCAGCCAAACAGCATTCCCGCCGGCCCGGCTAATAAACCGATCAAAAGGCCGATGAAACTGTCTTTAGCCGTCTTCTGCTGCCCTGTAAAATCGATAAAATCCTGGATCTTGAACTTGTCGTTTTCTTTTTCATGCGTCACGACTGCCATCTGGTCCCCGGCGATTTTTCTTTCAGCCGCCAGCATTTTGATCTCGGAAAAAGCCTGGTACGCTTTGGAAGCTTCAAGAAAATTCAAAATGATCACACGTTTCATCGCTATCTGCTCCTTTATGATTAATCTAAAAATTCAAAGACAAAGTCGTCGATACGCACCAGGTCGCCATCTTTGGCGCCCAGTCTGCGAAGTTCATCGTCAACGCCCATCCCGCGAAGCTGCCGAGAAAAACGCATCAAACTTTCTTCATGATCAAGGTTCGTCATTTTGAACAGGCGCTCGATCTTCTCGCCGCCGATGACCCACGTGCGGTCCGGATCACGCGTCACGGTAAATTCTTTTTCCTGCGGCGCGAAAGTGAAGTGCGCTTCCGTTTCTGTTGGCACTTCGACCAGCGGGAAGGCCGGCGTTTTATCCAGCAAGTCAGCGGTTGCTTGGAGCAGCGGATCAAGTCCGGCATGCGTTGCCGCTGAGATCGGAAAGATCAGCGGGATCGGACTTTCTTCGTTTTCTTCCGCTTCTTTGAGCTTCGCTTCGAACTGCTTCAGATTTTCAGCAGCTTCCGGCAGATCCATCTTCGTTGCGACAATGATCTGCGGTCGCTCTAAAAGCCGAAGATCATAAGCGCTCAGTTCATGGTTGATCGCCAAATAGTCTTCATACGGATCGCGACCCTCTTCGCCGCTCATATCGATCAGATGCAGCAGCACACGAGTGCGTTCGATATGGCGCAAAAACTGGATCCCAAGACCGACACCTTTTGAAGCGCCTTCGATCAGCCCCGGCAGATCAGCAACGACAAAACTACGGCCGTCAGCGATCGTGACCATCCCGAGCTTCGGAACGAGCGTCGTGAACGGGTAGCTGCCGATCTTCGGCTTCGCCGCAGAGATCACCGATAAAAGGGTCGATTTGCCGACGGAAGGAAATCCGACCAGCCCGACGTCCGCCAGTATACTCAGCTCCAAGATCAACGTGCGCTCTTGCCCCGGTTCACCATTTTCAGCGATCTCCGGCGCGGGATTCTTTGACGTCGCAAAACGAATATTGCCGCGGCCGCCGCGGCCGCCTTTCGCTACGAGCAGCTCCTGCCCTTTTTCAGTCAGATCGCCTAAAACTTCTCCGGTATCAGCATCTTTTACGATCGTGCCCGGCGGTACTGCGATATAATCGTCTTTAGCACCGCGGCCGTGCATTCCCTTGATCATGCCGTTTTCACCAGGTTTTGCGCGGAAATGCCGCCGGTAGCGAAAATCCATCAACGTGCGCAGCCCTTCATCGACTTTTAAAATAATGCTGCCGCCCTTGCCGCCGTCGCCGCCAGCTGGACCGCCGTTCGGAACATATTTCTCCCGTAAAAAGGTGACCATCCCGTCGCCGCCGTTGCCGGCTTTGACGTCGATTGTTACTTGATCTAAAAATGTGGACATAAAACGTCCTCCTTCATTCATCGTTCTTTCACTTCTTTATAACCGCGGGAAACGAAAAGCACAAAATGGTCCTGCAGCGCTTTTCATTCCCGAAAAATTCCAAAGTGATCCTTTATAAATATACCATACTCTGTGAATTCTTTATACTTTGAAAAATAAGCATTCCGCTCTTCCCCCGCTGTTTCAGGCTATGGTACACTGAAAATAAATATTGATGATGGAGGAAATATCTTATGAAAAAAATCGTTCTTGGAGTGCTTTTAGTATCGCTTTTCACTCTCAGCGCCTGCAGCTCAAAAAAAGAAACCGCAAAAAGTTCTGCGGGATCGCAAGCTTCTTCACAAACAGCCAGCTCAGCCGTTAAAACTGATCTGGAGAAAATCGATCTGCCGCAACTCGACAGCGGTGTCGCCAAAACTGAAGATGAAGTGGAACTGGTAACGAGCAAAGGGAATATCACCATGAAACTATTTCCAAAGCAGGCGCCAAAAGCGGTCGAGAATTTTGTAAAACATGCCAAAGACGGCTATTACAATGGCGTAACTTTCCACCGCGTGATCAAAGAGTTCATGATCCAATCCGGTGATCCAAAAGGCGACGGCACCGGCGGCGAGTCGATTTGGGGAAAACCATTCAAAAACGAGATCTCCAATCAGCTGTATAATATCCGCGGTGCGGTCTCGATGGCCAATTCAGGCGGCGACAATTCAAACGGCAGCCAATTCTTTATCGTCCAAAATGATCAAGATCAATCCGACGGCCTTTTGATCGATGATTATCCGCAAAAGATCATCGATGCCTATAAAAAGGGCGGTTATCCGCAATTAGACGGCAAGTACACGGTCTTTGGCCAAGTCACAAGCGGGATGGATGTGGTCGATGAAATCGCGAACGTGAAAGTCGACAGCAACGACAAGCCAGAAGAGGCGATCTCGATCGAAAAGATCAATATTTTGCAAGAAGCACAGAATTGATCCTGAAAATACCAAGAGGAGCAGCGGCTGGATCCAGCCGCTGCTCCTCTTTCAGATTTTTTTGGAAAATAAGCCTCTTTGCTCACACTGCTAAGCTTCTGGGATGATGTGGGTCCAGCCGTCCGGTCCGGTCAGATCACCGAACTGGATCCCGGTCAAAAGATCATATAGCTGATGGGTCACTGGACCGACTTCGGTCTCACTGTAAAAGACATGGAACTTATCGCCGACTTGGATCCCGCCGATCGGTGAGATAACGGCCGCGGTCCCGCAAGCACCGGCTTCCGCGATATCATCGAGATGATCGATATAAACGTCCCCTTCGAGGGTCTTCAGTCCTAAATCTTCTTTTGCTAAATGCAAGAGCGAGTACTTCGTGATGCTCGGCAGGATCGATGGCGATTTCGGCGTGATGAAAGTAAAGTCTTTCGTAATGCCGAAAAAGTTCGCGCTGCCGACTTCTTCGATTTTTTGATGGGTCGCCGGATCTAAATAAATGCAGTCGCTGAATTGGCGTTCATGCGCTTCTTCACCGGGAAGCATGCTTGCTGCATAATTGCCGCCGACTTTCGCGGCGCCGGTTCCTTTGGGTGCGGCGCGGTCATAATCAGAAACGACGAAGTTCGTCGGGGTCAAGCCGCCTTTGAAATATGCACCGACTGGACAGCCGAAAACCGTAAAAATATATTGATCTGCCGGATGAACGCCGAGTCCATCCCCGACGCCAATCAAGAGCGGCCGCAAATAAAGAGTCGCCCCGTAACCGTAGGGCGGTACGAATTCTTCATTGGCACGGACAACTTCCTCACAGGCTTTCAGGAACATTTCTTTTGGAACTTCCGGCATCAAGAGCCGTCTGGCAGAATGCTGCAGACGTTTGGCATTTTCCTGCGGGCGGAACAGCTGGATCCGGCCGTCTTTGCGCCGGTAGGCTTTGAGCCCTTCAAAGCACTGCTGTCCGTAATGAAGCGCGGAAGACCCTTCGCTGATGTGCAAAATATTGTCTTCTTTCAGCGTGCCTTCGCCCCACTCCCCGTTTTGCCATGTGTTATAATATCGATACGGGGTCTTGCTGTACTCAAACCCCAGTTCGCTCCAATTGATATCCATCGCTGATCCCTCCCGAATTTCTTATGATTATACCACTAAATTCTAATTTTACACTAATTTTTAGAAATTTTTCATTCTTTTCTGCGATTCTGCAAAAATAATCGATCCTCGAAAGGAGCATTTTATGCCGCAAAGTATCGAAAAAATTTGGCAAGACTTTCAAAAAGCTCATGCGCTTGATTTTCAGCCGCTCAATGCTTATTCTTTTGGACGAACGTCTAAAGAAGCTGACGAGACGCTCGCGCTCGTACTTCAAGGAAAAAAACGCGCCAGCACGTCGAATTATACATTGTATTTTATCGAGCAGAGCGATCTGCCGCAAGTTGGGCAGTACAATGTGATCCTCGACAGCCTCGGCGAGGCACGCGCGATCACGCAGACCAAAGCCGTCGAGATCATTCCGCTTTCTTCGGCCGGTGCGATGGTCGCTTATCTTCAAGGGGAGGATCCCGCAAATTTTGAAAAATGGCGTAAACGCCATGTTGCCTTTTTTAAACAGGAATCCGAGAAACTCCAATTCCCATTTCGCGAAGACATGCCGATCGTGGTCGAAATCTTCGAGGTCGCCGAACGTGTCGGTACAGCTGAATAGCAAAAGAGGCTGGGACAAAAGGGTTCTATAATATTTAGTGTTGGTGGAAAATCCTTCGGGTTTTTCTTCCAGCACTCATTTTTATTCTTGAGGATAGAAATAGAGATATCCAAACTGATAGAATGTAGTCGTCAAAAACAAAC
>JALCOL010000016.1 GCA_022649665.1 Enterococcaceae bacterium
CGGTCACACTTCTCAATCAAGGTTGGTACGTCAAGCAAGCCATTGCGATCATTGATGGCGAGGTCAACTCGGGTGAAATGACCGTCAAGCGCAATGCACGTCTCTAGGAAGTCGTACCAGGTGCGATCCTGCTGGCGCAAGTACGATTCAACGTAGCGGCAGCCTTGACCTTTCAACTCAATCATCGTGCCACTATCCTCACTAGGATCATAACCGTCTGCATTTACATCTTGATATGGCGACAGCAACACGTCGATTTCGCCACATTTGAAGGTCGCACTGTAACCATAGCGCGCGCCTTCCTTAAGACTGAAGTGATTGAGGTTGAGCTGGAACAACTCCGTCACCAGCTCTTCATAGTCGTGTGACTTGAAGGTGACGCCCAAATAATCAATACAGACGTCAATATTGTTCTGACCGGTCAGCGATCGCAGTGCCAACGTCAATCGCAATCGCGCTTGCTTGTTAATCGGACTCTTCCCTGTCAGCAACTGGTTCAAATGCGACCGACTATAATCAGCCGTCTTCGCTAATTGACCCTGAGTAATCTTGTGCATGCGCATCTCATCATGAAACTGGTTTAGCCAGTCGGTATTCGTCATCCCGCCGACTAAGTTCAAATCTTTCAGCATGTTAGCTCCTTTCGAAGCAACCTGACAGCAAAGCCACCTATCTGCCTACGCAAAGTGGCTTGCCACCGGCGCTTTCGTCCTACTTACGTGTATTTTGTCTCTAATATTTGCCCCCCTATTAGAGACCGGGGGCTTGTGGCGGCCGGCTAACGCCGACCGCCGCCGCTCGCGCTAGCGGCTTTCGCGCTGCACGCCGCGCACGGCGGCGATGCGTTGCAAGACCCTTCCGGAAGGTCTGTGAGAACTTTCGCTCTCACCATATACAGACGGTTTGTAGGACGCAGTTTGAAACTGAAAGTTGAACTGTAATGTACTTTTAATGTTACAAGCAGATCTGTATCGCTCCAAAATGTTCAGCACACCCACATCCACGCCGGCGCTATGCACTGAAAAAGTGAATTCAAATCGCCCTTAACACTCAGAATGTGGGCCTGCAAAAACACTACTCAAAACACTTCATCTAGAGTGATACCACGCAATGTTTCTAGGTTCGGAAAGATCTGTCCTCTTGCTGGCTTTTGGCTAACAAGGGTTCGACTACTCGTGCGGATATTAGTTGAGAGGGCAGCTAATCGAAACTCTCGTTGAAAGGAAAATCTTGCTTGTTTCTGAAACACAGCCTTTGTCAGAAAATAATCGAGCGTTTCTTTCGGTGACGTTCCCATATGTGCATACGAACCATCGATTCCCTCAAGATAATTCACCAGAGCATAATTGGCGAAACAAATATCATCCTTGTCAATAATTTGAATCCCCTCCATCATCTCAGAGAATTCTTCCTCAAACCACATTACAGCTGGTTCATCTGAGAACGAATAGCGTAACTGTTCAATGACTGTAGGGTCAATCACAGCTTGCCCTCTACCAGCGTGAACAAAATCTCGATTCAAATCCAGATGGACAAAACAACAAATCCCTACGTTTTCGAGAGAAGTGTGAGTAATTCTCTGAAATTGTTTATCCCCAACTTCGCCCTTTAGCGTTCGATAGTTGGGATTCTTGGCGATTACGTATCCCTCCATCGGATCATTAATGAACGAAGCTTCCTCTTTCGCTTCACCTCTTCTGAAATCGGTTAAAGGAGCACAATAGAATCTTCCGTCCAGCAATTGCTTCCCTCGCTCCGGATATTGTCCATCGAAAAATTTTAATACCAGTCCGCCATACATTGGCAAGCCTCCTAAGCTTTTCTGTTTCCCATCACTTTGGAATCTGTCCGCGAATGATTTTCACTAAAGTCACGCAATTATGCGCTGTATTTTTAACTCGTGAAGGTGATTATTTTGTGGTGGTAGCGCCTATTATCTACAACCTATTATTTAGTGGCAAAAAACACCAGCCAGGCCGTAAACTTTACGCGACACAGCTGATGTTTTTTGAAACAATTTAATCACGATCCGGAATTTGAGACATCATATAGGTTATCTCTTCATCTGTGATTCCAAACAATTTGTTTACCTGATCATCAACGTTCAATGAGTAGTTGATGTAGTTGTTAGAGCTTGTATAATCTATCAAATCAGGCACTTTTTTCGCCAAAGATGTCAGCGATTCATCAGTCATCAGAAACGCAAACTTGATCAAAGTGCTACTTGCATATTTCAGAAAATTCTCTGCTTCAACCTCAGTCTTGAACGACTTAAGTGCTAGTCGGGCCCGTCCGAATGCCGAATGATTGTCCGCAATATCAATTTGATTGCTACGCTTTTGTCCACCCGCGTTAGCACTTGACACAATTACCTGGAATTCGTCAATCAGTGCGTGATTCGCCGGGATCTTGCTTCGATCTACTAAAAACCACTTCGCACGTCCCGATTTTCCAGCCTTATCGTTAGTAAGAACTTTGACCGTATGTTTTTCGTCAAATGTTTGACCACTATATGGCGTAACGTCATTAGGATGCTTCTCAACAAAATCACTCTCAATTTGAAATAACTTTTGCGAGAATATACTGTCGTGCAAATATTTCAGACCGTGATCTGCAACAAACGCATCCATCTTTGCAACAACGGATTCATCTTGTGGGTTTAATTGTAATAAATCTTCACCTGGAAACTGGCGGGTAACCGAAATGTGAACTTGATGGTCAAAATATTCATAATTAAACGTATTGTCATTCTTGTGATAGTCCTTTAGAACGACTGAAACGCCGTCAGAAATACCTACCCCGTCAAATAACTCACCAGAGTCTTTAAAAAACATCAATGTTTTGAGGTGTGGATCGTTGATCTGTGCCAAACCAAACTTGGTCATCCCTTTTCCCGATCTGTGAATCCATCGCCCACCCGGATAAATTAAACATGCAGAGCCTTGGGCAATAGTGTCCGCCAACTCTTGAAATACAGGAAAGATACTCTTAACTCGTTTTTGACCGTTTGCAGTTTCACGACCATGTGTTTCTTCTTGATACGGTGGGTTACCCACTACAACGTCAAATTTCATTACTTGATCTCCTTTCCAAACAACTCATCACACTTGGTTTCAAAATCACCATTCCCCATCGCATAAGGTGTGGTATCAAGGTAAACAACGTGTGAATCGTCGATATCATTTGCACTGGCATCAAAGCCGAAAATGAAGTTGCGCGCAATGTTGTAAATAATTTCAGATGGCGCAAACCCGTATATTTGGTGCTCTAAGATATGCTTGATGCGTGCATCCTTATCTGGAATCTGTTCAGCCAACCCAGTATACAAGCGCTTAACAATTTCCGTTAGATAAAGTCCCGACTTGACATACAAATCAGCAAAGGTCTTATCCGGATTTTCGAAAATACCCGGCGTTTCTTCTTCCAGCTTATCAATCATCATTTTAACGACTTTTTTAGGCGTGAAGATTTGATTAGTCTTTTGCGGCGGGATATAGTCAAATATGTCTTCGTCATGCGTATCGTCAAAGTAGTTCGCCAGCTCAACCCGCTTACGCAAGAACTCCAGGCAAGACTCATTAAAAACAATAGGATCAAAAAATTGGAACTCATCGCGAAGTTTACGAAACTGATCCAGCGTAATTCCAGTAACTTCTTGGAAGACCTCATCACTGATTGTGGCGTCAAAATTACCAAGCGTTGTGTCGACAGTACCATAAGCCATCAAGAATGACGGAATCGTCCTAGCAAACCCACGAAGGCGGGAACGAATATCATCTTCGACGGTGTTCTTCTTCTTGTTTTCAGCCTTCTTAAGCAATGTCTCCGTTGATGACTGAATGACCTCTTTTGACTTATCAACGATAGTCGCTGTCACATTTTTCTGAAAGTCTTCTTGAATCTGCTGATGTTTTTGTTCCAGTTCACGTTGAGCTGCCTCCGCAAATTGACGCTTTGCCGCGTCTTCCAGATCGGTGTTGCGTTCAGCCTCTTGAACCTTAGTCTGATACTCAGCTTGTGCTTCATTCACTTTGATTTCAGCTTGCTTTTGAGCCTTCTCAACTTCACGGGCAATTACATTTGCACCTTGATTTGTGATCGCTTCAGCGACCTTATTGGTCAATCCGCTATCTTTGGCTAGGTTCTTCATACTATCAAGCGTCTGCGCACGGAATGTGTCAGCAATATTTTTTGCAATCCGTGAACTGTCGTCAATATTAATATCCTTGGCAGCTGATTCGACTTCAGCATAAATTTTTCCGCCGAAGTGATGCGCAACAGCTGTGTCAACCGTTTCTGGTTCAACCACCGCATCACCTTGATCATCCACCTTAACGTCCTTGGTATCGATTGGATCAGCTTTTTGATTAGGAACAGTTTTACCTTCAGAAACAGCCGACATTTGCTCTAAGATTTCACGTACTTCACTGGAAGCAAAGATGCCACCAATATTCTGGAACAGAAGGTTGGACATGAACCCGCGCTTAACAACTTCCTTAGCCTTGATGCTCTTTGGAATCGTCAGCACTTGGTTAACGTCAAGCTCAACCATCTTACCGTCAGTATCTTCTGCAATAACTGGGAAAAAGTTCAGTAGCGTTTTAAGGTTAGCTTTGCGCTTCTCGGTTGTACCGCCGCCATTCGTGGTTTCACCAGACAAATCATTGGCGAAATCATCGTAGATTGTCAGCGTTCGTTCTGGAGCAAAGTCAAACACGTAAGCATTGGCCTTTTCTTTGCGAATACCATTCTCGGTATATGTCCAAGGATTTTGCGAACGGAACGCGGCTTGCATATATAAACTGGGCGACTTCATATTCGACAACATTAAAACGCCAGTCCATTCCGGAACGGTAACCCCGGTTGTCAGTTGGCCAACAGACAGTGTGATTGTCCTATCGTTTTCCGCAATGGCCTTGCGAACTCGATCAAGAGACCGTACATTTTGAACTTGATCATCATCTGTACGGCCATCACCAGCGGCAATGACCACCTCGTAACCATCAAAAACAGGCATGTCTTTAATTAACTTTTCAAGTGCCTTAGCACTAGCTACTCGATTGAGAATCCAGAACGTATGCTTTAATTCGTTACGCAGCTCGTTATTTGAAAATGGGTAGCCTTCATTTTCCCAAAGACTGCGTAGCCACTTGCGGACGTCGTCTTCATGAATAAATTTACCAGAATCATTCGTCAAGAAAAACTCATTGAGATCAAAGGCATAATCCTCGTCTTTACCATCAATTTGAGCGCCTGCATCAACTTGATCAGTAATCATCCGACTCATTTGATACGAAAATAGGTTCAGCCGCGGCAATTTCCGATATGGATTGTGTTCCTCCTCATCTGCCGGCCAGTTTTCTTTAGCGTTTTGTTCATCAGCGTAAGTCCAGTTGAAGATTTGATCATCTCTGAATGTGCCCTTGGCAACAGCCTTGAATGGTGTACCAGATAAATTCAACGTGAAATCACGATTGATATTATCAAATGCAACGTCGGCCTTTAAGGTATCTGCACCTTCATGAGATTCATCAATAACCAATAAATCCCAATGCAAATCCTTAACCCACTTCAGTTTTTTTACGTCACCGCCAAAAGGGATCGCTCCCTTGATATCTTGTAACGAGATAAAGGCAATCATTCGCTGTTTGCCACCATCAAGCTGATCCATATACTCGTCGCGACTCATGGAGGGACGTTCTTTGAGTGAATCTGTTGTAGAAACAAAGGCGTAGTCTGTTTGCCATGCGATAAATTTTTCGAAGTCATCGAACCATGAATTGGCAATTGCGGGACGGTTGGTCACAACCAGCACGGTCTCAGCATTTAGTTTTCGCGCTAAGTCATACGTTGTCAGCGTTTTACCAAATCGAGGCTTTGCATTCCATAAAAACTCTCCACCGACATGATTTCTAGCATAGGCAACAGTCTTATCAACGGCTGCTTGCTGTTCAGCTCGCAAAGTATATTCAGAGGTACCTTTAGACTGATCCGATTTGCGATCTCGAAAGTCTACAAAATCTTCGTGTGCACGCTCAGGCGTCCCATCGTAGTAGAACCATTCGGTATTCAACCGTTGTTTAACGTCTTTTTGTGAAGTTAGGTATTTATGTAACTTCTTATCAGTGAACCATGCATCTCCTCTTGAATACTTGGCCGGTTCAGACCACAGCTTATCTGCTTTCAGTCGAATTGCTGCAGTATGCGTTTGTTCACGAATGCGGGTATCAACATCTTCGCGCTCCGTGTAGCCAATCTTAATCCAGCCGTTGTCTTCAGCTATCTGTGGTAACGTATACGCATAAATCTGTGGGTAAACCACTCTTGTAGTTTTGATTTTAGTTTTATCAGCCATATCACGCGACCCCTTTATCAAAGAACTCCATCTTATTCTTACTCCAATTCATAACTTTAACCCGCTTGCCTGGTTTTGTAACCCACTCTTCTTGGATATCAGCAGGATCATCAAACAACGAAATTTCTTGTTGGACAACCTTTACCCGAGTTTCGCTGAGTGGCACCACGAACTTCAATCCATCCATCTGAAAAACATTGTAGCTAATAATCTCTGCAATAGTCTTCAGTTGTTCGGTGTCTGGCTCAACACGCCACTTCGCTTTGAAATAATCACGATACGTGTACAGCAAGTTCTCGCGGGCTAGGAGCAATGAATCACCGCTCCATTCAAAACCAAAGCTTGCCTTATAGGCGGTTTCTACAAGTGTTTGCCATGTCGCTTGATCATCGACTTCAGCGTTGATTCGACGAAGCTTACGATCAACAAATCCAACCCGATCAGATAAAGGAATTCCATCACCAGTGTCCATATCGTAACGACTAACCATGTATGGTGCTTCACCACAAGTGATTTCTAACCACGTCCGACTGGTATATGTTTCAAGATCATCACCCGCATAGCTTTCATCAACTGCATCATTTTGCTTCTTAACAATCCACGTTGGCGTAAAGACTTCAGCCTTTGCCTTGGTTCGCTCCTTTTGCAGCTCACTGGGCTTTAATGCACGTGGCATAATGATGCTATCCATTACACCAGTGACCAATTCCGGATTTATCGGTGATTCTGGGGCGTACGCCTTAGCACCAAATTTAACATAATTATCATTTGCCCAGATGATATTTTGAATCTTTCTGGCGGTTGATTTTGTCCGGTCTATCAGTAAAATGTCGAGTATTTCGGGCATACGCTCACGAATGAGGGTTTCTGAAATATCATCCGACCATGATACGTCTTGCTCTGTCATTGCACTCTAATCACCTTTCATTACCGACATTACCATCCGGATTGTCTTCTGCAACTATTAGTTCGGAAACCAACTGCTTATATGCACTATCAATTAAAATTGGCTTTTTAAGAATCGTGACCCGGCTATTAGTCAAGTCTAACTTAGACTGATTTCGTTTAATCAGAGAGAAGAAAGTTTGGTTATTAAGACTCATAAAGTGCTTTTGAACAGCCATAAACATTTTATCTTCATTCGAATCGGTAATCTCATTTTTTACAAACGAATCCATTGCCATAGGAAATGTTGTATTTGAGCGCGACACCATGATTTCAAAATACGTTAAATATAAGCACAATAGTATCTTATTTAGAGCCGTGCCCGCATCCTTCACCTTCTGAAAGTTTAAAAACGGTTTGTTAGACACGCTTGGTACCCCAAGTTCAATGGCAATATCACTTTTAATCTGTTCATAATTCAATTCATTGCTTTCGCGAGCCGCTTTAAGCGTCGCACGCTCCTCACGCTGATCTTTTTTTATCTCGCCGATTGACGCTTCCAATTGACTTGATTTTACCTGATACTTGCCTGCAAGTTGACCAAGTTTCGTTATTACCTGATGATCGACATACTTATCTATATTACTGGCATTTCTGAGGCTGCTTACTCGTCTGTTCTTTTCATCGAAATCAGAACGTAAACTAGTTAACGTCGATAACAGACTGTCAAGATTGGCCTGATCCACTTCTATATCCTGCTTAGCCTCTATCTCGCGTTGACGAATTTCGAAGTCATTATCACCAAGTTCAAGTCTAGTTAGTGACTGTTCTCTAGTTAACCGTGAATGGCAATATGTGCATTCATATTCAATGTCTCGGAATCGTGCATTAGTAGCCAATAGCAATTTATGAATTTCCGCGTAATCGTGCCGATGATTGTCTAGCTTCATCTTTGTCTTTGAAATCTGGTTAGAATAGGAGGATATTTTGGCCTGCAAATCATCAGTAATTGCAACGTATTCATTTAGTTCCGTTCTGAGTTCATCGAACTCTTTTGGACTCATGACATCCGTTTCTGCTTCGCTGCTATACGATTTCCGTACACCCTCCACCTGACGAAGTTGTCCGTCAACCTCATTCTTTTCGTTACTCAGTGCTTTTAGCTGCTCCCCAAGCGCAATCAGCTGATTACTTGAAAGCTTAAGATAATATTCAAAGATTGCCTTAGGTTGATCTTTATACATTGTCAGATTTTCAAACGAGTCCCGATAGAATGACGCCCATGACTGATCTTGATCAATATAAAATGGTGCTAACACAGCGTTCATACGAGCGGTATGATACTTGTCTGAGGATTTGGTCTGAAGCTTTAAATTCATCCCCATTTTGTCTTGTACCCAAATCGAAAAGTCCTTTTCATTTGCAAAAGAATAAATGTCCCCAGCACTTTTCGTCAAAAAGACTTTATTAAATCTCTGGATAATTACGGATTGCCCATCAATATCACATTCGATTTGGAAAATATAATTTTGAAAATCCCACCCTGCTGTAAACGATTTGACGTTTCCACCTAAAGTATAATAAATCGACTTTAATAAGCTTGATTTTCCAACTTCATTATCATCACTAAGGAATATGTTTGACAACTTCCCAAATTTAAATTTATTTGCAACTTCATGCTCAGGATCAATAATCATGATATGTTTAATAACTAGTTTCAACGTCAAGTCCCCCTAACACGTCACAATAAGCGGAAATACAAATGGCATATACAGTATTTTCATCCAAACCGTGTAAAATACCTGTGGTCAAAAAGTTTCGAATTAAATCCACTTCATTAGTATTTTCAAGGTCACAGTTGCCGAGCCACTTCAGAGCCACAGCTTTTTCAGTGGTATACTGCAAAATAATCTTCGACTTCTCTAGCTTGATTTTTTTATTTCTAAACAGACTAAAACCAAATTTGCTCAAAATTTCATCGAAAAGTTCCAGTGCAGCGACTTTTTCAAAAATTGGAATTAGATCGTTCGCAGTTATTTTCTTCAGCTCACGATCGTCGCTACCCTGGATTTCCTTTTCCGACTTTTGCAAAATTAGTTGCCAAAGTTCGCCTAGAGCTATCTGTCCTTTCTTATCGACAGAAATGCCTTCAGCCGCCATTTCTCCGATTAAATACTTGGTAGCCGCAGAAAAATCAGAATTAAAATCAGTTTTTATTAAAGAAAGTGTCTGGGAACGAGGGTGACTTATCATCGCCATCTGTTCTTTACTAAACAAATACGCTTTACAAAAGATTTCGTCAGTATCGATTTCTTGCATCAAGTTGAGATCTTTGTCCAAAAAATTATAGACTACGATTTTATGCAATGCACTATTATCGCCGGAGCCGAGATTCTTTTCGAGAATCGACTTCTTGCCAGTTGATTTTCTCAATAGAGTTTTCAAACTCACTCTTTTATGACCCTTAACCTGAATATATGCATGATAATTATTGTCAGAAACAATTTCAAAATCATCATCTGCTTCTACAAAGATTTGAAACCCTGGCTTCTGATAATTTCGAATTGCAACCAAAGATATAACCGCATTCTGGTACGTGAATCCTTTCTGAGCAATTGCACCGCCATTATCGTTTGCCATAAAAAGTCCTCCGAATACTCTTTCTAAAAAAAACACCAGCCACTCCCAGCAATACCAGGTCGCAATCCAATTCATCATTATTATATGATATTTCAGAGTGTAGAAGTAGTGCCTTCCAAGTCGCAATATATTTACAAAAATCCCCGCCAACTCAGCCTCAATTCGGCCCAAACTTGGCGGGGATTTTGGCGGGGAACGTAACAATTTCCCCGCCAATCGTATCCTTTGTATCTCCCGAAAATGCCGTTAAATCAACATTCCGGGTTCAATTTACATGTACCTTTTATTCCCACTCGACGGTTGCTGGTGGTTTGCTCGTGATATCGTACACGATGCGGTTAACATGATCAACTTCGTTGACGATTCTTGTCGAAACGATTTGCAGTACATCCCAAGGGATGCGGGCAAAATCGGCCGTCATGCCGTCAATTGAAGTAACGGCACGGATCCCGATCGTATAATCATATGTCCGGCCGTCTCCCATAACGCCAACGGAACGGATGCCTGGCAGAACGGTGAAGTATTGCCAAATATCGCGGTCAAGGCCGGCTTTGGCGATCTCATCGCGCAAAATAGCGTCAGAGTCGCGAACGATTGCGAGTTTGTCTTCGGTGATGTCGCCAATGATCCGGATCCCCAAACCAGGACCGGGGAACGGTTGGCGCCAAACGATTTCGTCGGGCATGCCTAATTGAGTTCCAAGAGCACGGACTTCATCCTTAAATAACGTATTCAAAGGTTCGATCAGCGTGAATTGCATGTCTTCCGGCAGGCCGCCGACGTTGTGGTGGCTTTTGATCGTTTGGGCGGTTGCCGTTCCAGACTCGATGACATCGGTATAAAGTGTGCCTTGCGCTAAAAATTCGATCCCGTGAAGTTTCTTCGCTTCATCGTCAAAAACGTAAATGAATTCATTGCCGATGATCTTGCGTTTTTTCTCCGGATCAGAAACGCCTTTGAGTTTGTCGAGGAAGCGTTTTTGCGCGTCGACTTTGATGATGTTCAAGCCGAATTTGCCGCCTAAACTTTCCATCACTTGTTCGGCTTCATTTTTGCGGAGCAGACCGTGGTCGACAAAGATACACGTCAGCTGGCTGCCGATCGCTTTATGCAGCAATACACCGACAACGCTGGAGTCAACGCCGCCGGAAAGCGCGAGGAGGACGTTCTTTTTGCCGACTTCTTTGCGGATCTTGGCGATCTGCATGTCGATAAAATTATCCATGCTCCAGTCGCCTTTGCAGTGGCAGATCTCAAAGGTGAAGTTGCGCAAAATATCATTTCCGTATTCAGAGTGGCGGACTTCCGCATGGAACTGGATGCCATAGAAGTGGCGTTTATCGTCGGCAATCGCTGCGATCGGGCAGTCTTTGCTGGTGCCGATGCGTTCGAAGCCGGGGGCAAGTTCAGAGACCAAGTCGCCATGGCTCATCCAGACCGTTTGCCGCTCAGGAGTGCCGCGGAATAAAAGCGATTCGGAATCCAGCACTTCGAGTTCGGCTTTGCCGTATTCACGATTGACTGCCGGATCGACTTTTCCGCCGAGCGTATAAGTCATGAGCTGCATGCCGTAGCAGATCCCCAAGATCGGGATACCGAGTTTGAAGATCTCGGGATCGACTTGAAAAGCGCCTTTATCGTAAACGCTGCTGGGACCACCTGAGAAGATGATCCCTTTTGGTGCCATTTTTTTGATTTCTTCAATGGAAATATCGTGGTTCAGCAGTTCGGAGTAGACGCCGAATTCCCGAATCCGACGCGTAATCAGCTGATTATATTGACTGCCGAAATCCAAAACAATGATTTTTTCCACATGATTCGTAGCTGTGGTCACATTTTTCACCCTTTGATTAGTTTATTTTGACTCTTGATGAACAAGAGAATCAATACTTTCTTAAATAGATCTTGTCAATATGATGATGGTCGGTTTTGTGCATGACGACGTCGGCCCGCGAGCGCGTCGGTAAAATATACTCGTTCAAGTTTTTTAAATTGATATTTTCCCAGACATTTTCGGCGAGGGCCTTCGCTTTTTCGAGCGGCCAGTTCGCAAATTGATAATAGTAATTGTCCGGTTTGGTGCGCGCGATCTCCAGCAGCGCCATAAAGCGGTCCAAATACCATTTTTTGTTCAATTCGGGATCAGCGTCGATATAGATCGTAAAATCGAAAAAGTCGCTGACGTAAATGCGCTGGTTTGCCGGCAGCTGGAGCGTGTTGATCCCTTCAACGATCAAGATGTCGGGCTGACGGATCACTTCATATTCGCCCTCGACGATATCATAGACGCTGTGAGAGTAAAGCGGGACTTTCAGATCTTCGTGATTATTTTTGACATTATTCAAAAAATTGATAAGCTTTTCCATATCATAACTTTCCGGGAATCCTTTATGATTCAAAATGCCTTTTTTCTCCAGCACTTTATTTGGATACAGGAAGCCATCAGTCGTGATCAGCTCAACATTGCGCCGCTTGAAAGTCCGCTGCAGCATGATCTGAAGCAAGCGGGCGGTCGTACTTTTGCCGACTGCAACACTTCCGGCGATCCCGATGATAAATGGCGGCATCGGAAGATAGCTGTGGAGAAAGAGGCCCTTGCTGAGCTGGAGAGATTCGAATTCTTTCATGTAGATATGTGCCAAGTGCGTCAATGGTATGTATATGTTCTGAACATCTTTCATCGAGATTTTATCGTTGAAACTTTTGATGCGATTCAATTCGTTTTCTGACAGCGGCGGAACGCCATCGCGATAAAAATCCTGCCACTCTTTGCGGTCGATCGCGTAATAATTCATTTTTTCGTCCATAAAATTCTCCTAACAGCTGAACTTCGCGAAGTGCAAGTGAAAATTGCACAATACTGAGAACATTTTAGCATAGTTTTCGGAAAAAGTCGGCAATAGATTGCTAGTCTTTTTCCCTTGATATTTTTACCAAAAACACAGCGTTTTTTTTTACTGATAAAATGATATGATAAATCACGGAGGGAACGGAAATGCGTGAACTGAAAATTTTGTTGTTCGGCGATAGTATTACCGCCGGCTATATGGACGGCGAGACAACTATGCTTTATAATAATGCATTATCAGATTTCCTTTTGAAGTGCGGGATCAAAGCGGCATGCTATAATGCCGGCGTACCGGGCGAGACGAGTGCTGATGGTTTGCGCCGCGCCAAGCGGGTAGCAGGCTATCCATATGATATCGTGCTGGTGATGTTCGGCGTGAATGATGCGGCGGATCACCGCTATATCGAGCGCATGCATTATCTGGAAAATCTTAAAAAAATCATTTCTTATTTTCAAAAAGAAAAATTGATCCTTGTCTCACCCAGCTGGGTCGATGAGACGCTTCATCCCGAGCGGCCGGATAAACGGCTGCGCGCCTACGTTGCAACCGCACGAAAGGCAGCGGAAATGAGCGGGGTTGCATTTGTCGATCTCTACCAAGCGATGCAGCCAGCTCCTAAGCAATATCTGCAGCCAGACGGTATGCATTTTGCATCGGCCGGCTATCTGCTTTTGGCAAAGATCATCGGTAAAAAAATCATAGAAATGGCGGGAAGATAAATGCAAGATCATTATTATTCGCGAACGCCGGACGCTGCTCACGATTACCATGAATGGACGTTTGCACTTTTTGATCGGCCGCTTTCTTTTTTGACCGATGCAGGTGTATTCTCTAAAGGGAGAGTCGACTTCGGCAGTGTAACGCTGCTAAAAGCTTTTACTAGCGAGAAGCTGCCGGAAGGTATGATCCTCGATGTCGGCTGCGGATACGGGCCGATCGGTCTGTTTTTAGCAGTCAAAACGGGGCGGCCGCTTGAAATGATCGATATCAATGAGCGGGCAGTCGAATTGGCGCAGAAGAATGCGCGGAAAAATAATCTCGAAAATGTCGATATCCATACCAGCGACTTGTTTGCTGATCTCCATCATGAAAAATATGCTGCGATCGTCAGCAATCCGCCGATCCGTGCCGGAAAAAAAGTCGTCCACGCGATCTTGGAAGAGGCAGTTGAGCATCTTCTGCCGGGCGGGACACTTACGATCGTGATCCAGAAAAAGCAGGGCGCCCCGAGTGCAAAAAAGAAAATGGAAGAAGTCTTTGGCAATGCTGCTGTCTTGAAAAAAGACAAAGGCTATTATGTTTTGCAAAGTATCAAAAAATAGAAAGGAGGATAAGACAAATGAAAATGACGATCAAAGAAATCGCTGATTTGGCCGGAGTATCGATCACGACCGTATCCCAAATTTTGAACAATAAAGGCGGCCGCTTCAGTGCAACTACACGGAAACGCGTCTTGGATGTTGTGGAGAAATATCACTACAAAGCCGATTTCTTTGCTTCGAGTATGATCACGCGGCATTCGAAAACGATCGGCATGATCGTTCCGGATGTGACTGATTTTTTCTTTTCGAAGATCATCGAAGGGGTCGAAGCATTTTTGAATGCATCGGGCTATATGATCGTTTTGTGCAACAGCCAGTCGAATCCGGAAAAAGAGGAGCGCTATTTGGAAGACTTGCTGCACCGTTCAGTTGACGGGATCATTTTAGCAACACCGAATCTGCAGTCGGATAAATTTGATTTTCAAGGCAACACAGTTGAAGGGGTGCCGTTTTTACTGATCGACCGCGGACATAATCGGCGCAAAGGCGGGAAGCTTTTGGTCGAAGAGTTTCAAGGCGTATATACAGCGCTTGACTACTTGGTAGAGCATGGACACCGGCATATCGGTTTTTTGCGTGAAAAAGAAGGGTATTATACACTTTGCGACCGCTTTGCAGCGTATCAGGAGATCGTAGAGCATTATCAGCTGCCGTTCAAAGAAAGCTATGTCGCGCAAGGCCCGCTCAATATCGACGGCGGGTATGAAGCAGCTCGCGAAGTGCTGAAAAATCCTGAGATCACAGCGATTTTTTGCGGGAATGATGAAATGGCGATCGGCTGCTATCATGCGATCGATGAAGCCCACAAAAAGATCCCGGACGATATTTCAGTGATCGGCTTTGACGGCCTGGAAATCAGCCGATATGTCGTACCGACCCTTTCGACGATCACTCAGCCCGCTTTTGAAATCGGATACACGGCAGCGAAATTTTTGCTGCGGTCGATCGAAACCGCAGGCGGATTGGTTCCCAACAAGGTTTTTGCGACAAAATTCGTGCGAAGAAATTCCATCAAGAGCTTGACAGCGTCAAAAACAGGTGATACGATTTTATTCAAATAGAAAGCGTTTTCGTATTTTCGTAAAACGTTTTACTCTTGTGGACAGGGAGTGGTAAAGATGCGGATGGTCGATTTAATCGAGAAAAAAAGGGATGGCAGCGGTTTGGATGCTGCAGAAATCAAATTTATGATCGACGGCTATACTTCCGGTAAAATCCCGGATTATCAAATGAGCGCGATGCTGATGGCGATTTTTTACGAGGACATGAGCGATCAGGAGATTACTGATTTGACACTGACGATGGCGCATTCGGGCGATGTAGTCGATTTGAGTGCGATCGCAGGGATCAAAGTCGACAAACATTCGACAGGTGGTGTCGGCGATACGACGACGTTGGTATTAGCACCGCTTGTTGCAAGTCTCGGCGTGCCGGTCGCAAAAATGAGCGGCCGCGGATTGGGACATACTGGCGGCACGATCGATAAATTGGAATCGATCCCTGGTTTTCAAGTCGAGATCGACAGTCAGGAATTTATCAAGTTAGTCAACGAAACCAAAGTAGCAGTGACTGGACAGTCCGGCGACTTGGCGCCAGCAGATAAAAAGCTTTACGCGCTGCGGGACGTGACGGCGACAGTCGATTCGATCCCGCTGATCGCCAGCTCGATCATGAGCAAAAAGATCGCGGCCGGCGCGGATGCGATCGTACTGGATGTGACTGTCGGCGAAGGCGCCTTTATGAAAAACATCGAAGATGCTCGCCGTTTGGCGCATACGATGGTGCGGATCGGCAACTTGGCTGGACGCAAGACGATGGCGATCATTTCCGACATGAATCAGCCGCTGGGAGACGCGATCGGCAATTCTCTTGAAATCGTTGAAGCGATCAATACACTGAAAGGTCATGGACCAGCTGACCTTTTGGAAATGACGTATGCACTTGGCAGCCAGATGGTGGTTTTAGCCGGAAAAGCAGCAACCTTGGCCGCGGCGCGCACGATGCTGGAAGACGCGATCGCGAGCGGCAAGGCATTCGAAAAATTCAAGGAAATGGTCAAAAATCAAGGCGGCGATGTCAGCTATATCGAACATCCCGAAAAATTATTGACTGCGAAATATACTTTCGAACTGCCGGCGAAAGAGACCGGGATCATCCATGAAATCGTAGCTGATGAAGTGGGGATCGCGGCGATGCTTCTCGGCGCTGGCCGGCGGACCAAGGAAGATCCGATCGACTATAGTGTCGGCTTAGTGCTCCATAAAAAAGTCGGCGATCCGGTCCAAGCGGGCGAATCGCTCTTGACGATCTATGCAAATACCGAAAACATTACAGAAGTCAAAGAAAAACTCTACCGGAACATTAAAATTGGCTCAGAAGGAATCGAACCGGCATTGATTCATGATATAATTACAGAGTAATGAGGAGAAAAGGGGAGATCTAACATATGGAAATCAACCAATATATCGATCACACACTTTTAAAGCCAGATGCAACACGGGCGCAAATCAAGAAGATCATTGAAGAAGCGAAAGAATACAAATTTTTCTCAGTCTGCATCAATCCGTTTTGGGTCCCGCTGGCGCATGAAGAATTAAAAGACACTTCTGTCAAAGTTTGTACCGTGATCGGCTTCCCTCTGGGAGCGAATACGAGCGCAGTCAAAGAATACGAAACAACGGACGCGATCAAAAACGGCGCAAATGAAGTCGATATGGTGATCAACATCGGTGCCTTAAAAGGCGGCGAGTATGAAATCGTAAAAGAAGATATCCAAAAAGTTGTCGCAGCATCAGAAGAAAAAGCACTTGTCAAAGTGATCATTGAAAGCTCGCTTTTGACGGATGAAGAAATCGTAAAAGCTTGCGAATTGGCAAAAGAAGCCGGGGCAGACTTTGTCAAAACGTCAACTGGGTTCGCAAATGGCGGCGCTTCGGTCCATGCAGTCGAATTGATGAGAAAGACTGTCGGCAGCGAAATGGGCGTCAAGGCAAGCGGCGGCATCCACTCTTACGAAGATGCCAAAGCACTGATCGACGCCGGTGCGACGCGGATCGGCGCAAGTGCCGGGATCGCGATCGTCGAGGGGGCCAAATAACAAAATGGCAGCAAAAAAAGAATGGATCGAGCTCGCGCAAGCGCAATTGGACAAAGCTTATGTGCCATATTCTCATTTTCCTGTCGGAGCAGTACTAGTCACAGAGGACGAAAAGCTTTATACTGGAATTAACATAGAAAACGTTTCCTACAGCTTAACGAACTGTGCCGAACGAACGGCTTTTTTCAAGGCTGTCTCTGAAGGGGAAATGAAATTCAAACATCTTGTGATTGCTGGAAGAACTGATGAGCCGATCTCGCCTTGCGGGGCATGTCGTCAAGTCATGGCCGAATTTTGCGATCCGGAGATGCCGGTCACACTGGTCAACGATCGCGACCGCGTGCTGGAAACGACTGTCAGAAAGCTTTTGCCTTATGCATTTACTGAGATCGAGTAGCACCACGGACTTGTTTCAAACAATCGCAAAGATTGTTGAAAAATAAAATTCTTTTATGGATGAGGAGGACTCATAGAGATGAAGAAGACAAAATTTTTTGGGACTTGCGCGATTGCTCTCGGAGCTTTGATCGCTCTTAGCGCATGCGGAGGTGGAAAATCCACTTCGAGTTCCGGAGACAATGCATCGACTGGCGACAAAGGAAAAGAAAAAACGGCAGCATTAATCACTGATACTGGTGGTGTTGATGATCGCTCATTTAACCAATCCGCTTGGGAAGGGTTGCAAAAATGGGGGAAAGATCACAAGCTGAAACGCGGGAACAACGGCTTCCAATATTTCCAATCTACAAACGAATCTGAATATGTTCCAAATATCGACCAAGCATTATCTGCTGGGTTCCAAACTATTTTCGGAATCGGCTACAAATTGAAACCAGCGATCGAACAACAAGCAAAAAGCAATCCAGACACAAACTTCGTTATTATCGATGATGTTATTGAAGGACAAAAGAATGTAGTATCTGCTACTTTCCAAGATAACGAAGCTGCTTACTTGGCTGGGATCGCTGCAGCTTACACGACGAAGAGCAATAAAGTCGGCTTTATCGGCGGGGTTGAAGGGGACGTAATCGACCGTTTCGACGCTGGATATAAAGCAGGGGTTGACGCTGGAGCAAAAGCGTTGAACAAAACAGTTGAAGTAATCAACCAATATGCCGGCGACTTCAATGCACCGGATAAAGGGAAATCGATCGCTCAAGGGATGTACTCTCAAGGCGCGGATATCATTTATCATGCTTCAGGCGGTACCGGAAACGGTGTATTCCAAGAAGCGAAAGCAATCAACGAATCTGGCGAAGGCAGCAAAGTTTGGGTCATCGGTGTTGACCGCGACCAATCCGACGAAGGTAAATACAGCGGCGGGAACTTCTGCTTGACTTCTACAACGAAGGGCGTAAATATCGCAGTGGAAGACTTGGCTCAAAAATCCAGCGACGGGAAATTCCCTGGCGGCAAACACATCGTTTACGGTTTGAAACAAGACGGTGTTGGTTTGACAGACGGCCAATTAGACGACGCAGCGAAAAAAGCAGTCGATGCAGCGAAGAAAGATATTATCGACGGGAAAGTCAAAGTTCCAGAACATCCGTCTAAATAATTTTGATTCTTTGAAGCATTGAGTTTGACATGCAAAGAAGTCACAAAGTAAATACACCCATTTGCTTAGGCTTCTTTGCTTTTTTTATGAATTGTTAAATCGTTTTACCAAACTTATTTGAGAATGTTCTAAGTCTATTGGACTTATAGGAAAAGACCTTTAGACCGCTCTTTTCCTGCAAGCCTTATAGACACAAAACATTGAAAGATTAGGAAGTGAGTATCGTGGAAGAAGAAAAATATGTGATAGAAATGCGCAACATCACAAAAGCTTTCGGTACTTTTAAAGCCAACGACAATATCAATCTGAAAGTACGCAAAGGGGAAGTCCATGCGCTCTTAGGTGAAAACGGCGCCGGAAAATCTACGTTGATGAATATGCTTTCCGGTCTGCTTCAGCCGACATCCGGTCAAATTTATTTGAACGGCAAACCGGTTGAAATCACCAGTCCAACGGTCGCAAATGATCTGGGGATCGGGATGGTCCATCAGCATTTCATGCTTGTCGATGCTTTTACGGTCACCGAAAACATCATTTTAGGAAGCGAACCTGTCAGAGGGGTCGTTTTGAACCAGCACGAAGCAGCAAAAGAAATCGAAGATCTATCAAAAAAATATGGATTGACTGTAAAACCGCATGCGTTGGTCGCTGATATTTCAGTGGGGATGCAGCAGCGGGCCGAGATCTTGAAAACGCTTTACCGCGGGGCGGATATTCTGATTTTTGATGAACCGACGGCCGTTTTGACGCCGCAGGAAATCGATGAATTGATGGAAATCATGAAAGAGCTGACAAAAGAAGGCAAATCGATCATTTTGATCACCCATAAATTGGATGAAATCAAAAAAGTCGCTGACCGCTGTACCGTTATTCGGCGCGGAAAAAGTATCGATACGGTTGAAGTAAAAGACGTTTCCAGTCAGGAATTAGCAGATATGATGGTCGGCCGTTCGGTTACTTTCAAAACGAAAAAGAAACCAGCGGAACCGAAAGAAGTCGTTTTGGATATCAAAGATTTGCACGTTAAAGAAGAACGCGGTTTGGAAGCAGTCCGCGGTTTGAATCTCGATGTGCGGGCTGGCGAGATCGTCGGGATCGCCGGGATCGACGGTAACGGCCAGACAGAGCTGATCCAGGCTCTGACCGGTTTGCGCAAAGTCGAAAGCGGCAAGATCACTTTTAATGGAAAAGATATCACAAATGATCGTCCGCGGCAGATCACTGAAGCCGGCGTGAGCCACGTGCCGGAAGACCGTCATCGTTATGGCTTGATCTTGGAGATGACACTTGCGGAAAATTTGGCGCTGCAAACGTATTACGAGCCGCCGATGAGCAATCACGGCGTATTGAATTATGACCAAATCAACAGTCATGCCCGCAAATTGATCAAAGAATTCGATGTGCGGACAACAAGCGAACTGGTTCCAGCACAGGCATTGTCCGGCGGGAATCAGCAAAAAGCGATCATCGCTCGTGAAATGGATCGCGATTCAGAACTCGTGATCGTTGCACAGCCGACTCGCGGTTTGGATGTCGGGGCGATCGAATATATCCACAAACGTCTGATCGAACAGCGCGACCAAGGAAAAGCTGTTTTGGTAGTCAGTTTCGAATTGGATGAAATCATGAATTTATCGGACCGGATCGATGTAATCCACCAAGGAGTGATCGTCGGGGAAGTATTGCCGCATGAAACGACCGAGCAGGAGCTTGGTTTGCTGATGGCCGGTTCTTCTCTTGAAAAGGCGAGAGCCGAGTTAGCTGCAAAGGAGGTCGGTCAAGGTGAATGATCGAGGAGAAAAGATCCGCAATTTACTTGTTCCAATCATCTCTGTCATTTTCGGGTTTCTGCTAGGTGCTATTATTATGCTTATTTTCGGCTATAATCCAGGCTTGGCATATGAATCGATGCTGAAGGCCGGACTCGGGAATATGCGAAGCATCGGTGAAGTATTGCGCCAAGCCTCGCCATTGATCTTTACCGCGCTGGGCTTTGCGGTTGCCAGTGCAGCCGGCTTCTTTAATATCGGGCTTTCTGGGCAAGCGCTTTGCGGCTGGGTCTCCAGTATCTGGGTCGCACTCGCTTTTCCGGGACTTCCTAAACCGGTCCTTGTCGTTTTGTGTGTCGTTGTCGGCGCGATCGCCGGCGCACTTGCTGGAGCGATCCCAGGTGCGTTGCGGGCCTTCTTCGGAACGAGTGAAGTAATCACGACGATCATGCTGAACTATGTATTCCTATACGTCAGCACCTATATGATCCATAATGTCTTTCCAAAAACATTTATGGTCAACAAAGATAGTACGAATATGATCGGCGACGCTGCGAGTCTGCGCGTCATGTGGCTGACCCGCGCCTTTTCCGGTTCGCGCGTCAGCATGGGGCTTTTCTTGGCGCTTTTAGCGCTGATCGCCGTCTGGTTCATCATGAAGAAGACGACGCTCGGCTTCGAGATCCGCGCCGTTGGTTTGAACCCGTTTGCTTCCGAATATGCCGGCATGAGCAGCCGGAAAACGATCATTCTTTCAATGATGCTCTCCGGAACACTCGCAGGACTGGGCGGTGTGATCGAAGGCTTGGGAACTTACCAAAACTTCTTCGTGCAGACCGCTTCGCTTTCCATCGGGTTCGATGGGATGGCTGTCTCGCTGCTAGGATCCAATTCACCGATCGGGATCTTGTTTGCGGCACTGCTCTTCTCGGTGCTTAAGATCGGCGGTTTGGGGATGCAGACAGGTGCGAACGTGCCGTTTGAAATCGTCAATATCGTTATCGCCAGCATCATCTTCTTTGTAGGGATCAATTACGCGATTCGTCTCTTAGTTGCCAAAACCGGCGGAAAGAAAAAGGCGACAGTCGAAGTGACTGAAGTCAAAGAGGTTGAATCGAAACCAGATCAAAAAGATTCGCAGGAAGGGGGAGAGCTCTGATGAGTTTAATCACGATTTTAACACTCGTTGTGTCCTCGACTTTAGTGTATTCCACCCCCTTGATTTTAACGTCATTAGGTGGAACATTCTCCGAACGAAGCGGTGTTGTCAACGTAGGTTTGGAAGGAATCATGGTAATGGGGGCTTTCTCCGCAGTCGTCTTCAACTTGACCTTTGCGGATAAATTTGGGCATATGACACCGTGGCTTGCCTGTCTGGTCGCGGGCTGTGTGGGACTTGTCTTCTCGCTTCTGCATGCTGTTGCGACAGTTTCCTTGCGAGCTGACCATATCGTCAGCGGTACCGTAGTCAACTTGATGGCGCCGGCACTTGGCGTTTTCTTGATCAAAGTTATCTACAACAAAGGACAAACAGATAATATCGCTGAAAACTTGGGCTATTTCTCTTTCCCGGGACTATCAAAAATTCCAGTGATCGGGAAGATCCTTTTCGACAATACGTCGCTAGCGGCATACCTTGCAATCTTGATTGCGGTCTTGTCCTGGTTTATCATCTTCAAAACCCGGTTCGGTCTGCGCTTGCGGTCCGTGGGTGAAAATCCGCAAGCAGCGGATACATTGGGGATCAATGTATATGTACTGCGCTATGCCGGCGTATTGATTTCCGGTTTCTTGGGCGGAATGGGCGGTGCAGTATTTGCACAGTCGATTTCCGGGAACTTCTCCGTTGGAACGATCGCTGGTCAAGGGTTTATTTCCATGGCCGCAATGATCTTCGGAAAATGGAACCCGCTGGGCGCAATGGGCGCATCGCTTTTCTTCGGTTTTGCGCAATCGCTCAGTATCATCGGCGGACAATTGCCGGTCATCTCGAACATTCCGTCCATGTACTTGCAAATCGCGCCATACTTGTTGACGATCATTGTTTTGGTTGCTTTCTTAGGGAAATCCTCTGCGCCGAAAGCCGATGGGGTCAACTATATCAAATCTAAATAAGTGTTCAGAAAAAGGGTGGGACAAATGGGTGCAAGCCATTGGTCTGCCCTTTTTCAATAATAAATCATGTCAGAAAGGATGTTGAATATGTTTAAACGAATTCATTTAATCGTTCTTGACTCAGTAGGAATCGGAGAAGCACCGGACGCCGAACAATTCGGCGATGTGGGTGCCGACACACTTGGACACATCGCAAGCGAAGCGGGACTCGACGTTCCGCATATGGAACAGTTGGGATTGGGGCGGATCCGGCCGCTCGACGGTGTGAAAGCCGTGGAAGATCATGACGGATATGTTACGAAGCTCCAAGAAGTTTCAGTTGGCAAAGATACGATGACGGGTCACTGGGAGATCATGGGGCTCAGGATCGACAAACCATTCCATACGTATCCGAATGGTTTTCCGGATGAACTGTTGAAAAAAATTGAAGACTTTTCAGGCCGCAAAATTCTTTGCAACTTGCCGTATAGCGGAACAAAAGTCATTGACGATTACGGTCCGGAACAAATGAAAACAGGAGCTTTGATCGTGTATACTTCGGCCGATCCGGTCTTGCAGATCGCCGCGCACGAAGAGGTGATCCCGCTTGAAGAATTGTACAAGATCTGCCAATATGTGCGCGACATCACCAAAGAAGAACCATATATGATCGGCCGCATCATCGCGCGTCCATATGTCGGCGAACCCGGCAATTTCACACGGACCAGCAATCGCCATGACTATGCACTCGATCCGTTCGGACATACCGTTTTGGATTCTCTGAAAGAAAACGGCAAAGAAGTGATCGCAGTCGGCAAAATCAATGATATTTTCAACGGTCAAGGCGTGACCCAAGCGGTTCGAACTGTCAGCAATATGGACGGCGTTGATAAACTGCTCGAAGAAATGAAACAGGATTTTGAAGGCTTGAGTTTTACTAATTTAGTCGATTTTGATGCAATGTACGGCCACCGCCGCAATGTGAAAGGCTATGCACAAGCGCTGGAAGATTTTGATGCCCGCCTGCCGGAGATCATCGACGCAATGCATGAAGATGACCTTTTGATGCTGACAGCTGACCACGGCAATGATCCGACATTCAAAGGAACGGACCACACGCGTGAATTCGTACCGCTTTTGGCTTACAGCAAACAAATGAAAGACCACGGCGAGCTGCCGACTGGACATTATGCTGATATCGCGGCAACCGTTGCCGAAAACTTCCAAGTACCGCCGACAGAAAACGGCCGGAGCTTCCTTGATAAATTAAAATAAATAGACAGAGGAGTTTGAAAATGGCAGAATTGCTTTCGAGTATCAAAGAAACGGTTGATTTCCTTCAAAACGAAGGAGTCGGGAAAGTCGAAGTCGGCTTGATCCTCGGCTCCGGGCTGGGCGAATTGGCAGAAGAAATCGAAGAAGCAGTAAAGATCCCTTACAAAAATATCCCGCACTTCCCGCAATCGACGGTCGTCGGTCATGCAGGACAGCTGGTCTACGGGAAGCTTGCCGGCAAACAAGTTTTGGCGATGCAAGGGCGCTTCCACTTCTATGAAGGATATCCGATGGAAAAAGTCACTTATCCGGTTCGTGTGATGGCAGCCTTGAAGGCAGAAGGCGTCATCGTGACGAATGCATGCGGCGGAGTGAACGAAACCTTTACCCCGGGCGATTTGATGCTGATCACCGATCAGATCAACTTTACAGGAACGAATCCATTGATCGGTAAAAATGAAGACGAGTTGGGACCGCGCTTTCCTGATATGTCGCACGCTTTTACACCGGAATGGCAAGACGCGGCGCAAAAATCTGCAGATGAACTGGATGTATTTTTGAAAAGCGGTGTTTATATGGGCTTCAGCGGTCCAACTTATGAAACACCGGCAGAAGTCCGGATGGCGCGCATCATGGGTGCCGATGCAGTTGGGATGTCGACGGTGCCGGAAGTGATCGTTGCCGTTCACAGCGGTCTTAAAGTGTTGGGGATCTCCTGCATCACCAATTTGGCGGCCGGGATGCAAAATGATCTCAACCATGCTGAAGTCGTGGCAACGACTGAACGTGTCAAAGCGACGTTCAAACAGTTGGTGAAGAAATGTCTTGAAAATCTTTCATAGAAAGGGGATTGAAAAATGAGTGTGCATATTGGGGCAAAAGACGGCGAGATCGCTGATAAGATCTTGCTGCCGGGAGATCCGCTGCGGGCAAAATTCATTGCGGAAAATTTTTTGGAAGACGCAAAATGCTACAATGAAGTGCGCGGCATGCTGGGTTATACCGGAACATACAAAGGGGAGAGAATCTCCGTTCAAGGAACGGGAATGGGCCTTCCCAGCATCAGCATCTATGTCAATGAACTGATCCGCTTTTACGGGGTCAAAAAATTGATCCGCGTCGGCACGGCCGGTGCGATCAGTCGGGAAGTACATGTGCGCGATTTGGTCCTTGGGCAAGCAGCAGCAACGACTTCGGCGATGGTCGAACGCGAAGTTCCCAGCTACCATTATCCGCCGACTGCCGACTTTGGAATGCTGAAGACCGCTTTTGAGATTGCAACGAAAGCCGGTTTGCCGACACATGTCGGAACGATTCTGTCGAGCGATGCTTTTTATAATGACGAATTGGACCGTGTGCTGGAATTAGCGAAACTGGGCGTTTATGCTGTCGAAATGGAAGCAGCTGCGCTTTATTATTTGGCACGCAAATTCCATGTGCAGGCGCTGACGATCCTGACGATCAGCGACCATATGATCACCGGTGAGGAAACGACTGCTGCAGAGCGGCAAACAACGTTCAAAGATATGATGGAAGTCGGATTAGAAACTCTTTTGAAGTCGTAAAGACAAATTGGAAACGAAGGTGCCGAGCCGCAAGAGCTCGGTCCCTTCGTTTCTGCTTGTTTTGCTAAACGTGCGCGAAAAAAGTATAATGGATGCACGAAAACATTTTTCTCGAATCAAAGGAGATACATATATAATGAATGCAGAATTCGAAACGCGCTTACATAATTTAAAAGAACAGTATCACGTCTTGACACCGGACAAAAAACGCGAGATCAAGCGGGAAATGCTGCTGCACCGCCCGCGGACTTACCGCAAGTGCGAACACTTGCGGCACGAGCTGCTGCGTCTGGAGCTGAAACGCAACCAAGTGCTGGCGGCGGATCAGCCGGAAAAAAATCACGAGCTCGAAGAAAAGATTTTAATGAAAAAGGCGCAATTGTTGAAGATCTTGTATGAAAACAAAAAGTAAGGACTGAAACGAATGGATTCTATCGAAATGATAGTCGCGTTTGGCTTAGCGATCACGATTTCCAGCGTTATCAGCCGGCTGGTGCCGCCGATTCCGACACCGATCATCCAGATTCTTTTGGGGATCTTGCTGGGGCTGACACCGATCGGCCATGGTCTTGTCTTTACCCCGGAAGTCTTTTTGGTGATGATCATCGCTCCGCTTCTTTTCCGCGAAGGAGAAAAAGCAAATATTTTATCTTTTTTAGAAAACTCGAGTGCGATCCTGTTTTTGGCCTTTATCGGGGTGATCGTCACTTTGCTTGGGATCGGGATGACGGTTCATTATTTACTACCGATGCTGCCGCTAGCAGCTTGTTTCGCTTTAGGCGCCGCGCTTGGACCGACAGACGCCGTTGCTGTCAAAAGTCTCTCGGGCGGCTTGCAGTTTTCCAAAAAATCGCTGACGATCTTGGAAGGCGAAGGATTATTGAACGATGCATCCGGCGTCACGGCTTTTCAATTTGCGCTGGCGGCGCTCGTGACGGGCGGCTTTTCGGTGACCGACGCCGCGCAGACATTGGTCTTCGCGAGTATCGGCGGGGCTTTGATCGGCTTTCTGTTAGTCTGGATCAAAGGACAGATCGTTCTGTTGATCGAAAAAGCGTCAGCTAAAGACGTCAGCACGTATTTGCTGCTGGAGCTTTTGCTGCCGTTTATTGCATATCTTTTGGCCGAATTATGCCACAGCTCCGGGATCATCGCTGCGGTCGTCGCCGGGGTGATGCAGTCTTCGGGTTTTCGGCACTTTTCGCTTTTTGAGGCGAAATTAGCAACGGTTTCAGAGAACACCTGGTCGACGATCGAATTCACATTGAACGCGCTGGTCTTCTTGATTTTAGGCGTGGAAGTCGCGCAAGTCTTTTCGCCGATCTGGGAAGCGAAAGAATTTTCAAATGGCTATCTCTTGATGGTCATTCTGCTCTTGAGCTTTCTGCTCTTTTTGATCCGCTTTTTGGCGATCAGCATCTTTTTTCTATTTAAAGACGGCTGGAAGCAAACGAAAGCACATTTTCACGATCTTTTAGTATTGACGTTCGGCGGCGTGAAAGGCACGGTCAGTTTAGCAACGATTTTTATTCTGCCGCTGACGATCCACCAGGTGCCGTTCGAGTGGCGTGCGCTGCTTCTGTTTTTGACAGCCTGCGTGATCTTGGTCACCCTCTTGGTCGGGATTTTAGTCTTGCCGCGTTTGGCGACTGATCAAGAGAGCGAGCCGCTCGATAAGCAGGAAGTCACGATTTTGGCAGAGGTGATCCATATCTTGCGCGGCGAGATCAAAGACAAAGAAAAGGATGATAAGAAGCGGCTCGCGGCCGAAGCGATCATCGACAGCTACCGCGACCGGATCCATGAGATCTACTTGGACTCTTTCACGCTGGAAACAAAAGAAGAGTCAGATGAGATCTTGAGTTTGATGGTCACGATCGAACGCGATAGTTTGAATGAGGCCTATCATCACGGAAGGATCAGTGAAGCAGCTTTTCGTTTTTATCAGCGGTTCGTCTTAACGATCAACCGCCGGATCCAGCCGGTCTCGCTGCGTTCATTTTTGAACATGATGTATTTGTCTTTCCACCGGATCATGTGGAGTGTGACTCACCCGCGGCTTCTGCTGAAACGGTTCCGCCATAAAGAAGTGCAGCTGACAAGTACTGATTATGATGCGATCCGCGAGCTGTTTCGTGAAAACTCGCAGTTGATTTTTTCCAGCTTGGATAATTTAGAAGATGTATATGATTCTTTTTTGTTGAAATACTTTATCACTCAGCGCCGTCGCTTGATCCGCCGCTTGGACCAAGGGACTTTCATCCCGCTTGTCCTTGTGCGGCAGGAGCCGGTTTATGCACGGGAAGTTCTGCGCGGCTATTATTTGGAACGAAAAGCGATCGATGAATACGAGGTTTCCGGCAAGATCACTTCTTGGCAGGCGAACGAGTACCGCCAGCAGACGAACTTGCTCGAATCGTATTCTTTGAATAAACTGGAAGAGGAGATCCCTTGGCGGTTTGCGATCCGCAAACGGCATTTCAAAAAGCAGCAGGCGAAAGGAGCCGGAAAATGAATGATTTCGATTTGTATCTACCGACAAAAGTCTACTTTGGCAGACAAAAGATCAAAGAATTGTCGCAGGTGATTGCTTCATTTGGCAATCGTGTTTTGCTGGTTTACGGCGGAGCGAGCATTCAGAAAAATGGGATTCTTACTCAAGTGATCGAACAATTGAACGGAAATGAGATTTTCGAGCTTTCAGGGATCCAGCCGAATCCGCGGATCGAAAAAGTCCGCGAAGGGCAGCAGATCTGTAAACTTGAAAAAATCGAAGTTGTTTTAGCGGTTGGCGGCGGCTCAGTCATGGATAGCGCCAAAGCGATCGCAGCGAGTGCCTTTTATGAAGGCGACCCGTGGGACTTTACCCACGGGATGGAACAAGTAACGCGCGCCTTGCCGCTTGTTGTCGTGCCGACGCTTTCGGCGACCGGCAGCGAAGGAAATGGGACGGGCGTTTTGAGCGATTGGGAAAACCACCGCAAACAAGGATTCCGCAGCGACTTAGTGCGGCCGTACGCGGCGATTTTGGATCCGGGTTATACTTTCAGTGTCCCGCCATTTCAAACAGCAGCCGGCTCGGCGGATATTTTGAGCCATTTGCTGGAAAATTATTTTGACCAAACGCCTGGTACGGCTTTTCAGGATCACTTGGCAGAAGGAATGATGCAGACTGTTTTGGAAAACACGCCGCGCGCTTTGCAGGAGCCCGCAGATTACGATGCACGTGCCAATTTGATGTGGAGCGCTTTTTGGGCACTCAACGGGTTGACTGGTGCCGGCCGCGGAGTTGCGTGGAGCGCGCACGCGATCGAGCATGAATTAAGCGCGTATTACGACGTGACCCATGGTGCGGGACTTGCGATCTTAACGCCGCGCTGGATGATGCATGTTTTGAATGACGAGACGAAGCACGATTTTGCCCGTTTTGCAAAAGAAGTTTGGAAGCTTTCAGGGAGCGACGAGCTGCTGCTGGCAAAGCAAGGAATCCAAGCGCTATATCAAGTGTTTGAAGCGTGGGGGCTGCCGCTGACGCTGCCGGAAATCGGGATCGATGCAGAAAATTTAGAAAAAATGGCGCAGGCCGCCTATGAGCATAAGCTGAAAAACGCCGCGACTTATCAGCCGCTGTCAGCTAAAGATATCTTCACGATCTTAGAGCAATGCATGCAGCCCATGGAGTTTTCTTTTGAATAGCGGAATCGATTAGAGAAGAGGAAGTTTGTTGAGAATTTTATTTATCGGCGACATCGTTGGTTCTTTAGGGCGCAAGGCGCTGAAAACGTATTTGCCGCAGCTGAAGCAGAAATATCATCCGCAAGTCACGATCGTCAATGGTGAAAATGCTGCGGGCGGCCGCGGGATCACGGAAAAAATTTATAAAGAGTTCTTGCAAAACGGCGTAGATGTGATCACGATGGGAAACCATACATGGGATAACCGCGACATTTTTGAATTTATCGATGATGCCCAAAAGCTTTTGCGTCCGGCAAATTTTCCGGCGGGAACGCCGGGCGTCGGGTTGCGTTTTTTCAAAGTCAATCAAGCCGTTTTGGCGGTGATCAATCTGCAGGCGCGTTCGTTTATGGCGCCGCTGGATGATCCGTTTGCTGCGGCTGAGCAATTAATCCAGCAGGCGCTGGAAAAAACACCATTGATCTTTATTGACTTCCACGGCGAGACGACTAGCGAAAAGCTTGCAATGGCTTGGTTTCTTGACGGCCGCGTCTCAGCTCTCATTGGGACGCACACTCATGTTCAAACCAGCGATGCACGGATCCTGCCGGAAGGAACCGGTTATTTGACTGATGCCGGAATGACTGGTCCGCGCGACGGGATCTTGGGAATGAAGAAAGAATCAGTTATTGAGCGCTTTCGGACGCAATTGCCGCATCGCTTTGAAGTGGTCGAAAGCGGAGTGATGCAGCTGAACGGCGCTTTCATCGAACTTGATACAGCGACCGGCAAATGCCAAAAAATCGAAACGATCCACTGGGAAGACGACCCCTTAAGTGATGAAAAGGGGGACGAATATGGCTGGTAAAGAAAAATTCTCAGATGCTGCGCTCTCTGCACTGCTTGCTGATTTGGCCGCGGCGGCACCCGTTCGGGAATATAAACGACTTGAAAAACAAGTTGAGGAGAATACAGAATTAAAAGCTTTGGAAGAAGCTGTTAAAGAAAAGCAAAAGGAAGTCGTCCGGGCGCAAGCCAGCGGTCAAGCTGAAAAAGCTGAAAGACTGGAAATAGAGCTAGCTGCACTAAGAGAGGAACTGGAACACGATCCCCTTGCTGAACGTTACCGCGAGGCACTGCAGACAGTCGATGAGCTTTTGCAAAATATTGTAAGCGAGATCCGTGAAGAATTATTTTAGAAAGGAGGGCTGACGATGCCGCAAAAAACCAAAAACACCCCGATGATGCAGCAGTATTTCGCGGTAAAAGAACAGTATCCGGATGCCTTTCTTTTTTACCGGCTTGGTGATTTTTACGAGTTATTTTACGAAGATGCCCTCAAAATCGCCCAACTGCTGGAATTGACTTTGACGAGCCGTAATAAAAATGCCGAAGATCCGATCCCGATGTGCGGTGTGCCCCATCATGCAGCCGACAGCTATATCGACACTTTAATCGATCAGGGATATAAAGTCGCGATCTGCGAACAAATGGAAGATCCGAAAACAACCAAAGGAATGGTCAAACGCGAAGTGATCCAAGTTGTCACGCCAGGTACGCGGATGAGCAGCCAAGGGAATGCTGCCAAGGAAAACAACTATCTGACTGCCTTGGTCATCGGTGAAGGCGACTATGGCTTGGCTTATGCGGATCTTTCGACCGGCGAGTTGAAAGCCACGACGCTGGAAGATTGGGAAAGCGTTTTTGATGAGCTGAACCACTTAGCGACGCGCGAGATGGTGATCACCGGCGAGCTGCCGGCGGAACAAATGCAAATGGCAGAAAACCGCGACATTCTTTTATCGCAATTTTCACCAGCGGAAAGCTCATCGCTCAGCCGGGAACTTACCCATGCAGTCAAGAGCGGCAGCGAACAAAGTGCCGCAGAATTGTTAGTCGGCTATTTGGAAAATACTCAGAAACGTCATTTGGATCATTTACAGCATGCGGAAAGTTATTCAGTCGATCATTATTTGAAGCTCGACAGCAATGCGCGCTTTAATCTTGAACTGACGCGCTCGATCCGAAACGGCACCAAACAAGGAACACTTTTGTGGCTTTTGGATGAAACGCAGACGGCAATGGGCGGGCGCCTCTTGAAACACTGGCTGGAGCGTCCTTTGATCCAGCAGAAAAAAATCGAAACGCGCCAAGCGTGGACGGCGTCCCTTTTTGAAAGTTATTTTGAACGATTGGAATTGCAAGATCTGCTGAAAAAAGTATATGATCTGGAGCGTTTAGCCGGTCGGGTAGCTTTCGGCAGTGCGAATGCCCGCGATTTGAATCAGCTGAAAACTTCTTTAGCACAGGTTCCAGCGATCCGCCAACTGCTGGAAGGTTTGGATCAAAAGCTTTGGCAGCCAGTCTTGCAGGAGATCCAGCCGCTCGATGGGTTGACGGAGCTGATCGATCAAGCGATCGAAGCAGATCCGCCGCTCTCAGTCACAGAAGGGGGCGTCATTCGAACAGGCTATGATCCAAGACTTGATGGTTATCGCGATGCGATGCAGCATGGTCGGGAATGGTTGGCGCAAATCGAAGCCCGCGAACGCGAAGCGACTGGGATCAGAAATTTAAAAATCGGGTACAATCGCGTTTTCGGCTACTATATCGAGATCACCAAAGCGAATCTCAAAGCATTGCCGGAAGGGCGCTACGATCGTAAACAAACCTTGACGAATGCCGAGCGCTTTATCACGCCGGAGCTGAAAGAAATCGAAACGAAAATTCTAGAGGCTGAAGAAAAATCGATCACACTTGAATATGAGCTGTTTCAAAAAGTTCGCGAGGCTGCCAAGGCTGAAATAGAGCCATTGCAAAGGCTGGCGAAAGGAATTTCTTCTTTAGATGTGCTCCAAGCATTTGCACAGATCAGCGAAAATAATCATTACGTCCGGCCGCAGCTTTTGAAAGGTTCTCAGCGGCTGATGATCAAGGAAGGCCGCCACCCGGTCGTTGAAAAAGTATTAGGACCGCAAAGCTATATCCCGAATGATATTGAAATGGATGAACAAGAAGAGATCCTTTTGATCACTGGTCCGAATATGTCCGGGAAAAGCACCTATATGCGGCAATTGGCGCTGACGGTGATCATGGCGCAGATCGGTTGTTTTGTTCCAGCAGAAAGTGCTGAGATGCCGATTTTCGATCAGATCTTTACGCGGATCGGCGCAAGCGACGATTTGACGAATGGACAATCGACTTTCATGGTAGAGATGATGGAGGCCAATCAAGCGCTTCAGCATGCGAGCAGCCAAAGTTTGATCTTGTTCGATGAATTAGGGCGCGGAACTGCTACATATGACGGAATGGCACTGGCACAAGGAATCATTGAATATATCCACCAGCATCTGCACTGCAAAACACTTTTTTCAACGCACTATCATGAGTTGACGATTCTTGACGAAACGTTGACGCATTTGAAAAATATGCATGTCGGAGCAGTTGAAAAAGATGGAAAGCTGGTCTTTTTGCATAAAATGCTGGCGGGTCCGGCAGATAAAAGTTACGGGATCCATGTTGCCCGCTTGGCAGGTTTGCCGGAAACGCTCCTGGATCGCTCTTCAAAGATCTTGGAGGAGCTGGAAGAGAAGGCCGACAGCGAAGCGCGCGAGTCGGCAGCGGTCGTTGCGAAAGAAGCACCCGATCAAAAAGCAGCAGAGACAGATGGGCAGCTGTCGCTGTTCCCTGAAGAGTCGGCTGCTGAGAGTGCGGTACTCAATGCGCTGAAAGAGAGCAATCTTTTAGAGATGACGCCGCTGGAAGCGCTGAATCTTTTGTCAAAATGGCAAAAGAGTCTTTAAAGTGAGGTGAAGGCAATGGAGATCATCGAACTGCCGGAAAATCTAGCGAATCAAATCGCAGCCGGCGAAGTTGTGGAACGTCCCGCTTCGGTCGTCAAGGAACTGCTGGAAAATGCGATCGACGCAGGCAGTACTCAAATCGATATCGAGCTGGAAGAAGCCGGTCTGAAGAAGATCCAAGTAATCGACAACGGAAAAGGAATTGCGTCGGATGATGTTGCAAATGCCTTCAAGCGTCACGCGACAAGCAAGATCCATACGCAAAATGAACTGTTTCGTATTCGCACGCTTGGTTTTCGCGGCGAGGCCCTTCCGAGCATCGCATCGGTCGCCAAAGTGACCCTTGAAACGGCAACGGCTGAGGCGGCAGCGGGCAGCCGAATCGAACTGTCAGGTGGCAAGATCACTGAACAGATTGCCGCTCCGCTCCGTTCGGGAACAAAAATCATCGTTGAAGAATTATTCTTCAATACTCCGGCTCGGTTGAAATATGTCAAGAGCTTGACGACAGAGTTGTCACATATTGTCGATATCATCAATCGATTGGCGCTTTCTCATCCAGAAATTGCTTTTCGATTGGTCCATGATGGACACTTGATGACTAGAACGACCGGAAACGGCGAGTTGAAACAAACTCTGGCTGGGATATACGGCGTTGCCGCGGCCAAGAAGATGGCCGCTGTTCATGGCGAAGATCTTGATTTTATCGTCGACGGCTGGATCTCGCTCCCGGAGCTGACGCGGGCAAGCAGAAACTACTTGTCGATTATCGTCAACGGACGCTATATCCGCAACTATCCGCTGACTAAAGCGATCTTGGCAGGTTATGGATCGAAACTGATGGTCGGGCGATATCCGATGGCAGTGATCCGTGTTCAAATGGATCCGCTGTTAGTCGACGTGAATGTCCATCCGACCAAACAAGAAGTTCGACTCAGTAAAGAAAAGGAACTAATGACCCTGTTGACAAAGCTGGTCCGTGAAGCGCTGCAGCCGTTGCGGCTGATTCCAGAAGCCCAGCCACCGAAATCGGAAGAAACGCTGTTTTCGGAAATGCTTTCCGAACAGACCGAGAACGCTTCGCCAGCTGCGAATGATCAGAGTGCGAAGGGCAAACTGGATTTCGATCCGCAAAGCGGCCAGTTCTTTGTTTCGGAAAAATGGGCGAGCGAATCCCAGCCGGCAGACCAGTGGAAAACGCCAAGAGAACCGTCAACTGACCAGCAAGCGCGAGAGCTGCCGGATTCAGATAATGTGCAAGAAATCCCGGAAGCACGCCGTTTTCCAGAGTTGGAGTTTTTCGGCCAGATGCACGGAACGTATTTATTCGCGCAAAGTGAAGATGGTTTGTACATCGTCGATCAACATGCGGCTCAAGAAAGAATCAAATATGAATATTTCCGCAAGGCGATCGCTGAACAAAATACTCAGCAGCAGACACTTTTAGTGCCGATTGTGTTGGAATATCCGGGCAATGATATGTTAAAATTAAGAACGCAAGAAGAAGTACTTAAAAGTATCGGCCTCGAATTGGAGCCTTTCGGCAGCAATAGCCTGATTTTGCGGCATCACCCGGCTTGGTTTCCAAGCGGTGAGGAAGAGGAAACGGCACGGGCTTTGCTCGATATCTTATTGGATACCGGTCAAGTCGATGTGGCAAAGTTTCGCGAAAAAACAGCGATCATGATGAGCTGCAAGCGCTCGATCAAGGCCAACCATCACTTGGATGATGCTCAGGCACGCCAGCTTTTGAGTGATTTAGCGCAATGCGAAAATCCCTTCAATTGCCCGCACGGCCGGCCGGTGCTGATCCATTTTGGCAATCAAGAAATCGAAAAGATGTTCAAACGCATCCAAGACCCGCACTAGCGGTAGAAAGAAGAGAACAAAAGTATGGAATTGATATTAGCTTCTCAATCTCCACGCCGCAGAGAGCTCTTGAAACGCATCGTAAACGAAGACTTTCAAGTATCTCCGGCAGAAATCGATGAAAGTATGGTCGGTTATTCTGATCCGAAACAATATGTGCTAGCGATGGCTCATGCAAAAGCCGCAAAAGTTGCTGAACAGAATCCCGCAGCGATCGTGATCGGCTGTGATACGATCGTCACGATCAATGATGAAATTTTAGGAAAACCACTCGACCGCGAAGATGCATCAGGGATCTTGCATCTATTAAGCGGACAAACGCACATCGTTTATACAGCGGTCGTGATCCAGCAAGGAATCAAGCTGGCTGAAGCGGTCGTTCCTTGTGAAGTGACCTTCTGGGATCTGACTGATCAAGAAATCGATAATTATCTGATGACAGATGAATATGCGGATAAAGCCGGTGCTTACGGGATCCAAGATCAAGGGGCGCTGCTGGTCAAAAGTGTTTGCGGCGACTACTATAGTGTCGTCGGCTTTCCGGTCGCGACCGTCGCCCGGATGCTGAAAGATTTTGAACAACCGAGAATCTTGAAAGCGCAGTGAAGCAAAGAAGAGGCTGGGACAATTTTGTCCCAACCTCTTCTTTTTGCTTAAAGGCGCTCATCGCGCCGTTTGACCACGGTATGAAAGACTGTAAAAAGTGTGAGACAGCCGATAAAGAGCAGGATACCAAGTTTCATGCCATATGGGAAATATTTCAGCTCGATTTGATGCTTGCCTTGCGGGATATCGAGGAGAATAAACGCATTCCGCAGTTTTTTGATCGAGACTTCTTTACCATCAACGTAGGCTTTCCAACCTTTATCATACGGGATCGTCGTGACAAGTGTCTGCGCATGCTCAGCCGTGATCGTTCCGCGCACACTGCGCTTGCCGGCTTTCAGGGCAACCGCTTGTTTTTGGATTTTATCGACATCTTGCTGAAAAGCCGTTGCGTCAAGAAGCAGCACTTTCGGGGTCATGAAGCTGATGCTTTTGGTGCCGTAAAAACTCACAGTGAAGCTGACCGTTGTTTCCGCCGGGTAATAGCCTAAATTGTAATATTGACCGGTGATCCCGATCTCGGATTCGCGGCGCACCCCGCCCACATCGATCGTTGCCGAAGAGCTTTCCAGCTCATTGAAGTCAAGCGGATATAAGCTGAAATAAGCCTGCGTTTTTGCCGGGACTGTGATCTGATAAGTGATCTCTTTTGCGATATTTCGCTTTTTTTCTTTGAATGTCACGCCGATGTCTGAGTTGACGATCTCGGTATTATTCGTCGTTTCAACGATCGGGTAAGCAAACTGGTAGTACTGCGAAGTGCTGTTTGCCAAGGCATGGAAAAGCGAAGTCTGAGTTCCCAAATTGTCATTGGGAAGGGTGCGGAAGCGCTGGATCGCATTTTCTGTCAAGAAACCGAGCGGCAGTGCATTTTGATTCTGATAAAGCTGATAATTTTTCGTATGGTTTTCCTGAGTGTAGCCGTATTTTTGCGGGTCGTCTTTGGCGATATTATAGCGGACGCCCATCAAAGTGTCGGCCAGAAGGGTATTGTTCGCATACCGCAGATTCAAATTTGTGCCGCGCGATCGAAAGCCTAAATCATTTAAAAATCCTGAAGAGTTTCGGTTGCGGATCGAAGAAAAAAACGAAAGACCGTGATAGCCGTAATTGATCGCATCATTGGCGGAAACGCTGTCCAAGTTTTCTAAACGATAAAAATCAGTTTCCTGCTTTTGCGCGGAATCGACGAGGGTTTTGATCTCGGGATACGGTTCACTGTAAAGGCTTCGCGATGCATAATTCCAATCAGTCAAAATACCGTTGATCATGAAAGCGCCGTTGCCGATCGCCTCACAGCACATCACGATCGCTAAAAGATAGACGAATTGTTTCATCGTGAGTTTTCCTTTGAATGCTAAAATGCTCAAAGCCAGATAAATCGCGATCAAGCCGAGCGTGACGCCGATCGACCAAGGGGTAAGGTAGGCGTATTTTTTATGGCGCAAGACGACAACTGCGATGATCAGCAGGACCCAAAGCGCGCTCAAAAAGTAAAGATGGAATTTTTCTTGCGGAACGAACGCCGCTATACCGCGCAAACCGCTGGAAGCGACCAAAAAAGAAAATAGGAAAGCAAAGCGGAATAAAAACATATTCGGTGCATGCATGCCGTGCCAGAATAAATTCAGCGGCTGCAAATAAAAACTAGCGATCAAAACCGCAAAAAGCGCCCCATAGACGATTTTTATGCGCAGCGAGATCCGCCGGGCACAAAAGAAATAAAGTGCCGCCAGCCACGGAACGACGCCAACATAAATAAAAGGGATCGAGCCGTATTTGGTGTTGTCGTAAACGCCGAACATATTTTTTACGATCAAATCGCCCCAGTTGGTCGCCTCAGTTTTAAGCTGCGTGATGCTGTTCAGTGTTTCTCCGTTGAAATGCAGATCCATCACCGCCGGCAGAATAATGACCATCGCGGCACCGCCGGCTAACAGCGCAGTGACAAAAAAGCGCAGGATCCGTTTGCGCGTGTGTTTCCAATCGGTGATCGTCCGCAGACAGAAGTAAAGGAAGGAAAAAATCGCGATCATAAAGCCGAAATAAAAGCTGGTCAAAAACAAAAGCAGGTAGCTGGCAAACAATAAGCCGGTTTTGCCGGAAGAAAGCAGGCGGTCGATCCCTAAGATCACGAGCGGCAGATAAATATAGGCATCGATCCACATGATCAGCTCGGAATGTGCTAAGGCGAAACTCATCAAAGCATAACTCGTCGAAAAACTGAGCTGGATCCAGCGGCTCGTTTGAAACTGCCGCCCGTAAATCCAGAAGCTGACGCCGCAGCAGCCGATTTTTAGCAGTGTCAAGAAATACAGAGCGTCGGGCATATTGACATTTTTGAAGAAAAAAACAAGCGGTGTAAAGATCCCGCCTAAATAATAGGAAGCAAGCGCGATATAATTCAATCCGCCGCCCAGCGCCCAAGTGTAAAAAGGGCTTTGATCCCCGCGGAGCATATTGCGGTAGCTGGCGAAAAAATTGCTGAATTGGGAAAAAGCATCGCTGGCTAACGTGCTGCGCGCGCTTCCCGGATAGATGCCGAAGCCGACGTAGATCCCGCAAAGTCCGATCACGGGAATCAAAAAGGCTAAAAGCAGCGAATATTTATTTTGTTTTACGAAAGCGGCAAGTCGTTTCAAGATATATCCTCCTCGGTTGAAAATCTCCCTTATTTTAACATAAATCATGGGCAGATAAAGGGAAGACGTCAACCAGCTTTACAAAATCTCAAAGACAAATCAGCGTTTGACATCCATTTTAAATGATGTTATTATTCAGCTCGTAACGGCGAGTTCATAGGCTTGACTTGGAGACAATCCAGCACATATATTTTTCGTCACGATTCAGCGGAGTTTTTTCGACCGGAAGAGAGGTTGAAGAAACTCCTTTGTTTTTTACTTAAATAAAGAGGTCCAACCCCCTGAATGTTCGGAGATATGCTAAAATAATGAAATAAGCAGAGGAGTTTTATTAATGGAAAGAATCCGCGGATTTGAAGTTGTTTCAAGTTTTGAAGGGCAAGCGATCGAACTGCCGAAACGCGCGAGCACGCATGCAGCCGGCTATGATCTGCAGGCCGCTGAAACGATCGAGCTGCCGAGTATCTGGGAAACGCTGAAAGCCGGCGGGACGCCCCAAGCTGTTTTGGTCGCGACCGGCGTCAAAGCATATATGGCTCCTGACGAATATCTCGAATTGGTCAATCGCTCAAGCGGCTCATTAAAGCGTAATTTAATAGTAGCGAACGGGGTCGGCGTGATCGACAGCGATTACTACAATAATCCCGGCAATGAAGGGCACATTTATTTTCAATTGTACAATTTCAATCCAAGCGCTTTTGTGATCGAAAAAGGCGAGCGCATCGGCCAGGGGATCTTCAAACGATTCCTGCTTGCTGACAGCGACGAAACGCTGGGCAAGCGCATCGGCGGATTTGGTTCTTCAGGGAAGTAAGGAGTTTGTATGGCAAAAAGAAAAACCCAATTTGTTTGCCAAAATTGCGGCTACACCTCTCCTAAATATTTAGGGCGGTGTCCGAATTGCGGCGAATGGAATACTTTAGTAGAAGAGATGCCGGAAGAAAAAAATGATTCGCGGTCGCGCGTTTCATTGACCGGCGAAGCGAGCCGGCCATTGGCACTCAATCAAGTGGCTGTTCAAAAAGAACCGCGCGTGAAAACCGAGATGCTGGAGTTCAACCGCGTTTTGGGCGGCGGCGTCGTGCCCGGCTCATTAGTTTTGATCGGCGGCGATCCCGGGATCGGAAAATCGACACTTCTTCTGCAAATGTCGCAGCAGCTTTCGCTTCTCGGCGACAAAGTCCTGTATGTTTCCGGGGAGGAAAGCGCCTTTCAGATCAAACTCCGAGCAGAACGTCTCGGAGTCGATGAGGGGAATTTTTATGTCTACGCTGAAACAGATATGGACCGCATCCAGCAGGCGATCCAAGATATCCAGCCGCAATATGTGATCATCGATTCGATCCAAACCATGATGCAGCCCGAGATCACCAGTGCGGCCGGCAGTGTTTCGCAAGTTCGCGAAACGACCGCCGAGCTTTTGAAGATCGCTAAGACGAATCAGATCGCGATCTTTATTGTCGGCCATGTCACGAAAGAAGGCAGCATCGCCGGGCCGCGGATGCTGGAACATATGGTCGATACCGTTTTGTATTTTGAAGGCGACCGCCACCATACGTATCGCATTTTGCGGGCCGTCAAAAACCGTTTCGGTTCAACGAACGAGATCGGGATCTTTGAAATGAAAGACCGCGGCTTGAGCGAAGTCGCTAATCCGTCCGAAGCCTTTTTAGAAGAGCGCCTGCCGGGTTCGACCGGCTCTTCGATCGTCGTTGCAATGGAAGGAACGCGTCCGATTCTGGCGGAAATCCAAGCGCTGGTCACGCCGACGATGTTCGGCAACGCCAAGCGGACAACGACCGGGCTGGACTATAACCGCGTGGCGCTGATCATGGCGGTCCTTGAAAAGCGGGCCGGCCTGATGCTCCAAAACCAGGATGCCTTCTTGAAAGCAGCCGGCGGCGTCAAATTGAATGAACCGGCGATCGATCTGGCGATCGCGGTCAGCATCGCTTCCAGCTACAAAGAGCAGGGAACGGATCCGCGCGCTTGCTTTGTCGGCGAGATCGGTCTGACCGGCGAGATCCGGCGGGTCTCCCGGATCGAACAGCGGATCGGCGAAGCGGAGAAACTTGGCTTCACCAAAATTTTTGTGCCGAAAAACAATGTCGAAACTAGTGAGATGAATCACAAGATTCAGATCACGGAAGTGGCAACACTTGCGGAGACGCTGCGGCAATGTTTTCAAAAATAAATCGATCAAAATTTGAAAGGAGGAATGTCGAATGCCAAAAAGAATTTTAATGATCTTGTTCGCGCTTGTCGGCGCCTCGATCGGCGGGACGTTTCTGCCGTACTTCTGGCAGCTCGTCGGCTTCAATGGGGTAGTCTGGCTCGATAATGTTTTCACCAACAGTATTCTCGGCGCACTTATTTTTTTCTTAATCTCACTAATGATCGTCGAGCCGGTTTTGCGCGGCATCAAAAGAATCGAAAAGCAATTGGCAGATTTGAGTATGGGCTCCCTTTTGTTCGGGAGCATCGGCACGATCATCGGTCTTTTATTAGGGGCATTGATCTCACTGCCGTTTTATCAACTGCGGATCCCGTTTTTGAACAATGTTTTTCCGGGGCTTTTGATCGTGCTGGCAGGCTACTTAGGCTTGCGGATGGGATCGACCCGCACAGATGATCTGCTAAAATTGTTCGGCGGCCGCAAAAAAGAAAAAGCAGCACAAGGCGAAATGCTGGAGCGGCGTGCGGACGATAATTTTCACAAATTCAAGATCCTTGATACCAGTGTGATTATCGATGGACGGATCTACGACATCGCTAAAACCGGATTTTTAGAAGGGGTGCTGCTCGTTCCGAAATTCGTCTTATATGAACTGCAGTATATCGCCGACTCCGGCGACAGTTTGAAACGTGTTCGCGGGCGGCGCGGATTGGATATTTTGAACGCGCTCCAAAAAGAAGATGACATCCACATGGAAATGTATGAAGGCGACTTTGAGGATATCGCTGAAGTCGATGCGAAGCTGCTCAAACTCGCAAAACTTTTGGACGGAGTCGTCGTGACGAATGATTACAATTTGAATAAAGTCGCAGAATTCCAACATGTGCCGGTCTTGAATATCAATGCGCTCGCCAATGCGGTGAAACCGGTCGTGATCCCGGGCGAGACGATGACAGTCCAAGTCGTCAAAGATGGGACTGAGCGCCAGCAAGGAGTCGCTTATTTGGATGACGGCACGATGGTCGTCGTTGAAGACGGACATTATTTCATGAATCAGCGGCTTGAAGTCGTTGTCACAAGTGCGCTGCAAACTGCGGCAGGACGAATGATCTTCGCCAAGCCGGCCCATGCGCAGAAAAATATCAAAGATTCGCAGAAAAGTTCACCGAAAGGCATCTCGCACGCCGCAAAATAAGCGAAACTGCTTGATTTTTCAATTTTGAAGCGGGCGGCGCTTTACTATTATCCACTTTGATTGTACAATTTTAGCTGATAAGTTTCTTTATCCAAGATAAGAAGCTTCCGCTTCCTGCAACAGGAATAAATAAGAAAGAATGGTGTCTTTTCATGAAAAAAATCCGCGTACGCTATGCACCAAGTCCGACCGGACACTTGCATATCGGAAATGCACGAACGGCTTTATTCAATTATTTGTTTGCCCGCCACAATGGCGGTGACTTTATCATCCGCATCGAAGATACAGATACGAAACGGAATATCGTCGACGGCGAGAAGTCCCAGCTTGAAAACTTGGCGTGGCTGGGGATCGATTGGGACGAATCTCCCGAGAAACCGGGCGAATACGGGCCATATCGTCAGTCAGAAAGAAAAGATATCTATCAGCCGCTGATCGATCAGCTTTTGGCCGCAAACCAAGCGTATAAATGCTATTGCACAGAAGATGAGCTGGAAGCCGAACGCGAAGCGCAGCGCGCCCGCGGAGAAATGCCGCATTATTCCGGCAAATGCGCCCACTTGACGCCGGCGGAACAAGCCGAAAAAGAAGCGGAAGGCCGCGAAGCAGTGATCCGCTTCCGCGTTCCGAAGAACAGCGAATATGATTTCGTCGACATGGTCAAAGGCCATATCCATTTCGAATCAGACAGCGTTGGCGGCGACTTCGTCATTCAAAAGCGCGACGGCATGCCGACTTACAACTTTGCGGTGGTTGTCGATGACCATATGATGAAGATCACGCATGTGCTGCGCGGCGACGATCATATCGCCAATACGCCGAAACAAATGATGATCTATGATGCATTCGGCTGGAAACATCCAGTGTTCGGCCATATGACTTTGATCATCAACTCCGAAACCGGCAAAAAACTCAGCAAACGCGATGAATCGATCCTGCAATTTATTGAACAATACCGCGCACTTGGCTACTTGCCGGAAGCGATGTTCAACTTTATCGCGCTTTTGGGCTGGTCGCCGACCGGAGAAGACGAGATCTTCAGTCAAAAAGAACTCATCAAAGCTTTCGATGCAGACCGCTTGAGCAAATCGCCGGCGGCATTCGATGCGAAGAAGCTCGAATGGGTCAATAACCAATACATCAAAAAAATCAGTTTGGAACGGTTGACCGAATTGTGCATTCCGTTCTTGGCTGCGGAAGGAAAAGTACCGGCCGATCCAAGTCCGCAAGAACTTGAATGGATCCAAAAAGTCGTTTCTCTTTATCAGCCGCAAATGAGTTATGCGGCGGAGATCGGTGATTTGTCTGAAATGTTCTTCAATGAACATCCGGTCTTTACTGAAGATGAAAAAGCGATTTTGGCTGCCGATACAGCGGAAACTGTTTTGCGCGCTTTCCGTGAAAAAGTCGAAAAAGCGATCCCGATCTTTGACGATCCAAGCGTGTTGAAAGCAATCAAAGAAGTTCAAAAAGAACAAGGGATCAAAGGAAAAAATCTGTACATGCCGATCCGTGTGGCAGTGACCGGCTCAGCCCACGGGCCTGAGATCGGGGCCGCGCTGGAACTGTTGGGCCGCGAAAAAACATTGAAACATTTAGATAAAGTGCTCGAAAACAAATAAACGCTTTGATAAGAAGAGATCGCCGGAAAAATTTTCAGAGAGTCTGCGCAGGTGAAAGCAGATAATTTTGAACGCGAGTATGCCTCTTAGAGCGGCTGGAGCGAATTCAAGTAGCTTCGGACGAAGACTGTTCGTTACACAGCTTAAGCAAAAAGAAAAAGTGGAACCGTGCCGAAAGCACCTTTTGAACAGTCGCAGATTGTTCAAAAGGTGCTTTTTATCGTTCAGTGAAGGAGGAAGAAGCCATGGGATGGATCAAAAAAGCAGTTGCCGCCACAAAAGCGAATGACCCGGCCGCACGCAATACATTGGAGATCGTGCTTACATATCCGGGATTTCACGCCTTGTTTTGGCACCGCTGGCATCATTTTTTGTATCAGCATCATTTGTATTTAATCGCAAAAATCGGAGCGCAGTTTTGGCGCTTTTTGACCGGGATCGAGATCCATCCGGGAGCATTGATCGCTGAAGGAGTCTTTATCGACCATGGGATGGGGCTTGTGATCGGCGAAACGGCTGAAGTTGAAGCGGGCGTTGTTTTGTATCACGGCGTCACGCTCGGCGGGACCGGGAAAGATACCGGCAAACGTCATCCGACCGTCAGAAAAGGCGCGATGATCGCGGCCCATGCGCAGATCTTGGGTCCGGTCGTGATCGGCGAACGCGCAAAAGTCGGCGCCGGCGCGGTCGTCTTGAACGATATTCCGGCCGATGCAACGGCGGTCGGCACACCGGCGAAAGTCGTCCGCTTGAAGGGCAAACGAGTATATCCAGAAAAGGAGTGGAATACATGATCAAAATCTATAATACAATGACCCGCGAAAAAGAAGAATTCAAACCGATCGTTCCCGGCCAAGTGAAAATGTATGTTTGCGGACCGACCGTTTACAATTATATCCATATCGGCAATGCGCGGAGTGTCGTGGCCTTCGATACGATCCGCCGATATTTTGAATACCGCGGCTATGCCGTTGACTATGTCTCAAACTTTACCGATGTTGATGACAAGATCATCAAAAAAGCCAACGAAATGGGAAAAACGCCGAAAGAAGTAGCCGACCGTTTTATCAAAGCCTACCGCGAAGATGCCGAAGCGCTGAATGTCGAAACAGCAACGATCAACCCGCGCGCGATGCAGTATATCCCGGACATTATCAAATTCATCCAAGACTTGATCGCTAAAGGCTACGCGTATGAAAGCGGCGGCGATGTCTATTACCGGACGCGCAAATTCAAAGCATACGGCAAATTGAGCCACCAGTCGCTGGATGAGCTGGAAGAAGGTGCCAGCCGGCGTTTGGGCGAAGAGTCGAGCCGCAAAGAAGACCCGCTTGACTTCGCGCTTTGGAAAACCGCCAAAGCCAACGAGATCGCGTGGGATTCGCCGTGGGGGAAAGGGCGTCCGGGCTGGCATATCGAGTGCTCAGTAATGGCGATCAAAAACCTCGGAGCGACGATCGATATCCACGGCGGCGGCCAAGATCTGGAATTTCCGCATCATGAAAATGAGATCGCGCAAAGCGAAGCCGAGACCGGCAAACCGTTTGCGCATTATTGGATGCACAACGGCTATGTGACGATCGGTGCCAACGATGAGAAAATGAGCAAGTCGCTGGGAAACTTTGTGACCGTTCACGAACTGCTCAAAACGGTGCCGGCACAAGTGATCCGTTTCTTTTTGGCGACAGCCCAATACCGCCGGCCGCTGCGTTTCAGTCAAACTGCGTTGACAGAAGCGGCAACGAACTTGGAAAAATTAAAAGTCGCTTATGAAAATATCAAGTTCCGTTCGAAAGATTCTCTTTTGACGATGCCGGATGATGCGGAAAAGCTGGCAGCGGTCAAACATTTTGCGGATGAATTCCAAGCGCAGATGGATGATGATTTTAATTGCGCCAACGGGATCACGGTCGTATATGAATTCGCCAAGTGGCTGAATCAGTACAGCGAAGCAGAAAAAGTTTCGCAGCGAGTGATCGATACCGCCGTGACAATGTATGAAAAAGTCCTCGGTGTTTTTGGAATCACTTTTTCAGACAAAGAAGAGCTTTTAGACGAGCAAGTCGAGTCTCTCACCAAAGAGCGCGAAGAAGCGCGCAAAGCAAAAGATTTCGCCAAAAGCGACGCGATCCGCGACCAGTTGAAAGCGCAAGGGATCATTTTGGAAGATACCCCGCAAGGAATGCGCTGGAGGAGAAAATAATGGCTGGAGCAAATGTAGAATTATTGAACGGTTTGGCGCTTGCATATGTCGGCGATGCGATCTATGAAGTGTATATCCGCGACCATTTGATCTCCCGCGGCTTGACAAAGCCGAAAAGACTTCATCAAAAGGCGACGCACTATGTTTCTGCGAAGGCGCAAGCGCACATGATGGAAATGCTGCTCGCAGAAGGAAAGCTGAATGAAGCGGAAAGCGAGATCTATCACCGCGGACGGAATGCGAAAAGCCACACTTCGGCTAAAAATGCCGATATCGTTACTTACCGGGTCGCGACCGGTTTTGAAGCACTGCTGGGTTATCTGCATTTGACCGGCCAGACAAAACGGCTGGAAGAGCTGGTCGCGCGCTGCATTCGGCTGGTGGAGGATGAAAATGAAAAACAATAAAAACAGGAAACAGCGCAAACCGCTGCATCAAACACGTGAAAACGCGAGTACTGCGCAAACGGATTTCGTTTACGGAAACTATGCAGTCGAAGAAGCGCTCGAACAAGAACGCGGGAACAAGCTTTTCATCCAAGAAGAATTGAGCGGCCGCCGCATCGATCATTTGAAAAATCTGGCAAAGGACAAAAAAGTCCCGATCCAGTGGGTGCCGAAAAACAAACTCGATGATTTGAGCGACAACGGTGTCCACCAAGGAGTCGTGCTCGGCGTTACCCCGTATAAATATTGGGGGCTTGAAGATCTTTTGAAAAAAGTCAAAAATGGCGACGCACCGTTTCTTTTGGTCTTGGATGAGATCGAAGACCCGCATAACTTTGGCTCGATCTTGCGGACTGCTGACGCGGGCGGCGTTGACGGCGTGATCGTGCCGAAGCATCGCGCGAGCGGCATCACGAGCGTTGTCAGCAAAGCATCGACAGGCGCCGTCGAATATATGCCGATCGCACGTGTGACCAATCTCAGCCAAACGCTGAGTACTCTGAAAGAAGCCGGCTTCTGGATCTTCGGGACCGATGTCGCTGGAACGAACTATACGAAGTGGAATGCTGCGGGTGCGGTCGCTTTGATCATCGGCAATGAAGGAAAAGGCGTCAGTGCCGGCCTTAAAAAGCAGGTCGATGAAATGCTGACGATCCCGATGACTGGGCACGTCCAAAGTTTGAATGCCGGCGTGGCTGCCGGGATCTTGATCTATGAAGCATTTCGGCAAAGGGGTTTTTCGCAATGAAAAAACAACTCCTTTTAGTCGACGGTTATAATATGATCGGCGCTTGGCCGGAACTAGTGCGGCTCAAGGGACAAGATAAGCTGGAAGATGCGCGTGAGGAACTATTGAAGCAGCTCTCAGAATACAGCAAGTACGAAGGGATCCCGCTCATCGTGGTGTTCGATGCACAATTCGTGCCTGGCATCCAGAAATCTTACCAGCAGTATCAGCTGGAAGTGATTTTTACCCAAGAGGGCGAAACCGCCGACAGTTGTATCGAGCGCATGACTGGCGAGCGGAATGACCGCTTCACACAAGTCACAGTCGCAACCAGCGATTTGGCGGAACAATGGACGGTCTTTTCGCAAGGGGCACTGCGGATCAGTGCCAATGAACTGTATAAATCAGTCAAAAAGACACGTGAAAAAGTAAAAACACATGCCGAAGATCTTCATTTTCAGCATTTTCGCCGCAACTCGCCATGGACCGGTACACAACTTGGCGCTCTAGAGAAGCTGCGCAATCAGCTGACAAAAAAACACGAATAATGTTTTCTTTGCTATTTATCCTCCTTTTTGTTATTTGATATCCTTTCAAATAACAAAAAGGAGGTATTTTTATGGAGCACGAAAAAATGTTGAAACAAGCGAAATGCGGCAATGAGGAAGCGACTTCGAAATTATTGAAAAAATATCATCCATTGATCTTCAGCATGCAAAATAGGTATTTTCTAAAAGGGTTCGATGCGGACGATTGGCTGCAAGAAGGCTCATTCGTTTTTGTCAAATCGCTGAATACATTTGATCTTTGCGGGAAGCAGACATTCGGCGCATATTTTAAGATCAATTTGAAGCGTCACATCATCAGCTTGATCAGAAAGCAAAGCGCGAAAAAGCGTTTCGGCGATCAGACCTCGCTGTCGCTCGATCAAAAATTGTCCGAGCAAGGCGAAGGCTGTCTGAATTTTGGGATCGCTGCGCATAATGATGCCATGACGATGATCTTAGTGCGCGAAAGCCAACTGATGGCATGGGAAGAATTATCCGAATTCGAACAGAAAATCGAACTCGCTTTATTTCGCGGAGCAGATCCCGCTGAAATCGCCAGCGAACTTGGCTGCCCGCTCAAAAAAGTCAAAGCTGCGATCGAGCGCATCAAAAAGAAATTGAAGAATCATTTTTAAATATCACAGGAAAAGAAAAAATTTGAGCATCTCACTGTACTTAGCGTAAGTAAGCGGTTACAATACGAATAGATCCTATTATTAAATGAAAATCAAAAAGGAGGAAGGAAGAGAATGAAATACCCAAAAACAAAAGAAGTTTTGAATAATTTCGTAGCGGATTTGAGCCAAGGAGTTACGAAGATCCATCAAGTCCACTGGTATATGCGCGGTGTTGGATTTATGAAATTTCATCCATTAATGGACGAATATATGGATGAATTGAATGGATATTTGGATGAGATCGCAGAACGGCTGATCGCTCTCGATGGAGATCCATATTCTACATTAGAAGAATTTGTTGAACATTCCTGCATCAGCAGCGAAGTCGGCGACTGGAACAAGACGATGCAAGACCAGCTTGAAGTCGTGATCAAAGTATTCCGCTATTTGGCTGATAAATTCAAAGAAGGAATCGAGATCTCCGGCGAAGAAGGCGAAGATGTCAGCCAAGATATCTTTATTGGTGCACTGGGTTCGTTGCAAAAACACATCTGGATGCTTGAAGCACATTTGGATCGTGCGCCGCATCAAGACGTATAATTTATTCAAATAATTGAAGTAAAAGAGATCTGAGCCGAGAATCGAAGGGATTTTCATTAAAATCTCGATTCTCGGCTTTTTGTAGTTGACAAGAAGAAATATACCTGATAAGGTAATGGAGTTGCTGTTTGGCGGCTTCGAAAGAAGCTGTAAAAAAAGATGGATAAAAGTAAAAAAACCACTTGCATTTGTCAGCCAAAGCAGTTATGATTGTAAATGTCGCAAATGACAAATAACAACTCTTAAAAAAGTAAAAAATTTATTGTTGACAAGTGAAACCGTTGATGATAAGATATAAGAGTTGACGCGAACAAGTCGCGTTCAGTGCTGACAAGCGCTGTGTAGACCTTTGAAAACTGAACAAAGCAAAGACGAACCAATGTGCAGGGCGTTTCGAGCGATCGAAACA
>JALCOL010000017.1 GCA_022649665.1 Enterococcaceae bacterium
GGAAAAACTGCTTAAAAGGATCCATTTTCTTGAAATAAAAAATCCCAAGCGGGTTTTTCTGCTCGCCTGGGATCCACTACATTTTATTCAGTTTGAAAGCTCACCAACACTATTTGACGAAGAGCCAGAAAAAGGAACGCCAGCAACTAAGCCAACATTCCTTCGTTTTTCGATCAGAATTTTTCTTTGTCTAATTTATCTATATAAATTATTTTTCCGTTTTGCATTTGAATGGTCACATGACCAAATTCTGGTAATTTAATGGTGCGTTGTTTCCCTGTTTTATCAGTGATTATCGCTTTATTTTCCAATAAATCTCCTACTTTCATTATAAACTATTCCATTTGAGATTAAAAGTGTAGTCGTTATGTTTCTGTCGCTGTGAAGCCTTTTACAACGGTTATTCGTGAGAAAATGACCCATCACTCGGTTTCCAGCGATCATATACCCAGCCCCCTAACTGTTATGGGTGGCTCTTTTCGCCTTCTCTTGTCTCGTTTTAAGATTGTGGTGATAGTGACACAACGCCATAAAGTTATTTTCATCAAGCCGTAAATCCCATCGGTCACGCAATTCTTTCACATGGTCAGTTATATCTGCTTTGCGGACAACTCCCTCTTTTAAGCACATCTCACAACATGGATGATTTAGCTTGTATAATTGTGAAGCTCTTTGCCATTGTTTCGAGTGATAGAACTTGAAATACTTCCCACCAGTACGTTTGCGGTGCTCATATCGGTCAGCGTTGGTCTGTTTCGTTGTTGGTTTGTGTTTCTCACAATACTTTTGCCTATAATCGACCAGTACTTTACACCCAGCATGATTACATTGTTTTTTAACTGCCATAGATTACCAACCAAAGCGATCTAGTTCGTCAGAATCTTCTTGAGTCCATTTTGATTTATATTCCATATAAGGCGAAACTATCTTCAAGCACGTTCCATCTTTAAAATTAACCTTGACAGATTTATCCTTTTCACAACTAATAAATTCTACATCTTCTTGAGTGTTTGAATACTCAATTAATCGTTCACCATTAAAATATCTAATACTTTCTTTCATTATTATTCTACCTCCAATAAGTTAGTTATCAATTCATCATCAGTCAGTAACAACGCCAAGAACTTATCGTGAATGTTCAAAAATAAATCATCCTCGCTCGGTATAAGCTCTCGTTGTCTCTTTCGATCATATAGGTTAAGCAGACAATTAAACTCGTTCATGATCTCGTCTGTACCGTCATAGTTGCCACTATCTACCAATGAACCAACGATAAGCGATTGACACCACACTACTGACTCTTGCAGCCAATCAGGTTCTTCTTCCATTATCTTTAATACTTCTGGATCAAATGTTGAATAATCTTTCGTTACCAATCCCACACTAAATGCTAGTGTGTTCATTAGAAACCGACTCATTTCATCTGTATATTTAAAGTTCGGTGCTTTGTTTATTGAAATAATATTGAACATTTAATTTCCTCCTCGATTCGTAACACGTGGTAACACCTACGTAACAGGTACCCGTTACCATTCAATCCCAACGGGGACAAGGGATCTAGCGTTTTGGTAACAGGTAACGGGTAAAATCCAGTAACATTATTCCCCAGCATATTAGCTAATTATTTCAAAAGTTTTAAGGAAATAAGGTGTTACCCCGTTACCAAATTGCTGTATCCTTTGGGGCAGTAAGGTTAAACTGGTAACGGGCTAGGTGTTACTGACCCGTTACTACCCGTTACTTTTTGTACTTTCCAGCTCGATTTCTATTTTCATAAGCATTTGACTTATTATAAAACCCTCGTCGTTTATTTCTTTTTGGTAGTTGCTTCCGTTCCCAACCAGGAATACTGGTAATAATCAAGGCAATCTTTTTAGTTTCTGCATCTGATCGACCATTCAATAAATCCTTTGCTTGTTTATCAAAAACAGCTTCCAAAATATCAGCGGTGAGTACGCTATCAACTAAATAAAACTCTTGTTGCATAGTAGCCCCATTATAGAAATGCTGTAAATTTTTCTCACTACATTTACTGTCAGGATAGTTCTGATAATAAGAACGTCTCGCCCACGCTGGAGCTTCTTCCCATTTATATGGGATCTCCATTCCTAAATACTTAACGATTGCTTCTTTAATTGGATTCTCCACCTTGGCATCCTCTTGATAGTCTTTTGCAATTTCTAAGACTTCTTTATCTTCATCGGGACTAAAATATATTCGTTGTCCTTTATCAAAAAGCACCTTTGCTTCAGCTAACACTTGAAGAAAATATTCATCCTTTGTTTTAAACGGATTCATCTTTGGCTTATTCTTACAAGGCAAAGGATAAAAACGGCGGTTTCCTGTATCATCTTTCAAATACTGCCCATCATTCGACGTTCCAATAAATACACATTGCCTTGCCCAAGCTATGACATTCCGACCATAAGGAGGTCTAATTTTATCGATCTTGGCACTGATGAAGTTTTTTATCTGTTCAATTTTAGTTTTGCCCATTGAAGATAATTCTCCAAGTTCAATGATTACATTGCCTTGAAGTTGCATATAATCATCTTTCTTTTCACCTAGCGAATCTAATGAATCGGTGAAAAAATCATCCGTGTAAAGTAATGCTGGAACGGTACTCTTACCAATCCCTTGCGGTCCATCCAAAACTGGAACGATCTCAAACTTTATTCCTGGTTTATAGATACGTGCGACTGATCCGACTATCCAACGTTTTGTTACTTCTCGTGTGTAAAGGTTGTCGTCTACCCCTAAAAGGTCAATAAACAGTGTTTCCAGTCTAGGCTGTTGATCCCATTTAACTTTTTCGATACGTTCTTTTACTGGGTTGAAAACATTCTTTCTAGCTACATTTACTACCGCTTTATGGATTTTGTTATCATCAAAGACCACATTATAGTTTTCTTCAATGTAAGCTGTTAAGGCATCCTCAAAACTGTCTTCCCATGCTCCAGCAGTGCGATTGATCCAGGGAGAATCTTTTAATAAGTGAATGTATCCGCTAAATTCGTTATAAGCGATCGTCCCAGCTAGATTACTATCATTAGTTAAAATCAACTCTGCATTTACGATACTGTTACTTTTAATTTGATCGTCTTTATTGCATCTTAATCGGGACATCCAAGCTTTCAATTCAACGATGTTATCTTCACGCTCGCTGGCTTCGGGAAAGTCTAAAACACTGTCTAATTTATGTTTATGCGCCATGAGCTTTCCCCCTCAAATCTTTTTTAATCATCGATCGAATAATTTGATTCACTTCTTTATCTTTTAGCGGTGGTTCATTGTACGCATTTGCTGTATAAATTAATTCTGCTAAAGTTTGATTATCTACACCGTGCCATAGTAACCAACCGCATAACTTAGTTAAATGATCGTTTCTACTACCTTCGCCAGCGCCTTGAACAATCATATCTAATTTTTTTGCTGTCCCTGTTTTTGCTACGGGTCGGTATTGAGTCTTTATTTCTTGCGGTTTTTTTAGCAGTAGGTTCACTAGCCAATCGGGAGCTGGTGCAATATTATTTAGAGATACGTTTTCAATAGGTTCATATGCTCTCCCAACACTTCCTGAAATAATCATAGTTGGCGCTAGGGGAACTCCTTTAGTGATAATATCAATCCCGCTTAAACTTTTACCTTTATCATCACGCCCAAAGATATCAGCAAATGCGCCTGTTTCTTGTTGAATGATGACACCATCAGGAATTTTAAAGAAGAAATGGATTCCTTTACCTGGTGTGATTTCTGTATAAGTAGAAGGAAATGGATCATACATTGAAGCAAGTTTTTTATAATTCTCAACGCCGTTTCGTGTTTCAGAATGTTGATCTAGGTCAACTACCATCATTTGATGATCTTCAAGCATTAACCCAATATTTCTAGTTGCATCTTCCGTCCACCATTCATTAATCTGATTAGAATCGTTAGTTGCATCATTCCAACCACTAGAGCCTTTTACTGGAATTTTAGTCCCAGGAGATAAGGGGTAAATTGACCAACCCGACTTTTGTAATTCCATTGCTGCTTGATAATTATTTGCCAATAAACTTCCCTCCTAACTAGCAAAAATTGCTTTCAATGTAGTGTCTAGTTATCATTCAGACACCTCCATGAGCTTCAACTGTTCAAGTTCGTATTTCAACCCATCCCGAACAAATTCAGCACCTTTTAATTGATTTTGTTCTTCGGGATCATCAGGAACAACAACTTTAATCGGTGTATATTCTGAAAAGAATTGAATAATACTTTTATCAATTGGTGGTTCCATGATGGATGGTCGGACTTTTCCTATATAGATCATTAGTCTTCCTCACTTTCCAACACAAGCATATCTTCGGCATGCTTAGTTGCCAGGCATTGGATTGCTGCCGCTACAGCATTAATTTTATTTATCTCATCAAGCTTTGGGTGACCCGATCCTAAAAAATCATAAAGCATATCATTTAGCGCTGATATTGAAGAAGACAGGTATTGGGCTTCAATTAATGCTCCATTTAAATCAATATTTTTGTTCATTCTCTTCATTCCTCCATCAATTTGTGTTAGAATTAGAGAAAAGAAATATAGGTATTTTACCTACGTCTAGCCATTTGCTGATTCCGCCAAGAATTGTATAGCAAAGGCTTTTTTTCTTTTCTCTATCCATAGGTTTTTACTCCGTTTCTTTTAAACTTGGAAACTGACTTTCTAGCCATGGAATCATGACCGCTAAATTTTTTCGTGCTTGTTCTTCTGTTAAATTAGCTATTTGATTTTGAAGAACCATTAAATCCGCATAAAGTCGTGCATTCTCTTTTTCAGCATCCTTACACTCTTTCAAAATACTTTCAGCTTCTTCTACAATTTCACGTACAGAAAAATTCTTGTACTTCTTAGGTATCCAAACTAATTTCAGCATTTCCATCCTCCAATAATAATTGTTTTGCGACTATCATTTGACTAACCAACCTTCCTTTTGCCCCCAGCAACTAATTAAATTTCAAATTGTGCCATCCATTCATCAACCTTTTTACGATTACAACGCTTCGTCTGATTGATCGTTGAAACTGGAAAATCCAATTCTTTTATAAACTTAGATAAATTGGATCGTGATACTTGTAGGTAATCACATGTTGTTTCTAAATCCATCCATTCTGGAAAAGTCCGTTTCTCAACTTCACACTTCATTGTCTCCGCCCATACACGACTAGCAACTTCTGTTAATTGCTGTTCTATAGTCGGGCTTAAATCTACTTCGAGTTTCATCTAGTCACCTCCTTTTCTTCTATCAGAAATAAATCATCAAAGTCTTTGTCCAAAGCTTTAGATATTTCGAAAGCCTTGTTTGGAGATAGAGAATATTTATTGCTTAGAAAATTCGATAAAGTCGATTGTTGCACTCCGATTCTTTTCGAAAGCGTCTTTTGATTAAATCCTTTTTTAATCATTTCTATCTGTATATAGGTTCTCGTTTCGCTCTTACGCGCATCTTACCTTCCCCTTTCTTGTTCTTCTTAAAGAACTTGAAATTTATTTAGTTCTCATTTAAGAACAACATCATTTTAGCATGGCTTTCAAAAGAACGCAATACTAATATCAAAACTATTTTATTTCCTTGTTCTTACATTAAAATGATGTTACACTATGAGGTATAAATATAGGAAGGAAGTGCAGAAAGTGGCTAAATATCCTGAAATGATTGAACTTGGAAACTATGTTAAGGAACTCCGGGGTAATGATACAACCAGTAAACAATTAGCTGATGCTATAGGAGTATCTAAAAGTTTTATCTCTGATATTGAAAATGGAAACAAGAAAAAGCCTAGAATGGAAATCCTCGAAAGGATTGCTAATTATTTTGGTGGAGGAGATAAAGAGGTTGTTAAATACATTTATATCCAACTTTTAGAAAGAGCCGGATATACGACAGAACGAAATTCATTAGTCCATGGGATACAAAAAAAAGAAAATAAACAAGTTGTTCCATTATCAGAATTTATAAAAGGTCTAGAATATGAAGAAACTCGACCGCTAGAAGCAAATGAATTTCTTTGCCTTTTTAATGATGATTCCGGAAATCAAATATCTTACAGAGATTCCGCTAAAAGCAAGGCTGACTTTTTCGACCTAAACAGAATAATTCAAAATGAATATCGAACAAATATTAAAAATAAAAATAACTATTCTATCATTGGTACTACCCCACTATACTATTGTGGAAAAGAGTTAACTCACGAAGATAGGATAAAGGCAATGAAATTGCTAGATATTGTTTTTGATATAGATAGAGAAGAATACAACAAAAATAAATAATCACTCCCTCCGCTTGCCCCCAGCAGTACAGGAGGGAATTATTATGGCAAAATTTGAACAATACAAAGATAAAAATAATAAACGAAAATGGTTATTCAGTGGATATATTGCTACTGACCCTATTACAGAAAAGAAGATTGTCACCACTCGTAAGGGTTTTGACACCAAAGCGGAAGCAAGCCTTGAGTTTGATAAATTAAAAGCAAGCATTCTAAAAGGTTCTAAAAAGAAGCGCACAATCACTTTTCAAGAACTTTATAAAGATTGGTTGGAACAACACCGTAAAAGTGTTAAATCTTCTACAGTAGCCACAAATAGAAGGTTTATTGAAGGACATGTATTGCCGAAATTCGGCAAGTTAAAACTAGACCAAATAACCGTTTCTTTTTGTCAAAAATGTGTGAATGAATGGCATAGCAAATATAAGCAATACCACTATATAAGACGTGCTACCGCCCAAGTTATGAATTATGGCGTTTCTATGGAATTAATGGAAAGTAACCCTATGAAAAAGACGATTCTTCCACGCAAAAAAGAAGAGGAAAAGAAACCTAACTTTTATAGTAAAGATGAATTACACGAGTTTATGAAATTCGTTCAAACACTTGATAACTATAAATATTATGCGTTCTTCCGTTTGCTTGCTATTACTGGCATGCGTAAATCAGAAGCATTGGGGCTGTATATTAAAGACTTAAACATATTCAATAAGACACTAACAATCGGCAAAACGATAGCTATTGATGAATACGATCAAGTTATTTTGCAGACACCCAAAACAAAAAATTCGTACCGCACCATCAGCTTAGATGATGAAACGATACGAATTTTGCAAAAATGGTTTAGTATTCAAAAAGAAGATTATTTCAAACTTGGATTTAATACGTCAAAAGCAAAGCAACTCATGTTTAGCAATATGAGTAACGATTTGTATTATCCGCAAGTAGTAAATGATTGGCTCGATTGGATTTATGACAAAGCGGAAAAAGAAGGCTTAACTTTAAAAAGAATAAGTCCTCATGGTTTCCGACATACTGCTTGCTCGCTTATGTTTGAAGCTGGTGCAACCATTAACGAGGTTCAGAAGCGTTTAGGTCATAAAGATGTAAAAACTACCATGAACATTTATAGCCACGTCACACCACAACAAGCAGAAAACACCAGTCAGAAGTTAGCAAATTATTTAGGCTTCTAACAAATAGATAGTTTTTCGGATAGTATTTATGAGATTGAAGGCAAATAAAAAGCCAAGAACGCTATAATATCAACGTTCTCAGCCTATAGATAGGTCTTAACCTACACTGCCTTCCATTTCATAGCTGATCAAACGGTTGAGTTCAACGGCGTATTCCATCGGAAGTTCTTTCGTGAAAGGTTCGACGAATCCCATGACGATCATTTGTGTGGCGGTGGCTTCGTCGATGCCGCGACTCATCAAATAATACAGTTGGTCTTCGCTGATTTTGGAAACTTTCGCTTCGTGTTCGAGCGAAACGTTGCCGTTATAGATTTCATTGTACGGGATCGTGTCCGAACTCGAAGTTTCATCCATGATGATCGTATCGCATTCGACATGGGCAAACGAGTGATCGCTGTTTTCGCCGAAGCGGACTTCGCCGCGATAGTCGGTCTTGCCGCCGTCTTTGGCGATCGATTTCGAAACACAATTAGAGGTGGTGTACGGTGCGTTGTGGATCATTCGCGCACCGGTATCCAAGCGAATTCCTTCGCCGGCGACGGCGATCGAAAGCATCGTGCCGCGGGCGCCTTTGCCGTCCAAATAAACGCTTGGATATTTCATCGTCGTTTTCGAACCGAGGTTGCCGTCGACCCACTCCATCGTCGCGTCTTCAAGCGCTTGAGCACGTTTGGTTTCCAAACTGTAGACGTTGTTCGACCAGTTTTGGATCGTCGTATAGCGGCAGTAGCCTTCTTTTTTGACGATCACTTCAACGACCGCCGCATGCAGGCTGTCGGAAGAATAGTTCGGGGCGGTACAGCCTTCGACATAGTTCACACTGGCCCCTTCATCCACGATGATCAGTGTTCGTTCGAACTGACCGGAATTTTCCGAGTTCAGGCGAAAATACGACTGGATCGGGATATCGGTCTTGACGCCTTTTGGTACATAGATGAATGACCCGCCTGACCAGACAGCACCGTTCAGTGCGGCAAAAATATTATCTTCATTCGAAACGAGCGTCGCAAAATGTTCTTTGAACAGTTCCGGATATTTTTTGAGGGCAGTATCGGAATCGGTAAAGATGATCCCGAGCTTTTCGAATTCTTCGCTCATATTGTGGTAAACGACTTCGGACTCGTACTGCGCACTGGAGCCGGCGAGATATTTCCGTTCAGCTTCCGGCACGCCGAGTTTTTCAAATGTTTCTTTGATCTTGTCTGGAACGTCTTCCCAGTCGCGATATTTTTGATCGGTCGCTTTTTGATAGTAAAGCATATTGACCAGATCCAGCTCGGACAAGTCCGGACCGTATTTCGGCATCGTCATTTTCAAAAATTTATGATAAGACTCCAGCCGGTAATTGAGCATCCATTCGGGCTCTTTTTTCAAGGCGGAGATCTCGCGCACGATGTCTTCGGTCAAGCCGCGGCCGGTTGAGGCGACCGGATTGACATCATCGTGGAAACCATAGGCATAATCTTTGGATTCAGGTAATTCGATCGTCATTTATTTCCCTCCCCGTCTTTTTTCGGGTCTTCGGTATGAAGATGTGCTTCGGTTGCTTCATGTTCTTCGGTATTGATCGCTTTATTCAAGGCTTTCCAAGCAAGTGTCGCACATTTGATCCGGGCCGGGAATTTTGCAACGCCGCTCAGCGTCGCAGCGTCTCCCAATTCCTCTTCGGCGTCTTCCGGAATCTCTTCGCCTTGGACCATTTCAGAAAAGGCTTCAGAAAGTTTAGCCGCTTCCGCCACAGGTTTGCCGATCACCGCATCGGTCATCATGCTGGCTGAGGCAGTCGAGATCGAGCAGCCTTCTCCCGAAAAAGCGATGTCTGTGATGATCCCGTCTTTGACTTCCAGCTGCAGATTGATGACGTCGCCGCATGTCGGATTTTTCAATTGAATATCGACAGTGCCGTCTTTCACATCTTTGAGCGTCCCGCGATGATGCGGATTGCTCGAGTGATCCAGGATCACTTGGCGGTATAAATTATCTAGTTTAGACAGTGCCATTTTTAAAGAACTCCTTTGTCGCGTAAATCGCTTCTACCAGCCGGTCGCAATCAGCTTTCGTGTTGTAGATGTAAAAGCTGGCGCGGGCAGTTGCCGGAACTTTCAAATAAGCATGGAGCGGCTGTGCGCAGTGATGTCCGGCGCGCACCGCAACACCTTCCATATCAAGAGCTGTCGCCACGTCATGCGGATGGATGCCGTCCAGATTGAAGGCGATCACGCCGGTATGGTTTTCCGGATTTTGCGGGCCATATACCGTGATGCCGGGAACAGCTTCCAGCTTCGGCAGTACATATTCAACGAGCGAACGCTCATATTGATGGATGTTTTCCATTCCCAGTTCGTTCAAATAATCGATCGCCGTACCAAGCACGATCGCCCCGGCGATGTTCGGTGTGCCGGCTTCGAATTTCCACGGGAGCTCGGTCCACGTGCTGTCATACAAATTGACAAAATCGATCATTTCGCCGCCGAATTCGACAGGTTCCATTTTTTCTAACAAAGCGCGCTTGCCATACAAGACGCCGATCCCGGTCGGTCCGCACATTTTGTGTCCGGAGAATGCGAAGAAGTCGCAATCGAGCGCTTGGACATCGATCGGCATATGCGGTGTGGATTGCGCGCCGTCAACGACCATCACGGCGCCGACAGCATGGGCCATTTCTGCCAATTTTTTGACCGGTGCGATGCCGCCCAAAACGTTCGACACTTGGGCGATCGAAACGATCTTGGTATTTTTTGTGATTTGTTTTGCGGCGTCATCCATATCAAGCTCGCCGTCTTTTCCTACGCCGATATATTTCAAGGTCGCGCCGGTCTTTTTAGCGACCTGCTGCCAAGGAACGATGTTCGAATGATGCTCCATATAGGAGATCACGATCTCGTCGCCGGCCTTCAAATTTCCTTCCCCGTAGCTGCGCGCGACCCAGTTGAGGCTTGTCGTTGTGCCGCGGGTAAAGAGGATCTCGGCTGTTTCATTGGCATTGATGAATTTGCGGACCTTTTCGCGCGCGCCTTCATAAGCTTCCGTTGCGCGTTCCGCGAGCGTGTGGACACCGCGGTGAACGTTGGCATTGATCGTCGAATAATAAATATTGATCGATTCGATCACTTGGGTCGGCTTTTGCGTCGTCGCCGCATTGTCGAGGTAGACTAAGCGTTCGTCATTTACTTTTTGAAATAAAATCGGGAAATCTTCCCGGATATTTTCTCCACTGATCATAGGCGTTTCAGCTTCCTTTCAATCGCTTCTACCAACTCGCGTTCGACAGACTGAACGGAGAATGCGCTGATGACCGTTCCCAAAAATCCGCGAACGACCAAGCGCTCCGCGATCTCTTTTTGGATTCCGCGGCTCATCAAATAGTACAGATCATCCTGGTCGACTTGCCCGATGCTTGCGGCGTGACCGGCCTGGACTTCATTTTCATCGATCAAAAGGATCGGGTTGGCGTCGCCGTGTGCTTCGCGGGATAATGCTAAGATCCGCGTTTCCTGCTGCGCATCGGCAAAACGAGCGCCTTTGATGATCTGGCCGATCCCGTTGAATGTCAGCGTGCCGCGCTGGGTGATCGCACCGTGCTGATGGATATGACCAGTCGTGTTCGATGCAAGGTTCAACACTTTCGTCACGATCCCCTGCAATTGATCTCCCGTGGAAAGCGCGACGATCTTCGCGTCGGAAGTCGCGCCTTGTTTAAGCAGTTTCGTCGTGAAGTCCGCGAGCGTATTGCCGTCATTCATCACTGCGAGCGCCCAATCGATATGCGCGTCGCGTTTAGCGATCCCGCGCCGGTTGGCATAGACGAGCGTTTGTTCCGCGAAAGCATCCATTCCTTGAACATGGATCTGAGCGCCGCTTTCTGCGATCACTTCTGTCACGATACTTGCGATCGGTGCGCTGCTTTTATTTCCATTGAAATGATCCACATAGGTGAACTCGGCATTCGTGTCGCCGACGATCAGGATATGCGGGATCAACGGGGCCGTTTCTGAAACGATGAACTCCGCTGCAAACGGCAGATCCACTTTCACATTTTTCGGTACATATAAGAAAAGTCCGCTGTTCAAAAAAGCGGTATGATAGGCGGTCAATTTATTTTCATCTGCCGGAACAGCTTGAAATAAATATTTTTTGACCAGTTCCGGATACTTGATCAATGCGGTGAACAAGTCGGTGAAGATCACGCCTTGTTCAAGCAGTTCGTTCGGCAGCTGTTCCATGATCGTGCGGCCGGCTTCCTGTACGAGGAGCGGTTCATTGCCGATCTTTGAAAAGTCAGGAACATTGCCGTTTGCTTTTTCTTCATTAAAGACCGGTGCCGGGAAAAGTTCCCAGTCGCGGTAATCGAAGCGATCGACCCGCGGAATAAATTTCTCGCTGATCATCTCGAGCGCTTCAATGCGGTTCACTAACAGCCAATCCGGTTCTCCTTTGCTCTCAGAAAATGACTTCAGAGAATCTTGATAAGCAGTCCAATCTTTTGCCATGTCAAATTCCTCCTTAGACATCCTCGTGATATTCGATTCCCAATTCTTCGGCGATCGCCGTATAACCGGTTTTTTCAAGTTCTTTGGCAAGATCTGCGCCGCCGGTCTTGACCACGCGGCCGTCCATCATGATATGTACGACGTCCGGATGGATATAATCAAGCAGCCGCTGGTAATGCGTAATGATCATCGCGCCGAAATTCTCGCCGCGCATCGCATTGACTCCTTTAGAGACGACTTTCAGCGCATCGATATCAAGACCGGAGTCGATCTCATCCAAGATCGCAAATTTCGGTTCGATCATCAACAGCTGCAAAATTTCGTTCCGCTTCTTTTCGCCGCCGGAGAAGCCTTCATTCAAATAGCGTTCAGCCATTTCTTCCGGCATGCTGAGAAAGTCCATTTTTTTATCGAGCTTTTTCAAAAACTGCATCACGCTCATTTTATGATCATCATCGCGCCGCGCATTGATCGCCGCCCGAATAAATTCCGCATTGCTGATCCCCGGGATCTCGCTGGGATACTGCATCGCCAAGAAAAGCCCGGCACGTGCCCGTTTGTCGACCGGCCATTCCAAAATGCTTTCGCCGTCGAGCAGGATATCTCCCTGGGTCACGGTAAAATTCGGGTTGCCCATGATCGCCGCGGACAAAGTCGATTTCCCGGTACCGTTCGGCCCCATGATCGCATGGACTTCACCGGTTTTGAGTGTCAGGTCGACCCCTTTCAAAATTTCTTTATCATCTATTGATACATGCAAGTCTTTAACTTCTAAAGTAGACATATCTAATCCTCCATCTCTCTTCTCTTAATCAATTCCAAGTCGATTATAGACTAATTGAGAATAGAATACAACTTTTCTCACTTAAAAAAATCGCTTACATCTTGTAATATCAAGCTTTCTTAACTATTTATAATAATTTCAATCTAATAATAAAAATATCGGATTTTTGTCAAAATACATTGGAATTATTTTAATTAACGGTGGAATAATCGCGCCTTTTTTACCGATTTCGCACCGTATCGCGTTCCGGCTGATTAGAATCATTCTAAATAAATGGTTGCTGGATCCAAAAAGAAGAGGAGAAAAGTATTACTTTTCTCCTCTTCACTTCCGTGTTTGTAATCTTATTATATTTTAATAAAATATTTATTTATCGACCGGTTTTACCGAGCCGTCCCATTTTTTCTCCATCCATTCTTGAACGGATTTCGAATGCAGAACTTCCATCAATGTTTTGATCCGCGAATCATTCTTATCTTCCGTACGGACCGCGACGATGTTTGCATATGGCGAGCTGTCTTTTTCGATCAACAAGGCATCTTTTGTCGGGTTCAAGCCTTTTTGATAAGCAAAGTTGGCATTGATCGCGATCAGATCGGCTTCATCGTTTTCATAAGCGGTCGTTAAGATTTCTGGAGCAATATCATGTTTGAACGTCAAATGTTTTGGATTTTCCGCAACATCATCGAAAGTCGCAGTTTCTTCATTGACACCGTCTTTCAGCGTGATCAATTTGGCATCTTGCAAGATCGTCAAGATCCGGCCCCAGTCGCTCGGCGAGTTGGAAGTGATCAGTGTCGCACCATCTTTCAGATCATCGATGCTTTTGAGCCGTTTGGAATAGATCCCCATCGGTTCGATGTGGACAGCCCCGGCATCCGTGAATTTATAACCGTTTTCTTTGACGGCTTTATTGAAGAAAGGTTTATGCTGGAAGTAGTTGGCGTCGATTTCTTTTTCGGCTAAGGCTTTATTCGGCATTACGTAATCAGTGAATTTTACGATTTCAAGCTTAATGCCTTTTTTTGCCATTTCCGGTTTGATATGCTCTAAGATTTCCGCATGCGGTGTCGGTGAAGCCCCGACTTTCAACACTTGTTCTTTTTTAGAGCTGCCGGTCTTTGAGCCGTCTGTCGCTTGGTTTTTGCTGCCGCAAGCTGTCAATACCAGTGCCGCCAAGGCGATCGCCGTAAAAGCCAAAATTTTCTTTTTCATATTATATTTCCCCCTTTTAATGATCTATATCAATAAACGTCTCAGCGTTTATCTACGCGTTTTGCGACCGTGTCGCCGATCCCTTGAATAATGAAGACGATGATCAAAATAATGATCGTCGCAACAAGCGTCATCGTGTAATTCCCCAATTGATACCCGTCGTTCCAAGCCAATGCTCCGAGGCCGCCGGCGCCGATAAAGCCGGCCATCGCAGTAAAGCCGACCATCGAAACAGTCGTCACAGTAAATCCTGAGATCAGCGCCGGCAGACTTTCCGGTACGAGGATCTTCTGCATGATCTGGATCCGCGAGGCACCCATCGCATTCGCCGCTTCCAAAACGCCGCTGTCGACTTCGCGCAGCGCGATCTCCACTAAACGGGCAAAGAACGGCGCCGCGGAAAGAACCAGCGCTGGGATCCCCGCTTTGACCCCGAGCATCGTGCCGACCAGCATTTTCGTGATCGGAAAGATCAAGATGATCAAGACCATAAACGGGATCGAGCGGAAAATGTTGCTGATGATCGAAACAACGGTATACAGGATGCGGTACACGATCGTGTTTTTGCGGCCGAGCGAATAAAGCAGGATCCCCAGCGCCATTCCGATCACAAAGACAAACAAGATCGAGATCACCGTCATATAGATCGTTTCATAGGTGGCCGTTTGGACTTTGCTCCAATCAACGGAAGAGAAATCAAAATACGTTTGCGCAAAACTTTTATCCACCGTAGATCACCTCCGAATCGACGCCTTCGGTTTTGATATATGCTGTCGCTTTTTTGATCTCCGCCGGCTCTCCTAAGATCATCACGAACAAGTTGCCGAACGCGCCCTCTTTCGCCTGCTGGACACTGCCATGGATGATGTTGACATCCACTTTGAACTGGCGCACGACGCGCGAGATGATCGGTTCATTGGCGTTGTCGCCGCTGAAATGAAGCGACAAGATCACTCCATGCGGATTTTCATCGATCAGCTCTTGAAAGAGGACTTCCTTGTCTTCTTCAGACAGCACTTCGCGCTGCACGAAGCGCTTTGTGATCTCTTGGTGCGGATGGCGGAAAATGTCGAGTGTTTTCCCTTCTTCAACGATCTTGCCTTGTTCCATGACCGCGACTTTATTGCAGACTTTGCGGATCACGTGCATTTCATGCGTGATCAAAACGATCGTCAGTCCTAAGCGCTGATTGATCTCCAGCAGCAGGTCGAGAACTTCATCGGTCGTCTGCGGATCAAGTGCGCTGGTCGCCTCGTCGCAAAGCAGGATCTCCGGATCATTCGCCAGTGCGCGGGCGATTCCGACGCGCTGCTTTTGTCCGCCGGAAAGCTGGCTCGGATAATGATCGCCGCGGCCGACCAGCCCGACCAGTTCCAAAAGCTCCTGTGCCCTTTTGCGTCGTTCAGCTTTTTTTACCCCGCTGATTTCCAGCGGCAATTCAATATTTTCCATCACGGTCCGCGACCATAACAGATTGAAATGCTGGAAGATCATCCCGATTTTTTTGCGGAAAATACGCAATTCGCTGCGGTTCATATCGGTGATTCTTTCGCCGTTAACCATTACAGAGCCCTTCGTTGGCGATTCCAAGCCGTTCAAAAGACGCACGAGCGTACTTTTCCCGGCACCGGAGTAGCCGACGATCCCGAAGATATCGCCCTTATCGACGACTAGATCGACCCCGTCGACCGCGCGGATCTCTTCGCCGTTTTTCTCTGTATAGATTTTGGCAACTTCTTTCAACTGGATCACTGCCATTTTAAAAAGTTCCCTCTTTCTTTACTAAATTAAAAAAGCCTCCGTCCTCCTGAAAAAAACAGAAGGACGAAGACTATCGCTTCGTGTTACCACCTTGATTTGCACTTGCCTCACAGCAACTGCCTCACCCGGTGCATTCCACCGGCGCTGTTAACGGGTGCTCCCGGATCATCGATCTTGCTCCAAGACCATCTTCCATGCTTGCCGCTGCCTCTTTTCAGCTGAGGAGGCTCTCTGGGAACGGCTGGTACATGTACTCATCTTTTCAACGCATTTATTGAATTGAATGTATCATAGCAAGAACAAAAGGGCTTGTCAAACAAAATTTCAGATCATTTGGCTCATGATCTCAAACGGCCGCCGCGAATCAAAACGCAGTGCCAACACCAAACCAATCGCCAGCATATTGCTTAAAAGCGCTGATCCGCCTTGTGAAATAAACGGCAGCGGGATCCCAGTCAGCGGCAAAAGCCCGATATTCGCACCGATATTTTCAATAACGTGGAATAAGATCGTCATCACGACACCGACGCAGATCAGCACGCTGTATTGATCTTTCACTTGGAAACAGACGCGCAAAATGCGGTAGATCAAGAAGAAATACAGCAAGATCACAAAGACCCCGCCGATAAAACCAAAGTTTTCACCGATCACGGTAAAAATCATATCCGATTCGCGCACGGGAACATAGACATGGCTTACATTGAATCCCTTCCCGAAGATCTGGCCGGATCCGATCGCCAAAAGCCCTTGCGCCAGCTGAAATGATTTGCCGCTCGGGTCATGGAAAGGATCGAGCCAAGCATCGATTCGGGCGATCTGATAAGGCTTGAAGATCCCAGCATCGATCAAAGTCGCTTGACCGCTCGGCGTGACCATCAAATAACCGACAAATCCCACTAAAGCGGTCGCTAGCACTACGAGCGGTACCGTGATCTGCCAGCGGATCCCCGACACGATAAAGATCCCGGCAAAAATCGCCAAAAATACCAGCATCGTTCCGAAATCCTTCTGCAGCAAAATCAAGAGGATCACCGGAAACGTGACCAAGAGCATCTTGCCGATCAGCTGAAAATCACTGTGCGTCGTATGGACCCGGTGCGAGCGATTATGCACTGCAACGACATAAGCCAACATCATCAAATAAAAAATCTTCACAAGTTCCGAAGGCTGAAAAGAAAATGGTCCGAACGAAAACCAGCTTTTCGATCCCCAGCGCGCTTCTTGCGCACGGTCGTAAAATTTCAGCAAGATCGTCAAAAGAAACAAACCAAAACCGTACAAATAAGGGGTAGCCTTCTTCAAAAAACGAACCGGGCACTGCATGATCACGAAGACTCCCATGATCCCCAGCATATACCAGATTCCCTGCTTGATCAGGTCGACTTTTATTGAAGGGTGCGCCGGATCGTGGCTCAATGCTACATACAGCGAAGCCGTTCCGATCAGCATCAAAAGCAGAACGATCAAAATAATACCGAAATCGATCCGGCCTTCAAATCTCAATCTCTGCGCTTTTTTTCGTCCAATTCTATCCATGGTTACATCCTTTATCATAAGTTAGCTTCAATAGCCTCATTGTCCATTATAACGGTCTGGCATGGTTTAGCAAATCATTCGCAAAGCCTTTTCACAAAAATTTTAAAAACAAAAAAAGCAGCCGCAGCGGCTGCCGGAATCTATTTATCTTTTAGAAGGTCAAGACATCTTCGTCAATTTACGATAGTTAACAACGACGACCCCATTAGTTTGGAACATCAGATGGTTGTTCTCATCTGTCTCATCCACAGCGACTACAGCGGCATGCGTCAATTGCTTCTCGACTTTGCCTGTTTGTTCTTTGCCGTTGATCACGAAAGTTACGCGCGTTTGCGGCTTGAAATCAACTCCGATTTCGACAGGTTCCGGCTTTTTCGCGAAGCTATTGTTAAATCCTACCATATTACAAAACCTTCCTTTCTTATACCATTGTAGCATAAAATGCGTCATTTTACTAAGATTTCAAATCTTGCGGGATTTTTTTCGAAATTTTTCAAAAAATTCCTTTACATCTTTGCAATGCTCCGATATAATAAATTTTGGATTTGCCAGCTTAGCTCAGTCGGTAGAGCATCGCACTCGTAACGCGGAGGTCGTAGGTTCGATTCCTATAGCTGGCATATTTAAAACGTTGATCTCAGCAGTAAAAGCTGCTTGATCAGCGTTTTTTTATTTATTTTCGGCCGTTTGATTTGAAAAAAAGGGTGACAGTTTCATCGAACTATTTACATTATATCATTTATTCGGCTGAACGTTCGCCTTTCTATCGATTTGTGTTCAAATTGTAACTTTAGCCCTGCGCAACCAAAAAACTGAAGCTGCTGACCTTTGGCCAGCAGCTTCAGCTTTTACTCTCCTTGCGGGGAGACCTGCCTGCGTAAAAAAACAAATGAGGAGTAATTCATTGGCAGGGTTTAAGGGATGATGAGAATAAAACAGATTTTCACCATTTTATTCCTACTTTTAGTCTACCGAATCACAACGGATTCAGCAATCGTGAAGCACTTCATTAATCGTTAAAATTATCACTGAATTGTTACCATGCACACACAAACGGCCAAACACCGAGTTTTCAGTACTCGAGCGTTGCGTCCGCCAAAAAGCTGTTCGCAAAATCTGCTGGATGTTTTAAATAGTGCTTGCCGAAATTATCGATCAGTCCGTGGAACTCTTGCGCCGCTTGATAGCTGAATCCCGCTGGAAGCGTGATTTCCTCTTTCAGCTTGCGGTAGCTGTCTGCCCTTTGAAGCCCTAGCGCCGCCATCAGCCGCTGCGCATAGCGGTCCGCAATAAACTCGGCTTCATCGAACACATAGACCAGCAGCACGTCAGCCGTTTCTTCGCCGATGCCGTACAGTGCTAAAAGTTCTTTACGCAGCCCGGCACCGAACTTTCGTTTGATCTTCGCATAATCAAAATCTTCTTCGGCAAGCCACGCTAAAAGTGCCAATAAACTGCGACTTTTATTTTTATAAAAACCGCTCGGCCGGATCAATTCGATCAATTTATCTTTTGAAAGCCGCAAGATTCGCTGCGGTTCCAAAGCGGTTTCTTTGCGCAGCACTGCAAGCGATCGCGCGACATTGCGCCAATTCGTATTTTGCACCAAGATCGCACCGATCGCGACCTCGATCTTTGTTTCCGCTGGCCACCAGCCTTGCGGTCCCATTTCTGCCAGCATTTTTTCATAAAGTGTTTGGATTGTATATTTCATATATCAAATGTAGCACAAAAAAAGATCACCCGCACCGCTTAAGCGGTACGAATGATCAAAATCAGAGAAACAGAATCAATGGGATTCGGCTGTCTTTATTATAAAGGGTTCTTCACGCGTCGCGCAAGCTGTTGGCGGTTAGGAATTCCCCAAAAAATCGCAGCGTTTGGACTTTCGCGCCGCCGTATTTTCATTTTGTCCCGCGGCGACTTATTTACGTTTTTGCAAAACCTTTTTGAGTTTTACCATAAATTGTGATATGATTCTGTTCGAAAGTTTCTGAAAAAAATAACTATGCAAATGATTTGATTACAGAAAGCGAGGTCCCTCTGGTGGAGCAGGATCAATTTATTAAAGAAGTCAACAAGAAATATGCACGGTCGCCGCAAGACACGAAGCTTATCCAAGTGATCCGTGAAATCCGCGACTATTTCAGCTCATTGTCCGGCAGAATCGGCAACACGACTGAAAAGCTGATCATTACGATGAACACGCTGACGTGGAATGAACTGGCGATCAAGCTTGGAAAAAACAGTCTCCACTTTTTGCTTCAGCCCGGCAAAATCACGATCTCTTTTCTTTCGCTCGCTGATAATCGTTATACAAAAAAAGGTCAGATCCTGCCGCTGGATGAGCTGGTCTTGGAAGACCGCAAACTGATCGTTAAAAGTACCGGTGAAGAATTCGATATCGATATGCTTGATCGTTATTTAGAATATTTGCTTGCCTAAAGCGCCCGCTGCGGTGCTTTTTTTGTCCCAAAGAAATCGGGCGATCAAGTGGTCGATCTGGCGATTCTCATGCAGCATAAAGTGAAACGCCTTGAGCGGCGATCCTGTGATCTCGACTAAGCGGTAATCAAATTTATGCGGATCAATGATCTTTTCCAGCCCCTTTACTTGCGCAAGCGGCACGAGTCCGTCAGTTTTCATATTCCACAAGCGTCCGGCGATATTCAAAACTTTCAGATCTGGCGGCAGCCGTTTTCCTTGCGCTAACTCGGCAGGGCTTATTTTTTTGGGAAAATCACCGCCAAGATTCACCAGCTTAGCGAATTTCGGCATCGCTGCATCTTGCGAATAGGCTGCCATAAAGGCGACACTTGTCGGACCGCCCGTCGAGTGGCCGACAAAATTGAGCCGCTGGATCCCCTGCTGGGCTAAATGAGCTACGAATGGATGCAGTTCGGCCACTTCGCGCGCTGGGGCTCGATTATCATCGAATAAAACTTGGATATAATTATTTTTCCCGCGGCCATCGACCTTTTTTACCGTATAGGTCCCGTCCGCATGGATCCGCACGACCGCATCAAATGTTCCCAAGTGATCAGCGCGCCATCTGCGGGCGATGCCGCCAAAAGAAATCCGGTTGCCGCCATATCCGGGAATCAGCAAAGTCATCTCTTCATTTTTCAAACCTCTTTGTCTCCCTTCAAATAAAAAAGGCCGCGACAAAAGTACTTGTCATGGCCCCCCGAATCTAAATAAACGGTGTCCCAAAGGACGATTTGCTGTGAAAATTATTTTGTTCCGTATAAACGGTCGCCGGCGTCGCCCAATCCTGGAACGATATAGCCGTTCTCGTTCAGCCGTTCGTCAAGTCCCGCACAATAGATATCGATATCGGGATGTGCGCTCTGCAACGCTTTGACGCCTTCCGGTGCCGCAACGAGGCAGACAAATTTGATGTTCGTGCCGCCGCGGCGCTTCAAAAGATCGATCGCCATGATCGCTGAGCCGCCTGTCGCAAGCATCGGGTCGACAACGAACAATTGACGCTCTTCGATATCAGAAGGCAGTTTTTCAAAATATTCGACCGGTTCCAATGTCTGGTGATCACGGTATAAGCCAATATGGCCAACTTTGGCTGCCGGGATCAATTCGAGCATCCCGTTTACCATGCCGAGCCCGGCACGCAAGATCGGAATGATCGCGACTTTTTTTCCGCTCAAAGTCTTTTGAACGGTTTCGCCGATCGGTGTTTCGATCACGACGTCTTCTACCGGCATATCCCGCGATACTTCATACGCCATCAAAGTGGCGATTTCGTCTACGACTTCACGAAAAACTTTCGTCCCGCAGTTCTTGTCACGAATAATCGTTAATTTATGTTGGATCAACGGATGATCGATCACTTGGAATTTTCCCATGAAAACAACTCCCTTATCTTTCATTACTTTTATCTTACGACAATTTCTTGGATTCAACAATCTTTTTCCCTAAAAAACAGCCATTCGGACTCGATCTGAATGGCTGTTTCGCTTAATGTTCCCGGTATAATGGATGCGATTGTGTCAAATCAAGCACTTCCCCGGAAATTTGTTCCAATACTTCCGGATTCTCCGCATTTTCCAGCGTTTTGACGATCAATTCAGCGACTTTCGCGGCATCTCTTTCATCAAAATGCCGAGTCGTGATCGCTGCAGTGCCGACACGGATCCCGCTCGTCTTGAATGGCGAGAGTTTTTCATATGGGATACTGTTTTTGTTGACGGTGATGTGGACTTGATCAAGCAGCTTTTCAGCTTCTTTGCCGTTCAAACCGAAGTCGGTCACTTCAACAAGCATCACATGGTTATCAGTTCCGCCGCTGACCAAGCGGGCTTTATCGGCCGCTTCAAATACTCTTGCCATCGCTTGCGCATTTTTGATGATTTGGGCGGCGTAATCTTTAAATGAAGGGTCGAGTGCTTCGCGGAATGCGACCGCTTTGGCTGCGATCACGTGTTCAAGCGGTCCGCCTTGGTTTCCAGGGAAAACCGCTGAGTTGATCTTTTTCGCCAATGCTTCATCATTGGTCAAGATCATCCCGCCGCGCGGTCCACGCAATGTTTTATGGGTCGTCGTTGTCGTGATATCCGCATAAGGGACCGGCGACGGATGGAGCCCGGCCGCGACCAGACCGGCGATATGCGCCATATCGACCATCAGTTTCGCACCGACTTCATCAGCGACTTTGCGGAATTCTTCAAAATCGATGATGCGGCTGTAAGCCGATGCGCCGGCAACGATCAATTTCGGCTGATGTTCTTTGGCGAGCGCACGCACTTCGTCAAAGTCGATCAGTTCTGTTTTCGGATTGACTTTGTAGCCATAAAAATGATACCGCCGACCGCTGAAATTGACCGGTGAGCCGTGCGTCAAATGTCCGCCGCTCGCCAAATCCATCCCCAAGACGGTGTCGCCCGGTTCGATCAATGCTTCGTACGCTGCGGCATTCGCCTGCGAGCCGGAATGCGGCTGCACATTGGCAAATTTCGCGCCAAACAATAATTTCGCACGGTCGATCGCCAGATTTTCAACAACGTCGACAAATTCGCAGCCGCCGTAATAACGTTTGCCGGGATAGCCTTCTGCATATTTATTCGTCAATACGCTGCCTTGCGCTGCCATGACTTCTTTGGAGACAAAGTTTTCTGAAGCGATCAGCTCGACGTTGTCTTCCTGTCTTTTCTCTTCGTTTTGGATCGCGGTCCATAGATCTGGGTCATTGTCCATATATTTTGAATAATCCACTAAAAAATCGCTCCCTTCTTTTCTAATGATTGTATCATAAATCTTTCATAAGGACTGTTCTTTTTCAATGATCGCGCGAAATAAATTTCCCGCCGGCGGCTTTTTTCAAGCGGTTCATGTAAGCCGCTCCCAGCCCTTTTTCAGGATAAGCTGCGGCCAAGATCACGTCGGTCTCCTCATCAAGGGCACGCAAGCCGGCGAATAAATTGCGTGCGGCCTCTTCGACAGTATCGTGCGGCGCCAGCTCGAACTGCACTGTCCCTGGAAAATGTTCCAAAATCGTCGCCGGCGCTAAAAATCCAATTTTTTTTCCCGGAAAAGCTGCCGCCGCTTGCTGCCAAACTTGCACATCACGCGGCACGATATAAACGTCAGCATTTGGTGAATAATGTTTGTATTTCATGCCGGGCGACTTTGGGACTTCTTTTTCATCGACGAGATGGCGGTCGACCGCCACTGCGCCGATCACTTTTTCAAGCATTTCTCTCGTCACTTGCCCAGGGCGCAAAATCGTCGGCACTTCCCCGGAAAGATCAAGAACAGTCGACTCTACACCGATCTGCGTTTCGCCTGTGTCGAGGATCCCCGCGATCTTGCCGTTCAAATCATGATACACATGCTGCGCACTGGTCGGCGAGGGCTTGCCGGAAGTGTTCGCACTCGGACCGACCAGCGGATGACCGACTGCGCGGATCAATGCGAGTGTCGCCGCATTTTCGGGCATCCGGAAAGCGGCTGTTGAAAGGCCGCCGGTCACATCCAGTGAAAGCGCGCCCGGCTTGATCGGCAAGATCAGTGTCAAAGGTCCCGGCCAGAATGTTTCCGCCAATTTTTCAGCAGCCGGCGGGACTTTAGCGGCAAACGGTTTGACTTCAGCAAAAGAAGCGACATGGACGATCAATGGATTATCGCTCGGCCGGCCTTTAGCGCGATATACTTGCTGCACCGCTTTTTCATTTGTCGCATCTGCCCCAAGGCCGTAGACGGTCTCGGTCGGAAACGCTACCAGCTGACCAGCTTTCAAAAGGGCGGCCGCCTCATCGATCTCATTTGAAGTAAATATTTTTGTCTGGCTCATGCGTTCGACTCCTTTTCTGCACTGACGGAAATGATGCGGTCATTACCGCTCATATCCGGGATGATCTTGATCGTGCGCTGCGGGAAATATTCGCTGAATATTTCTTTGACCGGTTCTCCCTGCAAGTAGCCGATCTCCAAATAAAGTGTCCCATTCTGGGTCAAATAGTGCGGGGCGGCCTGCGCGATCCGCCGGTAAAACGCCAAGCCGTTCTCCGCAGCGAACAAAGCGCTTTGCGGCTCGAATTTTTTGACACTCGCATCCATTGCCGCAAGCTCTGAAGCGCCGATATAGGGCGGATTGGAAACGATCACATCAAACGGTCCGCGTGCTGCGGCGAACAAGTCGCCGGCCCGCCAAGTGACCGCACGGTGCAGGCGCTCGCCGTTTTGGCGCGCGACTGCGAGCGCTTGCGGTGAAAGATCGGTCGCCGTGATCTCCCACTCCGGGCGCTGCCCTTTGAGCGCAAGCGCGATGCAGCCGCTGCCGGTCCCGAGATCGATCAGCCGCAGCTGTTTTTCAGGATGTTCCTGCAAAACCCGTTCGACCAGCTCTTCGGTTTCCGGGCGCGGGATCAAGGTGTCTTCCGTGACCAGATATTCGTCCCCGTAAAAATCAGCATAGCCCAACAGATATTGCGGCGGATAATCCTCTGCCAAGCGCTTGAGGTCGCGCGTGAGCAGTTGCTGCTCATTTTCGGGGATCGCTTCCCGCATATGCAGGAGCCAGTCGGTCCGGTTCCAGCCTTTGCGGCCTAAAAAGACATAGAGCGCTGCCGCAGCATCTTTTCCTTGCGCATCTAAAAAAGAAGAAGCTCTTTTCAGAGCTTCAAAATATGTTTCACCCATTTTGGAGGGCCTCCAGTTTTGAGGTTTGGTCGTAAAGGATCAGGGCATCGATGATCTCATCCAGCTCGCCGTTCAAGATCCGGTCGAGCTTTTGGATCGTAAGCCCGATCCGGTGATCAGTCACGCGGTTTTGCGGAAAATTGTACGTGCGGATCCGTTCAGAACGGTCGCCGGTGCCGACGGCTGACTTCCGCTCGGCATCGTACTCGCTCTGCGCTTCATGCGCATAATAATCATAGACCCGCGTTTTCAAGACCTTCATCGCTTTTTCGCGGTTTTTGATCTGCGAGCGCTCATCCTGCATCGCCACAACGATCCCTGTCGGCAAGTGCGTCAGACGGACGGCTGAAGCGGTCTTGTTGACGTGCTGCCCGCCAGCCCCGGAAGAATGATAAATATCGATCCGCAGATCTTTGTCCTCGATCTCGACTTCGACATCTTCCGCTTCCGGCATCACGACCACTGTCGCCGTCGAAGTGTGGACCCGTCCTTGCGATTCGGTCGACGGTACCCTTTGCACGCGGTGCGCGCCGGATTCGTATTTCAATTTTGAATAGACATTGTTGCCGGTGATCATGCAGGTCACTTCTTTATAGCCGCCGATATCGGTCGTATTTGCGCTCAAGATCTCAAACGTCCAGCCTTGTTTTTCGGCGTATTTTTGATACATCGAAAGCAGATCGCCCGCAAAGAGCGCTGCTTCGTCACCGCCGGCTGCTCCGCGGATCTCCATGATGATGTTTTTGTCATCATTCGGGTCAGTCGGGAGCATCAAAAATTTCATTTTTTCTTCGAGCGTTTCTTTTTCGCTTTTCAGCTCGTTCAGCTCTTCTTTAGCCAACTCTGCCAATTCATCGTCGCCGGAAGCGAGCATTTCTTCGTCATCTTTGATGCCTTTTTCAACTTCTTTATACCGCCGATAAGTGCTCACTGTTTCGCGCAGCGAAGCTTCTTCTTTCGACAGTTCCATCAAGCGGTTCGTGTCGCTGATCACGGCCGGATCGCTCAGCAGTTCGCCAAGCTCTTCGTACCGATCTTCGACCGCTTGCAATTGATCAAATATCTCCATTCGATTTCTCTCCTTTGATTGCCTCTTCATCCACAGGCGGATGAAAGTAATGATGACGGCACACTGGATAGTAGGCTTCGTTGCCGCCGATTTGGATCTGGGAGCCGGTATAGACCGGCTTGCCGTTGATATAGTGCAGATTCATGATGGCTTTTTTGTGGCAGAACCAGCAGATCGTTTTGATCTCTTCGATCTTGTCGGCATAGATCAAAAGATTTTTCGAACCTTCGAAAAGCTCATTTCTGAAATCATTTTTCAAACCGAACGCCATGACCGGAACACCGAGATCATCGACGACGCGTGCCAATTCAAAAACATGTTCTTTTTTCAAAAACTGCGCTTCATCGACCAGAACACAGGCCGGTTTCTTTTCGAGCCCTTTGATCAGCGCAAAAATGTCGGTATCGTGATAGACCGGGATCGCCGGACGTCTCAAACCGATCCGGCTTTCGATATAACCGACGCCTGCGCGCGTATCGATGCCGCTCGTCAAGAGGACGACGGATTTATTCTGTTCTTCATAGTTGTGTGCCACTTTCAAGATCTCGATCGTTTTGCCGCTGTTCATCGCGCCATATTTAAAAAATAATTGTGCCACCATTTTCACCTTTTCCTCGGATTCTTATGAGTAGATGCCCGAAGAATTTTAACACAAATTCGCTTTTTTTTCCATTGTCTCTCCTTTGCGCTCCGCTGATATTCTTGCGTTTTCCTTGCAATTCAGGGCTTCCAACGCGAATCATTAATTTTTTTGTTTTTTTATGCTATCATGAGTTAGCTTGCATAATTTGTATTAATTGGAGGAATTTTTCAATGGGGCTAAGAAGTGGGCTCGCGATCCTGGTCGGCAAATCCAGCCAGTGGTTTTTAAAAACATTCACGAACGGCGGAAGTTCTTTGCCAGGCAAATTGGCGCTCAAGATCGATCCAAAAGTGCTCGATACACTTGCCAAAAATTACAAAGTCGTCGTTGTGACCGGGACCAACGGCAAGACGCTGACGACCGCTCTCACGGTCAATATTTTAAAACAAGAAAATCCCGCCGTCTTGACGAATCCGACTGGTGCCAACATGGTGCAGGGGATCGTTTCGACTTTTCTCAAGGCTTCGCGCAAAAATCAAGGACAGAAATTCGCTGTGCTTGAGATCGATGAGGCCTCGCTCAGCAAAGTGACGGAATATATCAAGCCTGAGCTGTTCGTTTTCACGAATATCTTCCGCGACCAGATGGACCGCTACGGCGAGATCTATACGACTTACGATATGATCGTCGAAGGCGCTGCCAAATCACCCAACGGCTTGATCTTGGCCAATGGCGACTCGCCGATCTTCAATTCAAAGGACACGGTCAACAAGCGCGTCTATTATGGCTTCGACCATCTGCCGGATAAAGAACAGATGGCGCACTACAATACCGATGGCGTTTTATGCCCGCGCTGCCACCATATCCTGCACTATAAGATGATCACTTACGCCAATCTCGGCAAATACTACTGCCCGAACTGCGGCTTCCACCGGCCCGATCTGACGTACAAGCTGACGAAAATCGAACAAATGGACGACCACAGTTCGACTTTTGTGATCGACGGCGAAGAGTATCATATCGAAGTCGGCGGCATGTATAATATCTATAATGCTCTGGCCGCAGCAGCTGTTGCGGAACACTACGGCATCCCTGCTCCTGCGATCCGAAAGGGGCTGGCTTATGACGAAAAAGTCTTCGGCCGCCAAGAAACTTTTACGATCGGCGACAAACAGTGCACGCTGGTGCTCGTCAAAAATCCGGTTGGCTTGAATCAGGTCATTGATATGCTGACACTTGCGCATAAAAAATTCTCGCTCGTCTGTCTCTTGAATGCCAATTACGCTGACGGGATCGATGTCAGCTGGATCTGGGACGGCAATCAAGAAGCGCTCGCGAAACTCGACATCCCGCAAGTGATCGCGGGCGGCGACCGTCACCGCGATATGGCGCTGCGCCTCAAAGTAGCAGGCTTTGCTCCTGATAAAATCACGGAGATCGCCGAACTTCCGCAAGTGATCGAAGCGATCAAAAAGCTGCCGACGAAAGAAGTCTATATTTTATCGACTTATACCGCCGTTCTTGCGCTGCGCAAGGAATTGGCGAATCAAAAGATCATCTCAGGAGGGATGAGCCATGAATAATGAGCACTATGTACTGCGAGTCTGCCACCTATATGGAAATCTTTTGAATACTTATGGCGACAACGGCAACATTCTCTTGCTGAAGTTTTTCGCTGAAAAGATGGGGATCACATTCGCCTCAAAGATCGTCAGCATTCATGAAGATTTTCAAGCAGCTGATTACGATCTGATCTTTTTCGGCGGCGGTCAAGATTTTGAGCAGCTGATCGTTTCTGAAGATATCCAAGAAAAGAAAGAAGAACTCAGCAAATATATCGAGCAAGACGGCGTGATGCTCGCGATCTGCGGCGGTTACCAACTCCTCGGCCACTATTACATGGGCGCGAACGGCGAAAAAATCCCGGGGATCGCTGCCTTGGATCATTACACGCTGAGTCAAGACCACCACCGCTTTATCGGCGACATCGAGATTAAAAATGAAGAGTTCGATGAAACTTATTACGGCTTTGAAAATCATAACGGGCGCACTTTTCTGGGCAACGACGAAAAGCCGCTCGGCAAAGTCCTTGAAGGCAACGGCAATAACGGCGAAGACCACACGGAAGGCTGCCACTACAAAAATGTCTTTGGTTCTTATTTTCACGGACCGCTCTTGGCGCGCAATCCGATCATCGCGATCCGCCTGATCAAAACCGCCCTCGAAAAACGCTACGGCAAAGAAATGGTCGCAACCCTCCCAGCCAATGAAGAACTATTGAAATTAGTCTAAGGTCGTGACAGAAGAGCTCAGCTTCGAGAAATAAGAAGGAAAACAGCAGAGGTTGAGACAAAAGTGTCCAGCTTCGAGAAATAAGAAGAAAAATCCGAAAATAGTTTCTTATATTTTTGAGATTTTTCGGCTCCTAATCCGAAGAAGCTGCTTTTGAAACACCGTTTATTCGGAAAAAGAGGCTGGGACATGACTTTTGTCCCAGCCTCCTTTTTCATTTATCTTCTTATTTTTCAAACGGCACCGTCAAAAGGCGCAAATCGCCGCCGATCTTGACTGCCTCCTGCGGCAAAAGGAGAAAAGCGCTGTATTCATTGAGCGGCCGCGCCTCGGCAGATTCACTCGTCAGCTCGCCCGCTCCGCCGACAACAAAACAAGCCTGCGGGACTTCCGTGCGCACCCGGTAAGAGACGATCCCTGAAACTTCCCACTCTTCAAAAGCGAGTTTCCCTTTTTCATAGCGCGACAAGCTGCCGCCGCGGACATTCTGCTGCGACGTTTTGAGCGTTTCCAGTGCAAATGGATATGCAAGGGTCTTGGCGAGTTCATTCACGTATGCTTTCCCGAAAGTCGCCGGAATGATCGCGGCTTTTGTATGGTCCGGCAGAGCGAAAGGGGTATTTTTCCGCGCGAACAGCACTTGACCGCGGTACATCTCTTCGGTACGCCACGGCAGCCGTGGACCTTTTTTCTTTTGGATCATTTGTTCCGGACGAGCCGCCAAGTGACCAAAGATCATCCGGCTTATGCGACGCGCAGCGACCACATAAATAAACGCATCTTCTGTCAAAACTTCCACTTGATACGGCATCGTACCTTCGATCTGCCGGATCCCGCGCACTTCCGGAAAGAGCGGACCCTCTGTTTGATTGCGCACCGGAACATAACAACTTTTCTCAGTATCGTATTTCAGCCAAATCGCCAACTTTACTCTCCTCCTTGCTTTTCCGCTAAATAGCAGGCGATCAACTGATCGCGCTTTTGATTAAAATCTGGCCGGTCATCGACTGGATAGACTCGGTTCGTCAAAAGGATCAGCGCCTGCTGTTGAAAACTATCGATCATCAAAAGCGTTCCGGTGTACCCGGTATGGAACAAAACCGGCTGCTGCCGGCTGTCAAACGCCAGACGCCATCCCCAGCTCCGCATGGCTCCCAGTTCGGAATGATCATGATAAAGATCGCGAATCGTTTTTTCTTTTAAAAAGCTTCCCTGCGCCGTTTGACCAAAATCCAGCATCATCTGCGTGAAATTTTGGATCCCGGCTAAAGTCGCAAAGATCCCCGCATTTCCCGCATGGTCCCCCAAGATCCGTGCTTTCGGATCGTGAACGATGCCGCAAAGATTCGTGATCAAGCGGCCGCGATTATCATAAAGCGGGATCGTCGGCACAGTCTGCTGCGGATCCGGATGGTACGTCATCGGTGCCGCAAGCGGTTTGAAAACGTTTTCATTAAACAACTCGGCAAGCACTCCTCCCCCAACGTGTTCAAGCGCCAAGCCTAGCAGAATAAACCCGGTGTCGGTATAACGAACCTGTTTGCGCCAATTTTTGCCAGCATGCAGTTCAAGATACGCCGCAATAAGCTCGTTTGCGGGCAGTGCATCACGCCGCGGAATATAGTCTTGGATATCGCTGCGGTGGGTCAATAAGTCGCGCAGCGTGATCTTTGGATCAGCAAACTCCGGCAGATATGTTTGGAGCGTTGCGTCAAAATCGACTCGTCCGCTTTCTTTGAGCTTCAGCAGCAGCGTCAACGTGCCGATCACTTTCGTCAAAGAAGCCAAATCAAAATATCGGTCCAGTTCTGTCGGCAGCGGAAAAGGCTTGACTTGCCGGTTCCCGACGGCTGTGATCTGCCACGCGCCCGCTTCAAAAAGCGCGAGGATCCCGCCCGGATACACCTGATTTTGGTAAAATGTCTCGAAAAGCTTTTTCGTTTGCCGGTATTCGCGCACTTTCTCTCACCTTCTTATAATCGTTTGTAGTCGCGCATAAACCACCATTCGATCCCATTCGGATCATACACTGTCAATATTTTCTGCTTTTTATCCATAAAAAACTCGATCTCAAATTTGTTTAGATTTTGTGCGATTTTTTCCAATACTTTGCGGTCGGTCACCGCCAGCGTTGCAAAATCGATCCCCAGATTCTCCCAAGCCCCCATCGCCTCATCGACTTGGATATCGGCGACTTTTAAGCCGAATCGCTTTTCGAGGTCCAGTGAAAATAAATGGCGCCCCTCTTCTTCGGGATTCATCCCTAAAAGCTCATGGTAAAAAAAACGGCTCGCCTCCAAATCTTGCACATTCAAATGCAGCTGTCCTAATGAAACATCGCCCATCAGTTTGCCGTGGCCGAATGGATAGCGCTTTTTAACGAACGTCAGATCGATCGGCCGGAATTCACGGCAATCGCCGCTTTTCCATAAGACCGGATCGAAATGATAAATTGCTAAGTGATTGCCTTCCGGATCCTCGATCATAAACGCTTGCGAACATTTATTTTCTTTTGTTTCCAATAGCGGAATGTTGAAATGCAGCATCTGCCGCAATATTTTGTAAAATTCTTCTTTTGAAGTGATCCGCAATGAGAAGCGCGCCAGCTTTTTCGCATGACCGCGATCAACTGTGCCCATCGGCGTATCTTCTAATATCAGCAATTCATCGTAAGGCGATTTCGTCCCAAAAATCGCTAAGTTGTTTTCTTCCCGCAAGAGTGAGAAACCGACGATCTTTTGATAGAAATCAATCATTTCGTCGAATTTTTTTACGCGCAGAGCAATATTTTGCAGCTTGGCCGTCTGCGTAGAAAAACTGTTCACGATGCATCCCCTCCTCATCTATTCATTGTAAGCGCCCAGAAACGCAGGAGCAAGTAAAAGGCTTTCTTTACACATGTTTATTTATTATATATAAAAATGCGGCCTGGAAACAAACAGACCGCATTTATTATTTTTATTTTTATTATTAAATCGCTTCATCATCAGCAAATTGGCTATTATACAGATCAGCATAAAAGCCATTTTTTGCCATTAATTCATCATGGGTCCCCGTTTCAACGATATTCCCGTGGTTCATCACCACGATATTATTCGCATCACGGATCGTTGACAGCCGGTGGGCGACCACGAAGCTCGTCCGTCCCTGCAAGAGATTCCCCATCGCGTGCTGGATCAAAATTTCGGTCCGCGTATCGACACTTGACGTGGCTTCATCAAGGATCAGCACATCGGGATCGGCCAAAAATGCGCGCGCGATCGTGATCAGCTGTCTTTGTCCTTGTGAAATATTGGATGCTTCTTCATTCAAGACGGTCTGATAACCGTGCGGAAGTTTGCGGACAAAGTCATCGACGTGGGCCGCTTTCGCAGCGCGGACGACTTCGGTTTCCGAAGCACCTTCGCGGCCGTACAAAATATTATCGTAAATGCTGCCGGTAAAGAGCCATGTATCTTGCAGCACCATCGAAAAATTGGCGCGCAGATCTTGACGCGGGAAGTCGCGCGTATCAACGCCTTCGTAGCGGATCGAGCCGCCTGTCACGTCATAGAAGCGTTCTAAGAGATTGATCAAAGTCGTTTTCCCGGCACCGGTCGGTCCGACGATCGCGACCATCTGTCCCGGCAGAACGTTCAGATCAAAATCAGTCATCAGCGGCTCTTGCGGTTCATACCCGAACTGAACATGTTCGAATTCAACTTTATACGGTGAATTTTTCTCGACCGGAAGTCCGGAAGGTTTGTTCGTCATCTCCGCTTCATCGAGCACTTCAAAAATTCGTTCGGCTGACGCAACGGTCGATTGGATCGTATTCAAAAGACTTGCGATCTGGGTGATCGGCTGCGAAAACTGATTCGTATATTGCAGGAACGCCTGCACGTCCCCAAGCGTCATATTGCCGTTAGCGACTTTGACGCCCCCCAAGACGGCCACGAATACATAGCCGAGGTTCTTGATAAAGTTCATCAGCGGCATGATCATCGCTGAAATAAATTGTGCGCGCCAACCGGCTTTATACAAACGTTCGTTTTCGACTTCGAAGTTTTGCTGATCGCTTTCTTCGTGATTGAAGCTCTTCACAACCACATGACCGCCATACGTTTCTTCGACTTGATTGTTCAAAAGTCCAAGCGAACGCTGCTGATCGGCGAAATAACGCTGCGATTTGGGGGCGATCACCATCACTACGATCAAGCTGAGCGGGATCGTTGCCAGTGCGACAAGCGTCAACTGCCAGCTGATCGTCAGCATCATCCACAAGACGCCGACAAACGTCACGACGCTCGTAATGAACTGTGTCAGACTCTGCTGGAGAGTACTGGCGATATTGTCCATATCATTGATCGCCCGGCTCATGATGTCGCCGTTGCTGTGAGTATCATAATATGAGATCGGCAGCCGGTCCATCTTTTCTTTCATTTCGCGGCGCAATTGGTACACGGTCTTTTGCGAGATCCGCGTCATGATGAATTGCTGGATAAAGCTGAAGACTGCACTAGCCAAGTACATGGCGATAACGACAAAAATAATTTGTGCTACTTTGTCGAAATCGATCGGCAGTGTTTTGACCGGCCGGCCCATTTTCGCCATCTTGAATCCGGCCATCACGCCTTTAAAGATCTCAGTCGTTGCTTCCCCTAAGATCTTCGGCGTCCGGATCTGAAAGATCGTCGAGGCGATCGCTAATGCAAGGACCAGCAGGATCAAGTAGATCTTTTTCGACATATATTTCAGCAGCCGGCCGACCGTTCCCCAAAAGTTTTTAGCTTTTTGCGGTTTTGCGCCGAGATTGCGGCCTGGGCCGTGGCCCATCCCGCCCATTTTTTTCGGAGCTGCTTTATCTTTCGGTGCGCTCATGCAAGGTCCTCCTCTCTCAATTGCGATTCGACGATCTCGCGATACGTCTTGTTCGTTTTCATTAATTCATCGTGCGTTCCAAGACCGACTTGTTTCCCTTCATCGAGCACCAGGATCTGATGAGCTTCCATGACCGTTGAAACGCGCTGGGCAACAACAACGGTGATCGCTTCTTTGATGTCGCGTGCTAATGCTTCGCGCAGATTCGCATCCGTCTTGAAATCAAGCGCTGAAAATGAATCATCGAAAACATAGACATCCGCTTTTTTGACGAGTGCCCGCGCGATCGCGAGCCGCTGCTTTTGACCACCGGAATAATTTCCGCCGCCTTGTTCGACATATTGATCGAGCCCTTCTGGATTTTGCTGGACAAAATCTTTCGCCTGCGCGATCTCAAGGGCTTTCCAGATCTCTTCATCAGTTGCCTTCGGATTGCCGTATTGCATGTTTTCACGAAGCGATCCTGAAAAGAGGACCGCTTTTTGCGGGACAAAGCCGATATCGGCGCGCAGCGATTTCGGCTTGATCTCGCGGATATCAAGTTCATTAAAAAGAATACTGCCGGTCTCGATATCGTAAAAGCGCGGGATCAAATTGACCAGCGTGCTTTTTCCTGAGCCGGTCCCGCCGATGATCGCAAGCATTTGACCGGACTTGGCGGTAAAATTGATATCGCTCAAGGCCGGATTTTCCGCACCTTCATAGCGGTAAGAGACGTGATTAAAGCGCAGCATAGCATCTTTCCCTTTGTAAGGAAGTGTTTTGACTGCTTTCGTATCGTCCATCTCGCTTTTGGAGCCGATCACGGCATTGATCCGCTGGGCAGAAGCTTGCGCACGCGGAACAAAGACAAAGATCATTGAAAGCATCATAAAGCTCATCAAGATCTGCATCGCATAAGTCATGAATGCGATCAAGTTGCCGACTTGCATCGTCTGCTCAGCGATATAATGGCCGCCGAACCAGATGATCGCGACATTCGTGCCGCTCATGATCAGCGTCATCAGCGGGATCATCGTCGCAACGATCGTCTGAACGGTGATCGATGTATGCGTATAGTCGGTATTGGCAACGTCAAAACGTTTTGCCTCATATTTTTCTTTGCGGAAAGCGCGGATCACGCGGACTCCTGTCAAGCCTTCGCGAAAAACCAGATTCAACCGGTCAGTCTTCGCCTGCAAACTTTTAAAAAGCGGCACGGCAAAATACATCACGCCGCCGATCAAAACGGCCATGACCGGCAAAACGATCAGAAAGATCTGCGTCAGCTGTTTGTCTTTGTGATAAGCCATGAAACTTGCCCCGATCAGCATGATCGGTGCATTGATCATCATCCGCAAAAACATCTGAAGCACCATTTGGACTTGAGTCACGTCATTGGTTGTCCGCGTGATCAAACTCGAAGTGCCGAATTTGTCGAATTCATTGTTCGAAAAGGCTTCGACTTTTTGATAAACTTTCGAGCGCAGTTCTTTTCCGACACTCTGCGACTCGCGGGTCGCAAAAAAAGTATTGCCGACTGCCGCTGCGATACTGATCAAAGAAAATCCCAGCATGATGAAACCGACATGCCAGATATAGCCGATGTCTCCTTTAGCGACACCGTTATTGATAATGTCAGAAGTCAGTGTCGGCAGATACAAATCTGCAAACACTTGAGCAACCATGAACAAAGTCGCCATGATCGCTGAACCCAGCGATATTCTGCGTATGATTTTAAGCATGTTCTTCTCCTTCTTTTCGATAAACGCCGTATTTCAGCCAGTTCATCTTTTTATTAAAATTTTCCAACACTTCACTTTCATGCGGCGATTCCTGATCTTGAAAAGCATCACTGATACTGCTGAAAAAAATATGGAGCATCAGGTGGAATAATAATTTAAGGTCGCTCGCCGAAACATTGCGCAAATCATTGAGATCGACTTCGCTCAAAAAAGAGTGCTTGTTTTCTTTTGTACATTTATGCGTATGCGCTCCTGGGCTGTGCCCGCGGCCTAGATTAGCGACCATTTTGCGCATACCGTGAAAATCAACCGTTGTGAAAAACAGCTGGTAGAACGCAGCATCCGGTCCGTGCAAAATATCATGGAGTGTTTTTTCAAAATAGAGCTGAAAACCGGCGAATAGATCGCCTTTTTTGATTTTTACCGCCGCTTTCAAATCAATGCGGCTGGATTTTTGCAGACTTGCAAAAAAATAAAAGTAGAGGTCTTCCTTGTTCTCAAAATACTGATAAAAGCTGCCGCGCGGGATCTTTGCGGCTTTGACGATATTAGCGATCGATGCTTCCGCTAGCGATGCTCGGGAAAATTCTAACCGCGCCGCATCTAGGAGGCGTTTTTGTTTTTCTTTGGGCAGATTAAAAAATGTCTTGGTCGGCATGCGGGTCCTCCTCTCTTATGACATCTCGTCATGTGACACTGTGTCAGTTTAGAATATTTCAGCCGAAAAATCAAGAAAAACGCAGGATAAATTTACATTTATTTTCAATTTCTCCAAAAAAAAGCCCGCACTGCGGTTTGACTCACAGTGCGGGCTGAGCAATCGATCGTTCAGCGAACGAGACAATCGATATGGTGGTCAGTAAATATTTTTGCGTAATCGGTTAAATCTTCTGAATGTATTTGCGGGACCCCTTTCAAGCGGTAGTTGCGCTGAAGGGCAGTGTACTTCTTTTCACCGAACTGATGGAAGGGCAGAAGTTCAAGCTTTTTGACCTGCAGCTCGTGAAAAAGCTCAACGAAATGGTGCGCGTCGCTGAGGGCGGCGTTGAATCCCGGGATCACTGGGATCCGGACGATCACTTCGGCGGAACTGGTAAGTGCTTGCTGCAAGTTATTCAAGATCCGCGTATTTGTCTGTCCGGTCCCTTTTTGGTGGCGCAGCGCATCATAGTGTTTTACATCAAAAAAGATCAGATCGACTTGATCTAAAAATTCTGCGAAAACTTTTTCATCAGCCGCACCCGTCGTTTCGCAAGCGGTATGGATGCCGCGCGCTTTTAACGCGCGCAAAAGTGCCAAAGCGCCTGCCGGCTGCTGCAGGATCTCGCCGCCTGAAAGTGTAACCCCGCCGCCCGATTCTTCATAGAACGGCTCATCTTGCAGCACTTTTTCCATAATCTCAGCGATCGTTCGATACTCGCCGACTATTGTGGTCTTCTGCCGCTGCTCCTCCCACATTTTTTCCGGGGCGACGCGCTGGCTTTCCGGATTCGCGCACCAGTAGCAGCGCAGCGGACAGCCTTTGAAAAATACGACGGTCCGGATCCCGGGTCCGTCGTGGATGCTGAATTTTTGGATATTGAAGATACAGATTTGCGGTTCCATTCGTTTTGCGCCTCCTTATTGTTTTTTTGCAGCGCACTTGTTATCATACAAATGAATTGAGGTGACGCTATGTCTAGAGAAGAAGAAATCATTTCGATCGTCAGCAAGCAGAAAAAAATCGAAGTCAATGAACTGTCGCGGCTTTTAGACGTCTCAAAAGTCACGATCCGCAAAGACTTGGATAAGCTCGAAAGCCGCGGGATCCTCCACCGCCAGCATGGCTTTGCGGTCCTCAACAATCAAGACGATATCAATTACCGGCTGGCGCAAAATTACGATCAAAAACGCAAGATCGCTCTGAAAGCGGCCGAACTCGTTCATGACGGTGAAGTCGTGATGATCGAATCGGGTTCGACTTGCACTTTGTTAGCAGAAGAACTTGCCTTCCATAAAGAAGAAGTGACGATCATCACAAACTCCTGCTTTATCGCCTCTTATATCCGCAAAGCAGAAACCGTCAAAGTGATCCTCTTAGGCGGTGAATATCAAAAAGAATCGCAAGTAAATGTCGGCCCGCTCGTTAAGAAAGTGATCAGTGAATTTTTCGTTGATAAACTCTTTATCGGGATCGACGGCTTTGATCCAAAGCGCGGCTTCACCGGCAGCGATATCACGCGCTCCGACACCGCACGCACACTGGCGACTTCAGCGAACCAGACGATCATCCTGACAGATTCCAGCAAGTTTGCTAAAAAAGGGACCGTCACCGAATTTTCTTTCAATGAAATCGCACAGATCTTTACCGACGACTCGCTCCCTCAAGAGGTCGCCGATTTTCTAACACAGCACAACATCCACATCCAAAAAGCTTGAAACACAGAGGTCGTGACAAAAGCGTTCAGCTTCAAGAAATAAGAAGGTTGCGGCAAAACGATTGCCGCAGCCTCTTTTTTATCTTTATTTTCGCAGCGAGGCGATCGTTTGGCCTTCGCCGAAGATGTTTTCCCAATCATGCGTGAAGTCCGCAACTGCCTGCGCGATCGACGGCATCGCAAATCCCTGCGCGATCACGTCAGGCGACGCGGTGACCGCTTGGGCGCCGCTGCGGAGTGCGGCCGTCACCTGACCGATATTTTTAAAACTGGCCGCCAAAATCTTCGTCTGCGCGCTGCTGCGTTTGATCTCTCCTGCCATTTCACGGACGGCTTGTTCGGCATCGATATTCAGATTTTCCATGCGGTTGAAGTACGGTGCGATATAGTCTGCTCCGGCAGCGATCGCCAAGTCTGCTTGAAAAATCGTATAGATTGCAGTCGCTGTCACGTTGCGCCGCTGATCCTTCAACGCCTTGATCGCTTTCAGCCCTTCTTCTGTTACCGGTACTTTTACATAAGTTTCTTCGCCGACTTCGGCAAAGATCGCTTCCGCGTCTTTCAAGATCCCTTCCACATCAGCCGCCACGACTTGGACATGAAGGGAGCGCTGCGGTCCGATGATCGTGCGGATCTTGCGCAGATGTGCAAAGAAATCGATTTTTCCCTCTTTTTTTATGATCGAGGGATTCGTCGTGACCCCCGCCAGCGGCAATGTATCCCCAAAACGTTTGATGCTTTTCAAATTTGCAGAATCGAGCAGAATTTCCATCAGATTCGTTCCTCGCTTTCTATACTTACAGGGTGTGTTCGGTGCGGGCAATGATGTCGTCTTGCGTTGCTTTCGATAGGACATTGAAAAATGCGGAGTAGCCGGCGACACGCACGATCAGGTCGCGGTGTTTTTCCGGGTGCTTCTGCGCGTCGATCAATGTTTCGCGCGAAACGACATTGTACTGGATATGATAGCCGTGCAGCCGGTTGAAAAACGTCCGCAGCAGCATGATCAGCTTTTGCGTATCTTCGGCTTTCGCCAATGTTTGCGGATTGACCTTTTGATTAAGGAGCACTCCGCCAGTGATTTCTTCAGTCGGCAGTTTGGCAACAGATTTTAAAACAGCAGTCGGCCCGTGCGTATCCATATTGTGCGCCGGCGAGCATCCTTCGGCGAGCGGCTGCCAAGCGCGGCGTCCATCAGGCGTCGCCATCGTTGCCCGCCCTTGACCGACATTTGCTGAGATCGATGAGGTTCCGGCATAGCGAATGCCGCCGATCGGTCCGCGGCCGAAGCGGGTATTTGGATATTTTTTGATTTCATCGATATAAGAAGCATACGCGCGGCAGACGAGCTGATCGGTTTCATCCAGATCATTTCCGTATTTGGGCGCTTCATAAAGGAGCATCTCACGGATTGCTTGTCCTTTTTCACCGGCAAAATCATTCATCAAAGCCTCCCACAATTCGGCTGGTGTGATTTTTTCTTCATCGAAGACCAGTTTCTTGATCGCCGCGAGGGAATCAGCTAAATTGGCGATCCCGACTTGAAGTCCGGAGATGAAGTCATAAACTGCGCCGCCTTCTTTGATAGTTTTCCCGCGGCCGATGCAGTCTTCGGTCAATGCTGAGCAGAGGATATCCGGCACCTCGGCTTCAAGGCTCAAATCGATCGCATTTTCAACGATCACGCTCATCCGTGCCAGTTCACGAACGGTTTTGTCCCAAACTGCAAAAAGCTGTTCAAACGACGTCATTTTGCTGAAATGACCGTACCCCGGAACAAAACGTTTGCCGGATACCGGATCGATCCCGTCATTCATTGCGATCATCAGGATCTTTGGGAAATTCATATAGCTCATGCCTGTACAGCGGTATCCCCATTTGCCGGGAATCGCCGTTTCAACACAGCCGATCGCGCTGTAATTGTAAGCATCGCGTTCTTTGACGCCGAGTTTTATAAATGATGGAATGATGATCTCGTCATTATTGAAGGCCGGCATTCCGAAACCCAGCTTCATGACTTCGATGCATTCTTTCATGAATTCTTCCGGCAAACCGGCGTGATAGCGGACCGTCAAGTTCGGCTGCGGCAATTTCGTTTGAGCGACACTTTTCAAGACCAGATAAGACAACCGGTTGACTGCATCTTTTTTGTCAGGCGTTTGTCCGCCGATCGTGACATTTTGATATAGCGGACTGCCAGCACTGCTGAAGGTATGCGCTTGGCTGCGGACTTTGTTGATCGTCAGCGTCTTGATCCACAAGTTGGCCAGCAGCTCGACGGCTTCATTTTCGGTCAGCTTTTGAGTCTCCAAACCATGCTTCAAATATGGATACATATATTGATCAAAGCGCCCGTATGATAATGAATGGCCGTTCGACTCGATTTGAAGGATCAGCTGGATGAACCAGACGGCTTGAAGTGCTTCTTGGAACGTTTCTGCTGGTTCATACGGCACTTTGCGGCAGATCCGGCTCATTTCAAGCAATTCTTCTTTGCGCGGTGAATTTGCAGTTTGGGCTTCTTGTTCTGCTAGGCGAGCGAAACGCAGCGCAAAGTTTCGGACCGCTTCGATCACGATCAAAACAGCGCGGTAAAAATGATATTTTTTGATGCTGTCAGGCCGCGTCAGATCCAGTGCTGCTTTGGCGTGTTTCGTGCGTTCCTCATAACCTTTCAGTCCGCGAACAAGTACTTGGCGGTAATCGACAGCTAAATGTGCATCCCCCGAATTCATTTTGCCTTCCATGCCAAAAAATCCGGTCTCCATGAAGACATCGACTTCTTCAGGCAAAAGTGCGCCCGCTTTGGCACGCAGCGTCTTGTTTTCCCAAAAAGGAGCGATCGCACGCAGCTGCGCTTTTGTTTCCTCAGTAATATAAAAAACATCGCCATCTCTTTTTTCAAACAGATCCAACTCATCCAGTACGAACTTCATCGTATATTCTGGAAAGATCGGCGCGTCGCGGTTCGAATCCGCTTGGTTGCCGGCAATCAGTGTCTCCGGTTCGATATAGATCGACATCTTCTCCAAAATATTTTTGAGCATCAGAGCCCGTTTCATCACGACTGGCTGACTTTGGTTTTTCTGATAGGCTTCCGTCGTTAAAAGCGCCCGCTCGGCTGAGATATACGGCTTTTCTTCCAAAACTGTTTCGCGGTAATGCGCCATTCGCTCGGTCAATGTGCCAAAATGGAGTTGCGATTCCGCCAAGATATTTATGCCGTTTTTCATGAGAGGTCCTCCTTTTATTTTCGTTTGAATCTTAATCAACTTTCGTTCGAAATAATCATAGCATATTTGCCGGAAAGCTACAATCAGCATGGGTGCCCTTCTTTGATTCTTTTATACCAAAAAGGAGTCTGCTTTTAGGAAGAGCTTTTGCGCGAAAAAATAGGGGCTGTGACAGCTAGAATTGTCACAACCTCCATTTTTCTTATTCTTTTTTGACAGCAGCTGGTTCCTCATGCGGCGTATCGGCTTCTTTCTCTTGATAAAGACTCGAGACGCTTCGATACCAATCAAAGACATTGACGACGATCACTTTGATCGCTGCATAGAGCGGGATCCCTAAGATCACGCCGATCAGCCCCATCAGTTTCCCAGCCGTCAGCAGCACCAACAGAATCGTCGCCGGATGGATCTTGAGCTGTGAACCTAAGACAAGCGGCGAAACGACACGGCCTTCGATCGTTTGTTCCAAAACAAAGACGATCACGATCTTAAAGAGCATCAATGGTCCGGCAACGATCCCCAAAAAGACCGCTGGGATCATCGCCAAAAAAGATCCTAAATACGGGATCAAATTCAAAAATCCTGCCAAGATCCCGAGCGTAACCCCGTAATCCAAGCCAATCAAGCCAAAGCCGGCCGTGAACATGACGGCAACGGCAAACGCGACCGTCAGCTGTCCGCGAATATAAGACGCGACTTGGCTGTTCATCTCGCGCATCACGCGCATCGTATTTGTGCGCCAGCGGTTCGGCAAAAGTTTCACGATGAACGGCGGGATCTTTTTGCCGTCTTTCAGCAAATAAAACAAAAGGAAGGGGATCGTCACGATCGCGATAAAGAAATTCGCTACTGCGCCGACAACGCGCGAGATCGCACTGAAGGCATTCGTTGAAAGCATCTTGATCGCAGACGTGATCGTTGCAGAGATGTCATCCAAACTTTTTTCGATCTGCGGCTGGATATGGCGGAAGATCGGCTCTTTCAAGAGTTCGGTCGCATTCCGATTCAAAATATCAAAATACCGCGGCAAGTTTCGAAAGAAACTGGCCGTCTGCTCTTGAACTTTCGGCACGATCAGCGCGATCACTAAAATCAAAATACCAATGATCGCCGCAAAAACGATCGCGATCGCGACGATCCGGTTGATCCCGTTGCGCTCCATCCGGTCAACGATCGGCACCAAAAAATAATAAAATACTCCGGCGAAGATCACCGGAATCCCGACGACACTGAAAAAATCAGCGACCGGCGTAAACACATACGAGATCTTATTGAACAGAAAAATGATCAGCAAAAGAAGCAGCAGGATCAATAGTGCAGTCACCATTTGACTGTTCAAAAACCAGCGCCAAAACCAAGAGAATTTCTTCCCGGTATTTTCTCCGCGTGTGCCCATTTTACTCATCTCCCGGATAGATGATGTGTGACCCGACGTGTAGTTCAGGAACAACGTGCGGCGACAAATAGATGCCATTGGCAAATGAATCCTCTGTCGGCAGCTCGCCAAAGACTAAACTGACATGTCCCAAATTGGTCAAATTTTCATTCGCCGACTGGCCGATATGTTCGATCTTATATTCTTGATTATCAAACTTTAAAACATCTCCCGCTTGCAAACGAAAAGCAGTCGGTGTTTTTTTGAATGATTGGATCAATGAATATTCTTTCAAAAGCGGCGTTGCCTTTTCGCCAAATAAAATCAAAAGCGGCTCTTTGTCATCGATCGCTTTTTTTCCGATACTGATGATTGTACTTTCCATCTGGCAGCCTCCTTGCAAAAAATCTTGTGTTTGTTTTTTATTATAGCATATCCCGCGCGGCTCCCGCCGCAAAACTGCACAAAGAAAGGACCGCGACGTAAGTCTCGTCACGGTCCCGCTATCCGAATAAACGGTGTTGCAAATGGGCTTCTTCGGAAATATGCACTTTTGTCACAATCTCTTGCATCGCTATCCATCGGTTACTTTGCCGGATTGAATGTTTTTTCCGGCACAAGCAGTTTGATCATATGTGCCCGCTCTAAATTGATCGCGGTCGTCATCGCCGTTGTCAGCTGCAGCATCCGTGTCACTGCGGCATTTTCATTCTCTTCATGAAAATAAAATTCTTCGATCGTTTCATCGAACTCTGCGAAAAGCCAGCTCGCCATCGACTGCGCTAATAAAACTCTTTCCCGTTTCGTCAGATCAGTAAATCGTTTCAATTCATGACAGAAATAGCCGTCGTCGGTATAGATCTTTTGGTGCCCATCGTAATAAAAAGAAATCGGTTCAGCAAGATGATCGAGCGCAGCCGTGTCGAAACGGACAAGCGGCGGATCTTTTTTGATCAGATGTTTGGTGTAAATTGATGGAAGCATATAAACATTTCCTTTCTGCAGATTGCTGATTTTTCCTCTGCTGGTCGACTCCCGCCCTTTCAATGTCAGTAGATCGTTTCGAGTCGATGCCGCACTGAGCGATCCATGCGCAGACGCAGCCGATAAAAAGCCAAAAAAAGAACTCCACCCAAATCAACCCCTTATCAAAGTAACAATTGAGCGCAGTCATTCGTCTTGATAATCACGTTCTTTGATCTGCTCCAAGATCTCCAAAGTATACTGGCTTTGCTGCTCGAGCATCGTCAAGCGCTCCAATTCTTCTGCCAGCGAAGTCAGCTGTTTAGTAAAGACTTCATATTCCACTTCGCTTTTTGCATCTGCTACCCGTTTTTGAAAAGCTTCCGCGACTTGCAGCACGTCATCCAGTACACTGACAAATTGATCGTGCGCATAATCCAAAACTTCCTGACAATCAAGGATCGATGAATCGATTTGTTTCATGGTTGTTCTAGTCCCTCTTCTCCAGTTCATACAACATATGCGCCAATCTTCCCCAAAGGATCTGATCGAATTCAAGCGCTTCTTCCTGCCCCCGGTGAAACTCAAACCACTCCTCGATCCCCGCTCCCATGTAATCCCGCAGTCTTTCGACTTCTTCTTTTGACAACTCCACTTGGATCTTTTCCATTCCCGCTCCTTCTTTCTTTTGAGTTATTAAGCGCTTACATCTCTATTTAACCACATTTTTCTTTATTCGGGCGTTTTACAATAAAGACTTTTCTACCTTAATTCATTTTTTCTTTTTCACGACACAAAAAAGGAATCATGGCCCTGTGATCGATCGGCCATGATTCCTTTTCAGTTGATAAGATTCTCTGCTTTCCTTCTCGAAGCTGAACGCTTTTGGAACAGCCTTATTGAACGGCGTTCCAAATGAGCTTCTTCGGAACAGCCTTATTTCTATCTGACGAACAAGCGTGTGATGCGGCTGATCACTTTGCCGAGCTGTTCGCTGGCGGCATCTTGTTTTGCTTCAGAAGCATTGAACGCGGTGCCGTCGATCCCTTTTTCCGGATCGATCGCTGTCAGCATTTCTTCACATCCTGCCAAATATTCTTGATACACATTGACCAGTTTTTGGTGGTTACCCATTACTTTCGCCGGTGGGCGCAGTCCGCGGATCTTTTTCATGACCGCTTGGTAATCTGCGACTCCTTGAGCAAAGTGTTCCTTGATCTCAGCCAGCTTCTCTGCCGAAAGCGTCGCTTTTTCATCTAAAGCGCTGCGAGCTTCCTGATAAAACGGGTTCATCGTATCGCCCGTTTTTTCCGTCGTCTGCACCAGCTCATTGATCGTGCGCAAGTAATATGCGGTATTCTGCTGCATAGGTTCCCTTCTTTCCGTTGAAAAATCTTAGACGCGTCCCATTCTCCGTTGAACGAATTTGACGATCTCGACCACTGGGATGATCGCAAATGAAGCCCCTAAAACGATGCCCCATTGGTAGAAGTCAAGATTTGAAACACGGAACAACGTATTCAGACCAGGAACCAAGATCACGACTGCCAGCAAAGTGAAGGAAGCTAAGATTGCCCAGTTGAATGCTTTGTTCTTGAATGGTCCGACTTTAAAGAGTGATTGATGGACGGACTTCACATTGAAGGCATGAAACAGCTGCATCAAACCTAATGTTGCAAAGCACATCGTCAGTGCATCTTGGTGCTGCAAAGTCAAAAGCTGGCTGGGTGACAAGCTGGTATTCGCCATCGTATGATCCGGCCACTGGATCGCTGACCAGTAAACGAAGAGCGTTGCGGCACCTTCGACGATCCCTTGATAGATGATGCTGCTCATCACGCCGCCGGAGAACAAATTCGATTTTCGTCCGCGCGGTTTGCGTTTCATCAAACCTTTTTCGGCAGGTTCCATCCCAAGCGCGATCGCCGGGAACGTATCTGTTACCAAGTTGATCCAAAGCAGATGGATCGGCAGCAGCGTATCCCAGCCGAGCATCGTCGCGATAAACATCGTCAATACTTCACCCAAGTTGGCTGCCAGCAGATATTGAACGGCTTTTTGGATATTCGAGAAGACTTTGCGGCCTTCTTCGACAGCAACGATGATCGTCGCAAAGTTGTCATCAGCCAAGACCATATCGGAAGCACCTTTCGATACTTCTGTACCGGTGATCCCCATCCCGATCCCGATATCGGCTTGTTTCAAAGATGGTGCGTCGTTGACACCGTCACCGGTCATCGCAACGACTTTGCCGTCTTTTTGCCAAGCTTTGACGATCCGGACCTTGTGTTCCGGCGAGACGCGCGCGTAGACCGAATATTGTTCGATATTTTTCGCAAGATCGGCATCGCTCATTTCATCCAATTGTGCACCTGTCAGGACTGCCGCGTCATCACCAGGAGTAATGATCCCAAGTCGTCCAGCGATCGCTTCAGCAGTTTCCTGATGGTCGCCGGTGATCATGATCGGGCGGATACCGGCTTCGCGCGCGGTCCGAACTGCTTCCGCAGCTTCCTTCCGTTCCGGATCGATCATTCCGACAAGACCCGCAAAAATGAGATCATGTTCGACCGTCGCCGAGTCAAGCGTTGCCGGAACTTCATCGATCACTTTGTACGCCATTGCCAAAACACGCAAGGCTTGTTTGGCAAGATTTGAGTTGGTCGTCAAAATCTGTTCTTTTTCTTTGTCGGTCATCGGAACGACTTTGCCGTCCAGCTGGACTTTCGAGCAGCGGTTCAATAATTGGTCAGGAGCTCCTTTGACTGCTACAAAGACTTTATCACCGTCGCGGTGGAGCGTCGACATCAATTTTCTCTCAGAATCAAATGGTACCTCCGCGATCCGCGGTTCTTTTTCAAGCTGCGCTTTCACATTGTAAGAATGATCCATCCCGTATTGGACAAGAGCGGTTTCCGTCGGGTCGCCGATCAATTTGCCTTCCGGATCGACTTTTGTATCATTACAGAAGTTCATGACGCGAACAGTTTCGCCGTCCGGAACGATCTCGCTTTTCGCATCATACATTTGGTTGTTCGCATAAAGTTTTTCAACAGTCATTTGATTCAGCGTCAATGTCCCAGTTTTATCGGAACAAATGATGTCTGTACTGCCAAGTGTTTCCACGGCCGGCAGCTTGCGGATGATCGCTTTGCGCTTGGCCATCACTTGCGTGCCTAGTGCCAAAATGATCGTCACGATCGCCGGCAAGCCTTCTGGGATCGCGGCAACTGCCAAAGATACCGAAACCAAAAGCATTTCGATGATCGGCGTATCGTTCATAAAGATCCCGACGAAGAACATGATCGCCGCAATGATCAAGATCGCGATCGTCAAGAATTTTCCAAGTTGGTTCAAATTGGTTTTGAGCGGGGTTTCTGTTTCGTCCGCTTGGTTCAGCATCCCGGCGATCTTGCCGACTTCCGTATGCATTCCGGTACCGACAACGATCCCTTTTCCGCGGCCGTATGTGACGTTCGAGTTCGAAAACGCCATATTCGCGCGGTCGCCGATCCCGACTTCTTTTTCAGGAATGACCGCTGTATCTTTTTCAGATGGAACGGATTCACCGGTCAGCGCCGCTTCTTCGATCTTAAGCGAAGCAGAATCTGTCAGCCGCAGATCCGCCGGAACGACGTCGCCTGCTTCAAGGAGGACAATGTCCCCCGGAACAAGGTCCGTACTGCTGATCGTTTGCGTATGGCCGTCGCGGATCACGTTCGCATTCGGGGTCGCCATTTTCTTCAGCGATTCGATCGCTTCTTCGGCTTTGTTTTCTTGGATGACCCCCATGATCGCATTGATGAAGACAACGACTAAAATGATAATAGCATCAACAAAATCTTCACCGCCGGTCGCGATCACCGAAATAATTGCGGCTGCGATCAGGACAATGATCATAAAATCTTTGAACTGCTCGAAGAATTTCTGCAGGGTCGATTTCTTCTTCCCTTCTTCCAGCGCGTTCGGTCCATATTCGCTCAAGCGTTTTTGCGCTTCGCTCGCACTCAGCCCGTTCTCGGAAGTATTGAATTCTTTCAGCACTTCATCTTCCGTTTGATTATAAAACGGTGCGACGAGCTGTTCCTTTCTCTTTTCTTCTTCTGACACTTATAAAAACCCCCTTGTAATTTTTAAGAGTAACAAAAAAGTGAGTCTTGTGTATGTAGCCACATACATAAGTCTCACCGTTTAAGACAACACCAGAAATGTCTTCATTTCTTGCTGGTGATGTTGCCGCGGACTTGCCGCCAGTTACTCCCTTATGAAATCTTCACTTTTTCATTATATTGATTCCCTATTGAAATAGCAAGAATTTTCAACAAGGAAAACACGCGTTAACGCCGCGGATCCGCCTGCCAGAAATCCCGCGTTGTTCCTTGTTCCATGCCCAAAATAAACTTCTGGCGAATGTCAGGATATTCAGCACTTAAGCGCGTGACGAGCCTTTTCGTCCGCTCACGCTCCGTCTTTTTATCTGCCGGACACGGATTGAACAAAACCGGCAGCTCTTCGCGCTGAGCGAAGCGGATGATTTCGCGCTCTTCCACGTAGATCATCGGACGGATCAAATCGATCCCGGTTTTCGTCAAGTGGCTGAACGGCTCGAAACTCGTCATGCGTCCATGCAGCAGCAGATTCATGAAATACGTTTCGATCGCGTCATCCAGATGGTGGCCGAGCGCAACTTTCCCGCAGCCCAGCTCGACGGCCCGCCGGTACAAGATCCCGCGCCGCAGTTTCGCGCAGAGCGAACAAGGCGACTTTTCGCGGCGCA
>JALCOL010000018.1 GCA_022649665.1 Enterococcaceae bacterium
GAAGGATACACCTGTTCCCATGTCGAACACAGAAGTTAAGCTTCCGAGCGCCGATTGTAGTGAGGGGTTGCCCCTTGTGAGAGTAGGACGCTGCCACGCTTTTTTTCTTTTTTTGATGGAGGTTTAGCTCAGCTGGGAGAGCATCTGCCTTACAAGCAGAGGGTCAGCGGTTCGATCCCGTTAACCTCCATTGAAGAGCCGCTAGCTCAGTTGGTAGAGCATCTGACTTTTAATCAGAGGGTCACAGGTTCGAGCCCTGTGCGGCTCATTTAATAATTTGCGGGTGTGGCGGAATTGGCAGACGCACTAGATTTAGGATCTAGCGCCTTTGGCGTGGGGGTTCAAGTCCCTTCACCCGCATTTATTAAGAGTTTTGCCGGCTTAGCTCAGTTGGTAGAGCATCTGATTTGTAATCAGAGGGTCGAGGGTTCAAATCCTTTAGCCGGCATCTCAAAGATGCGGAAGTAGTTCAGGGGTAGAACATCACCTTGCCAAGGTGGGGGTCGCGGGTTCGAATCCCGTCTTCCGCTTGTATTCGATCTATGCCGGGGTGGCGGAACTGGCAGACGCACAGGACTTAAAATCCTGCGGTGAGTGATCACCGTACCGGTTCGATTCCGGTCCTCGGCATTGCTTCGAAGATTATTATTTTTATGCGCCCATAGCTCAATTGGATAGAGTGCTTGACTACGGATCAAGAGGTTGAGGGTTCGACTCCTTCTGGGCGCGTTTCGGGAAGTAGCTCAGCTTGGTAGAGTACCTGGTTTGGGACCAGGGTGTCGCAGGTTCGAATCCTGTCTTCCCGATAAACAGATTTTCTGTTTCAAATTTCGCGGTGTAGCTCAGCTGGCTAGAGCGTCCGGTTCATACCCGGGAGGTCGGGGGTTCGATCCCCTCCGCCGCGATAAAAGCTTTCGAGCCTGGACCTTTAGCTCAGCTGGTTAGAGCAGACGGCTCATAACCGTCCGGTCGTAGGTTCGAGTCCTACAAGGTCCATAGCGGCTTTTGTGGAGGATTACCCAAGTCCGGCTGAAGGGAACGGTCTTGAAAACCGTCAGGTGTGTAAAAGCACGCAAGGGTTCGAATCCCTTATCCTCCTTTTTTCTATTATCGCGGGATGGAGCAGTCTGGTAGCTCGTCGGGCTCATAACCCGAAGGTCGCAGGTTCAAATCCTGCTCCCGCAATTTGCTCGATTGGTTCCGTGGTGTAGGGGTTAACATGCCTGCCTGTCACGCAGGAGATCGCGGGTTCGATTCCCGTCGGAACCGTAGCAAATCTCGGCGTGGTAGCTCAGTTGGTAGAGCAACGGATTGAAGCTCCGTGTGTCGGCAGTTCGATTCTGTCCCGCGCCATTACCGCAATTTTTTGCGGGTGTAGTTTAGTGGTAAAACCACAGCCTTCCAAGCTGTTGTCGCGAGTTCGATTCTCGTCACCCGCTTTTCTATAATTATGGGCCTATAGCTCAGCTGGTTAGAGCGCACGCCTGATAAGCGTGAGGTCGATGGTTCGAGTCCATTTAGGCCCATTTGCATGTTTTACATTGGCCCGGTGGTCAAGCGGTTAAGACACCGCCCTTTCACGGCGGTATCACGGGTTCGATTCCCGTCCGGGTCATTTTGGAGGATTACCCAAGTCCGGCTGAAGGGAACGGTCTTGAAAACCGTCAGGTGTGTAAAAGCACGCAGGGGTTCGAATCCCTTATCCTCCTTTTACTATTATCGCGGGATGGAGCAGTCTGGTAGCTCGTCGGGCTCATAACCCGAAGGTCGCAGGTTCAAATCCTGCTCCCGCAATTAGTTTTATTGGTTCCGTGGTGTAGGGGTTAACATGCCTGCCTGTCACGCAGGAGATCGCGGGTTCGATTCCCGTCGGAACCGCTTTTTTTGCGGGTGTAGTTTAGTGGTAAAACCACAGCCTTCCAAGCTGTTGTCGCGAGTTCGATTCTCGTCACCCGCTCTTGTTACATTGATGGGCCTATAGCTCAGCTGGTTAGAGCGCACGCCTGATAAGCGTGAGGTCGATGGTTCGAGTCCATTTAGGCCCATTGGGGAAGTACTCAAGTGGCTGAAGAGGCGCCCCTGCTAAGGGTGTAGGTCGGGAAACCGGCGCGAGGGTTCAAATCCCTCCTTCTCCGTCTTTTGGCGGCCCGGTGGTCAAGCGGTTAAGACACCGCCCTTTCACGGCGGTATCACGGGTTCGATTCCCGTCCGGGTCATGCAGAATGCTTTCGAGCATTCTTTTTTTGTATACTGAACAAAAAGGTGGTTTCTTGGATGGATCTTTTTTTGGAAGGACCTTCATTTGTCGGTAAAACGTCCTTGCTTTTGCGAGCGGTTTCAGGGTATCCTTTAAGGGGACTTTTTGTCGAGCGGCGCTGGCGTGCGGATCAAGTGGATTCGTTTTGGCTTTGCGACGCACGGTTCCTCACGGACGCATCTGCACCAAAGGCTCCTTTAATGGAAACTGACGCTAACTTCCACCGGACTTGGCATCCCGAGATCTTTTCGTCATTTGGGGTCCGTATACTGGATGATGCTTTGCAAGCAGCGGCTGACGAAGTGATCTTGCTGGATGAGATCGGCGGGATCGAGCTTTTAACGGATGTCTTTTTCGAAAAACTTTTGATAGTCCTGCAAATGAAAAACAAAATCGTCGGGGTCCATAAAAGTGATCAAAATGCGGCGCACCAAGCCAAGCGTCTGGATATTCCCAGCGAATACTTCAAGCGGCGAAAAATGCTGCGCGAGGCGATCGAAAAAAATGGGACGATCTTAACAATGGAAAAACAGAATCAGCTGGAGATCGAACAAAAATTGCAAAGATTTTTGTTTTTTTAACGATGTTCGTTATCTTGTGAAAGTATAAAGAGAGCGTGGTGGGCTGCTTTGCGCAAGTCGCGAGGTTTGATAATTCTTTTATTGGCATTATTTGTAAGCGTATTTTTATTTTCTTTTTATTTAGGTAAGTTCCCGATCTCATTTGATAATTTCGTTCATACGCTGCAAGAGCAGCTTGTTGGGAAACTTTCGGCAGAGCATTCACAATTTGCGACGATCATGTTCAAGATCCGTTTTCCGCGTGTTGTCATGGCAGCAGTCATTGGTGCGGGGATCGCCTTAGCAGGGGCAGCTTATCAAGCATTGTTCCAAAATCCGATGGTCTCGCAAGATATTTTAGGCGCATCGCAAGGAGCGGCATTCGGTGCAGCGCTTGGTTTATATCTTTCGCAAAGTTATCAAGTCGTCGTCAGCTGGGCTTTTTTAGGGGGATTGATCGCGGTGGGGCTGGTTTTGTTTCTGGCAAAAATCATCAAAGGCGAAACGATCCTCTATATGATCTTGATCGGCATGATGGTCGGTTCGCTCTTCTCCTCCGCGGTTTCTTTTTTGAAGCTGATCGGGGATCCGATGAGTACTTTGCCGGCGATCACATATTGGCTGATGGGCAGTCTTTCGGGGATCAAACAGCAGGATGTTGCTTTCGCGGTTCCTTTGATCGTCATTGGTTGCTTGCCGATCTTCTTTTTGCGCTGGCGGCTGAATTTAATGTCGCTCGGCACTCAAGAGGCCGAGAGTTTGGGTGTGAACACAAGAAATATTCGCGTGATCATGGTGTTCGCTGCAACGTTGATCACTGCGGCAGCGGTTTCCGTGACTGGAATGATCGGCTGGGTCGGCTTGATCATTCCGCACTTCGCGCGCTTGATCGTCGGCAATGATTATCGCAAAGTCGTGCCGGTCAGTGCGCTCTTAGGGGCCTCGTTTCTTTTGATCGTGGATGATATTGCGCGGATGCTCACGACCAGCGAAATCCCGATCGGCATATTGACTTCGTTTATCGGAGCACCGGTCTTTCTCTTGCTGTTGATCCGCAATGCAAAAATGACTCGGTGAAAGGAGCTGGAAAGATGCTGAAAGCGCAAAATCTATCGATCGCGTATGGACATAAAACTGTTTTAGAAGATATCTCTTTTACTTTTGAGGCTGGCGAGTCCGTTTTTTTGCTAGGAAAAAACGGTGCCGGAAAATCAACGCTTTTTAAAGCGCTGCTGGGCTTCTTATCGCCGGCAAGCGGCACGATCGAAATCAATGATAAAAATCTTGCGGCTTATTCACAAAAAGAATTAGCACAAACGATCGCTTATATCCCGCAAAAGCCGAATGCGGTTTTCCCTTATACTGTTTTTGAAATGGTGCTGATGGGAACGACCGCGCAGCTGCACGCTCTGCAAACACCAGGGGCAAAAGAAGAAAAACGCGCGATCGCCGCGCTCGAACGGCTCAATATTTGGCGATTGGCTGAACGGCCTTTTCCGCAGATCAGCGGGGGCGAGCAGCAGCTGGCGATCATTGCACGGGCGATCGCACAAAACAGCCGGATCCTCTTGATGGATGAGCCCTGTGCAAGTTTGGATTACGGAAATCAGATCATGGTGCTCGAAATGATCGATCAGCTGGTCCAAGACGGCTATCTGATCTTTCAATCAAGTCATGATCCGAATCATGCGTTTCAGTATGGTTCGAAAGCAGTCGTGCTGAACCGGCGCCATTTGGAAGTCAGCGGTGCGCCTGCGGAAGTCTTGACGAGCGAATTGCTGCAGAAAATCTATCAAGTACCGCTTGAGGTCGTCGAAGTGCAAGACGAAAAAGTCGTTTTGCCGATCAAAGGAGGCAAAATGCATGTGGGAAATTTATGATGAATTGATCGCGGGGGTCGGAGAAGGCAAGATCCGCGAGATTTTCCCGACCAAAAATCGCATGATCATTACCAGCGAACACGGGATCGGGACCGCCGTCCGATACGGGGCGGCGCCGGAAGAAAACGTGTTAGCCCAAATGAAAGGTGCTGCGCTGAAAGAAGCCGCCGCAATGATCAAATTGTGGGATTTTCCGCTAGCGAGCATCGGCTTGGCGGCAATGAACAGCTTTTATAATAACCGCGCATACACTGAAGAACATTTTCACGCACTTGCCGCTGCCGATATTTTCAGACTGTATGAACAGACGATCACGGAAAATGATCCAAGAAAATTTGCGACGATCGGCCACTTTCCGGGGATCCCGCAATTTCCAAAACTGCAGGCGCGCTTGACGGTTTTTGAGCTGGATCCGCGTCCGGGCGACTTGCCGGCAAGTGCCGCCGAGTTTCTGCTGCCGGAGATCGCGGTCGTTTTCATCACCGCCTCAGCACTGGTCAATAAGACATTGCCGCGGCTCCTTGCATTGGCGAAAAATGCCGAAGTCATTATTTTAGGAGCAAGTACACCGCTGTCCCCGGTTTGGTTTGAACACGGGGTGCATTTGTTAGCGGGAACTTATTTCAATAATTCGCATTTGGAAAAACTGAAACAGGATCCAAATTGTCGAAAATTAAGCTGCTTGGGAAAAGCAGTGGTGCTTGAAAGAAAGGAAGGATAGAAGAATGAAAAAGAAATTTTTGGGAGGAGCCGTGCTTGCGCTTGCACTCGGATTGACGCTTGCCGGCTGCGGCAGCAAGACAAATGACTCCGCGTCTTCGTCGGCGGAGTCAAAAACAGCACAAACGACAAAATCGGCGGAAGCAAAGAAACGGACGTTCACTGATGATGCCGGCCGCAAAGTGGAGATTCCGGCAAAACTAACGAAGATCGCGCCATCTGGCCCGCTAGCACAGATCGTCTTGTACACCAGCAGCCCCGATGCGTTGGTTGGGATTTCAAGCGACCTGCCGGAAAATGCAAAAGGCTGGATCCCCGACAAGTATTATAAACTGCCGAAATTCGGGCAGTTCTACGGAAAAAATGCTAATTTGAATATGGAAGCGTTGACCGCTGCGGCGCCGGAAGCAGTCATTGATATCGGCGAAAAGAAAAAGACTGTAAAAGAAGATATGGACAGTTTGCAAAAGCAGCTCGATATTCCAGTACTGTTCGTCGAAGCAACGCTTGAACATATGGATGAAACATATCAAAAGCTGGGCGATTTGACAGGACGCAAAAAAGAAAATGACAAACTCGCTTCGTATTGTAAAGAGGTCCTCAGCACGGCGAAAAAGAATAAAGAAAAAATCGGCGATAAGCAAAAAACGGTTTATTATGCCGGCGGTCAAGACGGCTTGAGCACGAATGCAGAAGGTTCGTTCCACGCAGAAGTTTTTGATGTCCTGGGAGCGAAAAATGTCGTTAGCGGGATGGAAGTCGCTTCTAAAGGCGAAGGAACAACGATCTCGATGGAGCAATTGATGCAGTGGCAGCCGGACTATATCTTAGCGGCGACCGATGCGATCTATCAGCAGATCAAAACAGATGCGACTTGGCAAACCTTGACAGCCGTCAAAGAAGGGCGCGTCTACCGCGTACCGGATATCCCGTTCAACTTCTTGGCTTCCCCGCCTTCAGTCAACCGGATCATGGGGTTGCAGTGGCTTGGGAAAGTCATGTATCCGGACGAATATCAAGGTGATTTGAATAAAGAAGTCAAAGAATTTTATAAAGACTTCTATCATGTCGACTTGACGCAGGATCAGTTGGCGGAACTGCTGAAAAACAGCGTTCCAGAATCGAAATAACACCCAAAGCGGAGCTGCAAAATGCGGCTTCGTTTTTTTATTTCGATCAGGAAAAGTGCCTGTTTTCAAGCGAAAAATCTGCTATACTGATTGAGGTGCAAGTACACGTTCCCGAAAGGATTTATCCCGCTGGATAAAGATGCCTTGTAACCGAATGAAATTTAGGGGGAAGTATAAATCATGAAAGAAAGACACTTATTTACTTCGGAGTCGGTTTCTGAAGGACATCCGGACAAAGTCGCCGATCAGATCAGCGATGCGATCCTGGATGCACTTCTGGAAAAAGATCCGCTGGCGCGGGTCGCCTGCGAAACGTCCGTTACCACCGGAATGGTTTTTGTGATGGGCGAGATCTCAACGACCGCTTATGTCGATATCCAAAAAATCGTGCGGCAGACGATCAAAGACATCGGCTATGACCGTTCAACATATGGCTTTGACGGCGATACGGTCGCAGTATTGACAGCGATCGATGAACAGTCGCCCGATATCGCGCGCGGCGTCGACCGCGCACTCGATGCTCATCCAAGCGATCAAATGATCGATGCGATCGGTGCGGGCGATCAAGGATTGATGTTCGGTTTTGCGATCAATGAAACACCGGAATTGATGCCGCTGCCGATCTCGCTGGCGCATAAATTGATGCGCCGAACGGCAAAATTGCGCAAAGACGGGACGCTGCCTTATTTGCGGCCGGATGCGAAAAGCCAAGTCACTGTCGAATACAGTGAAGATGGCCAGCCGCTGCGGATCGATACGATCGTGCTCTCGACGCAGCATACGAAAGATGTTTCACTGGAAACGATCAAAAAAGATGTCATGGAGCAGGTGATCCGCGAAGTCGTACCGGCGAAATGGCTCGATGAAAAAACCAAATATTTCATCAACCCGACCGGCCGCTTTGTGATCGGCGGACCGCAAGGCGACTCGGGGTTGACCGGCCGCAAGATCATCGTCGATACTTACGGCGGTTATGCCCGTCACGGCGGCGGCGCCTTCTCCGGCAAAGATGCAACGAAGGTCGACCGCTCGGCAGCGTATGCTGCGCGCTATATCGCTAAAAATATCGTCGCTTCGGGAATCGCAACGAAATGCGAGATCCAGCTGGCCTATGCGATCGGAGTCGCTGAGCCCGTTTCGATCGCGGTCAATACGTACGGCACAAGTGCGTACGATGAAGAAAAAATCATCGAAGCAATCCGCGAGAACTTTGATCTGCGGCCAGCTGGGATCATCGAAATGCTCGACTTGCGGCGGCCGATCTACCGGCAAACCGCGGCGTATGGGCACTTCGGCCGTACTGATATCGATCTTCCGTGGGAAAGAACTGATAAGATCGAACCGCTTTTGAACAGTCTTAAAGAAACAAAATAAGAAGAAGCTGCTTCTGGAGCGCCATTTATGCGGAAAACTGGACCTTGACAAGGTTTTTGTCATGGTTCAGTTTTCTATTTGATAGAAGTTCAGAAAGGAAGAAATGTTTTGACGCAAACGAACAAACGCATTATGACGACGGTAGTCTTCATTGCGACATTTATGACTGCTGTTGAGGGAACGATCGTTTCTACCGCGATGCCGACGATCGTCGGAAGTCTGAAGGGAATCGAGATCATGAACTGGGTCTTCTCGATCTATCTTTTGACGAGCGCGATCTTAACGCCGATCTACGGAAAATTGGCGGACCGGATCGGACGTGTCCCGGTATTTTTAGTGGGGATCGGGATTTTTGTCGTCGGCTCATCATTGTGCGCTTTGTCGCAGAGTATGATGGTCTTGATCATCTCCCGCGCGATCCAAGGAGTCGGTGCGGGTGCGATCATGCCGGTCGCATTGACGATTTTGGCAGATATCTATCCGCCGGAGTCCCGTGCGAAAATGCTCGGTTTGAACAGTTCGGCTTGGGGGATCGCGAGTGTGTTGGGACCGTTAGTCGGCGGAGCGATCGTTGATTTGTTCAGCTGGCATTGGATCTTTTTCATCAATGTCCCGATCGGGATCCTGTTGATCATTTTGACAGTCTTTTTCTTTCATGAGTCTTTCGAAAAAAAGAAAGATCAGCCGATGGATCTCTTCGGGTCAACCCTTTTAGTGACCCTGCTGCTCTTCTTTCTGCTGGGGATCCAGTGGGTCACGGACAAAGAGATGCGTGGACTCAGTTTGCTGTTTTTTGCTTTAGCACTGCTGCTTTTTTTGGTTTTTCTCTGGCAGGAAAAGCGCGCGGCCGATCCCGTGATCCCGCTGCCGCTTTTTCGGCGCTTCGATTTTGTCAATGCGAATCTGATCGCGGCGCTGATCAGCGGTTTTCTGATCAGTCTGGATGTCTATATCCCAATGTGGATGCAGGGGATCTTGGGAAAAAGCGCAATGGTCGGTGGAATGATTTTATCGCCGCTTTCGGTTTTATGGATGGTCGGCTCCTTTTTTGCCAGCAGCCTCTTGAGCAAACATAGTATCCGCTGGACATTGAATGCCTGGTTGCTCGGGACGCTGGCTGGTGCATTTGCGCTGGCGCTGTTTCCACTGCATACTGCTTCGATCGCCTTTGTGCTGGTGGCGTCGCTTCTCGGCGTTGCGCTGGGGATCGTGATCACGACCACGACCGTGACCGCACAAACGAGTGTGCCGCAAGTTCATATGGGGGTCGCGACTTCTTTCAATACGCTCGTGCGGACACTTGGGCAAACGATCATGGTCTCAGTCTTCGGTGTGATCCTAAACTCGGCGATCGCTTCTCAGCTGAGCGGCAGTTCGATCCCGAACGGCGAGGCAAAGATCAATCAGCTGATCAACCCGAAAACTGCCGGCATGATCGCAGAACACTGGATCGCACCGCTCAGAAAAATTTTATACGGCGGGATCCACCGTTTATATGTCGCCGGCTTTCTGCTGGTCATTCTTGCGATCCTTCTCAATCAGATCCGTCCCAAAACCAAAAAAAATAACGCTGCTGAATAAGCAGTGCTATTTTTTTGCGATTTTTTCGATGCATAAGAGGAGCGGCGGCGTGTGCCGCTGATTGATAAATTGATAAACCGCCGCTTGATAGTGCGCTTGCGGAAGTGCGGCAGCAAAAGCAAGGACAGCTTCTTTTTCTTCTTTGCCGCCAGGGTGTCCCCAATAGAGAACGATCACGCAGCGCCCGCCGCGGGCAAGACGCGTCAAAACAGCGCGGATCGCCGTCAAGGTGCTTTCTTTTTTGGTAATGATCGTTTTGTCACCGCCGGGCAGATAGCCTAAATTGAAGAGCGCGCCCTTGATCGGAGAATCCGGGGCGATGACTTGACCGAGCTCGGCATGCGAGCGCTGGAACAAGTGAACTTGCGAGGCGGCGCCGTGTGCTTCGAGGAGCATTTTCGTGTGCGTGATCGCTTTTTCTTGCAGATCGAATGCATAAACGCAGCCGCGTGAACCGACTAGCTGCGCTAAAAACAGCGTATCATGGCCGTTTCCGGCCGTTCCGTCGAGCACAGTATCGCCCGGTGCGATGACTTCTTCAATGAGCTGATGGGAAAAAGCTAAACTATTTTTCATTTTCTCCTCCGAATGGCTTTTGCACCTTGGAAAGTTTCACGTCGCGCCATCTCACGGTCGATCGCATTCAAAACTTCCCACTTTTTCAAACTCCAGCACGGTCCGATCAGCTGATCCCACGGAGCGTCGCCTGTTAAGCGGTGGACGATGACCTCCCGCGGCAGCAGTTCAAGCTGGTCGCAAATGACCGCAACATACGTCTTTTGATCGAGTAATTGCAGCTTTCCGGCGCGGTAATCTTGCGCGATCGCCGTGTGTTTCAACAGATGCATCAAATGCAGCTTGATGCCTTGGATGTCTGAATCGCGGATCGTGCGTTTTACGTTTTCGACCATCATTTCCGGCGTTTCGCCTGGAAGACCGTTGATCAAATGCGTGCAAACGCGGATGTTCGCTTTGCGGAGAGCGGCGACCCCCTTGAGATACGTTTCATAGTCATGACCGCGGTTGATCTGGCGGCTCGTCGCGGCAAAGGTCGTTTGCAGTCCGAGCTCGACCCACAGATAGAAGCGCTCATTCAGCTCTTTCAGATAAGCGATGGTTTCCGGCGGCAGGCAATCCGGCCGGGTGCCGATATTGATCCCGACGACGCCCGGCAAGGCGAGGACTTGCTCGAAACGTTCGCGCAAAACGCTCACCGGCGCATACGTATTTGTAAAGTTTTGAAAGTAGACTAAGTATTGTTCGGCATACGGCCACTTTTGATGCATCGCGGCTACTTCAGCCGAAAACTGCTCCGGCAATGCTTCACGCGGCTCCAAGATCAAGTCGCCCGAGCCGGTCGCGCTGCAAAAAGTGCAGCCGCCGACTGCGACATGCCCGTCGCGGTTTGGACAAGTAAAACCGCCGTCCAGCGGGACTTTGAATACTTTTCCGCCAAATCGTTCGTGGAGTTCCTCGTTCCAAGTGTGGTAACGCTTTTGCTTAAAAAAATATGGATAAGTCATGCAATGCTTCCTTTATTTAGTGCCGCAGCTGTTTCAAACGCTCAACGGCATCATATTTTTGAAAAGTCGGATAACTGAAGAATAACCAAGCCAGTCCCAGCGACCAGCCGCCTAAAATATCGGTCGGGAAATGGACGTTCAAATACATCCGGCTTGCACTGATCATGAGGATCATTAAGATCGCCAGTGTCTCAGCGGCGCAGCGCAATCCTTTTCGGCGGATCATTTTTTTGCTCAAGATCCACAGCGTGCCGAATAAAAGGACTGCAGCCATTGCGTGTCCGCTCGGAAAAGAAGTCGAGGCGACTTTGACTTGGTGCAAAAGATCCGGGCGCGGCCGGAGATAAACGAGTTTTACCAAGCCATTCAAACTAGCGATAATAAAAACGTTGACCGAAAGCCAGATCCCGGCAGCTTTGCGATTCTGCGCCAGCAGGAAGAACAAAAAAGCCAAAGTCAAGATCGCGACCGAGCCGGCATTGCCGAATTTTGTGATCCATTTGAAAAAATGCGCCAACGCAGGAAACTGCGCGGGAAAGCTTTTTAAAAAAGGGGTCTCAAAAGTGAGATATTCTGGATAAAATTTCACGGTGTAGCCGAGCATCACGAAGAAAACTAGTAAGAAGCTGCCGATCAAATAGTTGTGCGATCGCTTGGATTTCAATAGTAAAAACACTCCTTTGCAATAAAAAATATTATAGCATGGTTTTGGACAATTAAAAGGAGGCGCGGCACAAATTTTTGCCGTCGCCTCTTCGATCAATTATTAAAGGTAATATCGCCGTAATCGGTTTGGATCGCGAGCGTCGATTTAGCATTTTCGTCATTAAAAGCGGATTCGTCTGCGGAACGGATCACATTTCCGTACTTGCTGCTGGGTTCGACCCGCAGATTTTGCTGCGGTTCAAGATATAATGAAGCTTCCGCTTTTTTCGTTTGGATCTTGCCGCTGCCTTCAAAGGTCCCGTTCATTTCCAGATCGAGATCAGCCGCCTCGATCGCGAGTTCACCTTGAAAATCGCGGATCGAACTGGTGCTGTCGCCTAGCGCGGCAAAGGCCAATTTCCCGGAACTTTCAGCCAGCCGCAGATTTTTGATCTCTTTTTTAAAAGTCCCCTCAGCGACCGCGGCATCAGAAAGCTCCAAGTCGGTCAATTTTTCATCGACCGTACAAACGGCAGCTTTGGTATTGATGAGCGAGAGATATCCGGCTGCTTTTTTGACGGTCAGTGCTGAAAAATCGCAATCATGGATCGAAAGACTGTTGAACGAACTATCGACAGTCACTTCTTTATTCAAATCCGAAAGCATGACCTGATCAGGCGAAGTGCTTGATTTTAATGAAAGGTTTTTGACATTTTGCGGAAGCGTGATCGTGATCTGCGGCGAAAGAGAGCCGAAATGGAAAAGCTGGATCTTTTCTTCTTGCTTGCGCTTGTATTTGATTTGCAGGGTATCAGCTGTTTGTTCGATTTGCGGCCTGCCGTTCACTGGAGAATAGTTGGTGTGTACTTTGATTCGGCCATCCAGCGAATCGTCTTGCGTGATGTGGTATATTGCATGATTATTTAGGTCAAGCGTCAATGTTTCTGCCGCATACTGATAGGAATGCTGTACGGCTTGATGGTACTTTTTTTCCGCGGCCGGAAAACGGAGAGCTGCGCCGATCCCGCCGAAGACTACCATTATGATGCCGATCAGCAGGAAAAATTTTGTGGACTTTTTCATCGGTTATTCCCTCCCAACAGCCGCAAGTGCCAGAGGAGATAATTTTTCAAAAGCACGAGCGAATACTTCGTGATCGGGATCAAGAGCAAGATGCCGAGGATCGCCAAGCCGCCCAAGAGAAGACATAAAAAGCCCTCGAAACCTAGACCAAGCGGACCGAGATGGAAAAGCGGCAAAAAAATCAAAAGCGGGAAGAACAAAAAGGTCAAACACAGCACCCAGCCGCCGAAAATCAGGGCGAATAAAGCCAAGAAGAGCCAAGCGACCAGAAAAATATCTAAACATAGTGCCAAAAAGAAGAGCAGCAGACGTTTTAAAAGTGAATGCTGTTTCGGCGGATGCGGATATGATTCGGGCAGCGGTGCTTCGTAGTCAGACGTTTGCAGCGGCTCTTTTTCGATTTCTTCCCAACCGCCTGGATAAATCTCTTTTTCCTGCGGTTCGACGGCAAACTCTGCCAGCAATTTTTCAGCTGCTGCTTGCGGTGAACCTAATTCTTGCGACACTTCGAATTCACTTTTTCCTTTTGCGATTTCTTTTTCAAATAGATCTTCGTATGAGTGCAAGATCTCGATTTGGATCTGTGCGGGGAGCGGGCGCAAATAAATGCCCAGTTCGGTTAAATAATGTTCCCGGTTCATAGTCGGTCCTCCCTTTTGTCATTTTTGTCATTTTTATCATACAATGAAATGCTTGCCAATAGGCGATTTTCTCAAAAAATCGGGCAAAAGTTGGTGGCGGACTCAGACTTTGGACCGATTCGTGTAACTTATTTGTAATATAACTGATATCAACTTGTTGTAATTTGACCTTAAATAAAACTTTAATATTACTTAGCTGCTCGATATAATGGAGTATGTGGATCATAGAGTTCGGTGGGAACTTATTTATATAATAGTAGATTGTCAGTGGTGAAAGAGACCTTGAGGGGGAATCCAGTAATGAATCAGCGTCATTTGTCACGCAAAGAGCGACGGAAACTAATCAAGCAGAAACATCGCCAGCAGATCATCAAGAAAAGTGGTGCCCTTGTTGGAACAACGATGGTTTTAGGCACATTGGGAATTGGGGCCGTTCCATTTACGCAGGCTGCACCAGCAACTGCGGCAGAGTCAGCGAACGCAACCAGTGTCGACAAATTCATTGAGACGCTTGCGCCTTACGCGCAGGAAACCGCTTCAGCAAACGATCTATATGCGTCAGTGATGCTTGCTCAAGCGATCGTTGAAAGCGGCTGGGGACAAAGCAGCCTCTCGACAGCACCGAACCATAATTTGTTCGGGATCACCGGAGCTTATCAAGGCGCTAGTATCGCGCTTTCAACGCAAGAATTTTTGAATCAAAATTGGAGCACAGTCGTTCAAAACTTCCGAAAATATCCTAGTTATACGGAAAGCTTCCAAGATAACGCAAATGTCATCAAAAACACCGTTCTTGGCGGTAAATCTTATTATTCTGGAGCTTGGAAGAGCAATGCTTCCAATTATAAAGAAGCGACCGCTTATTTGACGGGGCGGTATGCAACGGCGCCGAACTATGATCAAGTATTGAATCAGATCATTGAAAAATATAATTTGACACAATACGATACAGCTGGTTCTGCCGCACAAGCGACTGACAATACAACTGCGGCAAACGAAGCAGTTCTGACGCCGCTTGCTCTCGATACGACCAATCAAACGACAAACACTGCGGCAGATCCGACTGCTGCTGCTATTACGGAAAACGGTTTGGCAACACATACTGTGATCGCCGGCGAATCAGTTTGGGGGATCTCGCATGCATACGGCATGACGATGAAAGACTTCAAAGCACTGAACGGCATCGGCAGCAATAATTTCGTTTATCCGGGAATGGTCGTGAAAGTCGCAAATGTTCAAACGGAAGCAACTGCTTCAGCAGAAGCGACCGGTACGCATATCGTTCGGACTGGGGAATCGGTCTGGGGAATTTCGCATGCATACGGCATGAGCATGGATGAATTCAAAGCACTGAACGGCATTGGCGCGAACAACTTCGTTTACCCGGGGATGGTCGTGAAAGTGACCGGCACACAAACCGAAACGTCCACAGTCGACGTACCGGAAGCAACCGGCACGTATACTGTTAAAGCCGGCGAGTCTGTCTGGAGCATTTCGCATGCGCATGGCATGGCGATGGAAGGCTTCAAAGCGCTGAACGGCATCGGTGATGATAACTTTGTCTATGCCGGGATGGTCGTGAAGATCTCCGGTGCTGCCGAAACGCCAGCGGCAACGGAAGAGGCAGCGGCACCAGCCGAAGAGACGCAAACTCCTGCTCCAGCTGAAACAACACCAGCGGTAACGGAAGAAGTCAAAGCAGAAACACCGGCGCCAGCGGAAGAAACGGCTGCGAACCTTCCGGCAGCGACCGGCACGTATACCGTAAAAGCCGGCGACTCAGTGTGGAGTATTGCTGATGCGTACGGCATGACGATGGCTGACTTCAAAGCGCTCAACGGGATCGGCGACGACAATTATGTGTATCCGGGACTCGTTGTAAAAACCAGCGGTGAAGCAAAACAAGCTGCCGAAACGCCAGCACAGCCGGCAGCACCTGCTGAAAATACGCAAACGGACTCCAATCAAGCTGCTGCAGCGGATCAAACGGCAGCAGACCAAACGCAGCAAGAAACGGCTGCACCTGAACAAAGCACGACCCCTGCAGTGGAAACGAATGGCACATACACGGTGAAAGCCGGCGATTCGGTCTGGAGCGTTGCAAATGCACACGGCATGTCGATGAGTGATTTCAAGACGGCCAATGGGATCGGCGACGATAACTATATGTATCCAGGCATGACGGTTAAAGTCTCCGGTCAAGCAGCGGCTGATTCAACTACGACAGAACAATCCAGCCAAGCACAAACAGATCAAAGTTCTGCCAGCAACACTGCAAATAACACTACAAACAATACAACAAATAATACAACTACCTTTGTTGACTACAACAAGACGAATAACAATACCCAGCCGACGGGCGGATCAGTGATCGATATCGCCTATCAGCAAATCGGCAAACCATATGTATGGGGCGCCAAGGGCCCAGACAGCTTTGACTGTTCCGGGTTCGTCCGCTACTGCTATTTGCAAGCGACTGGCCGCGACATCGGCGGTTGGACGGTTCCGCAAGAATCAGCCGGCTCCCGCATCTCGGTCGGTGAAGCCCAAGCTGGCGATCTGTATTTCTGGGGAACTCCAGGCGGATCGTATCACGTCGCTTTGGCTCTCGACAATGGACAATATATCCATGCTCCGCAGCCGGGTGAAACAGTCACAGTCGGCAGTGTCGCCTACTATGCACCATCATTTGCTGTTAGAATGTAATCTAAAAGCTTCCCATGGATCGAGTCTGATCCGCGGGAAGCTTTTTTTGGGTTGAAATATTAGAATTTTCAGAAAAAGGCGGTGAAAAAGTGTTGACAATGAGAAAAATCCAGTATATAGTTAACCCAAGATTTTTATTTGATTAAGAAATTTTAATAATAATCTAATAAATACAAAATGAGGCGTTTACGATGAAAGTACGAAATAATGGTTTGGTGATTATTATTTTGCGAAAGAGGGCTTAGGATACTGGAAACTATTCAGTGATCTTAGTCCTGTTTAACTTTCAAGTAAATGGGGCTTCAAAGTATCCCATTTACATGTGGGATGCTTTTTTTTATAAGGAGAGTGGCGCAATGAAAAGCGATAAAATCAAAAACGGGATCGATCAGGCACCAGCAAGAAGTCTTTTATACGCGACTGGACAAGTCAAAAATGCCAAAGACATGCAAAAGCCGTTCATTGCGGTGTGCAACTCATATACTGACATCGTTCCGGGACATGTCCATTTGCACGAGCTGGCGCAAGTCGCTAAAGAAGCGATCAAAGAAGCTGGCGGGATCCCCTTTGAGTTCAACACGATCGCCGTTGATGATGGGATCGCGATGGGACATATCGGGATGCGCTACTCGCTTCCCAGCCGCGAGCTGATCGCCGATTCGGCGGAGACGATGATCAATGCCCACTGGTTCGACGGAGTTTTGTTCATGCCGAACTGCGACAAAGTCACCCCCGGCATGCTGATGGCCAGCATGCGGACCAACGTTCCTGCGATCTTCTGCTCCGGCGGGCCGATGGAAGCCGGCAAAGGGCTTCACGGCGAACAGACAACGCTCTCGACGATGTTTGAAGCAGTCGGCGCCGTCAAGGATGGCAAGATCACGAATGAAGAATTCGAATTCTTGGAACAAAATGCCTGTCCGACTTGCGGTTCGTGCGCTGGGATGTTCACTGCCAATTCGATGAATTCGCTTTTGGAAGGAATCGGCATGGCACTGCCGGGCAACGGCACGGTCTTGGCTACATCAGAAAAACGCCGCGAATTAGTCCGCGAATCGGCGAAATGCTTGATGGAACTCGTCGAGCGCCAAATCAAGCCGCGCGACATCGTGACCAAAGAAGCGATCAGCGATGCTTTCGCACTTGACATGGCAATGGGCGGGTCAACGAATACCGTACTTCACACGCTCGCGGTCGCTCATGAAGCCGAGATCGATTATCCTATGGAAGAAATCAACCGGGTAGCGGCGCGGGTTCCCTATTTAGCAAAAATCGCACCGTCTTCCAGCTACTCAATGAATGATGTCGAGCGCGCCGGCGGAGTCTCAGCGATCTTGAAAGAGCTGGTCGATCAAGGCGGGATCTTGCATCCCGACCGCATCACGGTCAGCGGCAAAACTTTGCGGGAAAACGTGCAAGATGCGGAAAACAAAAATCCAGCCGTGATCCATCCAACTGCGGAACCATATAGTCCAGTCGGCGGCTTATCGGTCTTATATGGAAACTTGGCACCGAACGGCAGCGTCATCAAAGCCGGCGGGGTCGATCCAAGCGTCAAGAAATTTACCGGCAAGGCGATCTGCTTCAACTCGCATGACGAAGCAGTTGCTGCGATCGATGACCACACTGTTGAAGCGGGGCACGTCGTCGTGATCCGCTACGAAGGACCAAAAGGCGGACCGGGGATGCCTGAAATGCTCGCCCCGACGTCCAGCATCGTCGGCCGCGGCTTAGGAAAAGACGTCGCCTTGATCACTGATGGCCGCTTCTCTGGCGCGACACGCGGCATCGCCGTCGGACATATCTCGCCGGAAGCCGCTGCGGGCGGTGCGATCGCACTCGTCGAAGACAATGATACGATCGAGATCGATTTGACTGAGCGGACGCTGACGTTGAAAGTTGCCGATGAAGAGTTGGCAAAAAGAAAAGAAAAATTACCGCATTTCAAATATAAAGTTAAAAAAGGCTATCTTGCCAGATATACATCGCTGGTAACTTCCGCCAATACCGGTGCAGTACTCAAAGTGCCATCTGAAGACTAAGAACAGGGGGGCGGTCCAATGGCAGAAGAAAATGAAGAAATATCTGGTTCGAAGATCCTGATCAACGAACTAGTCAAACAAGGAGTCGAAATGATTTTCGGCTATCCGGGCGGCGCAGTACTTCCGCTATATGATGAGATCTATGAAGGAAAGATCCGCCACATCCTGATGCGTCACGAACAAGGCGCGGTCCACGCGGCAGAAGGCTATGCAAAAGCGACCGGCAAGCCGGGTGTCGTGATCGTAACGAGCGGACCGGGGGCGACGAACGCCGTGACCGGGATCGCTGACGCGATGAGCGACTCCGTACCGTTGATCGTTTTTACCGGCCAAGTCGCAACGCCCGGCATCGGAAAAGATGCGTTTCAAGAAGCGGATCTTTTGGGGATCACGATGCCGATCACGAAAAACAATTATCAAGTCCGTTCGGTCAAAGATTTGGCACGGGTGATCGCTGAAGCGTTTCATATCGCGAATACCGGCCGCAAAGGACCTGTCGTGATCGATCTGCCGAAAGACATGACGATCGCCCGGGCGCAGTCGCAAAAAGGCAAGGCGACAGTCGATCTTCCCGGATATCAGCCGACACTTGAACCCAACGCCATGCAGATCAAAAAAGTTTTGAGTGCCCTGGCTGAAGCGAAAAAGCCGCTGATCTTAGCGGGCGGCGGCGTCATCCAGGCTGAAGCTGCGGCTGAGTTGACCGAATTTGCCGAACGTTATCAGCTTCCGGTCATCGCGACGCTCTTAGGTCTCGGCGCGATCCCGGTCGATCACCCGCTGTTTCTGGGGATGGCTGGGATGCACGGTTCGTTTGCCGCAAATATGGCGCTCAGCGATTGCGATCTCTTGATCAATATCGGTTCGCGATTCGATGACCGTTTAGCAAGTGCGCCGCAAGAGTTCGCGCCGCGCGCGACAGTCGTCCATATCGATGTCGATCCGGCTGAAATCGGCAAGATCATCGATACGCAGATCCCGATCGTTGCTGATGCCAAAAACACGCTGACGGCGCTTTTAGCGGAACCCATGCCGGCAGCGCCGGTCGATCATTCCAATTGGCTGCGGCTCAACAAGCAGCGCAAGAGTCTTCATCCATATGTGTATGACCGCGAGGCGACGGATTGCATCAAACCGCAAAAAGTTATCGAGCTCGCCGGCAAAGTGACCAGCGGCAATGCGATCGTTGTGACTGACGTTGGTCAGCATCAAATGTGGACGGCCCAGTATTATCCGTTCAAAAACGAGCGTCAGCTGATCACAAGCGGCGGTTTGGGAACGATGGGTTTTGGGATCCCGGCCGCGATCGGTGCACAGCTGGCGCGTCCTGATCAGGAAGTCATCTTGTTTGTCGGCGATGGCGGATTTCAGATGACGAATCAGGAGTTGGCGATTTTAAATGAATACGATCTGCCGATCAAGATCATCCTGCTGAACAATCATTCACTTGGGATGGTCCGCCAGTGGCAGGAAGCGTTCTTCAACGGACGCCGCTCAGAATCAGTTTTCACGACGCAGCCGGATTTCTTGAAAATGGCTGAAGCTTATCATATCAGCGGCACGCGGCTCAGCGATCCGAAAACTTTCAGCGAAGCTTTTGCGGCGGCACTGAAAACGCGTGGACCGCAGCTGATCGAAGTCGAAGTTTGTTCCAGGGAACATGTCTTGCCGATGGTGCCGGCCGGCAGTCCGAATTATCGCATGCTGGGGGTGAAGTGATTGCGCAGAATGATCACAGCTACTGTAAATGATACTTCCGGGGTCATGAACCGCTTTACCGGCGTTCTTTCCAGACGGCAAGTCAATATCGAAAGTATTTCAGTCGGAAGAACGGAACAATGCAATATTTCGCGGATCACGATCGTCATCAATGTCGCTGACGAGAAGGAAAGCGAACAAGTGCTGAAACAGCTCAACAAGCAGATCGATATTTTAAAAGTGTCGGACATTACTGAAGAGCCGCACTTGGAGCGCGAACTGCTTTTAGCGAAAATCAATGCGCCGATCGCGCAGCGGGCCGAGATCCAAACGGTGATCGATCCGTTCCGCGGCTCGATCATCGATGTCAATTCGCGCAATATCACGATCCAGGTCACCGGGACCAGTGAAAAAATCGACGCTTTTCTAGAAGTGATGTCGCCATACGGCATCAAAAAAATCTCGCGCACGGGGATCATCGGTCTTCTGCGCGGCTAACTAACGGTGGGTCAAGATCAAATGATCTTTTCACATATAGTCACAGCAGCAAACAAAATTGGAGGGAATTATATGGAAGCAAAAATGTATTATGAAGCAGATGTACCAGGGAATCAATTGGAAGGCAAAACAGTTGCAGTCATCGGTTACGGTTCACAAGGCCATGCGCATGCACAAAACTTGCGCGATAACGGCAACAAAGTAATCATCGGGATCCGTCCTGGTAAATCCGCCGATAAAGCCAAAGAAGACGGGTTTGAAGTCGATACCGTCGCTGATGCAGCGAAAAAAGCCGACATCGTGATGGTCCTGCTTCCAGATGAAATCCAAGGCGATGTCTATAAAGCAGAAATCGAACCTAACTTGGCCGAAGGAAATGCTTTAGCATTTGCGCACGGCTTTAATATCCATTTCGACGTCATCGTTCCTCCAAAAAATGTTGATGTATTTATGGTCGCTCCTAAAGGTCCCGGACATCTCGTACGCCGGACATTCAAACAAGGATTCGGGGTTCCGGCATTATTTGCAGTCTATCAAGATGCCACCGGCAATGCTCGCGAACTTTCAATGTCTTATGCTAAAGAAATCGGTTGTGCACGTGTCGGCTTGTTGGAAACGACCTTCAAAGAAGAAACGGAAGAAGATCTGTTCGGCGAACAAGCAGTCCTCATGGGCGGGTTGACGCACATGATCGAAGCCGGATTTGAAGTATTGGTCGAAGCGGGCTATCAACCAGAACTTGCTTACTTTGAAGTTTGCCATGAAATGAAATTGATCGTTGATTTGATCTATGAAGGCGGCTTTACGAAGATGCGCAAGTCATGTTCGAACACGGCTGAATATGGCGACTATGTTTCTGGTCCGCGCATCATTACGCCAGAAGTCAAAGAAAATATGAAAGCTGTTTTGAAAGATATCCAAAACGGTAAATTTGCAAAAGAATTCCGCGATGACTATAAGAATGGTTTCAAAGAATTCTATAAAATGCGCGAAGAACAAAACAATCTGCAAATCGAAAAAATCGGGGCAGAATTACGCGCGAAAATGCCGTTCACACAACAACACGACTAAGCGATGTTTTTGCAATGCGGGTAGATGGGGCCGTGACAAGACTTTTGTCACAGCCCTGTTTTTTCTTAAGGGGGAATTTTTTTGGAAGAAGCTGTCGTCACTGAAAAAGAAGTTTTAGATGCTTACAAAGCATTGGAAGGGGCGGTCAACCACACGCCGCTGCAATTTGACCGCTACCTCTCCGAAGCTTACGGCTGCAAAGTGTATCTGAAAAGAGAAGATTTGCAGAAAGTCCGCTCTTTCAAATTGCGCGGTGCGTATTACGCGATCAAAAATACACCGCCGGCTTTACTGAAAAACGGTGTCGTTTGCGCGAGTGCCGGCAATCACGCGCAAGGGGTCGCTTACACGTGCCAAGAAATGAAAATATTTGCAACGATTTTCATGCCGACGACCACTCCGCAGCAAAAGATCACGCAGGTGAAATTTTTCGGCGGGGCATTCGTAAAAATCGTTTTGACGGGAGATACTTTTGATGCGTCTGCTGGCGAAGCAAAAATGTTTGCCGCTGAAAACAATCAGGCATTCATCGATCCGTTCGATGATCCGAATATCATCGCCGGTCAGGGAACGCTGGCTGTTGAAATTTTCAATGATCTTTTGGAAAAAGGCGAGACGTGCGATTATCTGCTGACCGCGATCGGCGGCGGCGGTTTGATCAGCGGAGTTTCAGCGTATGCCAAAGGCGTCAGTCCGACGACGAAAGTGATCGGTGTCGAACCAAAAGGCGCCGCTTCGATGCAAGCGGCCTTCAACGAGGGCTGTCCAGTCGCTTTAGATACGATCGATAAATTCGTTGACGGTGCAGCGGTCAAAGAGGTCGGCCAGCTGACCTATGTACAGGCGAAAGAAAACGTCGACGGTTTGATCGCAGTTGATGAAGGTCAAGTTTGTACAACGATTTTGAATTTGTATTCCAAACAGGCGATCGTAGCAGAGCCGGCAGGGGCCTTGAGCGTCGCGGCACTGACGGAACTCAAAGATCAGCTGGCCGGAAAAACTGTCGTCTGCGTGATCAGCGGCGGGAACAATGATATCAACCGGATGGCCGAGATCGAAGAACGTTCGCTGGTATTCGAAGGCTTGAAGCATTATTTCGTAGTCAATTTCCCGCAGCGTCCCGGAGCTTTGCGCGAATTCGTGACGGATATCTTGGGACCGAATGATGACATCACACGCTTTGAATATACAAAAAAAGTCAACCGCGGAACGGGTCCGGTCGTGATCGGGATTCTCCTCCAGCAAAAAGAGGATCTGCCGCGTCTGTTGGAGAAAATCGAAGCGTTCGATGCGAAATATATCTACCTGCAGGAAGATCCGACGCTCTATGCGCTTTTGGTCTAGCTTGCCGCTTGATAATTGCTGGGAATTTTGCTACTATGGCTACATTAAGGAGTAGTAGAAAAGAAGGATTTTTCAGCGAGCGTGTGGCCGGTGGGAACACGCAATTCTTTTTTCGAACTTGCCGAAATGATCGATGAGAAATCGGCGGCAGCCGTTATCATGCAAGAGGCAAAGGAGTCGTTCTTTTGCAAAATTAGGTGGTACCGCGTGAACTACGTCCTATAGACTTTACGGTCTATAGGCTTTTTTATTTCAGAAAGTAAACCAAACGGAGGCGGAAAAAATATGGTTGCTTACGACCACAAAAAAATCGAAAAGAAATGGCAAAAATACTGGGCGAAACACAATACATTCAATACCGGCGAAGATCCGGCAAAACCCAATTATTACGCACTAGATATGTTCCCTTATCCATCCGGCAAGGGGCTTCACGTCGGACATCCGGAAGGCTATACGGCAACGGATATTTTGGCGCGTTTTAAACGTGCACAAGGCTACAATGTGCTCCATCCGATGGGCTGGGACGCTTTCGGCTTGCCCGCTGAACAATATGCGATCGATACCGGCAACGATCCGGCGGAGTTTACCAAACATAATATCGAAACCTTCAAGCGCCAGATCAATGCGCTCGGTTTCAGCTACGACTGGAACCGCGAGATCAATACGACTGATCCGGAATATTACCGCTGGACACAGTGGATCTTTACGAAGCTTTATGAAAAAGGCTTAGCGTATGAAGCGGATGTGCCGGTCAACTGGGTGCCGGAGCTTGGGACCGTGATCGCCAACGAAGAAGTGATCGACGGCAAGAGCGAACGCGGCGGCTACGACGTTGTCCGAAAACCGATGCGCCAATGGATGCTCAAGATCACGGCATATGCGGACCGTCTGCTGGAAGACCTTGATCTTCTCGATTGGCCGGAAAGCATCAAAGACATGCAGCGCAACTGGATCGGCCGTTCGGTCGGTGCCGATGTCGATTTTGAAGTCGCTGGCAGCGATGAGAAATTCACGGTCTTCACGACGCGTCCCGATACATTGTTCGGTGCGACTTATGCGGTATTGGCCCCAGAAAATGCGCTCGTTTCCAAGATCACAACGCCGGAGCAAAAAGCGGCAGTCGACAAGTATGTTGCTGCAGCAGCGACAAAATCCGATTTGAACCGGACCGAGCTCAATAAAGAAAAAACCGGCGTCTTTACCGGTGCGTATGCGGTCAATCCAGTCAACCAGCAGAAACTGCCGATCTGGATCGCTGATTATGTGCTGGCGACGTACGGGACGGGTGCGATCATGGCGGTGCCAGCGCACGATGAACGCGATTTTGAGTTCGCTAAAAAATTCGAACTGCCGATCATCCCGGTTTTAGAAGGCGGCGACGTTTCAGTAGCGCCGTATACCGAAGACGGTCCGCATATCAATTCCGGCTTTTTGGACGGCCTCGGCAAAGAAGAAGCGATCGATACGATCGTTACGTGGCTGGAAGAGCATCATGTCGGTAAAAAACAAATCAGCTACCGCTTGCGCGACTGGCTTTTCAGCCGCCAGCGCTATTGGGGCGAACCGATCCCGATCATCCACTGGGAAGACGGAACGACGACGGCAGTTCCTGACAATGAACTGCCGCTGCGTCTGCCGAAGATGAAAGACATTAAACCGAGCGGGACCGGCGAGTCGCCGCTAGCCAACGATACCGAATGGGTCAATGTGGTCGATCCGATCACCGGCAAAAAAGGCAAACGCGAAACGAATACAATGCCGCAATGGGCCGGCAGTTCGTGGTATTATCTGCGCTATATCGATCCGCACAATAAAAAAGTGCTCGCTGATTTTGAAAAATTGGAAGAATGGCTGCCGGTCGATATTTATATCGGCGGCGCAGAGCATGCGGTCTTGCATTTGCTGTATGCGCGTTTCTGGCATAAATTCTTGTATGATATCGGTGTGGTCCCGACGCGCGAACCGTTCCAAAAATTGTTCAACCAAGGGATGATCTTGGGCGCCAACAATGAAAAAATGTCGAAATCCCGCGGAAACGTCGTCAATCCGGATGAAGTGATCGAGCATTACGGGGCAGACTCGCTGCGTCTTTATGAAATGTTCATGGGGCCGCTCGATGCGTCGATCGCTTGGAGCGAAAACGGCTTGGAAGGCGCGCGCAAGTTCCTTGATCGCGTTTGGCGGCTGATCGTCGATGAGGACGGGAAAATGCGCGACCGCATCACGACGATCAATGACGGCAAATTAACGAAAATTTATCATCAAACCGTGAAAAAAGTAACGGACGATTTTGGCCAGCTGCACTTCAATACCGCGATCTCGCAGCTGATGGTCTTCATCAATGAAGCGAACAAACAAGAAGTGCTGCCGTATGAATATATCGAAGGCTTTGTTCAGCTTTTGGCACCGATCACACCGCACATCGGCGAAGAGCTTTGGCAGATCCTCGGCAACGAAGAAAGCCTGACGTATGCACCATGGCCGGAATATGATGAAAATGAATTGCTGGAAGATACGGTGGAGGTCGTTTTCCAAGTCAACGGCAAACTGCGTTCTCGTCAGCAAGTCGCACGCGACTTGGAAAAAGAAGAGCTGATCGCGCTTGCCAAAGCCGATGCCCAAGTCCAAAAATTCACAGAAGGTCTGACGGAACGACGGATCATCGCGATCCCGAACAAATTGGTGAATATTGTCGTAAACTGATTTTTCGCCGCTATCCAAATAAATCGATTTGTATTATAATGAAAACCAATGATTCTTGCGAATTGGAATGTCAGAAAGAGAGCTGGGAGAAACACTACCCAGCTCTTTGATTGAAAAATAACGGAGTGTGATGTTAACAGTGTGTGGAATTTGTGGATTTGTGAGCGACAAAGCGAATAAAGAAGCAATCATTGAAGATATGATGGATACGCTTGTTCATCGGGGACCTGACAGCAGCGGTACGTACATCAACCAGGAAGTCGCGCTCGGCTTTCGGCGCTTGAGCATCATCGACCTTGAAGGCGGGACGCAGCCGATCTATAACGAAGACCGAACGAAAGTGATCACGTTCAACGGCGAGATCTATAATTTTCAGCCGCTGCGCGCCGCACTTGTTGAAAAAGGGCATATTTTTACGACGCACAGCGATACCGAAGTGCTGCTTCACGGGTATGAAGAGTGGGGCATTGAACTTTTGCAAAAGATCCGCGGGATGTACGCTTTCGTGATCTGGGACGACCAGAAGAAAGAACTGTTTGGCGCGCGCGATCATTTTGGCATCAAGCCGTTTTATTATGCAGAAATGAACGGGACGTTCATGTATGCCTCAGAGATCAAGGCGTTCTTGCGCCATCCGGACTTCATCAAAGAATTGAACCGTAAAGCGTTGAAACCCTATTTGACGTTTCAATATTCGGCATTGCCGGAAACCTTCTTCAAAGGGGTCTACCGGATCCCGGAAGGACATTACTTCACATATAAAGACGGCAAATTAGATATCCAAGAATATTGGGATGCCAAATTTGAAGAAGTCAATCAGCCGAAAAAAGAAATCATTGAAGAGATCGACGACACGATCGTCGACTCGATCAAAGCGCATGAGATCGCAGACGTTAAAGTCGGGGCTTTTCTTTCGAGCGGCGTTGATTCCAGCTATGTGACGGCAGTCAGCCGCCCGAACTATACATTCTCGATCGGCTTTGACAACAAGATCTATAACGAAGCGGAAGAAGCTAAGCAGCTGACAAAGCTGCTCAAGCTCCACAACACTTCGCGGGTCGTCCATGCGGATGAAAGCTTTGACTATTTTCCGATGATCCAGTATTACTTGGATGAACCGGATGCCAATCCAAGCTGCGTACCGCTTTATTTCTTGAGCAAATTAGCGCGCCATGAAGTAAAAGTCGTCTTGTCGGGCGAAGGGGCCGACGAATTATTTGCCGGCTATATCGACTACGGCTTCTTCTCCAATTCGAAATTGATCCGCGTGATCGGTCAAGGATTGAAGAAGCTTTCGAAATCCAGCCGCTATAAACTTTCGCGCCGTTTGAAAGGCATGAAAAATTTCCATGGCCGCAAACATTTGATCGCTTCGACTGCTCCGGCTGAAACATTTTTCATCGGCCAAGCAAAAATCTTCAATGAAGATGAAGTCGGCAGCATCTTGAACCCGAACTTTATGCAGGCGCCGACAGTCGAAGATATTCTGGCACCGAGCTGGGAGAAAGTCGCCGATCAGCAAAACGAGATCAAGAAAATGCAGTATGTCGATATCCACAACTTTATGGCAAAAGATATTTTGCTGAAAGCTGATAAATTATCGATGGCCAACTCGATCGAGCTGCGGGTACCGCTTTTGGATAAAAAAGTGATGGAAGTCGCTGAAAAGGTCCCTTCCAAATACTTGCTGAACCAAAACAATACGAAAGACATTTACCGCCAAGCCGCTAACCGTCATCTGCCCGAAGAATGGGCGAACCGCGAGAAACTCGGTTTTCCGGTGCCGATCAAAGCTTGGCTTCATGATGGAAAATATTATCGCATCATTCGCGAGCTGTTCGAACAAGATTTCGCGAAAGAATTTTTCGATCAAGCAGCGATCTTAAAAATGCTTGATGACAATTACGCGCAAAAGATCGATGCACGCCGCAAGATCTGGACGATCTTTACGTTCTTGACGTGGTACCAAGTGTATTTCGTCAACGATGGCCAAAAGCCGGAAGTGACGGATAGCACACCAGAAGACATCGTTATCAATTCATAAGTTGCGGCTTCAAGAAGCTGCTTTTGGAATACCGTTTATTCGGATATGGGGGCTGTGACAACGCATGTCACAGCCCCTTTTTGCGAGCCGGAGTTCAGCAAAACTGTTATATATCAGAAAGCATATCTTTTGACTAAACAGCGCAAAGAAGTTATAACAGAATCGTAGCTAGAAATAGTCAATAGAAATCAGAAAGAGGGAATCGATGATGGCTAATAACACTCCAGCAACGCGCAACTTTTTTGATGATGACTTTTTTGGGAATATGTTCCCAGCATTTTTCAAGAACAATTCATTTGAAGTCGATGTAAAGGAAAACGACAAAGACTACGAAGTGAAAGCAAATCTGCCGGGCTTCAATAAAGAGGATATCCATTTGGAATATGCCAATAACATTTTGACGATCGAAGCCAATCATGAAGAAAAACATGAAGAAAAAGAAGAGGGACAATACCTTCGCAAAGAACGCTCGACTTCTTCGGTCCGTCGACAATTCATTATTCGCGGTGTCGATGAATCCGCGATCAAAGCTGAATATAAAGAAGGCGTTTTGTCTGTCGAATTACCAAAAGCTGCCGAAGCGGACAAGAAAGAAAAACATATCCCGATTGACTAGTTTGAACGTTTCAAAGACTCGAGAATCTCTCGGGTCTTTTTTTATGGAAAAAAATATCTGCAGAGGCGGACAAAAATTGTCTAGCCATCGACAATTTTCAGTCAATTTATTGCAGAAATAACACTATCATGTTATCCAATTTCCGATATAATGTGAACAGGTTCCTTGGCAAAGCAGATTTGAGGTGAATAAATGGATCAACGAAGAAAAATACATAAGATTTTTTGTTTTATGATCGGCACGTTGGTTTTGGGAAGTTTTCTTTTTTTTGTTTCTAAGGCAGATGCGGCGGAACTCGGGAATGATTTTATGGCGGAGGAATTCTTTTTCAATGCAAAGGAAAGAGCGCATGGTTGGCAGATGGGAGAAGCACAAAAGTGGCGGCTGCGAGCCTTTAAAGATATCAAAATGAATGAAGAAGTTTCGGTCCAATTGGATAGTGATGTTTATGAGTGGGCTTATTCCAATAAGAAGGTCAATGGAATTTTGGAACGCTTTCGTTTTCAGGGCTGCTTCTGTTCGATCGAATCTGTCGAGGCAAGCGAGGGTTTCGATGTTTCCTTTGTCGGGACCGGAACGGGCGACATCAAGACCAATAATTGGATCAAGCTGAAAGCACGCAAGCCGGGACACAAGGGAACGCTTAAAATCCGGTACAGTATCAATATGAGAGAAATCTGGCGATACACGAATGCGAGTTCGGATGATGGGTATACACGCGCAGTCGAAGCGTCAAGCGGCAGAAACACATTCAATATTTTCAAAATAGCCAGCGGCGGTTCATACATCGGCTATCTTACCGAAACATATGATATTTCTTCGAAGCCTGTCGGCAACATCATTACGAAGAAGGCCGAGTATCGCCTCGGGGAACAATATGATACAGAAGCGCGCTCGCGCCTGCTTGACTATGCGGAAGATGAAAACAGCAAACGAGTTTCATATGAGAGCGACCGGATCATCCCGGTGATTCCGCGCGGGATCAATCAAGCTTTGCGCAAGGAACGGATCGATGCGCTTTTTGATGAAAACATGACCTTGACATTAAGGAGCGCTGGCGGTGATGTGTCTTCCAGCAGCCGAGCCGTAGCAAACTACGGGAATGCGATCGTTTTGAGAGGATTAGAATCTCCGGAACGCGATGGCGGCGGGGCCTTTGCGTTAGTAGATAATGATACAGATGGCGTCTTGAAAGTGGTCGCGACTTCTGGAAAACGCAATGACAATGACAAGATCCATCCAAGATTCAGCAGCGACTTTTTCTGCGGGATCGCACATTGGCCGATGGGACCAAAAACGATCATGAATTTGACGAATGCCTCGGTCCAAGATCAACTCTGGGTGCAAGGCAAGACAGAAAAACAAGTATTTTTGGATGCGTGGGGAACGAATCGCGTCAAAGAGGTCAGCTACGGCGACTTGATCCAAGTCGGAAATGCTGACGGAAAGATCGGTTATACGACCGATTCGAAGTATACTTCTTTAAAGCAGTTCGACAACCCGGAAAAAGGACCGCACGACGTTTTCTTTGAAATCACAAAACACGGCTATGTCCCGCTGGTCATCAATCAGCTGAAACCATTAAAAATCACGGTTCCTTATAATGCTACACAAGAAGAACTGGAGAAACGATTGCCGGACACGCTCGACAAAAGAGGCCGGAGCAATATCACAGTAAAACGTTTTTCCAAAACCCCGGCTACTGATAAGATCGGACCGGCTGAAGCAAAAGTTGTCGCGGTCGAGACGCTTGAAAGCGGAAAAGAAGTCGAGTTTGAATATACGATCCCAGTTGAAGTGATGACACCGGGAACGATCGAAGCAGTCGACGCCCAGTATGTGCTGGGTGAAGCGTGGAATACCGAGACCCGTTCACGCTTGCTGCGTTTCGCACAAGAAGCAGATAAACGAAATGTTCCTTATAAAAGTGACAAGATCGTGCCGTCGATCCCCAACACAATCGAGCGCATGATCAACAAAAACCGGATCGATGCCTTTTTTGCGGACAATATCACGCTGACCTTCAATTCCGAGACTGGCACGGTCAAAGCGACCAGCAAGGCAAGTGTCAATTACGGGGATGCGGTCGTGCTGCGCGGAGATGAAGGAGCGAAGAATCAGGATGCTGGCGGGGCCTTTGCACTGCTCAAAGAAGGAAGTGAACTGAAGGTCATCGCAACATCCGGCAAATCACTTAGCGATGAACCGGTCGCGAGCAGCTATCACGGAGATTTCTTTACTGGGATCGCTTATCTCGATATGACGCAGTCAAAGAACAAAGATCTGTCAGCTGTCGCGGTCAAAGATTTTTGCTGGGCAAAAGGCGAGACGCAAAAGCAGAAATTTTTAGATCAGTGGGGAAAGAGTCGTGTGCAAACGGTGAAGAGCGGCGATGTGCTGAAAGTGGAGAATGCCGCCGGGAAAATCGGCTATACGAAAAATTCAGCATATGACGACTTGGGGCAGTTGAAGAATACAAAAGAAGTCTATTTTGAGATCACTGAAAAAGGCTATGTGCCGCTGACGATCAACCAGCTTGCACTCGCCAAAGTAACGATCTCGCAAGACGCCTCGGCTGAAGAACTGGCTGAAAGTTTGCCGAAATTTTTGAAAAAAGCCGACCAAAAAGAATTCAAAGTCGAAAGATATGCAAAAACACCAGAAACTGCACAAACAGGGACTCAAACCGCACAAATCATCGTTTCACAGATGTTGAAAAGCGGAAAAAAAGCCGAATATACGTATCCAGTGGAAGTGACAGTCGTGAAGCGCGGCGAGCTGAAAACGCAAGCCGGCAGTTACGTGCTCGGGGAAGCGTGGGGAGTCAACAGTCCGAAACGGATGTTCAAATCCGCCCAAGAAATCGACGGTACGAGTATCCGCTGGATAGACGATAAAATCAAATCGATCACGCCGGACGCGATCAATAAAAAATTGAATCAAAAAAATCAGCGGATCGATCAATTGTTCAGCGGGATCGACATTCCGATCGGTTTTGAGTCAGCGACCGGCTACGTGACCTCTGCGAGCAAAGCGCAAGCAGGTTATGGCAATGCCGTCATTATCCGCGGATTGGAAATGAAAAAGGGGCGGGATGCAGCCGGCGCATTTGCGCTGCTCCACGAAAACGGCTTGCCGAAAATCGTCGCGACTTCGGGCTATTCGGCCGATAATATGAAGATCCATACGTATTTTCCCGACAAAGTCTTTGCAGAAGCCGCTTTGTTCAAAAGAAATTCGGAAACATCGCTGAATTTGACCAGTACCAAAGCGGATGTCAAGATCACGGCAACCGGCGCCACACTAAAGCAGGATTTTTTGGATCAGTGGGGAGTCGATCGTGCCGCTGATGCAGAGTACGGCGATATCTTTTTTGCAAAAGATCACGAAGATAAAATCAAATACGCGAAAGATTCGGTGCTCGAGTCGCTTAGCGGCGAGAATAAAAAAGAACGTTTTTTTGAAATTACAAAAAGCGGGTATGTGCCGCTTCTAGTCAATCAAGTTGATTTTGCGCCGCTGACCATCGAACATGACGCTGAAAAAAGCGTGATCGAACAAAAAATCACAAGTCAGCTTAAAAGCCAGCAGCCGCAGATTGAACTTGAAAAAATCATTGTGCCGGACCTCGATCAAGTCGGCGATGTGAACATCAAAGTACTGGTCTCAGAAAAAAGCAATGCGGACCAGAAGAATAAAATTTTGTATCAGTATCTGGTCAAGATGACGATCGAAGAAGGCAACCTCTCGTTTGAAAGAACACCGAGCGCGGCTGATTTTGGGACGGTGGAAATCACCGACCGGCTGCAGAAAGCCTTTCGAAAAAATAATACTGAAAATCAGACTTTAGGGATCCGCGATACTCGCAGTAAAAAGAGCACGTGGTATCTATATGCCAAAGAGAGCAAGCCGTTTACCAATTCAAAAAATGAAAAGCTGCAGCCGAATATCCTTTTTTACCGGCAAAACAAGCAAGAGCTCGAATTGAGCGGACAACAGCAGCGTATCTACAGCTCTCAAGAAAAAAAGGTCCACCATGAGCTGACTTTCGGCAAACTGGAAGGCTTATTTTTAAAGATCCCAGGCAATTTGAATTTAGCGACAGATGATTATCGTTGTGAAATACAATGGACGCTTACCGATGCGCCGTTGTAAAAATATAAATTTTGGAGGAAACACAAATGAAAAACACAATAATTGGTACCGCGACCCTTGCCCTTGCGGCAGTGCTCTTTACAGTGAATGCTCAATCTGCTTCAGCGGCAGCTGGCGGCAGCACGACGACAGAAGGAACTGTCAAGATCAAACAGTATGACAAACCGCTCACACCGCTCAATCCGCTGGATCCGAAGAAAAGCGATCCGCAAGATCCAGGAAAAGGCGACGGCAGCAAAGGGGTCGGCAGCGAAGGGCTCTATTTGGACTATGTTTCAAATTTCCGCTTCAAAGAAGTAACACTTGATCCGGAAAAGGGCAATGAAACGATGGCTCAAGCCGACAAATGGACCTATCAAGCAAAGAATAAACCAGCGGTGAACGTTCCGAATCACTTGCAGATCTCGGACAAACGCTTAGCCAAAGGAACATGGAACATCAAAGTTTCAGCTTCGGAAATGAAATCGATCGATCCGGGAAGCAAAACGATTTTAGCTGGGGCTAAAGTAACGCTGAAAAATGTCACAGTGAAAGATTTGAACGGCCGCGACGATGCAGCATTAAAAACAGTCATCGGCAAAGGCGGGAAAGCAGCCAAAGGCGGAACCGATATCGATATTTCAACGGACGGCAAAGATACATTGGTCCTTAAAGCCGCCGATGCTGCGGATGCCCGCGGAACATTCATTGCGAGCTTTAACGAAAAAGATCCAGAAAGCGGCGTTGCCCTGAATATTCCTGTGCAAAAAGATACGATCAAAAACGGTGAACAATTTAAAACGACTCTGAAATGGACACTTTCTGATACACCAGCGTAATCAAGGAGTGTAAAATATGAAAAAAATTTTGATCCCGATCCTGATCGGCAGCGCCTGTTTTTTTTTTAATCTAAAAACATGCGCGGCCGTCGCGGTCGAAACGGAAGGGACCGTCCAGATCTTTTTGATCGACAAAACGCACGAAAAGTATGTCGAACAAATGACTTGGCCGGCGAACAATGATTTCGGGAAGCATCCGCTGCCGAAAACTTCCGGCAACAGCAAGGCGCTGCGTCGCCAAAAAGAAAAGAAGCTGCCGAAATTAGGCGAGGCAAAGGGAGGTCTCCTGACATTGAGCGGGATCGTCCTGATCGCTCTATTGTATCTTGTGAAAGAAGCCGAACGGAAAAAACGGAGGAACTAAAATGAAAAGAAAGATATTTTTATTGGGAATCGCTGCATTGTTTTTGTTTCTCTGGCCCCAATCGGTTTTTTCGGCAGAAGGTACTTTTACGGTCAAAACGATCATCCCCGCTAATCAATTGGACAAAGAAAAAACGTATTTTGATCTGCGGATCGCTCCGGGCGAAGAGCAGGATCTGGAGCTGGTGATCAAAAACAACAGTCCGGAGAAAAAGACCGTTGCGGCCTCGGCACATTCGGCAACGACCAATGATAATGGCGTCGTTGAATACGGCGAAGCGGAAAAGCAAGCTGACCGCAGTTTGCGTTATAAAATGAGCGAACTTTTGCAGCTTGAAGAAAAGGTCGTGATCGAAGCGCATGCGGAAAAGACGGTGAAAGCACACCTTAAAGTACCGGCGGAAGCGTTTGACGGAATTTTATTAGGCGGTCTGACGTTCAGCGAAGAGGTGGCAGGCAGCGAAGAGTCTGCGATGATCGACAATCAATATGCTTATTGCATCGGCGTTGTTCTTTCAGAAAATGATAAAGTCATCGAGCCTGATCTGAAGCTTGCGAATGTCCATGCCGGACAAGAGAATTATCGCAATGTCATCCAAGCGAATTTGCAAAACGATCAACCGGCAATGATCAAAAAGCTGGCAGTCAAAGGAGCAGTTTATCAAAAAGGACATGATGAAGCGCTTTATTCAGCAGATAACCAAGAATTGAAGATGGCGCCGAATTCAAACTTTAATTTTAATATCCCGTTGAACGGCGAACAGCTCGCCGCAGGCAGCTACATCTTCAAAGGAAAGGCAGAAGCGGCCGGCCGCACATGGAATTTCGAAAAGGCCTTTGAAATCACTAGTCAAGAAGCCAAAAAGTGGAACGCACAAGCCGTCGAGATCAAAAATTCGGACAAAAGTTTTCTCGAACATTTGCTGATCATCGGCGCAGCCGTTCTCGTGACTATTCTTTTATTCTTCCTGCTGCTAAAAAAATTATTGTCGCGAAATGTGCCGAAAGACTCCTGATTTTTCTGCTTTAGAAAGTTTTTCAAATAGCGGAGCCTGATCTATGTCTGCAAAGTCTGCGGCATTGGTCGGCTCCGTTTTCATTGGATAAATCATATGGTAAAGTCAGTGATTCTAGTATATTCTATAACTGAAAGAAAAAATGCTGACGGCAAAAGAGCGAAAGGCGGGGAGCAAAATGATCCCAAAAGCACAAAAAAATGAATTATTGATTTTATATGTTGTCTTGAAGTCAACGGTGACGGCCGAGTCATTATCGCAATTGCTGGAAGTCCCGAAACGAACGATCAAAGAACAGATCCGCCACCTCAATGCCGCACTCGAAGAGCAATTCGCTATCAAAAATCTGATTTCTTCCAATTATAAAGGCGAGATCACTTTTCAGCCGGAACACAAAGAAGCGGGATTAGCACTTTTCTTTCAATTAAAGCTGTTTTATATCAAGCAGTCGGTCGACTTTTTGATCGTAACGAAACTGCTCACCAAGCCGGCGATCACGGCCAATAAATTGGCGCAGGATTTGTTTATTTCGCGCTCTTATTTGTCGCGCAAGATCAAGCTGCTCAATGCACAACTCAAAGATTTGGATATTTCGATCCAAAGCAAAAACGGCTGTGTATCATTTGCCGGTGATGAGATCATCGTGCGGCTGTTTGGTTTTTTCCTGCTGGCTGATGCATATCATGCCCTTGAATGGCCTTTTGAAACGTTCAGCCGCCAAGAACTCAATTCCCGGATCCCACCGCAAATTCTAGAAACTTCTGCAAAGCGTTCGGAAACGAAAAACAGTCTTCTGCGTTATCTTTTCAGCATCATGCAAACGCGGATCGCCGGCGGTCATTTTATCCCGCCGGCCGAAAACCCCGCATTGGTTGAGCTGGTTGAAATGATGGATTCAGTTTATGATATTTCAGCGCTGTTGTTTACGGGAACAAAAAAAGCGATGATCCCCCCCGCACAACAAGTAAATGAAGGACTGTATACTAATTTTTTCTGCCACATCTTCGCTTCGGAATTTGTTCCGCCGATGGTGATTGCCGAACTCGGAAAGAAGTTTGCGGTTTCGCAAAATAAATATACCCGCTTAGCGCTTCGGTTGATCCGCCAAGTCGAAGCGGCTGCCAGGATCAAGATCAGTGCGGCAACGATCGATACTTTTTTGTATTTCTTGACACTTCAAATTGCCTACTATGAAGTGATGGATCACAAAATCGCGCCGATGGAACGCTTTTTATTCCAGTCGCCGAATCTTTCCACGGCATTCAACACTTTTTTATCGCACCAAATCGCTGAACAGCTCGATCAGTTTATCGCACATGAAGCGCTGGAGTATTTAAATGATGAAAAAGCGCGGATGACCCTTCGCAATCTGCTTTCTATTTTGCTGGAGGTCGAAAATCGTTCTAAAACGTATATCTACATTCAAATTTATAAAGAATTTTCGACGAAATTTATGATCAGCCACATGATCGCCTCGGTCTTTAACGCGGAAAATGTTGTGATCACCGATGATTTCAGAAAGGCTGATCTGGTGATCACGGATAGTTTGGAGCAGGCCGGTCGCGCGCAAAGAAATATTTATTTCTTCGATTCGCTGAAAAATCATGACCAGTGGAAAGAGATCTTGCAAGCGATCCAAGCGATCCAACTGAAAAAAAATGCTGGTCGAGTGAACTCGCTGATCGCGTGTGCGAGGTAAAAAACTTGCAATTGTTTCAAACTCCTCCTATAATATATTTAGGTACCTAAATATCAAACATGCTACTCAAAAGGAGAGTATCGATTATGACTGAATTACAAAAAGAAACAATGCATAACTTGCGAAGCTTTTTCCATCACGGCGAAATGGGACATTTTCCAAAAGGGAAGGGTCGTCACCACGGAATGGGACAGGGGCGTCTGTTGCGGGTCTTGGACACACAAGGCGGCGCAATGACAGCCGGCGAGATCTCTGAAGCACTTGATATCCGGCCTTCTTCGGTTTCGGAGTTGATCGCAAAATTAGAAAACGCCGGGTTCGTCAGCAAAGAAAAAGACGCTGCCGATAAACGGATCGTCAATATCCAGCTGACTGCGGAAGGCAAAGCATTTTTGGAAAAGCATCAAGATAAACGCGATGCCTTTTTCGAGCAGTTGTTCGCCGGGATCACTGAAGAACAGCTGCAGACATTCAACGCGGTATTGGATAAGATGCAGGAAAACCGCAAAGCGCTCCATCAAGAATGGGAAGAAAAGCATCCAGGTGATCACAAGGAAAAAGGTGATTGCCGCGGAAAGCATCATCATGGCAACTGCGAACATCACGGGGAAGGTCATCATCACCATCATGACCACCACTGAAAGTAAAAAAGAACCAGAATGCTGATTTCAGCGTTCCGGTTCTTTTTTGGCTCTTCGTCAAATAGTGTTGGTGAGCTTTCAAACTGAATAAAATGTAGTGGATCCCAGGCGAGCAGAAAAACCCGCTTGGGATTTTTTATTTCAAGAAAATGGATCTTTTTAAGCAGTTTTTCCG
>JALCOL010000019.1 GCA_022649665.1 Enterococcaceae bacterium
CTGTTTGTTTTTGACGACTACATTCTATCAGTTTGGATATCTCTATTTCTATCCTCAAGAATAAAAATGAGTGCTGGAAGAAAAACCCGAAGGATTTTCCACCAACACTAAATATTATAGAACCAAATCCTCACGGGTTTTGGCGTTTTTTTACGTTGAAGGATGCTTTATGCGCGCATCACTAATAGTTGCGGGTCAAGATCTTTGGCAAAATATCTAAAAGGATCGCAGTCGTTTGATTCTGCGGCAGTTTGCGGATCTCTGCCAGTGCCAGATCAGTATATTTTTTGGCAAGAGTGCGGGCCCGCTCATTAGCAGTGGTCGTGCTGATGATGCGCGCGATCTGAGCGGCTTCATTTTCAGTGATCGCTTCTTTTTTCTGCAAAAGCGGCTGCAAGGCGGCCGGATTTTCGTCTAAGGCATAAAGAAGCGGCAGACTGTAGACTCCTTGCCGGACGTCTTCGAGGACCGGCTTGCCGATTTGAGCGGCCGTCTCTTGATAATCCAAAAGATCGTCAACGATCTGAAAGGCCATCCCGATATTTTCACCGATTTTTCGTGCCGATTTGCCGATCGTTTCCGGCGCGTCATTTTCATAAGCACCTAAAAAACAGCTCAGAGCAAAAAGTTCAGCGGTCTTGCCTTGGATATTCTTTAAATAGTCGCCGATCGTCTGATGCAGACGGAAGCGCTCTTCATTTTGACCGATCTCGCCGATCAGGATCTTTTCCATGCTGTCGGTGTTCATTTCGACACTTTTCAAGGTGGAAGCATATTTTGCCAGCAGTTTGAAACACGCTGCGAATAAATAATCACCGGCATAAACGGCGATCCGGTTGCCGAAACGGTTTTTGATCGTCGGTGATCCGCGGCGCAATGCCGACTCGTCAACAATGTCGTCATGGATCAGCGTTGCATTGTGCAAGATCTCCAAACTCGCCGCCAGTGCATATATTTTTTCGTTCAGCGGCTCGCGGCCGTAGTGCGCGAACAGCAGACAAAACGCCGGACGCAGCATTTTGCCGCCGCTTTCAGTCAGCATTTCGCGGATCGCTTTTTGAACTTCAGGATCAGGAATCTTGATCGTGTCATCGATCAATTCAGCTGCACGGCCAAGCTCCGTTTGCACGACCGGATAAGGATCCCAAAATGGATGGATTTTCATAGATTCAACTCCTTTCGCAAGGCCAGTGCATTTGGATCATCAGTGCGCAAATGCTTCTGGAGTTCTCTGACATGGCGGAACAAATAATTTGCGGCAATCCCGAGCGCGATGCCGGCGATTAGGCCGATGAGCGACATAAACGGCAAATAATACATGACGGTCGTCGTCTCGGCGATCAGCGATGCCATCAGCAGCTGCCCGACATTGTGCAGGAAACCGCCGACAGCACTGATCCCGACCAGACTGATCCGCTTGGCGCCCAATTGTTTGACCAGCAGCATCCCAAAATAGCTCAAAAGCGCGCCAGTGATGCTGTATAAAAAAGTCGAAGCAGTTCCGCCTAAGAGCGTTGTCAAAATGACGCGCATCCAAACGAGCAGAAAGCTTTCGCGTTTTTTCATTGTAAAAAGCGCGATCAAAGTGATCAGATTAGGCAGCCCCAGTTTAGCACCCGGGGCGAAAGCGAATGGAAAAGGGATCAGCTGCTCAATGATCCCGAGAACAACAGCTTGGGCAGTTAAAAGCGCAATGAATAAAACTTGTTTGAGCGGGGTCTTCATCAGTAGATCACCTCATCTGCCGGCGTTTGATCGCTTGCGCGGATCTCGACGACCAGTTTATGCGGCAGACAGACGATGCTCTCACCGCTTTTTGCGATCCAGCCTTTGCGTACGCAGATCTGGTCGCGGCAGTTGGCTTCTTTGATGCGCACGCGCTGATCTTTAATTTCGATCAAATTTTCATCACCATCTTTGGCACGGTACAAATAGGTTTGATTTTCATTCAGCAGGAGCCGTTTTTTGATTTTTCCGTCAGCACGGATGACGACTTCCGCCGGCTGCGCGGGTTTATCTTTGGTGTAGATCATCCAGCCGAACGGCACGACTGACACTAAGGCGATCAAGACGATCAAGATCAGATCCCACCGTTTGATGCCGTATTTTTCGAATAATCGTTTTTTCTTCATATCGAACCTCTTTATCAGTATGCTTTTCATTTTATCATAAGTCCAGACGGGAAGAGTTGAAAGCGTCATCCTTTCGGTTTTTTTCCAGCATATGGTATCCTCTAAGAGGAGTGGTGCGTTCCGCATTGACATAAAAATAATAATTCCAAAAATGGGAGGGGATCACTTGCTGGCGCGTCTGAAAAAAGTCCGTCCGATCCTGCTGCTGCTTTTAGCAGCATTGGCTCTTGTGCTGCCGCAGCTGTTCATGCACAAAATGATCTTAGGGTCGGATGCTTTATTTCATTTTAATCGCTTTTATGATACCGCGATGCAGCTCAAAGATGGAAATTTTCAATACTTTATTTCGATGTACGGCTTTCAGCAATCCGCCCGCATCGTGAATCCTTTTTATGGACCTTTTTTCAGCTACTTTCAAGGAGTACTTGTTTTGCTCAGCGGCAGCTGGTTTCGCTATCAAGTGCTCTCTAATTTTGTTTTGTTTTTGATCGCGGCTTTTTCAATGTACGCTCTCTTGCGCAAAGCACGGGTCGATCAAGGGATCAGCGCTGCGATCGCGATCTTTTATTTGACGACTTTTGCGATCCAGTACTGGGTGATCCGTCAAGGATTCAGCGCATGGGGGGCTGCTTTGATGCCGCTGTGCCTGTTTCCGATCCTTGATCTGGCGGAGCGGAAAACGATCCACCCGCTGGCCCTTGGTTTTTTTACGGCACTGATGGCGCAGACCCATATGCTGACAAGCCTGTTTTTGATAATGGCTTATATTCCTTATTTTCTTTATGCTTTTTTCAGCAGCCCGGCGCGATTTGCGCTTGTGAAAAAACTGTTTCAAGCAATTGCTTTCTTTTTTCTTTTTACAATGAACTTGTGGGTCAGCTTTTTTTATTTGTATCGCAAAAATTCGATTTTAGCCCCTTTTATCAATCAGGACATGGCGGATAATACGATCACCGGTACCAGCAGTCATTGGGTCGCAACGCCGCCGGTTTTTTTCTGGGTCCTTATCGGCGGCGGGGTCTTGCTGATCTATTTGCTGCTCGCTAAAAAGACTGTTACTCCGCTGACAAGGATCACTTTGGGGACTTCATTCGCGTTTTTGATTTTATCGACTTCGCTTGTGCCGTGGCAATATCTGCTGGATCAAAAATTGAAGCTTGTTGAATTGATCCAATTTCCTTTCCGTTTTTTTTATCCGGCGATTTTACTTTTTTTGCTGATCTTCGGCCTGCTTTCACGCGCGCTGAATCACACGGAAATGCTGCGCGGCGTGCGGGTGATTTTTCAGCTGGCCGCGCTCGTCGCCCTCACGCAATGCATGATGACTTCGATCGATACGCTGAAGCGCTGGGACGCTTCACAAAATTATACTAAAATGGGGAAACATGTCTTCTTCAGTGAGGTGCCGGCGGAAGAAATCAAAAAATCTTTCTTTTCGCCGGATCTTTCAAAATCGCTCGCGTTGGTGCAAAAGGCAACGCCGGACTATCTGCCGGTCGACCCGACGTTCAAGCAGAATAAATATAAAGCTTATCAGGAATGGATCATCGATGAAGATCAAGGATTCCAAAAGGAAGTGCTTGATCATCAGTTGGTGATCCAGTGGCAGGGAGACGCGGAAAAGCGGCGTGCGCTCCCGGTGATCGTCTATTCGCGAACCAAGCTTGTTTTGAACGGGACACCGCTCAAGCAGCCGATCAAAACCGCGATCGGCTCGCTGATCGTCGAACAAAAGGATGGCAAGAATAATTTGAAGATTTCTTATGCGATGCCGCGGGTCGTGCTGGTGAGCCTTTTGATTTCTGCAGCCGCGCTCACTTCGGGAGGTGCGGCGTTGATCGCTGCTCGTTTGAACCGTTGTCGCAAAAAGCGAAAGGAGTGAATCAGCATGAAGACAGACCGAGTACAGGCATTCAGTGACGGGATCTATGCGATTTTGATCACGATTTTGGTTTTGCAATTCGTCGTTCCCGATTATACAGCCGGGCATTTGCAAGCGGCGGTTTTTGCACAATGGCCGATTCTTTTTACTTATGTGCTTTCTTTTTCGTATATCGGTGTATTGTGGCTGTTTCATCATGATCTTTTTGCGCATCTTGCGCGGACGACCGCGATGCTGAATGTGCTGAATATGGGCTCGCTGTTTTTCGTCACCTTGATGACCTATGCGACCAGCTTATTCGCTGAAGCGATCACTCATCAAAACATGGCGGACAAGCGCTTTGCGTTTGCGCTGTATGCGCTCTTGGAATTTTTGATCTCGGCTTCGTATTATGTGCTTTACAGCTATTTGCTGCGGCATCAAAGACTATTGGCCAAGTCTCAAGAATATGCTTATTTTTCTCATTTGAAATATTCGCCGCTTCTCGGGGCATCGATCTATCTGGTAGCTTTTATTGCTTCTTTTTTCAGTACGGTCGTCAGTTTGATCTTTATCGTGAGCGGGATCTTGTTCCACTTTGCCGCTTACTGGCGGGCCAGTAAAGTCGGCCGAAAAACGCGTGTCAGAGAAAGTGAGATCCCCAAAAAGAAGTTGTAGCAAAGCCGGAAAAAATTTCGGGGTACTGCTGAATCAAAAAAGATGGGAACGCGGCCGCGTTCCCATCTTTTTTGATTCAGCGTTCGTCTCGGTATATGCTCTGCGGCCGGCCATACCACCAATTGCCCAGTTTGCGCTGGATCCATGGAATGACCCACTTGTCCAAACCAACTGCTCGGCCGGCACCGTTCATCAAAGCAAAAGCGACAAACAAAAACCAGATATTGACCCAGTAATACATTCCGGATAAACAGAACATCACGACGAGCGGGATCGTCACAGCGCTTGCCAGCCAAGTGAACAGACCGACGATCAGTGCCAGCGCGATCGCCAGCTCGAAAAAGGTCATGAGTTTTGCCATGAAATGCGCGACTTCCGCATTCGGCAGCAAAAACTTCATGATACTTTCAAACCAGTGCGGCATATGCTCAAAGACCAGCTTCGGCTCTTCGCCGTACGTATAATTCAAGCCGAAAACTGTTTCAGCTGTTTTGGAAGCGGTCGTTGCCGCACCGCTGGCGGCACTCGTTGCTTCCGAAGCGGAAGCGCCGGTCGTGACTTTCGGCTGGAGCCACTCAAACGGAAACGGCATTTTATTCGGATCGAACCAGGAGCCCTTGCCGAACCAAGTACCCGGTGAGGTCCATTTGCCCTCGCCGATGATCTTCTTCATCGCATCGACCAGCCAAACAACGCCGTAAAACATGCGCAGCGGCACGCTCCACAAGACGTTTCCGTAGCGCGAAGTATGTCCGCGGAAGACAGTCCGGTCATCTTTGATGCGGAAGAATTCATGCATGATATATTGGAACATATAATATCCTGAACCGATATCGAAGAAATATTTCAAATTGACGAGGTGTTTCATCAAGATCGCCCAAAAATTGCTGAGGTGATACTTATCGAATAAATAAGCAACGCCCCATTTGGAACCGACGGAAACCATGAAGCCTTGATAATTGCTTTTGAATGTCTTCTTCGGTTCTTTTTTGATATCAGCGATAATATTTTATGAAGCGGTGTGTGCGGTCTGCTCAGCGGCTTGGACGATCTGCGGCGTCGGTTTGCCGTTTTCTTCATAATAGACTTGGTCGCCGACGATATAGATCTCTTGATCTTCAAAGCCTTTGGCGAGCATTTCGTCGTTTGCTTCCAGTCGATTGCCGCGTGCTTCTTGAAAACCGAAATGATCGGCATCGCTGTTCGCTTTGACACCAGCCGTCCAGATCAACGTGTAAGTTGCCATTTGTTCTGTTTCGTTCAACATGATGTGATCTGCTTCGACATTAGTGATCTTTTCATTCAATTGGACTTTGACTTTTTTCTTCTCTAAATGCTGGACGACTTTATCGGCATCTTTTTCCGTCAAGCTCGTCAAGATCTTCGGCAGTGCTTCGACAAGAATGAGCGTAAATTCGTCTTCAGGAAGCTTATAATCTTTTGCGAGCCGCTTTTTCCATTCGACGAGCTCGCCCATCAATTCGACCCCGGTGAAGCCGCCGCCGCAAACAACGAACGTCAGCAGCGCTTTTCTTTTGGCATCATCCAGTTCGACAGACGCCGTGCGGACGACTTTCAAAATATGCTCTTTGACTTTGATCGCGTCTTCCATGCTCCAAAGTGTCAACCCATGTTCTTTGACGCCTGGCGTGCCAAAGTCGTTCGGCTCGCTCCCCATCCCCAAGATCAAATAATCGAACGGGTACTCGCCATGCGTCGTTTGAACGACTTTTTTCGTCTGATCGACACCAGTCACTTTATCGGTGACTAATTTGACATTTTTGCGGCGATGGAACAAACGCCGCAGATCATGCTGGACCGCTTGCGGGGCCACGCGGTTTCCGGCGACCTCATGAAGTTCGGTCATCATCGTATGATAAGAATGTTTGTCGATCAGCGTGATCTCGACATCCTCTTTCTTCAGCTTTTTGGATAAATGTTTCGTTGCATAGACTCCAGCGAAGCCGGCGCCGACAACGACGATTTTCTTTGCTGACATTATTCTTCCTCCTTATCCGTAGGAACCAGCAGACATACTGCTTGATAAGTCAATTATAAACAATCCAGCAGGGTTTTACCATTTTTTGTGTACTATTACAATCGGGGGATTTGTTTGTGTTTTGCCAGTAAAACAGATAAAATGAAGTTATGCTAAGAAAGACAATCATTATTTATGGGGGAGAATAAAATGAAAGCAAAGAAAATTTTGGGTACAACGGCAGTCGTATTGATGTCAACATTGCTTTTGGCAGCTTGCGGCGGGAATGACAGCTCTTCCAGCAAATCAAGTTCTACAGCCAGCTCGAGCGCAGTCTCCAGCAAAAAAGCTTCTTCATCAACAGCAAAGTCTTCTGAAGCAGCGGCAACTGGCGATCTGAAAGACGGCACATATACGTTGGAAGAAAAAAATTATTCGCATGGTTACCGGACGGTCTTCTCGGTCGTTGTCAAAGACGGCAAGATCGCAGAGTCCAATTATGACAATGTAAGTAAAGACGGCAAATCCAAGACGAAAGATGCTGACTACGAAAAACAAATGAAAGATAAAGTCGGGGTCGGACCGGTGGAATATACGGAACAATTGAATAAAGAACTTGTTGACAAACAAGCGCCTGACCAAGTGGATACGATCACAGGAGCAACTGAATCGGCGAAAGCATTTAAAGATTATGCACAACAACTGATCGATGCGGCGAAAAAAGGCGACACCACTAAGATCGAGGTCGACAACAAAGTTTCAGAATAAGATATCTCAGTAAAAAATGGGAAAGAGGCCGTGGCAAAATGTCGCGGCCTCCTCTTTTATGAACAAAAATCGAATGGATGAGGAGCGTGACGGCTGGTGCGGAAAAAATGGTTTTTTTCATTTATCCTGCTGCTGCTTTTGCTGACGGGCTGCCAGCAAAAGCAGCAGGTCCTGCAAGATCCTTATGAAAAAGACGACTTTTTGATGGGGACCTATGTCAAAATCAAAGTATACGATGAAGGAAAAAAAGACGCACTTGCGCCCGCGATCGCGCGGATCAAGGATCTTGCTGGACGCATCACGGTCAACCAAAAGGGGTCAGAAGTCGACAAAGTCAATGAGAATGCCGGCATCAAGCCGGTCAAAGTATCAAAAGAAGTCTTTGAGCTCGCGGAGCGTGCCTATCAGATGAGTGCCGATTCAGACGGCGGCTTCGATCTGGCGATCGGGCCGATCACATCTCTTTGGCATATCGGCTTTGATGATGCCCGCAAGCCGAGCCAAGCAGAGATCGATCAAGCGCTCCAGCTCGTCGATTACCGGCAGGTGAAACTTGATAAAAAAGCGCAGACGATCTATTTGGAAAAAGCGGGGATGAAGCTCGATTTTGGCGCGATCGCCAAAGGATTCATTACAGACGAAGTCGTCAAAGTATTGAAGAAATACAAGGTCACTACGGCGATCGTCGATTTAGGCGGGAATGTGTATGTTTTAGGCGACAGTCCGCGCGGCACCGCGAAAAATCCAGTCCCCTGGAATGTCGGCATCCAAGACCCGAATCAGGCGCGCAATGTGATCGTCGGGACGGTCCCGGCCGCAAATGAAACACTAGTCACCTCGGGGATCTATGAGCGGTATTTGAAAGTCGACGGCAAAATTTACCACCACCTGTTCGATCCGCATACCGGCTATCCCTTCGATAATGATATCGCCGGGGTGACGATCGTTGCAAAAAAATCAGAAGACGGCGATGCCTTGTCGACAGCCGTGTTTTCGATGGGGACCAAACGCGGTCTTTCCTATATCGATCATTTAGCCGGCGTCGAGGCGATCTTCGTGACGAAAGACGACAAGATCTATTTGAGCAGCGGATTGAAAAAAACATTCGAACTTGAGAAAAAATCGGGGTATAAAATGGGCGATCCCCAAGAATTGAAATGAAAACGAATTAGAGCGGCCGTGACGCAAGCGATGTCACAGCCGCTCTTTTTTATGATTTTTTATCGAGACTGATCTCGCCGGAGCGCAGAGTTTGCTCGCCTTCAGCGGTTTGAACGATCAGCTCGCCCAAGTCGTTGATCGCGACAGCTTTCCCGGTAAAATGTTTGCCGCCGCGTGTATAAGAGACGGTTTGACCGAGGACATTCGATTTTTCGCGGTATACCTCCAGATAATGCGTATCCGGCAGATCCGCCAGCATTTTCTCAAAGTTCTGCCAGATCCGCGCGATCATCTCGTTGCGGGTGATCGGTGCTTTGCCGTTCGCAAAAACCGAAGTGACGCGCTCGCGGAGTTCAGCCGGGAAGTCTTGCTGCGCGATCGAAAAATTCAAACCGATCCCGATCACGACTTGGGAGATCTCGCCGCTTTCGACATCGCTCACCGCCTCGGACAGGATCCCGCAGACCTTTTTACCGTTTAAAAAAATATCGTTGACCCACTTGATCGTGGTCGGCGCCGGCTGGACTGCATCGATCGCTTGGGCGACTGCGACAGCCGCCAGAACGGTATATTGCGGCAGTTCGGTAAAATTTTGATTCGGCCGCAGCAAGAGACTCATGTAGATCCCCTTTTTTGCGACGGCGAAAAAGGGGCGATGGAACCGGCCGCGCGCCGCGATTTGGTTGTCAGCGATATATAAAGTAAAGTCAGGGTCGCCCGCCAAAGCGCCGGCCTTGGCGTCTTCCATCGTTGAAGGAGAAGCTTCCTGCCACTTCACGCGCAAAGGACGCGCAAGTTTGGCGATGATCTCTTGCGGGTCGATGATGTCGCTTTGCTGGTAACGGTAGCCTTTCGGGCCGCTTTCGATCGTATAGCCTTCTTTTTGGAGTTCTTTGACGGCTTTCCAGATTGCGGTCCGGGAAACGTTCAGGCGTTCAGCGAGTTCGCTGCCGGACAAAATGGCAGATTCTGATTTTAAATATTTGAGGACTTCTTGTTTGGTTTGCGACATTGGGAGGTCTCCTTTTTTTCTTCAGTATAGCAAAAATCGCTGCAGCGGGACGCAAAAGAAAACTCTTGACTTTCTTTCATTAGAAGAGTAATATGAGAGAAATGCTTATAATGTATAAATTGTCAGATAGAAAAGAAGAAATGATGAAATATTGTCCATCGTTTCTTTATAGGAAGCAAAAATGGTCTTGCACTGCGCAGCTATTTTTGGTTTTTTTTTGCCCAAAAACAAGGCAAAATACATAATGTAAACAAAGTTTAACACTTGTAACATTTTTGTAATCATCTGACGATCGTTTGAACTAAACCGAAGGGGTGAAGAGCTTGGCTGGACACGTAGTAAAATACGGGAAACACCGCGAACGCAGAAGTTTTGCACGAATCAGTGAAGTATTGGAATTGCCGAATTTGATCGAAATACAAACAGACTCTTATCAATGGTTTTTAGATGAAGGCCTGCGGGAAATGTTTGAAGATATCCTGCCGATCGAAGACTTCAATGGAAATTTATCGTTGGAATTTGTCGATTATGACTTGAAGGAACCAAAATATACCGTCGAAGAAGCGCGCGCGCATGATGCAAACTATTCGGCACCTTTGCATGTGACTTTGCGTTTGACGAACCGCGAGACCGGCGAGATCAAAGTACAGGAAGTCTTTTTTGGCGACTTCCCGCTGATGACCGAAATGGGAACATTTATTATCAATGGGGCGGAACGGGTCATCGTTTCGCAGCTGGTCCGCTCTCCCGGCGTGTACTTCCACAGCAAGATCGATAAAAACGGCAAAGAAGGCTTCGGCTCAACCGTGATCCCGAACCGCGGCGCTTGGCTCGAAATGGAAATCGATGCAAAAGATATCTCGTATGTCCGGATCGACCGGACGCGCAAGATCCCGCTGACGACGCTTGTCCGCGCTTTGGGCTTCGGCTCAGATGATACGATCTTGGAAATCTTCGGCGAAGCACACACGCTGCGCAACACGATCGAAAAAGATCTGCACAAAAATGAAACGGATTCGCGAACTGAAGAAGGCTTGAAAGATATTTATGAACGTCTGCGTCCAGGAGAACCGAAAACCGCTGACAGCTCGCGCAATTTGCTGAATGCGCGCTTCTTTGATCCGAAACGCTACGACTTGGCCAATGTCGGCCGCTATAAAGTCAACAAAAAACTTGATCTGCGGACGCGTCTTTTGAACTTGACGCTTGCTGAAACGCTGGTCGATCCTGAAACCGGCGAGATCATTCTTGAAAAAGGCACTGTGATCGACCATCAAAAAATGGACATGCTGGCGCCTTACCTTTTGAATGGCTTGAATTCCGTTACGTACTATCCTTCTGATGACGGGGTCGTGACTGACCCGATGACTGTTCAAACGATTGCCGTCTTTTCGCCATTAGATCCAGAACGCGTCGTGAAAGTGATCGGCAACGGCTATCCGGATCCGAAAGTGAAGACAGTTCGTCCGGCTGATATCGTTGCGGCGATGAGCTACTTCTTCAACTTGATGGATAAAATCGGCAATGTCGATGATATCGATCACTTGGGGAACCGCCGGATCCGCTCGGTCGGTGAATTGCTGCAAAACCAATTCCGGATCGGTTTGGCGCGGATGGAACGGGTCGTGCGCGAACGGATGTCGATCCAAGATACAGAAACATTGACACCGCAACAGCTGATCAATATTCGGCCAGTCGTTGCCAGCATCAAAGAATTCTTCGGTTCTTCCCAGCTGTCTCAATTTATGGATCAAACCAATCCGCTGGGGGAATTGACGCATAAACGCCGTTTGTCTGCCTTAGGGCCCGGCGGTTTGACACGTGACCGCGCCGGCTATGAAGTGCGGGATGTTCATTATTCCCACTACGGGCGGATGTGTCCAATTGAAACGCCGGAAGGTCCGAATATCGGGTTGATCAACAGTCTGTCAAGCTATGCCAAAGTGAACCGCTACGGCTTTATCGAAACACCGTATCGCCGCGTTGACCGCAAAACCGGCCGCGTGACAACGACTATCGATTATTTGACCGCTGATATCGAAGACCATTACATCGTGGCGCAAGCGAACTCGCCGCTGAATGAAGATGGTACTTTCCAAGAAGAGCTCGTAATGGCGCGTTTCAAGAGTGAAAACTTGGAAGTCACGACGGATAAGGTCGATTACATGGACGTTTCGCCAAAACAAGTAGTGGCCGTGGCAACGTCTTGTATCCCGTTCTTGGAAAATGATGACTCCAACCGGGCCTTGATGGGTGCCAACATGCAGCGTCAAGCGGTTCCGCTTGTTAATCCGCATGCGCCGTTCGTCGGTACCGGGATGGAATATAAAACTGCCCATGACTCAGGCGCCGCACTTCTTTGCAAAAACGACGGAGAAGTTTCGTTCGTTGATGCGAAAGAGATCCGCGTCCGCAATGTCGACGGCGGTCTCGATAAATACCATATCACCAAGTTCCGCCGTTCCAATTCCGGCACTTGCTATAACCAGCGTCCGATCGTCTTCCCAGGCGAAAAAGTCGAAAAAGGCGATATTCTCGCTGACGGACCTTCCATGGAAAAAGGCGAATTAGCATTAGGTCAAAACCCGCTCGTTGCCTTCATGACATGGGACGGCTACAACTATGAAGACGCGGTAATCATGAGCAGCCGCTTGGTCAAAGATGATGTCTACACTTCGATCCATATCGAAGAATATGAATCTGAAGCCCGCGACACGAAACTCGGGCCTGAAGAGATCACCCGTGAAATCCCGAATGTCGGCGAAGATGCGCTGAAGAATCTGGACGAAATGGGGATCATTCGAATCGGAGCCGAAGTACATGACGGCGATCTATTGGTCGGGAAAGTTACACCAAAAGGCGTCACGGAACTGTCTGCAGAAGAACGTCTCCTGCATGCGATCTTCGGAGAAAAGGCGCGCGAAGTCCGCGATACCTCTTTGCGGGTACCGCACGGCGGCGGCGGGATCGTTCACGATGTGAAGATCTTCACCCGCGAAGCCGGCGATGAACTCTCGCCAGGCGTCAATATGCTCGTCCGCGTTTATATCGTACAAAAACGGAAGATCCATGTCGGCGATAAGATGAGCGGCCGTCACGGAAACAAAGGAGTCGTTTCCCTGATCATGCCGGAAGAAGATATGCCGTTCTTGCCGGACGGCACGCCTGTCGATATCATGCTGAATCCTTTGGGGGTTCCTTCACGAATGAATATCGGGCAAGTGTTCGAACTGCACTTGGGGATGGCAGCCCGCGCTCTCGGGATCCACGTTGCCACGCCGGTGTTTGACGGTGCCAGCGACGAAGATGTTTGGGAAACCGTAAAAGAAGCCGGACTCGCGCAAGACGCGAAGACGGTTTTGTATGACGGCCGGACTGGCGAACCATTCGATAACCGGATCTCTGTCGGCGTTATGTATATGATCAAATTGGCCCACATGGTCGATGATAAACTGCACGCCCGCTCAACTGGTCCTTACTCGCTCGTTACGCAGCAACCGCTCGGCGGGAAAGCGCAATTCGGCGGCCAACGTTTTGGTGAAATGGAAGTTTGGGCGCTCGAAGCATACGGCGCCGCTTATACGTTGCAGGAAATCTTGACGTACAAGTCCGATGACGTTGTCGGCCGGGTGAAAACCTATGAAGCGATCGTCAAAGGCGAACCGATCCCTAAACCAGGAGTACCGGAATCCTTCCGCGTACTGGTCAAGGAATTGCAATCGCTCGGATTGGATATGCGCGTTTTGGATGCTCAAGATGAAGAAATCGAACTGCGCGACATCGATGACGAAGATGATGATCTGATCTCCGTCGATGCCCTCGAAAAATATGCACAGCAGCAGCAAGCAGCAAAAGACATCGAGCAAGTTTCAAAAGAAGACAAGGCAGATAAAGAAGATGACTTGGAGCAAGAATTTGAAACGGCTGAAGATACGCAAGACACGCAGGATAAATAAACGCCTTGCGTAGAAGACGAATGGAGGGAATCCTTTTTGATCGATGTAAATAAATTCGAAAGTATGCAAATCGGCTTGGCTTCATCCGAAAAGATCCGCAGCTGGTCTTACGGAGAAGTGAAAAAGCCTGAAACGATCAACTACAGAACCTTGAAACCCGAACGGGAAGGTTTATTCTGCGAACGGATTTTCGGCCCGACCAAGGACTGGGAATGCGCTTGCGGCAAATATAAAAGAATCCGCTATAAAGGGATCGTTTGCGACCGTTGCGGTGTGGAAGTCACCCGCTCGAAAGTCCGCCGCGAACGGATGGGGCATATCGAGTTAGCCGCTCCAGTTACGCATATCTGGTATTTCAAAGGGATCCCGTCGCGGATGGGATTGGTTCTTGATATGAGCCCGCGCGCTTTGGAAGAGATCATCTACTTTGCGTCATATGTCGTGATCGATCCGGGCGACACCTCCCTTGAACGCAAACAGCTTTTGACGGAACGCGAATATCGCGAAAAACGCGAACAATACGGCCAAGGCTTCCATGCATTGATGGGTGCCGAAGCGATCCGCCAGCTTTTGCAGCAAGTGGATCTTGATGCTGAAGTGGCTGAACTGAAAGAACAATTGAAAAGCGCTCAAGGCCAAAAACGGACGCGGGCGATCCGCCGTTTGGATATTTTGGAAGCCTTCCGTTCTTCCGGCAACGAGCCGGAATGGATGGTCATGAATGTCATTCCGGTGATCCCGCCAGATCTGCGTCCAATGGTCCAATTGGAAGGCGGCCGCTTTGCGACGAGCGATCTGAATGATCTGTATCGCCGCGTCATCAACCGCAACAATCGTTTGAAACGACTGCTCGATTTGAAAGCGCCGAACATCATCGTCCAAAATGAAAAACGGATGCTTCAAGAAGCCGTCGATGCACTGATTGATAACGGCCGCCGCGGCCGTCCGGTCACGGGACCAGGGAATCGTCCATTGAAATCTCTTTCGCATATGCTGAAAGGGAAGCAAGGACGTTTCCGTCAAAACCTGCTCGGCAAACGTGTCGATTACTCCGGGCGTTCCGTAATCGTTGTCGGCCCATCGCTTAAAATGTATCAATGCGGTCTGCCGCGCGAAATGGCGGTTGAATTGTTCAAACCGTTCGTAATGAAAGAATTGGTCCAACGCGAATATGCTTCCAATATCAAAAATGCGAAACGCAAGATCGAACGTCAAGAAGATGTCGTTTGGGATATTTTGGAAGAAGTCGTCCGCGAACATCCGGTCCTTTTGAACCGCGCACCAACACTGCACCGTTTGGGGATCCAAGCGTTCGAACCGATCTTGGTCGAAGGCCGGGCGATCCGTCTGCATCCGCTGGTCTGCGAAGCGTACAATGCCGATTTCGATGGGGACCAAATGGCGGTCCATTTGCCGCTGAGCGAAGAAGCGCAAGCAGAAGGCCGGATCTTGATGCTCGCTGCTTCGCACATTTTGAATCCGAAAGACGGCAAGCCAGTCGTTACCCCTTCCCAAGATATGGTTTTGGGGAACTACTACTTGACGATGGAAGAAGAAGGCCGCGAAGGCGAAGGAATGATCTTCCGCGATGCTGATGAAGCTGTCTTGGCACTGCGCAACGGATATGTCCATCTCCATACGCGGATCGGATTCAATACGAAGTCGATGCCGCACAAACCATTCACGCCGGAACAACGTGAAAAATTATTGATCACGACGGTCGGCAAAGTGATCTTCAACCAGATCATGCCGGACGAATTTCCATATTTGAATGAACCGACGCAATACAATTTGACGGTCCAAACTCCGGATAAATATTTTGTGGATCCGGCGACTAATGTTTGGGAACATATCCAAAAACAAGAATTGATCGATCCGTTCAAGAAGAAAAACCTCGGGAACATCATCGCGGAAGTCTTCAAACGCTTCAAAGTAACTGAAACTTCCGAAATGCTCGACCGCATGAAGAACCTCGGTTACAAACAATCGACACATGCCGGGATGACCGTGGGGATCGCAGACATCATGGTCCTCCATGAAAAGCAAGCGATCATCGATGAAGCGCATAAACAAGTTGCCGTCGTAACGAAACAATTCCGCCGCGGCTTGATCACCGATGACGAGCGATATGAACGCGTTATTGCGATTTGGAACGCGACGAAAGACAAGATCCAAGATAAACTGACGGAATCATTGGATCCGAAAAACCCGATCTTTATGATGAGTGATTCCGGAGCCCGCGGGAATATTTCCAACTTCACGCAGCTTGCTGGGATGCGCGGCTTGATGGCCGCACCAAACGGCCGGATCATGGAACTGCCGATCATCTCGAACTTCCGGGAAGGTTTGTCAGTTTTGGAAATGTTTATCTCGACCCACGGAGCCCGCAAAGGGATGACCGATACAGCCTTGAAGACCGCCGATTCTGGATACTTGACGCGCCGGCTGGTCGATGTCGCGCAAGATGTCATCATCCGCGAAGAAGACTGCGGCACGGACCGCGGCCTTGAGATCACCGCCCTCAAAGAAGGCAACGAAGTCGTTGAAAGCTTGGAGGAACGCTTGATCGGGCGCTATACCCGCAAAGAGATCCTTCATCCGGAAACTGGCGATGTGATCGTCGGCGAAGATGTCTTGATCTCTGAAGACAAGGCGAAAGAAATCGTCGCAGCCGGGATCGAAAAAGTAACGATCCGCTCGGTATTCACCTGCAACACGAAGCACGGCGTCTGCAAACACTGCTATGGCCGCAACTTGGCGACTGGTGAAGAAGTCGAAGTCGGCGAAGCAGTGGGAACGATCGCTGCCCAATCGATCGGCGAACCAGGAACCCAGCTGACGATGCGGACCTTCCATACCGGCGGGGTTGCCGGGGACGATATCACGCAGGGGCTTCCGCGTGTCCAAGAAATTTTTGAAGCTCGCAATCCGAAAGGGCAAGCTGTGATCACGGAAGTGACCGGTGACGTGGTGGACATTACAGAAGACGCGGCAACGCGGCAAAAAGAAGTGACGGTAAAAGGCGAAACCGATACGCGCAAGTACACTGTACCGTTTACGGCGCGGATGAAAGTCGCAGTAGGCGATGTGATCCACCGGGGCCAACCGCTGACGGAAGGCTCGATCAATCCGAAACAACTGCTCCAAGTGCGCGATGTGATCTCGGTAGAAAATTATCTGCTGAAAGAAGTTCAGCGCGTTTACCGGATGCAAGGGGTAGAAATCGGCGATAAGCATATCGAAGTAATGGTGCGGCAAATGCTGCGCAAAGTTCGGATCATGGATCCGGGAGATACGAATATCCTTCCGGGAACGTTGATGGATATCGCCGAATTCAAGGAACAAAACTACGATACGTTAGTTGCCGGCGGAATCCCGGCAACAAGCCGTCCGGTGCTTCTGGGGATCACCAAAGCATCGCTTGAAACGAACAGCTTCTTGTCAGCCGCTTCCTTCCAGGAAACGACGCGCGTCTTGACGGACGCTGCGATCCGCGGCAAGAAAGATCCGCTGCTCGGCTTGAAAGAAAATGTGATCATCGGGAAGATCATCCCAGCGGGGACTGGGATGCCGGACTACCGCAAGATGGAACCGAAAGTCATTGCCGCTGACAGCGAAGATGTCTATCGGCTTTCCGATATCGAAGCGCAAATGAAAGCAGAAGACGCTCAAAATAACCAATAAAAACGGTTATGATCAAAGTGTCTGAAAAGAGCGGGAACGAATTCCAAATAATGGAGTTTGTTCCCGCTCTTTTTAAATGCTGCTGAATACTAAAGAATAGAACAACCCGGCGCTCAAACAGGGGATGAACGGCAGCGGCGTTTCTTTTCCTTGCCGGAGCGCGGGGATGATCCCGCACAGACAAGCGATCAGCAGGATTTTTGCCAGTTCACGGGCACCTAAAACGGCGCTCCAAGTCAGCAGCAAATAAAAATCGGCTTCGCCCAAGCTGCGCGACTGCCAAACAGCAAAAATAAAAAATAGATTTAAAAATAACAATGGACCTAAAATAAAAAACCGTCCGAGACTGAGTATCATGGTAATGAAGAGGATCAATGCGAGAAAAGCTGCCGGAACAGTGCAGTCTTTCAGGTCTTCCAAACTCAAAAGAAGCGCTCCGATCCCGAGCCAAAAGAAAAGCAGCGCTTCCCAAAGATCGGCCCCCCAGTGCAAGAGACAAAAAAGTGCCCAGAAGCCGCCGAAAAGTTCCAGCCAAAAATAGCGGGCGGGGATCTCGACTCGGCAAAAGCGGCAAGCCCCGCGGCTGAGGAGGTAAGAGAAGCAGGGGACCTTTTGCTGCCAAGACAAGGGCCGCTTGCAGTGATTGCAGCAGGAGGCCGGCCGGATTATCGAGCGGCCGGCGCTCATGCGCTCCGCGGCAAGGGTCAAAAAAGAGGCAATACTGCTGCCAAATAAAAAAATCAGCACCACTGTCATCAAAATCATTTAAGCGCCTCCGTTCGGGCTAATATCAGCATAAGGATTCTATTAAGAAATACGCAGTTCGAATGAAAAACAACAAATGATTTTCGATAACGAGATGATCGCAAAAAAATACGTTGTATATTTGTAATTTTTGTGATAAAATTGAAATTTCTGTGAATTTGTGATACAATGGACTATAAGAGGTGATTTTTGGATGATGACGTTGCCGGAAATAAAAAAAGATTTTGATCAGCGGATTGGCGAAAAGATCACATTGGTTGCACAGACGGGACGTAAGCGCCAGGTGGAACGAAGCGGTATTTTGGCGGAGACGTATGCGGCTGTGTTCGTTGTCGATCTTGACCCTGAAGAAAATGCATTTGAACGTGTCTCTTATAGTTATTCAGATGTATTGACACAGACAGTTGAAGTAAAGTTTAATGAACCACCGATCGAAGGGATCGTTTAAATGCCTGTTTATGACAGGCTTTTTTTTGCCTTGCTTTTCCTCGGCAGAATCAAAGATGTTTTGATATACTGAGAGAAACGATCATTTGAGGGAGGAAAAGCCGATGGAAATCATTGAAACTGCGCCAGCCAAAATCAATTTGGGACTGGATATTTTGGGCAAGCGGCCCGACGGTTACCATGAGTTGGAAATGGTCATGACAAGCATCGACTTGGCCGATCGTTTGTATTTTTCTCCTTTAGCAGCGGATCAGATCATCGTCGAAACGGATAATCATTTTTTACCGGTCGATAGCCGCAATCATGTCTATCAAACGATCATGCTGCTGAAAAATCGTTTCGCGATCACCAGCGGGATCAAATGTTTTATCCAAAAAAGGATCCCGATCGCAGCCGGGCTTGGCGGCGGGAGTACCGATGCGGCGGCAACGCTCCGCGCTTTGAATCGCTTATGGAGTCTTGAGCTGACGCTGCCGGAGCTTGCGCAGATCGGCTTAAAAATGGGGACAGATGTGCCCTATTGTGTTTATGGCCAGACAGCTTTTGTCAGCGGGATCGGCGATAAAGTCGAAACACTCCCGCCTTGTCCAGCTGCCTGGGTCGTCGTGGTCAAGCCGCCGCTCAGTGTTTCGACGCGCAAGATCTTTTCGCAAGTCGATATGAAAGAGTTGATCCACCCGCCGATCACAGCGCTGAAGGAAGCGATCGACCGCGACGACTATCCGCAAATGATCCAAGCGGTCGGCAATAGTTTAGAAGCGGTCACGATGAAAAAGTATCCGATCGTCCGCCAGATCAAGCAGCAGATGCTGAATTTCGGTGCAGACGCCGCGGTGATGACCGGCAGCGGTCCGACGATCATCGGCTTGTGCAAAAACCATTCGCGTGCTCAGCGGGCCTATAACAGCTTGCGGGGGTTTTGCCAGGAAGTTTATTTAGTGCACACCGTTAATACATATGAAGCTCGGAAAATATGAGTAGATATTCATTTATTAAAAAACACCACACTGTTCATTGACTTGCTATTAAACACGTGATATTATTTAAAACGCGCTGATAGTTAAAGGCGATTTATTTATAAAAAAACAAAATGACGGATGTGGGAGCATGAAAAAGAAAAAAATGATTTTTATCGCAGCAGTCTTTGCGCTTGGCTTGCTTGCCTCCTGCGGGCGCGCTGCAAATGAAAATTCGAAAACCAGCCAATCGGCCGCCGGCGACAGCAGCCAAAAGATCCAAGTGATCGCCAGCTTTTACCCGATGTATGAATTCACCAAAGAGGTCCTCGGCAAAGAGGGAACAGTCCAGCTGTTGGTGAAAAGCGGGGTTGAGCCGCATGACTATGAACCGAGTGCTAAAGATATCGCAAATGTGACAAAAGCGGATGTTTTTGTGTACAATAGTCCCGATATGGAGACATGGGCCAAAAAAGTCACAGCGAATCTTTCGAAAAAAACTTTAACGATCGAAGCAGCGAAAAAAATCAAATTAGTCGAGCTTCACGAAGAGAGCAGCAACGAAGATACGGAGGCAGCTGATGCGCATGCCCATGAACTTGATCCGCATGTTTGGCTCGATCCGGTGTTGGCGCAAAAAGAAGTCCAAACGATCGCGGACGCACTGAGCAAAAAATATCCGCAGAAAAAAGCGGTCTTTCAAGCGAATGCCGAAAACTATATCGCAAAGCTCCAAAAACTGGACAAAGACTATCACGCCGCACTTGACCCGGCAAAGCAGCGGATCTTCGTCACACAGCATGCTGCTTTCGGCTATTTGGCCAAGCAGTATGGGCTTACACAGGAAGCGGTGATGGGGCTCACGCCGGATGAAGAACCGTCCGCCGCGCGTTTAGCGGAATTGAAAAAAGTGATCGAAGAAAATCACGTGAAAGTCGTCTATTTCGAAGAGAGTGCGACACCGAAAGTTGCGCAGACTTTGGCGAATGGCGCCGGGATCAAAACGGCCGTTTTGAATCCGCTGGAGAGCTTGACGGAAAAAGAACAAAAAGCGGGCGAGAATTATATCAGCGTCATGCAGAAGAATTTAAAAGCACTGCGCGAGACGATCCAATAAAAGCAAAAGAAGGCGTAGAGATGATCTCCGTCTTCTTTTTTTGAGGTGAAGAGATGGATTATTTAAAAGTGAATGATTTGACCTTTTATTATGGTCAAGAACCGGTGCTGCAAAATGTCAGCTATCGCATCGCGGCCGGTGAATTTGTGATTTTGACGGGTGAAAACGGAGCAGCCAAATCGACTTTGCTGAAATGCTCTCTAGGGATTTTGCATCCGGCGAAAGGAAAAGTCGTGCGCTCCAAGATCAATAATGCCGGACAGCCGCTCGTGACCGGATATATTCCGCAGCAGATCTCTTCGTTCAATGCCGGGTTTCCAAGTACGGTCCTCGAACTGGTGGCTTCCGGCCGCTATCCGCGCGGCCATTGGTTCAAGCGGTTGGATGAGGAGGACTTGGAAATAGTCCGGTCGGCACTTGAGGCGCTGGATGTTTGGGAATTGCGCAAGCGGCGGATCGGCGAGCTTTCAGGCGGCCAAAAACAGCGGATCTCGCTGGCACGGATTTTGGCAACCGATCCGGACCTGTACGTGCTGGACGAACCGACGACTGGGATGGATGAAGATTCCCGCAACCGGCTGTATCAGCTGCTGAAGAAGAAAACGACGGAAGAAGACAAAGCGGTTTTGATGGTGACGCACGACCACGAAGATGGCCTGTCTTGGGCGGATCGCCACTTGCATCTCGTGCGGAAGGAGGGTGCCGAATGGAGATCTTTTCATATGACTTCATGCAAAGAGCTTTCTTAGCCGCTTTCTGTATGGCGATCATCGCTCCGCAGCTCGGGGTTTTTTTGATCATTCGCCGGCAGTCCCTCTTGGCAGACACCCTGAGTCACGTATCTTTGACCGGGGTCGCGCTTGGTCTTTTGCTGCAAGTCAGTCCGACGCTCGTAACGCTCATCGTTGTGGCGGTCGCAGCCTTTTTCTTGGAATATCTGCGGATGATCTATCACAGCTACTCGGAAGTCGCGATCGCGATCTTGATGTCGGGCGGCTTAGCGCTGGCACTGGTTTTGATGCATTTTGCCGGCGGGAACAGCAGCACGAATCTGCAGCAGTATTTGTTCGGCTCGATCGTGACGATCAGCGCCGAGCAAGTCTGGATCTTGGCAGGCCTGAGCCTGCTCTTGTGTTTGATTTTTATTATTCTGCGGCGGCCGCTGTATGTGATGACTTTTGATGAGGAGATGGCTTTTGTCGAAGGCTTGCCGACGAGTTGGATGAGCTTATTGTTCAATGTCGTGACCGGGGTCGCGATCGCTGTGATGATCCCGATCGCCGGGGCTCTTTTGATCTCGGCGATCATGGTCCTGCCGGCTGCGATCGGGATGCGGCTCGGCAACAGTTTCCGAACGGTGCAGGTCTTAGGGGTGATTATCGGCCTATTTGGGATGTTCTCCGGCTTGTTCGCCTCTTTCCACCTCGATCTGCCGCCAGGCGCCACGATCACTTTGATTTTTATCCTTTTCTTTTTGCTTCTTCAGCTCGGAAATGCGCTATTTGTCCACTTTTTCAAACGAAAGCAAAATAATCCAGCGAAATCCCCACGTAAAATGTGAGAATTACGAACATTCTCTGATAAATTGGAAAAAATTCTCGCTATTTGATACGTTTATTTATATAATGGGAGGGAAAATATTGAAGGAGTGATTTGTTTGAAAATAAGACGCAGTGAACGTCTGATCGATATGACCCAATATTTGCTGACCCATCCGCACACTTTGGTTTCGCTGACTTTGTTTGCAAAGCGGTATGATTCCGCGAAGTCTTCGATCAGCGAGGACATTACGATCATCAAAAAGACGTTTCGCGAAAGAGGCTTAGGGAAGATTGCAACGATCCCCGGGGCGACCGGCGGCGTGATGTATACCCCGATGATGCCGCAGGAAATGGCGAAAGCTGATATTCTTGAAATCTGCGACCGCTTGTCGGAAAAGGATCGGCTGCTGCCCGGCGGCTATGTATATTTGTCAGATCTTTTAGGTGAGCCGGAGCTTTTGCGCAATATCGGGCGCATCATCGCTTCTAAATATGCTGATCAGGAGATCGATGCGGTGATGACAGTTGCTACCAAAGGCGTGCCGATCGCTCAAGCCGTCTCCTATTATTTGAACAGTCCATTCGTGATCGTGCGGCGCGACTCGAAGATCACTGAAGGCTCGACAGTCAGCGTAAACTATGTTTCAGGTTCGTCCAACCGGATCGAAAAAATGGAATTATCCAAACGCAGCCTGAAGCAGGGCTCGCGGATCCTCGTCGTCGATGATTTCATGAAAGGCGGCGGAACGGTCAACGGGATGCGGAGCTTGATCGAAGAGTTCGATGCCGAGCTTGTGGGGATCACCGTATTTGCCGAAGCGAATTTCAAAGGGGAACGCGCCGTTGAAAATTATCATTCGCTCCTATATGTGGAAAAAGTCGATCCGGCGACGAAAACGATCAAAGTCGTTCCCGGAAATTATTTCGAAGAATAGCCGAAGAGGCTGTTTTTCGGACACTGTTTATCCAAAGTGGGGCCGCGACAAAATTTTTGTCGCAGCCCCGCTTTCTTGCGGAAGATCTGAAAATAGTTGAGATTTGTATTCTTTTTTAGGTTTCGATACACTGAAAGTAATAGAAAGCGAGTGTGAAATTTTTTGAATCGATATGTAGTGATTTTAGCAGCCGGTCAGGGGACCCGCATGAAATCCAAATTATATAAAGTGCTTCATCCAGTTTGCGGTGTGCCGATGGTTGAACACGTTTTGCGCCAAGCAGAAGCACTGCAGCCTGAAAAGATCGTGACGATCGTTGGGTTTGGGGCCGAAGCAGTCGAACGCCAACTTGGACGGCGGACAGAATATGTTCTGCAGGAGCAGCAGCTGGGGACCGGCCACGCAGTCATGCAGACACAGAAGATCTTGGGAATGCTTCCCGGAACAACGGTCGTGATCAGCGGGGACACGCCGCTTTTGACGCATGAGACGCTGCAAAAATTGATGGATTATCATGAAGCACATGCGAACCAAGCGACGATCTTGACTGCGGAAGCAGCCGATCCTTTCAGTTACGGGCGTGTGATCCGTGACGAAAGCGGTCAAGTCCAAAAAATCGTTGAACAAAAAGACGGAACGCCTGCTGAGCTGCAAGTCAAAGAGATCAATACCGGAACATATTGTTTTGATAATCAGGCGCTTTTTTCGGCCTTGGCTGAAGTCAAGACGGATAATGCGCAAGGCGAATATTACCTGCCGGATGTGATCGAGATCCTGAAATCAGCAGGCAAACGGGTCGGCGCCTATCAAACGCATGATTTTGAAGAGTCGATCGGCGTCAATGACCGCATCGCACTGGCGGAAGCTGCGAAAATCATGCAGCGGCGCATCAACAAAAAACATATGACCGGCGGCGTGACGCTGATCGATCCAGCTCGGACATATATCGATCTGGATGTTGAAATCGGCAACGATACCGTGATCGAGCCGGATGTCTCGCTCAAAGGAACCACGCAAGTCGCGCACGACTGCCTTGTCACAAGCGGCAGCGTCATCAAAAATTGCCAAATCGAAGAAAACGTTACGATCACGCAATCCTTTTTAGAAGACAGCATTATTCATTCCGGCAGCGATGTCGGTCCGTTCTCCCACTTGCGTCCTGAAAGCGAGATCGGTCCCAGCGTGCATATCGGCAACTTTGTAGAAACGAAAAAAGCGCAGATCGGGCGCGGCACGAAAGTCGGGCACTTGACATATGTCGGCGACGCGACGCTTGGTAAAGACATCAATGTCGGCTGCGGGACGATCTTTGTCAATTTTGACGGCAAAGAAAAGCATCATACGACGGTCGGCAACAATGTCTTCATCGGCTGCAACGCAAATTTGCTCGCCCCGGTGACGATCGCGAAAGATTCATTCATCGCGGCCGGTTCAACGATCACTGACGATGTACCGGAAGATGCGCTGGCGATCGCCCGCGCACGCCAGCAAAATAAGGAAGGATATGCGAAAAAACTTCCTTACAATCAAAAGTAATTTTATTTTTCCGAAACTAGGAACTTCCCTCTTTTTTGCGATTGCCGAAAAAAAGGATTGCATTATTAAAAAAAAGCACGTAGTATAATTTGTTGGAAGAATGTCCACTATAGAAAGTTGAGGAAGATAAATGTCAAATCATTATTCTGATCCAAGATTGAAGATTTTTGCGTTGAATTCGAACAAGCCGCTTGCCGAAAAAATTGCACAAACAGTCGGCGTGGAGCTCGGGAAATCCTCGGTGCGTAAATTCAGCGATGGAGAAATCCAAATGAACATCGAGGAAAGCATCCGCGGTTCTCATGTTTATTTGATCCAATCGACGTCCAGTCCGGTCAATGATAATTTGATGGAGCTATTGATCATGATCGATGCGATGAAACGTGCCAGTGCTGAAACGATCAATATCGTGATGCCGTATTACGGTTATGCTCGCCAAGACCGCAAAGCTCGTTCGCGCGAACCGATCACGGCAAAACTCGTTGCGGATATGCTGATGACCGCCGGCAGCGACCGCCTATTGACGCTTGATCTGCACGCAGCTCAGATCCAAGGCTTCTTCGATATTCCAGTGGATCATTTAATGGCAGCGCCTTTGATCGCTGATTATTTCATCGACAAAGGATTAGTTGGTGATGACATTGTGGTCGTTTCTCCTGACCACGGCGGGGTGACACGAGCCCGCAAACTAGCCGAATATTTGAAAGCACCGATCGCGATCATCGACAAACGTCGTCCGCGCGCGAATGTTGCAGAAGTAATGAACATCATCGGCAATGTCGATGGTAAAAAATGTATCTTGATCGATGACATGATCGACACCGCCGGCACGATCACGCTGGCAGCGAATGCCTTATCAAAAGCCGGGGCCGTCGAAGTTTACGCTTCCTGTACGCATCCGGTCCTTTCTGGTCCCGCATTGGAACGAATCGAAAATTCAACGATCAAACGCTTGGTGGTTACCGATTCGATCTATCTTTCGCCTGAACGGGTCACTGATAAAGTCGACCAGATCTCAGTCGGCCACTTGATGGGCGAAGCGATCAAACGGATCCATGAAAATCGTCCGGTAAGTCCGCTTTTCGAAACGAAACATATCATGCACAACGACTAAGAAATCAGACTGAAAACAGGTTCTATAATATTTAGTGTTGGTGGAAAATCCTTCGGGTTTTTCTTCCAGCACTCATTTTTATTCTTGAGGATAGAAATAGAGATATCCAAACTGATAGAATGTAGTCGTCAAAAACAAACAGT
>JALCOL010000020.1 GCA_022649665.1 Enterococcaceae bacterium
AATTCCTCGGGATCAAAAATCACATTTTCATAATTGTCCAAGTCATCAATGATCTCTTCACAATGTTTTTGGAGCCAGCGATAATTTTTAAGCAGTAGACGGGTATTTCGCAATCGCCAATCTCGCTGATCCTTTTCTGGAGTAATCTTCTTGTGTTCTTTCAACACAGCTTTTGCAATTATCTCTAACTGCTGTTTAGTTAAATCATCATTTGCCAATGCATCTTACCCCCAAGCTTTTTATTTGATCTATTAGCCATTGTTCGCCTTTGCGGACTGACGTTGATAAAACTTCACCAGCGTCACTTGATTCTTGGGCTCCCATAGTACTACCGCGATTCGTTCGGGTCTCAACTCAAGCCAAGAATCAAAACTTTCATTGATAATTTTTTTAATCCCCTGCTTTACTAACTCTTTATGCTTTTCAATATGGGGTTTCTCCATAGTCGTTTGAAAATAGTAAACGACTCCGTTCCACCCATTTACTAATTGCCTTGGGATTCGGCCAGTAGCGACTTTTTCCATTCTCTATTCTCCCTCTACAAATTTTTTATAGTTTTCTTCCTGGTATTTCCATATCGCATTGATGATCATCATTACTAGTGGATGGTTCCCATGCTTCTCGCTCAAGTAGCAAGAACTGCCAACAACCCAATTCCAATAATCATCTGACGTAATCGACATCTGGCGAACCATTTCGTTATTAGCATCCATCCATTTTTCTAAGTCTTTTAAAAAAGCATGATAATCCATTACAGCTCCTCGATTCGTATATAAATGCCTGGAAGCTTCGCCCAAAATTTTTCAATGACTAAACTGACTACATAGCTATCGTCTTTCCAAAAACCTAATTTCGTCATGCAATCTTGCAGCAGCTTATTGCTATTATCCAGATCCGGCTTAGTAAATTTATATTCGCCATCTTGATGATCTGCCGAAATCGGGAAACACCATTTAACAATCAGACGAACATTCCCCATGATTTTCTTTTTAGGGACAAATTTCGCAAGATTTCCCATCAATTTCTCCCGTGCCGCTTTTAATTCATCTGGCTCATAAAAATGTGGTTTGCCCTTTACGACGTGCACTTGTTTCTGCTGATGTGTTGTCTCCGGAGGAATCATCGGCATAAAAAATTCTATCACTTCCCAGTTACCTCCTTTAGTTATTTTTCATTGATACAGTTCTATTTCGTTTTTGTTTTTCTTTGTCCAAATTTTGTCACGCTGTATCCTTTTGTCTACTCTATCCCTTGAAAAGGGAGAGTAGACAAGGATAGCGGACAGCGGTACGACAAGGTTTGTATGGGTTTTTTATAAGTTGTCGAAGCCAGTCGAAGCTAAATAGCCCCTGACGAATAAAATGTTTTGTCGAAGCCAGTCGAAGCTAAATAGATTCGACAATCTCACCATGTTTATCCTTGCTCAAAAAGCCATCCGTGATTGAAAATTTCTCATGTTTTTTTACTCGACTATAGACAGTGTTTCTAGCAACCTCTAAATAATCTGCTATTGCATTCACTTCGACAGGTCCACCGTTCTCACTTAAAATATTAAATGCTTCCTCAAGCTGCCTTTTAGTCTTTTCTGCACGGCTTTCATTTGCCTTTTGCGTTCCTTTTTTCCACTTCTCCTTAGGGTCTTCATCAAGTTCGATGTCTTGCAATGATTCATCAAGTTCATGAATCGGAAACTTGAACCAGGCATTGACAGGATCAAATCGAGGAAACTCTCGAAGCGTCCCTTCAAGCCGCCAAGCGGATGCCTGACGTGCTGCTCTCACGGCCTTTTCTTTTTCAGCCTCAATCATAGATAGAACCTTCGGATCGCGAATCGCCGCTAGAAGATGGTGACCCATCTGACGCTTTGAAAATTGATCGTCTAAAGGAATCTCATAAGTCAGATTATATTGCCGAATTGCTTTTTGATAGACTTCGCAGATCGCTCTGATTTCCAAATCGATATAACGGTCTTCCGTCACTGGTAATTCGATTAGATCTAGAATCGCATCAGGATCTCGCGCGAATACTCCGGATCCGCTGGATCGGTCAATTGAACTTTTTCCGCCTTGAGATCCCTTGGAATGGTGATGGCAATAGATCACTGCGCATCCAAGTTCTGTCGCAATCTTATCAAACTGATTCGTAAAGTTTGCCATCTCATGGGCACTGTTTTCGTCACCAGTCAGCACCTTATATATTGGATCAATGATCACAGCGATATATCCTGCCTTCTGTGCTCGGCGAATCAATTTCGGTGCTAATTTATCCATCGGAGAAGTTTTCCCTCGCAAATTCCAAATATCGATATTTGACACGTGATCATGGCCAATCTGCAACTTGTTGTAAATTTCCACAAAACGGACTTTTGCGGAATTTTGATCTAATTCCAAATTGACATATAGGACTTTTCCTTGAGAGCATGGAAAGCCGAACCATTTGCGGCCTTCCGCGATTGCAATTGCTAATTGGATCAACGCGAAAGACTTTCCTGCTTTACTTGGTCCGGCAATCAACATCTTGTGTCCTTGCCGTAAAACTCCCTTGATCAATTCTGGGGCTAATTCGATTTTTTGTTCAAACAGGTCCGATAAATTTTCAGGGTCAGGCAAATTATCATTCATGTCCTCAATATATTCTTGCCATTCTTCCCACGATTTTTTGCCAATACTGGTCCCAATCAAAAATTGTTTTTTTCCCTGACGCATAAAACCAGGAAGCCGAGTCAGCCGTGACGGATTCTTATTTTGCTTATCGACTCTCAATCCATTTTTTTCAACGATTTTGTATAAGTAATCCACACGTTCTTGATATTGTGGATAGTTGATTGCATCTATTTTAACGATCGCGTGCAGGCTCTTACTTCCAGAAAAAGTGAGTGCAGCGATTGGCAGTTCGAGCTGATGTAAAATCTCATTCTGCTGTTCGATGCTCATGCTATCCGACTCAACCAGAGCGTATCGATAATCAACGACATTAGTGTTTTTTACACCTTGACCGTCAAGAGGATTGAAACGAATCCATGCTCCGCTTTCGGGATTCGGATCCCCAAGAACTGCCCCAATATCATCTTTATAGCGCTTTAGGTCTTGAATGATATCTCCCGCTGTTTTGGTGTAAACTCCGGTGCCATTTGGCAGCCATTTCTCCGTCCCGTCATTTCTTTTTTGTGCAAAGCCACCGTTCACATATCCGATGATGTCCCCTGGAGCAAAAAGCGCTTCAAGATATTTTGTGATCTGTTCTGCTGGGCTCCAGTTTGTTGGTTCTTGGATCTCTTGTCCTTGAATCCAATCCGTTTTAACAAGTTTGTATCCTTTATCCACAGGCATAGCGACAAATGCATCCTCCCAGCCGATCACACCTTCATCATCAATGCTGGAATCAGTGACCCATCCGTTTTCCTTAGCCATTTGTGTAATCGTCGCTCCAGTAACTGGGGAAAGATTTCCTTGGAAGCTGTCCCATTTCTTTTGGCATTCTCCTGCATGGAATCTTCCTGAATCGCCTGCACTCCATTGTTCCCAATCTTCTGCGCTATATCCCTCTTCTTTTAGCGCCATGCCGACATTGATCCATTCTTGATAATTTAATCCACCAAGATCGATATAGTCTAAAAGTTCTAAGAGATCAAATTTATTCATGAGCCAACCTTCTCGAGATTATAAGTTTGTGGATCTACTCCACTTGGAATTCGCCAGCCGTTGGCAGAGATCCTGCTGATCAATTTATTTGCATCATTAAATTGCCAAGTCCCGACATGTTGAAACCCGCGTTGCTCCAGAAACCGAATTTGTTTTGGCGTTGCCAAGGATGCTTCTTTGCGCTTAGCTAATCGCTCTAATAGAAGAGACGCTTTCCCGGCATTATCAACTGCATCTGGCAAAATCCCCAGCTTTTCGAGCGCTCCAAGCTGCCCTTCTGAAGGCGGTGCCATTTCCCAGCCGAAACTCGGAACATAATTCGTCAGATCCTCAGCTTGAATTGACATTTCAAATTGAAGAGGATCAACAAGTTTGCGTTTTCGTCGGCGCATCTCTGCGAGCTGTTTCGCTAATGCTTCTTCACGCTCGGCAATAACATCTTTCCCAGCTTGCGATTCTGCTTCTTCCAGATCGATTGCAATTCCGTCCGCGCCGGCCTCCTCAATATTTTCCGTCATCTTTCTTGCCACTTCGTCCGACTGTGTAATTAGATGCGCTGGGTGGCACAATTCGTGCCGTTCGGTATGCCAAAGAAAATCTAAAAGCAGCAGTTCTTCTTTCCCTTGATAAAGTCGTGTTCCTCGACCCACCATTTGACTATAGAGTGAGCGTACCTTTGTCGGTCGCAGCACGACAATACAATCAACAGAAGGACAATCCCACCCCTCTGTCAATAACATTGAGTTGCAAATGACGTTATACTTTCCACTTTCAAAATCTTCGAGTACTTCTTTTCGATCATCGGATTCACCATTTACTTCTGCGGCTCGAAATCCTTTTTCGTTCAAAATCTCTTGGAATTTTTTGGAAGTTTTAACGAGCGGAAGAAAAACTACGGTTTTGCGGTTCATACAATTTTTAACCATTTCATCGGCAATTTGATGAAGATAAGGGTCCAAAGCATTTCCAAGGTCTTTTGTGCTAAAGTCTCCCGCCTGCTGTCGGACTGCACTTAAATCTAAATGCAGCGGAATCGTCAGCGCTTTGATTGGCGAAAGGTAACCATCTTTGATTGCTTTAGGTAAAGAATATTCATAGGCAAGACTGTCAAAGTAAGTCCCTAAATTGCGCATATCTCCTCGGTCTGGCGTGGCTGTTACTCCCAAAACATTGGCTTCATCGAAATGGCTCAGCACACGTTGATAACTGTCGCTGATACAATGATGCGCTTCATCAACGACGATCGTGTCAAAATAATCTTTCGGAAATTTCTTAAGTCGTTTTTCTCGCTGAAGCGTTTGAACCGATCCGACAACGACTCGAAAAAAGCTCCCTAAGCTTGTCTGTTCTGCCTTTTCAGTTGCTGTCTTTAATCCGGTTGCCTTGACAAGTTTATCTGAGGCTTGGTCAAGCAGTTCTCCGCGATGGGCAAGGACGAGCACGCGCTCGCCCTCTCTTACCCGATCTTCAATGACTTTCGAAAATACAATCGTTTTCCCGGTGCCCGTCGGCAAGACCAGTAACGTTTTTCGTTTCCCACTTCTCCATTCTTTTTGAATAGATTCGCGAGCCTCTTCTTGATACGGTCTTAGTTGCACATGATCACTCCTCATTTATGCAATAATCGTAATTTTGCGTTTAGAAATTTCCTCTCGCAAATTATTTTCTAAATATTCTCGGATATTGGAAATCGCTTGGTTTCTCCATGCGCCCCCATCTGCTTCGAAAATTGCGCCACGAGGACCATCTTTCATCCGGAAAACAAACTTGCTTTCTGGTTGTTTGACTTCAACAAATGTCCGATACGGAATTAGTGTTACCGGATTTGGAACCTTTACATCCGCTTTGCTCGCCACTCCGGAGCGGATTGAAATGGCTTGGCTAATCCCATCATCGCCAGTATCTTTGACTGATTCTTCTACCACTTTCCCCATAACCTGCAGCAGAATATCTCGATCATTGTTTCTGACAAATTTAGATTGAAAAGCAATTACAAAATTTTCCGAATCTAAAAAATTATTGAAGTCAAAATATGGAATAATCGCTTGGGCTACTGCAAGCGTCTCACGCCTTCCGTCACTCGCTAACGTTCCCATAAGCAGAACTTGAGTTTCATTCTTAACCTGTAAAATCAGCGGTTTATCCACTCGATCTAAATTCGCTTTAATGTACTTGATCATGCCGCTAAGTGTATTGATCTCTAGAGGATCATTGGCCAAGATCGCAGTAGGGATAATCTCTTGTACATTACCATCATCATTTATCACTAGGTAACGATCGTTTCCAATGTCTACAATATGCTCCTCTGGCTTTGTTTTTAACTGCGTCAAATATTTAATAGCTTCTGTTGTAAGATCCATTTATCTATCCTCTTTTCTTTTGTAAATCAATCACTCGACGTTTTTCTTCTTTTTCCACAACATCGATAGGTTCACCAATATCTGTTTTGGGTTCTCCATCTAGCGGATCAATATACGTTTGTCCAGGCGCAGAAGAACATAATTCATGAGCCTCTACTTTTCCGCTTGCAAAATCTTTCCCTGTTAATAAAGTAGTTGACACACCTTCGACCGGCGCCAACTTTGTGATAAAGTCACTGTTTAAAGCTACTGTCTTACGTGATTCATCCGGTTTGAATTCTAATTTGATTGTGATCGTTCTTTTAGATGTTGCTTCAGTATTTGGATCATGTATATTTTCAAAAACTTTCTGCAGTTCGCCATCCAACTTTTCTTGAATAGCACCTTCTGATAAATTTGATAGCTGCAAATCGATATTTTTCATATTCATTTCCTCCTAAAATTCACCAGGCGTGAAGCTTTGGTTTTGCGGCTGCTGATTTGTTTGCGGTGGGTTTGCAAAAGTAGTTTGTGGTGGGATGTTTTGCATTGGCGGCTGATTCTGCACTGACTGATTTTGAGCCGGTTGATTGAATGATTGTGTCGGTTGCTGAGTAATTGGTTGTTGAGTTGATTGAACTTGATTTGCGGCGCCTGGTGCAAGATATTCATCTACCTGATTATTCTCGACTTCTTTCCCTGAATTATTAGTATATTTATTGATATTAAGCTTCGCGATCCCGCGACTGCCGACAACCATTCCCCAATTAGGATTAAATGCTTGGCCGATCACCGGCGCTTGTCCAATGCCTGCAAAGAACTGAGTTAATTTCCATTGCCATTTTTTCATCATGTAGAGCCGATCAGTCACGGTCGTAGTTCCAAGCGGTCCACTAAATTCCATTTCTATTTCGGCATATGGTGCGCCATTAGGAATCTTCGTCGACCGACCATCATAGACTTTTCGCTCGAAATTTTTGACAACGAATTGATACTCTCCTTCCGGAAAGAGCTTAAAGCTGCTTTCCTCTGCCATAAAGCCACTGTTCCAATCCAAAAATTCATTTTCATTATTCATTTAGTTTTCCTCCTAAAATTTTTGTTTTTGTTTGAGTTGCTGAATCATTTCAAAAACTTGTGGCCACGCGGCAACCAATACTCCTTTAACAAAATCCGGTTCATACGCGCTGATTGGTGTGTCCTCTGTGTAATAGCCTTTTGCGCCGATAGCTCGTTGGATCTCTTGCGGGAGCACGTTATTTGCCTGCATCAAATCTAATAAGTCTTGTGGGATCCCCTCATACTTTACTGGCTCTGGAGAAAAGTTCGGGGTATCAGCAGCATTTGGGAGCGACTCAACATTTGCCGGATCAATCATCTGGGACTCCTCTACCGTTTGCTGTAGCTCTTTTGAAGTTTGAGAAACTTGAATAGAAGGTTGCGAAGGAGCGATTTGATTGGCAAAAATAGGAGCAATACCTGCAAAATTCATTTCTATTTGTTCTGGCAGCTGAAATCGATTCTTCGCATCCCACGCTGGGTGGTGAGTCGTATACATCATCCGTTTGCCACCTTGAGCTTTCTTTTTCCCTTTATCGTTAGTTGAGATGATGGCGATCTCGTAATTACAAAACAGCAGCATATCGACCCACTCTTTGACTAATCCCGCAGTTGTGGCGATGGTCTTTTTATTACCCAGCTTTAATTCCCAACGGTCATAGGCTCCAAGTTCATCTGGTCGGGTAAATGATTTGATTTGTGCATGGGCTGTCAAAACAACATTGATTCCGCCGTCAATCAATTCCTGGAGTTTATCAAGCAATCGGCCCAACTCTTCGCCAAGATAGGTATAGCCGTTACCATATCCAAAATCTTCGATTCCTTTTTTATTATATTTAGCGCAGACAAATTGGATACATAGTCGCTCTGCCCAATCGATCGTGTCGATGACAAGCGTTTTACATGGCCGATTGATCTTCACATCTTCAACTTCTTGCAGCAGCATTTGCCAACTAGAAGGCTTGTCTAGCCGTGCAATATCCATATTGCTGGTTCCGCCTTCTGTATCAATAAATAGGGGATCTGGAAATTGCGCGGCTAAAGTTGATTTCCCGATGCCTTCAGGTCCGTAGATCGCTACTTTTTGTGCGCGATTGATCACGCCGCGAGTAATATTCATGTTTAAAATTTTCCTTCCTGCCATTTCGGCTGTTCTTTTCGCTCTAGTGTGTTTTTCACAGCATATCCGTCCTCAATAATGATCTCGCATTCGTCGCCGGTCGATACGCGTGTAGCGATCGCTTGCAAGCCTTCTTGTTCAAGCCATTGTCCAAATTCATTGAGCGAAGACATATCCATCTGTTCAAGCTTATCGAGAAGGATAAATCCGCAATCAGGTTTCAGTTGGCGGACAATCGCCGTTGCGACTTTTAATTGATCTGACCCTGACATGTTGTCCCACTTTTGCTGATTATAAGTGAGCTCACCATCCTCGACAGATAACCCTTCTAACGGCAATTTAGCATTAATTAGCAATCCGTCTTTTGCTAAGCGGATCTTCGTTAAGTCCGCCGTCAGTGCTTCATACTGCGCGCGATACTGATTGGCGTCATCCTCCGCCTTATCTTTATCGAGATTGATGCGTACTTTCCGATTGATCTCATCGATATTCGCAATATTTTGCTGCAGTTCAACAGTGGATTCATCTTGCAGATCTTGTGCGCTTGACTGTGCGATTTCGAGCTCATGAGCAGTTTGTTGGTGCTTAGCTTCCAGTTCGGTTAATTGATTTTTGATTCGCACGATTTCTTGCGCCTCTTGATCAAATTTTTGTCCAAGCTGCACCACATTTTGCCGTAATCTCTGATTCTCTCCATTCTTCGCCAAGATAGCTTGCTGCTGATTGAGGAGTTCTTGCGGCGAAATCAAATCTTTTGGGGCCTCAGGAAAATATGGCAGTTCTTGAGCATGCTTTTTCTTTTGATCGGCAATTTGCCCAACGGCGCGTCTTTGATTATAAATTTCCTGTTCCTGAAGTTCTAACTTTGTCAGCTGGTCGCCGATTCCAATGATCTGGAGTAAGATCTGTGCCTTTTCTTTGCTCGTTGCATCTATGAATTTGGGTAAATTAATCGCCAATTCCTCGACAAAACTATTGAGCAGTTGTTGACCGCTGCGATTGCCATCTGGATCGATTACTTTTAAAGAGGAGTTCTTTCCTGCTCGCTCGATTACCAGTCCGTTGTTCATAACAATATGGAGATGCGGAGGATTGACTGATCCTTCACGATTCGGCTTACTTGGTTTATATCGATCACCACCAAGTGCCCAAGCGATCGCATCTAGCACACTCGTCTTTCCTTGATTGTTATTCCCGCCAATCACAGTTAGCCCATTTTGAGTCGGCTCTATTTTGACACCTTTGACACGTTTAACATTTTCAATTTCTAATTTGTTAATTTTTATAGTCATGGATTACACCTCTTTATTTGATATACTTAAGAAAAAAATGGTGGTGTTCTGATTGCTTGATCAAATTTACCGTATTCAAATTCTGAATCCAAAATTATCCGTTTCTGATATCTGTGCTATAGCCTCTATCGTTATTTCACTAATTACTGTGTTGTTTATAGTTATTGACCGATCTAGGAAAAATAAAACTGAAAAAATGAATTTAGCGGTGGGAATAAAAAAGGCTATTGAACACACTGGTCGAGAACGACTATTTATATTTTTTACTTTTGCAAATGCGTCTTCTTTACCTATAACGATTAATTCTATTAAACTAACGGTTGGCAATGAAGTTATTCCCGACACATCGGAGGGAGAAAAAGGCGGAAGCACTCTCCTGTTTCCTGAAGAAGTATCAGGCTATCTATTCCCCTCAAACAATAAATCAAGTACTTTTATAGAAAATGCCGGCAAAACTTTACCTTTTCCATTAGTTATCGAACCATACACTACTCGTGGTGGATTTGTCGGGATTTATGCTGGTGACAATTCAGCTAGTATAATTCCTGATAAGCAAACTAATGTGTTTATCGTTGAAACATCGCGGCTTCCGATAGAATTTAATCATTATTTCTTACTCGATGGAGCAGAGTACACAACTTATCGAGCCGGAAATATCGTAAAAAAATACCAAAATATTAACAATAATAAGTCATAACATTTTTGTTTAATTGTTCGACTTATGATTTTTTGAATCTCGGCAATTCTCCGCATCAGCTTCAAACAGTAGTGCTAGGATCAGTCCTAGTAACAGTGAAAGTCCGACAAACTCCAGCCATTCTATTCCCAGACTTCCAATCATCGCACTGACGAATGCTAGAGAAAATGCGCCAATGATCATTCCTCTGTTACTCAAAAAATCATCTCCCTGCTATATCTTTTTTGATCGATAGCGATTGAGGTCCATCCAGCGCACAAATTCATCGAAAACATCGAGTTGCACCAACACGATTTTATGCGTCGGATGCAGTACACCATCTGCAAACTCGTCTAAATCAGCCATTTTACTCAGCCATTTTTCCAAACTTGGTTTCGAGATAGAATACATTTTCATGATTACCGCTTTATTCGCATATTTGATTTTTGCTCGATCAGGATCTAGCGCCACTTTTTCCAAATCAATTTGAATGGGTTTTGGCATTGTGATCACTCCTGTTCAATAAGTAGTAAGTGCCTAGTTGATTGGGCATATTTTCTAAAGTCGTGTTTTGCGACGTTAGAATTGTTTTGTCCCCCTATCTGATTTTATAGAACTCAATGATTGCTAAAAGAGTCTCGTGAGCCTTTTTACTTTGATTCTTTCCTGACAAGTAATCATTTAGATCCTGCTTATGAACATTGAAATAGGTTGCCACACTTGTGAGCGTGATTCCTCTGTCATCAAAGTAATCACGTATTTTTTGACGGATTACCGCTGTATCTGGCATCTTTTATTCACCCCTCTATTTTTATTTGATTTTTAAAACATTTTTGATCGCTGTTATGTGTTCTACAGCTTTTTTTCCATCCCTTTTTCCATTTAAAATATCTGATAGATATGCACCAGAAATTCCTAGTAGCTCAGCTAATTCTTTAAACGTCATTTTTCTTTTCCTCAGCTCTGCTCGAATTTTTAAATCAAGATTTTCACTCATCTTTTTCACCGCTTCCTTATAATTAATTTATAAGCTAAAACATTAGCTAATTGTTTACACCAATTAGTTTTTGTGATATTATCAAGGCATAGTTAAATAAGCCTTGATAAAAGCCCATAAAACAATATTTCTAAGTTTGCCGACCGCGAAATAGTTTTTTGTTGGTTAAATTAAGCTTGTTTATTTAGCTAATGAATTAGCTTACGAGATAACTATAATATCAAATAAACTATTTGTCAATGAATTAATTATCTTTTATGATATTTAGTTTTCTCGTGGCCTGAAGAGGTGATTTAAATGAGCATAGTATCTAGAATTAAAGATCTTGCCCAAGAAAAAAAAATGACCATCGCTGAGCTTGAAAGAACGGTTGGAATATCCAACGGTCAGATAAGAAAATGGGATGATCGCACACCAGGCATCGATAAAATTCAAAAAGTAGCAGACTATTTCGACGTATCAACTGATTATCTTCTCGGCAGAACTGAAAAGCGTCGCTACTATGATTTAACTAAAAAGGACGAAAGAGATATCACTAAAGAATTAGAAGCGATGATAACGGATTTAAAATCTTCTGGAGCGTTTGCCTATTCAAAAGAGACTGCTGAAGTAGATGAACAAACTCATGAATTATTGATTGCTTCACTAGAGAACTCGCTAAGAATCGCTAAAATCGAAGCGAAAAAGCGATTTACACCTAAAAAATATCGAGATCGAGATTAGGGAGTGTTGTGATATGGATTTACCTTATATTGATAAAACTATTAAAAAATTGGTAAAAACCTATCAGACCCGGGATCCCTACCGCCTTGCAAAAGAATTGAATGTGTTGGTACTGATTGAAAATCTTGGTGATATCTATGGTTATTATAACAACTTACGAAGAATAAAAATGATTCATATTAATTCAAATATGAGTGATAACAAAAAACGCATAACGTGTGCCCATGAACTCGGTCACAGTATTCTTCATCCTGCTGAAAATACACCTATGCTATCACAAGTAACGATCGCATCCGAATTAAAAATCGAAAAAGAAGCTAACTATTTTGCAATTAATTTAATTGTCGATCCGAGTGCTGACGGAATTGAATATTTGCAGAAATATCAAAAACTTGAGTACTTTGGGCTATCTGATGAATTCGTCCGCTATATATAAATATTGTGAAAAAAATAATTTTGAAGAGGAAGTGAAAATATGAGTATTTGGGATTCGGTAAAAGCCAGTGCGGAAAACAAGTCTAAACTAAACGAATTGCAGAAAAAACTGAGAAGAAATGAACCATTGAGTATTGAGGAAAGAGAATGTTTTGAAAAGTTGGCCAAAAGGACTGTAGAAGAAGACATAGCAAAGAATCCAAATAAATACTTTAGTGCTACAACAAAATATGGTCGCCTAGAAATTGATGAAGCAAAAAGACTTTTTAAATTGGGGATTATAGAATTTTATAGCTTTGATGAACTGAATAGTTATGAATTGTTAGAAAATGGCAGCTCAATAACCTCAGGTGGTTTAGGAATCGGCCGTGCGGTAGTCGGCGGCATTCTGTTTGCTGGCGTTGGAGCTGTTATCGGTGGAGTAACGAAAGGTAGAACACAAACAAATATAGTTGAAAGTTTAAAAATACTCGTCACCTTTAAAAACCGAAAGCCTGTTTCAACTACTCTAAACTTTATCAAGAAAAAACAGAAAAAAGATAAACGTTATGAAAAAATCTTGGTTGAAGCTCAAGAAACATTGGCAGGCTTTGATTTTATTACCCAAAGTCTTGAAAACGTACGTCATGATGAATTGATTGATTCTATAGGCAGTACTCCCTCATCCGCTAATTCAGTGGCAGACGAAATTAGAAAATATAAGGATTTAGCTGAAGAAGGAATTATTACTAAAGAGGAATTTGAGAAAAAGAAAAAAGAATTATTGGAGCAATAAAAAAAGCGCATCCCCCTCCCGCCAAGAAGATGGATGCGCTGACCAAAATAAAACCTGCTTAGGCTTATTTCGTTATGCCTATTTTAGCAGAAAATAGGAGGAATTAACATGTGGATGGAGGAAGTAAAAAATAAGCAAGGTAAAATAGCTTATAAATATATTGAGCGCTACGAGGATCCCGCCAGTGGTCAGAAGAAGAAAGTTTCCATCACATTGGATAAGAAAACGCGACAAGCACAAAACGCTGCACAGAGAATGCTGAATAAAAAGATTGCCAATTTTTATGATCAATACAAAGAGAAAAAAAGACTTCAAGAAAAACTAAGGTCCGAAGGGATCATTGAGAATGATAAAACGCTTGAAGATATGATCCGAGCATGGTTTGAAATGATTCAAGATCCGCGAGCGAAAAAGCAACTAAAAGGATCAACGATTTCTGGCTACAGCTATGGAATCGATATGCTCTTTAGAGATTACATGACTCTGGAAAAAGAGATGCTAATCCAAAACATTACGCATGAGCATATTCAAGCTTTTTACGATCGATTAGTATTTGATCTTGGCCGCAGAAAGACTTATGTTAAACGATTTCGTGCGATTATCCGGGGCGCTTTTACTTTAGCGTATAAAAAAAGATACATCAAAAACCTTGATCCAATTAATCTTTCACAGATCCATGAACCAATTAGATCTGTCAAAGACTTGGAAGATTCGCAAGTTCCTCGCTATCTAGAAAAGAAAGAAGCTGAACAGATTTTTGAGATCCTCAAAACTTATAATCCGTTATACACACAAGTATTTGAACTCCAGTATCATACTGGTATGCGCTTTGGTGAAGTGATGGCTCTAGAAGAAAAAAATCTTCATGACGGTTTCCTTCTTGATATCCACGGAACTTACGACAATGCGAATCGTAGCAGAACCAGACATCAAAAAGTACCTCCAAAAACAAAGAAGTCCTTTCGAACGATTGAATTAGGGGCTCCTGCCATAAAGATTCTCACGGATAGAATCTATCACAATCAATTCATTCAAAATAAAAAAAGTGACTATATTTTCGTTTCCAGACGAGACCGCCCATATGATCGTGGAACGCTCAACAGATTCATCACCGCTCATTGTGCAGAATTCATCACGAGCACAAAAGTAAGCACGCATGTTTTCCGGCATACCCATATTAGTTTACTTGCTGAAAAAGGCGTTCCCTTGAAAGTTATTATGGATCGTGTTGGCCATCAAGATCGTGAGACTACAGAAAAGATTTACATGCATGTAACTAAAAAGCAAAAAACAGACCTGGTTAAAACCCTAAATGAGTTTTGACCAGGTCTGCCCCTTTTATGCCCCTTTTTGAGCGGAGCCTCTCGTAAACACTGCTACGCCAGCGCGCCCATTGGATCCCAAGGGAGAAGGATCTTCGGTTCAGTCGCCCATGCTTTTTGAAGTTCTTCAGGCAGCAAGTCTTTGCGGATCACGATTTGATACGTATACTCATCCATCCACGCATCGCTTGCGACAAAGAATCCTTTATCGCCGACTTTATCGCCCCATGAATTTTCTACTTTCCATTTCGCCGGATGACCATCGACAAGATCGACACCGGTCAAAACCATCGCGTGCGTCATCATGCTTTCACCGTAATCCAGACGTTCTGCTTTGGTCATCGAAAAATCAACATTGAACGTATCATTCACATCATAGATATCCAGCGACATCACGCCATCTTGACGATTGCTTGATTGGCCGACATCACAGCCGAACCAAACCGTTTCACCGTCCTCCAGCTGTTTGACAGCCAGCCGTTTGAAAGTTTCCATCGCCACATTCAGATATTTGACTTGTTTGCCGCCGACCACGTTGCCGAGCAGTTCGACGGTATAGGTTTTGTTGAATGGCTTATCTTGCGTCGGAGCATTGATCACCGAAATATAGTCGTCCAAATCAACCCCGACAAATTTCTTGAAAAACGTGAGCGGTGTCAGCTCTTCTTCGCGATGGAAATTTTTCTCTTCATCGCGGTATTCGAAATCGAAAGTTTCCGGCGGGGTCCCGAGCGAAGTCGCTAAAAAGCGGTAGACTTCTTCAAGCATCGCCTGTTTGCGTTTTTCGATCGCGGCTGGCTCAGCGCCGTCGCGGACCGCTTTGCGCAATTCGATCGCATCCCGCCGCAGCTTTTTATTCAATAGATCATTTAACTCACGCGAATTCGAACTGTTTTTGCTTTCCGGGAAAACTGCTTTCGGCACGACTCCGTATTTTTGGAAGATCGAAACGATCATATCCCATTGGCCGCCATCCTGCTGCGGAGTTTGCAGCAAAAATGCGACTTTGCGGCTGGTCAGTGCTTCGCCGGCAGTTGCCAGCACATTTTCATAGAACCAATTGGATTTTTCATATTTGTCCCAGAAAAAGGTATAGTTTTGCGATAATTCAAAGTCTTTCAGCTGGAACTGCTGCAAAATCTTGTGCCGAAAAGTATTGAGCGCAGCAAACATCCAGCAGCGGCCGGATTGTTTTTGATTGGCCACCGGTCCAGCAGCGACATCGATCGAAAATACCGGCTGATTATTGACGTGTCCTTGGATATTTTCCGAAGAAGCTAAGATGCCGTTTTTTACAACACCGCGCTGGAGCGCCTGTTGTTTGTCATTTGTTTGGTAAGTCTTTCTGAATTTTTGGGTCAGTTCAGGTTGGATCGCTTCTGTCATTTCATTCATCCTTTCTTGCTCGTTACGCAAGTATTTTACTATTGAAACTCATTTTCAACAAGCTTCGCGCCTAAAGCGAAGCAGCATCTTCTGCAGCGGAACCGCATTTTTTGATCTCCGAAAGCAATCGTTCGATCAAGGCCGGCCATGCATTTCGTTTGATTTCTTTTTGGATAGCAGGTGCGATCACTTCGCCTTGCTCCAAGCGCTCGATCTGCTGGCGAAGCGCTGCTAGAAGGGCTGTTTTGAATTTTGGAAGATCTTCCGGATAAGGCTCGTCTTGATTGTACAAGCGCGGCAGCGGCACGTATTCGATCACACCGGACTGGTTCACTTTTTCACCCAGCTGCTCTTTCAGCGGTTCGATCTCGGTCGTGACGACCCGCATTCCGCTCGCGAGTGCTTCAATCGCTGTCAGCCCGAGTCCTTCGTAGTATGACGGTAAGATGAAGAGATCCGTTTGCCGGAAAAGACGTGCCAGTGACGGCTGGTCTTTGACATTAAAGAGCCGCAAATTCAAATTATGCTTTTGATGCATGCGAATGATCGCCAGCGCTTCCTCATTTGCATTGCCGACTAATGACAGCTTCACATGCGGTTTGCTCTTGACGAGCTGGTCGAACACATCCAAGAGCTCGAAAACGCCTTTTGCCGCCGACAGTTTTCCGGCGTAAACGAGTTCGATGCGGCCTCCGCGAGCTTTCTTTTCTTCGCAGTAAAAATAGTGCGGATCATAGCCGCCCCCCAAAACCGAGATCTTCTCCCGCGGATAATGGAACGTTTCTGCGATCTCCGGTACTTGATCTTGACTGAGTGCAAAAACATGCGTGACATTTTGCAGGTCATTGACGTATTTCGCTTTGAGATACGGATGCTGGCGCGCTTGGCGGAGGTCAGTCCCATGGCAGAATGCGAAAATCGGCAGTTCAGGAAAGTGTTCTTTGACGAGACTCGTCAAGAACCAGAGATGATGGCAGAACAAAATATCGGGCTGGACTTTCTCAACGGCTTCTGTGATCTTTTTCAAGAAAACATCCTGCCATTGTTTGATCATCAAAGGTGTCATTTCGCCGTAAACGGTACTTTTATACGGCATCACATCACTCATTCCCGGAAGCGGAAAGCCGCATTCATCGTTTGGGAACATCAGCGGGAACTGCAGATCATATTCGATCGGCAAATCGAGCGAAACCCCTTCAAAACCGCCGTACACGCAGGCATTTTCATGCTCCTGCAAGCCTTTGATCACATTTGAAAAATAGACTCCGCTGCCGGTTTTAGCCGGCAGCTGTGCCTGAATATGTAAAATCCGCATCTTACTTTTCCTCCTTGGAAGAAATCAATTCCTGCATTTGGACCGTCAGCTTCACACGGTCGCCTACTTGATAGCCGGCTTCACGCGAACGGTTCAGCGCCAGCGCCCGCCAGTAATAATCTTTTGTCCGGATATAGTATTCCCACGTTTCTCCTTGAAAAACGACTTTTTCGACTTTTCCGTCGCCTTGCGCATTTTTTTCAAGAATGACACGTTCAGGCCGGACATATTCAGCCGGCGATAACTGGTTTTTCTCGCCGATAAAATCGAGCACAAATTGATTCTGCGGGTGCTCATACAAAGTGATCCCGTCTGAAAACTGCTGGATCTTGCCTTGATTCAGCAGCAGGATCTTGTCGCCGATCGCAAAGGCTTCTTTTTGATCGTGCGTCACAAAGATCCCGGTCATGTCGAGCCTCTTTAAAATCGTCCGCAGCTCTTCGCGCAGGGTTACCCGCAGCTTTTCATCAAGATTGGAGAGCGGTTCATCCAACAGCAGCAGTTTGGGATTGACGATCAACGAGCGTCCGAGTGCGACCCGCTGCTGCTCGCCGCCGCTCAGCTCCATGATCCGCTTCGCGCCGTATCCCTTCAGCTGCAAAAGCTCCAGCATCTCTTCGCTGCGCTTTGCGGCTTCTTTTTTAGCGATCTTTTGAAATTTTAAGCCGTACATCACATTATGCAGTACATCCATGTGCGGAAATAAACTGTAATTTTGAAATACCGTCGTCACGTTGCGCTCTTCCGGCAGCTCTTCAGTGATGTTACGCTCTTCTAAAAAGATCTGTCCATGGTCAAGCGCTTCAAAGCCGTTCAAACAGCGCAGAAGCGTGCTTTTCCCGCAGCCGCTCGGTCCCAAGACACATAAAAGCTCGCCCTGCTCCACCGTGAAAGACAAGCGGTCCAAAACCGTGTGCTTGTCAAATTTTTTGGTCAATTCATCGACTTTTAAAAACATATTTTCCCCTCACTTTGCCAACCGGGCAGCCAATACTGCAGCGATCATGCAGATCAGCATGATCACACATGCCAATACCGCAGCGATCCCGTATTCGCCGCGCTGCACGACATCGAACATCACGAGCGTCAGCACCTTTTTCCCCGGGGTCACTAGGAAAATGATCGAACCGATCGTCGTCATTGTACTGATGAAGCCGTTCATAAACACTAAGAGAAAACCCGAACGCGACAGCGGCAAGAGCACATCGCGCCACTCTGCAAGCCGGCCGCCGCCTAAATCATGAACGACATTGAAATAAGTCGGATTGATTTGATTGAGCGTGCTGCTCGCTGCCTTGGTCGCAAAAGCGATCTGCTTGAACAGCATATTCAAAAGTACGATCAAAAGCGTGCCCGTTAAAATCAGCGGCGGGTGTGAAAAGGCGATCAAATACCCCAGGCCGAAAAACGTTCCCGGCAGAAGATACGGGATCGTCGCGACTAGTTCGACGAAGCGCATCCATTTGGAATGTTTCAGCTGGCCGTAATAAACGATCAAAAAACTCAAAATACTGCCAAAAAAAGCTGCGGTTGTCGCAAGCAGCACCGTTCGCACGACGACTTCATTCAAATAGGGCAATGTTTGTTTGATCGGTTCCAGCGAAAAGAAGAGTTTTCCCATTTGCTTTCGCGTCACGGCACTTAAAAAGATCGAACCGTATTCCAGCAGAATCAATAGTGAAAAGATGAGCGAAATGCCGCGAACCATTTGGAAAGCACTCCCTTTTTTTCGCAAACGCAAAAAAGAGGCCGCTGATCCGTGATTATCAACAAAAACTTGCTTTTCATAGCGGATGTAGATCATGAATGTCAAAAGTGCCGGGATCGCCAGCAGCAGGTTGATCATTGCGGCCCGCTGGTTATCGCCTTGCGCGATCACGCTCAAATAACCTTCGCTGGCAAGGACCGCATAGCTGCCGCCGATGATCGTCGGTGTTTGAAAATCGGCCAAGCTTCGAATAAAACTCAAAAATGCGACCACGATGATCCCTTTGTTCATCAGCGGCAGATAAAAGTCGCGCACTAAAGCATTCGTATTCGCGCCGAGCGCGCGCCCGCTTTCAATAATACTGCCGTTGATATTTTGAGCCAGACTGATCAAGATCAATGCATTCAGCGAGGCAAAACCAAGCGTCTGCATCATGATGATCCCGTGAGCTCCGTATGGATTATATGTAAGCTGCAGCAAGCCGTGTGTGATGATCCCGCGGCGGCCGAACAGCGTGATGTAGGCAAGCGATGTCACAAAAGGCGGCGAGATCATTGTCAGCAGCAAGAGCGCCCGCAGTACTTTTTGGATTTTCGGCGATAAGAAGAGAAAAAAGAGTGCGATCGAAACTGCGACGATCACTGAAAGGACCATCGTGCCAACACCAACAAAGAGCGAATGTTGAAATATTTCGATCTCTTGCGTGAAAAAGTTCTTCCAAATCCTCGCCGTCGTTCCTTGGAGCGCAGTCACAAAAACTGCCAGATAAGGATAAAAGATAAATATCCCGATCAAGAGACTCACGACAAGACAGATCAATTTATCCGGTTTCGTCATTTTTTGCAATCTATGCATAATATCCTCGCTTTGCCTCGATTGATAAAGAATAGGCGAAGTCAAACTCTTAAAAGTCTGCCCTCACCTATCCATTGTAACCGCTTTTTACCTATTTGTCGCCTACCATTTGTTTCCATTTATCAAGAACTTCTTGACGCTGAGAGCCGAATGTCGCGAGATCTTCTTTGATCAACTTCGACTTGTCGAGCCCAAGATCATAGCCTTTGACACCGGGAACAATGATCTGGTTCGTATCTTTGCCGTCGACTTTCGCAAGCTCTTTCATGTTTTCAGGTTCCAGCATGAAATCGATAAAAGCTTTCGCCATGTCGCTGCCCGGAGCATCTTTAAAGATCGCAACTCCCTCTGGGACCCACGGGATCCCGTCTTCCGGATAGACCACCGTCAGATCATTTTCTTTGGCTGCATCAAATGCCGACTTGTCGACGGGGATCAACCCGATCCCGAACTCGCCGGAAGTCGTCTTTTCCTGCGGATCTTTGCCGCGTTTGCCGTAGAACGATATATTGTCATTGACTTTCTGCCAATATTCCCAGCCGGCCTGCTCGCCTTTTTGATCTAAAAGTCCCTTGACGATCGCATACATCGTGCCGGAAACTGCCGGGTCGCTCATGATAACTTCGCCTTTGTATTCCGATTTAGCCAAATCAGACCATTTTTTCGGCACTTCCAAGCCTTTTTCTTTCATGACGCTGTTATTGACCAGAAATCCGCCGACGGTCAGGCCTTTCGACAGCCAATAACCATCTGGATCACGGTACTCTTTATCGATTTTTTCAACAGCTTTGGATTCATCTTTTTCCAGCAAACCATCTGTTTTTGCCTGCATAAACGCGTCCAAGCCGCCGCCGAACCACAAATCAGCCATTGGCGCCGATTTGTCGGCTTTCATCCTTGACAAGACTTCGCCGCTTGACATCGATAAGAATTCGACTTTTGCGCCGGTTTCTTTTGAAAACTTGTCAAAGAGCGGTTTATACGCGTCCGACGTCGTGACGACATTCATCGTTTTACCTTTGAATTTGTCTTTTGCAACCTCACTCGTTGAAGCACTCGTTTCTTTTTTGCTGCTTTCGCTTGTTTTCGATGAGCTGTTGTTTCCGCAAGCCGTCAAAAAAAGCGCACTCAGCCCAATCACCAAAAGCTTCTGCCATTTTCTTTTCATCCTTCACCCTCCAAAATTTCGTTATCTTAATTATAGACAAAGTGAGAGAAGAATAGCAAATGATTTGCAGAAAGTATTTGTTTGCTAGTCAGCATATTTCTGTAAAAAAACTGCCACTGTTTGGCGATATTTTTCAGGATCCTTTTGATAGGCCGCTGCGTGCTTTGCCCCAGGTACAGCATACTTTTCTTTCGGGGCGCTGGTCGCCTGGTATACTTCGTCAAGCATCCAAAACGGGACGAAATCGTCAGCCTCGCCGTGGATAAAAAGCATCGGCGTCCGATTCTTTTTCAGTTGTTTGACTGCATCCGCATCGTTCAGCGAATAGCCCGCCCGAATCTTCGTTACCGCATTGACAGCCGGCAGAAACGGAAAAGGCGGCAGCTTGAAGCGTTTCTTTAACTGATACGCCAGTTCTTCTTTTGCCGAAGAATAACCGCAGTCTTCGATGATCGCGCGCACATTGTTCGGCAGCTTTTCACCGCTCGTCATCATGACCGTGGCCGCACCCATGCTGATTCCCCATAAAATGATCGTTTCGTCAGGGCCGCGTTTTTCCAACACTCTTTGGATCCATGCCAAATAATCAAGCCGTTCATCCCAGCCGAAGCCAACGTACTTGCCGCTGCTTTTTCCGTGGCCGCGCGCATCGGGGGCAAGCACATCATATCCCATTTCATGAAACATATGCGCCAAAAGACTGAGCGACTGGCTGCTTCCGCCATATCCATGCGCGAGGATCGCTGTTTTGCCGCGGCTGTGTTCTGCGGGCACAAAATACGCCGAAAGCGCCAGCCCATCTCGGCTCGTCAACTGCCAAACTTCTTGTCCGCGTGCGGCTTGGTACCACTTTAGCGCCTTAGCTTCTTCTTGCGGCAATTTTTTCTCGAGCTCATTATCATCTTTGGAAAATATATTTTTCTCTGAATCAACTGCATAATCGTAAAAATAATTTCCAACGGCGAAAAAGCCGATGACGAGCAGCAGGACCAGTGCAATCAGCACCTTTTTCCACATGTTGAAAACCTCCGCAAAAAAGTTTTTATTTTTCAGGTTCGTTTAAGTTCGCACAGGTATCTTATATGCAAGCCAAAAATTTTCTTTTTCATTTCTTTTCTCCAGAAGAGCATCCCAGCCAGATGCTCTTTTTTATTGCAATTTTTCGCGGATCGCAGAAACCAGCGCCTGTTCTGTGCTGACGACCGTCCCGTTCAATTTGACGATCCCGACGACAAACAAATTGACATAACTGAATTGCGACTCAGCAACTTCCTGCTGGAGCGCTTTGATTTTTTCTTGATTGTCGGCTCCTTCTTGACGAACATCTGAATACAGCGCGACTACTGGGATCCCTGCTTGATAAGCGATCCCGATCTCAGCGGCAACGCCCGGGTCCACTTGTCCGCCGTCGAGCGAGGCGACGACGAGCTTGCTTTTCAATAGCTCGCGTACGTCATAGCCGGCGATCTGCTGGCTGTCGGCATAGAGCGATTTATCGTTGATATCCGTTTGTTCTTGCGGCACATAAAGCTCTTCTGCCGGAAATGCTTCGCGCAGCAGACTTGCGAGATGCTCATTATAAAATTGATCGGCACGCGAAAACAGCGGGGCAGCATAATAAATTTGTTTTGTCATCTTCAGGACTCCTCTTGGCTATTTTTTCTGCTCAGCCTATTGTATGCAATAAGGGGCGCAACAAGCAAATATTTTTTTGTTCGCTTAAGCTCTCGTTAAGTTCAAGCCTTTATTCTTTATTCAAGCCCAAGATTTTCTTTTTCATTTACTTCTCCTGTGAGCATCCCAAAAGGGTGCTCTATTTTTTTGAACAAAAAAAGCCTTCCCAAATCTTTCAAAGATTCAGAAAAGCTTCTTTCACTCGTATTCACAAAGCCGCTTGCCGGACTTGAACCGGCGACCCCCACCTTACCATGGTGGTGCTCTACCACTGAGCTAAAGCGGCATGATTCTCAGCACAAGTACTAAGATACCCAATTCTGCAGTAGTTGTCAATCACCTCTCGGCATTTTCTGATAAAAATTTTCATTGCGGCAGTGCGATTTTTCGGATTTCAAGCGCGACTCGTTGGCGGCTGAACCAGCGTGTCTTTGTACTATAATCTTTTTTCGTGTGCCGATATCGTTCCAAAGAAATCGTTTGGCTTCCGGCCTCCTTCCATCGATAAACGTCGATTGCTTCATAATAATCCAACCGGACAGCCGATAATTGCTTTCTCCGCGCCGTTGCACCGGAAGAAGAAATCCCGAGTCGTGCTAATTCAGCCTCAAAAAACGGTTCTCCGTCGCGATAGGGCTTGTTTTCAGTGAATAGGGCATAATGGATCAGCTCATGCCGCAAAACGTCCATGACGATCTGTTTTGCCTGTTTTGCATCATCAAAACGCGCCAATGCCAAAAACTGCTCGCTGATTGCGAGCTCTTTTGGAAACTGCTGTGTCCCTTTTTTCAATAATTTGAACTGTCCAAATGTTGCTCTTGTCCGGCCGTTGATCACTAGCGGGATCGCGAGCGGCAGCTGATACTCTTCATTCAAAAAGCGTTCAGCAGCATTCTTCATTTGGCTCAAGGCGAATCGCTTTTCTGCCTTTGATAATTTCAAGGTTCGTTCAGCCGTTTGATCAGTATAAGAGAATTTCGCGAGAATTTCGATCCGCGCCTTTTTTGTCTGTACTTTCATGTCCTCACCTTCAGCGATCTTAAAATAGAAGAGGCCGTGACAAAAGATTTCGTCACGGCCTCGATTTTCGAATGATTGTCGAAGCTGGCTCCTTTTCTCGCAGTCTCACCCAAATCTATAGTTCAATCAAAAAGCGCTAATAATTCTTCCGGCGCATCAATGATGAAATCTGCGCCGGCATCCGCAAGTTCAGCCCGGCTGCCGAAACCATAACTCACTCCGACACCGATCAAACCGTTATATGTTGCGCCGATCATATCGAATTTGCGGTCGCCGACCATCACGCCGGTCTGCTCTTGTTTCGCATGCGCAAGCGCGGCATGGATCACTTGCGTTTTAGTCTTGTTTTCAGGGGTCGCCCCGTAAACGGCATCAAAGTAGCCGCTGAGCTGAAAATGATCCAACACCTGTAAAGCAAAATTATGCGGTTTGGAGGTAGCGATAAAAAGTTTCTGCCCATTTTCTTTGAGCTTTTGCAGCACTTCCGGAATCCCTGGATAAACTTCGCCTTCAAACATGGCGCCTGCCTTATATTTCTCGCGATAAAATTTTATGCCTTGTTGAACTTCAGCAGGAGAATAGTGCAGAATATCTCGATAAGAATCTGCTAAGGGAGGACCAATAAACAGTTTCAGCGTATCGATCGGCGGGATCGGCCGTCCCAGACGCTCCTGTGCATAAATCAGCGAGTTGATGATGCCATCTTCAGAATTTATCAACGTTCCATCCACATCAAAGAAAAAGGGTCGCATTGAAAACTTCCTTTCTTTTATTAGAAATATTGGATTCCCATAGCTTTTTTCACTTCTGCCAAAGTCACTGCCGCCGTTTTTTCGGCGCTCAAACTTCCTTGATGCAAAATTTCCATCACACCCGCCGGATCTTTTGCATATTTTTCGCGGCGTTCGCGGATCGGCCCCAGCAAGTCGTTCAACACTTCGATCAAATACCGCTTGATTTTTACATCTCCAAGCCCGCCATGCCGATACTGTTCTTTCAGCTCAGCAACTTTCGCCTGGTCAGGTGCAAAGACATCTAAGTAGGTGAAAACGACATTGCCTTCGATCTTGCCGGGATCTTCCACATGAATATGTGTTGGGTCAGTATACATCTGCATGACTTTTTGTTTCACGACATCCGCCGGATCGGACAAATAGATCCCGTTGCCGAGGGATTTGCTCATTTTTCCTTTCCCGTCGATCCCAGGAAGTCGGCCAGCACCCTTAGCTGGCAGAACCGCTTGCGGTTCGACCAAGACATCCTCGTAGATCCGGTTGAATTCACGAACGACTTCGCGCGTCTGCTCCAGCATTGGTTTTTGATCCTCGCCAACTGGAACTAAATTTGCTTTGAAGGCGGTGATATCAGCCACTTGCGAGATTGGATAAATAAAGAAGCCTGCCGGCACTGAGTCGCCGAATTTTTTTTGTTCAATCTCCGCTTTGACTGTCGGATTTCTTTTTACACGCGCAACTGTGACCAGGTTCAAATAATACATCGTCAACTCCGCTAGTTCAGGAATCTGCGACTGGATGAACAAAGTCGTTTTTGCTGGATCCAGACCAACGGCTAAATAATCAAGTGCTACTTCCAGTACATTGCTTGAAACTTTGACAGGATTATGTGCATTATCCGTCAGCGCCTGCATATCGGCGATCATTATAAATAATTGATTATTCGGATCATTTTGCATTTCCACCCGTTTGGCGAGCGAGCCGACGTAATGTCCTAAATGTAAATGTCCAGTGGGGCGATCCCCTGTCAAAATAATGTTTTTCATTTGAACCCTCCGTAGTTTTAATTCTAATTCAGTTTACCTTGTTTCCTGGAGAAGCACAACTTCACGCAGCAGATCTTTCTCCGCCGAAAGCGCTTTTCTCAAGATAAACAAAAAAACTCAGAGATTTTTCTCTGAGTTCAAAACTCCGGCAGTAGGACTCGAACCTACGACATCATGATTAACAGTCATGCGCTGCTACCAACTGAGCTATGCCGGAATCAAAGCGCGGCAGCGTCCTACTCTCACAAGGGGCAACCCCTCACTACAAT
>JALCOL010000021.1 GCA_022649665.1 Enterococcaceae bacterium
ACTACATTTTATCAGTTTGGATATCTCTATTTCTATCCTCAAGAATAAAAAAGAGTGCTGGAAGAAAAACCCGAAGGATTTTCCACCAACACTAAATATTATAGAACCATAAAAATCAGTAAAATATTAAGAAAATATTAATGAACGAGTCGGTCTTAAAAAAGACCGACTTGTTTTTTTATAAGTTCGAGTATAACGTATTACCTCAAGAGCTAGCGCTTACAGGCGGCAATATATCTATTTTTTGATTCGTTTTTTTAATGGGGATTATTCAAACTTTGAATAGTATTTTTTTATAAAACGCCTATAATTAAAATGTTCTGTAAAATAAATTATTAGTATGGAGGTTTTTGAATGAGTGCTGAAACAGGTCTAATTCCCGAAAGAGAAGATGCCGAAAAGCTGCTGCACGATTTTGACGCAGCGATTCCGGTGACTGAAGCCGCTCCAATGGGATTACAACACGTGGTCGCCGCAATTGCCGGGATTGTTACCCCGACGGTACTTTTGGGGAATGCAGTGAAAGGTGCCGCACCAGATACGACGACTTTACTGATTTCAGCTGGTCTGATTTTTTCCGGACTGGCTACTTTGATCCAAAGCTTCCCGATATTTAAACGTTTCGGGGCGCGATTGCCGCTTCTTTTCGGTTCGGCGGTCGCTTATGTACCGGTTTTGATGACGATCGGCGCAAACTACGGACTCGGTGCTGTGTTTACTTCACAGATCATCGGAGGCGCAGCAGTCATGTTTTTAGGATTGTTCATCAAAAAGATCCGCGTGCTGTTTCCGCCGCAAGTGACCGGATCGGTCATCATTGCGATCGGGCTTTCACTATTTCCAGTCGTGGTGAAATACATGGCCGGCGGAGAAGGGGCTGCGACTTTCGGCTCATCCAAAAACTGGGCCCTTGCCATGATTACTTTTGTGATCGTCTTCTTATTGAATACATTCGCTAAGGGAATTGCAAAACTTGCTTCGCTTCTGATCGGAATGATCCTCGGCTATTTGATCGCTTTACCGCTTGGAATGGTCGATCTGGGATCCGTCCAAACAGCCGGGCTCTTCCAATTGCCGAAATTCATGCATTTTGGGATCGATATCCAGATCGTACCGATCTTGACGATCGTTGTGATCATGATAGTCGATGCTGCCCAAATTATCGGGCAATCGACGGCAACAACTGTCGGCGCGATGGACCGTCAGCCTACAGGTCGCGAATTATCGGGTGCGGTCATGGGTTCCGGTTTCATCAATTTCTTTGGCGGGATGTTCGGCGGAATGATTTGTTCGCCATTCGGACAAAACGTCGGTCTTACAACGATGACCAAGGTCGTTAATAAACATGTAATGGCTTTTGCATCAGTTGTCTTGATCATCGCTGGTCTATTCCCGAAACTCTCAGCGATTTTGATTTCGATTCCTTATCCAGTCTTGGGCGGGGCCATGATCTCAGTCTTTGCGACGATCATGATGACCGGGATCAATATGCTGTTTGCCGCTGAACGTTCGCAAAAGACGAATACGATCGTCGGCACGGCCTTGGCTTTCGGTGTGGGGATCTCGCTTGCGCAAGGAGCACTTAAAGGATTCCCTGACTGGGTCACAACGATGTTCGGCCATTCCGGCGTGATCATGACTGCGCTGGCTGCTGTTATTTTAAATGTGATTCTTAATTTCGACGAAGTGAAGGTAGGACTTCACAGGTCTTAAAAAAAGAACGATATCTTTTCGAAAGATAACGAAATCAATAAAAGTAAGACCATTATTTAAATTAAGAATAATTTTTTGTAAAGCGTTTTATTTTTTTGAAAAAGTGATATAATAGCTATAGTTGAAAGAGAAATTCAACTATAGCTTTTTTTTATTTTCAAAAAGGCTTAAATTAAAAAACATTGTTCAAAGGTTAAATAAAAGGAGGAACAACAATGGGAGTAGGCAAAAGTCTCAAAAGAGTCGACGCTGTAGATAAGGTCACCGGCGTTGCAAAATATTCAGAGGACATGGTCCCTGAAGATTGTCTAGTTGCCAAAGTAGTTCACAGTACCATTGCAAACGGCCGTGTCAAATCAATCGATACGACTGAAGCAGAAAAGGTTCCAGGGGTCGTAAAGATCTTTACCTGTTTCGATGTACCCGATATCCAATTTCCAACGCCGGGGCATCCTTGGTCAGTTGAACCAGCGCATCAAGATATCAAAGACCGTAAAATGTTGAATGAACGGGTCCGCTGTTATGGAGACGACATCGCGGCGATCGTCGCAGAAGACAATGTTGCATGCCAGCGTGCAGAACGTTTGCTCAAGATCGATTACGAAGAATATGAACCAGTTTTAAAACCGCAGCAATCAGTTAATAATACGGATAACATCATCCACGAAGAACGGCCGAACAATATCATCGTTCATGCGAATATGAACACGGAAGAAACGACGTTTGAAGAAGCGATCAAAGATGAAGAGGATGTCGTTGTCGTTGAACGGGAAATCAAAACGCCAACGATCCAACATTGCCACATCGAATCTGCGCTTTCTTGGGCACGCGTCGAAAACGGCAAGATCGTCGTTGTTTCATCCACACAGATCCCGCATATCTGCCGCCGTGTCGTTGCACAGGCGCTGGGGATCGACTGGGGGAAAGTTCGCGTCATCAAGCCATACATCGGCGGTGGTTTCGGGAACAAACAAGAAGTACTGTATGAACCGATCAATGCTTGGCTTTGTACGAAAGTCGGCGGACGCGCGGTCAAATTAGTATTGAGCCGTGAAGAAGTCTTCGAATGTACGCGTGTACGCCATGCAATGGACTTTACATTGAAAGGTGCAGTTCGCAAAGACGGCACGCTCGTTGCCCGTCAAATGCTTGGATATTCCAATCAAGGCGGCTACGCTTCTCACGGACATGCGCTGCTGGCGAATGCAATGAATATCTTCAAACAGCTTTATCATGATGAAAAAACGACGCGCACGGAAGGCTATACCGTCTATACCAACTTGACGACTGCCGGTGCAATGCGGGCTTACGGGATTCCGCAAGGGGATTTCGCAACTGAATGTTTGACAGAAGATATGGCCCTTGCGATCGGCATGGATCCGCTCGAATTCCGGTTGAAAAACTGTATCAAAGAAGGCTATGTCGATCCGCATAACGGGATCACGATGTACAGTTACGGTTTGACTGACTGTATCGAACGCGGCCGCAAGTTCATCCATTGGGATGAAAAACGCAAAGAATATCAAAACCAAACGGGTCCCGTTCGCAAAGGGATCGGGATGGCGATCTTCAACTATAAATCCAATGTGTTCCCATTCTCATTAGAAACTTCTTCTTGCCGGATGGTCATGAATCAAGACGGCTCGATGCAGCTTCAAATGGGTGCAACTGAAATCGGACAAGGGGCAGATACCGTATTTACCCAAATGGCCGCAGAAGCCACCGGGATCACAGAAGACAATATCTACATCGTATCGACCCAAGATACGGACGTTGCTCCATTCGATACCGGAGCTTACGGCTCACGGCAAACATATGTCTGCGGGATGGCGATCAAGAAGACCGGCGGCATCTTGAAAGAAAAACTTTTAGGATATGCTAGCTACGTGCTGAAGGTCGAACCAGATACTTTGGATATCGTTGACAACCAATTCGTCGAAAAAGCGACCGGCAAAGTGATCCGTTCAGTTGCGGAAGTTGCAATGGAATCGTTCTACAGTCTGGAACATTGTGAACATATCACGGCGGAAGCAACACATCAATGCAAACAAAATACCTTCTCGACAGGGGTCTGCTTCGTTGATATCGAAGTCGACATGCCGCTTGGGAAAGTTAAAATCAATAATATCATCAATGTCCATGACAGCGGGAAAATCATCAACCCGGCGACTGCCGAAGGGCAAGTTCACGGCGGGATGGCACAAGGCCTCGGCTACGGCTTGAGCGAAGAGATCCTTTATGATGATAAAGGGCGGATGCTGAACGGGAATTTGCTGGATTACAAGGTTCCGACTTCAATGGATGTCCCTGAACTTCACGGCGAATTCGTCGAAGTCAAAGATCCGACAGGACCATTTGGAAACAAAGCACTTGGCGAACCGCCATGCATTCCAGTTGCACCAGCGATCCGCAATGCGATTTTGAATGCAACAGGGATCGGAATGAATGAAGCACCGATGACACCGCAGCGTTTAGTGGAAGCTTTCAAAGAAAACGGATTGATCTAGGAGGGACATCATGTACGATATTGAAAAAACCTACCAACCAAAAACTATCGACGAAGCTATTGAAAATCTAGTTGCTGAACCGAAAGCGGAAATCATCGCTGGCGGGACCGATGTGTTAGTGAAAGTCCGCGAAGGCGGACTTGCCGGAGCAACGTTAGTTAGTATCCATGAAATCCCCGAATTGCGCGGGATCTCGATGAAAGATGACGGGACGATCGTGATCAAAGCGGCGACTTGTTTTGCTGATATCACACGTAATCCGATCATTCAAAAAAATATTCCGACATTAGGAAAAGCAGTCGATACAGTCGGCGGCCCGCAGATCCGCGAAATGGGCACGATCGGCGGAAATACCTGCAACGGTGTGACTTCGGCTGACTCTGCCAGCACTTTGATGGCGCTGAACGCCCAAATGGAAGTCAAGGGACCTAAAGGTACTCGGATCATTCCGATCACTGAGTGGTATGCCGGACCAAGCAAAACGGTTCGCGAACATGACGAAGTTTTGGTTTCGGTTCAAATCACAAAAGACAATTATGAAGGATTCCACGGCTGTTATTTGAAATACGGCAAACGGAATGCAATGGAAATCGCAACGCTCGGCTGTTCAGTTCATTTGAAACTCTCAGACGATAAAAAGACGATCGCCGACTTCCGGGTCGGGTACGGAGTTGCCGGACCTAATCCGATGCGCTGTCCGAAGACTGAAGAAAAAGTCAAAGGTATGCCGCTGAATGACGATCTGCTGGAAACGATCGCGGAAGGTGCGCTCCAAGAAACGAAGCCGCGGAACAGCTGGCGCGCTTCGGAAGCGTTCCGTCGTCAAATCATTGCTGAATTCGGCAGAAGAGCAACTGCCGCAGCTATCAATGAAGCAGGAGGGAAGCTCAATGCTTAAAGTAATCAAAATGACCATCAATGGTAAAGAAGAAGAAGTTGCCTTCGATAGCCGCGAATCCCTTGCGGAAACGCTGCGCCGCCGTCTCGGAATGACTGGCGTAAAAGAAGGCTGTGAAGTGGGCGAGTGCGGCGCTTGTACCGTTTTGATCGACGGGACAGCGATCGACTCCTGCTTATATTTGACAGAATGGGCAGAAGGCAAACATATTTTGACGATCGAAGGTTTGCGCAAAGATACCGGCGAGTTGAACCCGATCCAGCAAGCGTTTGTTGATGAAGCAGCTGTTCAATGCGGTTTCTGTACTCCAGGGATCATTATGAGTGCAGTTGAATTGATGAATTCCGGCGAAACATTCACGCGTGAAGAACTCCGCAAAAAAATCTCCGGACACCTTTGCCGCTGCACAGGATATGAAAATATCTTGAATGCTTTGGAAGATGTTGTCGGCAAGAAATAATCTCTGAATCTCACCTGCAGTATGAAGGTGTTCCTAAGAGCACTTAGGGACACCTTTTTTCAAACATGTTGATAAAACGCTTACTAGTTGAGCGTTCTGAAAAAGGAGAGTGAATAAACGATGCATATCGTCGGAAAAAACATGAAACGGGTCGATGCGGTCGATAAAGTGACTGGTGTTGCGGAATTCTGCGATGACATGGCCCCTGAAAAATGCTTAGTGGCAAAAATCGTGCACAGTACGATCGCTCACGGGAAAGTGAAATCTTTCGATTTAGAAGAAGCCTTGGCTGTTCCGGGAGTTAAAAAAATCTTGACCTGTTTTGACGTGCCGGATATCCAATATTCTTCTTGCGGACACCCGTGGAACTTAGTACTTGAAAAAAGAGATTTTCCGGACCGCAAGCTGCTCAATGAGCATGTCCGTTTTTATGGGGACGAAGTGGCCGTCGTGATCGCTGATGATGAAGTTTCGGCAACGCAAGCGGCAAACGCGGTAAAAGTCGAATATGAAGAATACCCAGTATTTTTGACACCGCAAGAATCGCTCAAGAGCGATTTGCTGATCCATGAGGAAAAACCGCAAAATATTCTCGGCGAGCATGAATATGTTGTCGGCACACCGGTTGACATCAAACCAGATGCTAAAGAATTTAAAATGTCTTATCATACGCAGCCGATCCAGCATGCCCATATTGAAAATGCAAATTCCTATGCACAGATCAAAAACGGCAAGATCGTGATCGTTTCCTCGACCCAGATCCCGCATATCGTGCGGCGGATCACTGCACAAGCACTCGGGATCGATTGGGGGAAAGTGCGGGTCATCAAACCTTACGTCGGCGGCGGCTTCGGGAACAAGCAGGATTCGCTATTCGAACCGCTGAATGCGTTTTGTACAGTGAAGATGAATGGCGAGCTGGTCAAGTTGTCATTGAGCCGTGAAGAAGTATTCTATGCAACGCGGACCCGTCACGCGATGGATATCGATATCGATATGAAAGTCGATGAAACCGGCCGCTTGCAGTCCCGCGAGGTCGAAGTGATCTCAAACAACGGCGGCTATGCTTCACATGGACACTCCGTCTGTGCGAATGCAATGGGCTTCTTCAAAAATATGTATCAAGATGAACATTATTTGCGCGTTCACGGACGGACCGTTTATACGAATATTTCGACGGCCGGGGCGATGCGTGCTTACGGAATCCCGCAAGCCAGCTTCGCAATGGAATCGATGATGGATGACGTGGCGCTGAAGCTCGGGATGGATCCAATCGAGTTCCGCTTGAAAAACTGCATCACGGACGAGTATGTCGATGAAGAGTCTGGGACCGAAGCGCTCACTTGCGGCTTGCCGGAATGCATCGAGCGCGGGCGCGAATATATCCATTGGGATGAAAAACGCAAAAAATATGCGAATCAGACCGGAAATATCCGCCGCGGTGTCGGGATGTCGATCTTCTTGTACGAATGCGGGATCTATCCGATCTCTTTGGAACATTCTTCTTGCCGGATGGTCTTGAACCAAGACGGCTCGATGCAAGTCCAGCTCGGAGCAACCGAAATCGGGCAAGGCGCGGATACGGTCTTTACCCAAATGGCTTCTGAAATCACCGGGATCTCGCCTGACAAAGTTTATATCCAATCGATGCAGGATACCGAGGTGACCCCTTTTGATACGGCTGCTTATGCTTCACGGCAGACATATGTGGCAGGCGGCGCGGTCAAGAAAGTCGGTTTGGAACTAAAAGAAAAAATCTTGGAATACGCCGCATTTGTGCTCGATATGACGGTTGAATCCCTTGATATCGAAAATGATCAAATCGTCAATAAGTTCACTCGCAAAGTCTTGCGTTCGGTAGCCGATATCGCAGAAGAGTCGATCTACTCGCGTGAACGGTCGATCCACATCACGGCAGAAGATACATTCGACTGCCGCAGCAATGCTTTTTCGATGGGCTGCTGCTTTGTCGAAGTCGAAGTCGATATGGCACTTGGCAAAGTCAAAGTACTCGATGCCGTCGATGTCCATGACTGCGGACGTGTGATCAATCCGGGGACCGCCAGCGGACAAGTTCACGGCGGAATGGCGATGTCGATCGCTTATGCTCTCAGCGAAGAACTGCTCTTCAATCAAAAAGGGAAAATGCTGAACGACAATCTGCTTGACTACAAGATCCCCACGTCGATGGATTTGCCGGACTTGAAAGCCGAATTCGTTGAAACCGAGGATCCAACCGGACCATTTGGCAACAAGTCGCTCGGTGAACCGCCATGTATCCCAGCGGCTGCCGCGATCAGAAATGCAGTGCTTCAGGCAACCGGGATCGGTTTTGACCGTTTGCCGCTGACGCCGCAGCGTTTGATCGAACGTTTCCAAGAAGAGAAAATGATCTAAAAGGTTGTATTTCTGAAATCGTTTAGGAAGAGCCGCAACCGGCTCTTCCTTTCTTTTGTTTTAAAGCCAAGGGCAGCGGTAGTCAGTTTTTTCCGGAGCTGTTATAATGTATATGGTTATACCATTCGCAGAAAGCAGGTGAAAAAGATGGAAAAGAAACCATTCGGCTACAGTTTGAATTTAAAACTGCGGACAGACCGCATCTTTTATGGTCCAGGAGTCGTTCAGCTGATGCAGAAAATCGCCAAAAACGGCTCTTTGAATACGGCCGCAAAGGAAATGGGCATGAGCTACAACAAAGCGTGGCGGATTTTGAAGCGTGCCGAAGAAGAAGTCGGTTATCCGCTGGCGATCAAAAATGTCGGCGGCGCTCGCGGCGGCGGCTCGACTTTGACAGATGAAGGTAAAGAGCTGATGCGCAAATATTTGGCGTTTCAAAAAGAAGTCTATGAAGTCGCAGATAAATATTTTTATGAGATTTTTAAAGAGGACAACATCAAAGATCGATCAGGAGGAAAGTAAAAATGGAAGATGTGCTTTTAGCCTTGAAGAAGTGTTTGGAAGAACAAGAAGACGCAGTGATCGTCAGCGTTGCTGATTCGGTCGGATCGACACCGCGCTCAAGCGGCGCGCGCATGATCGTTACCGGTAAAGGACGGACAGCTGGTACGATCGGCGGCGGGAAAGTCGAATTTGTCGCTGAAAATACGGCCAAAGAAGTGCTCGCAAATAAAGAATCAAAAGAAGAACGCCATACGCTGACGCCAGGAGATTTGGGAATGGTCTGCGGGGGACGTGTCGACCTGATTTATAATTACGTACCAGCGGCAGATCAACAGACGCTCCACGTTGTCAATGAACTGCTCCGGCAGATTGAACGCCATGAACCGACGTGGATCATTGACCAGATCGAAGGGAAACACATGTCTTTCGGCTTTTACAGCAAATCGACCGGTTTTCAAAATGTGGATCTGAGTGATCCGAAAATCGTTCAGACGCGTTCACGGCGGATGTTTGAAATGGATGGCAAAACTTTTTTGGTCGAACCGCTTGTTGACGGCAGCAAAGTATATGTTTTCGGCGGCGGTCATGTTGCCCAGGCACTGGTTCCGCTGCTTTCGACATTGGATTTCTACACAGTCGTCTTCGATGATCGTCCCGACTACGTAACAAAAGGTCTTTTTCCAACAGCGGATGAGCTGGTCTGCGGCGATTTTAATCAAATCGGTGAAAAATGTCCGATCAATGATTCTGACTATGTCGTGATCATGACGCGCGGCCATGCCTTTGATGAAGTCGTGCTGAAGCAAGTCTTGAAAACACCGGCTTATTATATCGGCAATATGGGGAGTGCTAATAAAGTGCGCAATCTGATCGTGGCATTGAAAAAAGCGGGATTCACAGATGCCCAAATCGAGCGGGTCAATATGCCGATCGGGATCAAGATCGATGCCGAAACGCCAGCCGAACTCGGTGTCAGCGTCGGCGCTGAATTGATCCAAGCACGCGGGACCAAACGAATTAAAAAAACTACGCAGCATTTTGAGAAAAAATCACAAGCGCTTGAAAAGGCTTGAATTTGTTGAATTATCAGCGGTTCGCGCAACCGCTATCTTAATTTAATATAACGAGCAATAAAGAATTTCATTTAAAAAATATTTTTTTTAGTGTATACTGTAACTGTAGAAAATACTAAATCAGAGGTGTGGAATATGTACACTGTTAAAGTGAATGGTCAAGAACACACTTGCGAAGAAAACAAGAAATTGATGGAGTTTCTTCGTTATGACTTGGAATTGACCGGAACAAAAGACGGCTGTAATCAAGGCGCATGTGGCGCGTGTACTGTGTTGATTAATGGAAAGGCTTCCAAGAGCTGCTTATTCAATCTTTCGAAATTAGAAGGTAAAGAAGTCATCACGATCGAAGGGCTGACAGATCGCCAAAAAGATGTTTGGGCATATGCGTTTGCAGAAGCAGGCGCGGTTCAATGCGGCTACTGTATCCCCGGGATGGTCATGGCTGCTCAAGGACTGCTCAATAAAAAGAATGAAGCAACGGAAGAAGAGATCCGCAAAGCATTGCGCGGGAATATCTGCCGCTGTACCGGCTATGTGAAAATCGTTGAAGCGATCCAAATCGCTGAAAAAATGTTCAATGAAAATACGCCGATCCCTGAAGAGCATTCTGACGGGAAATTGGGTCATGATCTGCACCGGGTCGATGCAGTCGAAAAAACACTCGGGACTGGGGATTATGTCGATGATATCACGGTACCAGGGATGCTGTTCGCCTCGGCTGTCCGGAGTGCTTATCCACGGGCCAAAGTGTTGAAGATCGATAAATCTGAAGCGTTGGCTCATCCAGATTGCGAAGCGGTCTTCGTTGCCGAAGATGTTCCCGGCAACAATAAGATCGGCCACTTGGAATTCTTATCTGATTACGATGTTATGATCAAAGAGGGTGACATCACGCGCTTTGTCGGTGATGCGATCGCTTTAGTCGTTTCACGTAACAAAGATACTCTTGAAGATATCAAAAAATTAGTCAAAGTCGACTATGAAGAACTTGAATCAGTGACTTCCATCAAAGAAGCGATCGCCCCTGGAGCACCGCAGCTGCATGCGAATCGCGAAGGCAACGTGCTCAGCCATGAACATTTGCTGCGCGGCGATGCGGAACAAAAATTGATGAATTCTGACTATACCGTGACGGAACACTTCTCTGTGCCGATCAATGAACATGCCTTCATGGAACCGGAATGTGCGATCGCACAACCGGAAGGCGACGGCGTCCTGCTATGGTCTGCCGGCCAAGGGATCTTTGACGAACAGCGCGAATGCGCACGGATGCTCGGTCTTGACCCTGATCAAGTCCACGTGCAAGCACAGCTTGTCGGCGGCGGATTCGGCGGAAAAGAAGACATGAGTGTTCAGCACCATGCTTGTTTAGCTGCTTATCTGCTGAAAAAACCCGTTAAAGTTTTGTTCACACGTGATGAAAGCTTGATGATCCATCCAAAACGTCATGCAATGGAAATGGACTTCACAGTCGGTTGTACAAAAGAAGGTAAATTGACTGGAATGAAAGCCGTGATCTTCTCTGATACCGGCGCTTACGCTTCACTCGGCGGTCCAGTACTGCAACGAGCTTGTACCCACGCGGCAGGTCCTTACAACTATCAAGATATCGATATCGAAGGTTCCGCGATCTATACGAACAATCCGCCAGCTGGGGCTTTCCGCGGTTTCGGGGTTTCACAAACAGCTTTTGCGATCGAAAGCTGCATCAACGTTTTAGCTGACAAAGTCGGGATGGATCCATTCGACTTCCGTCATCAAAATATCGTTGACCCGGGGGATGTTTTGCCGAATGGTCAAATCGTTTCGAAAAACTGCGCACTGCGCGAATGTATGGATCAAGTTCGCGATGCATATAAGAATGCAAAATACGCTGGAGTCTGCACATTCTTCAAAAATTCTGGACTTGGCGTAGGCTTGCCGGATACCGGCCGCTGCATCGTTTCGGTTGAAAACGGCAAATTCCACGTCCGCACTTCGGCAGCTTGTATCGGTCAAGGGATGGCAACTGTTACAACGCAAGTGGCTTGCGAAACGCTCAATGTACCGCCTGAAATGATCGTGGCAGAACATCCGGATACCCGCCGGACACCAAACTCTGGAACAACGACCGCTTCCCGTCAAAGTCTCTTTACTGGTGAAGCTTGCCGCCGCGCCTGCGAACAATTGCGGCAAGTGATCGACATGGGGGTTGCGATGGAAGACTTGGAAGGCCGCGAATTTTACGGTGAATACATGGCCGAAACCGATCCGATGGGTTCTGACAAGAAATATCCAGTCAGCCACGCGGGCTACGGTTATTGCGCAGAAGTCGTTGAAATGGATGACGACGGCAAATTGACGAAAGTTACTGCATCTTATGATGTCGGTCAAATCATCAATCCGAAATCTGCTGAAGGTCAAATCGAAGGCGGAATCGTCATGGGCATGGGCTATGCGCTGACAGAACACTTCGCGATGGACCATGGTTATGTCAAAGCAAAATATGCAACGCTCGGGCTTTTGAATGCGGCACAGATCCCGCCGATCGAAATCTCCTTCGCCCAAGCGAAAGGTCTTCACGACGGTTTGGCATACGGCATCAAAGGAGTCGGCGAATTGGCAACGATCCCGATCGCTCCGGCAATCGGCGGCGCTTATTATGCCATGGACAAACAGCTTCGTACGGTATTGCCGCTTGAAAATACTGCATATGCGAAGAAAAAACGCAAATAAAATCGATCAAAGGTCAAATCTTAAGAAGTACGGTGCAAGCCGTGCTTCTTTTTTTGTATCAGTTGATTAAGCGCACGTTTAAAATTATAATAAGAGGGATTGGAATGAAAAGTATGCTGTTCGGGAGGAAGAAAGAAATGGTCTTTACAAGTATCATTGTGATGGCTTCCGGCCAATCACAACGGATGGGTTATAATAAACTGCTTCTTCCCTATGAAGGAAAGACATTTTTCACGCGAACACTTGAAACGGCTCTTAAGATCCCGCATGCTGAAGTGATCGCAGTCGTTTCCCCAAAAGATACATTGCATTTGTCTTTCCCGGCCCGTGTGCGGGTGCTGCTGAATCGCGACTGGAAGTCTGGACAAAGTGCTTCCGTGCGGATCGGCACAAAAAAAGCGCAAGGCGAGCAGTTTTTGTATTTGCCGATCGATCAGCCGCTCTTGACACCGGCGATCCTTCAGCAAATCATTGATTGCGGAAAGGTCGACCGAATCACGATCCCAACGGACGCGGCGGGCAAGTTTCACAGCCCGATCTTGTTTGGCGGAAAATTCAAAAATGAACTGATGCATGTTTCGGGGTCTGCTGGCGGCCGTGCTGTTCGCAAAGCGCATCCGGCGGCCCAATTTTTGGTGCCGATCAAAGAAAGCTGGCGGCTTGAAGATTTTGATACGCCGGCAAAATACTGCCAGCTGATCGGGGAAAACGCGGTTTCACCGGAAAAGACGATTGCTCGACTAAATGGCAAAAAGCGCTTAAAATATACGAAGAGTCATGATTGTGAGATGCATACGCGCAAAGCCTGCGCCCTCGTCTGGAAACGCGATCGCAAGATCACCCAGCATGCACTCAAAGGACATGATCCACGGAGGAAACGCTATGGAAACTATTTACCTCAATTGGGCGGCGACTTCTGCTCAGAAACCAAAAACGGTCATTGATACTGCTGTCCGCTTTTTAAAAGAGAACCATGATCTGAACCTGCACCGCGCACTGCCCGGTGTCTCCGACGGGTTTCAGATCCTGGCTGTTCGCGAAGCGGTCAATGACTTTTTCGGCGGACCGGCTTCGGCAAATGTTATCTTTACCCCGAACGTCACGACGTCTTTGAATATGATCTTGCATGGTTTGCTGGAACACGGAAGAAAGACGGTTTTGACGACTCCTTTGGAACACAATTCTGTTTTGCGTCCGCTCGCGCTGCTTGAAGACGCCGGCAAGATCACCGTGCGTTATCTGCCGATGGATGAAGCCGGCGAACTGCGGCTGGAAGACGCCAAAGAAATGCTGACGGCGGATGTCGATCTGCTGGTCATGAACCACGCGTCGAATGTGTTGGGAACGATCCAGCCGATCGGCGAATTGTTCGCGCGGGCAAAAGCACAGGGAATCCTGACTGTTTTGGATGCCGCGCAAACAGCTGGATTTTTACCGATCGATATGAAAATGCAGTCGATCGACTATTTGGCATTCACCGGCCACAAAAGTTTGCTGGGTCTCGCCGGCAGCGGCGGCTTTGTTTTGGGGGCGGGAATGGAAAAACACCTCGCGCCTTGGCTGGCCGGCGGGACCGGCAGCGCCTCAGAACTCTTGACGATGCCGGACTTTTTGCCGGACAAGTATGAACCGGGAACACCGAATACTCTCGGGATCTTGAGTTTGGGGGCGGGGATCCAGGCCCTTCAAGAGATGGATTATCTGCAAGTCGCAGAACATGAACGCAGCTTGACGCAGCAGTTCTTAGCTGGGCTGGCAGGCTTGCCGCTGCGCGTTTTAGGTCCCGGAGCAGATCATGCAGATGAGTTAGTCCCGGTCGTTTCAGTCGTTCCTGAACACGCCGATCCGGCAGAACTCGGGCAGGCGCTTTTTGAAAAATATGGGGTCATCACCCGCAGCGGGCTCCACTGCGCACCGCTCGCCCACCGGCTGGCCGGGACACTTGCGACCGGTGCATTGCGCTTTAGTTTCGGATATGCTACAACAGAAGAAGAAATCGCACTCACTTTGAACGCGATCCATGAGTTATTGCCCAATTAAATCAGAAAGGAGGCATTTTTCATGGAAGATTTTTTATCATCTTGTACTTCAGGCGGCTGCGGAGCGAAAATCGAACCCGATGCATTGAACCGCTATTTGGCTGCGCTGCCGCATAAAAGCGACCCCGATCTTTTAGTCGGTTACGATACGACAGATGACGCTGCTGTTTACAAAATCGATGAACAGACGGCTTTGATCTCGACAATGGATTTCTTTTCGCCAATGGTTGAAGACCCCTATACATTCGGCAAGATCGCGGCGGCGAATGCCTTGAGCGATGTTTATGCGATGGGCGGGACGGTTTTATTTGCTTTGAATATGGTTTGTTTCCCGCAAAAGATGGACAAAGCAAAATTGGCGGAGATCTTGCGCGGCGGCTCCGAGAAGATCATCGAAGCCGGCGGCGTTTTAGCCGGGGGACATTCGATCTATGACCATGAACCGAAATACGGTTTGGCAGTCACCGGCAAGATCGATCCTAAAAATATTATTTTAAACAATACGCCTGAAACCGGCGATGCATTGATCTTGACCAAAGCATTAGGCGTTGGTCTGGTGATGTCCGCTTTGCGCGGCGAGATGGCGGATAAAGAAAGCGTGCAAGCGGCGACCGATTCGATGGAGCGCTTGAACAAATATGCTGCTGAAAAGCTCGCTGGTCATGCGGTCCACGCTTGTACGGATGTGACCGGCTTTGGTCTGTTGATCCATGCGATGGAAATGGCCGGCAAGAAGCATACGCTGGTGATCGATACGGAACAATTGCCGCTTTTGCCGAAAGCGTATGATTATGCGAAGGAATATTTATTCACTGCAGCCGGCGAACGGAACCGTGAAGCGGTTCAAGGCGAGATCGATCTTGATGCGATCGAACCGGCCATGCAGGAGATCATGTTCGACCCGCAAACGTCGGGCGGTCTTTTGATTAGTGTCGCAGCTGAAGACGCGGAACAACTGCTAGAAGAGATCCAAAAGGATGACCCGGCGGCACGGATGATCGGGATGGTCGTCGACCGCGAAAGCCAAGCAATTCAGGTGTTTTAAAAAGGAGTGTATTACTCATGACAAAAGAAAATGAAATCATCAACGCTTTAGGCAAACCATGTCCGCTTCCCGTGATCGCAGTCAAAAAAGCGGCGCGGCAATTGGATAAAAAAGCCGGGACCGTCAAGATTTTGGTCGATAACAAAGTTGCGGTGGAAAATATCCAAAAATTAGCGAACGGCATGGGGTTCTCAGTCGAAGTCGAACAGCCGAAAGAAGAAGAATATCTCGTGACCGTCCATGTGCCGGAAGATCACGCCGATCAAGCAGAACATCATGAAGGCTTGATCATCGCGATCGGCCACAAAACGCTCGGCGGCGATGATGAAGAACTTGGCAGTGTTTTGATGAAGAGCTTCATTTATTCGCTGACTGAACTTGACACGACCCCGGAACATTTACTGTTCTTCAACGGCGGCGCATTTTTGACGACAGAAGGCTCACCCGTCTTAAAAGATTTGCAGACGCTCTCTGAAAAAGGTGCGCAGATCTCGACTTGCGGAACATGTACTGATTATTATAATCTGACGGACAAAGTGGCGATCGGCGAGATCACCAACATGTATGGGATCGTCGATACACTTGATGCTGCTGATAAAGTCATCAACCTGTAAGGGAACTAAACGATATGGAATATCTTTTTACATTTCAAAATACGCATGACGCGATCCGCGCGGAGAAGGCACTTGAGGCGGCCGATGTCGCGGTCTATGTGATGAGTCTGCCCTCGGAGTTGTCTGACCGCTGCGGGATCGGTCTCAGGATCGAATCAAAACCGGAAGTCGCGGCGGCTCAAAAAGTTCTCGCTGAACAAAAAATTGCGATCCTCGAGATTTTTACTGTGACCGGCGAACTTGGCGAAAGGAAGTATACTTCGTGGAAGAATTAGCAGCTTGTTTTGCTCTGGAAACGCCGGCGATCGTTTCGTTGATCGGCGGCGGCGGAAAAACGTCCTTGATGGAGTATTTAGCGGACCGCTATCGCAGTCAAAAAGTGCTGATGGGAACGACCACTAAGATCGCTTATCCGCGAAAATTTCATTATGACCGTTTGATCGAGGTCAAAGAAACTTTCCCCGTGCTAAAAGCGCAAACGGGGGTCACGGTCCTCGGCAAAGTCGATATTCCAGGAAAAAAATTTGCTTCGCTGCCGCTTGCGTGGTGGGAACAATTGGCGGCAGATTATGACTATACTTTTTTAGAGGCAGACGGTTCCAAACGTCTGCCTTTAAAAGGTTGGCGCTCATTTGAACCCGTCGTGCTGCCGGCAACGACGGTGACGATCGGTGTTTTGCCGGCGTGGGTCTTGGGACATGGAATTTCAGCGGAGCTGATCCACTGTTTGCCGGAATTTTTGCAGGCGACGAACAGCACATCCGGCGAAACACTTGCACCTGAAATAATTGCGCAGCTCGTCTTAGGAGCGCGCGGGATGTTTGAAAAAGCGCACGGGCGAAATATATTGTATTTCAGCCAAGGCGACCGGCCGGCGTCCTATGAGAAAGCGTTGAAGATCACGGCAGCCCTCAAAAAAGATCCGCGCACGATCCAAAAGCTTGAGCGGATCATTTTCGGCAGCATCATCGAGAAAAAAGGAGAAGTCTTATGGCAAAAGCAAAACTGATCAATGAAACGATCGTCGCAGTTCGCGGCGGCGGCGACTTGGCAACCGGCACGATCCAAAAGCTGTTTCGCAGCGGCTTTAAAGTGATCATCCTCGAAACGGCGAATCCGCTGGCGATCCGGCGGACGGTCGCCTTGTGCGAAGCGATCCGTTCCGGCGAATTTTCGGTCGAAGGAATGATCGCCAAACGCATCGAAGTGCCAGAGGAAGCCGAAGCCGTATGGGCGGCCGGCAAGATCCCGATCATGGTCGACCCGACTGGTGAAAAAGTCCAGGCATTACAGCCGACCGCAGTGATCGATGCGATCTTGGCAAAGAAGAACTTGGGAACGACGAAAGAAATGGCGCCGATCGTGATCGCACTCGGGCCGGGATTTGACGCCGGTCAAGACTGCGATGCTGTGATCGAAACGATGCGCGGGCATCGGCTGGGCCGGATCATTTTCGCAGGCAAGCCGATCCCGAATACCGGGATCCCAGGCGTATTAGGCGGCAAAAGTGCTGAGCGGGTCGTGCATTCGCCGGCGAACGGTGTCATAAAACACCTTCATGAGATCGGCGATTCGGTTAAAAAAGGCGAGACGCTGTTCTATGTAGGAGACATCGCTGTTCCATCGCCTTTGACCGGGATCTTGCGCGGCTTGATCTTGGACGGGATCCGCGTGCCGGAAGGGATGAAAGTCGCCGATGTCGATCCGCGTTCCAAAGAAGAGGTCGACTATATGACGATCTCCGACAAAGCTCGAACGATCGGCGGCGGGGCACTTGAAGCATTACTTTATTTTGGTCAGAAGAAGAGCTTAATCGCATGATAGAGCTTTCAAGACCGAATCATATTAAGAAAATATTAAGGATAGATGTTATATAATGAGATATCTGCGAGAATCGCGGACATGTCGAAGGACTGACCTATAACAGTCTTTCCACTAGCGCGCATGAGCTTGCAAGTGTTGCTGAAAAATATCTGAAATACCGATACAAAAATAGGAACAGCAAGGCATGCATCCTGATTTTTTTTAATCCAAAATGATTGTTTTTCATACAGATTATTGTTACCATATAGAATGTGAGTAAGGGCTTACAGCTAGCTGGAGTCATTGTACAAAAACTTTGTGAGTATTTGAGCATACGTGAGCCTCCCGAACCAAAGCCTTTGACTTGCAAACTAAAATACTCTATGGGTCAAGAAAGGATGATAGAAACATGGCATTAGCAAAGATCGTTTATGCAAGTATGACAGGAAATACCGAAGCAATCGCTGAGCTTTTAGAAGCAGATTTTAAAGAAAAAGGTTTAGAAGTCGTCTGCGAAGAAGTCGACGATGTCGATGCAGATTACTTTGACGATGCGGACGCATGTATTGTCGCAACATATACTTACAATGACGGCGAACTGCCATTCGATTTCGAAGATTTCCATGACGAACTCGAAGATAAAGATCTTTCTGGCAAAGTTTATGCAGTTGTAGGAAGCGGAGACAGCGAATTGTATCCTGACTATTTCTGCCACGCAGCAATCGATTTTGACGAAGTACTGGCAAAAACCGGTGCGAAAAAAGCTGCTGACGTATTGAAGGTCGAAAACGATCCGGACGACGATGATGAAAAAGCAATCGCCGAATTGGTCGATAAAGTCGTTAACGCTTTAGGATAATCTAGTTTCACAGCAAGGTGAGAGTTGCTGAGGACCAGTGGGGGATGAGAGAAAAATGTATAAAATTGTCAAGAACGATGTGATTTCGAATGTGGATTATGACTTTTGGATTGAAGCACCTGAAATTGCAAAGCAAGCGAAACCCGGACAATTTGTCATTATTCGTTCCGACAAATATGCCGAACGAATTCCGTTGACGATTGCAGATACGGATTTGGGAAAAGGCTTGATCCGCATAATTTTCCAAGTAGTTGGAGAATCAACTGCGATCCTAGCGCAATATAAAGCCGGAGAAGAACTCCTTGACGTTACTGGTCCTCTAGGAACGCCGACTCATATCAAAAAATATGGGACGGTCATGATGGTCGGCGGCGGTGTTGGTATCGCCGCTTTGTACCCGATCATCAAAGGTATCAAAGAAGCGGGAAATCGCGTGATCACTGTTTTGGGAGCACGCGACAAAGACGCGATGATTTTAGCTGATGAATGCAAAAAATATTCAGATGAACTGATCTTGATGACCGATGACGGCTCATTGGGTGAAAAAGGACTGGTTACCAACGCGATGGAAAAAGTTTTTGATCGCGAAAAAATCGACATGGTCTGGGCAGTCGGCCCGACGATCATGATGAAGTTCTGTTCGCAGCTGTGTGACGAAAAAAATGTTCCATGCTATGTTTCATTGAACTCGATCATGATCGACGGCACAGGAATGTGCGGCTGCTGCCGGGTAACTGTCGGCGACAGCATCAAATTTGCCTGCGTCGACGGACCGGAATTCTTCGGTCACGAAGTCAACTGGGGAGAATTCATGAATCGGATGGGGCAATATCGTCCGGAGGAAAAAGAAGCAATGGAGCGTTTCAAAGAAATGCAGGTGAATGAATAATGGCAAAAATCAGCAAAACCAAAACACCGATCGCTGAACAAGCACCTGATGTCAGAAGCCACAATTTTAAAGAAGTTACCTTAGGCTATACGTTGGAAGAAGGGCAGCAAGAGTCTGTTCGCTGTTTACAATGCAAGAACAAACCTTGTGTTCATAACTGTCCAGTAATGATCGACATCCCCGGATTTATCCATCAGATCCGCGAAGGCAATATGCTAGAAGCGGCGAAGATCTTGAACCGCTATACGAATTTGCCGGCGGTCTGCGGCCGGGTATGTCCGCAAGAAAAACAATGTGAAGAAGTTTGTACACTGGGACTGAAGAAAAAATACGAACCAGTCGCAATCGGAAAACTTGAAAGACTTGTTGCAGATTGGACGATCGAGAACAATATCAATTTGGATGATGAGCCGATCAAGAAAAACGGCCATAAAGTTGCGATCATCGGCGGCGGGCCTGCGGGCTTGACGGCGGCGGGCGACTTGGCAAAACTCGGCTACAGCGTCACGATCTTTGAAGCACTGCAAAGTGCCGGCGGTGTATTGACTTACGGGATCCCTGAATTCCGGCTGCCGAAGAAAATCGTGGAAAGCCAAATCGACTCGATCAAAAAACTTGGCGTCAAGATCGTCACTGATGCAGTCGTTGGGAAGACATATACGATCCAAGACTTGTTGAAAGAATACGATGCGCTTTATATCGCTGTCGGTGCCGGAGCTCCGCATTTTCTGGGGATCCCGGGAACTGGGCTCAATGGTGTTTATTCTTCAAGCGAATACTTAACCCGAATCAACTTAATGCATGCCTATCAATTTCCAAAATACCGGACCCCAATCAAACGCTCGAAAAACGTAGTCGTGATCGGCGGCGGAAATGTCGCAATGGATGCGGCTCGTTCTGCAAAACGCTTGGGTGCTGAAAATGTCTCGATCGTTTATCGCCGCTCGGTAGAAGAGCTTCCGGCACGGGTGGAAGAGTATCACCACTCTGTTGAGGAAGGCATCAACTACCACTGGCTGACCAATCCGATTGAATATTTGTCAGACGATAAGGGAAATCTTGTCGGCGTCAAATGTATCAAAATGGAATTGGGCGAACCGGATGCCGGCGGACGCCGTCGTCCAGTGCCGATCAAAGGCAGTGAATTCGTGATCGATTGCGATACTGCGATCGAATCGATCGGGCAAGGAGCCAACCGCGTCCTGCTCGACACATTCCCAGAGTTGAAAAACAACAAATGGGGCTATATCGATGCGGATGAAGAGACCGGTGCAACTTCGATCCCCGGCGTTTATGCCGGCGGAGACATCGTGACAGGTGCCGCGACCGTGATCCTCGCAATGGGCGCCGGCAAGATCGCCGCCCAGGAAATGGATAAATATATTCAAGAAAAAGTAGCCAAAGAATCAAAATAAACTTTGTTGCAAATGTCGGTTGCAAAAGTTGAAAAAAGAGAAGGAAGTTTAGTAATGAAAAAATTTAAAACAATGGACGGAAATACAGCAGCTGCTTATATTTCCTACGCATTTACAGAAGTAGCTGCAATTTATCCAATCACACCAAGTTCCCCAATGGCTGAAGTCGTTGATGAATGGGCAACCAATGGTTTGAAGAACATTTTTGATCAAACAGTTGACGTTATCGAACTTCAATCTGAAGCAGGGGCTGCCGGTGCTGTCCATGGTTCGATCCGTGCAGGCGCCTTGACGACGACTTACACAGCTTCACAAGGATTGCTTCTGATGATCCCGAACATGTTCAAGATCGCCGGCGAACTTTTGCCAGCAGTCTTCCACGTTGCAGCTCGTTCTGTTGCTGCTGCTGCTTTGAATATTTACGGCGACCACAGTGATGTGATGGCTGCCCGCCAAACTGGTTTTTGCATGCTGGCTGAAAGCTCTGTTCAAGAAGTAATGGACCTTTCTGCAGTTGCTCATTTATCAGCACTTGAAGGAAGCCTGCCTTTCGTCAACTTCTTTGACGGATTCCGGACTTCTCATGAATTGCAAAAAATCGAAGTCATCGACTACGAAGATTTGAAAAAAATGGTCAATTACAAAGCGATCGAAAAATTCCGCAACCGCGCGATGAACCCGAACCATCCGCATGTTTCCGGTTCTGCGCAAAACCCTGACATCTTCTTCCAACAAAGAGAAACTGTCAACCCTTACTATTTGGCAATGCCTGCGATCGTTGAAAAATACATGAAGAAAATCAACGAAGTCCGCGGAACAGACTATGACTTGACCAACTATTTTGGTGCGCCTGATGCTGAACAAGTAATCATCGCGATCGGCTCAGTTGCTCCAGTAGCGATCCAAGCCGTGAAATACTTGAATGAAAAAGGCCGCAAAGTCGGATTCTTGAACATTCACATGTACCGCCCATTCCCGAAAGAAAACTTGCTTGCTAAACTGCCTAAGACAGTGAAAAGCATTGCAGTTCTCGATCGGACAAAAGAACCTGGTTCTGATGGCGAACCATTGCTTTTGGATGTTCAAAGCGTCTTGTTCGAAAGCGACATTCGTCCGATCATCATCGGCGGCCGCTACGGACTTGGTTCAAAAGACGTGACACCAGACCAAATCATCAATGTCTTCGATCATTTGACTTTGCCAAGAGAAGAAATGAAAGCTCGCTTCACCGTTGGGATCAACGACGACGTAGCGCACACTTCGCTTCCAATGACAAAACCGCTTGATTTGACCGCGCCAAATACGTTCCAAGCGAAATTCTGGGGCTTCGGCTCTGACGGAACAGTCGGTGCCAACAAACAAGCGATCAAGATCATCGGCGACAACACCGATATGTATGCGCAAGCGTACTTCGCTTATGATGCGAAGAAATCCGGCGGTTTGACCGTTTCCCACTTGCGTTTCGGCCATGAACCGATCGATTCGACTTACTTGGTAGAAAAATCCGATTATATCGGCTGCCACAATGCTTCTTATATCCACAAATATAATTTGCTGAAAGGTTTGCGCGACGGCGGAACTTTTGTTTTGAACACGACTTGGACGAAAGAAGAAGTCTTGGAACACCTTCCAGCTCAATTGAAACGCTATATCGGCGAACATGATATCAAATTCTATATCATCAATGCAGTCGACGTGGCTCAAAAAGACGGTTTAGGCCGCCGGATCAACATGGTCATGTCAACGACATTCTTTGAATTGACAGACATCATGGATCGTCCGACATATCTTCCGCTTTTGAAAGCTGAAGTGGACAAGACTTACGGGAAAAAATCTCGTGAAATCGTTGAAAAGAACTGGAAAGCGATCGATGATACGTTCGAAAGCCTGCAACAAATCGATGTACCGGCTGACTGGGCAACGATCGAAGTTCCAGCTCCAAAACCTGACAAAAACCGTCCGGACTATGTGAAAAACATCGTCGACGTGTGCGAACGCCAAGAAGGCGACAGCTTGTCTGTCAAAGACTTGGTCGACAATGGTCTTGAAGGCGGCGACATGCCATCAGGAACTGCTGCATACGAAAAACGCGGGGTAGCGCTTGAAGTACCGCGCTGGATCCCTGAAAACTGTATCCAATGTAATACATGTTCATTTACTTGCCCGCACGCTTCGATCCGTCCGATCCTTGCTGACGAAGAAGAATTGAAGAATGCGCCAGAAGGCTATATCACTCGCGACCTTAAAGGCGCAGACGGTATGAAATTCCGGATCCAAGTATCTGTTGAAGACTGCACGGGCTGCGGACTCTGTGTGCAAGCTTGTCCAGCACGCGAAAAAGCGATCGTAATGACGCCTTATGAAGAACAAAAAGACGAAGCGATCAACTGGGCATTTGCAATGACTTTGAAAGAAAAAGCAAATCCATTCAAGAAACTCTCTGTCAAAGGTTCTCAATTTGAAAAACCATTGATGGAATTCTCCGGCGCTTGTGCTGGTTGCGGCGAAACTCCATATGTGAAGTTGATGACGCAGCTCTACGGCGACCGCATGATGATCGCGAATGCGACCGGCTGTTCTTCGATCTGGGGCGCTTCTGCACCAGTAACGCCTTATACGACGAAAGCCGATGGAACTGGCCCAGCATGGTCGAACTCGTTGTTTGAAGACAATGCTGAATATGGTTTCGGAATGCATTTAGCAAGCAAAGCCCGCCGCAAAGAATTGCTTTCGCTTGTCAATAAAGCGGTCGCAGCAGGCAAAGGCTCTGCTGAACTGCAAGCATTGATGACCGATTGGGCTGAACACATGGACGAAGGCGAAGGCACACAACAACGTGCTGCGAAATTGAAAGCGGCTTTAGCTGACGAAGCGAAAGGCGACGATCAATTAGAAACGATCCTTTCCCGCAGCGACTTGTTCGTTAAACCTTCTCAATGGATCTTCGGTGGTGACGGCTGGGCATACGATATCGGCTTCGGCGGTGTCGATCACGTCTTAGCTTCCGGTGAAGATGTCAATATCTTTGTAATGGATAATGAATTGTACGCCAATACCGGCGGTCAAATGTCCAAAGCAACACAACACGCTGCTGTAGCGAAATTCGCTGCCGGCGGGAAGAAGACCCAGAAGAAAGACTTGGGAATGATGGCAGTTACGTACGGCAATGTGTATGTTGCCTCGATCAGTATCGAAGCCAACCCTGTCCAAGCGATCAAAGCGATCAATGAAGCAGAAAACTATCCTGGTCCATCCCTGATCATCGGTTATGTTCCATGTATCAACCATGGTCTGCGCGGCGGTTTGGTAAACTCTTTGAAAGAATCCAAACAAGCTGTTGAATCTGGTTACTGGCCACTTTACCGCTTCAATCCTTTGCTGACGAAGAAAGGCAAAGATCCAATGGTCGTAGACTTCAAGAAAGTCGACTTCTCGAAGATGAAAGACTTCATGATGACGCAAACACGTTACTCTTCACTGCAACGTGTCAAGAAAGATCCAGAAGTCGTTCAAGAAATGTTCGACGGAACAGTCAGCGATGCAGAATACCGCGAAGGTGTTTACAAACGCATGGCCGACTACAAAAAATAAATCGTAACAATGTTTTCCGGAAGAGCCGAGCTCTTCCGGTTTTTTGGCTCTTCGTCAAATAGTGTTGGTGAGATTTCAAACTGAATAAAATGTAGTGGATCTCAGGCGAGCAGAAAAACCCGCTTGGGATTTTTTATTTCAAGAAAATGGATCTTTTTAAGCAGTTTTTCCGGCGCGGAGAATGGGATTATTTTGAAAAACAAGCCCTTGGATCATGTAGATCCGCGCG
>JALCOL010000022.1 GCA_022649665.1 Enterococcaceae bacterium
AAGATTCCGACGGCTTGGACAGCTCGAATTACCACTATGATCGCTCTTTCAAACAGTTCATTACGGAACAGGCGATCGTGGACGAGCTCTTGACCTACGATGAGCGCTTGCGTTCCGCCTATGAAACCTGTCAGCTTCTGTGCTACCACTTCAAACAAAAAAGCAGCCGGCACTTTTTTGATCTGATCGATTCGCTTGACCCGCGTCTGCCGGAGTGGTTCCGCAAGAAGCTCACCTTTTTCCGCCGTTACCACTCAGGGATCGAAAATGCCCTGCGGGTCAACTACAGCAACGGTCCGGTCGAAGGAACAAACAACAAGATCAAAGTCATGAAAAGAGTAGCCTACGGCTATCGAAATTTCTTGAACTTCCGCGCGCGGATCTACATGATCCAAGGGCTTATTTTTCAAGATCATTCCATTCTCCGCGCAGGAAAAACTGCTTAAAAGGATCCATTTTTTTGAAACAAAAAATCCCAAGCGGGCGTTTCTGCTCGCTTGGGATCCACTACATTTTATTCAGTTTGAAAGCTCACCAACACTATTTGACGAAGAACCCAAAATTTTGCCAGTCTCGCTGTTTGCTATTTTTTGGGATTTTTTTTGATCGGCAGACTGATCTGAAAGACAACGCCGTGCGGCGCAAGATCATGGACTGAAATTTTGCCGCGATGTTCAAGAATGATCTGCTTGGCGATCGCAAGTCCGAGTCCGTAGCCGCCGGTTTCTTTGGAGCGCGACGCATCTTCGCGGTAAAAGCGTTCGAAAACTCTTTTTTTGTCGCCGTCAGGGATCGAAGGACCGGTATTTTGGACTTCAATGAGCCAATGATCATTATTTATTTTCGAGATCATCGTGATCGCGTCGCCGGTTTTCGTATATTTCAGCGCATTGTCCAGCAAGATCACCAGCACTTGGTGGATCTTTTGCGGATCGACCAGGACCGGCCGATCCGCCTCATTTTTCAGTAAAAATTGTTTTTCATCCATCTCGGCGATCTCATGGAACGGTTTGACGAGTTCTGCGATAAATTCTTTCGGCTGGATTTCTTTTTTGTCCAAGACCATCTCATTTGCGTCGCTGCGGGCGATCGTCAATAAATCGCTGGTCAATCCAGTCAAACGACGGGTCTCCGTCAATGCTTGCGCGATGCTTTCTGACTCTTCGATGATCGTATTGTTTGGTTTGGTGAAGAGCTTCTGCAGATTATTTTGGATGATCGTCAGCGGGGTCCGCAGCTCGTGCGAAGCGTTTTCCACGAATTCCTGCTGTTTGCGCCATGATTTCAAGATCGGCTTCATACTCATGCGCGAAAGCGAATAGCTGAGGGCGATCGAAAGCAGCCAAAAGACCAGCATGCAAATGATCAAGATCTGCTGAAAGTTTTTCATCGAAGCCGCGATCTGATCGGTATTGGTCAAAATCTGGATGTAGGCGACATTGCTGCCGGTATCTTTGACCCGTACCATGATCGAGTGGAAGGACATTTCACTGTTGCTCTGGGTAGATGAGATATTGATCGAAACGATCTTAGAAATATTATCGGTCGAAAACGGCAGATTGCTGAGCTGATTCAGCCGGCCGCCTAAAAGACTTTGATTCAAAATTTTGCCGTCTTTTGACCAGAGGATGAACTGCGAGTTGAATTCGTTCGGACGTGCATCCATTCGGTCGTTTGCATCAGGAGCTGACCAGATCGGGTTGTTGAACTGATAGCGGTTGATCTCCATTTCCAAACGGTCTTTGTCTTGGGCCATCTGCATCAGCGACAGATCGGTTTGGCGGTAAGCAGAGATCTGCAGAAGCTGCAAAATAATCATGCCCAACAAGAGAAAAATGACCGCAAAGGCACCGACATTCCAGAAGAAAAAACGCCTGCTTTGCTGTTTTGTTTTTTCGCGGTCCATGGCTATTCTTTGGCCTCCAAAATGTAGCCGACATTGCGCAAGGTTTTGAAGGCCTGGTCGAGACCAGTTGGCTTCAGATGTTTGCGCAAATGGCTCATGTAAACTTCGACGACTGTCACCGTCGTATCTGAATCGAATCCCCAGATCCGGTCAAAGATCTGTTCCTTTGTCAAAATGACCCCTTTATTTTGGATAAAGTAGATCAAAAGCTCGAACTCTTTTCCCTGGATCGGCAGCGTCTGACCGGCAAACGACGCAGAATTCGCTGATAAGTTGCATTCCAAGCCGCGATATTCGATCAAGTTTTCGCTGTACAGGCCGAGCGAACGCTTCAGGAGCGCCTTGACGCGCATGATCAGCTCTTCGCGGTAAAAAGGTTTTGTCAAATAATCATCGGCCCCTTTTTGGAAGCCTTCGATCTTGTTCTCCAAGCTGTCTTTGGCAGTCAAAATCAAGACAGGCGTCTGGATATTTTCTTTACGCAGATCGGCGAGCACTTCATAGCCGTTTTTTTCAGGGAGCATCAAGTCGAGAACGATCAAGTCGTAGATGCCCGAAGAAGCTTCATAGTATCCTTCTTCACCATCATATACTTGTTTGATCTCGCCAAGATCTTGGATGATTTCTTTTATCGAATCGGAAAGCACATGGTCGTCTTCAACGACGAGAATTTTGATCATTATTTTCACCTCGCATCCAGTTTAGCATGCCGAGCATAAAACTTCCTTAATAAGGTTGCGGAAATAAAAAAAGTTCGCAAAAGGGCATTAAGTCCGCGTTAAGCTCGCACTGATAAGCTCAGTTCAAATTACAGGAGGCGAACATATGAACGCGATTTTACTGATCCCGATCTTTGAGCCGCAGGAGCGGACGGAACGCTTTTTTGAACAGCTGCGCAAGGAAGTCACGAATCCGATCGTGATCGTGGACGACGGCAGCGGTGAGAAATATCGCAAGACTTTTGAGCGGCTGGTTTCCCGCGACTTGCGCGTGACTCTTTTGCGCTATTCGGAAAACAAAGGAAAAGGCTACGCCCTGAAATACGGGATCCGGTTTATTCAAGAAAACTATCCGCAGGCATCCGGGATCGTTACCGCGGACGGCGACGGCCAGCATGCGATCCGCGACATCAAACGCATGCTTCAGCGTGTTCCCAAGATGGCTGAAAATGTGCTGCTTTTAGGAACGCGCGATTTTTTAAAAAGTGAAACGCCTTTTAAAAGCTATTGGGGGAATCGGCTGACGACGAGTTTTTATTATTTAGCGAGCGGGTATTGGCTGGGGGACACGCAGACTGGTCTGCGCGGATTCAGCTGCCGATTTGCCGATGAGCTGGTCAAGATCCCCGGCGAACGTTTTGAATATGAGATGAATATGCTGCTCGATGCGGCTCAGCTCGATCTCAAGATCGAAGAGCTGCCGATCGAAACGATCTATGAAGAAAATAATGAGCATTCGCATTTTCGTGCTTTACAGGATTCTTTTTTGATCTATTTGCAGCTATTCCGTTTTTTATTTTCTTCACTTGCTTCTTCATTTGTTGATATCAGTGTTTTTCTTCTCTTGACGGCATTTTTTGGTGAAGCGGCGGGGACGCTGCTGCTTGCGACAGTGATCGCCCGCATCATTTCCGGGATCTTCAATTACTCCATGAATAAACGCTTTGTATTCGGCGACCGTGAAATGATCCGGCGCTCGGTCTTCAAATATGGGCTGCTCTTTGTTTTCCAAATGATCGCCAGCTGGCTGGGAGTAACACTTTTAAGCAGTCTCATTTCTTCTTTGATCATTGCCAAGGCACTGACTGATGTTTTTTTATTTTTCTTCAGCTACCGCTTGCAGCGCCGCTTTGTGTTTAATACGTAAGGAGTTTATCGATGAAAAACTTTTTGAAAAAGCCATTTGCTTGGGCGATCGTCTGGGGGATCGTTTTGACGAGCGCGAGCATCTTTATTTTGCTGAAAGCGTTTGTCCTGCCAGCTCCCGAGCAAGTCGCTGCGGAAACGAAAAACACTTCGACCGCCGGCAGCTCGCAGAGCTCTTCCGCGAAATCTGCAGAAGTGAAAAGCACCGCGGATTCTTATGAATCGGCGGACCTGAAGATCAAAATCACGGAAAAAACGGTCGACAATACCAAAGTCTATATCGCTGATATCCAAACGACCAGTGCAAACGCGCTCAAGAGCGCGTTTGCGCAAAACACCTATGGACGCAATCTGAAAGAAAAAACTTCGGCGATGGCTGCTGAAAACAGCGCGGTCTTGGCGATCAACGGCGATTACTACGGCTTTCGCAGCACCGGATTCGTCGTGCGCAACGGCAAGAAGTATCGCGATACGGCGAGCGATGATACAGAGGCACTGGTCGTCGATAAAAACGGTGATTTCTCGATCATCGATGAAAGCACTTCGACCGCTGCCGCTTTAGATGATGCTGAGCAGGTGTTTTCCTTTGGCCCAGCACTGATCAAAGACGGAAAAGTCAGTGTGAGCGAAGAAGAAGAAGTTTCGCAATCCATGAACAGCAATCCGCGGACCGCGATCGCACAAATCGGCAAGAACCATTATGCGATCATCGTTTCGGAAGGGCGGACAGAAGAAAGCCAGGGATTATCGCTTTACCAGTTAGCGGAAGTCTTCGAGTCCCTCGGGGCGCAGACGGCTTATAATCTTGACGGCGGCGGTTCCTCGACTTTGTATTTCAATGGCAAAGTTCTGAATCAGACAGTCGGCGGTGCCGGGAGCAGTCAAGAACGCGAAGTCAGCGACATCATTTATTTCAAATAGGAGGAAGATATGCGAACATTTTGCAAATATCTTATGGTTTCAGCCGGATTCTTTTTGTTTCAGCTGATCTATCATCATTTCGGGCACGGCGTCGTTTCAAATGTGCTGCGATATACTTGGATCCTGCCGCTCGCTAGCGGGCTTCTGTGGTTTTTTCAAACGCGCTTTTTTGCTAAAAGCGCTAAGCGTTTGGAATTTAATTTACTCAACAGCAGCATCGCCGCGTTTTGTGTCCGCAATATTTTGTACGGCATTTTGGAGATCGCCGGAAGCGACTCGCCGTATTTGCTCTTTTTGACTGCAGCGGGATTTTTCTTTGCGGCTGCGTGGCTCGCCGCCTCCGTGCGCGACCTGCGGCAGCTAAGATTAGTTTAAGTTTGGCTCCATACTATGGGGACAAATGACTCAAGGAGGAAAAATTTTGAAACTGAAGAATGTGTTTCAGCGCAAAGAAAACAAATATCTGCTGCCGCAAACCGTTTTTGATGATTTTGTGCTTGATCTGGAGCAGCAGATGGCAGTCGATGAATTTGGCTTGCACACGATCCTTTCGCTTTATTATGACACGGCCGACTATCAACTGATCAAGTGGTCGATCGATAAACCGCGGTATAAAGAAAAATTCCGCATTCGTGCATACGGGGTGCCGGGTCCGGGCAGTTTGCTCTTTTTAGAGATCAAAAAGAAAGTCAATGGGATCGTGTATAAGCGCCGGCTCGCGCTGGATTATCCCGCATATCTTGCATGGCAGCAAACCGGCCGGCTCACGGTCGATCCGAAAGAAGCCGGCCAGATCAAGCGTGAGATCGATTGGCTTTTCACCAAATATCCGCATCTTGCGGCGCGCGTCTTGATCGCTTACGATCGTGTTTCGTATTTCGATGCGGAAGATGAAAATTTTCGCGTGACATTCGACCGAAACATTCGCTGGCGCGACCAGAATCTCGATTTGAGCGCCGGCAGCAGCGGAATGCTCGCCGCTCCCGAGATCGATGTGCTGATGGAAGTCAAAGCGCTCGGTGCCTATCCTTTATGGTTTGTCGAACTTTTGAACAAACATCAGCTCCGCCAATCAAGCTTTTCTAAATATGCGCAAGTTTTTCAGCGACATTTATTCAAAAAGGAGTGCACAAAGCATGCTGGGTAGTTTACTGACGAACAATGGAAAAATCGATATGAAAGAACTCATGATCTGCATCGCGGCGTCGCTCGTGCTGGGGATCTTGGTTGCTTGTGTCCACATGGTACGAAACGTCTATACGAAAAATTTTGTGATCACACTGGCGATTTTGCCAGTATTGGTCCAATCAGTGATCATGCTGGTCAACGGCAACCTTGGGACAGGAGTGGCGATCTTGGGAGCGTTCAGCTTGATCCGCTTCCGGTCGGTTCCAGGCGGTGCGCGGGAGATCACGAGTGTATTTTGGTCGATGGGGGTCGGTCTGGCGACCGGCATGGGGTTTGTCGCGTATATTTTTGTTTTTTCTTTGATCGTCGCGGTTTTTCTCCTGCTTCTTTACAGCACTCCTTTTGGCGACCGGCATAAAAATGCGGAACGCGAGCTCAAAGTTACGATCCCGGAAGATCTGGATTATCCGGGATTGTTCGATGATCTGCTGAAAAAATATGCACTTTCCTCTCATCTGGAATCCGTGCGAACAACTACAATGGGCAGTTTGTATGAATTGCGCTACCGCTTGCTGCTGAAAGACAAAGCGCAGGAAAAAGAGCTGATCGATGCGGTCCGAACGCGCAACGGCAATCTGCCGGTCGTCCTCGGGAAAGCCGCCACGAATCGTGATGAATTGTAGCAGAAAGGGGACGGCCTATGAAAAAAAATTTTCCGGTCCTGTTATTCAGCGGGCTGCTTTTGAGCGCATGTGCTTCAGGAACAGCGACGCAGAGCAGTACTGCTAAAAGCAGCCAGAAAACAGCGACCGTTAAAACAACGAAAAAAACTTCTGGTTATTATGGAAAATACGAAAGCGAAGACAGCGATGAGAGCAGCACCGATGCAGTAAAAGTGGATCTCTCGGAGAATACGCAGGAAGCGGAGGGTGTAAGCGTCAAAGATCAAACGGTGACGATCACCAAAGGCGGCACATATCTCTTGACGGGCGAACTTGCCGGCCAAGTGATCGTGAAAGCGGCTAAAACGGAGAAAGTCCATTTGATTTTAAACGGTGTCACGATCGAAAATAAAAGCGGCCCGGCGATCGATATCGAGCAAGCGGAAAAAGTCACGATGACGCTGCAAAAAGACAGTCTCAATACCTTGACGGATGGAACCGATTATTCACTGGCTGACAACGCGACTGAACCGGATGCAGCTCTTTACAGCAAGGAAGATCTTTCGCTCAACGGCAGCGGCAAGCTCGTCGTTACTGGAAATTACAGCAATGGGATCCGTTCAAAAGACGATCTTGTGATCTCGTCCGGTGAATATGAAGTTACGGCGAAAAACAACGCGCTGAAAGGCAAAGACTCCGTTTCAATCAAATCGGGGACATTTACGCTGAAAACGACCGAAGGCGACGCGGTCCAATCGGACAACACGGCCAGCGGTAAAGGCACGTTGGCGATCGATGGCGGGACCTTTACGATCACGAGCGGTCGCGACGGGATCCAGGCGGCGACCGACTTGTTGATCCAAAATGCGAAAATCACGATCAAAACCGCAGACGGCGCTGCAACGGCGGATCCTGATAAAAATGAAAGCTATAAAGGCCTGAAAGCCGGCAATTCGATCCAAGTGTCGAGCGGGACGGTCGCAGTCGACAGTGCAGATGATGCGGTCCATTCAGACCAAGATGTCATCATCAGCGGCGGGACCTTTACGCTGAGTTCTGGGGACGACGGGATCCATGCTGATCAGAACCTGACGATCAAAAACGGTAAGATCACGATCGAAAAGTCCTATGAAGGACTGGAGGCGAGCGTCATCGACTATCAAGGCGGGACGACCCGGTTGACCGCGTCTGATGACGGGGTGAATGCCGGCGGGGGCAGCGATACCGATCAAAGCTCCGGAAAATTCGGCGCGGACTCATTCGGTGGCGGCCCCGGCGGCGGGGATCAGGCAGACAGCAGCAAACAAGTCAAACTCTCCGGCGGGATCCTGGTTGTTGACGCGGAAGGTGATGGTTTGGACAGCAACGGCAATATCGAGATGAGTGACGGGGTCGTTGTTGTCAATGGGCCGACACGCGGAGGCAATGGCGCGCTTGACTACAACGGTACATTTACATTGACCGGGGGCACGCTGGCAGCCGCCGGGACGACCGACATGGCGCAAAATGTCAGCGACACTTCGACGCAGACAGCGGTCAAGATCACTTTTGATCAGCAGCAGGCCAAAGACACGCTGATCAGTTTGAAAAACGAAAGCGGCGATACGGTCATTTCGTTTGCGGCCGCCAAAGCTTTCCAATCGCTCGTTCTTTCAACACCGGCGCTGAAGAGCGGAAACTATACCTTGACCAGCGGCGGGACGAACAGCGGAACGGATGAGTCCGGCGTGTATCTGGCTGGCAAAGCGTCCGGCGATACAACACTGGGGACTCTGAAAATCTCTTCCACTGTTGCCAATTTGACCCAATCCGGAGAAGCGTCAAGCGGTCAAGGAACTCCAGGTGGCGCGGGCGGCCCCGGCGGAAAATAAGCCGGACATTCTTATTTGACAAATCGGCCATTTGGGAATAATGTAAAGTTGTTTGAAATTTGATTGTCCCTGTGTTGAATGGCAGCACTTGAGAGGGAGAAATATCTATTGGCAAAAAAATCAAAAATCGCAAAAGCTGAAAAACAGCGCGCAATGATCGCAAAATACGCGAAACTGCGCTGGGAATTGAAACAGGAACATAACTATGCTGCATTGGCTAAATTGCCGAAAGATTCCAATCCGAACCGCTACAAAAACCGCGATCTGATCGATGGTCGGCCGCGCGGCTATATGCGCAAGTTCGGTATGTCACGAATCAATTTCCGTCAATTAGCGCATCTGGGTCAGATTCCCGGTGTGAAAAAGGCCAGCTGGTAAAAATAAAAATGCATCACGCAAATTTGCGCGATGCATTTTTTTCTTTCTTCTATTTCATTTCAGTTTCTCCAAAATGTCTTGTGAAACGTCTTTTTCTTGCAAGAGATAAGGACCTTTTGTAATGCGGTTTTTGCTGATTTCCGCTTTTGCATAAGTGCCAGGCGCAAAGGGCTGAACATTAGCGTCGCCAGATAATTCAAAAGTCATTTTTTGGGTTTTGCCGCTTTCAGTGACGAATTCAAAAGTATAAGGATAGGAATATTCTCCGGCGATGACTTTTCCGTCAATATCTTTCGTGGGAACTCTTTTCGGGACTTCTGCGGGAATTTTTGTATAGGCGGTCACACCAGCGTAAGTATCCTGATAATAAGACCAGCTTTTAAAAATAAGCAGGCCGATCCCGATCGCTGCAGCGCCAAGAGCGATTCGTGTCATTTTTTTCTTCATGGATTTCCCTCCGTTTTCATTGTGTCTGACTTTGCATTCAGTGTAGCAAAGGGAAGAAAAACTGTATTCAGCCGGAAGACCGAAATATATTTAAACAAATCGATTGCTTTTTATTTCAGACGTGCTATACTAAGTAAGTAATACAAATTTGATATGTGAAATAGTAAAACAAGAAATTGATATACTTTCTTTACACATCACCTTTTATTGCAAAAATAATTTACACAGATGTGTAATATGGAGGTATTTTATTTATGAATAACGGAACAGTTAAATGGTTCAACGCAGACAAAGGCTTTGGTTTTATCACTGGTGAAGACGGAAACGATGTATTCGTACATTTCTCCGCAATCCAAGGAGACGGCTACAAGACTTTGGACGAAGGCCAAGCTGTCACTTATGAAGTCGAAGAAGGCCAACGTGGACCTCAAGCAGTTAACGTTGTTAAAGCTTAATCAAGACTGACTACGTACACCAAAGAGCATTTGCTCTTTGGTGTTTTTTTGCGTCCAAGTCCTTTTCTTTGAAACAATCTGCTGCTTTTTTTATAATAGTCGCAAGAGGTGAGTCATTATGAAAAAGACGATCATCGCCGGCAGAACAGTTCCGGCAATCGGCATGGGAACTTGGCATATGGGAGAAGATCCCGCACGCCGCGCTCAAGAGATCGAAACGATCCGGACTGGGATCGAAGCCGGGGTCCAAGTGATCGATACGGCTGAAATGTATGGCGAAGGCAAAGCGGAAAGCTTGCTTGGCGAAGCATTAAAAACTGTTGAGCGTAGCCGGCTCTTTCTGATCAGCAAGGTTTATCCGTGGAATGCTTCAAAGAAACAATTGCCGATCAGTTTAGACAAAAGTTTGCAGCGGCTCGGGACGGAGTATCTGGATCTGTATCTTTTGCACTGGATCGGCAGTGTTCCGTTTGAAGAAACAGTCGAAGCAATGGAAGAGGCCAAAAAAAGCGGAAAGATCAAAAACTGGGGCGTTTCTAATTTCGATACGTCTGAGATGAAAGAACTCTGGAAAGTCAAAAACGGCAAAAATTGTGTGGTAAATGAAGTGCTGTACAATCTGGGCAGCCGCGGGATCGAGTTTGATCTGCTGCCGTGGATGAGAGAACAAAATCTGCCGCTGATCGCTTATTCACCGCTTGCCCAGGGTGACTCGCTCGGCAATCGGTTTCATGAAGATCCACTGCTGCAAAAAATCGCAGCCGCTCATCAGTGTTCGATCGAACAGCTGCTTTTAGCATGGGCGATCCGCGACGGCAAAACGATCGCCATCCCGCAAGCCGGCACGCCGCAACATGTGAAAGATAATTATGCAGCCGGAAGTTTAGTGCTGAGTGCGGAAGAATGGCAGGAGCTGGCCGAGCATTATCCGAAACCGACCACGAAACAATCATTAGCAGTTCTTTGATTTGCTGAAAAGGAACCCTAATTATCCGGAAACCGCATCTGTGACCATGATTTGGCCGCGGCTGTTTTTGTGCTCCAGAGTGCAGGAAAACCGCAGCGAATCATGATTTATCAACTAAAATTCGCTATACTGGAATTAAGAGAATGGTGAAAGTTGGGAATTTGATGAAAAAAAGTGTGCGGCGGATCTGCGGCGCTTGTCTGCTGATGATTTGTCTAGTTTCGCTCAGCGGTTCTGAGCGATATTCGCTGATTACCCGAATGCGCGCAGACGGCTGGAATTTGAGCGGGCAAGAGTGGTCATTTTGGGAATCCGGCGAAAGACAGAAGGGCTGGCTTTGGCTCGGAAAATATTGGTATTATTTTGATGAAAAAGGCAAAATGGCGACCGAAAAAAAACAAATCAGCGGCGGGAACTATTATTTTCACGCGGACGGGGCGATGGCGACTGGCTGGCAAAAAGTAAATCGCAGCTGGCACTATTATGCATCAAATGGGCAGGCAGCAGCCGGCTGGCAGGAATTGAACGGAAAATGGTACTACTTCAACCCGGACGGCCGAATGACGAGCGGCTGGAAGCCGCTGGCTGATAAATGGTATTATTTCAAGCCGGATGGCGTACTGGCCGCGGGCTGGCAAAAAATCGATAACGGCTGGTATTATTTCAATTCAGACGGTGCTGCCGCAACGGGCTGGCAAGTACTCGCCGGTGTTCATTATTATTTTCTTGCGGATGGCAAAATGGCAGCTGGCTGGCAAAAAATCGAAAATGACTGGCATTACTTTTCCGCAGCCGGAGTGCAAGCGAAAGGCTGGCAGAATATCAGCGGGGCTTCTTACTATTTTAATGGACGGGGCAAAATGGTGACCGGCTGGAAAAACGTGAACGGAACAAAACGCTATCTGGCCCCTAATGGTAAGATGGCGGTCGGTTGGGAAAGTATCAATGGTTTTTGGTATCGTTTCGATGCAAACGGCACGATGCTGACCGGTTGGCAGCAAGATCACGGGAAAGACTATTATTTGAATAGCGAGGGGCAAGCGGCGACTGGATTTCGTGAAATGGAAGGACACAGATACTATTTTGATGATTCCGGGGCACGCTTCAGCGGTACAGTTACTTTTGGCGAACGCACCTATTCTTTCGGGACCGATGGAAACCTGATCGCCGCAACGGGGAAGAATGCAAGCCTTTCGATCGTTTATCATCGCGGACTCTCCAGTCAAGCACCAGACAGCACTTTGCCGGCGTTTGAACTCGTTCCGCATGGAGCGTACGGGATCGAAACCGATATTCGGATGACTAAAGATGGTTACTGGGTCTTGTCTCACGATCCTTCAGTCAGCTCGATGACCGACAATACTGGGCAAATCGCTGACTATACTTTGGCGCAGCTAAAAAGCATGAGAATCACTAAAGGGGTCAATGCGGGACAATATCCAAACAATACGTACTGCACACTGGAAGAGTATCTGAAAGTCAATCATCAAAAAGGAACCATTCCGTATATCGAGATCAAACCAGATCCGCGGCTGCACGCTGAACAAATCAGCGCGCTGCTGCATGTTATTGAAGCAAACGGCTTTTTGGGGACAGCCCATATTCTTTCGCTTGATATGAATATCCTGCAGCTGGTGCGCCATGCTTCTCCGAGCGCCAAGCTGGACGTTTTGATGCCATATTGGGGAGATGCTTTTCGCGATACGGCGTTGACGCTTGGCGGCGAAGTTTGGGTCTCCTGCAACTATCAAGGATTGAATCCGGCAGCGATCCGCCAGATCCAAGAAGCGGGACTGCCGCTCGCAGTCTGGACGATCAATTCGCCCTTTGAGGCGGAGTATTTCGTGAATCGCGGGCTGACCAATATCGTGACTGCGAATCTTCATTTATTTTAAGAGAACTGCAGCGGGCCAAAATGAATGAGATGACAGTTGCTTGCTTTTAATGGCGGGAGAGGCAGTCGTATTTGATGAAGAATGCAAATAACTTTTGAAAACGACATCAAAAATAGCGCCGTTTGTCAAAGAAAGGCAGCTTCAAACGAAAAAATAACAAATGAATCAGAAAATAAAAGAATGAACTGGTATTTATACTGATAAATGAAATAACTAAATATTTAATGGAAAAAGCTGGCCATTCCCCGCTTTGATTGCTTAAAAAAACCGCCGATTTGAAAACGTCATGAAAATATGTAATAATTAAAGTTATGTTTTGCACAATTGCGTAATATATTCAGAAAACAGAGGTGAAAAGATTGATAGAATTTCAAGATGTGACAAAAATCTATAAGGGCGGCAAGGTCGCCGTAGAAGACGTAAATCTTTCTTTTGAAAAAGGAGAATTTATTTGTTTTATCGGGACCAGCGGCAGCGGAAAGACAACTTGCATGCGGATGATCAATCGCATGAATGAGCCGACCAAAGGAAAGATCCTGATCAACGGCAAAAATGTGAAAGATATCAATCCAGTCGAATTGCGGCGCAAGATCGGCTATGTGATCCAAAGCATCGGTTTGATCCCGCATATGACGATCATGGAAAACATTACCCTTGTTCAAAAGCTTTTAAAGGTCAGCGAAGAGGAACGCCGGCAGACAGCGGAAAAAATGATCGATCTGGTCGAACTTCCGCGGGAGATGCTTGACCGCTACCCGAGCGAACTATCAGGCGGACAGCAGCAGCGGATCGGCGTCGTGCGTGCTTTGGCAGCCGATCAAGATATTATTTTGATGGATGAGCCTTTTGGAGCTCTCGATCCGATCACACGGGATTCGCTGCAGGACCTGGTAAAAAATCTGCAAGAGCATTTAGGGAAAACGATCGTCTTTGTAACACACGATATGGATGAAGCGCTCAATTTGGCGAATCGGATCGTGGTGATGAGCAAAGGGAAAGTCGTTCAATTTGATACCCCTGAAAATATTTTGCGCCATCCGGCGAATTCTTTTGTCGAGGAGCTGCTGGGCGAAGATCGCCTTTTGCAAGCAAAATCAGATATTACGACCGTAAAAGAAGTGATGAATCCGCGGGTCATTACGATCACGCCGGGCAAATCTTTGCAGCAGGCGATCAAACTGATGCGGGAAAAACGGGTCGACTCGCTATTTGTAACCGACGATGCTGATATCTTGAAAGGGATCATCGATGTCGAAACGATCAACCAGATGCGCGGCAGAGCGTCAAGTGTCGGCGATATTTTGAATTCGAAAGTCTTTTATGTGAACCAAAATACGTTGTTGCGGGATTCGATGCAGCGGATCTTAAAGCGCGGCGTGAAAAATGTCCCGGTCGTCGATGATGAAAAGCGGATCGTCGGGATCTTGACGCGGGCATCGTTAGTCGACTTGGTGTATGACGTGATCTGGGGAGACGAATCGAGCATTGGCAGTGCCGCAGAATCAGTCAACGAGGAGGCGTAGTCAATGTCCGAATTTTTTGCAAAATACGGTGCGGAAATCGCATCTAAAACATTTGAACATATTTATATCTCAGCCGTTGCTTTGGCGCTGGGGATCTTGATCGCAGTGCCGCTGGGGATTCTTTTGACGAGGCTGCCGCGAACCGCAAATATTGTGATCGGCTTGACCAGTGCGCTGCAGACCGTTCCGTCACTGGCGCTTTTGACTTTGATGATCCCAATCTTCGGAGTCGGCAAATTGCCGGCGATCATCGCGTTGTTTATTTATTCATTATTGCCGATTTTGCGCAATACGTATGTCGGGATGAAGAATGTCGATGCGAATTATGTCGATGTGGCCAAAGGGATGGGAATGACGAATATGCAGTCGATCATGATGGTCGAGCTGCCGCTGACGATCCCAACGATCATGGCCGGGATCCGGCTGGCTGCTGTTTATGTGATCGCCTGGGCGACACTCGCGTCTTATATCGGCGCCGGCGGACTTGGCGATTTGATCTTCAGCGGTCTCAACAATTACCAGCCGGAGCTGATTTTCGGCGGGACGATCCCGGTGACGATTTTGGCGATTTTGGCTGATTATCTTCTGGGGATGCTTGAACATCGCTTGACCCCGAAAGCACTGAGGGGGGAAGCTTCATGAAAAAATGGAAATGGCTCGTTTGGCTGTTTTCCTGTTTGCTGCTGAGCAGCTGCTCGCTGCCGGGATTGAAGTCGAACAGCAGCGGCGACACGATCGCGATCACGGGCGGGATCACTTCGGAAACGCAGATCTTAGCAAGTTTAGTCGCCGGGATGGTCGAACACTATACCGATAAAGACACGACGATCATCAACAACTTAGCGACGACTACGATCAATCATCAAGCGATGCTGAACGGCGATGCGCAGATCTCTGCCGCACGCTACACAGGGACTGACTTAACGACCACTTTGGGACTGGATGCGATCAAAGATCCGAAAGAAGCTTTTGACGTCGTCAAGCGGGATTTTGAAAAAAGATTCCATCAGACTTGGTTTCCGTCATATGGATTTGAGAATACGTATGTCTTCTTGGTCCGCAAGGATACCGCAGAAAAATATCATTTGAAAAAGGTCAGCGATTTGAAAAATGTTGCGGATGAGCTGGTGGCTGGAGTCGATACGTCATGGATCACCCGTAAAGGCGACGGCTACGAGGGCTTTAAGAAAACATACGGCTTTGAGTTCCAATCGATTTTGCCGATGCAGATCGGACTGGTCTATGATGCGGTCGAAGCGCGCAAAATGGATATCGTTTTGGGCTATTCGACGGACGGGCGGATCGCCAGCTATGATCTGGTGATGCTGGAAGACGACCTGAATTTCTTCCCGCCATATGATGCGGCGCCGGTCATTGACGATGATCTGCTCAAAAAAGTGCCGCAGCTGAAAGAAGCCTTGGGACGCTTGGGCGGAACGATCACAACGAAAGAAATGCAAAAGCTCAATTACCGCGCTGATAACGATTTGATCGAGCCCAGCATCGTTGCCAAAGAATTCTTGCAAAAACATCGCTATTTTGAAGGGAAGTGAGCGGAATGAATCTGCAAAATATGAATCTTTTTGAACAGTTTCTGTATTATTTTAAAGAAAATGGCGGATATGTTTTCAGCCAATTCGTCCGCCACTTTTTGATCTCGATCTATGGCGTTTTGTTTGCGGCGATCCTCGCGATCCCGCTTGGCATTTTGATCTCGCGCCGGCGGAAAGTTGCCGCATGGGTGATCCGTCTGGCCAATATCATCCAAACAGTGCCTTCTTTGGCAATGGTCTCGATTTTGATGATCGGACTCGGACTCGGCGTCAATGTCGTGATCGTGACGGTTTTCTTGTATTCACTCTTGCCGATCATTTCCAACACGTATACCGGGATGATCCAAGTCGACCCGGGCATATTGGATGTCGGCAAAGGGATGGGCATGACACCTTGGCAGCGGCTTTATATGATCGAACTGCCGCTTTCGGTGTCGGTGATCATGGCCGGGATCAGAAATGCTTTGGTCGTTGCGATCGGGATCACGGCGATCGGCGCTTTTGTCGGTGCCGGCGGACTGGGAGACATCATCATCCGCGGAACGAACGCGACAGACGGCTCGGCGATCATTTTGGCAGGAGCCTTGCCGACCGCCTTTATGGCGATCATCACCGACTGGATCTTAGGACATGTCGAGCGCCTGCTCGATCCCGCCAGCCGGACTTCGAAACGAGGATAAACAAAGCGACCGAAAAACGTCTTCCCGGCGTTTTTCGGTTTTTCTATTGCCTTTTGCACGCGTGTGCTCGTATAATAACGTTTGTGCAGATTTTTATGAAGACAAGACAGGATGGGGAAACATGAAAAAAGTAATTGGAACGATCGGACTTTTGCTGGTGGCGATGATTTGGGGCAGCGGTTTTGTGGTGAGCGATATTGCGTTGGAAACATATCATCCGCTGCAGATCAACGCCTTGCGTTTTTTGATCGCCGGCATACTGAGCATCCTGCTTTTTTGGAAAAAGCTGCAGCATTTAAGCTGGAAAACGATTCAAAAAGGGTGCGTTTTAGGGATCGTGCTGTTTGCGGCTTTTTTATTGCAGACACTCGGCTTGGCTGAGACGACTGCTTCGAAAAATGCCTTTTTGACAGCTGTCAATGTCGTTTTGGTCCCGATCCTCGGATTTTTGATCTATCGCTTTCCTTTGCAGCGCAAAACGCTCTTTGGAGCTGTTTTTACACTGATTGGGATCGGCCTGATCTCGCTTGACCACCTAGGTGCGATCAATCGCGGCGATTTGCTGACGCTTCTTTGCGCGGTGCTGTTTGCTTTTCAAATTCTTTTAACCAGCCGCTTTTTGGCAAAAGAAGATGCGGTGGTGCTGACGGTCGTTCAACTGAATACGGCGGGGATCCTTGGTCTGGCTTTCTGCTTGGTTGCCGGATTGCCGCTTTATCACGCTCAGTGGCAGGGAAATACGGCCGTTTTTTACTTAGGGGCGTTCAGTACGCTGCTGGCATATTTGATCCAGACAAGTGTGCAAAAATGGATCAGCAGTGCCGAAACCGCCGTGATTCTTTCGCTTGAATCTTTTTTCGGGATGGTCGGATCGGTCTTGGTTCTCCATGAGGCGCTTACGCTGAAACTGATCGGCGGGGCTGCTTTGATTTTGTGCGGGGTCCTGATCACCGAATGGCAGCCGAAAAGGACGCTTGTGCAGATGAAACAAAAAGGACTTGACCAGGAAGAGTGATCTTCTCGGTCAAGTCCTTTTTTTATTTATTTTTTACTGTGCTGCGTTTCGCAGTGCTGAAGATCATTTTCGGTGCGACAGGGATCGTATTTGCCATTTTTTCAAGCAAACGGATCATCTGGCAAGTAAAACCGTATTCATTGTCGTACCATGCAACGGTTTTGACCAGCTGTGCATCAGGTGTTTGCGTGACGGTCGTAAGCGTCGGGTCAAAGATCGAGCCGTAAGTCGTACCGACGATGTCTTTAGAGACGATCTCGCGCGCATCGTAGCCGAAAGAAGGATTGTTTGCCGTATAGCGTTTCATGGTTTGATTGACTTCGTCAGCGGTGACGCTCTTTTCAACGATCGAAACGAGTTCGGTGAGCGAGCCGCACGGGACAGGGACACGCTGGGCATGACCCGTCAATTTTCCTTTCAGCTCTGGAAGAACCAAGCCGATCGCTTTGGCAGCGCCGGTCGAGTGCGGAATGATATTTTCAGCGGCGGAACGCGCAGCGCGCACGTTATAGCCTTTAGTGCTGCCATCCAGCAGATTTTGCGAAGCGGTATAAGCGTGGATCGTCGTCATCGTTCCCGCTTTGATTTTGAATTCCTTGTTTAAAGCATTTGCCATAGGAGCCAAGCAATTTGTCGTGCAGGAACCAGCAGAAATGATCCGATCACTGTCATTCAGCAAGTGGTCGTTGACGCCGTAAACGATCGTTTTCATTTGTCCGGCCGGTGCTGAAATAATGACTTTCTTTGCACCGGCATCCAGATGCGCTTGCGCTTTTTCCATCGAAGTATAAGCACCGGTACATTCTAAAACGATATCGACGCCCGCTTTATCTACCCAATCAAGCTTTGAGGCGTCGCGTTCAGAAAAGATCTTGACTTCCTGGCCGTTGACGATCAATGCGTCGGCAGCTGCTTTGATTTCTGCATCAAAACGGCCTTGACCAGAATCAAATTGCAAGAGATGTGCTAAAAAGGCGGGCTTCGCGCGATTATTGATCGCAACAACTTCCAGATCGCTGCTGATTTCTTCGATTCTACGGAATGCGAGCCGCCCGATACGCCCAAAACCATTGATACCAACCTTAACCGTCATTAAATAATTCCTCCTAAGATATTTATTTGGGATGAAAATAGTCCCAAAAGACTGTATATCTAGTGTACTGGGAAAGAGAAACGATTTCAATAGCAAAACTAATTTTTGTGAAAAATACTATAATTATTTTGTGATACAGCTATACCTATTTGCCTAAATGCGTTTTAATACACATGATTTCATAGTATCATTTTTTCATTTAAGATCGGTTAAAAGTTTCACAAAGTTTATAAAATAAGGAGGGAAAGTGAATATTTTTTATAAATAGTCAAATGAGAATAAATTTCGTCAACGAGGACAAAAAAAGTCCCGTGTCATTTTATTTGGACACGGGAGCTTGTTTATTTGCGGGAGAGTTGTGCTAAAATCGTTTGGTTCTATAATATTTAGTGTTGGTGGAAAATCCTTCGGGTTTTTCTTCCAGCACTCATTTTTATTCTTGAGGATAGAAATAGAGATATCCAAACTGATAGAATGTAGTCGTCAAAAACAAACAG
>JALCOL010000023.1 GCA_022649665.1 Enterococcaceae bacterium
TGACTGTTTGTTTTTGACGACTACATTCTATCAGTTTGGATATCTCTATTTCTATCCTCAAGAATAAAAAAGAGTGCTGGAAGAAAAACCCGAAGGATTTTCCACCAACACTAAATATTATAGAACCTCTTTTTTTTGTTCTTTCAGTGCTAATTCGATCGTTTTGTCAACGAGGACTGATTGTGCGTCGATATAGCGGTAAGGATTTTTTTCAACGAACTCAGCGACTAACGACAATTCGGTGCAGCCGAGGATCGACAAGTCGCAGCCGAGATCTTCGGCATCTTGCAAAATTTCAAAGAAAAGCGGCTGATTCAAGTAATTATTTTCTTTGACATCGTCATAGATCAAGTGGTTGACTTTGTCTTGCAGGGCACGCGGCGGAATAAGCGGCTCGAAACCGGCTTTTTTCAGCTCAGCCGCATAAACACCGGCCTTGATCGTGCCCTCCGTCGCCAAGATCGCGACTTTTTGGCCACGCGCGCCGAATATTTTTTTCAGCGCAAGGACAGCTTCGCGCGGCATATGGAGGATCGGCGCATTCGCCTCCGCTTGAAAGATATCGTAAAAGTAATGGGCAGTATTGCATGTCAACACGTAAAACTGCGGATGAAGCAGGTTCTGCTGCTCGATATCGCTTAAGATCGCCTTGACCGGGCTGGCCAGCTTAGGATCCAAGATATAAGCCGTGCGGTCGGGAACGGTCGCGTGGTTCACCAAAATGTAATTCAAATAATCTTGATCTTGATGGGCAGGAGTCCGCGAATTCAATAGGCGCACGAAACTCTCTGTCGCCATTGTGCCCATTCCGCCTAAAATCGTAAAAAATTGTTTCATAAGCCGCTCCTTTCCGCGAGTCAGTTCATTTGTCCAAGCAGCCGTTTTAAAACGACGGCATCTGTTTCATAAGGGATCTCTTTGCCGCGCAATTGAAAAGAAGGGTCTGCTCCTTTGCCGGCGATAATGACGGTATCTTTCGGTCCGGCGATCGCGACCGCTTTTTGGATCGCTTCACGGCGATCAGCGATCTCAAAATGCGTGATTTTTGGATTTTGCGCGACCAGCTGATCTTTCATTTCGCCGAGAATCTTTTCGACGGGCTCAAAATACGAATCTTCATCTGTAAAAATCGCGATATCGCCCGATTCAGCGATCGCTTGTGCGATATCGTGGCGGCGCGATTCAGCTTTGCCGCCGGCGCTGCCGACGACCATGATCGTGCGGCCAGCGGGACGCGCGATTTTGGCATATTCGAGAATGCGTTTGATGCTAATATAGTTGTGCGCATAATCGACGATGTAGCGCGTTCCTTTTTCATCGAAATAAGTTTCCATGCGCCCGGGAACTTTCGTTTTCAATAAACCATCTGAAACAGCGTGAGGCTCAGCGCCGACCAGTACTGCCGCCAAGATCGCAGCGGCTGCATTTTCTTCATTAAAGTCGCCGGGGATGCTCAATTGATATTCTCCGCTGATTTGATAAGGGTCTTTTGCAGAATGAAATGCAAAATGTTCAGGCGACAACGATTCGTAATAATAATCCGCTTTTGGATCGTCTTTACCAAACGTCAACAGATCTTCCGCAAAATTCTTCGCCGTATCGATGATCAGCGGTGCATGATCTGCATCACGGTTGATGATCGCGATATCGCAGTTTTTCATCAGTTGGCGCTTGCAGTAAAAATAGTCATCGAAAGTCGGATGCTCGACCGGTGAGATATGGTCACGCGAAATATTCAGAAAGATCCCGACATCAAAATGCAGATCATAGACGCGTTCCAACTTGTAAGCCTGTGAAGAAACTTCCATGACTAAGTGCGTCATGCCGGCATCGACCGCTTCTTTCATCATCGCGAACAAATCAAGCGATTCAGGAGTCGTCAAGTGGGCCTTATGCGGATGAATGCCGTCCAAGATGACATCCATCGAAGAGAGGAGTGCTGTTTTGTTGTGCGTACTCTCCTGCAGGATCGAATGGATAAAATAGGCCGTTGTCGTCTTGCCTTTCGTGCCGGTCACACCGATCACGCGCAAAGCGTCTTGCGGATAGCCGAAAAACGCTTGTGAAATCAAAGACATCGCTTCGCGGATATTGGTGACGATGATCCCAATCACACCATTTGGAGTTTCATAAATATTTTCAGAAAGATAGACAGTCGCGCCGCGGCTGATCGCGTCTTCCAGATAGGCCGGTTTAAAGTGGCGGCCTTTGCAGAAAAAAGCGAACTGCGGAGCAGCCTGGGAAGAATCATAAGTCAATCCTTTGATTTCACCTTCCGGGAATGATTCTGCCGGATACTGCCATTCGCCGTTTTGAATATATTCTTTTAATAGATCCTCTTCAGCCAAGAGGGAAAGGATTTCTGAAAGAAACAAGAAAGCTCCTCCTTAAATGATTGTTTTATTTGTAGATAGTCTTTGATATTATAGCACAAAGAAATTGTTTGTAAAAAAGAGCGCTCAAGCTGGAAAACTTGAACATTCAGCGGTTGAAACTAATTCAAGTATACCGCATATTTTATTTCAAATAACGAATTTTTTTTTAAGATTTGGGTAGACAGCAGCGGTTGTTTTTCACATGAAAAAATTAAGATAGTCTCTGAAAAATCTTTTGATGATTGCAAGGACCTCGGGGAACGTATAAAATGAAGAGGACTACCTAGAGGAAGCGAGTTGAAAATGGCGATGCGGGATAAGAAAAAGCCTGAAAAAGAAAAGCTGGATCCGCTGGATTATCCAACGCGAACAGCTCGTCTGCGTGCAAAACAAGAGTTGATCGAAAAAGAAAAGCGGCGCAAAGAAGAAGAAAAACAGGCGAAGAAATTAGCGATCCAGCAAGCTGCGGAAAAAAAGCGGGCTGAAAAAGCACGCCAGCGTCAATTAGCGATCGAAAAAAAGGCAGCGCAAAAAGCCGAGATCGCGCGTCAAAAAGAACTCGCGCAAAAACGAAAAGAAGCTCGAAAAGCGGCAGAAGAGCGGCAGCGCCAGATCATGCTCGCCGAGCAGAAAAAAGAAGCGGAAAAAAAGCGCCAGCTTGAAGAGGCCAAGCGGGCTGAAGAAGCGCGCCGCAAAGAGGCCGCGGAAAAAGAAAAAGCAGCCCAAAAAGCCGAAGAAGAGCGGAAACGTCAAGCAGCTCGTGAACAAAGACAAGCGGAAAGAGAACGGATCCGCCAAGAAAAAGAAGAACAAGCGGCACAAGCTGCCCGTGAGCGCCAGCGGGCACTTGAAAAGAAACAAGCGGAAAAAGCCGCCGCCGAACAAGAAAAAGAACGCAAAAAGGCGGAAGCGGCTGCAGCTAAACATGCTGCCCAGATCCAAAAGGAAAAAGCTGCTCAGATCAAAAAGGATCAGCTGGTGGAAAAAGCCGCCGCAAAAGATTCATCAAAAATGCCAGAAGAGCTGACGGAAACGCGTGAAGAAAAGCATCAGTCGGCTTTTGGATCTTGGAAAGAAAAAAGAAAAAACAAAGAAGACGATTCAGAAGAAAAATATCGCAAAATGACCCAAGGGACGCCGCAGGAAAAAATGGTGCGCGGCACGGCTTGGCTGACGGCCGGCAATATCCTTTCGCGGCTTTTGGGTGCGGCCTATATCATCCCGTGGTACATTTGGATGGGAAGCAACGGCGACACGGCGAACGCGCTCTTTGGGAAGGGCTATAATGTCTACGCGCTGTTTTTAATGATCTCAACGGCTGGGATCCCGGCCGCGATCGCCAAGCAGATCGCCCATTACAATTCACTGGAAGAATACGACATCAGTTTCCGGCTTTTCAAGCAGACGATGAAACTAATGGCGATCGTTGGTGTCGCCTTCACCTTGATCATGTATTTCGCCGCGCCGATCCTGGCCGCCGGCAATCAAGATTTGATCCCGGTCATGCAGTCCCTGAGCATCGCGCTTCTTTTGTTTCCGTGCATGAGCGTGATCCGCGGATTTTTCCAAGGAAATCACGATATGATGCCGTACGCGATGTCGCAGATCATCGAGCAAGTCGCCCGCGTTTTCTATATGCTGGCCTCAGCTTACGTGATCATGCGCGTCATGAAAGGCAGCTACGTGAGTGCTGTCGTTCAATCGACATTTGCGGCGTTTGTCGGGATGATCTTTGCTGTGCTCCTGCTTTTGTTTTATTTATGGAAGCAGCGTGCGATCTTCCACCATCAAAAAGCGATCAGCAAAAATGTGATCCACTTTTCTGCGAATGAATTGATCGTTCAAATGATCAAAGAAGCGATTCCGTTTATTATCGTCGGCAGCGGGACAAGTATTTTCCGCTTGATCGACCAATACAGTTTTGAAAAAACGATGACTTATATCTCGCATTATTCAGCGAAGCAGCTGGAACAGCTATTCGCGCTGTTCGCTGCCAACCCGGACAAGCTGACGATGGTCGTGATCGCGATCGCGACCTCGCTTGCGACTGCCGGGCTGCCGCTGATCACCGAAACATTTACTAAAAAAGACCGCCGCAGTTTGGCCAAACTGGTCGGCGATAATTTTCAATTATTTTTCTTTGTGATGCTGCCGGCGATCGTCGGGATGATCATTTTAGCGTTCCCGCTCAATACGCTGTTTTATAAAGCCGACGGACTGGGGACGGCGCTTTTGATCGAATCCTGTATTGCCGGGATCATGATGGGGCTTTTCATGCTCAGCTCAACGACCTTGCAAGGACTGAACGGCAACAAGAGCGCTGTCGGCTATCTGGTATTCGGGATCGTGGTCAAGTGTCTTTTGCAGATCCCGGCGATCCTCGCTTTTGAAGTATATGGACCGCTTTTCGCGACTTTCATTGGTTTTTTGGTCGCTAATATTCTGATCATCGGCGAGATTCATCAGATCTCGCAGTTCAGTTTCCGGCAGACCGTCCGTGTGACTGGTCAAATCTGCGGGATGACGCTTTTCATGAGTGTCTTTGCAGTTGCTGCAAAGTATCTGGGGATGCTCATACTCTCGCCGGAAAGAAAGACGCAAGCATTTCTCTTATGCATTTTCGTAGCGGTGATCGGCGGATTCGCTTACTTATGGATCGCACTTAAAAACCGCTTAGCAGATAAGCTGCTGGGAGACCGGGTCGGCGGACTGCGTGCGAAACTGCGCATCAAATAATCATGAGGAGGGGAAAGGAATGCGTCTGGACCGTTTTTTGTCTGAAACAGGTCTTGGGACCCGCAGCCAAGTAAAAGCGTTGCTCAAGACTGGCCAAGTGAGCATTGACGGGAAGGTCGCCAAGAACGGCAAGACACAAGTCGATCCGCTCAAGACCAGTGTTGCTTATCAAGGCGAAGTGCTCCATTATCAAAAATTTTATTATTACCTTTTGAACAAACCGCAAGGCGTCTTATCCGCGACGCGCGACCCGAAACAAAAGACGGCCTTGGATCTGCTGAGTGCGGAGGATTACCGCAAAGATCTTTTTCCGGTCGGTCGTTTGGATAAAGATACTGAAGGGCTGCTGCTTTTGACGAATGACGGCAAACTCGCGCACGAACTCTTGAGTCCAAAAAAGCATGTCGATAAAGAGTATTATGCAAAAATCGCCGGGGCCGTTACCCCAGCGATGATCGATAAATTCGCGCTTGGATTTCTGATCGATGGCGATGAAAAAGTTCGGCCAAGCGAGCTGGTGATCGAAAAGACAGATCCGGCAAAAAATACGTCAGAGATCCGTTTGACGATCCGCGAAGGCAAATTTCATCAAGTCAAGCGCATGTTTGAAGCATTCGGCATGACAGTCACTTATCTGAAGCGTACTCGGATGGGCGGCTTGGTGCTGGGAGACGATTTGCAGCTTGGAGAATACCGCCCGCTGAGTGAAGATGAAGTCGGAAGATTGGGAGAGCGGGAGTAAATAAAAGCAGCTCGCCAGCGACTAGAGATCTCAGTTGCCGGCGAGCTGCTTTTATTTGTTGATGATATAAAGCTCTTGATCCGTTGTATAAATATCATAAAAATAATTTGAAACGACTTTTTCTTTTCCGCTAGCCGAGAAATTTTCAGGATGGACATGTGGAGCAAAAGTTACATCAAGGCCGCTGATGGTGTTGAATAGATAATTATTTGGCCAATAGAGCCATTCGTTATTCGTAACTAAATCGTTTAACATTGGGAAATTTTGTTCACTATTTACTAAGATTGGGGAATTCTTAAATAGTCGGCTAGTAATTACTGTTTTTCTCTTATCATTGATATATGGCGAAATATCAGAAGATAATTGGAGACTTTGATTTTGAAACGATTCATATTGAAAATGTAATTGAGCAGCATACACCAATGGGAATGAAAGAAGATAATATAAGAAGAGTACGGATGTAAATCGTGTGACTCGCTTAAGCCCAATCGTTTTTGAATAATCTGTCATACAAATCAATAGAATCGTGAAAAATGCGGCAAATCCATAAGCATATCGAGGATTTGAGAACGCTAAACTTGCCGAGAAGACTAAAAAGACGCCATAGCTGAGTACGCTGGCTAATCCCAAATAGACTATTGCTGAAATGCCCGTGCCAATTGCGGTTATTTTTGATTTTTTAATGCAAGTGCCAATAAAAATAATCATAAGGACAACGGCGAGAACCTTCCAGTGAAAAGAACTTTGTCGATAGATCGTAGCAAAATAAACATGAGCATTTCTAGCAAATGATATCGGAAGTTCCGTTAGCGATGCAATTTCTACAGAAGCACCGCGTTTCGCAATTTCAGGATTCAATTTTGTTTCAAAGAAGAAAAGAAGGATTCCCGCTGAGAACGAGAGCGCGCTGAAAAGAGCAGTTTTCAATAGATGAAAGATATTTTCTTTTTGCAGAAACTCTTTAAACAGCAAAGTCAAAACGATAACGATATAAATGCCGGAAGATAATTGATAAGTATTGCACATTAGAAAGATGCAAATAATAGATAAGGGATAAAAGATCCCTTTTTTATTCCAATATAAAAAAGGAAATATTGCAGATAAAACACTGACAGTCATATATGGACCATCAAATCGAAAGCTGACGCACCCTAAAAACCAGGGATTCAGACCTAAAAGAGAAGAAGCAATCATTGGCAGCCAGCCAATTCGTTTATCATTCAAAACATATACTAGAATCAGACTGGCAAAAGTTAAAACGATTCCAGAGAGAATAAAAGTAACAATCCCAAGGTCAGTTAGGTGGTCATTGCCTTGAACGATCCACGATAAAAATTCACTGCCCCAACGCGAGTAGTGGGCGCCGAAAAAAGTATTTCCTTGAATTTGTCGGCCAGTGTCATCGATATAAGGGAAATTTGTCATTCCAATTAAGATCAACACGAATTCATAAATAAAAAGCAAACATGCTACTTTAAGAATATTCTTTTTTGCTACCGATAAAAATTCACTCATTGGTCCGCTCCTAAATCAATTTTTGTTTTTATGTTTTCGTTGCTCTTCTTCGCGAAAGTCTTTGTTGCCAATAAGTCGAAGGAGATAAAGCAGTGGTTGATGATTGGGACCCATAAGACCAATTAATTCAGCAAATAGTTCCAAACCGATCAAAACCGCGATAATCAATAAAGCTGTTCCCCAAGCGGAGTTATTATAGCTGACGATCAGGGCGATAAAGGAAAAAACAAGTGCCAACGCATAAATCGTCATCACGGCACCGCGGTGCGAGAAACCTAAAGATAGCAAGCGATGGTGCAAATGCATTTTGTCCGCAGAAGAAATCGGTTTATGATTGATCGTACGCCGCAAGATCGCATAGACTGTATCGGTGATCGGGACGCCTAAGATAAACATCGGTGTGATCATCGTGATCAGCGTAGCATTTTTCAATCCTTGAAGTGAAAGGACCGCTGTCATAAATCCTAAAAGCAGTGCCCCAGTATCACCTAGATAAATCGTTGCTGGATAGAAGTTATAGGGGAAAAATCCGATGATCGCTGCCACAAGAATAAATATCAAAATTGGAATATAGATTTGAGAAGAGTGCAGAAAAAAATAGCCGATCAGACCGATCGTGGTCAATGCAATAATTGAAACGCCGGAAGCTAATCCATCAAGTCCATCAATCAAATTGACGGCATTAGTGATCGCAACGATCCAAAGAAGCGTCATGGGGAAAGACAGCCATCCTAATTCGACAAAGCCAAAAAATGGAAGTGTTAAGCTGTCAAAATGGATATCTGCAACAAAATAGATCTCTAGGGAAGCAAGCAAAATGCCAAATAGTTTTTGTTTGGGCTTCAGTTCAAAGATGTCGTCCAGGACACCTGTGATCACGATGATCAAAGCACCGAGTAAAATTGAAAAAAGATAACGTTGCGGGAGATAATCTTTAAATAAAAATATCGAAGAAAATGCAAAGGCGATGAAAATCGCTAACCCGCCCATCGTAGGCATCACTTTTTTGTTGACTCTTCGCGGACCTGGCTTGTCAGTTGCTCCGATTCGAAAAGCGATAATTCGAACTAAGGGTGTTAAAATAAGAGAAATGATAATGGTGATGAAAAGCTTCATCATAATTGAATATCTAATATTCATGGTTGCTCTCACTTTCACTATAAAATTAATTCAAGGTTATCATCTACCTATGATTTATACAAGCTTTTATCAGATTTCAGTATCGACGAAATGGAAATGTTTTTTCGTTTTGTGCTACTATAAAAGTACGAGCAGCACAGATAATCTAAGACGCAATGGAGGGTCAAATGCCTAATCATCTAATTACGATAGTTGTTGTTATTTACCAAGAAAAAATCATTGATTTGCCGATTTATCCATTATTAGAGGAGTTATCACAATCTCCGCAGGATTATCATCTCGTCATTTTTGATAATAGTCCGGTTTCGCAAAATCTGCCGCTTTCTAATACAGAATATCTTCATGACCCGGACAATCCGGGCTTAGCAAAAGCATATAATTTCGCCTGGCAATCAGCAAGAGAAAATAAAAGCAGGGCGGTTCTGTTATTGGATCAAGACAGCCAGCTCACGAAAGAATATTTCCAAATAATCAGTAAAATAATAGTTAATGAAGTCACGGTTCCGCTAGTTTTTTCTGATGGCAAGCAAATCTCGCCGCTGAACGGCGAGGAATTGATTACCGGGAAGTCACACGCGCTTGGGGCTGGCGAATATCAAAAAAGAGTGATGGCAATCAATTCTGGATCACTGATTCCTATGACGGTTTTAGAAAAGATCGGTGGATTTAACGAAGAATTTCCGCTGGATTATCTCGATCATTGGTTTTACTGGAAATTGTCTGAGGAGAAGCTGCCGGTTCGCGTAATTGATTACCGCCTGGAACATCAGTTATCTGTACTCGATTATGGCCGCATTTCGCTGAAACGGTACCAGAGTATTTTAACAAGCGAAGAAAGGTTTTATACAAAATATGATGCAACTCAATTGGCGCAGTATAAAAAACATTTATTGAAAAGAATCTTGAAGCAGCTGCTGACAGTGAAAAACAAAAAAATTTATAAAATGACTTGGAAAACATACAGAAGATTGAAATCGGAGAGTTGAACAAAGATCGCAACCGAAAAGAAAGATTGAGCTGCGAACCAACTATGATACAATATGGAAGAAATATCGAAATTTTTGAGATAGGAGTTTTATGATGAAAGGGATTATTTTAGCGGGCGGCAGCGGAACACGTTTGTATCCACTGACGCGGGCAACTTCTAAACAATTGATGCCGATTTATGACAAACCAATGATTTATTATCCACTATCTACTTTGATGCTGGCAGGAATTCGCGATGTTTTAATTATTTCAACGCCGGAAGACACACCGCGTTTTGAGCAATTGTTCGGTGATGGCAGTCAGCTCGGAATGAATTTTGAGTATAAAGTGCAAAAACATCCGGACGGATTGGCACAAGCTTTTCTGCTAGGAGAAGAGTTCATTGGCGATGATCATGTATGTTTGATCTTGGGCGATAATATTTATTATGGAGTCGGGCTTTCTAAAATGCTGCAACATGCAGCGCAGAAAGAAAAAGGAGCAACTGTTTTTGGCTATCACGTCAACGATCCAGAACGATTCGGAGTTGTTGAATTCGATAAGAAAATGAAGGCCGTTTCGATCGAAGAAAAGCCTCAACATCCGAAATCCAACTATGCTGTGACGGGACTTTATTTTTATGATAATCAAGTCGTCGACATTGCTAAAAGCATCAAACCTTCTGCTCGGGGCGAATTAGAAATTACGGATGTCAATAAAGCTTATTTGGAACGTGAGCAGCTTTCAGTAGAGTTGATGGGTCGTGGATTTGCGTGGCTCGACACGGGAACACACGATTCACTTTTAGAAGCTGCGTCTTTTATTGCGACAATCCAAGGCCGACAAAATTTAAAAGTTGCCTGCCTGGAAGAAATCGCTTATCGGATGGGCTATATCGACAGGAAGCAGTTGATCCAATTAGCACAGCCACTGAAAAAAAACGACTATGGACAGTATATGTTGCGACTCGCTGACCAAGACATATAGTTGGAGGCTGGCTTATGAGTTTTTTGGCAATGCACTTCTCTAAGAGCAAACGCATGAGAAGATTCATGTTTTGCTTTCTGATTTTTTTCATTTTTTTGCTCATTTTTTTACCAATTAAAGATATAAATGGTGATGATGTAGGTTATTTGGAAGGATTCATCAAGCGGGGCTATTTGGCAGAAAGTTTAATAAGATATAATGGTTGGAGTTCAAGAACAATCATTGATACTAGCATAATGTTCTTTGTTCAACACTTTACTTTGTGGAAAATCTGTAATGCTGTGATTTTGTTTCTCACAGTTTACCTTTTGACTAAAATGATTTTTGATGAAAATATAGAGAAAATATTTTTTATTGCAGCACTTTATTGCCTCGTTCCTTTGCAACTTTTTGATGAAACAGGATGGGTCGCAACTTCTTTAAATTATCAGTGGCCATTTGCATTTGCGCTTCTCGCATTTCTGCCGTTGGCTAATGCGCTTAAGGGAAAGAACAACAAATTAAGTACTTATATTTTGGCTTTCGGTGGTAGTATATTTGCCCTTAATCAAGAGCAGATCAATGCTTGCTTTTTGATTCTTTCACTTGTTATTCTCTTTTTTTTGTTTAGGAAAAAAAACTTCTCTTACTTTTTATGTGCTCCAACATTTATATCCCTCTTGAACTTGGTATATTTTTTGTTTTCACCAGGAAACAAGATGCGCATACAATCAGAAATTATCCACTGGTTTCCCAAATTCTCTAAGCTATCTTTTTTTAGCAAGGTAGATTTAGGCGTGTCGAGTTTTGGACAACCACTGTTCTTCGGGTTTAATATCCTTTTTTTCTTTTTATTTTTACTAATTTTGATTGCAGGCTATCAGAAGGGCTTTTCTGAAGGCCGATTGTTTGTTCTGTCGACGCCATTCGTCGCAAATCTAGTTTTTTCTTTTTTTAAAATTTCTACAGATGCTTTCCAAAATTTTGGGGGGAAAGATAATGCGTTCAATTTGAGGACAGATTACTTTCTGCGGCTTTTTCGTCCAAATGGAACACATTTTGAATGGAATGATCTTTCAACATGGCTGCCTCTCACCGCTATTGTGCTTTTATTCATATTTTTGATCGTAGGAATTTATCTTGTTTCACCGACTCCGCAGATTGGTTTTTTTCTTTCAATAATACTTATTATGGGAGCTTGCTCAAGAATCATTATGGGTTTTTCGCCCACAGTCTGGGCTTCTGGTCTTCGCACCTATTATGTAATGTTTATGGTCGGGGTTATTTTGACAGCATTTCTTCTTAAATTCTTGCGATTGATGAATGCAAAATTAGCTAGTTTGATGGAAGCAGTAATCATGGCATTTGGATTTACAGCTGTCATCCTTTTTAGTTCCTATATCACCCATATCAATCTAACTAGCTGAAAAACGCAACGTCTCTAATTTTTTAAATCAAAGGATAGTGTAAAAATGAAAGTACTCACAACAAATTTACAAGATGTTAAATTGATCGAACCAGATATTTTCGGCGACAACCGCGGATTCTTTACGGAAAGCTATTCGAAAGAACGCTACCAGGAAGCAGGCATCGATTTTGATTTTATTCAAGATAACCACTCGCTTTCTGCCGAAGCGGGCGTTTTGCGCGGTCTTCATTTTCAAAAGGGGGATTCCTCGCAAACAAAACTGATCCAGGCGATCACGGGAGTTGTTCTCGATGTGATCGTCGATATCCGCAAAGGGAGCCCGACGTATGGCAAATGGGAAGGCTATATTTTGAGTGAATACAATCACCGTCAGCTGCTGGTACCGCGCGGATTTGCGCATGGTTTTTTGACGCTGACGCCTGATGTCCACTTTTTCTACAAATGCGACCGCTACTATGATGCAGCGGCGGACGGCGGGATCGCTTTCGATGATCCGGCGCTTGCGATCAATTGGCCGATCGCGCTTGATCAGGCGATTACTTCCGCGAAGGATCAAAAACATCCAACGCTTGCGGCGTTTGAGGCTGAAAATCCGTTTGTTTACGGAAAAATCTAGGAGGCAATCATGAAAAATATTATTGTGACCGGCGGGGCTGGTTTTATTGGCTCCAACTTTGTTCACTATGTAGCCCATCATCATCCTGATGTCCATGTGACTGTGCTAGATAAATTGACATATGCAGGAAATCGCGCGAATTTAGCGGGACTGCCGAAAGAACAAGTAGAACTCGTCGTTGGCGATATCCAAGATGCGCCGTTAGTCGACCGGCTGGTCAAAGAGGCGGATGCTGTCGTTCATTATGCAGCCGAATCGCATAACGACAATTCACTCAAAGATCCATCACCGTTTATCCACACGAACCTTGTCGGTACCTATACGCTTTTAGAAGCTTGCCGCAAATACGACGTGCGTTTTCATCATATTTCAACGGATGAAGTTTACGGCGATCTGCCGCTTCGCAAAGATCTCCCAGGGCACGGCGACGGTCCGGGAGAAAAATTTACCGACCATACGCCGTATAACCCTTCCAGCCCGTACTCAGCATCCAAAGCAGGCTCAGATCTTTTAGTCCGTGCTTGGGTTCGTTCATTTGGTTTGCGGGCAACGATCTCAAACTGCTCGAACAACTATGGACCGTATCAGCATATTGAGAAATTCATTCCGCGGCAGATCACGAATATTTTGAGCGGCATTCGGCCAAAGCTTTACGGCGATGGTAAAAATGTTCGCGACTGGATCCATACGAATGATCATTCAAGTGCGGTTTGGCTGATTCTTACTCAAGGAAAAATCGGCGAAACGTATTTGATCGGAGCCGATGGCGAAAAAGACAACAAGACCGTGATGGAAATGATCTTGACGCAAATGGGCCATGATGCAAATGACTATGATCACGTCAATGATCGCCCAGGACACGATCTGCGCTATGCGATCGATTCAACGAAATTACGCCAAGAGCTCGGTTGGCAGCCGAAATATACCGACTTCAAAGACGGCTTACAGCATACGATCGATTGGTATACTGCACATGAAGACTGGTGGAAAGCGGAGAAAGCTGAAGTCGAAGCAAAATATGCAAAAAATGGGCAATAGAGGATATTAAAATAGGAGAGCAAGGCGCAAGTTTTGCTCTTCTTCATTTTTTAGTTTTTTTAGGAGGGAAGAATGAAAACGAAGGTATTTGATCAGCTGAGTCATAAAGAAAGAAAAATTTTAGAAATTTCTTTCTTTCTTCTCCTGTACATGATTTGTACGATCGGCTATACTTTTTTTTCCTTTCGTTCAAATGCGATTCAAGGTATAGATGATTTAAATTTTCATTTGGGCAGAGTGCGTGGAATGGAAGATATAATAAAATCACCAATCAATTTTAAAACTTTTGGAGCAGTAGGTTATCCGATCAATCTCTTTTATGGTTGGATCACGATATATCCAATGTATTTATTAACCAAGGTTTTTGGTCAATTAGTAATGGGATATAATATTTATTTTTTTCTTCTGACTTTTGCCACATTTATAATTTGCCATTTTTCTTTTGATAAAGTTATCAAAAACAGTTTCGGAAGTTGCTTGTTTTCATTGTGTTACACAATGTCTACCTATCGTTCTATGGATATTTATTCAAGAGCGGCGGTCGGAGAAAGCATCTCTTTGTCGTTGATCCCGCTGATTTTTTGTTCCTTCTATTTGCTTATTACAAAAAAGAACCATCCATGGAAAACGTTGGCAGTATCTATGTCGCTATTGATTTATTCTCATGTTTTATCCACGATTCTTGCCAGCGCATATTTATTTGTTATTTTTTCTATATATATGAGTTATAAAATTTACTATCAAATCAAAAATAAAATAGAATTTGATTTCTTAGAAATAGTCAAAAATTTATTTAAAGCAGTCATGATGACGTTATTATTAAGTTGCTTTTTTTACTTACCGATGTTCGAGCAATTTCGCTTTCAATCGCTTAGTTTACCTCAAATTTATTCTTTAGACTCAACTGCACTTTTATTTGGGACTCAGTTGATTGAAGGTGCTTTGAATAATGATTTTCAATCACGCAGCATCGGCATTGTTTTATTTGTTTTTTTGATTATTCTCTTTTTTAAATTCAAAGAAATTGACTTGCTTGCCAAACTCTCATTTTTAATTGCATGTTTTTCTTTATTTTTAAGCACGAACTTGTTTCCATGGTCGATTTTACAAAAAACTAAATTAAATATTATTCAGTTTCCTTGGAGAGTAAATGGATTTTCAAGTTTTTTTATTGCTATTGCTTTTTCTATTTTCATATCAAGCTATATTATTGCTCACGGTGCATGGATTAAAAAAGGATTGATAGCTTTAGCTGCGGGGATATTCCCCTGTACCATCAATTATGCAAGTATTGTTAATTTGCGTCATGATGTTGCGACACTTCCTTATTCGGAAGAGGTTGTTATAGAAAATATTATTCCGAAAATTCCTCCTCGCCATCCGCCAGATTATTTAGCCAAAAATCTTCATTCTAAAATAAATATAATAAGTGAAAAACAATTAGTTATTAATGGAAACAAGGTAAATTATGATCATAAAACATCAGCTACGACTATTCAATATGACGTTAATTCTCCAAAAAGCGGGATCGTCGAAGTTCCGATATATAAATATAAAGGATACAAAATCATGGTTGACGGGCAGCGAGTTCCATTATATGACCAAGCTTCGCCAATCATTAATTTCAAAGTAGATTCTGGGCCGCATCATATCGTTGTCGGTTATGAATATACAAAATTGGCTAAATTATCAGCACTGATCTCGGTCGCAGGAGTATTTATCTTGATCATTTTGAGCATTTATGACTTATTGAAGAGATATCGCTTGAAATCACGAAATAGTGTATGATAGGGAATGATTTATTGTTGCGAAATATTGATTCAACTTTGAATAAAGAATGGAGCATATAATCATGATTTTAATTACTGGAGCCAATGGGCAGCTTGGTACTGAACTGCGGTACTTGTTAGATGATAAAGAAGTCGAGTATCACGGGACGGATGTCGCAGAGATGGATATCACCAAAGAAGAGGACGTTTTAAAAGTTTTCGAAGAAATCAAACCGGAAACAGTATTCCACTGCGCGGCATATACCGCTGTCGATAAAGCGGAGGATGAAGGGAAGGCGCTTGATGAGCTGATCAATGTCACCGGTACTGAGAATATCGCTAAAGCGTGTTTGAAGTATGGTGCTAAACTAGTTTATCTTTCGACGGACTATGTGTTCGACGGAACAAAAAAAGACGGCGAGTATACAACGACCGATAAACCAAATCCGCAAAATGAATACGGCCGCACGAAATATTTGGGCGAACAAGCGATCCAAAAGTATTTGACGGATTACTATATTATCCGGACGTCTTGGGTCTTCGGCAAATATGGTCATAATTTTGTCTACACGATGCTGAATCTTGCTAAAACACATGACAAGATCACGGTCGTTGATGATCAG
>JALCOL010000024.1 GCA_022649665.1 Enterococcaceae bacterium
GAAAAACTGCTTAAAAGGATCCATTTTCTTGAAATAAAAAATCCCAAGCGGGTTTTTCTGCTCGCCTGGGATCCACTACATTTTATTCAGTTTGAAAGCTCACCAACACTATTTGACGAAGAGCCGAGGATTTTAGCGTTTTTTTTTTTGCGGCTTTTATTTTCTCAAAACTTGCAGCAGGATCTCAAGACACAGCGCGATCAAATAGCTGCCATTGATCAGCAACAAGTTTTTGATCGCGATCCCGAAACTCTGAGGTTGCGGCAAAAGCGCGCGATACTCGAGCAAGTTTTTCTTCATCAACGGCAAAGTCAGCCAAGTCAGCAAGATCGGCCAGCTGTATACTTGAAAGATCCAGCCTGCTAAAAACAACAGGTACGGCAAAAGCGCTAGTACAGAAAACAACCGCCGGCCCCAATCACGCCCGATATAAAAGACAAGCGTGAAGCGGTGGTTATTGATATCGGTTTCCAGATCCCGCATATTATTCGCCAGCATGATGTTGGCGATCGAAGCGACGATCGGAAGCGAAGCAAGAATGATCGCAAATACTGCCGGCAGGACTCCGCTCAATGAAAAGTTCGGCCAAGCGAGGGACAAATAGAAGATTTTCGCTTGGAACGTATTCAAATAGATCACCATCGCAAAAATCCCGAGACCCATCGTAAATCCGCTGAACACCTCGCCAAGCGGCATCCGCGAGAGCGGCACCGGACCAAAAGTATAAAAGACGCCGATGAAACAGCACACTGCCCCGATCAATAGCAGGAGCCAGCCAGTCTGAATGCTCAAGTACAATCCGATCATAAGCGCCGGGATCACCATCGCAAAGATCAAATTGCGCGCTAAGCGCAGTGAAATATGCGCCTGTCCTAAAATATTTTCTTGCTGCCGATACTTTTCATCGCGCGCTTTCAGATAATCCATCGAATTATTGATCGCGGTCGTTGCCATGTCGAACAAGAACATCGCGATAAAAAACAAAATCATATAGCCCCAATGGACCATTTTAAAATAACTTATCGAAAACGCGATCCCCAAAAGAAACGGGCATAAACTTGCCAGCTTCGTCTGGATCTCCACAAATTTCAAAAAATCCTTCACCTTCATGCCAAACGCTCCCTTAACGCATCGTTACAAATTCTTCGCTCCCCGTCGGATGGATTGCGATCGTTTGGTCGAAATCTGCTTTTGTCGCGCCCATTTTGAGAGCGACGGCAAAGCCTTGCAGCATCTCATCGACACCCAGACCGATCGCATGGATCCCGACGACTTTTTCTTCCTTGCCGGCGCAGATCAGCTTCATTTCGCATTTTTCTTGTTTGAGCGGATCGGAAAGCGCGTAAAACATCGGTGTAAAGCGGCTATGATAGATTTTGAGTGCTTCTTTGCCGTATTTCTTTTCGGCATCTGCTTCGCTCATACCAGCTGAAGCGATCGCTGGATGGGTGAAAAGAACGGTCGGTACGTTGTCATAATCGATCCGGGCGTTTTCCTTGCCGTTGAATAAACGTTCAGCGAGCTGGCGGCCGGCTGCGATCGCAACTGGTGTCAAATCCAGCTTGCCGATGTTGTCGCCGACTGCATAGATCCCGGAAGCAGTCGTATTCTGATATTCATCGACTTGGATATGGCCGCGGCTGTCGACTTCGACACCTGCGTTTTCCAGTCCCAAGCGGTCGGTATTCGGCAAACGTCCCGCCCCGCTGAAAACTTGATCGACCAAGATTTCACTACCGTCTGTCAAAGTTACGCGGATCCCTTGCGGTGTTTTTTCGAGTTTCGCTAATTTGCTTTCCGGATAAAGCGTCATTCCTTTTTGGCGATAATCCTCGACCAGATTTTCCGCGAGCATTTTGTCAAAACGCTTGAGCGGCAGCAGATGGGGATAGATCCACGACGTCTGGACGCCGAAAGCGGAAAAAATCCCGGCCAATTCAGCCCCGATATATCCGCCGCCGAAAACCGCAACCCGCCGAGGGAGCTTTTTCATTTTGAAAAAGCCTTCTGAAGACAACAGAAGTTCTTTGCCCGGGATCTCAAGCTCGCGCGGCCGTCCACCAGTAGCGATCAGGATGTGCGGCGCTTCATACAATTCGTCGTTCACGCTGACAAGATGCGGCTCGACCAATTTGCCGTAACCGTGAACAAGCGTGACATTGTTTTTCGTCAGATTTTTGCGGTAGATCTGATGAAGACGCGCGATGTATTCATCGCGCGCTTTCACCAGCTGTTCAAACTCCAAAGTCGCATTTTCCGCATAAAAACCGTACTCTTCCAGATGGTCATGGAGCGTCTCATTCAAATTAGCCGCCTGCCACGTCACTTTTTTCGGCACACAGCCAACATTCACACAGGTTCCGCCCAGTTCGCGGGCTTCGACCAGCAGCACTTTCGCCCCATAAGCCGCCGCGCGATTCGCCGTTGCGATCCCGCCGCTTCCGGCGCCGATCACGATCAAATCAAAAGATTTCATTGCTGTTCCTCCTTAAGCAGGTTCGCCTTTTTTGCGGATCATGTCTCCTGCACGAACGGGAGCCGTGACCGGCATCGTCAAAAGCATCATCGGATTAGGCGCCCGGTCGATCCGTTCGCCGTCTTCATTTTCCATCCATTCCACTTGCTGCATAAAATGCGTCTGCCACTGCGGCCCGTAAAACTCGATCGCGTCTCCCACCGAAAAATGGTTCCGCTGGCGGATCGTCGCGATTTTTGTCGCTTCATCATAGGCTAGGACTTCCCCGATGAATGTGTATGTCGGCCGCTTGCGCCGCGGGCCAAAAAGCTGTTCCGCGGCAGTCGGCTCCGCATAATAAAAGCCGGTCGACAATTCACGCTGTGAAACTTTCCAGATCTCATCGAGCCAGTGCGGATCGAATTGATAATGAGCTGGATCAGCCAAATATGTATCGATTGCTTTGCGATACACATTAACGACCGTCGAAACATAATGGATCGACTTCATACGGCCCTCGATCTTCAAACTGTCCGCGCCGTTTTCAATCAGATCCGGCAGATGTTCCAACATGCAAAGATCAACGGCACTCATCGAAAAGGGTTCCCCAGCCGGGCCAGAAAAGTCGCGGCGGTTCCCTGCCCCATCCAGATCATAAAGCTGATATTTCCAGCGGCAGGACTGCGAACATCCCCCCCGATTAGCATCCCGCAGCGACATGTGATTCGACAGCACGCAGCGCCCCGAATAAGAAATACACATCGCACCGTGGACAAAGACTTCGATATCGACCGCCGAGTTTTGGCTGATCGCCTTCAATTCTTCCATCGTCACTTCGCGCCCTAAAACAACGCGCTTCAGGCCAAGTTCCTGCCAAAAATTCAGCGTTTCGGCATTGACTGCGCTCGCTTGGGTCGACAAATGGACTTCAAGCGCTGGTGCCGCCTCTTGGCAGATCTCGATCAGTGCCGGATCACTCACGATCACTCCGTGGATCCCGATCGCCGCCAGCTTTTTGAAGAATTCATCGGCGCCCTTCTCATCATCGACATGCGTCACCATGTTCGCAGCGACATAAACTTTTGCTTGATGGCGTTCAGCATAAGCAACGCCTTCTTGCATTTCTTCAAACGAAAAATTCCCGGCGCGTGTTCTGAGACCGAACCCTTGACCGCCGATATAGACCGCATCTGCTCCGTAATCGATCGCGATCTTCAACTTTTCCAACGTTCCAGCCGGTGCTAAAAGCTCCGGCTTTTTGATTGTTTTCTTCATTCTCTCACCTTATCTGATTTCTTTGGGATCCAGCGCATAAAAGCCGAGATCTGTCGTACGACCTTGCGGGATCCGCTGTTGAAGTGCTTCTTCGGCTTCGTGCAGCACGGCTTTCGTCAGCGAATGCTCTTCCAAGTGTTGTTTGACTGCCGTAAAAATTCCGCAGATCGCGGTAAAATCTTCTGCCGGATAATACAGGCCGTCCAAAAACCAATGGTTCAGCCCGCCCGCAAAAAGTTCGGGAAGTTTCGGCAAAAGATTGATATCTTTGTCCGCAAATACATAACTGCCTTGTTCATCTTCGTAAATACTATAGTGAGTCGCAGCATCTTCCGGTTCGGCCAAGAACCAGCCGCGCTTTTGTTCTGTGTCTTCTGATTTTTCGACAAATTGAAAATAGTTGCGCAGCAAATGCCGTTTCGAGTGATTGATCGCTGTCGCACCGAACACTAGCAGCCACGCCGGAATCGTTGCGGCTTCGGCAATTGCAAAGAGTTCGTCTTTCGGCAATTCACGTGCCAAAAAGACCCCGGCTGCCCCTTGCTTTTTCCAAAAATCGATTTGGTGCGGATTAGTGATCAGCGTTTCGCCATCATAAAAAAATGGGAGCGCCGGTGCCGCTCTTCGCAAAGAATACACCGCTCCCGGATCGCCGAAAACAACAGCATCCGCTTTTTCAGCGGCCAAAAATTTTAAATACTCCGGCAGCTTCGCCATTTGTGCCGGATGTAGCAGGCCATTTGCCGCAATGATCGCTTTTTTTCCGTATGAATGGATCAAGCGGATCAGCTCCGCCTGTTCTTTTTCTGAAAAGTCATTTCCTAAATGGATCCCGAACTGACGGCTGCCGAAATATAGATTGTCGACACCCGCTGCCAGCAGCGCCTCGGCTTGCGCGTAAGACACAGCTGTCGCTGTAATTTCAATCAACACTTGCTAAAAATCCTCCTTTGGGGCTTGAAATGCTGTCACATCCCCTGTTTCCGCATAAACGGCGTTTCGAAAGCAGCTTCTTTCATATCAATGGTGTTCCGCCATCAGCGGCTTCGCCATTTTATCTTATCATAGTGAAGTAGCCATTGAAAGACGGCGGCTTGTGAGAAAAACACCAAAAGAAAGAGCATCGCAAGTTTCCTCGCGATGCTCAGATGGAAATCCATTAAGTTGTCAAAAGCTCTTTCGGCTGTTCTCGATTTTCTTTTACTCTTTTGACGTTTAGTGTGATCTTGCCTTTTGAAGCGCCGATCGTGACACTTTCGCCAAAGGAAAGCTGGCCGGACAAGAGCGCTTCGCTCAGACGATCCTCGATCTCTTTTTGGAGTGCGCGGCGGATCGGCCGTGCCCCGTATTCTGGATCGAAACCAGCTTTGCCGATCACATCGATCGCGGCCGGCGTGATCTTGACTTGGATATTCTGCTCTTTCAGCCGTTTGACGATTTCTTTACTCATCAAGCGCACGATCTGATGCAGTTCTTCTTTATCCAGCGAACGGAAGACGACCGTTTCGTCGATCCGGTTAAGAAATTCAGGACGAAATGCTTTCTTCAATTCTTCCAAAATGCGTTTGCGCATTGCATCGTAATCTTCTGAAAGCTTCTTCACGTTGAAACCAACATTCTTCTCTTCGCGGACCGCTTGAGCGCCGATATTGGACGTCATGATCAAGATCGTATTGCGGAAATCGACTCGGCGTCCTTTCGAATCATTCAAGAAGCCGTCATCCAAGACTTGCAGCAAAATATTGAAGACATCCGGATGCGCTTTTTCAACTTCATCCAGCAAAATAACAGAATAAGGTTTCTGCCGCACTTTTTCCGTCAACTGGCCGCCTTCATCATAACCGACGTATCCAGGCGGCGAACCGATCAAACGGCTCGTACTGAACTTCTCCATATATTCGCTCATGTCGACCCGGATCAAGTTGTCTTCGCTGCCAAATACTGCTTCAGCGAGCGCTTTGGCAAGCTCGGTTTTGCCGACACCAGTCGGTCCTAAAAACATGAAGGAGCCGATCGGCCGGTTTGGATCTTTCAAGCCGCTGCGTGCCCGGCGGATCGCCCGCGCGATCGCGCTGACCGCTTTGTCTTGGCCGACGACACGCTGATGAAGCAGTTTTTCAAGTTCTAAGAGGCGTTCCGTTTCATGTTTTTCCAGTTGCTGCAGCGGGATCCCAGTCCATTGGGAAACGACAGCTGCAACATCTTCTGAAGTCACTTTCCGCGGATAGCGGTCGCTCTTTTGCGCTTCTTTTTCCAAACGATTCTGCAGCTTCACATTGAGCTTTTGTTCTGTCAGCCGCAATTGTGCTGCGGTGTCAAAATCTTGATTATGGATCGCATCTTCTTTTGCTTTGGTCGTATCGCTGACTTCTTGGCGCAGCTCGCGGATCGCGATTGGTTCATCGGCTTGGTCCAGCCGGACTTTTGCCGCAGATTCATCGATCAGATCGATCGCTTTATCCGGCAATTGCCGTGAATTGATGTAGCGGACCGAAAGCTGGACCGCTTGTTCGATCGCATCATCCGTGATCTCGACTTTATGGAAGTCTTCATAACGCGGGCGCAAGCCCTTTAAGATCTCGACCGCTTCATCAGCCGTCGGTTCATCGACTTGGATCTTCGCAAAACGCCGTTCCAGCGCAGAATCTTTTTCGATATATTTTTGATACTCGTCGAGTGTCGTTGCCCCGATCGTTTGAAGTTCCCCGCGTGCTAACGCCGGTTTCAAAATATTGGAAGCATCGATCGCTCCTTCTGCTCCGCCGGCTCCGATCAGCGTATGCAATTCATCGATAAATAAAATGACCTGCCCATCGCGATAGATTTCATCAACGATCTTTTTCAGCCGATCTTCAAATTCACCGCGATACTTCGTGCCCGCAACGAGCGAACCCATGTCAAGCATCATCAGCCGTTTTTCGCGCATATCATCGGGAACTTCACCGCGGATGATCCGTTGTGCTAATCCTTCTGCGATCGCCGTTTTCCCGACACCCGGCTCACCGACAAGCACTGGGTTATTTTTCGTCCGGCGGCTCAAAATCTGGATCAGCCGTTTGACTTCATTCGTCCGCCCGACGACCGGATCCATCCGGTCTTCACGCGCCAACTGGGTCAAGTCGCGTGCCAAAGAGTCCAGGATCGGTGTTCCTTCAGCATTATTTTTCTCCTGCGCTTTATTTTTAGTGCGCATCGTGTTCGATTCATTGACGCCGATTTTTTTCAGCAGCGCTTGGCGGATCTTCGGCAAACTCAAACCGATATTGCTTAAAATACGTGCTGCTAAAATATCTTCGTCGCGCAAAAGCCCTAAAAGGATATGCTCGGTTCCGATACTTTTCGCACCCAAACGTTTCGCTTCATCGCCTGCATAAGCAAAAATCTGCTTGGCACGCGGCGAATACGGCAAGTAAGCCCCTTTCGGATATCCTTTGACCGTTCCGTATCCTGTCATTTGTTCGATCTCTTCGCGAATATCTGCTTCGGTTCCGTTCATTTGGCGAATCGTTTTTCCCCCGATTCCTTGCGGCTCCATCACGAGCGCCAATAAAATATGTTCAGAACTAACCGCTTGATGGTGAAAGGCCTTTGCCTGTTCCTGCGCCAAAGCGAGCACCATCTTTGCTTTATCTGAAAACAATTCATCCATAAGGGTCACTCCCTTTCTTGGTAGCTGAGTCGTTCTAAAATCCCTAAAATGATCCGTGCGCGAATACTTTCCTCATCGGCAAATCCGCTCAATACATTGCGGGAAACTGCCGCTAGGATAATATTCCCTTCTTCTTTCGTCAGAAGCTTTTCATCATATATTTTTTGTACGATGCTCAATGCTTCCTTTTCCGACAAATGTGTTCCTATGAGCTCTGCTAATTGTTCCAGCAGCTGGTACTTGTTGTTCAAGCGGATCTTGGCGATCCGAATGTAACCGCCGCCGCCGCGCTTGCTTTCGACTTGATAACCTTGTGCCAAAGTAAAGCGCGTCTTGATCACATAATTGATCTGTGAAGGGACAACATTGAATTGACTCGCCATTTCTGCTCGCCTGATTTCGATGATATTCTCGGATTCAAGGATTTTTTTCAGATAGGCCTCAATGATGTCTGATGTATTCCGATTATTCAATCCGCATCATCCCTTTGACTATTACTGACCTTTATTATACCTAAGTATTCCCCATTTTAAAAGGTTTTTGTTTGATCTTCAGCATAACAAAAAGATGAGATGCTCAATTATAAGCATCTCATCTTTAAAAGTCAAACAGTTCGTTGATCAGCCGATCCAGGCGCCGGAACCGTCGAAGCGGTAGGTAGTGCCATTGATCGAACGTGTTTTGTTCACCATCGCACCACTATTGTCAAAGTAATACCAAGTTGGTCCGACAAGCTGCCAGCCGGTCTTCATCGCGCCGCTTGCATCCAGAAGATACCAAGTGCCGTGAAGATTGAGCCAGCCCGTTGCCATTGCCCCGCTCGGATTCATGAAGTACCATGTGTTGCCGACTTTGCGCCAGCCAGTCGCCATCGAACCGCTGTTGTCAAAGTAGTACCAAGCGTTGCCGACCTTTTGCCAACCAGTCTTCATTGATCCGTCATTCGCTTCGCCGAGATAGTACCAAGAAGCGCCAACTTGTTGCCAGCCAGTTTTCATTGCGCCGCTATTGTCAAAATAGTACCAAGTGTTGTTGATCTTTTGCCAGCCGGTCTTCATCGCACCATCATTGGCTTCGCCAAGATAATACCAAGTATTGTTGATATTTTGCCAACCAGTCTGCATTTGCCCTTCTTGATTCAAGTAGTACCAAGTCCCGCCGAGATCGAGCCAGCCTTTGGACATGATTCCCTTTTGATCGAAGTGATACCACTGGCCGTCAAGATTTTGCCAATTCTTCGCTAATTGGATATCTTTCGTCACATACATTTTATCTTTTCCGTCATTGACTGTTGCCCAGCCTGCCGGGATTTTATTTTCTTTCAGCAGATCATTGATGTTGATTTTTTTCACGTTCGGCGTTCTGCCATCAGCTGAATATTCCGTTTTGATGACCCCTGCTTGAAGAAGCGAGATCACGAGGGGACGCCATTCATTGGATTTGTCAAAACCGATGATTTCCCAATTGCGTTCGATTTCTTTTTCAGGGTCGATCACTTTTTGTTTTTCAACATAATTGGCGATCTCAGTCCGCAAAGTTGTTGGATCGCTATTGTAAAGATACGGTTTTGATCCGTCGATATAGCCGGATGATACCATCCCGCTGTAGCGGTAGTTGTTGACAGCGATCGAGTATTCATGCTTCGGATCGATTGCTTTTCCGTTGATCGATGCATCTTTGATCCGCGAGCCAGCTGGTTGTGAGATATCGATCTTATAGTTCACACCGCTGAGCGTATCATAGTTGTAGATCCGCGTTCCGGGGCTGAAAGCGATCGTCATGTCCCCAGGGGCAGTCTGCTGATAATACTCTGCTTGTTTTTCCATATAAGCCAGCAGTTTCTCACCGGTGATCGGCACACTTACCAAAGTATTCGGATATTTGTACAGATCAAACATATTTGCATAAGTGATCTCGCCTTTCGGCAAATTCGAACTTTCTTTGAAGAGTGCGGCCGCACTGAGCTCCGCGCCGGTCACTTTCCGCTGAACATTATGAATCAAAGAAAGCATCGCAGTCGGTTGAAGCTGTGCTTCAGGAATTCCTGGGACTTCTTGTTTTGGCAGGAAGTCGCCGGATGCTTCACCGATCGGTGTAGAGATGTAGCTTTCCACTTCTTCATGATATTTTTTCGTTGCTGCTTTGAAATCTTGATCGCCCGCTACCGTTTTTGCTTCAATGATACTTGGATCAGCTTGTGCGATCGTCCAGCTGCCGTCTGCTGCTTTATCCATTTTAAACTCGATCTTGCAGATCTGCGAGCCGGTATCTTTCGGTGCAACGACCGGTTTTGCTTTGCCGTTTTTATCTTTGATACTTTCAGCAATCGTTTTATGATCGTGGCCGATCAAAAAGGCATCGATTTCCGGCACTTGTTCAATCACATTGCGTGCTCCCGCGCCTTTGAACGTATTATCCAAGCCGTCATGGATCGACGCGATCACGATATCGACTTTTTGCTCGTCTTTCAGTACTTTGACCCACTTCTGTGCTTCAGAAACAAGCGGATTAAAGGTCAAGTCAGTAACACGCGGACCATCCCAAAGCGGAATTTGCGGAACTGTCATTCCCAAAATCCCGACTTTTACTCCATTATCGAGCGTTTTGACCGTTACGTTGCCAACAAAATTTTTACCGGAAAGTTCTGCACCGGCTTTTTCATTGTAATAAGTATTTGCTGAAAGGATCGGGAATTTCGCATCTTTTTGCGCCTGCTTGATCATGTCTTGGCCAAAATTGAATTCATGATTCCCCAAAGTCATTGAGTCGTAGCCAATTAAGTTCATCCCATAGATCATCGGATGGATCGTGCCATTTTTCCCTTTGCCGAGGTTGTAGATATCGTCCGTCAGAATCGTTCCTTGCATCATGTCGCCGTTGTCGATCACGACAGTTCCAGTGCCATTTTGTGCTCTTGCATCTTTGACAACTGTTGCAACACGAGCCAGCCCCAAATCGGCAGGTTTGCCATCTTCATAGGAGTAATCCCATAAATTCCCGTGGACATCTGACGTACCGATCATCGTTACGTTCTGCGACTCAGCACCTACCTCATTCGCTGAAAAGAGACAAAAGCCAGCCAAAACTGTTGCCCCAAAAAGAAGAATTCCGCTCCTCTTTTTCAAACCTCCTCCATGAACTACCTTCATTATGTTTCCTCCTTATTCATATTAATAAAAACGTTTTACTAAAAAATAAAGCGTTTTCATTTTCAGCCAAAAAAATAAAAAAAATTCCATTGTAAAAGCGGAAGACGGGATTCGAACCCGCGACCCCCACCTTGGCAAGGTGATGTTCTACCCCTGAACTACTTCCGCATTTTGGATCGGGAAGACAGGATTCGAACCTGCGACACCCTGGTCCCAAACCAGGTACTCTACCAAGCTGAGCTACTTCCCGAAAAAAAACGCGCCCAGAAGGAGTCGAACCCTCAACCTCTTGATCCGTAGTCAAGCACTCTATCCAATTGAGCTATGGGCGCATAAATACTAATAATTCTAAAAAATCCGCTGCTTTTGAGCCATTCAAATCAAAAAGAAAACAAAAAGCGGAAGACGGGATTCGAACCCGCGACCCCCACCTTGGCAAGGTGATGTTCTACCCCTGAACTACTTCCGCATCTTTGAGATGCCGGCTAAAGGATTTGAACCCTCGACCCTCTGATTACAAATCAGATGCTCTACCAACTGAGCTAAGCCGGCGGTTTATTTTTTAGATTATTAAAAAATGAGCCGCACAGGGCTCGAACCTGTGACCCTCTGATTAAAAGTCAGATGCTCTACCAACTGAGCTAGCGGCTCTTCAATGGAGGTTAACGGGATCGAACCGCTGACCCTCTGCTTGTAAGGCAG
>JALCOL010000025.1 GCA_022649665.1 Enterococcaceae bacterium
GACGACTACATTCTATCAGTTTGGATATCTCTATTTCTATCCTCAAGAATAAAAAAGAGTGCTGGAAGAAAAACCCGAAGGATTTTCCACCAACACTAAATATTATAGAACCAAAGAAAGATAAAGACTCGTGACCGTGATGAAGCGGTCATGAGTCTCTTTTTACCTACTTTAATGCAGGTAGACTGCATTAAACGACCGCCTCACCCAACACTCTGTCAAACTCTGTCTTAATATCACTATCTAAGAGATCTTGGATATAATGGCGGTGCTCAACTTCATTTCGAATATTTTGAACGGACCTGAAGCCAAGATCTAATAAACCTGGGATATTCACGGTCATGATGAATTCTGCTAAAAAAGTCGGCGTGCCCGGTTTGGACTTGATTGTCGCATGGGTCACATCGATCGCGGAAAAACTTGCTGCGGATATCAAGAGCAACCGCGCCAATTCCCGACTATTGGCGATTGGCAAACTTTCTTTGACGCTTTTCCCAAAATAAAAGTGCTGCTTGCAAAACCAATAACATCTTACAAGCACTTCGTAAATGATCACTGGAATCGATTGTGCGACAAATGCGCGCAGATCATAGCCATTCTTCAGCATCCACTCACTCACTTCAGCGATATTTTTGTCTTTTTGATTGTTATTGAGATCGAAACTGCCGATCTGCAGATTTTGCAAAGCGGCCCAACCAGGCACCGGCAAACCGCTCCCTCTGCCAGCCGAGCTGCTGCTGCCGGCGACATCACTCAAACAGTGGAAAAACCAGTTATGTGCGCTCTGCACGACTTTTTGGATCATATTTCCCGACAATTCCACATTAGCATTTTCACCGATCACTGAAACAATTTCTCCGCCATTCGCTATAAACGTGCTTTTGCCGCTGATTTGATTATAAACACCAAATACCAGCCCTAGCGGCCCTGGATCATGCGCTAATGAGCGCAGATGATGATTATCCGGTGACATCCCTGCAACTTCTTGATGAACAGCTGCATCATATGAAACTTTATGATTTTTTTCCAAAATCCTGATACTATCCTTCTTTTCCCATTTTATCGGATTATTGTCGCGGTCATATCCTTTGATATTATGATTTTTCAAGTCATCGATTCTTTTTTGGATTTTTGCTTTTGCCTCAGGAGTTTGCGCATTTTTTTTGTTCCTTTTCAGCTCAGCTATTTTTTCTTGTTTGCCGGCTTTTGTTACCAGCTTATCAAATTTATTATCAACAACTTTTTGCATCCCCGTGGCTTCTTTTCCGCCCTTGATCGTTCCGACAAACATTGCATCAACGAACCCAGCAAGAACCCCGCTCCCAGTGGCGAACAAATAGTCAAACTTATCCAATCTGGCTAGTTGAAATTGTTCAGCTAAATCACTGTAAATTTGTGTTTTTTCAACACCGGAAAACATTTTCATAAATGGATTATCGATATCGATGTCCTGCGCTCGTGCAAACTGTTGGTTTTGTTTGACCGCAATGTCCCACTCCTGAAAAATATCCGGCGTAACGATCTCTTCTTGTTCGATTTCAATAGCCGGCTGCTGATGCACCTCTTTGATTTCTTGGATTTTTGCGACGATTTCTTGATCTTGGTTTTGCAGTTGGCTGCGCTGCTTTTTCATCAATGCCAAAAGTTCACGCTTTTTTTGGATCGAGTCATCAATGCGGCTATCTAATTGTTCTGCATCATAAAGCGCACTATCAAGTTTTTCTTTTGCACGCGTTTGCAGAGCATTATCCACTACCAATGATTCAGCCATCTCTCTCATTATCTTTTTTTCTTGACCTTGCTTATGATTTGTCATGTCATTCACCGCTGAAGAAAGATTTGAGACCCGCTTTTGCTTTTTTCGCCGCTACTTTTCCCTGTGCTGCAGCGGACGATTTCGTATCAAAGTACCCAATATTTTCGAGTATTTGGCGAGCCTTATCCAGAGCTTCTAAATCAGAATTCTCATTAATAAATAATCCATCTAGTTCTTGGACTACTGGGTCAGCTGAATCATCTGGCGTCCCATCAGCGCCAATGTCTATTGGCAGATAGACAGCTTTGATGAATTGATCATTGATCACCCGATTAACATCTTTGGCAAGCAGCTCATCATATTTTTCAATGTCCAATTTCTTAGGCAAATTAGCGATAAGATATTCATGCTGCGTTGCTTCTTGGTCCTTTTCAACCAGTGAGCCGGATTCAGCAACACTTTGAGATTGTGCGATCATTTCCATCATTTCATCCATTAATTCATTATTAAGCTGGTCGGATTCTTGCATTTTTGCTGCAAAATCGGATATTTTATTGATCGACCAATTGATATCATCAATAATATATACATTTGCTGCCCGCAATTGTTCGATCTTCGCGGTCAATGTGCTGATCCGGATCCCCGACTTTTCGAGTTCACTTGTTCCCGAAATATATTTGACCCCTTTATAGACACTAAAACCAGTACCGGCAATTGCGGCAAGCGGGAGCAAAGTAGCAGTCGTTGCTGATGCTAATGCAGCAAGTCCGCTATACAAACCTATCCCGTTGCCAATCACTGCTCCGGTCACTGCCAATGCGCCAAGAGATACCCCAGCCCCGCTGGCAACTGCGGCCAGTTCATTTGTCAGTTCGCTGACTTGATTATCATCCAGCCTTTTTTCAATAATGTCCTCGTCAGATTTCAGTTTTCTGATCATAAAATCGATTTGTTTATCGGAAATATCTAAAACATTCAGAGCATCGACCAAATAGTCGAATCTTTTCCACTGGTTTAATTTCTGGCGATTCATCGACAAAATGTCTAATGCCAACGCTTGCAAAATCACGGTATCAGAAATACCGCTTGTATTCAGCTCGGCTTTTAGTGAATCAATCAATATTTCGAACGGATCATTTGAACCGGTACTTAAACGATATTTTCTTAAATTATTGGCGATCGCTTTACTGACTTTGACTTTGGTCATCAATGTAATCAATTCTTTATATTCTTCACTGCTGATGATTCCATCATCCGACTTAAGAAAGCTGATGACTGCCTTAAAGTACAATTCGATAATTTCCGGGCTTAGATCAGTCAGCTGCACTGCTTGATTTTTGGATTCGACTTTATCAACATATTTATCAAAATTTTGCAGCAGACGTGCGAAAAACTTGAACGGAAAATCATCACCCAATTGTTTAGAATCGATCCTGATTATTTCACCTCCGCTGTATTCAACTGTGACTACTTGAACTTCAATCTTTTTTCCTTTTTCTGTAAAACTTGTTTCGATATCGTGTTCAGCCTTAGATATCCCTTCATACGAAATTTTGACAGCGCTTTCAAAACTTCCGCGAACAAAGACTTCCGTTCCGGTAAAGGCGGCTCCAGTTTTCCCTCTGCTTAAAAGTGCAGTATCGATCACTCCGATTATCAAAGAAGGATCGTTGTCCATCGCGATATTTTTCGCTGCATTCAGTAATGTTTTCTCATCGATTTCCGGTACGACACTCACCCCAGGGATTTTCGAATCTTTCAACTGCTTTTTAATATAGGTCTCTGATGATTCTTTAGCAATTACCTCGTCCCCAGGACTCACTTCATCGACAATAGCGATTTTGTATCCGCATTCTGGGCAGAACTTGGCACCCTCTACCAACTTATTTCCACATTCTGGACAAAATTTCATTCAATCCATCTCCCAGCACTTTTTATTTTTTACTTGAAACAAGTATAGCAAAAGCATCGATATAAATACAGACAGCCGTTGTTTCATTTTACACAAAAAACCAAGCTAAGTCCGTTGCAAATGGACAAAGCTTGGTTTTTTTCAATCCAATTGATCAAAGATAATAAGCTTTCACGGCATTGTCATGAAAAATCTTTTTCAAATCAGCTTCTGAGAATAATCCGGATTCGATGATATAATTCATCAGATCTTGATAAGAATCTTTCGTGAGGACAGCTGGTACATCAGTCCCCCAAACGATTTTATCGGCTCCTAAGATATCGACAGCCATCTTGACATAATCTTGGGCAGAAGGGAAAGGAAATTCTTCTCCGACGTTCCACGGCAGTGCAGAAAGATCGACCCAAACATTCTCATGTTTTAAGTAAGGCAGTGCCAGGGCGACCATTTCTTTGTCTTCCTTTGAAGGTGCCAGCAAGTGGCAAACGACGATATGCAGGTTTGGATATTTTTTAGCGATCCGATAAATCGATTCCGGCTGGCAGCTGCGCATCATCGGGCTCCCCATATCGATCGTGAGCGTTGCGCCTTCAACTTCAGCGATTCGCCGGTATAAACGGTCCATGATCTCATCATCGATCAAGAAATCGTTATGGTAACCCATCAATCCGGCACCGACGCTAAGTTCAAATTTGAATACTTTGACTCCGAATTCTGTGATATATCGTTCAAGGATCTGCAAAGCATCTTTACAGAAAGGATCAACGGTAATCGCCGATTTAAAACGATCGGGATGCTCTTTGCCGACTTTCACACCATACTCATTTTGGAAACCATAGAGACTGCCTTGCAGCAAGATCGCTTTCTCAACATCATTTTCATCCATAATCTTCAGCAGCGACTCTGCTAAAAAGCCCACTTCGCCGTAGCCTTTCGGGATCACATTCATCTCATCGCCATTTGCCCAGCGGCAAACCCCGCCGCCGATCGGTCGAAATTCTCCTTTTCGCGTATACCCGGCAATACTTTCAAAAACATGTGCGTGTGCATCAATGATTTTCATGCTGCTTCCCCCAATTTCTCTTCTTTATGAATCAGTTCATCGACATTCGCTGAACAAAATACCATCGTTAAGACAAAAGCTGCGGCAAATCCAACACCTAACCCGACCAGATAAGCGACAAAGTTATGAGCCATAAATACTGGAAGCGTTGTTAAAGCCGGCAGTGCAAAAGCCGATGCTTGTACATTAAAGCCACCAATTACAGCACTCCCAAGTCCACCGGCGATACAAGCGCAGATCATCGGCTTTTTCAACGGAATATTCACAGTGAACAATGCTGGTTCAGTGATCCCCAGCAATGTCGTCGCTGCGGCAGAAAGTGCGAGTGAACGGTTTTTTGCATCCTTGCATTTTAATGCGACGGCAAATGCCGCGCCGCCTTGCGCAAAGATCGCACCGCCAAATAACGGAATCAGTGTATCAAAGCCGCGAACTGCGATATTGTTCAATACGATCGGGAACAGCGCCCAATGGAGTCCAAAAATAACCATGATCTGCTGGACTGCTCCCAGCAAAAAGCCGGCGATCAGCGGGCTCGCGCTGTAGACTACTTTGTATCCATTCGCAAACGCATTTCCGACGACCATTCCGATCGGTCCGAACACGACCAGCGTGATCGGGACGATGATCAATAAACAGATCGGCGGGATCAGCATTCCCCGCAGTGTTTCAGGGATCATCTTGCACGCTTTTTCAACATATTTTTGCAGAAAGATCGCTAGCAAGATCGGGATAATACTCGCCTGATACTGAACGAGCTGGACAGGGATCCCAAACAAATCGATCGCTTTTCCGCCGGTCATCAGGGTCGTCAAGTTAGGAAATAACAAGACGCAGGCGATCGCAACGGATGTGAATGTATCGACTTTGAAGCGTTTTGAAGCGGTAAAAGCTAAAAATACGGGGATGAAATAGAAGAAAGCTTCTGAGATCGAGTACATGATCTCATATGTCGAAGTTCCTTTATGAATCACATTCGTCACAGACAAGATGACGAAAATCCCCTTTAAGATCCCAGCCGATACCAATAAATTGATAAATGGCAGGAAAAGTGAAGCAATCAGGTCGGTGACACTATCTATCGCTTTTCTTATCGTCATTTTTTGCGGTTCTTTTACTGGCTTCTCCATCTCATTACCCCCACTGTTTGCTTTCGATATATTGGTTATAAAGATTTAAAGCTTTTGCTGCATCCTTCTCTGTGATCGGGGCAGCGGGCAGACAAGTGAACAGACTGGAAGCGATGCCCTTTTGTTTCAAGATGCATTTAAAAGTCGGCATGAACGGTGCAGTGACAGAATACAGTTCCATCAGCTGTTCGATCTTGCTTTGGCTTTCTTCCGCAGCCTCCCATTGCTGTTGGTTCACATTTCTGACTAGTGAGGCACACAGTTCCGGAGCGATATTTGAGATCGCTCCGATCGCGCCTTCCCCGCCAGCTTTGATCGTTTCCAGCGCATTGCAGTCATATCCCGTAAACACTTTGAAATCCGGCACTAGCGGCAAGATCGTTTGCAGGAGCGACACGGTATGGGCACTTTCCAGCACGGTATCTTTGATCCCTATGATATTCGGATATTCATCCGTCAATGCGACGATCAAATCCGGGCTCAAATCATATCCCGTCCGGTCAGGATAGTTATATAAATAAATATCCCCAAAAATCTGTTCGGCCATTTTGCTGAAAAATTGATAAAGCCCGTCATCGTTGCAATTGATATAATACGGTCCTACCAGCAGTACGCCATTTGCCCCTTTTTCAAGGACTTCATTGGCAAAATCGATCGTCTGCTGATCATGCATCCGGTTGACTCCGACATAGACTTCAGTGCGGTTCCCGATATATTCCAAAGCGTCCATCACCAGTGCTTCGGCCGTTTGATCGTCTAACGCATAAAATTCGCCGCTGCTTCCTAACAGGACGATCCCTGAAATTCCGCCATCGATCACATAATCATATAATTTATGCATTCCCTCAAAGTCTATCTGTCCTTCCGCTTTGAACAAAGTCAACAAGGGGCTGATATACTTTTTCATCTGAAACCCTCCAATTTACAAATAGTTGCAGAATCGCGAAATCGCAGTTTCGACATATCCCAACGCTTCTGCTCTTACTAATTCGCCATTGCAAACATCAACCATATAATTCAGCAGCGAATCGCGCAGCTCGTTCATGGAACGCGGCCCGTAGATCGTTTCGCGCGCATCAAAGTCGATATTATCTTTCATCATTTCAGCCGTCTCAGGATTGGCGGTCAACTTCAAGACCGGCGCAACCGGATTTCCTGTCGGCGTTCCTTTTCCAGTCGTAAAAATGACTAATTGGCAGCCGCCGGCGATCAGGCCCGCAACGGAAACTGCATCATTACTCGGCGTATCCATGGTCACCAGCCCGTCCCCGGTTTTTAGATCTTGTGCATATTCATAGACCTCATTGATCACTGACGAGCCGCCCTTGTGAATGCATCCTAAAGATTTCTCTTCCAAAGTCGTCAAGCCGCCGGCGATATTGCCCGGTGAAGGATTTCCGGTCCGGACCTCTTGCCCGAGATCGTGCAGCTGTTTCTCATACCGATAAACGATGTCATAGATTTTCGCTTTCACGTCTTCATTGCGGGCACGGCGCGCGAGAATATGCTCTGCCCCGATAAACTCGGTCGTTTCACAAAGGACAGAAGTTGATCCCAATTCGACCAGTTTATCGCTGACTTTGCCGACCAAGGGATTCGCTCCCAGTCCCGAAGAAGTATCACTCCCGCCGCAGTTCGTCCCAACGATCAATTTAGAGATTGGGAATTCTTTGCGTTTTAATTTGGATGCCGCAGTGACCATTTCTCTGGCATATCGCACCCCTTTTTCGACCGTTTTGATCGTTCCGCCCTCTTCTTGGATCACCATCCGTTTGATCGGCTTATGGGTCCGCTTCTCGATTTCCGAAATCACCAAGTCGCATTGGCAGCCTTCACAGCCCAATGAAACCACGATGATCCCGTAAACATTCGGATTGGCTGCATAGCCCGTCATGACATCCATCGTCAGCTGCATGTCCGGCGGCACTTGCGAACAGCCGTTTTGATTATTGAAAGTGATTGCTCCTTCGACTTGGCTCGCGATGATGCGGGTCGTATCAGATGCACAAAGACTCGTAGGCAAAACCAGCACATGGTTTCGGATCCCTACTTTCCCGTCCTCCCGTTCATAACCCCAGAATTTCATCTACTCTTCCTCCTTCAAGTCTTCGCGGATACTTTCGACATTATGCGTATGGACATGCTGGCCTGCTTCGATATCTTGGCTCGCCATTCCCATGTGTTCACCATATTTAATGACGTTGGACCCTTTTGGAATTTCTTTGATCGCCATTTTGTGAAACATTGGGATATTTTCTTTGGCAATCACCACCTCTTGATTCCCATCTTCATCTGAATAAGCTACTTCATCATTTGCATGGGTTTCCTCGATAACGACTAAAACATTATCTTTTTCATTGATCAAAATCCCTCGAACCATTTTTCTCCACCTCATTCGTTTGGTTCAATCCTAATGATATCGGCTGCTGTCCTAATGTTGGAATTTCAAATTATTCATTTCATAAAAGCGCTCACATTTCCTTTGAAAAAAATTTGTTGAACCATCGATCTTTGTTCGTTATTACGAACTTGATTCCTATTTAAGAATACTCCTGTCACAAATCTTTTGTCAATAGCTTTTAAAAAGAAAATATCTAAACATTTTTTCCTCTCTATGAAGCCTGATTCGAAGAATTTTTCTCCAACACAAAAAAGCTGCGCGGAAAAAAATCCAGGCAGCTTTCTGGTACATTTATTGATTTATCCAATCAGAAATTCCAATTTTCCCTTTTCTTCTAACAAAAGATCGATGATCTCTTTTTTCTTTGCAGCTGTAAAACGAAAAGAAGGCGTACTCACACTGATCGAATAGGCCATTTTCCCGTGCTGCTTGATGGCGACCGCCACACAAGAAACATCCTCCAGCGTCTCCTCAAAATCATAAGCAATCGAAGTGTGACGTGTTTCGAGCAATTGATCATATAAAACGTTGAGATCTGTGATCGTGTTCGGTGTCAGCTTTGCCAATTTTCCAGGCAATAAGTCTTCCAGCTCAGGTAATGAAAATTCGCACACTAAACATTTTCCGATCGCCGTGCAATAGACCGGCAGGAGTTTGCCGATATCGGAAACAAGACGGATCTTGTTTGCTTCAGCTTTGCCGATATATAAAACTTGATTTCCACGCAAAATTCCGATTTGACACGTTTCGTTAAGCTTGGCTGCCATACTTTTTAGTTCCGTATCTAATAAGGTCAATGTATCATTCTCACTTAAATAAGTTTTTCCGATCACATAATTCATCAGTCCTACCGAATATTTGTTTGTCTCGTTATTAAAATCTAAAAAACCGAGTTCGCACATTGTATAAAGAATCGGAACCAAAGTACTCTTAGGGATCGAAAGCAGTTTGCTTATTTCGGTGAGAGTCATCGCCTTTTGCTCTTTTCCGAGCAGCAGCAAGACCTCAAGCACTCGGCCGGTCGATTTGTGCAATTCCTTTTCCATCAAAAGACACCATCTCTCATTATTACTAACATAAGTTAAGTGTAACTGTAAATACCAAGACACGCAACTGTTCACTGACTAAGCAAAATAGCTGTGTTTGCCAAAAAAATACACCCCAAGGTTATTAAACCTCAGGGTGCTAGTGATACCGGTGATCGGGGTCGAACCGATACGTCCTCAACGGACACTGGATTTTGAGTCCAGCGCGTCTACCAATTCCGCCACACCGGCATAACAATATTGTATCACTTTTATAGGTCTTATAAAAGTAAGGCGGCAACCGGATTTGAACCGGTGATGGAGGTTTTGCAGACCTCTGCCTTACCACTTGGCTATACCGCCATACTAAAGCCAACTGGGGTAGCTGGATTCGAACCAACGCATGAGGGAGTCAAAGTCCCTTGCCTTACCGCTTGGCTATACCCCAATCAAGGGCGAATGATGGGAATCGAACCCACGCGTGCCGGAGCCACAATCCGGTGCGTTAACCACTTCGCCACATCCGCCGTGACAAAAAATAAATATAAAATGGCAGGGGTAGCAGGAATTGAACCCACACTAACGGTTTTGGAGACCGCTGTTCTACCTTTAAACTATACCCCTACTGAATGGAGGAGAGTGGATTCGAACCACTGAACCCGAAGGAACGGATTTACAGTCCGTCGCGTTTAGCCACTTCGCTACTCCTCCAACATGGTGGCGCGGGACAGAATCGAACTGCCGACACACGGAGCTTCAATCCGTTGCTCTACCAACTGAGCTACCACGCCTTAAAATGGCGGTTCCGACGGGAATCGAACCCGCGATCTCCTGCGTGACAGGCAGGCATGTTAACCCCTACACCACGGAACCAAACCTATTGGTAATGGAGGTTAACGGGATCGAACCGCTGACCCTCTGCTTGTAAGGCAGATGCTCTCCCAGCTGAGCTAAACCTCCATAATGACCCGGACGGGAATCGAACCCGTGATACCGCCGTGAAAGGGCGGTGTCTTAACCGCTTGACCACCGGGCCAATTCTCTTTGAAAAGTTATCAACGGAGAGTAAGGGATTCGAACCCTTGAGACAGGGTTACCCGTCTACATGATTTCCAATCATGCTCCTTCGGCCGCTCGGACAACTCTCCAAGACAAAACTAAAGTAAAAATTTATTATTTAGTTTACTCCGGCAGTAGGACTCGAACCTACGACATCATGATTAACAGTCATGCGCTGCTACCAACTGAGCTATGCCGGAATCAAAGCGCGGCAGCGTCCTACTCTCACAAGGGGCAACCCCTCACTACAAT
>JALCOL010000026.1 GCA_022649665.1 Enterococcaceae bacterium
AAGAAATGGAACGCTCTTCGGCTTTTCGGTGTCTACTGAAATCAAGGTATTAATGGGAATAACAGCCTAAGATATTTGGAGTTCAGAGAGGGCGCGTTTGATTTTCAAACTTCGCAACAGAACCCTAAATGCCAAGAATTTCCTCCAATCAAAACCAGCAAATCAATTTGTTTTGGCAACTCGTCCAAAAGATGATCAACCTTTGTATGAAATCCGCCAATTGACATAATTTCATTTTGAGTTGAGGCTGTTTTGACTTCCCAATCCTCTTTTTGATTCAGCAAACCGGCTAAATATCCTGCTTCCCAATCAGCATATTGATCCAACATAATAAATATTGCCTTTTTCATTTGAATCATTCCTTAAAAATTCCATATTTATACAATGACATTATATATGGCAAGATATTTCATGTCGAATGTTAAGCATTTTTGCTCATTGCTTTCTTTATTTCAAAAAAGCCGCAAACTCAGTCATACTAGAGTTTGCGGCTTTTCTTGTTGGAATATCTAGAAGTTCTCTTCCGGCAATTCAGTGATTTCAATCAGATGTGTCTTGCGAGTCTTGCCGATCATGAGTGGTACCATTTCGTGGCGGACATCGCTGTATTCTAGTCCGAACCAGCGCTCCGGCGAAGTCGTAATGCGTTTGATCGCTAATTTGATCTGCATCACTTCACGATCCCACTTCTTGAGGACGGTGCCTTTCGACATTTCTTCTTCAATCAAAACGAATTGGAAATCGCCGACTTGGCGGCCGGGTGTCAAAGAATACTTCTGCGGCTGCTTCGGCAGACGTCCCTGCTTCATCAAATCATGGATGACTTGGCGCAAGTATACGTTGACGTCTTGCGGTACGCGAAAGCCTAAATAAAATTTCACGCGGACCATGTAGTCCGTATCCATCATGTTCACGGAAAATGCTTTTGTAAATGGATCATCAGTTACTTCGACATTGACGAACCAATACACTTTGGCGCGCTTTGGCCGTTTATCCAAAATCGAATAAATGTAGATTTTTTCAATTTGATCATTTTCGAGCCGCGGCACTAAAAAGACCAGGTTTGTCTGATAGAGCGGCAGCGTTTCGTCTTCACGCAATGCAAAAAGCTGCGGCAGATACTCTTTTAAACTGACTTCATCCGAAGCCATTTCGCGGATCACATTCGCCCGTTCCCAAATATACATCAAAGCAAAGATGATCGTTCCGATGAATACCGCCACAAAACCGCCATGGAAGAATTTGGTCACGCTGGAGAGGAAAAAGATAAACTCGATCGTCCCGAAAAAGAAAGTGATTCCATGCGCTGCCCAGCGGTTGATATTTTTCATCTTCAGATAGTAATACAAAAGGCAAGTCGTCATCAGCATCGTCACCGTGATCGACAGACCATAAGCAGCCTCCATATGGTGAGACGTCCGGAACGTCACAACAACGAGCGAAGTCGCAGCCCACAAGAGAAAATTCACGGCTGGAATGTACATCTGTCCGATGCTTTTCCCTGGATAAAGGATCTTCAAGCGCGGCAGAAGCTTCAATTTGATCGCTTCAGAAACCAGCGTAAACGATCCCGAGATCAGCGCTTGTGAGGCAATGATCGCAGCGATCGTCGCAAACGCGACGCCGAACAAGCGGATGCTTGGTCCCATTGCTTGAAAGAACGGGTTCAGATCATCGATGCGCTGCATACTCGCATTGTTTTTATGAGCGATCACCCATGCTGCTTGTCCAAAATAGTTCAAGATCAAGCAGATCTTGACGTACGGCCAGCTTAAATGGATATTGGTTTTGCCGACGTGTCCCAAGTCGGAATACAATGCCTCAGCCCCGGTCGTTGCCAGAAAGACGTTGCCGAGAATAAAGATCCCCAACTTGTTGTCGGAACTAAAAAGGACGCGGATCGCATAATACGGATTCAGTGCTTCGATCACTGAAAAGTCGTGACTGAAGTTGATCAGGCCGATCACCCCTAAAAAAGTGAACCAGCCAAGCATGATCGGTCCAAATGCTTTCCCAACGACATCGGTTCCAAAACGCTGGATCAAAAACAACGAAATGATGATCACTAGCGTCAGCATTACGATCACATTTTGACTGGTGCCAAAGTGATCTACATAAGCGGGAATGCCCTTCAATCCTTCGATCGCGGTCGTGACCGTGACCGCCGGCGTCAGGACTCCATCCGCCAAGAGCGCGGCTCCGCCGATCATCGCGGGGATCAACAGCCACTTTGCCTGCTTTCTGACGAGCGTATAGAGTGAAAAGATCCCGCCTTCACCGTGATTATCGGCATTCAAAGCGATCATGACATATTTGACGGTCGTTAAAAGGGTCACGGTCCAAAAGACCAAGGAAACTGAACCGATGATAAACGTCCGGTCGACCCCGCCTAAACCGCCATTGTCGGTGATGATCGCTTTCATTACATAAAGCGGACTGGTTCCGATGTCGCCGTAAACGACGCCCATCGCGACCAGTATCCCGGCGAACGAGATCCGCTTTTTTTGAGCTGTGCTCATATTCATTTATTTATTCACTCCAAATCAAATTGAAATCGCTGCTTGAGCTCTGCCAAAAAACGCGCTTTTCCGTAAAAATCCGGTTTCAGCATTTCTGGAAAGATATTATCAAAAAAGTAGCGTACACTTGGCCGGTGGCTAAAAGTCTGGATCGTTTGAACAGCCTCGAAAAACATCTCATGATAAACTTGTTCAGGGTTGCTCTTTACGATCTCTTCGAATGATTCATATAAAAGGTCAACCTTGTCGGCGATCGCCAAAATTTCACCCTCAACGGTTTCATCTTTGCCGTCGCTCAGCCTTTTCCGGTAGATCGTTTGGAACTCGGCGGGAATCTCTTCTTTGATAAAAGCATCGGTCATTCCCTCTTCGACTTGTTCAAGCATGCTGCGCATTTCTTTACTGGCGTATTTGACCGGTGTTTTGATGTCGCCGATAAAACGCTCGGTATAGTCGTGATTCAGCGCTTTTTCATAAAGCAGGCGCCAGCTGAAAAGCACATTGTTCATTTCTTCGATGTCTCCCAAGACTTGCGCGATCGCAGTGACGCGAAACGAGTGAGCAGCGACGGAATGTTCAGTAAATTTAAAGTATCCGGGTGCTCGCTGGATTTTTTCCAAGTTCGTCAGTCCTAAAATATATTCATTCAGTCCCATAATTATCACCTGCCTTATTTTTAGACTTAATTATACTCAAATAATAGCGGATTGCAATCCACAGTTGTTATTTATATCTCTTTTTCCAGTGCGCTTTGAAGGAGGCGTTCGCACAGTTCGTTATAGGAGATCCCGATCGCGAGCGCTTCTTGCGGCAAAAGGCTCGTTGGCGTCATTCCCGGCAGTGTATTGGCCTCGATACAAAACATTTCCCCATCTTCTCTCATCATAAAATCGACTCGCGAATAATCTCCCAATCGCAGCGCACGATGGGCGCGAACTGCCAGATCCTGCATTTTTTTCGTCAGTTCTTCATCAAGCGGCGCTGGTGTGATCTCTTCGGTCGAGCCGGCTTGATATTTATTGGCATAATCATAAAAGCCCTTTTTCGGCCGGATCTCGATAATCGGAAGCGCCTGACCTTCCATCACGCCGACAGAAAATTCGCGCCCGGGGATGCGCTCTTCGATCAAGATCGTCGAACGGAACTCTTGTACACCGTCGAGCGCTGCTACTAGTTCTTCCCGATTATCAACCATGCTGACACCGATCGAGGAGCCGTTATTGCTTGGTTTGACCACTACTGGAAAATCGACTTGCAGGGGGTATTCTTCGCCGGGTTCAAGCGCGATCCACGGAGCCGTCTTGATCCCGTTGAATTCCAACACTTCTTTAGTGACCGCTTTATCCATGGCCAAATAGGCAGGGCCATATTCTGAACCGGTATAGCGGATATCATAAATATCAAGCAGCGCCTGCAGCTGGCCGTTTTCGCCGATCCCGCCGTGAAGCGCTAGAAAAACGACATCTGCATCTTGGCAGATCGCGATCACATTGCGGCCGATAAGCGCTTTTTGATTATTGTTTTCGACACGCAAGGCGGCTAGATCGGGTGCGTGATCGGGAACGTCATAACTATATTCATCTTCCCCGTATTTTTTATAGGCACTCGAAAAGTCTGCGGCATCGGGTACGCCGAAATACACATCCAGCAAAAGCGCGCGATGTCCATTTTCCTGCAAAGCGTTCGCGATCTGCGAACCTGAAGACATCGAGACATCCCGTTCATCACTTAATCCACCGGCTAAAACAACTACATCCATTTTCTGTATCCTCCTAATTTTCAGTTCGATCGATTCGTTTGCCGTAAATCGCCAGATCGCGCGCGACCCCGTCCAGCTCAGCGACAGCCGGCAAGTGCCCCCACTCCGCGTACCCGTACCGCGAGAACAAGCGGATACTGGCAGCGTTATGGGCAAAAATAAAGGCTAAGATCGTCCGGATCCCGCGGAGGCGGGCTTCCTTTTCAGCAAATGCCAAAATGTACTTGCCAAGTCCTTGGCCGCGTATGGCAGCTGCCAAATAAATGCTGATCTCAACAGTTGCCTGATAAGCCGGGCGCCCGTAGAAATCTTCCAGCCCGAACCAGCCGATCACTTGCTGCGCATGTGTCACGACCCACAGCGGCCGCTTTTTTGGATCATACGTTTGAAACCACGCGGTACGCTCAGCCGTCGTGACCGGTGTCAAGTCAGCGGTCACCATGCGGCTTGGGATCGTTTCATTATAGATCGCCACGATCGTGCTCAAATCTTTATTTTCAGCAAATCGAATTTCAATATCTTTCATAGTATACCTCTTCACGTCAAGATTGGTCTATCATTTCGGCAAATACATAGAAAATCCCCTGGCTAGCAGGGGATCAGCTTTTCAGACAGAAAGAAGCTGCAGCAGCTTTTTTTCCTGACGAATTTCATAATGCTTGTACAAAAGCGCGAACATGCCTTCATAATCCGGCTGCCAAGGCTTATCATTCCCTAAAAAATGAAAAATACAGCCGTGGCGCATCAAATGATCCAATCCTTCCGTCGGCTTTGTCAAATTGAAATAGTTTTCGTAAGCCGCAACATCCAAATTGAAAACCAGCGGATCGAGCGGCTGGATCTGATCAGAGAATAGCCCGTTCAAAATATCATGATCCGGCAGGGTCAAATTCGTCCGATTAGCTTCTAGATAATTGGCGACTACCCGTTCTTCGATCTCATTGCGCATTTTTTCAAGATTCATCAACAGCACGCCGGAATTATAATAGCCGCCGGTGCTGCTTTTGAACGTCCCGTTTTGTGTTTCGGAAGTCCACTCCGTTGAATGGAGCGAAGCGCCGAATAGCTGGCCGTTGAGGTCCGTCGCATATAGCGGCCGGATCGGATTCAACACTAATAGATCCGGATCAAGATAAAGAACGCGGTCGATCGAATCCGGTAAAAACTCATGTGCCAGCATCCGGTAATACAGCAGGGCCGGCATCCGCTCGACATCGTTTTTCGCCCGCAAAAAATTTCTCCCTTTGACTTCGACCGGATAGAGCTGACTGTGATAAGCTTGACATAATGTATTCACACTGTCGATTTCGGCAGCTGTAAAATCGCCTTGATGAAGCAAAAAAACTTGGTACTCTTCTCCATCCGCTGTACCGTTTTCAAACAATGAATACAGCATCGTTGTCAACGGATTGAGATACGCACGATCTAATGTGACCAGCAGATTCACTTTCTCCATCTTTTTCCTCCTTAGACGTTTGTCTCTTGCTTCATTATAGCGAAAAGTATAGTTGATGTGAACACTAATCCATTTGTTTGTCGGATCATGCGATCCGTGCTATAGTAGCGATGAAAGTATAATGGAAACGAGGATTTTTTTATGAAAAATATCAAATTAATTGCATCCGACATGGATCACACCTTGCTGCGCGAAGACAGCAGCTTGCCGCCGCATTTCGATGCGACACTCGCGGCTCTCAAAACGACCGGGATTTATTTTGTCGCTGCCAGCGGCCGGCCTTACGCTACATTGAAAAGAATGTTTCCCGCTGAGCTCGATTCGATGGGCTTCGTTTGTGATAATGGCGCGATGATCTGTTATCAAGGGGAAATCCTATACGATTCGCTGATGACCCGCCAAAGCTTCCGCGAACTGGAGCACTTCACAAAACAGTTTGCTGACTTGGCGATCTATCCGGTCTTCTCCGGCAGAGATGGTGCGTATTTGACCCGCCGCGGAAAAGCATATCATGCTTTTGTAAATCATTTTTATTTTCAACTGGATTATTACGACGATTGGCACGAGATCACCGCTCCGCTCAATAAGTACACGCTCTATTTCCCCAATGAGGATCTAGGGCTCTTCCTGCCAGCGCTTGAAAAACGCTTTGGCGACCGCTTCAATATCGTCGTTTCCGACAAAATGTGGATCGACATCACCAATAAAGGGGCGGACAAAGGAACTGCTTTAGCGCGGCTTGGCAAGCGCTGGGGCATCTCGGCAAATGAGATGATGGTCTTTGGCGACAATTTCAACGATATCTCGATGCTCGAATACGCGCACTACAGTTATGTGATGAAAAATGCTCCGCAGGCGATGCACCGTTACGGCCGCTTCACCGCGCCTTCCAATGAAGAAGCCGGCGTGATCCAAGTGATCGACGCCGAAGTTTTAGATCCTATGCGCGTCGACTAAACGGATAGCGTTAAAAAGCGGTTCTATAATATTTAGTGTTGGTGGAAAATCCTTCGGGTTTTTCTTCCAGCACTCTTTTTTATTCTTGAGGATAGAAATAGAGATATCCAAACTGATAGAATGTAGTCGTCAAAAACAAACAGTC